>NZ_BSNY01000012.1 GCF_030160235.1 Mesorhizobium huakuii
CCGCGGGTTCCTTCCTCGGGGACTTTCGTACGCCTGCCGGCGCCCGAAACTCTTCACGACAGCAGACCGTCCGCTGCTAGGGTACCCCAGCACGCAAGCGCACATGTGAGACTTCGTGCGGAGGTCCTAGATTTAGCCCGACGCGGACACGGGTCCTTAGAGTGGAGATTGCTGCCCAATCTGAGATCACTGAGACAGAAGATATTGAGCGTTTCCCGAAGCCTCGCGACAACATCCCTAGTCGAGTTCGATGATGCTGCAGCCATAGGCCGGGAGCGACAGCTTACCGCCGCGTACCTTGCCATCGTCGAGTAAATCCTTGCCCGCGGGTACATTGCCGATGCTTGCCGGCTCGCCCATCGTATTGAGGATGAACAGCAGGCGGCGGTCCTTGCTCTGGCGGATGGTCGCCTCGACCCCGGCCGGCATGTCGGCGATGAGCGGCACGATATCGGCGGGCGCCAGCACCTGATCGGCCAGCACCTCGACCAGAGCGTCGCTGAGGTACGTGCCGAGGTAAATCACATTGCCCTTGCCGACTTTGCGCGAAGTCATGGCGGCTTGGCCCTCGGCGAAGCGGCTGGCCCAGTTGCCGATAACCTCCGTGCCGGGCGCGACGTTAAGCAGCTCATAAAGATGCGCCGCCGTCACCTGCGCATTCCCGATCTTGATCTCGTATTGGCGGCTTGCCGACGTCGCTGGCAGCTTCTTGCGCACCGTGTTGGCGCCGAAGCGGCCGCCATGCTCGAACATCCCTTCGCCGCCGATCGGCGTCAGCAACCCGAACTCCTCGACCGTGATCCCGGCCAACGCCGAGAGCCTCTTGCCCGGCGAGGTGTCGCGGATGACGTGGTTGTTAACGTCGCGTGATCCGGTGCGGCCGCCCAGGATTACCGTTCCACCCGCCTTGGCGAAAGCCTCGATCCGCGTCGTCCACGCATCGGTCCATTTCAGCCAATGCGGCACGTAGAGCGCCTTGAGCTTGCTGAGATCATCTTCGGGATGGATGAAGCCGCAGGCGATGTTGTGGCGGTAGCAATAGCGGTGCAGCAGCGTCGCGTCGTCCTGCGGGCTCGGCATGCCGATGGGGCAGGAGCGGTGCATCTCCTGATTGTCGAAATCCGATCCGGCGATGCCCAAATCCATGCGCACATGCGTGCCGAGGATCTTGTCCTTGAGCGCCGTGACCTCACCCGCAAACTGCTTGGCCTCGTCATAGCGCCGCCGCGGGATGTCGTCATGATCGATGATGCCCATCCAATAGATCTCGGCGCCGAAATGCGCCGGCCGCCAACGGAAGAACATCACGCCATCGGCGCCGCGCGCCACTGACGTATAGGCCATGCGGCGCATCTCGCCAGGTTCGGGCGTCAGCGTCGAGAAGTTCGGCTGCGCACCGAAGCCCGATTGCTGCTCGGGCACGATGAAATTGCCGGTGAAGCCGCGGCAGAGATCGAGACGCAGCGCCTGCGCCTCGCCGACGCTTCCGACCCGCTGCATCTCGTCATCGAGATGCGGGTAGATGTCGAAGCCGAGAAAATCGAGATCAGTCGAGAACTCGCCGCGGAAGTCGATGTCGTCGATCCGCCCCAGATTGTGGAAGACGAACCAGTCTGGATTGGTGGCGCGCAGGATCAGCACCTGATCGTGCTGGAACCGCGCCGTGGCGAAGGCGAGGAAGCGGTGATAGTCGACCACATGGGTCGGCCCGACCGGCGCAGGGGCGTAGTCGAGCGGCAGCACCACTTGATCGAAATCGTCGTAGGCGGTGGCCCAGAAATGCCCGCCCCACGCATCGTTGAGCGCGGCGATGGTCTTGTACTTGTCCTTGAGGAAGGCCTGGAACTCGGCCAGAGTCACCGGACCGTAGGACAGCGATCCAGAGGTATTGAACTCATTGTCCGTTTGCCAGCCGATGATGTGCGAATTGCCGCGATAATGCTGGGCCATCGCTTTGGTGATGCGCTTCGAATGCTCGCGGAACACTCCGCTCGCAAGATTGGCGTGCTGGCGCGAGCCATGGCTCATGGCGCGGCCATTGGCATCGACGCGCAACACTTCGGGATAACGCACCGTCAGCCAGCGCGGCGGAGTCGCCGTCGGCGTGCACATGATGGTTTTGATGCCAGCCTTGCCCAGCCCATCTATGGCGCGGTCGAACAAATCGAAGTCGAACGTCCCCTCATGCGGCTCGATAATATGCCAGGCAAATTCCGCAAGTCGCACCGTGTTGAAGCCCGCGGCTGCCATGCGGTCGGCGTCGCGCTGCCAATAGCTCTCATCGACATGCTCCGGGTAATGCGGGGTACCGACGAGGAAAGTGTCGGTCGCTATCGGCCGCCAGACAGAGAGCGGCGCGGATTTCGAGGCAGTCGTCATAGTCGGAAAACTCCAGGCGATAGTCTATTTGATGGCGCCGGCGGTGAGGCCGCCCTGCCAGAACCGCTGCAGCAGCAGGAACACCACGATGACCGGGATGATGCTGACCAGCGCGCCGGTGATGATGATCGAGAACAGCACCTGTCCGCCGCCACCGCCCTGCTGCGCGAGCTGATACCAGGTCGCAAGGCCCACCGTGATCGGCTGATACGCCTGCGAGCGCAGCACGATGAGCGGCAGGAAGTAATTGTTCCAGGTTCCGACGAACGAGAGCAGCGCCACGGTCACCATGCCCGGCGCCACCAGCCGCAGCACGATGGCGCGGAAGATCACGAACTCGCCGGCGCCATCGAGCCGCGCTGCGTCGAGCAGTTCGTCATCGACGCCCTGGTCGATATAGACGCGCATCAGATAGACGCCGATCGGGGAGATCATCGAGGGCAGGATCACGCCCAGCGGATTGTCGCTGAGGCCCGAAAGCGCCAGCAGCAGGAAGATAGGCACGACGAGGGCCGTCTGCGGGATCATCACAGCGCCCAAGACCAGTGCAAACAGCAGCTTGCGGCCGACGAATTTGAACTTGGCGAACGCATAGCCTGCCGCAGTAGCAAAGATCGCGGCACCGAGCCCGGCGGCGGTTGAATAGAGCACGCTGTTGAACATCCAGCGCATGAAGATGCCGTTGTCGCGCGCCAGCAGATCGCTCAGATTCTGCCAGAGGTTGAAATTGGTGCCGAAGCCGAAACCGAACGTGGTGAACAGGTCGCCATTCGTCTTCGTTGCCGATAGGACCAGATAGACCAGTGGCACAAAGCTGTAGACGAGGAACAGTGACAGCAGCAGCGTGAGAATGATCCGCGAGCGCCGCCGTTCGCCGGGCCGGCGCCTGGCAGCTTCGAAAGTGGGGATGTCGGTGGTCGCAGTCATCATTGCTCCGGCCGACGCCGGTTGGTGATCAGGGTGAAGATGTATGAGGCACCGGCGATCACGATGCCAAGCACGAACGAAACGGCGGCCGCATAGCCATACTGCTGGTTCTGAGTCGCCAGCGAATAGGCATAGAGGTTCGGCGTGTAGCTCGAATTGATGGTGTTACCGGCGAGCGCGCGCATCAAATATGGCTCATTGAACAGCTGCAGTGTGCCGTTGATCGAAAAGATGATGGTGAGCAGGATCGCCGGCCACAGCAACGGCAGCTGGATCAGCCGCGCAAATTGCCAGGGCGAGGCGCCATCCATCCGCGCGGCCTCGGCAAGGTCCGACGGGATCGCCATCAGCGCGGCGTAGTAGATCACCATATTGTAGCCGACATATTCCCACGTCACGATATTGGCCAATGAGAAGATCATCGCGCCCGGCGACAGGAAGTCCGGCGGCGGCAGGTTGAACGCCTTGGCTATCTGCGTGAACGGGCCGAAGTTGGGGCCGTAGAGATAACCCCAGATGATCGTCGAGATCACGCTCGGCACAGCGTAGGGGAGGAAGAAGCCGAGCCGGAAGACGCCTTTGGCATAGACCTGGCCACGATCGAGCACGATGGCGAACAACAGCGCCAGGCCCAGCATGATCGGCACCTGCACGATGCCGAACAGAACAAGGTTCCACACGCCGCCCCAGAATTTGGCGTCGCCCGCGACCTTGATGTAGCTGGCCGCACCCGCGAAATGCCGTCCGCCCACCAGCGTGTCGCGGTAGAGGCTCATGTAGAACGCATAGACCAGCGGCGCGACGATGAAGGCGATAAACAGCAGCACGAAGGGCGCCAAAAACAGATAGGGCGCGAGCTTTCGTGACGTAAAACCGCCCCATCGCGCTGGGCGCGTCGCGGCGGCTGGCGAATTCGACATTGCCATGGTCCCCCGTCCGGCAAGATGAAGAGATCGGGCGCGCCGGTCAAGCGCGCCCGGCCGTTGCCCGGGAGGACTCAGACAACGGTGAAGCCTTGTTCCTTCGCGTAGGCGACCACGGCGTCCTGAATGCGGTCGAACGCATCCGACAGCGTGCCCTTGCCGCCGAGGGAGGCGCCGAATTCATCGGACATCGACTGGTAGAGGAAGTCCTGGAACGGGCTCCACTCAAACGGCGCCACGGCACTCGCCGATTTGGCGAACACTTTGTTCACCTCCTGGCCGCCGAAGAAATCCGGCTTGTCGCCCGCCCATTGCGGGCTCGACAGCAGCGCGTTGGTACAGGGGAAGAAGTTTTGCTTGGTGGTGTAGAGCTTTGTGGCTTCGGGATTGGTGTTCAGCCAGATCGCGACTTCGGCTGCCTCGGGCAGATGCTGGGTCGTCTTCATCACGGCCAGCGCTGAGCCACCCCAAGCGCCAGTCGCGAACTTGCTCGCGTCCCACTGCGGCAGATCGGCGGCACGCCACTTGCCCACGCTGGTCTTGGCGACCGAGGTCAGGAATAGCGGGCCCCAGCCCGCAGCGAGCCAGGTCGCATAGCGGCCCGAGTCGAGGCCCGTGTACCACTCATTGTTGAAGCCCGGCTTGGTCTCGACGATACCTGCGGTAATAAGGTCCTGCCAATAGGCGGCGAAGTCCTTGGCAATCTTGTCGTTGATGTTGATCGCGAGCTTGTCGCCATCGCGGCTGACCGGCTTCCAGCCCATCGGCCACAACAGACCCAAGACCCAGTCGGCATTGGCTCCGAACGGCGCGTCGGTGATGAACACATTCGGATCGGCCGCATGAATCTTCTTGCCCGCATCGGCAAACTCGGCCCAGGTGATGGGCGGCGTGATCCCATGCTTGTCGAAGATGTCCTTGTGATAGAGCATCGCCATCGGACCGTAATCCTGCGGCATGCCGTTGACCACATCGCTCTTGGCGACCTGCGTCCATAGGCCTTCGGGGAACTCGCCCTTATGGGCATTGGCGTACGGGCCGATATCGGCGAAGGCGTCGACCTGGCGGAAGGTCTCGAGGAGTTGGTATTCGATTTGGACGACGTCGGGCAGGCCGCTGCCCGCCTGCAGGCCCGCACGGACCGCCTGATATTCAGGTTTCCCCTGACCGGCATTCACGAGTTCGACACGGATGCCCGGATGCGCGGCGTTGAACATGTCGACCTGAAGCTGGAGATCCGGCACCCACGACCACAGCACCACCTTAACGGGCTCGGCACCGCGAACTGTCGCCGGCAGGGCCGCTACCGCAACGCTCGCACCCGCAACTTTCAAGAAGTCACGACGCTGCATCATCCGCCCAAGCGGATTAAAAATCTTCGTCATTGAAGTCCTCCCACGAAAGATACGCTCCCACACGACGCAGGACGCGGTTTTTCTTTCAGTCAGAAACTTAATGCCGACATACAGTCGCTGTCAATTGCGCTCGATTGATCTTTATTCGCCCATCACGAGGCTGTCGGCAGGGTTGAGGGTCGTCGCATCGAGCACCAGACGCACCGCGCCCAGGACGATATCGCGGTGGCCTAAGGCGCCCATCACGAGGCGCGGAGGGTCATACACATTGCCCATGAGGCGGTGCCGCAGCACATCGAGCACCAGATCACCGCCGCCGACGACCCGGCCCGCCAGCACGATGATTTCCGGGTTCATGAGGGCAGCAACACAGCCCACCGCCATCGTCGCATAGTCGAGCAACTCGATGACAACCGGCGCGATTTTGTCCGCCTGCCGGTCGGTAACGGCCGCCATGGTGAGCTTTCCCGCCGCATACTGGGTGTTGGCCTCTTCGAGCATTTTCGTCGCCTGTTCGGGGATGCCGAAAAAGCGCAGCGATTGCTTGTCGCCCAGATGTTCGAACGGCCGCCCGGTGAGGAGGGGGTCATCGAGATACCAGCCGAGCTCGCCCGCCGCATGCGAGTGCCCGCCATAGAGCTTGCCGTCGATCACGACGCCCGCGCCGGCGCCGGGCCCGATCGAGAGGCTCACGACGCTGTCCGCGCCACGCCCGGCCCCGAATCCCCATTCGCCCACGGCGGCGAGGTTGCGCCCGTTTTCGACGACGATGGGCATCTGAAAACGCTCGCTGAGCCGCGCCCGCAACGGCATGTCGCGCCAGCCGAGCCCGAGTGTCAGCACCACTTCGCCCTCCGGCTGCCTGACGATCGAGGGCAGGCCAATGCCGATGCCGCGAATGGTCTGGCCGCGCGGACGGGGGGCCGCCATCAGCCGGCGGATCAAGCCGACCAGCTTCTCGAAATTGCGCTCGCCATCATCGTCGGCGGTCTCGTGCATTTCGGTCTGCACGACGCCCTCGAGATTGGCTACGGCGCCATAGAATTCGCCCTTGCCAGCCTCGATGCCGATGATGGCGTGCGCCGCGCCGCGGAACTTGATGCGTGCCCGGGGACGGCCCCGGACATTGGCCTCGTCAAACCCGTCATACGCCACCAGATCCTCGACAATCAGATCCTCGATCACCCGCATCACCGTCGGGATGCTGATGTTCAGTCGCTGGGCGAGGCTCGAAGGTGATGCCACTCCTTCGGTGCGGATCAAATCCACCACGGCCGAACGATTGAGTCGGCGTAACAGGCTCGACGTCGTGGGCTGGCGCTTCATTCATGGACCAGTTGCAAAAGCCGGCGGACCGGCAACCAGCGTCGGCATAGACCAGAACCGTGCCAGAGTCCGCCTTTTTCTGATGACGCCGAACGTCAGTTGTCGTTCCGCAGTGAAAGCTACCGCGATAGCCCGTTCGATGATTACGGCGATCCGCGGACGAGCGCCCAAGGCCTCCGGAGTCACTGCCCTTACTCGTGCAAATAGCTGACTTCGGTTGCTTCAATCGGTTACGAGCTCGTCCGCCCAACATCAATGACCGCTTTTGGCGCAAAGATGCCACACGCAGAAAGCAATGTGTTGTCTGCTTTCGGGCAGAGGCAACGGCTGACTCTAGACCGGCATGAGGTGCAAAGCTGCCGTCGACACTCGATGCATTCCCGCTTTATCCATAAGCACCCGAAACTTGGCTGCGGCACGACCCAGAAAGGTTGAAAGGATTCAAAGAAACCCAGGGATATTGTCATCGCGCCCATTTGCGCGCTAGTCAGCCTTATGATGTGTCGAACCCGGTTGATGGACTCATGAAGCCGCTGGTCCTGATCTCCTCGAAGGACCCGGATTTTTTCCTGGTTTTCGGGCACATACTTTCGGTAGCGGGGTTCGAGATTCGACTGATTTCGGGAGACCGGGAAATCGCACGCGCAATCGAGGCGGCAGCCCCGCTTGCCGTGGTCATGGACTGCCATCCCGGCGACCGTGCGGTGGTCAAACAGTGCGCCTGGCTGAAGTCTGCCGCCGCAACCAAAGGGACGCCGGTCGTGAGCCTGGTTGCTCCGCGTTCGGGCAAGCTGCATCTCGACCTGATCAAGGCTGGCGTAGACGAGATATTTTCGCGGCCGTTCGCCCCCGAACAGCTTCTGGCCTGGCTGCATGGCAAAGCGGGCCTCGCGAAGCTATCGCGCGAAACGGATTCGGGTGAGTTGGTGCAGGGCGAATTCCGGCTGGAGCGGCAGACTCACCGGACATTCTTCAGGCAAAAAGAAATCGTCATGCCACCGATCGAGTTCAAGCTTTTGCGCAGCCTTTTGGCGCAGCCTGGCAAGGTCTTCAGCCGCGAGGAACTGGTCGCGACCGCATGGCCTGAACATGCAGCCGCAACCGACGTGCGGGGCGTCGACGTCCATATCGCCAGGCTGCGCAAAAGGCTTAGGGCCTCCGTGGGGAGCGATGTGATCCGGACGGTCCGCTCGGCTGGCTACGCCTTCGCACCGGATTGGTGACCTGCTCGGCGATTACCGCATGTGGCGCGCTTGCGCGCCGATTGCCGTCACGCAGGGTCCACACGCATCTCCTCTCAATTGCTCAGGATGGTATCCAGGAACAGCCGCGCGCGTGGGTGAGCGGCTCGAGAGAAAAAGTCTCTGGACGAGGCATGCTCGACAATGCGGCCTTCGTCCATGAAAACGATCTCATCGGCGACTTCGCGTGCGAAACCCATCTCGTGGGTCACGCAGACCATGGTCACGCCGCTTCCGGCGAGCGCGATCATGACGTCGAGGACTTCCTTGATCATTTCCGGGTCGAGCGCCGAGGTGGGTTCGTCGAACAGCATGATGCGGGGATTGAGGCAAAGCGCGCGCGCGATCGCCACCCTTTGTTGTTGACCGCCCGAGAGCTGGGCCGGGTAGGCCTGCGCCTTTTCGGGGATGTGCACCGCTGTCAGATGCCGCATGGCGATCTCTTCGGCCTCCCGTGCCGGTTTCAGGAGAACCCGGCGCAGCGCCAGCGTGCAGTTGGCGAGCACGGTGAGGTGCGGGAACAGGTTGAAGCTCTGAAACACCATGCCAGTCTGCCGGCGCGCTTTCGAGGTATCGCGGCCATCTTTGTCCAGAGTTGCCGCTTCGAACTGAATCGTTCCCTTCTGGAAAGGCTCGAGACCGTTGATGCAGCGGATCAAGGTCGACTTGCCGGAGCCGGACGGTCCGCACACCACGATGCGCGCGCCCGCTCCTACGGATAGATCTATGTTTTTCAAGACGTGCAGGGCGCCGAACCACTTGTTGAGGCCTTCGATCCGGACATGAGGAATGGATTGAACGGCCGGGACTGGATGTGGGGCTTGAGTGAGCATCAGCGGCGTCCAGCTGCAAGCAGGCGCTGCTCGATGCGCTTCACGCCATAAGAGGTGAGCAAGGCCAAGGCGAGAAACAGAATGCCGGCAACGGTCAGCGGCTCTGCGTATCGATAGGTCTCGGAAGCAATATCAAAGGCGCGTCCGAGCATTTCGGGCACGGCCAGGATCGCCAGATAGGGCGTCGCCTTGAGGATCGAAACAAGATAGTTGCCCAACGGTGCGGCGACGTTGCGCAACATCTGCGGCGCGATGACGAAAACGACCGTGTCGCGGCGGGTGAGCGACAAGGCTCTGGCTGCTTCCTGCTGGCCTCTCGGGATCGCGTCGATGCCCGCTTTGAACACCTCCGCCAGATAGCCGCTGTAGTACAGGCTCAGCCCCAGTATGCCGACCGTCATGGCGCCAAGCCGGATCCCGTAGAAGGGCAGGACGAAATACAGGAAATAGAGCCAGGCCAGAACCGGCGTCGAGCGGATGAAGTCGATCAGGAAGCGGACGGCGAGGCCAGTCGCACCGCCGCCGCGGCGGATCATTTCGAAAGTGAAGCCAAGCACTGAGGCGCCGACGCAACTCAAGACCGTTGCGATGAGGGTCGTTCCGATCGCCCCGATGATCGTCGGGACGGTCGATAGGGCGAAATCGAGGTTAAATCCCACGCGACGTTCCTCTTTCGGGATTGACCCGCGCCTCAAGCCAGCGGCCGGCAAGCGCGATCGGATAACAGACGACGAAGAAGGCCAGCAGCAGCGCCGAATAGATCGCGACGGGGTCGTAGTCGGTCTGCGCAATTTCCTTGGCGCGGAAGGTCATGTCCGTCAGCGTGACCAGCGAGACGAGGGAGGTTGCCTTGACGAGTTGGATAAGGTTGTTGACGAAGGTCGGGCTCATCGCGACCAGCGCCTGCGGCAGTTCGATCAGGAGCAGGATCGCCGGGCGCGAGAGGCCGAGCGCCATGCCCGCCTCGCGCTGGCCGGGGGGCAGGGACTGTAGCCCGGCGCGAACCGCCTGGCTGGCATAGCCGCCAGCGTTCAGACCGAGCACCAATGAACTGACGGTCAGCGCCGACAGAGTGACCCCCATCACCGGCAGCACGTAATAAAAGAAGAAAAGCAGGATGACGACCGCTGAGCTGCGCCAGAATTCGATCACGGCGGTAACCACAAAGCGCGTCATGCCGGTGGCCAGAAACTGCGCGACGCCGAAGACGAGCGCGAAGGGGACCGCAAAGACCAGGCCATAGGCCGTGACCTCTGCGGTGATACCCAGCCCTTGCAGAATGCCCAGCCAGATCTCGAGCAGGCTCACGGGGTGCCACTCCTCTTCATCGAGGCGGGCGGCGACGGCGTCGGTATCGTTTCGGCGTGCCTGAGGAGGGCGGTTTTGCGCCGAGAAATCGCGCCCTCCGGACCGGACCTCATGACACCCTCCGCGCCGTGGAAAGAACGATCGCCTGCAGGGGCAGGCCATCGGTGGTTCTCTCATAGACCCAGCAGGAGTCTTGTGTCAATAAACATGTACATATAATTGCGAAAGTTTATATCATGGCGCCGGCACCGCCGTTGGCCGGTAATTGCACGCTACGCTACGATGACGGCTGAAACCTGTTGAATCGGGCCGCTTCAGGGCTCTTTTGATCGTCTCCGACCGGGCGTCGTTTGACGCGTTCCCGGCTCAAACGGGGACAGGATGGCTATAGCGCACAACGATACCGAAGGACGCGCGCGCAGCTCGCGCATGCTGCGCACCGCGCTCGGACCCGCTATCGCCCGGTTTCTCGACGATCCCGCGATCGTTGAAATAATGTTGAACCCGGATGGCCGCATCTGGGTGGACCGGCTCTCGGAAGGTTTGGCTGATACGGGGGAAATGCTGGCGCCTGCCGCTGGTGAGCGGATAGTGCGCCTGGTCGCCCATCATGTCGGCGCCGAAGTCCATTCCCGTTCCCCGCGCGTCTCGGCCGAGTTGCCGCAAACCGGCGAGCGTTTCGAGGGCCTGTTGCCGCCCGTCGTCGCAGCACCCGCTTTCGCGATCCGCAAGCCTGCGGTGGCCGTGTTCACGCTCGATGACTATGTCGCGGCGGGCATAATGTCCGCCGGTCAGGCCGCGATATTGCGCGCCGCGGTTGCCAGTCGCGCGAACATCCTTGTCGCCGGCGGCACATCGACTGGCAAGACCACCCTCACCAACGCGCTGCTCGCCGAAGTGGCGAAAGGGATGGATCGGGTCGTCGTGATCGAGGACACAAGCGAACTGCAGTGCGCCGCGCCCAACCTTGTCGCCATGCGCACCAAGGATGGCGTCGCCACGCTGGCCGACCTGGTTCGCTCGTCACTGCGCCTGCGGCCCGATCGCATTCCCGTCGGCGAGGTGCGTGGCTCCGAGGCCCTCGACCTCCTAAAGGCATGGGGAACCGGGCACCCCGGCGGCATCGGCACCCTTCATGCGGGCTCCGGCATCGGCGCCCTGCGCCGCCTGGAGCAGCTTATCCAGGAAGCCGTCGTCACTGTCCCGCGTGCGCTGATCGCCGACACGATCGGCCTTGTCGCCGTCCTGTCGGGACGTGGCACCGCGCGACGGCTTAGCGAACTCGTCCGGGTCGAGGGTCTCGGCCCTGACGGTGATTATCGCATTGCTGAAGCCACACCGATCAACCCAGGAGAAACCCCATGATCCGCCTCCTTGCACGCTGCCACCGCAACCTGGCCGCGGGCGCCACCGCCCTTGCCGTCAATCTCCTGGTCGCGTCGAGCGCCTATGCGTCAGGCTCCTCGATGCCATGGGAACAGCCACTCGAAAAGATCCTGCAGTCTGTCGAGGGACCGGTTTCCAAGATCATGGCCGTCATCATCATCATCGTCACCGGCCTGACGCTGGCCTTCGGTGACAGTTCGGGCGGCTTCAGGCGGCTCATCCAGATCGTGTTTGGCCTTTCGATCGCTTTTGCGGCGTCGAGTTTCTTCCTGTCGTTCTTCTCATTCGGCGGCGGAGCGTTGATCTGATGACAGCCGCTCTCGAACAACTCGACGCGGTGCCAGGCTGGACGGTGCCCGTCCACCGGGCGCTGACCGAGCAGATCCTGCTCGGCGGCGCGCCGCGCGCAATCGCGATCCTGAATGGCACGCTAGCGGGCGCGGTCGGTCTTGGGCTGCGGCTGTGGCTGGTCGGTCTCCTCATCTGGGCAATCGGACATTTCACGGCGGTATGGGCCGCCAGGCGCGATCCGCTGTTTTTCGAGGTCGGACGCAGGCACTTGCGGCTGCCCGGACATTTTTCGGTTTGAGGGCGCCGCTATGATGAGCCTTGCCGAATACCGCCGGACCGCAGCTCGCCTTGCCGACTATCTGCCTTGGGCCGCTCTCGTGGCGCCGGGCGTCGTGCTCAACAAGGACGGAAGTTTTCAGCGTAGCGCGCGGTTTCGCGGGCCCGATCTCGACTCCGCCGTCGCGGCGGAACTTGTTGCGGTGGCATCGCGCATCAACAATGCTTTTCGCCGCCTCGGCTCGGGCTGGAGCATCTTCGTCGAAGCGCAGCGGCATGAAGCGGCTTCTTATCCCGAAAGCCAGTTTCCCAACGCCGCCTCCGCGCTGCTCGATGCCGAGCGCAAAGCCGACTTCGAAGAGGCGGGTGTCCATTTCGTATCGAGCTATTTTCTCACATTCCTGTTCCTGCCGCCGCCCGAAGACGCCACGCGCGCCGAGGGGTGGCTCTATGAGGGGCGCGACCAGTCGGACGCCGATCCGGGCGAGATCGTGCGCGCCTTTGTCGACCGGACAGAGCGCGTGCTGTCTCTGCTCGATGGTTTCATGCCGGAATGCCATTGGCTCGATGACGGCGAAACGCTCACCTACCTGCATTCGACGATCTCGACCAAACGCCATAAGGTGCGCGTCCCCGAGACGCCGATCTATCTCGACGCGCTGCTGGCCGACGAGCCGCTCGCCGGCGGGCTCGAGCCGCGGCTTGGCGACAAGCATCTTCGCGTGCTCTCGATTGTCGGCTTCCCGACCGCCACGACGCCCGGCCTGCTCGATGACCTCAACAGGCTGGCCTTCCCCTACCGCTGGTCGACCCGCGCCATCCTGCTCGACAAGGTCGACGCTGTCCGCCTGTTGACCAGGATAAGGCGGCAGTGGTTTGCCAAGCGCAAGAGCATCGCCTCGATCCTCAAGGAGGTGATGACCAACGAAGCCTCAGCCCTCCTCGACACCGACGCCGCCAACAAGGCGGCCGACGCCGACACTGCGTTGCAGGAGCTCGGCGCCGACACGGCGGGCATGGCCTATGTCACCGCGACCGTCGCCATCTGGGATTGCGACCCGCGCGTCGCAGATGAGAAATTGCGGCTTGTCGAGAAGGTCATCCAGGGCCGCGACTTCACGGCGATTGCCGAGACCGTCAATGCCGTCGACGCCTGGCTTGGTTCCTTGCCCGGGCACACCTACGCCAATGTCCGTCAGCCGCCCATCTCAACGCTCAATCTCGCCCACATGATGCCGCTGTCCGCCGTGTGGGCGGGGCCGGAACGGGACGAGCATCTGGTCAGTCCTCCCTTGCTTTACGGCAAGACCGAAGGCTCGACCCCGTTCCGGTTGGTCCTTCATGTCGGTGATGTCGGCCATACGCTGGTCGTCGGCCCCACTGGTGCCGGCAAGTCGGTGCTGCTCGCGCTGATGGCGCTGCAGTTCTGCCGCTACCGCAACGCTCAGATATTCGCCTTCGATTTCGGCGGCTCTATCCGCGCCGCTGTGCTTGCCATGGGTGGCGACTGGCACGATCTCGGCGGGCACCTCACCGAAGGCATGGATGCCTCCGTTTCGCTTCAGCCGCTCGCCCGGGTTCATGACACATACGAGCGCGCCTGGGCGGCTGACTGGATCGTCGCGATCCTGATGCGCGAGGGCGTCCCAATCACCCCGGACGCAAAGGAGCATATCTGGGCGGCGCTGACGTCGCTTGCCTCGGCTCCCGTCGAGGAGCGCACCATCACCGGGCTCAGCGTGCTCTTGCAGGCCAATGACCTGAAGCAGGCATTGCGCCCATACTGTGTCGGAGGCGCTCACGGCCGATTGCTCGACGCCGAGGCCGAACACCTCGGCCAGGCATCCGTGCAGGCCTTCGAGATCGAAGGACTGGTGGGCACGCAAGCCGCGCCGGCTGTCCTGTCCTATCTGTTCCACCGCATCGGCGATCGGCTCGACGGGCGTCCAACGCTGCTCATCATCGACGAAGGCTGGCTTGCCCTCGATGACGAGGGGTTTGCCGGCCAGTTGCGCGAGTGGCTGAAGACGCTGCGCAAGAAGAACGCCAGCGTCGTCTTCGCCACCCAGTCACTTGCCGATATCGACAATTCGGCCATTGCGCCGGCGATCATCGAAAGCTGTCCGACTCGGCTGTTGTTGCCCAATGAGCGCGCGGTTGAGCCGCAGATTACCGCCATCTATCGCCGCTTCGGCCTGAACGACCGCCAGATCGAAATCCTGGCGCGAGCGACACCCAAGCGCGATTACTACTGCCAGTCCCGTCGGGGCAACCGTCTCTTCGAGCTCGGCCTGTCCGAGGTCGGGCTGGCACTTTGCGCCGCGTCCTCGAAGAGCGATCAGGCGCTGACCGGCAGCATCATCGCCGAGCATGGCCGCCACGGCTTCCTGGCGGCCTGGCTGCGTGCCCGCGACGTCGGCTGGGCCGCCGACCTCATTCCCAACCTCACCCTTCCCGAACCTGAAAAGGACCCCCAACCATGACTGTTCTTCAAAACCGCCCCCGCGCCGTTCTCCTGGTCGCGGCAATGCTCGCCGCGCCGGTCGCGATCCCGCCGATGATGACGGCGCCAGCCTATGCCTTGATCGTGTTTGATCCATCGAACTATTCCCAGAATGTTCTGACGGCGGCGCGTTCGCTGCAGCAGATCACCAACCAGATCACCTCGCTTCAGAACCAGGCCCAGATGCTGATCAACCAGGCGCGCAACCTGGCGAGCCTGCCTTTGTCCTCGCTGCAGCAGCTGCAACAGTCGGTGCAACGCACGCAGCAGCTTCTCGGCCAGGCACAAAACATCGCCTTCGACGTGCAGCAGGTCGACAAGGCCTTTCAGCAACAATACGCCAGCGTCTCGCTCTCCGCATCCGACCGAGAGCTCGTCACGGACGCGCGCTCGCGCTGGCAAAACACGGTGGGCGGCCTTCAGGACGCCATGCGCGTCCAGGCCGGTGTGGTTGGAAACATCGAGACCGGCCGGGCGCAGATGTCGGCGCTGGCCGGCGCCAGCCAATCGGCGACCGGAGCGCTGCAGGCGACGCAAGCTGGCAATCAGCTTCTCGCGCTCCAGGGCCAGCAGCTCGCGGATCTGACCGCTGTGGTCGCTGCCAACGGCCGCGCACAGGCTCTGACTGAGGCCGAACGGGCTGCCGCGGTCGATCAGGGACGCGAGCAGCGGCGCCGCTTCCTCACTCCAGGCTCGGGCTACGAGGCCGGCTCGGTCCAGATGTTCAACCGCTGAGGTCGAAGGCCATGGACGGAAAAACGCTCGCTCGCATGGCGGCTGTCATCTTTGTCGCGGCCGCCGTCACGGCCGCCGCGCTCGGTATGAGCCGGAAGGAGGACAAGCCGGCGGGCCAGCGCCCGCGCGCAACCTCAGCCTACATGCCAAATCCGCTTCACGACGGTCTGCGCCGCTGCCAGGTCCTTGGCGAGGCTGCCCTGCGTGACGATGGATGCGCGCGGCTATGGGCTGAACAGCGCGATCGCTTCCTTGGTCTCAAAGAGCCATCGGGGCGTTCGATTGTCGAGCCGGACGCGCCGGATGCTGCCCTGCACGAGGCCCGGTAGATATGGGCAGCACCGGTGTCATCGACCAATTCCTGGCCACGTTCACCCGCTATATCGACAGCGGTTTCGGCCTGCTCGGCGGCGAGGTCGCCTTCGTCGCCACCACGCTGATCGTCATCGACGTGACGCTCGCCGCGCTCTTCTGGAGCTGGGGCGCTGATGACGACATCCTCGCGCGGCTCGTCAAGAAGACGCTCTTCGTCGGTGTCTTCGCCTATCTGATATCCAACTGGAACGGTCTCGCTCAAATCGTCTTCGAGAGTTTTTCCGGTCTTGGTCTGAAGGCGAGTGGAACCGGTTTCTCGGCACAGGACCTGCTGCACCCCGGCAAGGTGGCGCAAACCGGTCTCGATGCGGGACGACCATTGCTTGAGGCGATCTCCGGTTTGATGGGCTACGTCTCCTTCTTTGAAAACTTCCTCCAGATTGTTTGCCTGCTCTTTGCCTGGGCGCTCGTCCTGCTCGCCTTCTTCATCCTGGCGGTACAGCTCTTTGTGACGCTGATCGAGTTCAAGCTGGCGACGCTGGCCGGCTTCGTGCTGATCCCCTTCGGCCTCTTCGGCAAGACTGCCTTCATGGCCGAGCGCGTGCTTGGCAACGTCATCTCGTCCGGCATCAAGATTCTGGTGCTTGCCGTCGTCATCGGCATCGGATCGACGCTCTTCGGCGAATTCACCCAAGGCTTCGGCGGCGAGAACCCCACCATCGACCAGGCCATGGCGATCGTGCTGGCGGCGCTGTCGTTGCTTGGCCTCGGCATCTTCGGTCCCGGCATCGCCAACGGCCTCGTCGCGGGTGGACCGCAGCTTGGCGCCGGTGCGGCCGTTGGCACTGGCCTTGCCGCGGGGGGCATGGCGGTTGTGGGCTATGGCGCCGCCGGCCTGGCGGCGCGAGGCGGGACAGCCGCATTCTCGGGCGCGATGTCAGCCGCGCGTGGCGGCACGTCACTCGCTGGCGGCGCCTCGGCCGCTTATACGCTTGGCGCCGCCGGCCAGGCTGGCGCGGCAGGCATCGCCTCCGGCTTGGGCGGCATTGCGCGAGCTGGCGCTGCGGCAACCTTCTCCCCCCTCAAGCGCGCTGCCGCAAACACCAGTCAGTCGCTTAAGTCCAGCTTCGCCTCCGGGGAAAGTTCGGCGGCTGAAATCACCGGCGGTTCGTCGACCATGGGAACGATCGGCAGCGCTGCGTTGACAGCCGCGGCTCCTGCGTCCGGCGCGGGCAAGCCATCCGGCACTCACGGACAGCCGGAATGGGCCAGACGCTTGCAGCGCTCACAACGCCTCTCTCATGGCGCACAGACCGCCGCCCACGCGGTACGCGCCGGCGACAGCCATGGCGGCGGAGCTTCGATTTCTCTTTCCGAAGGCAAATGACATAATGAATATCTTCAGGCGACCCGCCGTCCACTACGGCAAGACCCCTCGACCGGAAACGCCCTATCAAAAGGCGGAGCAGATCTGGGATGAACGCATCGGCTCTGCTCGCGTGCAGGCACGCAATTGGCGCGCCATGGCGTTCGGGTCACTCATCTTGTCGGCAGGCCTTTCCACGTCACTGGTCTGGCAATTGGGCCGCGGTACTGTCGTGCCCTGGGTCGTGCAGGTCGACAAGATGGGCCAGGTTCAAGCGACCGCGCCCGCGATCGCCGACTATAAGCCGACGGATCCTCAGATAGAGTGGCATCTCGCCCGCTTTGTCGAACAGGTGCGCTCCATCCCCGCCGATCCGATCATCCTGCGCCAGGACTGGCTGCGCGCCTATGATTGGACCACCGACCAGGGCGCCGCAGCGCTCAACGACTACGCCCGCGCCAACGACCCTTTCTCCAGGGTCGGCAAGCAGCAGGTCGCGGTGGATATTTCGTCGGTCATCAGGGCTTCACCGGGCTCCTTTCGTGTCGCCTGGATCGAGCACCACTACGAAAACGGTCAGCTTTCCGGCACCGAGCGCTGGACCGCGATCCTGACGATCGTGACACAGATGCCAAACGATGCTGAACGTCTTCGCGCCAATCCGCTCGGCATCTACGTCAACGCCATCAACTGGTCCCGGGAGATGAGCCAATGAACCTGCCATTGTGTGTCATCGCCACTCCGACTTTGACAAGGTCGGCGTTTGCCGTGGTGTTGCTATCTGGCTCCATACTTGCCGGTTGCGCCACACCGCAGAAACCACCTCAGATCTCCTATGATGCCTACGTGCCGCCTTTGCCCGCCGCTCCGGGAGCCGCGCTCGATCAAAGGTCAAAGCCGCTGCACGTTCCACCAGGGTGGGTCCCGGCCCGCGGCGGTGTCGCCGGCAGCACGCCCGCGGCGCGCGTCGAGAACGCCAACGCGGCGGCGCGGGTCCAGCCGCGTCGTGAGGGCTACTACAATGCCATTCAGATTTATCCCTGGAGTGAAGGAGCCCTCTATCAGGTCTATGCCGCTCCAGGACAGATAACGGACATCGCGCTTGAGCCTGGCGAAAGCCTGACCGGCGAAGGTCCGATCGCGGCGGGCGATACCGCGCGCTGGATCATCGGTGACACCGAAAGCGGAGCGGGCGTCACCAGGCGCGTCCATGTGCTGGTCAAGCCTTCGCGCCCGGACATCAACACCAATCTCGTCATCACCACCGACCGGCGCAGCTACATGATCGAGCTGCAATCGGGCGAGAAGCCGTACATGCCCGCCGTGTCATGGGCCTATCCCGCGCCGCCGGCCGGACAAGCGCGGGCGATCCCCGCGACACCGGTGATTCCCCCCTTCACCGCACGCAACTACCGCTATGGCCTTACCGGCGACGCGCCCCCCTGGAGGCCCCTCAGCGTCTATGACGACGGTAGGCGGGTCTATGTCGAGTTTTCCAGCGGAATCGTGCAAGGCGAGATGCCGCCTATCTTCGTCATCGGCCCGGACGGCGAGGCCGAGATCGCTAACAGCCGCGTCTACCAGAACACCCTGATCGTCGACCGGCTTTTCGGCGCAGCGGAATTGCGGCTTGGCAATGGCAAGCGGCAACAGACCGTCAGGATCGTTCGCGCCGATGCCACGCGGAGAGGTCTGTGGATGTCAGGCACCAACGCGGCGCCGAATGCAAAGAACGCATTTCCTCAAAGGGGAGGGGAGCACTCATGAACGAGAACGAAGTCGCTGCCGCCCCCATGCAGCTCCGCCCCGAGCCGCCGCGTGTCACGCGCCTGTCGCGCAAGGTGCTCGCCGGCATCGGCTTATGTACATCGCTTGGCGTCGGCGGCGCGCTGGTCTACGCGCTTCAGACGAGTGAAACCGGCAGGCATGGCGACGAGCTGTACTCGACGTCCAACAGGCAGCCCGCCGACGGACTGGCCAGGCTGCCGCGCGATTATACCGGTCCCGTTCTTGGGCCGCCGCTGCCTGGCGATCTTGGCCGGCCGATGCTTGATGCGCAGAACAAGGGACAGCCCGTCGTGCCGCCAACGATCGCGACACCCATGGTCGATGATGCGGAACAGCGCCGGCGGGCCGAAGAGGAGGCGGCCCGAACCTCGCGTGTCTTCTTCCAGACAGGGCAGTCAACGGCGGCGATGGCCGAAACCCCGCCCGCAGGAACTTCCCCGCCGAACCTTGGCGGCCCTGACCTTGCCGGTCAGATCGGCCAGTCGACCGCGCAAGACCGACAGCTCGCCTTCTTGAATGCGGCCGCTGATCGGCGCACCGTGGCGCCGGATCGCGTCACGCCGCCGGCGTCGCCCTATGTGCTCCAGGCAGGCGCCGTCATCCCGGCGGCCCTTATCACCGGTATCCGTTCCGATCTGCCCGGTCAGATCACCGCCCAGGTGACCGAAAATGTCTATGACAGTCCCACGGGTCGCTCGCTGCTGATCCCGCAAGGCACGCGTGTCATTGGCCAATACGACAACGGCGTCGGCTTCGGCCAGCGTCGCGTGCTGCTCGTCTGGAGCAGGCTGGTCTTTTCCAACGGACGCTCCATTGTTCTTGAACGCCAGCCTGGCACTGACGCCCAAGGCTATGCCGGCCTTGAGGACGGCGTCGACTACCATTGGGCCGACCTGTTCAAGGCGGCCGCACTCACCACCATCCTCAGCGTTGGCGCTGAGGCCGGCTCGTCCGGCCAGGAGAGTGACATCGTGCGCGCCTTGCGCGGCGGCGCCTCCGACAGCCTCAGCCAGGTGGGCCAGCAGATCGTCCAGCGCCAACTCAACATCGCACCGACGCTGACGATACGGCCGGGCGTCAATGTGCGTGTCGTCGTTACGCGCGATCTCGTGCTCGAACCCTACGGAGGCTGAAAATGGCCAAGCTGAAACTCGGTCCGATTGCAGACGACAAGCCGGTTAAGGTCACAGTGGAACTGCCGGCGCCGCTGCACCGCGATCTATCCAGATATGCTGAGATCCTTGGCCGCGACGCGGGTCAGGGTTCCACTGATCCTGTTCGCCTGATTGTGCCCATGCTTGAGCGATTTATCGCGACGGATCGGGGCTTTGCCAGAGCCAAGCAGGAGCGGAAAGGTTGAGGGTCACCTCGGCCGGCTAAGGTTAAAACTTCGTCATGCTGTAGCACGATTGCTATCAGCACGAGATTCAATCATCTGGCGTACTACTGTGATTCGATCACCTTCCAGTCGACAACAAGAGGACAGAACTGCGTGGGAGGCGGCAACTCGTGGGGAGTTGACGGGCGGCGGCATCTGCGGTGTCCTCGGGTCTCGTGTTGAAGGCTATGGCAGCGTTCGGCGCCGCCTTGTGGATGATGTTCACAACGGTTTCGAACAAGACTAAGCCCTTGGGCGGCAGCCTGGGCGGGCGCGAGGGCTATGAGACGCTGCTCAACACCGACCTTGCCCGCGAGCAGGAACAGGCCGGCCGCTTCCTCAGCCTCGTCGTCGACTACAAGCACAAGATCGGCTTCAAGGGCACCATCCTGATCGAGCCGAAGCCGCAGGAGCCGACGAAACACCAGTACGACTACGACGTCGCCACCGTCTATGGCTTCCTCAAGCGCTTCGGCCTGGAGAAGGAGGTCAAGCTCAACATCGAGCAGGGCCACGCCATCCTGGCCGGCCATTCCTTCGAGCACGAACTGGCGCTGGCCAATGCGCTCGGCGTCTTCGGTTCGATCGACATGAACCGCAACGACTACCAGTCGGGCTGGGACACCGACCAGTTCCCCAACAACGTGCCGGAAATGGCGCTGGCCTACTACCAGGTCCTGCAGGCCGGTGGCTTCAAGACCGGCGGCACCAATTTCGACGCCAAGCTGCGCCGCCAGTCGCTCGACCCGCAGGACCTGCTGATCGGCCATATCGGCGGCATGGATGCCTGCGCACGCGGTCTCAAGGCCGCGGCCCGCATGGTCGAGGACAAGGCGCTGTCGGGCCCGCTGGCCGAGCGCTATGCCGGCTGGAGCACGGCCGAGGGCAAGCGCACGCTGGAGGACATCGCCGAGCGCGTCGTCAAGAAGAAGATCGAGCCGCAGCCAAGGTCGGGTCGCCAGGAGCTGCTGGAAAACATCGTCAACCGCTACGCATTGGTTCGAGAAAGAGGCGAGTTCCAATTGCAGGATGTGACCGCCTGGGCATCGGGTAATAATCGAAACATTCCGCTAGCAGGCGTTGCCTGCCGTTAAACGCACCCATGCCTTTCACGTTGCCGCGCGGCTCTCAAACTTGTCGCGGGCCGGGGAGGAGTTTAATGTTACTCACGCCGCAGTCAGCGCGCTCGCCTTCGGACATCCAGCCGTACAGCCCACCCTTCATCGAGTGCCAGGATCCGCGGCCCAAGGCGGCGCTCATCATCATGGAGATAAAGCCACTGTGTGTCATTCGGCTGCATTTTTCTGCAGCTTTTCGAAAACAAACCGCTTGCCTTTGCGCACGCTGTCTTCGAGTGGGCTCGCCTTCGCCAAATGAGCCGCAATCGCGCTGGCCAACATGCAGCCCGTCCCGCGCATCGATGCGGCAAGGCGTGGCGAGTCGAAGCGGATTGGGGCGTGATTGGAGCGCAACAGAATATCGGTTGATCGAGGTCCCGGTGCGTGGCCGCCCTTGATCAACAGGGCCTGCGCTTGGGCAGCCATCAATTCCT
This sequence comes from Mesorhizobium huakuii, assembly GCF_030160235.1. Taxonomy (GTDB): domain Bacteria; phylum Pseudomonadota; class Alphaproteobacteria; order Rhizobiales; family Rhizobiaceae; genus Mesorhizobium; species Mesorhizobium huakuii. Next base: position 21,883 of record NZ_BSNY01000012.1, read on the forward strand.
GACCTTGCAACACTGCGCCGTCCTCATCCGCTGCCAGTTCCGAACCAACAAGGAGTGCTAGCTCGATGAGATTGGGTGTGACGAGACGGCAAAGCGGCATCAGATCACGTTTCATGGCGGCGATGGCGCCGGCTTTCAACAGAGCCCGGCCTGAAGTGGAGGCCAGCACGGGGTCGAGCACTGCCGGCACCTGCGGATTCTCGCGCAGCACGCCGGCAACGGCGACAACGATCTCAGCCGTTGAGAGCATGCCGATCTTGATGGCGGCCACTTCGTTGGCCTGCAGCGCGGCACGCATCTGCTCGGCCACCAGGCGAGGTGGCGAATGATGGATTTCCATGACGGCTTCGTGCGTCTGCACCGTTAGCGCTGTGACAGCAAGGCAGGTGCGTACGCCAATGGAAGAGATCGTCTCGATGTCGCGCGCAATTCCGGCTCCGCCGCTGGAGTCCGACCCGCCGACGACGAGCACATAAGGGTCTCGCCTCAGCGCCATCGGTCTGTCTTTTCGATCCATTCCCGCGTGCGCGCTTCGGGATCGGCATTCAATGTGATGTCGGTGACCACCGCCGCGCTGTCGCCGCCTGAGGCGAAGACACCGTCGAGCCGGTCAGGGTTGAGGCCGCCTATGGCGACCAGGGGTATCGGTGCGACCCGGCGCTTCCACTCGCGGATCCGTTCTATCCCTTGCGGCGCCCATTTCATCTTCTTCAGGATCGTGGGATAGACGGGCCCCAACGCGATATAGTCAGGCTCGGCGGCCATCGCCGTTTCCAGTTCGACATCATCATGTGTGCTCAGTCCAAGCCTTAGACCGGCTGCCCGAATCCGCGCGCGGTCGGCGGTTTGCATATCCTCCTGGCCAAGGTGGACGAAGTCGCAACCTTCCTCGATCGCCAAGCGCCAATGGTCGTTGACGATGAGTTGGCATTGGTGCTGGGCGCATAAAGCCTTTGCCTTGCGGATCTCCGCGCGCAACCCGAGATCATCCATAGTCTTGATGCGAAGCTGCACCAGCTTGACGCCGAGCGGCACCAGCCGTTCGATCCAGGCGGCGCTGTCGACGATCAGATAGAAGGGATCGAGCTTCATGAGAAAATCGGCCTGCCGATCGTCGGCGTCGATGGCACGGCGACGTCGCGCGGCTCGATCATGCCCGAGCAAAAGGCCTCACGGCCGGCATCGACCGCCTTGCCGAATGCGCGCGCCATGCCGACCGGATCGGCCGCCTTGGCGACCGCTGTGTTCAGGAGCACAGCGTCAAAGCCGAGTTCCATGACAGTCACCGCGTGCGACGGACGTCCGAGCCCTGCATCCACAATCAGCGGGACCCCAGGAAAATGTCCGCGCATCGAACGCAGCGCCATGATGTTAACAGGTCCGAGGGCGGAGCCGATCGGCGCGCACCATGGCATCAAGACCTTGCAGCCCGCCTCCAGCAGCCGCTCGGCGACGACAAGATCGTCGGTGGTATAGGGAAATACCGTAAAACCGTCCTCACACAGGATACGGGCAGCTTCGACCAGGCCGAACACGTCCGGCTGCAGCGTGTCGTGATTGCCGATCACTTCGAGCTTGATCCAGCCAGTACCGAAGACTTCGCGCGCCATTTTCGCGGTCGTGACAGCTTCCTTGACGGAGTGGCAGCTGGCGGTATTGGGTAGGATTTTTACACCCAGCGAGCGGATCAACGACCAGAATTGTTCGCCAGCCCTGCCGCCTGCCATTTCACGGCGCAACGAGACGGTTACCACCGACGTGCCCGACGCCTTGACCGCATCGGCAAGGATGGCCGGCGAAGGGTATTGCGCCGTGCCGAGAAGCAGGCGGGAAGGAAGCGTGGTTCCAAGAAGATCGAACATGCTAGCCTCCCTGCATCGGCGAGAGGATTTCGATCCGGTCGCCGTCGCTCAACTGGAACTCCGCCCGCTTGGCTTTGTGCACGAGGTCGCTGTTGACGGCGGTGGCGAGCCAATCGCCCTCATAGTCGAGCACGGCAAGCAGCTCCGCCAGCGTGGTGGCGGCAACCTCATGCGCTTCGCCGTTGACGGTCAGTTTCATGAGCAAGCTCCCTGGTTCTGTCTTGGCTGAAAACCAGGTCGGCAGCCTGGCGCGCCATGGCGGGGGCGAGAAGAAAGCCATGGCGGTAAAGCCCATTGATTGCAACGATGTCTCCGCTCGTTTCGACGCGCGGCAGATTATCGGGAAAGGCCGGACGAACGCCGACACCGGTTTCAACGACCTCGGCTTCGCCAAAGGCCTGGTGGAGGGCATAGGCAGCACCCAACAGCTCCATCATGGAACGCGCCGTGACCGGTCCGGCGGACTGGCTTTCAATCATCGTTGCGCCGATCATGAAACGCTGGTCGGTGCGCGGTACCGCATAAAGCGGAAGGCGCGGATGCAGCAGCCGGACCGGGCGCGACAGCGAGATGTCAGGCGTGCGCAGGATCAGCATTTCGCCGCGAACGCCGCGCAGCCTGACATCGGCTGCTGCCATTCCCGTGCAGTCGATCTGCCATTCGAAACCGGAAACAGGCTGGGCGTCGGCCCCGAAGCGGAGTTCGACGCCCATGGCCACGAGCTTGTCATGAAGTGCTGCCATCGCCTGGCGCGGGTCGAGATGAGCCTCATCGGGAAACAGCAATCCGCGCCGGAAGCGGCCGGCGAGGTCGGGCTCCAGGAGCGCAATTTCGTCTTCATCGACACGCCGATGCCCCGACGTGCGACTGGCGAACCGGTCGAGCTCGCCAGCATCACGCGGGGCGGCCACGACCAGCGTTCCGGCCCGTGTCACCTGACCCGGCAGCACCGCACCCCACCAGTCAGCGGTGTCGCGTCCGATATCCAGCACCGGCTGCTCGGCGCTTTCTCGCTCACACCATGGCGCCAGCATGCCGCCGGCAAACCACGATGCATTGCCACCGAGGCCATGCCGGGTCTCGACGACGGTCACCGCCGCGCCTCGGATCGCGAGTTCGAAGGCCGCGGTGAGGCCGGCGACGCCAGCCCCTTTGACGAGCACCCTCATGACGGCTCCGGCACCTCTGGCATGAGCGGTACGCCGGTCTTGTCAGCCGGCATGTAGAGATCGCCACCCTCGCGGTATCTCGCCGCCATCGCCGCCATGCCCTCTTTCTGTGCCTCGGCGCGGATGTCGTGGGAGATACGCATGGAGCAGAATTTCGGTCCGCACATCGAGCAGAAATGTGCCACCTTATGCGCCTCCTTGGGCAAGGTCTGGTCGTGGAAAGACCGCGCGGTTTCGGGATCGAGCGAGAGGTTGAACTGGTCCTCCCAGCGGAACTCGAAGCGCGCGCGGGAAAGGGCATCATCCCTGACTTTTGCCGCCGGATGGCCCTTCGCCAGATCGGCGGCGTGGGCGGCGATCTTGTAGGTGATCACGCCGATCTTGACGTCGTTGCGATCGGGAAGGCCGAGATGCTCCTTCGGCGTGACGTAGCAGAGCATGGCGGTGCCGAACCAGCCGATCATCGCCGCGCCGATGCCTGAGGTGATGTGGTCGTAGCCCGGCGCGATGTCGGTCGTCAGCGGTCCGAGTGTATAGAACGGCGCCTCGCCGCAGACGGCGAGCTGCTTGTCCATGTTCTCCTTGATCTTGTGCATCGGCACGTGGCCGGGGCCCTCGATCATCACCTGGCAGTCCTTTGCCCAGGCGATCTGCGTCAACTCGCCGAGCGTTTCCAGCTCGGCGAATTGTGCTGCGTCATTGGCATCGGCGATCGAGCCGGGACGAAGGCCGTCGCCGAGCGAGAAGGACACATCATAGGCGCGGCAGATGTCGCAGATCTCCGCGAAATGCTCGTAGAGGAAGCTTTCGCGATGATGGTGCAGGCACCATTTGGCCATGATCGAACCGCCGCGGGAGACGATACCGGTGACCCGGTTAACGGTCAGCGGGATGTAGTGCAGCCGCACGCCGGCGTGGATGGTGAAATAGTCAACGCCCTGTTCGGCCTGTTCGATCAGCGTGTCCCGGTAGACCTCCCAGGTCAGGTCCTCTGCGATGCCGCCGACCTTTTCGAGCGCCTGGTAGAGCGGCACCGTGCCAATCGGCACCGGTGAATTGCGCAAGATCCAGTCGCGGATGTTGTGGATGTTGCGGCCGGTCGACAGGTCCATCACCGTGTCGGCGCCCCAGCGGATCGCCCACACCATTTTTTCGACCTCTTCGGCCATCGACGAGGTGACGGCTGAATTGCCTATATTGGCGTTGATCTTGACCAGGAAATTGCGCCCGATGATCATCGGCTCGCTTTCGGGATGGTTGATGTTGGCTGGAATGATGGCGCGGCCGCGCGCCACCTCGTCGCGTACGAACTCCGGCGTGACGAAGTCCGGGATAGCGGCGCCGAAGCTTTCACCATCACGTTGGAGCTTCGAACGCAGCTGCTCGCGTCCAAGGTTCTCGCGGATGGCGACGAACTCCATTTCGGGCGTGATGATGCCGGCGCGCGCATAGGCAAGCTGGGTCACCGCCTTGCCCTGCTTGGCCCTGAGCGGCCGATTGCGTATGGGAAATTCCGGTGTCAGTCGCTCGCCCGTGGCGAACCCATTGTCTTCCGGCCGGACATGGCGGCCGTCGTAGACCTCGACATCGTCGCGCGCTGTGATCCATGCGTGGCGAAGCCGGGCAAGGCCTTTTTCTATGCTGGTTTCGACAGTCGGGTCGGTATAGGGGCCGGACGGATCGTAGACGGTGACGGGCGGTTCGCCCGCCGTCGGATGGACGGAGATTTCGCGCATCGGCACCTTGATGTGCGGATAGAGGACGCCAGACTTGTGGATTTTGCGAGAGGCGGGCAGCGGTCCCGTCGAGACGGCTGGGGTGAGGGCATTCATTGTGAGGCTCCTTTGCTCATGCATTGGAGACCCAGTTCTGTGCCGGAAGGATGAAAAGACGCTTCTGTAGACCTGCCGAAACAGGACCTCGGGCGTGAACTCCCGCAAAGCGCTTGCACCGTCCCTACGCCAGTATGAACTGGATCAGGTTCAACGGGTCACTGCGCCGCGAAAGCCAGCAGTATCTCAGCCCCTTGCCGGGACTCCCCTGGTGAATGCGCCGAATTGAACGGGCCGGCGCTATCTTGTCAAGCGCAATCGGCCTGGGGCGGTGGCGGCGGCCAATCAAGTCGTGCGGAAAGGCTGACGAATGCGTCGGAGACAGGTCACGCCCCTGAGACCAGGGCTGGAATGGCCAAAGCTTCATTCGCTTCGTCAAGGATGGAGAAGCTGTAACGACCATGTGCGTCAAGATCGACGGAGTAGCTCAGGCGATCGAGTATGTGGTTGTCCTGATCGAACGTGACGATCCGCGGCTTCAGCGAGGTGATTTGCGCTTCGTCCAGGTAGATTGAGTTGCTAACAATGATCTGGTCGCCAGGCTGGCAGGTGCGGGCGGCAGCACCGTTGAGGATGCAGCACCGCGAGCCGCGTTCGCCAAGAATAACGTAGGTCGAAATCCGCGCACCGGAATTCTTGTTCCATATCTCCACGAATTCCATGGGCAGGATCCCTGCCGCTTCGCAGTGATCAGGGTCGAGCGTTATCGAACCATGGTAGTTGAGGTTCGCTTCGGTGACGTGGATACCGTGCAGCTTGCCGGCGACTAGTTTTCGCATTGGTCTGTTGTCCTATCGATCATGAATGACCAGTCCTTTGGGCGGCCGGTCGCTCGGCTAAATTCCGACGACGAGGGCGCCGCCGCTCAGGCCCGCGCCCGCTGCCGCCAGTAGGATTTTTTCGCCCGACCGAAACGGCTCCGTCTGATTGGCTAGCGAGAGCGACAGTGGGATCGTTGCGGCCGAAGAGTTGCCGTATTCGGCGATGGTCTTGACGATCGCATGATCCGCAATGCCGAGGTTGTTCCCGACCGCATCGAAAATGCGGGCATTCGCCTGATGCGGCACGAACCTGCCGACATTCTGTGATCGCACTCCGGCAGCGGCAAGCGCGCTTATCGAGCAATCGGTCATCATCTCGACAGCCTTGGCGAAAACTTCGCGTCCGTCGGTCATCGTCATTCGGGTTTGCCCGAGGTCGAGGTCGCCACGGAACGGGATGTTGCTTCCGCCTGCCGGGATCTGGATCAGCCCGTAGCGCGAGCCATCGGAATCCACCGAGGCGCCGAGAATGCCCCGGTCGGGATCCTCGCAGGGAGCGATCACCACGGCGCCGGCGGCATCGGCAAACAGCACGGCGCTGGCGCGCTCGGCCGGGTTGATGCGGCGGCTGAGGATGTTGGCGGCAATGACAAGGCTCGCCTTGCCGTGCAGGCGGGTGAAGCCATCCGCGAACATCAGCGCATAGATGAAGCCGGCGCAGGCGCCGGTAAGATCGACCGCGCCCGCACGCCCCAGCCCAAGCCGATGCGCGACCAGCGGTGCGCTAGGCGGCAGCAGGTGATCGGGCGTCGAGGTGGCAAGCAACAACAGGCCGATGTCGCTCCGGTCGATGCCGGCGTTCGCCAGCGCCATGTCACCGGCTTGCGCGGCAAGGCCCGACAGCGTGTCTTCCTCTGTTGCCCAGAAGCGCGAGCGAATCCCGGTGCGCCGTTCGATCCAGCCGGGCTCGAGCCCGAGACGGCTTTCGATCTCCGGGTTCTCGACCTTGCGCGCGGGCGCATGATGGCCGAACCCGAGAAGGCTGGATGACCTGCTCATGGCTTGGCGCCGAAGCGTTCGCCGGCCTCCTCGATGGCGTTGTAGAGCCCGTCGAGCTCGTCGCCGGTGATGCAATAGGGCGGCAGAAGATACAGCACATTGCCGAGCGGGCGCACAAGCAGCCCGCGCTCTAGGAAGAATGCGCGCAGCTTTGGCCCGATCTCGGCCAGATAGCCGGCAGAGCCGGTGCGCAGATCGAGGGCCGCGATCGTGCCGGTTGTCCGGACGTCGGTGAAGCGAGGGTTGTCGCGAAAGCGTTGAAGCCCGGCAGCCTGTCTCGCGCTCAAGGCCGCGATACGCTCGGCCACTGGTTCGTCACGCCAGATCTCGACATTGGCGAGTGCGGCCGCGCAGGCCATCGGATTGGCGGTGTAGGAACTCGAGTGGAAAAACGTCTTCGTCCGGTCCTCGGAATAATGGGCCTGGAAGATGGCATCGGTCGCAAGCGTGGCCGCCAGTGGGATCACGCCGCCCGTTAGCCCTTTCGAGGTGCACAGAATGTCCGGAGAGATGGACGCCTGCTCGCAGGCGAACATCGTTCCGGTACGCCCCCAGCCGGTCATCACTTCGTCGGCGATCAGCAATGTGCCGGAGGCCTCGGCGATCTTCTTCAACTCGGTGAGAACCCAGGCCGGATACATCAGCATGCCGCCGGCGCCGAGCACCAGCGGCTCGACGATCAGCGCGGCTGCGTGCCGGTCGCGGGAGACTGCCTCGAACCGATCCAGCGTCTCCTGCTCGCGCCCGGCGGCGGGGAAGGGGATGGTGTCGACCTCGAACAGCATAGGCTCGTAGGCAGCGTTGAATACGCCGCGGGCGCCGACGCTCATCGTGCCGATCGTGTCGCCATGATAGCTGTGCTCCATGACGACGATGCGCGCGCGCGGCGCGCCGATGTTGCGGAAATAGCCAAGCGCCATCTTCAGCGCGACCTCGACGGAGGTCGAGCCGCTGTCGGAATAGAACACCCAGTCGAGACCGGCGGGAGCAAGGCCGACAAGTGCGCTCGCCAGCCGCTCGGCCGGCTCGTGCGTGAAGCCGGCGAAGATGATCTGGTCGAGGCTCGCCGCGGTCGTCTCGATGGCCTTGATGATGCGGGGATGGCGATGGCCGTGGGTGACGACCCACCAGGAGGAAATGGCATCCAGGATGCGCGTGCCGTCGGCTTTGTGGAGGTAGGCGCCTTCCGTCCGGACGATTTCAGGGATCGCGGGCTCAAGCGCGTGCTGGGTGAACGGATGCCACACACTGGACTGCGACATCACTCGCCTCCTGCTATCGCTGTGAGGTCGAAGCCGGCAGCCATCGCGTCCCTCAGCGTCCCGCTCGTCAGCGGATCGATGAGCGGCAGTCTGCCAAGCTGGCGTACGCCGCTGAATTCCACGATTGTTCTTTGCGTATCGGCCACCTCATCGCCGATGAAGGCAATGCCGATGAGCGGGATGGAACGGGCCCTGAGCGCCTCGATCGACAGCAGCGTGTGGTTGATCGTGCCGAGCTTGGTACGGGCGCACAGGATGACCGGCACCCGCCACTGCGCGAATATGTCGATGAATTTGGTGCGCCGGTTGAGCGGCACCATCAGTCCGCCGGCGCCTTCGATGACGATCGGACCCGGCAAGTCCGGAAGCGAGAGCTCTGCGACGTCTATCGCGACGCCGTCGAGTTCGGCTGAGCGATGCGGCGACAGCGGCTCCTTCAGGCGATACATTTCGGGCAGCACGCGCCCGGCGGGCAAGCCGGAAAGCCGGGCAACGACCTCGCTGTCCGTCTCCTCGTCGAGGCCCGATTGCACCGGCTTCCAGTAGAAGCCGTCGAGCAGGCCGGCCAATCCCGCTGAAAACACCGTCTTGCCGATGCCGGTATCCGTTCCGGTGATCACGATGCGCTTGGTCATGTCGAGGCCAGCACCTCGACGAGCGCCTCGACCATGGCCGAAATGTCGGCTTCGTCGACATTGAGCGTCAGCGAAATACGCAGCCGCGACGTGCCCTCGGGCACGGTCGGCGGGCGAATGCCGCGTATGTCGAAACCGCGCATCTGCAACGCCGCAGCCACCGCCATGGTGCGCCTGTTGTCGCCGATGACAAAGGGCTGTATCTGCGAGCCGCTGGGCTTCACGCCGCAGCGCTCGGCCAATTGATGGCCCGCCAAGGCAACGCGCTCCTGCAACCGGACACGGCGCTGGGGCTCATCGGACAGTATGGCGATCGCCTCGCGCGCTGCCACTGCCATCAGCGGCGATGGCGCGGTGGAATAGATGAATGGCCGGCAGCGGTTGACGAGATAGTCGCACAGCAGTCCCGGCCCAGTGACCAGTGCGCCGGACGCGCCGAGCGCCTTGCCACATGTGTGGAGCGCGATGATGTTGTCGCGGCCCTCGAAAGCGCCGGCAAGGCCGCGGCCCTCCGGTCCCCAGACGCCGGTGGCATGCGCCTCGTCGACGACGATGAAGGCCTCGTGCCGGTCGGCAAGCGCGACCAGGCTCTCCATCGGCGCGCGGTCGCCATCCATGCTGTAGAGGCTTTCGATCACGATCCAGACGCGCCCCGTGCCGCCTTCGGCGCGCCAGCGCTTAATTGCATCCTCGAAGGCATCGACGTCGTTGTGCGCGGCGAGCTTGAACTCGGCTCGGCCGGCGCAGGCCCCCTCATGCATGCTGGCATGAGCAAGCTCGTCGAGGACCAAAAGGTCACCCTTCTGCGGCAGGGCGGTCAGCAGGGCGAAGTTGGCGATGTAGCCGCTGCCGAAGAACAGCGCGCGCTCGGCTCCGAAGAACACCGCCGCGTCCGCCTCCAGCGCCTCGTGTTCCGGCGCGTTGCCGCGCAACAGCCGTGATCCGGTCGCGCCAACCGGCGTGCCCCGCGCGATCGCCACTGCCACCGCATCGCCAAGCCTCCTCGAGGCGGCGAGCCCGAGATAGTCGTTCGACGAGAAGTCGAGGCCGGCGCGTGGCGACAGCGTCCGCAACCGGTCCTTGCGCGCCAGTCCCTGCAAGGTCGCGTCATAGCGGGCAAGCGGTGCCCCGTTCATTGCGCCTCGAGTTCCATTGGCTCGATGCCGAGACGGCGGAACAGCAGGCTATCCTTGTCCTCGCCGGGATTGTCCGCGGTCAGCAGCGTGTCGCCGACGAAGATCGAGTTGGCGCCGGCAAAGAAGCACAGCGCCTGCATCTCGTCGGTCATGGCGGTGCGGCCGGCTGAAAGCCGGACATGCGATTTCGGCATGATGATGCGCGCCAGGGCGATCACGCGCACGAATTCGATCGGCTCGATGGGCTTGGCTTCGGCCAGCGGCGTTCCTGCGATCGGGATCAGCATGTTGATCGGCACGCTTTCGGGATGTTCCGGCAGATTGGCCAGCGTCACCAGCATGTCGATCCGGTCCACCGGCTCTTCGCCCATGCCGACAATGCCACCGCAGCAGACCTTGATGCCGCTGTCGCGGACATTGGCCAGCGTATCCAGACGGTCGGCAAACGTCCGGGTCGAGATGACCTCCGAGTAGTAGCGCTCGGAGGTGTCGATGTTGTGGTTGTAATAGTCGAGGCCGGCCTCTTTCAGTTGCTGCGCCTGGCCGAGATCGAGCATGCCCAGCGTCATGCAGGTCTCCATGCCGAGCGCCTTGACACCCTCGACCATCGCCACGACCGCATCCATGTCGCGCGCCTTGGGATTGCGCCAGGCAGCACCCATGCAATAGCGCGTGGCGCCGGCGTCACGCGCCTTGGTCGCCTCGGCGATAACGCGCCTGACCTCCATCAGCTTCGACGCCTTCAACCCGCTTTCGTGATGCGCCGACTGGCTGCAATAGCCGCAATCCTCCGGACAGCCGCCTGTCTTGATGCTCAAGAGCCGGCTGAGCTGGACCTTGTTGGGATCGAAATTCTGGCGGTGCACGGTCTGCGCCTGAAACAGCAGGTCGTTGAAGGGCGCGTCGTGGAGAGACTGGGCCTCTTCAAGGCTCCACATCCGGCGGTCGCCGAGGGATTGAACTTCAGGCACGGTCTTTTCCGAAATCGCTGCGTGCATTTCCATCCTGTTCCTTGCGTTGTGGTGGTTTGGGCGCCGATGGTCAGCCGCGATAATCAAAGCTCTCGGTAGTCGAGGCCGATGTCGAGGATCGGGGCGCAGTGAGTCAACCAGCCAATGGAAATCAGATCGACACCGGTTGCGGCAACGGCTGGCGCAATCGCGGCGGTGATCCTGCCCGACGCCTCGGTTGTGGCCCGGCCGGCAACCATGGCTACCGCCTGGCGAAGCTCGTCGACCGACATATTGTCGAGCAGCACCGCGTCGGGAGCGAGCGCCAGAACCTCTTCCAACTGGGCCAGCGTATCGACCTCGACTTCGATCTTGACGAGATGACCGACGCCCATTCGGGCCCGCTCGATTGCCGGGCGAACTCCGCCGGCGATGGCGATGTGGTTGTCCTTGATCAGGATGGCGTCGTCGAGGCCGAAACGGTGATTGGATCCGCCACCGGCACGCACGGCGTATTTTTCGACGGCTCGTAGACCAGGCGTCGTCTTGCGCGTGCAGACGATCTTTGCGCCGTGGTCGCGGACCGCCGCGACCACCGATGCCGTCGCCGTGGCGATGCCGCTCAGATGACAGAGAAAATTGAGCGCCGTCCGTTCCGCGCCGAGAATGGCGCGGGCCGGCCCGCTCACCGACGCAATGGCCTCTCCTGGGGTGACTTCGCTGCCGTCCGCTCGCTCGACCGTCATCTCGACATTCGGATCGATCAACCTGAAGGCAAGCATCGCCAGATCGAGACCGGCGACAATGCCTCGCTGGCGTGCCGCAAGCACGGTCGTCGCGTGGCGTTCCTTCGCCACGATGGCATCCGTGGTCAAGTCACCGGCCCTGCCAAGGTCTTCCAGAAGAGCTGCCCGTACCAGAGGCTCGAGCATGATTGTCGGAAGCGGCGAGAGGTTCATCATGTGGCACCTTCCAGCAGAGGTTCGAGTTCCCGCGCCGCCACAAGGGCGGCTTCGAGCGTGATTTCGGAGCGCTGGGCAACAGTCGCATGATGCGTAAAGTCGGTCCGGAAATGAGCCCCGCGGCTTTCCCGGCGCCGCAAGGCGGCAATCGTGATCATCAGCCCGACAGCTGCGGGATCGGATGCTGCATCGTGCTGCCGAGCCAGCGGCAACAAGGCCTGCGCAGCCTCTTTCAACCCGTCGCTATCACGTGTGACGCCGAGGGCACGCGACAAATGAGGGCGCACAGGTCTTGGGTCTGGCGCGGGCAAGTGAGGTGCCATGGCTGGCTTTCCGCCACCTCCGGGCGAACCGGCTACACTCTCGGCGACCCAGCGCGCGCAGACGACGGCTTCGGTCAGCGAGTTGCTGGCCAGCCGGTTGGCGCCGTGCAGCCCGGTCGAGGCGACTTCGCCGCAAGCCCAAAGTCCCGGAACCGATGTCCGCCCGGCCAGATCCACTGAAACACCACCCATGTGGTAGTGCTGGGCAGGGCGAATGGGAATGAGATCACGCGTCGGATCGATGCCGGCCTTGGCGCAGGCCGACGCGATCGTCGGGAACTGGCGCGCGAATGCCGGGCCGGGTCTTTCCCGCACATCGAGAAGGACGCGATGGCCATCGGCGAGGTGCTTCCAGACGGCGCGCGCGACGATGTCGCGCGGTGCGAGTTCCGCGCCCCGCAAACCGTCGAGGAAACGTCGGCCCGTCTCGTCGACGATCACAGCGCCTTCGCCGCGAACCGCCTCGCTGATCAGCGTCATGGGGCGGTCCGATCCATCGAGCGCGGTCGGGTGGAACTGGATGAATTCCATATCGGCCAGGACAGCTCCAGCGCGGGCCGCGAGCGCCAAGCCCTGTCCGCAACTGCCCAGCGGATTGGTGCTGTCGAGAAACAACCCGCCGATCCCGCCGGTGGCGAGGACGGCCCGTCCCGTGCTGAAGAACACCGGGCCCGTCGGACCGCTCCCCAGAACACCGGCGATCTTGCCGTCCTCCACGGCCAGCCGGCGCGCTTCGAACCCCTCGACGACCTCTATTGTCGGCGTCGAGCGGACGGCCGCGACCAGGACACGCATGATCTCGCGCCCGCTACCGTCGCCATCGGCATGAACGATGCGGCGCCGGCTGTGCGCGGCTTCCAGTCCGAGACGTACCCCTCCTTCCGGCATGCGGTCGAAGCGAACCCCGAAGCCCGCCAATGTCTCGATCGCGCCCGGCGCCGCATTGAGGATACGGCTCGCCATCTCCCTGTCGCAAAGCCCATCGCCTGCTGCGAGCGTGTCGGCCAGATGCAGTGCCGGATCGTCGTCGTCGCCGAGGCTTGCGGCGAGGCCGCCCTGTGCCCACGTGCTGGATGCATCAGCACCCAATGGCGTCCTGGACAGGAGAAGTACCGCCTCGGACGCCAGGTGCAGCGCAGTCATCAATCCGGCTATGCCGCCGCCGATGATCACCGGCCGGCCGGCGAGAGAGTGGACGTCCATGCTCATACGGCCAGCATCCGCTCGACGGCCAGCCGCGCACGACCGGCGATTTCGGGTGCGATGGTCACGGCATGGCGGTTCTGCTCGAGCGCCGTACGGATGTTGGCGAGTGTTATGCGCTTCATGTGCGGGCACAGATTGCAGGGCCGGATGAACTCGACCTCGGGATGCTCGACCGCGACGTTGTCGCTCATCGAGCACTCGGTCATCAGCACGACGCGGGGCGGCTTTTGCCTTCCGACATAGTCCGACATGGCGGCAGTCGAACCGGAAAAATCAGCTTCCGCGACGACTTCCGGCGGGCACTCGGGATGCGCCAGCACCGTCACGCCCGGATGATCCTCGCGCAACTGCCGGATGTCGGCCGGTGTAAAACGCTCATGCACCTCGCAATGCCCCTTCCAGGCGATGATCTCCACATCGGTCTGGGTGGCGATGTTCTGAGCCAGATACTCGTCGGGCAGCATGATCACCCGGGAAACACCGAGGGACTCGACGACGGCCTTGGCATTGCCGGAGGTACAGCAGATGTCGGACTCGGCTTTCACTTCTGCCGATGTGTTGACGTAGGTGACGACCGGCACGCCCGGATAACGTTGCCGCAGCAGCCGGATGTCCTCGGCGGTGATCGAATCCGCCAGCGCACAGCCGGCTTCGAGGTCGGGTATGAGTACCGTCTTTTGCGGGTTGAGCAGCTTCGCCGTCTCGGCCATGAAGTGGACGCCGGCCAGCACGATGACATCCGCGTCGGCCGTCATCGCCTTGCGGGCCAGCGCCAGGCTGTCGCCGACGATGTCGCCGACACAGTGGAAGATCTCCGGTGTCTGGTAGTTGTGCGCCAGGATGACGGCGTTTCGCTGCCGCTTCAGATCGAGAATGGCCTCGATATCATCGGCGAACACCGACCATTCGATCGGTGGGATGACCCTCCGCACGCGGTCGTAGAGCGCAGCCGTGCGCGCAGAGGCGTTGAGCATGTTTTGTCCCCTTAATATGCTCTCTTCGAGTACATTAAGGATATATGCTTAACTTGAGCATATTGAATGTCAAGCGCGTGAAAGTGGTAATTTCGTCCCTGCGACAGTTCGTTCCGCCTGAACTGTCTGGCGGAAGCGGAAGCGTTTGGCCGGAGGCCCTCGTGTTTCCGACACCGTCTCGCCTGTCTCCTCGACTAGATCTTGCTGTTCGATGAGACGCCGGAAATTCTGTTTGTGCACGAGCCGGCCGGCAAGCGCTTCAACGGTGCGCTGCAACTGCAGCAGCGTGAATGCGGGCGGCATCAGTTCGAACACCACGGGGCGGTATTTGATCTTAGTCCGCAGCCTGGCGATACCGGTCGCCAGAATGCGGCGGTGGTCGGCGATCATCGGTCGGCCGGGCAGGGACCGCGGACTGCCGGCGTCCCTCCCGCGCGTGGCCTCGGCCACCAGCGTGGCCTCATAGAGCATCTCGTATCGCTGTAGGACGAGTTCCTCGTTCCAGTCGCGACCGTCCAGACCGAAGGCATGGGCGACGCGCTGCTGGCGATCGTGGCGCATGCTTGGATCTTCGGCTTCATTCGCCCAGGCGGAAAGTCGGGGCACAAGGATGTCACGCAAGACAGACGGCACGCCTGCGCGATGATCTTCCCACGGAAAATAGTCATACCAGCCTCGCCAGCCATGTGCTGGAGACCTTTCGGCCTGCTCTTCTCGCGTCAGGCCGAGGTAGCTGATCGAGATCACGCGCTCGCCGCCGGTCCGGTCGCGATCGGCGAAAGTATAGAGTTGCTCTACGTAGCCAAGCGGGTGACCGGTCTGCTGCTCGACCCAGGTTCTCAGGCCCGACTGCAAGGAACGATGGTCGAGCTCAAAAGGGCCGGACGGCAAGGCTTGAGCCTGCTCGATGGTGAGCACGCGTGGCTGACCGTCGGTCACCGCAATGACAACAGCAATCAGGTCCGCGCTAACGGGGTGGCGCTGATTAGTTCTCGCAGGCTGCCTTGTCACCTGGGTCATTCTTTGTCCTGCATGGATTTCGATGGAAGTCCGAAGATCGTGGCGTCCTAGCGGTGCAAGCTGAGCGAAAGGTGTACTTACGCACGCCGCCCGTCAACGTTCGTCAATGAAACGACGTGTGGTACCTCGATCCCCCTATTGGCATGGACTTTTCCGATCCTCAGACCTAACCATCCGACGCAGCGACGGCTCGAATTTGCCGGAACTCAGCCAGGAATTGGACATGACGGACTTCTTCATAAGCTACACCGGCGTGGACAAAAAATGGGCCGAATGGATCGCCTACATCCTCGAAGAAGAAGGTTTCTCCACTATCGTTCAGGTTTGGGATTTCCGCCCGGGAAGCAATTTCGTCCTCGAGATGCAGGAAGCTTCAAGTGCCGCCGAACGAACGATCATGGTGCTTTCGCCCGACTACCTGAAGTCCGGCATGGCGGCTGCCGAATGGGCCAGTGCGTTCGCGCGGGATCCTCAAGGCCTCGACCGGCGCGTAGTGCCAATCATGGTCCGTAGCTGCAAGCCAGAAGGTTTGCTGACGGCTATCGTCCAGATCCGAATCGTCGACATGGACGAAGGTTCGGCGAGGCAGGCGATCCTGGACGGCATCGACATCAAGCGGGCAAAGCCTTCAAACCGTCCCAGTTTTCCCGGCGCGCCATTGGCCCTCGAGCATAAGGATTTCCCCGGCGCACAGACGACGCGCACAAGGCCCATCCGTTCCTTGCTGCCTGGCCTCGATGCCAAGATCAGCGATGTGGACCGTCGAAGGTTCGTCAAAGGTGCCTTCGCGGCGATCCGCGGAACTTTCCAAGACAATCTGAAGCAAGCCGCCACAGAGAATGGCCGTATCGAGTTCGACATCACGGATGCAACCGCCACCGACTTCAGGGTCGAATTGTTCCTCGATGGCACAAGCAAGAGCCAATGCCGGATTTGGCTTGGCGGGATGATGGGGGACAACAACATTTGCTTCGCCGAAGGAAGGATGACGGGCGATGCCTGCAACGAAATCCTGGTCCCGTCCTCGACCGGCGAACTCGTCTTGTCGGCGACGCTGTCCATGGGTTTTTCGGAAATTGAAAAGGGCCTGGACATGAAGCGTCTGAGCCAAGAACAGGCAGCTGACTATCTGTGGGAGAGATTCACAGCGCGGTTGCGATAGTCACATAGCCAAAGAGCTTGCTTCCGGTCCAATGCCCGTAGGTAACGATTGGCGCTCTAAGTGTGGGTTTGGGAACGACCCATACGGAACGATACGGAATGCTTCTGATTTTGGCCCACGTTTTGGCCTACGAAAAACTCAACAAAATCAATGATTTTCATTCGTCCTCCGGGCCTGCCATGACCATTGATCTTGCAACGAAAAAATGCCCTAGTTCGATCGATGACGGTACTTTTCGAGACGGCTGGGGCGCGCCGTCCGAACGCTACAAGGTGCAAAAAATCGCCGATTGGTCTCGATAGTTGGTGAAACCTCAAAATATTTTTCGCGGCGATTTTCCCTTTAAAATCAAAAGCGTAATTTTTTGACGGATCATGCGTCGGCTTTCGGTGC
Organism: Mesorhizobium huakuii; assembly: GCF_030160235.1. Classification (GTDB taxonomy): domain Bacteria; phylum Pseudomonadota; class Alphaproteobacteria; order Rhizobiales; family Rhizobiaceae; genus Mesorhizobium; species Mesorhizobium huakuii. Next base: position 38,589 of record NZ_BSNY01000012.1, read on the forward strand.
CGCAAGCAAGAAAAAACCCAGCCAGATCAATGATCTAGCTGGGTTAGAAACAATCGAGTGGGAATGATTCAGGCCCATTCGAACGCCGCCGAAAATGCGCCATTCTGCAACGTAACATACTGAAAATAAAAATAAAATATCGCAGGGACGGTCAACAACTATCTGTGGGCTGAGATTGGCTGCGTGTCATGCACGTGGTCGACAGAGCCGATCTTTTCATTGGCCGGGCCACAAATGGTTGCGCCTTCAAGAATACCAGGTGTCAGTTCGGCGTTCGTCAGACGGGTATGGTTTGCGTGGTCTAACCAGCGAAAAGGCGAACGTTTCCTACCCGGGACAGCCCCTCACTTGCGTTTGTGCCGAAAAGCCTTGGCACCCTTGCTCAGCGACTTGGCGGCCTCGTTGGCGTCCTGCCAGCCCTTCAATTTGATGGTCTTGCCTGTGCCCAGCACCGAAGACAAAAAGAACTGCTCGATCTCCTGGCGCAAATCCGGCGGCACATGGTCGGCTGCGACGGGCTTGTCAGGGGCGTCCTCTTTGTGCGGGCAGAAAATATAGCGATCGTTCCGCATGACGGTTCCGCCGGGATCCTTCTGCTTTACCCGCAGCGCACCGAGCAGGTCGCATGGAATAACCACACCAGGTGCCGTCGCTGCCTGGTGAATCACCATGCCGTCGAGCGGATCGCCATCATCTCCGAGGGTGGACGGCACGAACCCCCAATCGTAGGGGTACGTGTTGCCGACCGGCAATGGCCGTGAATATTGGAAAACACCGTTTTTGGGTTCATAGGCCAGCTTTGCCGCAGCTCCCCTTGGCGTTTCGACAACGACACGAAACAGATTCCGGGATTTCGTCGGCAATTTCAAAAAGTTTGTCATCGCGCATACATCCAAATTCACCATCGCAGTAGCACGCGCGAGGCGGCAAAAGGTTCCCTGCAACCAGCCGCCGATGGGTGGAGCCTGCGTTGGACGCGCTTGTTCATCAGCCTGGCGGAAGGGGAGAGTCTGATGGTTAAGGTTTCGCCGCATGCGCTGAAAGGCGTTGGCTACGTGACTTCGACCATAAGCGCCATATCGCTGGCTGCGGTCAGCTGGAAAAGTGCGTCGCAAGATACGATGCTTGCCGTATCCCTGTCTGGCGGCACCGCACTGTCGATAGTGGGCATGTGCTGCCGCTCGTATGCGATCGAAAAGCGCCAGAAAGGCGTTTAGCATGCGCTGGCGGGGCGTGGCGCCCAACTCTTCGGCCGCTCGTTGACCTATGCTGGTTGATCCCAGCTCCTAAATGGCCCGCTGCCTCCCCAAAGGCACAGCGAGCCTTTTTCCGAGGGAACGATATCGCGCTGAAGGAATTTCATAGCCGCACTGTTCCCGACTGGTATCTGGGCTCCAGCCCGATCAACGCGGTCCGTCCGCTTTATGCGCCGAGCGAGCCGCTCTGCGAGGCCTATCCCGGCGTGCTGCAACCTTCAACGAGTTGGCACACTGAAGCAGCGCCTTGAGGAGGATTAACGGCTTTGCACCCAATTTCAGCCGTTGCCGGAGTAGTCATTCATGCGGTCGCGTCCCTTCGCCAGCGGACATCGCCAAACGGCGGCCATTTAGCCTGGAAAGATCGTGAAACCACCATCGACGCGGATGACCTGGCCGTTGATGAAGCGCGCGCGCGGACCGGCGAGAAAGGCCACCGCCTCGGCGATCTCTTCCGGCTCCGCATAGCGGTTCAGCGATTTCTTGCTAGAATCCATACGGTTAGGATCGACCACTCGGGTCGCCTGGAACCGGGCCGTCTTGGTGGCGCCGGGGCTGACCGCATTGACGCGCACACCATCGTCGATCAGTTCTTTGGCGAGACAGCGCGTGTAATGTACGACCGCGGCCTTCAACGTCGAGTAGACGACCTCGGGTGAGACGCCGAGATGTGCTGCCGCCGACGCGATGTTGATGACGGAGCCGCCGCCGCGCTGCTTCATTGGCGGCACGAAGGCCTGGCAGACCAGCATCGTGCCGATCAGATTGTTCTCGGTGAGCACGCGGATGTCGTCCAGTTCGATGTCGAGGGCGTTGTTCGGGTTCGGCTTGCCGCCCTTGGCGCCGATGTCGCCGCCGGCACAATTGACAAGCACATGCACGTCACCGAGATCGGCCTCGATCTTGCGCTTCATCTCGGCCACCGCCTTCTGGTCGCCAATGTTTCCGGTTACCGACGTGACCTTCGTGCCATGCCGCTTCAGGCGCTCGACCACCTCTGCGAGATTGGCGAACTCGCCATATTTGGCCGGTGCTGTTTCATCCATGTCATGGATCGCGACATTGGCGCCGAGTTCCGCCAGGCGCTCGGCCATCACGCGACCAAGGCCACGACCGGAGCCGGTGACGAAGGCGGTCAATCCATCGAGTTCACGTGTCGCCATCAGATATTCTCCACTTTCATCAAACCAAGGTTGCGCATGTTGGCGGCGCTGCGCCGGATCATGTCGAGCTCATAGGAAACGAGGGAAGCGTCGTCTTCGCGCTCCCAAGGGGTGCGGTAGTCTGCATCGTCGGGCAGCCGATTGCGCTGGGCTGCCCGCAGGCAGGCGGCAAATTCTCGCGCCGTTTTCGGCGGATAGCCGTGCCACCAGTCGTCGCTGAGAAAGCGGACATGCCTCGCCTCCAATGCGCCTGGTTCCAGAACGGCGGTCATGCGACTGTGGTGTTCGGCAAGAATTGCGAACAGCTGGGCAAACGGCACTGCGCCATCGCCGATGGCACAACGGATCAGCCTGTAGCCTTCGGTCGTGAATTGCACGCGGTAGTCCTTGAGGTGGACATGGCGGACATAAGGTGCGATCCGCCGCGCAAAATCGAGCGGCGCTTCGCCGACAGGGAATGTGTTGCCGGTGTCAAAAGTGACGCCGATGCCTTCGCCGCCGAGCGCGCAGAAATCGACGAGTTCCTGGCTGGTGAAGTCCTGGTGGTTTTCGATCGCAAGCACATGGCCCTCGGCAATCGCGCGGGGCCCCCATTCCTTCAATCTGTCTCGAATGATGCCGGCGAACTCGCCCCATTTCTCGCCGGCGGCGTTGCGGTCGCCACACAGAACCGGCGTCAGCGCGGTTCGGATGATTTTCACCCTCAGCAGGCGTGCGGCTCGAAATGCGGCGTCTAGCGGTTCGCCCACCAGAAGGCCGCCGCTGACGATCGGTGTGATGCCAAGGCTGGCGAGCCTCTCGCGCAGCGCGATCACCGCGCCGTCGGAAAGCTCCGTCAGCCATGGCACCCAGATCTCGAGAACCCGCGCGTCGAGCTCGGTCGCAAGCGCGATGAAACCCTCCAGCCCTGCCGGCTTGGGATTGGCGCGTGGCGTGCCGCGAGCCTGGAGGCCGAGATGATAGGTCAGACCGTAGGGGTTCAGGCCGACCTGGAGCATGGAACGATCCTTTGATGGGGCTGGGGTCATCGCAGACCGGCATCCACGGTGATCGACTGCTTGGTGATCATGCGGCTATCGTCGGCGGCGAGGAACAGCACCGTACGCGCGATCTCCTCGCCCAGCAGAACCCGGCGGATCATCTGGCGCTGCACCACCTGGTCGACCGACGACTGCGTCTTGTACCAAAGCCGCCGTTGCCGGTCGGTGATGACGGCACCCGGCTCGATGGCGTTGACGCGGATGTTGTCGGGCCCAAACGCCCGCGCCAGCGCGAATGTCAACCCGACCACTGCAGCCTTGGCCGTCGCATAGGGCGCCATGTCCGCCGCGCCGAAACGCCAGGCGATCGAGGAAAAATTGACGATCGAACCAAAGCCCAGTTCCTTCATGTGCGGATGCACGGCCTGGGCGGCAAAGAAGTGGTGCCTGAGGTTCACGTCCTGGGCGTGGTCCCAGTACGCCTGCGTCACGTCGGCGACCGGGTGGCGATTGTCGTCGGCGGCGTTGTTGACCAGCACCGCGACAGGTCCGAGGCGGTCGCGCACCGTGCCGATCGCAGCCTGGAGGGCGACAATATCGGTCACGTCGCAGCGCATGAAGAGGGGCGGGTGCGCTGCCGTGGTGCCGAGTTCTCGCGCGAGTTCCTCGCCGGCCTCCTGCTGTAGATCGAGAAACGCGACGCGTGCGCCATTGGCGGCGAAGGCGCGAACCGTATCGGCGCCGATGCCAGACGCGCCGCCGGTAATCAGCACGACACGGTCGGCCAGGCTCGGATAGGTGGCAAAGGGCAAATGCGAAACTCTCTTCAGATCAGGCGTTGGGTCAGATCAGGCGTTGGGTCGTCGGGTCGAACAGGCACGCACGCGCCATGTCGATGCCGAGCGTCACCGTCTCACCCATCCGAGGCGTGCCGTCGGGGTCGAAACGGCCGGTGATCTCCTTGGCGCCCAGGCGCAGAACGGCCATCGTCTCCGCACCCGTCGGCTCGACCAGTTCCACCACGGCATTGATTTGAGCGATGCTTGGCTTGCGACGGGCAAGATCGGGATCAAACCGGTAGATGTGCTCCGGCCGGATGCCGAGCAAGAGCTGTCGCGGCGTATCGGACGGCAGCGCCTGGACGATCGGCAGGCTGGCCGTCTTGCCGTCGGCGGTCGGCAAGACAACAGTGGGGCGGCCGCCTTCCTCGCTCAGTTCGGCCGGCAAAAAATTCATCGCCGGCGAACCCATGAAGCCCGCGACGAACATGTTGGCCGGACGGTTGTAGATCGTGGCCGGCTCATCGAATTGCTGGACCGATCCCTGATGCATTACGGCGATGCGCGAGGCGAGCGTCATTGCCTCGACCTGATCGTGGGTGACGTAAACCGTCGTCTTGCCGACGCGGTGATGCAGTTTCTTGATTTCGGTACGCATGTCGACGCGCAGCTTGGCGTCGAGATTGGAGAGCGGCTCGTCGAACAGGAACAGTTTCGGATCACGCACCAGCGCCCGGCCCATCGCGACGCGCTGGCGCTGGCCGCCCGAAAGCTGTCCGGGCTTGCGCCCAAGCAACGGTTCGATCTGCAGGAACGCTGCAACCCGTTTGACCGCCTCGTCCTGCTGCGGCTTCGGTACGCGGCGGCTTTCCATGCCGAAGGTGATGTTCTCGCGCACCGTCATCGTCGGATAAAGCGCGTAGGACTGGAACACCATGGCGATGTCGCGGTCCTTCGGCGCAACCGAATTGACCAGCCGGCCGTCGATGCGGATCTCGCCGGAGGTTACGGTTTCCAGCCCGGCGATCATCGCGAGCAAGGTGGACTTGCCGCAGCCGGACGGTCCGACCAGCGCGATAAACTCACCGTTCTGCGCCTCGAGATCGATGCCCTTCAGCACCTCGACCGCGCCGTAGTTCTTGCGCAGGGACCGGATGGTCAATGTCGACATGCGATACCCTTCTTGGTGGTCGGGGCGATCGGCGACATGAGACAGACTCCGTTCACTTGATCGCGCTTCACTTGATCGCACCCTGGGTCAGGCCGCGGACGAAATACTTGCCACCGAAGAGATAGATCAGCAGCGGCGGCAGCGCGCCGATCAGCACGGCGGCGCTCATGACATCGTAGGCGCGTACATTCGTGCCGCTTGCCGTCAGCGCGACGAGTGCGGCCGTGATCGGCTGTTGCTGCCCGGAGGTGAAGACGACACCGAACAGATATTCGTTCCAGATGCCGGTGAACTGCCAGATAACCGTGACGATCAGGATCGGTGAGGAGAGCGGGAGAATGATCTTGCGGAAGATGCGCCAGAAGCCTGCGCCGTCGATGCGTGCCGCCTTGATCAGATCGTCGGGGATGCTGACGTAGTAGTTGCGGCAGAACAGCGTGGTGAACGAAATGCCCTGGATGACATGTATGACGATGAGCCCGTAGGTCGAATTGCTGAGGCCCAGATTGCCGAGGATGAACGCCCAGGGCATCAACGAAATCTGGCCCGGAATGAAGACGCCGAGCAGCATGCAGGTGAACAGCGCTTCCGAACCCTTGAAGCGCCATTTCGACAATATGTAACCGTTCATAGCGCCGACCACCGTCGAGATGATCGTCGCCGGGATCGTCATTTTCAGAGAGTTGTAGAAGCTGCGCTGCATGCCCTCACAGGTGCCGCCGATGCAATAGGTGCTCCAGGCCTGGCCCCAGGCTTCGAGGCGGAAGCTGCGTGGCAGCGAGATCAACCCGTTGCGCGCGATCTCTTGCTGATCACGGAATGAATTCAGCACCACGACCAACAACGGCACCAGGTAGATCGCCGCGAAGATAACCAGCAGCCCATAGATGACGAAGCGGGTGAGGAAATGCCTGCGCGCCGCAACTGTGGCAGCGTGACGATCCTGCGCCTGGTCCAACGAGACGTCACCCATGGCCGGCTTCCTTGCGCCGGCGCCAAACCACCCACAACGAATAGGGCACCAGCACCACGGCAAGAGCGGCAAGCATCATGATGGCCGCCGCAGCACCTTCGCCGATCTGGCCGCGTTGGAACATCAGGTCGTAGACATAAATGGCAGGGAACGTGGTCGAGATCCCCGGCCCCCCTTTGGTGAGGGCCGCCACGAGGTCGAAGGTCTTGATGGCGAATTGGATCTGGATGACGGCGACCGCCAGGAAGATCGGGGCAATCGTTGGCAGAAGCACTTTGCGATAGATGCGGAAGGTCGACGCGCCGTCGATCTGCGCGGCCTTGATGAGGTCCGAATCGACCGAGCGCAGACCCGCCAGGAAGAGCGCCATGGCAAAGCCCGAGGACTGCCAGACACCGGTGATGATCACCGCATAAATTGCATAATGCCGGTCGCTGGCGAGGGCGAAACTGAAATTCGTCCAGCCCAATCCGCGCACCATGGCCTGGATACCGTCGGTCGGGTTGTAGAGCCAACTCCAGACCGTGCCGGTGACGATGAAGGACACGGCCAGCGGATAGAGGAAGATCGTGCGCCAGACCGCTTCTCCGCGCACACGCTGGTCGATCAGGATCGCCAGCAGCAGTCCCACTGCCATCGAACCGACGATATAGAAACCGCTGAAGAGAAAGAGGTTATTGTAAGCGATGTTCCAGCGCCGGTTCGCCCAGAGTGACGCGTAGTTGTCCAGACCGACGAAGCCGTAGGTAGGGAGCAGCGAGGAGTTGGAGAGCGAGATGTAGAGCGTCCAGCCGGTGAACACGAAAACATAGACGAAGCTCGCCACAAGCGAGGGGCCGAGCACCAGCAAGGGCATCGCGGAGCCCAGCCGCTCGCGCCAGGGGCGGGCGGGCGCCGGGGTCGACAGGATCAGGTCGTGATTTGACATTTGCGGCGCGGAACTGGATGGAGGATAGCCGGGTGCGGATAGAAATTGCGCCCGGCCGTTCCTGTCTACTTCTGTGCTTCGGCCGCGTCGGCCATCGCATTGGCGCCGTCCTCGGGTGACATGTCGGGCGTCGCTACGAACTCGGTAATGGCGTCCATGATCGCACCGCGCATCTTCTGCGGGATGGTCATGTTGTGCGCCATCGAGCGGACCAGCGTGCCGTCCTTGATCGAAGCCTGCAGATCCTTCTGCGAGAGCTGCTGGCACGGATTGAAGCCCTTTGACAGGTCGATATCCAGGCGTGCGGGGATTGAGCCCTTGGCCTGGTTGAAGACCGTCTGGAAGTCGGGCGACAGGATCAGGCTGGCAAGCAGCTTCTGGCCGTCGATGTAATCCTGATCCTTTTGCTTGAAGAACACGACCGAGTCCGAGTTGAGTATGAAGCCGGGCTTGCCCCAATCGGTCGGCGCCTGGGCGCAGACATAGTCGGTGCCTTCCTTAAAGCCGGCGGCCGTCAGCAGGCCAATCGTCCAGTCGCCCATGATGTGGAAAGCCGCGTCGCCCTTGCCCACGAGCGCCGACATCGAATCCCAGTCGCGGCCAACCATGCCCGGATCCATGTACTTGGTCGTCATCAGGCGCATCTGCTGGAAGGCCTTGACCATCCCCGGGCTACGCATGGACTCGACATCGCCCTCGACGAAGGCCTTGCGGTAGAGATCGATGTCCTGGCCGTAGAGCACGACCTCGAACACCGTCGAATCCGTCCAGTCGGCGGTCGAATGCGAGATGCAGATCTTGCCGGACGCGACGATCTTGTCGCAGGCCGCATTGAACTCGGCCCAGGTCTTGGGCATTTCCGTCACGCCGGCGGCCTGCATGACCTTCGGCGAGGCCCACAGCCAGTTGATGCGGTGGATGTTCATGGGGGCGGCGACCCATTTGCCGGTGGGCTTCATCACCGGAAGCAATTCCGGCGCGACCACTTTCTCCCATCCTTCCGAGGCCGCCAGTTCGTCGAGATCAGCGGTCATGCCGGTCTTGTTCCACTCGGCGATTTCCGGACCTTTCAGCTGCACGGCGGGCGGGGCATTGCCGGCGATCACGTCAGCACGCAGCTTGGCCAGCGTATTGGCCGTGTGACCGGCGATCGAGGTCTGTTCCCATTTGCCGCCCTTGGCGGTGAACATCTCGCCGAGCTTGGCGATCGCCTGCGCGTCCGATCCAGTCGCCCATTGATGCAGCAGGTTCGTCTTGGGCTCGGCGAAGGCTGCCCCGGCGGCAAAGGTGCACGCAACGGCGGCCGCGAGGGCGGTCATGATGCATTTCATAGTTTCACTCCCATATGGTGTTGCACGGTTCGTATCGACCGCTTATGGCCGCGGTTTGAAGCCGCCGCCGGCGAGATGCGTTAATCTCAAGTTCTTTCCAAGATGACATATTGGAGCTATCAGTCAACGATGTTTATGTTGGTCTATGACAAAACCTTCGCTTAGAACGTGGCTGATCGACAGGCCGCCCGCATCGCCGGAGAGCATGATTGTGCGTTGCCTGAGTGAGCGCGGCGCTCTCTCGGCGTCGCAGATCGCACGTGTCACCGGTCTGGCGCGCTCGACGGTCTCAACCGCGCTCAATGGCTTGAGAAAATCGGGCATGGTAATCGAAGCCCCGACCAGCCACGAGGGGATCAGAGCCATTGGCAGGCCAGCCGCGGCTGTGACGCTCAATCCGACAGCGGGCACCTGCGTCGGAATTCATCTGGGGCTTCAGCAGATAAGGCTGATCGTCGCCGATGTCTCACATTCCGTCATTGCCGAACAAACTATCCCCATGGCACTGGACTACCAACCGCAGCAGGCGGCCCAGATGGCCAAATCGGCAATTGCCCAATCTTACGAGGAAAATGGTCTGCCGATGGCGGGACTCCTGGGGGTTGGGATTTCCGTCTCTGGTCCTGTCAGTCGCGATGGAGTGGTCCTGCGCGCGAGCATCGTTCCAACATGGGCCGGCGTCAACATACGAGATGTGTTCGGACCCGTCCTGGAGCGGCCGATCTTCGCCGACAACGAGAGCAACTGCTCGGCCATTGCCGAGCTGATGTGGGGTGCGGCCATCGGCCAAGACGATTTCGTGCTGTTCAAGATCGATCTGGGGGTTGGTGGCGCCATTGTCCAGCATGGCCGGCTGGTGACGGGCATTGCCGGCGGTGCCGGCGAATTCGGGCACATCAGCATCGATCCCGGCGGCGATCTTTGTCGGTGCGGCAATCGCGGATGCCTGGAGCTCTATGCGAGTTTTGCCCGGCCACTGGAACAGATTTCGCGTGTTGTGCGGCGGCAGGTCACTATGGACGATGTCATTATGATGGCCAAGGAGGGCGATGTCAGGGCGTTGCGGATGATCGAGGATACCGCCGAGATCGCCGGCCGGGGTCTCGGCTTGATCGGCTCGGTGCTCAACCCGCCGCTCATCATCATCGGGGGCCAGATGGCGTTGGCGGGTGACATTCTGTTGACGCCGCTGATCGCGTCCTATGAACGCCACACGCTCATCAAGTCCCGCGATGTCGCTCCGGCCCTGCGCACGCGGATAATCGTTGGTAAGCACACCGAGAACGATGCGTTGCTGGGCGCGGTCGGCCTCGTGCTGAGACACCAGACGAAGGAACTCTCGCTCGGCTGATCGGCTTGGGGCAAGTCGCGACAGCGGACCTTGGGGTTTGAAGAGCCGGGCTTGCGCATGCGCCAGATCTCCTTGGCGATGAAGCCGTATCCACCAAATGGCGGACGCTCTCTTCATGAGCGTCTAGGGTTTCAGAAGCAATTTTCCGGTGCGCACGGGCAGGCGATGATTGCCAAGCCGGGCTGACGAGGTGGCCCGCAGCTGCCCCGTTTTCCTCGAGGTATGAGACGATGCGAGCCTTCGCCAACATGAAGTGGAACGACGCCCTCGCAATGGTGCTGATCGTTGGCGGACTGGGCACGGTGCTGCCCGTCCGGGCTGATGACCTGGAAGGCCAGTTCCGATCAACCCCAAACATTCTCCTGCTCTTCATCTCATCATACCAGTTGACATGATGATGGTTGCCGCTAAGGTTGACCAGGGTTCGGCGGATGCGAGTACACGGTCAAGGGAGGAGACTATGCAAACGTCAAGGAAACTTCGGCGCGTAGCGCTTTTTAGCGCCATCGCCATGGTGGTCGCCAGCGCGGCGTCCGCGCAAGAGGTCAAGGTCTGGACCCTGACCTTCGCCAATGATTCCGCCAACAAGGCATGGGCTGACATCGTCAAGGAATTCGAGGCTGCCAATCCTGGTGTCACCATCAAGGTGGAAGGCCGCGGCACCGATGAACACAAGTCGGCGCTACGGGTCGCCTCAGGTTCCGACCAGGGACCGGACATCTATTTCATGTGGGGCGGCCTTGGCCTTGGCGGCGAATTCGTCAAGGCGGGACTCAGCCTGCCGCTCGACAAATACTACTCCCAATACAAATGGGACGACGAACTGCTCTCACCGGCGCTTTCCTTCTCCAAGCAGTATGAGGGTGGCAGGCACGGCGTGCCCTACACATTCCACGGCGAGGCGCTTTATTACAACAAGGCGCTGTTCGAGAAGGCCGGTATTACCACGGCCCCCGCGACCTATGATGAACTTGTCGCAGACGCCGAAAAGCTGAAAGCCGCCGGCATCCCGGCGATCACCTTTGGCGGAACCGTCAACTGGCACGTCATGCGTCTCATGGACATGATCCTGGAGACCAAATGCGGCGTCGACAAGCATGACCGTCTGATGAGCATGCAGGTGAACTGGGCCGACGAGGCCTGCGCCACGGCCTCATTCGAGGAATTCCACAAATGGACATCGAATTACACACTGAAGCCGTTCATGGGGATCGATCAGGCGCAGTCGTTCAATCTCTTCCTCGGCAATCGAGCCGCCATGATGCTTGAAGGCGACTGGCTGGTCGGGCAGCTCAAGGGTGAAAACCGCACCGCGGATTTTGGTCTGTTCCCGTTCCCGACCGGTACTGACCGCCTCTACGGTTTCGCCGAGTACAACTACATTTCGACCAAGAGCAAAGTTCCCGACATCGCCGCCAAATTCCTGAACTATCTCGAATCCACCGACGTGCAGCAAAAGCACCTTGGCGATTTCGGTTCGATCTCGGTCAACAAGAACGTCAAGTACACGAGCACAGAACCGCTCGACCAGAAATGGATCGAGATCTTCGGCAAGTTCCCCGCGACGTTCGTCAATGGCGACCAGGCTTTTCCGCTCGACGTCACCACCGAATACTTCCGGGTGATCAACGAGGTAGCGAGCGACAATCTCGATCCCAAGGCGGCAGCCGCCGAGCTGCAGAAATTCATCGGCAATCGCAGCTGATATTGAACCTCGTGATGGCCGGCCCCGACAAGCCGCAGGCCGGGGCCGGCCAGCCGATTCTCCTGCACCGCTCCCGGGACGATACATGGCCGTGAACATTTCCGCCGCCGATCGCCATGCGCGAATGCCTGCCCGGTCAGGCCAGCTTCGCCGGAAACTGCAGGATCCGACCTTGCAGGGACTGATGCTGTTGGCGCCCGCGGTGCTGGCCTACGCAGTCTTTGCCTTCTATCCGATGATCGACGTCATCCAGCTCAGCTTCATGAAATGGAATGGACTGAACGCCGACAAGCATTGGGTGGGGCTCGACAACTACCGCTACGTGCTCGCCGACGATCCGGTGTTCTGGGTCGCCTTCAAGAACACGCTGATCTGGACTTTCCTGTCGGTCATCTTCCCGCCGCTGATCGGCTTTGGGTTGGCGCTCGGCCTGAACCAGAACATCCCTGGCCGCTCGCCGCTGCGCGCCCTGTTCTACATGCCCGTGATCATCGCGCCGATCGCGGTGGCAACCATGTGGCGCTGGATGTTCGACCCCTTCTTCGGGTTGTTCAACAGTTTGCTCTCCGCAGCCGGATGGCCCAACCTGATCCAGGATTGGCTGGGTGACCGCAACGTCGCGCTCTATTCGGTCTTCATCGGTTATGTCTGGGAGGTCGCGGGCTTCTCGATGGTGTTGTTCCTGGCCGGCCTGCAAGGGGTTTCGCAGACTCTGATCGAAGCCGCCCGCATCGATGGCGCAGGGCGCTTCCAGCTGTTCCGCTATGTAACGCTGCCGGCGCTGAGGCCCACCATAACCATCGTCCTGATCCTGTCGCTGATCAACTCGCTGAAAGCCTTCGACATCGTCTACGGCATGACCGGCGGCGGCCCGGCACAATCGACGCAGATGCTCGCTATGTGGGCCTATACGCAGGCCATGCAACTCGGTGACTTCGGTCGTGGCAGCGCCATCTCCGTCGTGCTCTTGCTCATCACCGTTGCCATCGTCATCCCGTATCTGCGCTGGACGCTGAAGCGGCAGGAGGCGTATCAATGAGTGGCGTCGCCAGCCCCTTTCGACAGGCCGGCGCGGAGCGCGTGGATCCGCTGCTGGTGGCATTGTGGATCGCGCTGATCATCGTCGCCATGGTCTGGATCGCTCCGTTCGTCTTCATCATCTTCACGTCGCTGAAATCGAACGCCACGGTGATGGGGACCGGCGCATTCTCGCCGCCCACCAGCCTCGCCTGGGAGAATTTCACCAATGCCTGGCGGCGCGGCGATTTCGGCACAACGGTCGTCAACAGCACCATCATCACCGTCATCAAGGTGCCGCTCGGGCTGATGATATCGGCCATGGCCGCCTATTCGCTGAGCCGCATCCAGATCTGGGGACACAAGGTGGTCTTCCTCGCCATCGTGTTTGGCACGATGATCCCGTTCCAGGTGATGTTGGCGCCGATCTTCAAGCAGGTGAACAGCTTCGGGCTGATCAATACCTATGTCGGCATCATCCTGCCCTATCTCGCCTTTGGCGTCCCCTACCAGGTCTTCATCCTGCACAATTTTTTCAGGGACGTGCCGAAGGAACTGAGCGAGGCGGCGCTTATCGACGGCGCGTCGCATTTCACCGTGTTTCGGCGCATCTTCCTGCCGGTGTCGCTGCCAGTGCTTGCTGCGCTGCTGATCCTCGACTTCGTCGCCACCTGGAACGAGTTCGCCATGGCGCTGGTCATCCTGCAGGATCCGGACCGCTGGACGTTGCCGCTCGGCCTGATGTCGTTCCAGAGCCAGTTCGCCCGCGACTATGGCCAGCTCAACGCGGCGATCGTCATGACGGTGCTGCCGGCGGCGATCGTCTATCTCATCTTCCAGCGCTACTTCGTCTCGGGGCTGACGTCGGGCGCGGTCAAGGAATAGCAACGCAAGGAACCACGGATGACCGACGGCACGACAGTCGAGAAATGGGACATGTTCGAGATCGAACTGAAGGGGCCAGCGGATGGCAATCCCTTTGTCGAGATCGAGTTGTCCGCCAGCTTTTCGCAAGCGAACCGTAGCATCGCGGTTCCAGGCTTTTACGATGGCGACGGCATCTACCGCATCCGTTTCATGCCAGACAATGAAGGCAGCTGGAGCTACGTCACGCAGTCCAACAGCCCGTTGCTGACAGGCATTGGCGGTGCCTTCGATGCGGTGGCGCCGGCGGCCGGCAACCATGGCCCGGTGCGCGTGCGCAACAAATTCCATTTCGCCTACGCCGACGGCACACCCTACTTCCCGTTCGGCACCACTTGCTATGCCTGGACGCACCAGCCGCTCGAGATGCAGGCCGAGACGCTGGCAACGTTGAAGAAAGCGCGCTTCAACAAGGTGCGCATGGGTGTCTTCCCGAAGGACTATCCTTACAACACCAATCCAGCGCTGCATTCGATTTTCGAGACAGGGCGGGACGGCAAGGAGGATTTCGACCGGCCGAATCCGGCCGCCTTCCGCCACTTCGAGACTCAGATCGGTGCACTGCGTAATCTCGGCATCGAGGCCGACATCATCATCTTCCATCCCTATGATCGGTGGGGCTACGCCGACATGAGCGCGGCTCAGGATTTCCGCTATGTCGCCTACCTCGCGGCACGGCTCGCGGCTTATCGCAACGTCTGGTGGTCGCTGGCCAACGAGTACGATTTCCTGCTCGACACCAAGCCGATGGCGCAGTGGGATCGCTACTTCCATATCCTCGAGGAAAACGACCCCTACCAACATCTGAAATCGATCCACAATGGCGAGCAGTCGATGAATTTCGACCATCGTAAACCGTGGGTCAGCCATGTCTGCATCCAGAACTGGGACGTGAAACGAACACCCGAATGGCGCGACGCCTACGGTAAGCCGGTCGTCAACGACGAACCTGAATATGAAGGCAACATCGTCTTCCCATGGGGCAACATCAGTGCCGAAGAACTGGTGCATCGCTTCTGGCTCACCGTCATGCGCGGCGGCTATGCCGGGCATGGCGAAACCTACATGCACCCGCGGGATCTGATCTGGTGGGCCAAGGGCGGCCGGCTTCACGGCGAGGCGTGGAAGCGGATCGGCTTCCTGCGCGACCTCATCGAAGAGGACGTCAGCAACGGGTTGGAGCCGATGGGCCACAACAGTGCCTGGCCGTGGAGCCGGGTCTCCGGCGCCAGCGACGGCGATCTCCGCTATATCTATCTTGGCGAGCATCAGCCGGTCGTCTGGTCCACCGGCCTACCGCTGCAGGATGGCGACTACGACATCGACATCATCGACACTTGGGCCATGACGGTGACGCCAGCCACGAAAGTGGCGGCGCCAATTCCGCATCCAACACGCCATGGCTCGGTCGTGCGTGGGGGCAAGGCGGACGCTGCTTTCGCGGTAGAGTTGCCCGGCAAGCCCTATCAAGCCATCCGCGTCAGGCCACGGCGCTAGCAAAACGGGGTTGCAAGATGTCTTCTGTCCAGATCGTCGACGTGAAGAAGTCCTATGGTGCGACCCCCGTGATCCATGGGGTCAGCGTCGACATCGAGGATGGTGAATTTGTCATTCTGGTCGGCCCTTCGGGCTGTGGAAAATCGACGCTGCTGCGCATGATCGCCGGGCTCGAAACCATCTCGGGCGGCGAGATCTCGATCGGCGAGCGGGTGGTCAACCATCTCCAGCCAAAGGAACGGGACATCGCCATGGTGTTCCAGAACTATGCGCTCTATCCGCAGATGACCGTCGCGCAGAATATGGGTTTCGCCCTGGAACTCGCAGGTGCCAAGCAAGCCGAGATCAAGAAAAAGGTCGATACGGCGGCATCGATCCTGGGGCTGCAGCCGCTGCTTGCGCGCTACCCGCGCCAGTTGTCCGGCGGCCAGCGCCAGCGCGTCGCCATGGGCCGCGCCATCGTGCGCGATCCCAAGGTGTTCCTGTTCGACGAACCTCTGTCGAACCTTGATGCCAAGCTGCGCGTGCAGATGCGATCCGAGATCAAGGCGCTGCACCAGCGGCTCAAATCGACCATCGTCTACGTCACCCACGATCAGATCGAGGCGATGACGATGGCCGACAAGATCGTGGTGCTCAACGGCGGCAGGATCGAGCAGGTCGGAAGCCCGCTCGAGCTCTATGACCGGCCGGTAAACATGTTCGTCGCCGGCTTCCTTGGATCACCGGCGATGAATTTCATCGAAGGAACAGTGCGCGGCGATCCGCATCCCGGCCTCGAACTGGACGAAGGATCAATCATCCCGCTGTCAGCCATTCCCGCCGCAGCCGCGGGACGGCGCCTCGTGCTGGGCGTGCGTCCGGAGGACATTCATATCGACAGCGAAACCGGCGCCGCGGCGAAGGTGATCGTCGTCGAGCCGACGGGCGCCGAGACGCATCTTTCGGTCGAAATGGCGGGCCATGAACTCGTCTGCGTGCTGCGCGAACGCGTCACTTTGAAGCCGGATGAGACCGTCATGCTTTCCGTACGAAAGTCGGCCGTGCATTTCTTCGACCCGGCGTCGGGAAGCCGCATCTGATTGATGTTTGCGATAAGCCCGTCCGGGATGTTCGGGGGGTGGTTCTGCCAGCGACGCGGCGGCTTGCTCGTCGTCGCTCATATGCGCGCGTGAATTGCCGTCGCCGTGGGCCGGAAGGTGCTGACGAAGGATGCGGCAAAGCCTCGAAAATCACAGCAATCACCGATGCGGTCATTTGCCGCCAGGCAACTCCATCAACACCCGAGGCCGTCGCGAATGGCGCTAAAATAGCGATCGGTTCCGACCTGGCCGCCCTTCAGCGCGATTTCGAGGCCGTCGACCTCGCCGCCACCATGGGCAAGGCAGAGCGGCGAACCCGGCGATTGCGGCAGTGGCATGCGCACGGTCAGTGCGTCGATGGACAATTGTCCCAGCGCATGGCTGGAGGTGTCGCCGCCGGCGATGACCGCGCGCCGGAGTTTCTGGTCGATGACCAGCCGGCGCAGAATGTCGCCCAGCGCTCGGCCGAGCCGGTTTCGCGCACCTTCAATATGGTCGATCTCGGCACTGCGATCAGCCTGGGGACCAAGGGCGGTGTAGAGAATGACGCTGCGCCCTGCCGTGAGACTCGCCAGGCCGCTCGCGACGGCGCGCTCGATTGCCTCGCCGGCGCTGTCCGAAACCAGCTGAATGGCATCGATCTGGATGCCGTCGAACCCATGGGCGAGCGCGAAGCGGATCTGCTTCTCGGTGGTCGGCGACACACTGCCCGAGACCACGGCGAGCCGATCCACCGGACCGGGCGGCACGAAGGACGCGTGCCCCGCGGCGATGCCCTTGCCGGCCCATTCGGCAAGCAGGGCATATTCGACGCCCGAGGATCCGACGACGAAACCATGACCTTGTTCGCAAATCCGCCAGATCTGCTCGCCGACGCGCGTCTGCGTCTGGCGGCTTTCGACGTCGAACAGGACGATTTCCTTGTCCTGCAAGGCTTGGTCGACGGTTTGCGAAAGGTCATCCGCCTGCAGCGCCGCCAGGTCGACAAGGCCGG
This sequence comes from Mesorhizobium huakuii, assembly GCF_030160235.1. Classification (GTDB taxonomy): domain Bacteria; phylum Pseudomonadota; class Alphaproteobacteria; order Rhizobiales; family Rhizobiaceae; genus Mesorhizobium; species Mesorhizobium huakuii. Next base: position 55,740 of record NZ_BSNY01000012.1, read on the forward strand.
AACCGAGATCGGTCTGGCGATGGAGGTGGACGAGCAGGTCGGCTTCCTTCATCGGCGTCACCGGATGCCGGCTCATGACGGGATGGCGGTCGATACGGAAATAGGTGCCGCGAAACGCCGCGAAGAGGTTTCCGAACGCCGTGTAGCGTTTGAGCTGAGGCGCCCCGACAATCACCGGCACGCTCTTCTGGTCGAAGACACGCCGGCCGATCTCGATGGCGCGGCCAATGCTGCCGATCGCCGGGCTGGAATCGAAGGTCGAGCAGATCTTGTAATGGCAAACCGTCGCTTTGAGGCTTCTTAGCCATCTAAAAGCAGGCGCCAGATTTTCGTCCATCCATTGCGGCGTCTCGCTGCGGCTCGTGCCAGCCAGTCCCACGGCGCGGCAATGCGCAAACCGCCCTAGCAGTTGCTGGTCGGGTTGACGCATGAACAGCACGGTCGGCACGCCGCCAAGCTCGAGCGCTTCCATGACGTCGGTCGAGCCAGTGAGGTCGTCGCCATAGTAGCTAAGCAGCAGGTTCTGCATGACTTCGCTCACGCCGCCCTGCCGTCGCCGAATTTTTCGATCGACCGTGCGAGCTCGGCATGGCTGCGGGCATATTCCGCCAGGGGGATGCCATCGACCGCCGCTTGCCAGGCTTGCTGGACGGCGCGCACGCCGGCGCCCGGCCCGTCCGGATGGCTGACGATGCCACCGCCGCAGAGGTAGAGCAGATCGACTGTTCGGCCGGTTCGTTGGTAGGTCTCGGGCGCCTGCCCGCCCCACTGGCCGGACCCTGCGACCGGCAGCGCGCAATCGTCAGGCGAAAAGATCGGCGTCGTCACTGCCTTGAAGGATTCGATGAAGGATGCATCCGGCTCCCAATATTTTGAAGCGATGCCGTTGATCTGGAACTGGTCGACGCCAAGCAGCCGCCAGAACTGCTGCCACACCTTGAAATCCATGCCGAGGCCGGGGTGGCGGGTGAGGATGTCCCAGCCATTGCGATGGGCGTGCAGCACCAGGCTGGAGCGCTTTCTCAAGTAGGCCATGCCGCCGAAGCCGATGGAGTTGATGTTGATCACCGCGCAATTGCCGCCGGCCTTCGCCACCAGATCGTGGTTGCGCATCATCTCGTCCGGATCGGCATGCGAGATGCCGAAGGCGTACATCACCTTTTTGCCGGTCTTCTGCTCGTAGTCGAGGATGAGCGGCATGATCGCCTTCACCCGCTCGGCCAGCGGCGAGTAGGCCGGGCTCATCAGCTTCTCGTCGTCCTTGATGAAGTCGACGCCGGCTTCGATCAACTCACCCACCATCTCGGCCGTCTCATGCGGCCTTAAGCCGAGTGCCGGCTTGACGATGGTGCCGATGATCGGGCGTCCCTCGACGCCGGTCAGCTTGCGGCTGCCGGCGACGCCGAACTGCGGGCCGGGATGGGCGCCGCGATAGTCATCAGGCAGCTTCATGTCGACGATGCGGATACCCGACAGGCCTTTGATCGAATAGGTGCCGCCGATGGCGATGGTCATCAGTGCTGACAGGTCGGTGCCGATAGCGTCGAAGGGAAAGGCGATGTCGACATCGGCGCGCTTGAATGGTCCATTGCCGGCTTCCGGAATGGAGGGTTGCACGGCGTCGGGTAGATGCCGGATCGCCAGGACGCGCGCCGCCACGCGCGCCTTCAGTTCCTCGGTTTCGCCGGGCAGCGCGACGAAGGTGCCGGTCGACTGGTCGCTGGCGATCTTGGCTGCCAGGGCCTCGATGCTTTCAGACGTTTCGATGCGATAGGTGAGGGTGATCATGTCCGCTGTCTCAAGCCCAGGCGTTCGAAAAAGGTTCACCAGTGTCTGAAATCTGGTATAATGAGTACATAAGTATTGCAAGACATATCCGGGCTGGAGGTTTTGCAAGGTCGACAGCCGGCATTTCCGCGAATTGTGGCGGCGGTGTTAGATAGAGCCGGGTCAAGGGAGTGATTCGCGACGATGAACCGTTCGGAACCGATTGTCCGACGCAAGCTTTCCGACGAGGTCTTCTTGCGGCTGAAGCGCCTGATCACCAGCGGCGAGTTGATGCCGGGCGACGATATGCCGTCGGAGCGTGAATTGATGGAGCGTTTCGAGGTCGGCCGGCCGGCAATCCGCGAGGCGATGCAGGCGCTGAGCAATATGGGCCTTGTCGCCATCTCGCATGGCGAGCGGGCCAAGGTGCTGCAGCTCACCGCCAAGTCGATCATCAAACAGGTCGACGGCGCGGCCAAGATCATCCTGTCGTCGTCGAAGGACACGCTTGAGCACCTCAAGACCGCGCGCATTTTCTTCGAGCGTGGCATGGTCAGGGAAGCCGCCGAGAAGGCCACCGTCGAGGATGTGCAGCGGCTCAAGGCAACCGTCGCCGAGCAGCGTGCCGCGCGAGGTGATTCCGAAGGCTTCATTTCCGCCGACATGAAATTCCACACCCAGATCGCTGCGATCTCCGGCAACCCGATCTATGTCGCTGTCAGCGAGGCGATGCTGGGCTGGCTGAAGGAGTATCACACCGAAATGCTGATCTGGACCGGCAAGGAACAGTTCACGCTGACCGAGCACGAAGAGATCATCGGACGCATCGAGAAGAAAGATGCCGATGGCGCCGAGAAGGCGATGATCAAGCATCTGGAGCGCTCGCGCGCCCTATATGTGATGAATTCTGAAAAGTAATCTGGTTCAGCCGATCCGTGCGATCGCGTAGGGTGCCATCACAATACGGTCGCGGCCAAACTCCGAAAGGTCGACCGGCACGTCGCTTGCCGTCAGGTTCGTCAGCCATACGACCGTCTTGCCCGAGGATGAGCGCCCGGCCAACGCCAGTACCCGGGTCTCGTCGCTCGTTTTGGCCGCGACGTATTTAAGGCCAGCCAGTTCGCAAAGCCCCTTGATGGCTTGGAAGATCGGCCGCGGTGACCCCTCGGCGGCGGGTTCACCGGCTTCCGCCAGCACGCCGAATGGCCCGCTGAAGCCGGACAGCGTGAGCATCTCCAACCCGGCCGGCGCGACACGCGCGGCATAGCCGATCGTCCATGCCGCGGCGAACAGTCCGTTGTGGCGCGGATCGCGGTTCGCCATGGCGATGCGCTCTCCCCGCGGATTGTCCTTGGTCGCGCCGCCATAGGGGTTCTGCCGCATGGCAATGGTCGAGGGCCCGATCCGGTAAGGCTTGTCGCCGAAGATCGCCCGCGCCGACCGGGTGATGAACGGCAATGCCTCCAGCGACTGCATGACACTGAGATCGTCGGCGGCGTGTACGATCGGGCAGGTGCAATGGGTGACGAAATCGAGCAGTCCGGCCGGAACACGCTTGCGATTCAGCTCGGTGAAATAGCTGAACATGCCGCCGCCTAGACGGATATCGGGAAAGGCGCGGCGCGCTGCGGCATAGACATCTTCCAGCGGCGGGCAGGGCGGCCAGGCACTGCCCGGCGGCGTCGACTGGCGGTCGACCGAAGGCGACACCGCAATGGCATCGAGCCGCAGCCTCGCCCGGCGCACCAGACCAGCGACATCGGAGAGTTCGGCATCGAGATCGCCGCTGCAGGCCACCACGCATTCGAGCGTTGTGCGGGCGGGATAGGCTGCGGCGAGCCGGGCGAACGAGCGCAAGGTATCGAGCCCATGGCCGCGCGTCGGATCGTAATGAAACAGCAATTGTTGCGGGCCGAGCACGGATAGGGTGGCGAGGTTCGCCAGCGCCGTCTCGACATCGCCGGGGTAGATGATCACGCCGACATCCGGCAGCGCCGGACCGGGCTCGCCGAGCGTCACACGGACCGGGCCGGATACCTCGGTGGTGACCGGCGTCTTGCCGTCGCTGGCAATACTCAGGCTGATCGTCTGGCGGTTGGTCTCGCCGGCCGGGAGCATATAGGGCCACGGCAGCGCCAGCGGCCGCACATAGGTCTTGTAGGACGCGTCGGACCAGTTGCGCTGGTCCTCCATTTCGAAGACGTCGCCTTCCATGCGGCACTCGGCGGTGACGCCGGGCCGCACCTTATGCGTGATGGCGCGCAAGTCCTTGAAAGGCTGCCAGGGGTCGATCAGGTCAGGCAGTTTCGTCGCCACCACGCTGCCATCCGTGTGCTCGACTGTCACCGGGCTGCCGGCGAGGCCGGCGATCGGATGCAGGATGCAGAAGCCGCAGCGGTTGGTCTCGAAATCGCTGTCGGGCAGGGCGCTGACGCTGAACACCAGCCCACCGTCCGCGGTTCCCTTGATGGCGGCGCGAAAGGTGAGCCGGCTTCCGTCCGGCCCGGCGCAGCCCGCCGTGTAGCTGACGGTGAAAGCATCGGCACCCTGGTCGATCGTCAGGTCAGCCAGGGCTGGCTCATAGGTGCCCCAGTCGCGGTCGCGCACGATGTAGGCGATGGCGCGCAGCACCTCCGTGCCGCCGTGGCGGATCGTGCGCAGATTGCCGTTGACGAAATCGGCGTTGAGCGGACCGGCGGTCAACCGGACCGGTTCGGTCTCCGCCGCGCTCGTGCCGCAAAGGAGGAACCGATCCGCGGTCATTTCAGCAGATCGTCGATGCGGACCGGTTCCCGACTCGCGGCGCCGGCATAGGCAGCCTCGACCAGCGCAAATGTCTTGAGGTTGTCGGCGCCCGCGGTCGCCGGCTCCTTGCCTGATGCAAGGCAGTCGACCCAGTGCCGCTGGATCGCCAGCACGCTTTCCTGGATGTTGTGCCATGGCCGCGAGGCCCAGGGCAGCAGCGGCGGCGAGATGTCCCTGACCATTGTGCCGCCCCTGCCGGCGACGGTCAGTTGGTAACCCTGCGCCAGCCGGAGCGTACCGTCGCTTCCGTCGATCTCGATCAGCGTTTCGGGAAACGGCTCCACCGCAAGTCGGGTCGCATAGCTGCAATCGACCACCGAAATGGCGCCGCTCTCGTGATCCATCAGCATCGTGGCGACATCCTCGCCGGTGATGGCCGGGTTGATGCGCGCGGTACGGGCAGTGAGGCTCGACACATCGCCGAGGAGAAAACGCGCAATGTCGAAGATGTGGATGCCGAGATCCTCGATGATGAAGCGCTTTCCCGTCGCCAGATAGGGCTGGCCGGAAAACACGTCATAGGCGGAGCGGAAGGAGATGCGCCCGAAGAAGGGCGTGCCGATCTCACCGCTGTCGAGCACCGCGCGCACCGCCTGGATCGGTGACTGCCAGCGGAAATTCTCATGCACCATCAGAGGCACACCGGCCTTGGCGCAGGCCGCGACCATCGCCTTGGCGTCGGCGAGCGTAGGCGCGAACGGTTTCTGGCAGATCACCGGGACGCGCTGGGCGGCGGCCATCTCGACCAGCGGCCGATGACTGCTGACGGTGGTGGCGATGTCGACGAAGTCGAGCGTCTCGGCCGCGAACAGCGCGGCTGCATCAGTGTAGCGCTTCGCCACGCCGAACTGGTCGCCGACGATCCTGAGCCGCTCCGGATCGCGGTCGCAGATGGCGACGATCGAGGCGCCGTCGATGTCGCGCCAGGCATGCATCTGGTTGACGGCGAAGAAGCCGCAACCGATCAGCGCTCCACTCAAAGTCGCCATGTTTAACCCGCCCTTGCCATCTGCATCAGGGTCACACGCTGCTGGAGCCGGCGCTGCGCCTGGTCGACGACGACGGCGACGATGATGACCAGACCCTTGATCACCATCTGCCAGAAGGAGCTTACGCCCATCATCACCAGCCCATCCGACAGGATGCCGATCACGAAAGCGCCGACGATGGTGCCGCCGATCGTGCCGCGTCCGCCCGACATCGAGGTGCCGCCAAGCACCGCCGCGGCGATGGCGTTCAACTCGAAGCTTTCGCCGGTCGCCGGATGCGAGGCCATCAGCTCCGACGAGATGATCAGGCCGACGATCGCCGCACAGAAGCCGGAGAACATGTAGACGAACATCTTGACCATGTTGACGCGTACGCCCGAAATGCGCGCCGCGCGCTCGTTGCCGCCCACGGCGAAGATGTGGCGGCCCAGCGGTGTGTACCGGGCAAGATAGGCAGCCCCCAGCGCTACCACGATCAGGATCCAGATCGACACCGGCAGGCCGACGAGCCGGCCGGCGCCGAGGAAGCCGAAGCCGGTGGTGCCAAGTTCCGGTTTGCCGACCAGATTGGGGAAAGTGCGGCCGTCGGACGACAGCAGCGCAAGGCCGCGCGCTACATAAAGCACGCCGAGCGTGGCGATGAAGGGCGCGACGTTGAGCCTGGTGATCAGCAGTCCGTTGACGGCGCCGATCAATATGCCGACCGCCAGGGTGATCAATGCGATCTCGACCACGTTGAAATAGATGGTGTAGCCGATCTGCAGATCGATGCCGTTGAGCACGAGGTAGCCGGCCACCATGCCGCACAGGCCGACGATCGAGCCGACCGAAAGGTCGATGCCGCCGGTGATGATGACAAAGGTCATGCCCATGGCGAGGAAGGCATTGAGCGCCACATGCTTGGCCATCAGGATCAGATTGGCGGCCGACAGGAAATTCGGCGCCGCGATGGAGAAGAACACCAGCACGGCAATCAGCGCAATGAAGGTCCTGAGCTTCATCAGCGTCAGCAGCGCGGAGCCGCTGGAGGCCGAAGAGGGGGCTGCCCTGGCCGGAATGTCAGTCATCGGCGTTGCTCTCCAAATTCTGGGGCAAGATGTGCGGGGGCGGGGCCATGGCCGAACGCCGATGCGGCGACGATCGCGGCCTCGCTCGCCTCGGCGCGGTCGAACATGCCGGTCAGTCTGCCATTGCTCATCACCGCGATCCGGTCGGACAGCGCCATCACCTCGTCGAGATCGGAAGTGGCGAAGAGGATGCCCAGCCCATCGCGCGACAACTTGCGCATGGTGCGGAAGACGTCGGCCTTGGCGCCGACATCGATGCCGCGGCTCGGCTCGTCCATCAAAAGCACCTTGGGTCCGGTGAGCAGCGCCTTGCCGATCACCACCTTCTGCTGGTTGCCGCCGGAGAGCGACGAGACTTCCTGCGCCGTGTCCGCGACCTTGATCGAGAGCTCCCGTACCATCTGCCTGACAGCCTGCCGCTCGGCATCGCCTCGAATGTGGAACAGGCGCACGAAGCGCGACAGGCTGGCCAGCGTCAGATTGCTGGCAACCGACAGGATCGACACCAGACCTTCGCGCTGGCGGTCTTCCGGGATCAGTGCCAGACCCCGCCGGATGCGCCGCGTCGTGTCGCGTTCCCTGATCTGCTTTCCGTCGATGAAGATCTTGCCGCTGGCATGGCCGTGACGGCCCATGATGCAGTCAAACAGCTCGCTGCGCCCCGCGCCCATCAGGCCGTAAATGCCCAAAATCTCGCCGGCGCGCAGCGACAGCGAGACATGGTCGACCGCCAGTCCGCCGGTGACGCGCGGCAGGCAGATGTCTTCGGCGCGGAACACCTCCTCGCCGGGAACATGGCCGTCGGCCTTGGCGAAATCCTTGGCGTCCGAGCCGATCATTTGCCGCACGATCCACTGCGTGTCGACGTTCTTCACCTCCTCCTGGCCGGTGATACGGCCATCACGCAGCACGGTGATGTAGTCGCCGATGCGGATCAGCTCCTCCAGCCGGTGCGAGATGTAGACGATCGCCACGCCGTGCGCCTTGAGGTCGGCGATCACCTTGAACAGGATCTCGACTTCGGCGGCACTTAGCGCCGAGGTCGGCTCGTCCATGATCAGGACGCGTGCGTCAAGTGAGACAGCCTTGGCGATCTCGACCAGCTGCTGCTGGCCGATGCGCAGATCCTCGACCAGCATGTCCGGCCGGATGCCGGCTTCGAGCCGATCGAGGAATTCGCCGGCCCGCCGTTCCTGCGCCTTGCGGTCGATCTTGCGGAAGCGGTTGGTGATCTCGCGCGTGGCGAAAATGTTCTCGGCGACCGTCATGTTGCCGAACAGGTTCAACTCCTGGAACACCATGCCGATGCCGCGGTTCACCGCGTCACCTGAGGAGGAGAAGGAGACCTCGTTGCCGTCGAGCAGGATGCGCCCGGCCGTCGGCTGCTCGACGCCGGCGATGATCTTCATAAGCGTCGATTTGCCGGCGCCGTTCTCGCCGACCAGCACATTGACCGCGCCCTTGCGCACCGCGAAATTGGCCTGCTTGACCGCGACGGTGCCGGCATAGACTTTCGAGACATCTTCCAGCTTCAGGATGACGTCATGATCAAGCGCCGTGGTCATGGCTTTGGCCCGATCTCGGCCTCCGCCGGGGTCACCAATGGCAGGTCCTGGCCGCCTTCGATCGTGTAGGCGCCGAGCACCTTGGCGGCGCGGCCCTCCAGCGTTTCGCGCGGCAGCTTGGACAGCGCGGTTTTGTCGGCATAGGCATTGAAAGCTTTGCCGAACTGGGCAAAGTCGATCTGGTTGGTGAAATCGTTGAACTGGACGAAATCGAGGCTGTCGCGTAGCGCCGTGCCGCGCACCGCCGGCCCGATCTGTACGCGCGCATCCGCCTTGCCGTCGCCGTCGACGTCGATATCCATCGTTGCCGCGCGCGACTGCGTGTTGGCGGCGACGATCTTGCCCTCGACGCGGACCGCGAAGGTCCACGGCGAATTGGCCTGCTTCTTGGGGTTGCCATATTTGGTGCCGGCAGCCGCCTGGTCGGTCTTCGCCAGTGCATGGACCTCGGCGAACGGCCCGGCCTTCTCTTGCAAATACGGGATGACCTTGGAGGCCCAGATCTCTCCGACCATCTTGTCGGGGTTGAAGCCCGACGCGTCGCCTGCACCGCCTTGCGCCGATGGTGTCGGCAGGATCTTGCAGGCGCCGAGACCGATACCGGCGACAAGCGCGAGTATCGGCCAAGTTGCCTTAATCTGCCAGGTCGGCTTGTTGAACATCAAGGTCAAAGCATCCCGGTGAAATGAAGGCGAGGGACGAACCTCGAGTTCGCCCCCCACTGTTTGCGTTACGCCGGTTCAGTTCTTCAGCGCGAAGGTTTCCAGCTTGGCGGCGTTGTCACCATTGACCAGCACGCAGTCCATCAGCTGTTTTTCCTTCTCGGGCGACTTCTTGTTCTTGATGAAGTCGTTGGCCTGTTGAACCGCCATCTGCGCCTGGGCGTAGGCCGGCTGCAGCACCGTCGCCTTGATGCCGCCTGATGTGATGGAGTCGCGCACGTCGTTGGAGCCGTCGAAGCCGACGACAATGACGTCCTTGCGATTAGCCGCGGCGAGCGCCGCATAGGCGCCCATCGCCATCGTGTCGTTGCCGGAGATCACACCCTTGATGTCGGGATTGGCTTGCAGGATCGATTCCATCTTGGCATAGGCCTCGGTCTGGCTCCAATTGGCCGATTGCTGTGCCACCATCTTCAGGTCCGGATAGTCATTGATGACGTCGTGATAGCCCTTGGAGCGGATGCCGGCATTTGTGTCGGATTCCTTGCCGACCAGTTCGACGAAGTTACCCTTCTCGCCCATCAGCTTGACGAACTCCTGGGCGCCGAGCTGGGCGCCCTGGTAGTTGTTGGAGACGATCTGCGCGACGGCGACGCCTGTGGCGTTGATTTCGCGGTCGATCAGGAAAGAGGGGATGCCGGCGTCCTTGGCCTTTTGCACCGCGGCGACGGTGGCGTCCGCGCCGGCATTGTCGAGGATGATCGCCTTGGCGCCACGGCCGATCGCGGTGTCGATAAGTTGCGACTGCTTGTTGGCGTCGTCGTCATGCACCAACACCAGCGCCTCATAGCCTAGCGCCTTGGCCTTCGCCTCGGCGCCGACGGCCTCCGCCTTGAAGAACGGATTGTCGTGCGAGGGGGTGATGATGGCGATCAGGTCGGCCGCGAAGGCCGGCGCCGCCGTGCCAAGGGCCAGCACGCCGGCGAAAGCTGCAAGTGTCATTCTGCGAGTAAGTTTCATTAAGTCCTCCCTTTAAGAACATGGGCCTCGACCAGTCGAGGCCGTTGTCTCCATTTGAAATCGTCAGACTGGGCGGGCAAAGCGCCAGCTTGATCGGCAAAGCCCGTTTGCCGATCATTTCGACCGAACCGATTTTCGCGCCGTTCCCCGCCATCCTCCGCTCCTTCCGACGGCTCCTCCCCGCGGAGATCGGTCAGCTCGAGCGTGTCAACAGCTTAGCCAACTGGTATGATGAGTCAATCACTAATTCAGATGATCTGTATCTAACTGCGCACCTTGATGCAGCGGAGGGAAGGCGCGCCTCATGTGATGCGCTGGATGCTGGCGGCGATTTCTTCCGGCTCGAAGACGCGCTTCCAGTCGTCGCGCATCAGCACCGGCTTGCCGAATTCGATGGCCTTGTTGCAGGCATCGGAGAACACGCCCTTGGTCTCGCCGAAGATGACGGCGCCGAGCACATTCATGTGGCCGAGCAGGAAATCGAGCGCGGCCTGCCGGTCGACGCCGCGCGCCACGACCTCGTCGAGGGCTTCCTTCATGACGACGAGCAGCGAAGCGCACACCGTCTCCGAAAGTCCGGGTTCCAGCAGCGCCATGTGTTCGACCGTGACGCGATGCGAGCGCATCACCGGCGCCCAGATGATCTGGGCGATCTTCTCGCCCTTGGCGTAGTCTTCCTCCGGCCCCTGCATCAGGGCGCTGACGAAATGCTGCTTGGCCTTGACGCCGCCGAAGAAGTCCTTCTTGGCGGCCATGTCGGTCTCGTCGTTGAAAATCGGCGGATGGCAGGGATGGGTCACGAAATAGGTCAGGTCGGGACGATCAGGCAGGTGGCCGGCGAAAGGGGCCGCCGCGTCGAGCACGATCACCATCGTGCCAGACGCAAGCTTGCTTTCGATGCTGGCGGCGACCTTGCCGATATGCGTGTCCGGCACCGCCAGGATCACGACCTCGGCGCCCTCGAGTGCCTCATCGACGCCGACCGCATCGATGCCCAGACCGGTTTTCAACCGCTCCTTGCCCGCCTCGCTGATCTCGACATGGCGGATCGTGTAGTCCGATCCGCGAAAATTGGTCGACAGCCGGTAGCCCATTTTCCCGCCCGCACCAAACAGCGCAATCGTTGTCATCTAGCCTTGCTCCTTGAATCATGGTGATTGTCGCGCGATCGTCACCTTATATACTGGTATGATCACTCTACCATAATTTGGCAAGTGGAATTGTCGACCTGGCCGGTCACTCCGGCAACGACGCGGCCGCGTCTGCCGGCGTCGTCGGTGTCGCACCCCGTTAGCTTACCTTGGGCGCGGGTATGACAAGACACACCCGCGCAATCTCAAATTATTCAAGAGGGTATCGCGCCTTTCCCGGCCAAGGGGTGCATCGTTGTGCGGATGTCCACAATTGCCCTTCAGGTGGCGCGGAAGCGATCGATCCTGAAATCGTCGAGCGGTGTTTCGCAACGGTCGGTCATGATGAGTTCGGCCATGGCGTCGCCGACACCCGGACCAACCTGGAAGCCGTGTCCGCTGAAGCCGAAGGCGTGGAACAGGCCTGGCGTCGTCGCCGAGCGTCCCATGACTGGCAGCATGTCCCGCACATAGCCCTCGCAGCCGGACCACGTGCGGATGATCGCGACCCGCGCGATTGCCGGCAGCAGTCGCGCAACCGCGCGCAATTGCAACGGCAGGCGCGTGGGATCGGCGACCGCATGCCCTGGATCAAGGTCCACCGGTACCCTTTCGGCCGCGCCGCCGAAGACGATGTTGCCCCGCTCGACCTGACGCAGATAGGCGCCATGGTCCTTGTAGCGCGTCCAGATGCCGACCACCGGCAGAATCCGATGCGGCAGCGGCTCGGTCACGCCCATCTGCGGACCGCAGGCGTCGAGCGGGACCTCTTCGCCGAACTGCGCGGCGATGCGCGCGCCCCAGGCTCCGGCCGTATTGACTAGGCATTCGGCAGCGAAAGCGCCTCTTGAACTGGTGACAAGGAAACCGGATTCGGTCCGCTCGATCTTCTCGATCCTGGCATCCTCGACGATCGTCACGCCAAGCTTGCGGGCGGCTTCGGCGAAGGCCGGCGCGATCAACCGCGGATTGCCGCTGCCGTCGAATGGTGAGAATGACGCTGCGATCGCGTCGGGAGCCAGGCCGGGAAAACGGGCGCGTATCTCGCTCTTTCCCAGTTCCTCCAGCTCGAGCCCCAGGGGCCGCGCCGCCTCGGCATAAGCCCGCATGTCGGCAAGACTACCTTCATCGAAGATCAGCCGGATGTGGCCGGTAGCGCGGAATTCCACGTCGCGACCAAGCATTTCTTCGGCCTCGCCCCACAGTCTGAGCGAGCGATGGGCCAGCGGAAGCTGGGACAGATGACGTCCCGTACGCCGAATGTTGCCGAAGGAGGCGACGGTTGCCCCAGTACCGATCCGGTTGCGATCGATCAGCGTCACGCGCGCGCCGCGCCTGGCAAGGAAATAGGCCGAAGCCGTCCCCATCAGTCCGCCGCCCAGCACGATCACATCCATGGCGCGCCCTCTTGCAATGAATCCTTTGACCAATCTTGTCCGCACCGCGGTATTGCGTCAAAGATGGGTTTGGATAGAAGCCATAAGCTTTACCTATGGAGTGGCAATGCGGGCCCGGCAGCTCGAAGTGTTCATCGCTGTCATGCGCGCGGGCACCGTGACCGCCGCGGCGCGGATGCTGAACATCTCCCAGCCGGCTTTGAGCCAGATCCTGCTTCACGCCGAGGACGAACTCGGCTTCACCCTGTTCGAGCGGGTGAAGGGCCGGCTGCGACCGACCCCGGAAGCGCTCGAGATCTTCCCTGATGCCGAGAGGTTGTCGGCGGGGCTTGAAGGCTTGCGCCGCAAGACCACCGACCTACGCCTGGGTCGGGCAGGGCTGGTGCGGGTCGCCGCCTCACCGCCGCCGGCCATGGCTATCTTGCCGCGTGCGTTCACCAAATTTCGGGTCCAGCATCCCAACATAATGTTGCGTGCCCATAGCGCGCCGATCTCCGCCATCATCGACATGCTGCGCGCCGGCGATGCAAGCCTCGGCGTGGCCATGGACGACCGCCTGCCTCCCGATATCGAGGCCGAGGTGATCGGCAGCGTCGGCTTCTCATGCCTGTTGCCCTCCGGGCATGCGTTGGCCGGGAAAATCGAACTGGCGCTCGCCGACCTCGTCGGGGAGGAGTTGATATCGTATCGCGGCAATACCCGTCCTGCCGACGAACTGGCCAACGCTGCCCGCCTGCAAGGTGTGACGCTTTCGCCGTCGCTCGAGATCGACGTATCCATTTCCGCGGTCGGCTTCGTCCAGGCTGGCTTGGGCATCGCGCTCGTCGATGCGCTGCTGCCGTGGCACCAGTTTGCCGGGCTTGCAGTCAAGCCGCTCGCTGCGGGACCGGAATTTCCGATCGCGCTGCTGACCTCGCGCACACGGCCTCTTTCGCGGGCCGATGAGATGATGCGCGACGAAATCCGCGCCGCCTGTTCCGCCGTCCTGGATGAGCATCGCGCGAAGGCATAAGCAAAACTTATATCCTTGCTCGTCATACGTCTTGGACCCGCACCATCCGGTCGTGCCAGTTTTGCGTTGGCAGACAGGAAGGGACGCATCATGGACAGTACCATCGCCGCGGATGCAGGGCAGAACGGGGCCGACTGGAAGGTCGGCGTCGATATCGGCGGGACATTCATCGATTTCTGCGCGCTCGAAGCCCGCTCCGGTCGCGTCGCCTCGCTGAAAGTGCTGACGACGCCGGAAGATCCGGGTGCCGAACTGATGACCGGCCTCACCCTTCTGGCCGAACGCGAAGGCTTTGATCCGAAGCTCATGACGCGCTTCGTGCACGGCACGACCGTTGGCATCAACACGATTATCCAGCGCAAGGGCGCGCCGCTGGCGCTGTTCACCAATGCCGGCTTCGAGGACGTGATCGAACTCGCACGGCTGCGCATGCCGGACATGTATTCGCTGTTCTGCTCGCGGCCGGACCCGCTGATCTCGCGCGACATGGTGTTCGGCATTCCGGTTCGCATGCGTGCCGATGGAAGCGAATCCCAGGCACCGGACATGACAGCGGTCGAGACGGCGGTGGCGGCGGCGAAAGCGAATGGAGCGCAGGGGATCATCGTCTCCTTCCTCCATTCATGGCGCAATGGCGCGCAGGAGGCCGCCGTCAAGGCGACGATCGCGCGTCTGGCGCCAGACCTCTTCGTCTTCTCCTCGGCCGAGGTGTGGCCGGTCATTCGCGAATACGAGCGCAGCTCGACCGCCATTCTCAACGGCTATGTCCATCCGCGCGTCTCGGGCTATCTGACGGCGCTGGAAGAGCGGCTGAAGGACCGCGGCGTCCCGGCCCGTCCGATGCTGACGAAGTCGAACGGTGGGCTGATGAACGCTGCCGAAGGCAAGCGCGCCTGCGTGAACATGCTTTTGTCGGGAACGGCCTCCGGCGTCATTGGCGCCTCGTGGCTGGCGCGCCAGGCAGGCGAGGACAAGGTCCTTACCCTCGACATTGGCGGGACCTCGGCCGACTTCGCGCTCATCATCGACGGCGAGGCGCAGTTCGGCACCGGTGAACTGATCGGCGAATTTCCGCTCCATATCCCTTCCGTATCGGTGAGTTCTATCGGTGTCGGCGGCGGCTCGATCGCCAGTGTCGACGCGCAAGGGGTGCTGCGCGTCGGGCCGGAGTCGGCCGGTTCGACGCCAGGACCGGCATGCTATGGCCGGGGTGGCGAGCGGGCGACTGTGACGGACGCCATGGTGGTGTGCGGATGGCTTGGCCACAGCGAGATGGCCTACGGCCAGCTCATGATCGATACCGGACTGGCGCATCGCGCAGTCGGCGACCTTGCCGCCCGCCTCGGCCGCCCGATCGAACAGACCGCGCAGGCGATCCTCGACATCGCAGTGTCGGAAATGTTCGTCGACGTCGAGAAACTCGCCTCGCGCGCAGGCGTGGACTTGCGCGATTTCACGCTGATGCCCTTCGGCGGCGGCGGTCCCATGCTCGGCGCCTTCCTTGCCCGCGAACTCGGGATGAAGCGCGTCATGGCGGCCCGCCGCCCTGGCGTGGTGTCGGCGCTTGGCGGGCTGGTGGCTGATCTGCGCGGAGACTTCATTCGCACCCTCTTCACCCCGCTGTCGGCTGTGGCGCTTGGCGGAATTCGCGAGGCCTTCGAGGCCCTGGCGCGCGAGGGTCGCGACTGGCTCGCGGCGCAGGGGCACGATGCCGCCGCGGAACTCAACCTCTCCTGCGACATGCGTTATGTCGGGCAGAGTTACGAGATCGAGGTCGTCCTCTCGCCGGAATGGCTGGTGGACGGCAATCTGGCCGCCATCGAGCAGGCCTTCCACCTCTTCCATCAGCAGCTCTACGATTTCCACGACCCGGACGGCGAGATCGAGCTTGTGAACGTCCGGCTGTCCGCCATAGGCGCCGGGCCGAAACTCTCCCTCCCGGAGACCGAAGAAGTAGACGTTGCTGCCATCCCGACGCGCCGGCTCCCGGTCTATACGGGCCTCCGCGTCGAAACCGTCGACCTCCACGACCGGCAGGCCCTCGTGCCGGGCAGCACGTTCCACGGGCCTGCCGTGGTCGTTCAGGAAGACACCACCTTCGCGATTCCTGCCGGAGCGCAGGCACGGGTAGACCGCCATCTCAACCTTTTGCTGACCTTTGCGGAGTGACGCCATGTTTGACCGCACAAACCTCCAGGTTCTGGCCAACCATGCCCGCGCGGCCGCCGAGAACATGGCCCATACACTGCATCGCACCGCGCACTCCGCTTTCGTCAAGGAGACGCAGGATTTTACGGTGATGCTGATGGATCGGTCGGGAGCGACCTTCGCCGTGCCGATGGAGCTTGGCGCTACCTGGTATCCGGGGCTTTCCTATCACCGCGCCATCGCGATGGTCGGCGACTACCGGCCAGGCGACGTTGCCTTCACCAACGATCCTTATTCCGGCCACGTCGCGACGCACGCGCCCGACACGCATCTGTGGAAGCCGGTATTCGTCGACGGCGAGATTGTCGCCTGGACCGGAGGGCACATCCACAACACCGACATGGGCGGGGCGGTGCCGGCTTCGCTCAGCCGGGCGCTCACCGAAATCCATCAGGAAGGCATCCGCTTTCCGCCGATGAAGCTGGTGCGGGAAGGTGTCTTCGACGAGTCGATCCTGCGGATCATGAGCACCAATGTGCGCAAGCCAGACCTCAACATCGGCGACATCAAGGCGCTGGTCGGGGCGCTCAACACCGGCGAGCGCAAGATCCAGGCGATGGTGAGGAAGTTCGGCAAGGCCGGTTTCATCGAAGGCGTTTCGGCGCTTCTCGACCACGCGGAGGCGCAAGCGCGCGACGTGCTGCGCGCCATGCCCGACGGCACCTGGGAATTCGCCGACTACGCCGACGAGGATTCGGTCGAGGCCAATCCATGCCGGCTGAAGCTGAGGCTGACGATCAGCGGCGACGAGGCGGTGCTCGACTTCACCGGTTCCGATCCGCAACTCGGTTCCTCGCTCAACGTGCCTTCGGGCGGCGATCCGCGCCACACCATGCTTTTGGTGGGCGTCTATTACGTGCTCTACACGCTGAACCCGAAGATCCTGCTCAATACGGGCCTCACCAGGCCGTTCACCTGCATCACGTCCGAAGGTTCGGTGCTCAATCCGGTCCATCCCGCCGCAGTGGGCATGCGCTCGCTCACCTGCGCCCGGTTGCGGTCGGTCATCTTCGGCGCCTTCTCGCAAGCGGTGCCGGAACGCCTGCCCGCGGCGCCGGCCGGCAACAACTGCATCGTCAATGTCATGACCACGGACGAGCGGACCTACCGGACCGTCATCACGGCGGTGAACCCCGTGGTGGGCGGTGGCGGGGCGATGCCGCATCGCGACGGCACGAACGGCTCGGGCGCGGATGCAGCCTATCTCAAGAACACGCCGATCGAGATCACCGAGACCGAGACCCCGGTGGAATTCCTGAAATATGGGCTCGCCAGGGACAGTGGCGGGGCAGGACGTTGGCGCGGCGGGCTGGCGACCGAAATGGCCTTCCGCGTCTTTGCTCCCGACTCCAGGATCACGGCGCGCAACCGCGACCGCAGTTTCTTCCGTCCCTGGGGTGTGCTGGGCGGCAAGGCCGCCGGCCTCTCGGACATGGTCGTCAACCCGGGGGCCGGGCACGAGCGGCGGCTGGGCAATATCGACACCGCGGTGCTGCAGCCCGGCGACGTGCTCGAAATCCGCTCCGCCGGAGGCGGTGGGCGCGGCGATCCGTATGAACGCGAGCCCTGGCGGGTCGCGCAGGATGTGCGGCGCGGCTATCTTTCGCCGGGTGCGGCCGAACGCGACTATGGCGTCGTCCTCCGCGGCGACGAGGTTGACGAGCAGGCAACGGCGCAATTGCGCGCGCGTCACGAGCCGACCGCCGGGCATTTCCATTTCGGTCCGGAGCGCGACGGCTACGAAGCGCAATGGACGCCGGCGGCCTATGACCGGCTCACCGCCATACTGGGGAATTTGCCGATCCACTGGCGGTTCTTCACGAAGACGGAGATCTTCCGCCGAATGAAGGGACGCTCCGGGCCGGAGGGTGTCCAGGCGGCTTTCGATGCCGTTTGCGAACGCTTCCCCGAACTGCCGCGTCCTCACCCCATGCGCGAGGCCGCGGAATGATCACGGCCGGCCGTATCGTCCGGCTGGCCGAGCGCGACCGGGCGGGGGTGCATTTCTTTTTCGACGGGCAGATCCGTAGGGCGCTCGAGGGCGACACCGTGCTGACCGCGATGCTGGCGTCAGGGCATGCCTTGCGAATGTCCGAGTTCGGACCTGAGCCGCGCGCCGGCTTCTGCCTGATGGGGGCCTGCCAGGATTGCTGGGTGTGGCAGGAGGAAGGACCGCGTCTGCGGGCATGCTCGAGCCTTATCACGGAAGGCATGCGGCTGAGCACGACGCCACCGGAGAGTTGGCCGTGAGCAGGACTGCGTCGCCGCGCGTCGTGATCGTCGGCGCAGGCCCCGCCGGCATAAGGGCGGCGGCCGCGCTGGTCGATGCGGGGCTCCATCCTGTTGTGATCGACGAGGGCAATCGCGCCGGCGGCCAGATCTATCGTCGTCCGCCTGACGGGTTCGTCCGCACGCCGGAGCAGCTCTACGGGTCGGAGGCGGCAAAGGCGCGCGCGCTGCATGCGGTCTTCGATCGGTTGGCGGCCGACGGGCGACTCATCCATTGCGCGGGAAGCTCGGTTATTGCCATGCAGGAAGGTCGGCTGCACGTGCTGGGGGAGGGCGGCGTGCAGATTGTTAGCTATGACCGCCTGATCCTTGCCACAGGCGCATCCGACCGTGTCGCTCCGGTCCCGGGATGGCAGAGCGCCGGCGTCTACAGCCTTGGCGCGGCGCAGATCGCGCTCAAGGCACAAGGCGTGGCCCTCGGGCGGCGCATCGTCCTGATCGGATCGGGGCCTTTGCTGACACTGGTCGGCGCCCAGCTCGTCGAGGCCGGGGCGGATGTGGCGGCGGTGCTCGACACCTCTCCCTGGCATCAGCAGATGCGGGGTTTCTGGAAGCTTGCCGCCCGGCCGCTCGTCGCGCTGCGCGGCCTGGTCCTGCGGGCGAAGCTCGGCAGGCGCTATCATGCCGGCGTGAGCCTCGAAAGGATCGAGGCCGACGGGCAAGGTGTCACGGCGATGTGTTGGCGCGATGCCGGCGGAAGGCAGCGCTTCACGCCATGCGACACGATCGGCATGGGCTGGCACCTGCGGGCCGAGACGCATCTGGCCGACCTGGCGGAATGCGCCTTCATTTACGATGAGCAGTGGCAGCAATGGCTGCCAAAGATCGATGAGATGGGTCGCGCCGGCAACGGGGTCTATCTTGCGGGCGACGGGGTTCGTCTTGTGGGAGCGGATGGCGCGGAGATCGCGGGGCGCCTGGCGGCGGCGGCGTGCCTTGCCGATCTTGGATTCTCGGCGCCCTCCATCGGCGCCGATCTGCGCAAGCTTGCGCGGCTGGAGCGCTTTGCGCGCGGTCTGGCTTGCGCTTTTCCCTGGCCGGCCCAGATGATGCAAGCGCTCCCCGACGACGCGGTTGTCTGCCGCTGCGAGAACGTGACTGCCGGAGCTGTACGTCAAAGTGTGGATTTCTGCGGCGGCGAGGCCAACCGGGTGAAGTCACTGTCGCGCGTCGGCATGGGTCGCTGCCAGGGGCGCTATTGCCAGTTGGCCGCCGTTGAACTCGCAGCGGCGCAGGCTGGCTGCACGCAAGACGCCATCGGCCGGTTTCGCGGGCAGGCGCCTGTCCGACCGGCTCCTATCGGCGCCTTTCTCCGGGAAGACTGATGCCATTGCGAAAACCGCGCCTCTGCATCTGTCACGGCCTAGAAATCGGCGACCTTACCCCAGGCCGAAGCATCGAAGCGCCGTGGATCGTAGGATTTCGGATCAACGATCGGCTGCGATCCGGCCACCAGATCGGCAACAAGATGACCGGCGCCGGGTCCGATGCCGAAGCCGTGTCCCGAAAATCCGGCAGCCAGGAAGAAACCCGGAACGCTATGGATCTCGCCGATGGCGGGCACACCATCCGGCGTGCTGTCGATGTAGCCGGCCCAGGCCGCGGTGATCCTGGTTTTTCGAAGGCCGGGCAGAAGTTCGAGCGCACGGGCATGGGTCAGGCGGATGGTTGCCTTGTCCGGGACCGGATCGAGAATGCGCATCCGCTCCATCGGCGTCGGCTGGTCGAGCCGCCAGTGCCGGAGCGTCTCGTGACCCGAGCGTGCGCCTTGCAGCCCGCCAGGCGCGAGGCTTCGCCACCGCTTCAGGAACATGGGCAGGAACTGGGAGGAGAAGCGCAATTGCTGCGGCGTCACGTCCACGCGGCCGCGTCCACTTATGGCGAGCGTATAGCCACCGTCGCCGCGACGCGTGGCCGAGATTCTTGCCGTGTGCAGCGCATCGGGCAGACCCTCCGCGCCAGGCGAGACGGACAGAATTGAGGAGCGGATCGACGCCTGCGGAAAGCGGAAGCCAAACTGCCGGCAAAAGGACGAGGCCCAGGCGCCGCCGGCCAGCACCGCCACCTTCGTCCTGATCGTTCCGCTTTCGGTGACCACCCCGCTCAGGCGCCCGCCTTCGGTCTCGATACCGCGCGCGGCGCAATTCTGATGCACGGTGCTCCCGAGCTTGAGGATGGCCCGGGCGACCGAGGGCGCGGCCCACGAGGGGTCGGCGGTGCCGTCGGTCGGCGAGAAGACGCCGCCCTTCCAGCTCCGGCCGGTGGCGCGGCCGCGCTCGCTGGCCTCGGCGCTGTCGAGCATGTGCGTGGTGACGCCGGTCGTTCTGGCGAAGTCACGCCAGCGCGCCCAGCCGGCCAGCTCCGCCTCGTCATTGCTGAGATAGAGCAGGCCACAGCGGCGAAAGCCGGTGCCTTCGCCGGTCTCCGCGGCAAAACTGTCCCACAGGTCGAGGCTTCGGGTTGCCATCGGCAGCTCGCGGGCGTCGCGGTTCTGCTGGCGGCACCATCCCCAGTTCCTGGAGGACTGCTCGGCGCCGATGCGCCCTTTTTCAACAAGCACAACCCGCATGCCGCGCCTGGCCAGGTAATAGGCCGCGAAGACACCCACGATGCCGCCGCCGATCACCACCGCGTCCGCGGATCGCGGCAGTTCGCCAGATGTCTCGATTTGCTGTAGCGGCGCGCGCATGGTCTCTCTGCCTTGATACGCCAATCTACCGTGTTGCGCAGGCAGCCGCTGCCGCAGTTGAAGCCGAAGCAGAATTTTATTCCGGCAGCGCGGTCAAAATCGGGAGCCACTGCGCTTCAAAGCGCTGTCCCCTTGGATGGACAGGCCAACGGGCTGTGGTAATGTCAATATCTACAAGCAAGGCAGCATTTTGTGCTGTGGCCTGCGGAGACGACCATGAAGCTGGATCGGATCGATATCAAGATTCTTCATGAATTGCAGAAGAACGGCCGCATCACCAATGTGGAGTTGGCCGAACTGGTGCATCTGTCGCCAAGCCCGTGCCTGATGCGGGTCAAGAAATTGCAGTCGGAGGGCTACATCGAGGGCTATTCCGCACAGGTGAATATTGGCAAGCTTGGCCAGACGCTGACCGTGTTCACCGAAATCACCTTGAAGAACCATCGCCAGGTCGACTTCGCCCGCTTTCTCGCCGTGGTGGAGAAGATCGATCAGGTCATCGAGTGCCATCTCGTGTCGGGTGGCTACGACTATTTGATGAAATTCGTGACCGCCGGCATAGCCGAGTACCAGACGATCATGGAGCGGCTGACCGATATGGATATCGGCATCGACAAGTATTTCAGCTTCGTCGTGCTGAAATCCCCCATCGTCAAGGCGCACATGCCGCTGCCCAGCCTGTTTCCGAGGTGAGCCTCTGCCGTTTTGTCAGCGATGGCCGTACTGGCTGACCAGTTCGGGGTCGCGGACAAGGCCATCGAGCCATGTCGGATCGAGCTTCGGCACGGAGGAGAACAGCAGCTTCGAATAGGGGTGAGTAGGCGCCTTCAATCTGTCGGGCGTGATCTGCTCCACCCGCTCGCCATTGTACATCACCATGATCTCGTCGCAGATCGCTTCGACGACCGAGAGGTCGTGGCTGATGAAAATGTAGGAAAGGCCCAGCTCACGCTGCAGCTCCTTGAGCAGTTCGATCACGGCGGCCGCTACCACCGTGTCGAGCGCCGAGGTGATTTCGTCGCAGATGATGAGCTTGGGTCCGGCCGCCAGGGCGCGCGCGAAGTTCACGCGCTGCTTCTGGCCGCCCGAGAGCTCCGACGGCCGACGGTAGCGCAGCGTCCTGGGCAGGCGAACCATGTCGAGCAGTTCATCGACGCGCTTCGAGCGCGCCTGCCTGTCGAGGCCGTGATAGAAGGCCAGCGGGCGGGAGACGATATCCTCCACCGGTTTGGCCGGATTGAGCGCGGTATCGGCATACTGGAACACGATCTGCATCTCGCGCAGCTGGTCTTGGCTGCGTTTCCCTGCGGCCCGCTGCAGTTCTTTGCCGTCGAATATGATGTCGCCGGCCGCCGCCGGATGGATGCCGGCGATGACGCGCGCCAGCGTCGATTTTCCGCAGCCGGATTCGCCGATAATGCCGAGGTTGCGTCCCTTCTCGACGACCAGGCTGACGGAATCGACGGCCCGGATGAGTGGCAGCCCGTTGTCTCGCACCGCGCCATAGCCGGCGGTCACATTGTCGATACGCAGCAACGGCTTCGCGCCGGCATCCGCGTCAGCATGCGCTTGCCGTGGCTTCGGCTCGAAGGCAGCCAGCAGTTCGCGCGTATAGGGATGCTGGGCGGCGGAAAGAATCTGAGCCGTGGTGCCGGTCTCCTGCACTTGGCCGCCCTTCAGCACAACGATGTGGTCAGCGATCTGGGCGACGACGGCCAGGTCGTGGGAAACATAGACACCCGCTATCCCACCCGCCCGCATGACCGACTTGAATGCTTTCAGCACGTCGATCTGCGTGGTCACGTCGAGCGCGGTGGTCGGCTCGTCGAAGATGACCAGCTTGGGGTCGCCGATAAGCGCCATGGCCGCCGACAGCCGCTGCAATTGCCCGCCCGAAACCTGGTGCGGGTAGCGCGCGCCAATCCCTTCTGGATCCGGCAGCGACAAGGCTCGAAACAGTTCGACCGCGCGCTTTCGTGCCTGCTCTGGCGGCATCAGGCCGTGGATCCGCGTAACCTCGATCACTTGCTCCATGATCGTCGACGAGGGGTTGAAGGAGGCGGCGGCACTTTGCGGAACATAGGCAATGTCGGTGCCGCGCAACCTGGCGCGCTGCTTTTCGGAAAGTGCTGCCATGTTCTTGCCGTTCACATTGATCTCGCCGCCGGTGATCCGGCAGCCGGGCCGCGCATAGCCCATGAGCGAGAGCGCCACCGTCGTCTTGCCGGAGCCGCTCTCGCCGATTAGGGCGACGATCTCGCCATTGGCGATATCGAGGCTGACGCCCTTGATGATTTCGACGATGCGTCCGGCATCCGTCGTCGCCTCGATCCGCAGGTTCCTGACCTCGACAAGATTGGTCATGCGTCCCTGTCCCTGATCTTTTGCGGCAGGTTATCGATCAGCAGGTTGACGCTGATGGTGAGGCTGGCGATCGCCAGCGAGGGAATGATGACGGCGGGAGCCGCGAAGGGCAGGCCGCCTATGTTCTCGCGTACCAGGGCGCCCCAGTCGGCGAGCGGCGGCTGCAGGCCGAGCCCGAGGAAGGACAGGCCGGAGAGCAGCAGAACGATGAAGACGAAGCGCAGGCCGAAATCGGCCAGCACCGGGCGTATGATATTGGGCAGAATCTCGGACCCGATGAGATAGGCGGTGCTTTCGCCGCGGACGCGGGCGACGGTCATGAAGTCCATGGTGTTGATGTTGACGGCGAGCGCCCGCGCGAAGCGGTAGGCGCCCGGTATATAGATGACGGCAAGCGTCAGGATCAGCGCTGGTATCGACGAGCCGACCGCGGCGACGACCACGAGGCCGAACAGCTTGCTGGGGATGGAATTCATGGCATCCAGGAAGCGGCTGAGGCAGGTGTCGACCCAGCCGCCGATGACGGCCGCGGTCATCCCCAGCATCACGCCCGAGAAGCAGGCGATGGCGACCGCGGCGAGCGATATGCCGACCGTGTAGCGAGCGCCCATCAGCACCCGCGAGAGCATGTCGCGCCCCAGATAATCCGAGCCGAGCCATAGTCCCTGACGCATCGGGCCGAAATAATCGTCGTCGACGATGTCGCCGATGGAATGGGGAATGATGGTGGGCGCGAAGATGGCGATCAGCATCCACACCAGGATGACCAGCGAGGCCACGATGCCCACGAGATTGTAGCTGTGGCCCAGGAAGGACCGTCCGGAAGCTGCCACGCGCGTCATCTGATCCTCGGGTTAGACATGATGGCGATGATGTCGGCGACCGTGATGAGCAAGAGGTAACCGAGGCAGAAGATCATCGCGCAACTCTGGATCAGCGGCAGGTCGCGGGTGGCGACCGCATCGACCATCAGCTTGGCGATGCCGGGATAGTTGAAGATCGTCTCCACGATGATGACGCCGCCGACCAGATAGGACAAAGATAGGGCGACCGCGTTGACGATCGGCCCAAGCGCATTGGGAAGCGCGTGCTTGAGCACCATACGGCTGCGTGAGGCGCCTTTGAGAAGCGCCATCTCGACATAAGGCGTTGAGAGCGTTTCGATAACGGCGGCACGGGTCATGCGGATCATCTGCGCGGAGATGACGAAGGTGAGCGTGATCACGGGCATTGCATAGATGCGCACAAGATCGGTCAGCGTATGCGCCTCATTGACTGAGGACAGGGCCGGCAGCCATTTGAGGTAAACGGCGAAAAGTAGGACCGCGAGGGTTGCGACCATGAATTCCGGCACGGAGATCACGCCGATCGAAAGGACGGTGACGGTGCGGTCGTAGAGGGAGCCGCGCAGCATGGCGGCGGTGATGCCCAGCGTCAGCGCGAGGGGCACCGAGAGCAGCGTGGTGATGCCGGCGAGTTCCATGGTGTTCACGAAGCGTCCGCCGATCAGCGCCGCTACCGGCATCTCATTGGCGTAAGAGGTGCCGAGATCGCCGTGGAGAAGGCCGAAAAGCCAGCGCAGGAAGCGAAGGATTGCCGGATCGTTGAGATGCATGGCTTCGCGCAGGCCCGCGACGGCTTCCGGAGTCGCCGCCTGGCCGAGCAGAATCGACGCGGTGTCGCCAGGCAGCATGCTGGTGGCGAAAAACACTGCGAACAGAACGATCATAAGCGTCACGACCGCGATCGCGAGTCGCTTCAGCACGAGGTTTAGAACCCCAGACGTCATGGAAGCGCTCCTACGGTTGCGTTCGGCCAAGCCATATTGCGCAATAGGTCCCAGGGACCGGCTGCCCGGTCCCTGGGAGGCGCCTCTCAGGCTTCGAGCCAGAGATATTCCGCCATTGCGTAGCCCATCATGCCACCGAGCGGGTTCGCCTCCAAACCCTTCACCTTGCTGGAGAGGGCATCCACGTTGGAAATGTAGGCCGGGATGATAGTGCCGGCCTCCTCGGAGACCATGACCTGCATCTGGTTGTAGATTTCCTTGCGCTTGGCCTGATCGAGCGACCCGCGCGCCTCGATAAGCAGCTTGTCGAACTTCTCGGACTTGTACTGGCTTTCGTTCCACGGCGCGTTGGACGCGTAGAGGAGCGAGAACAGGATATCCGGCGTCGGGCGTGGATTGATGTTGCCGAAATGGATCGGCGCCTTGAGCCAGTAATTGTCCCAATAGCCGTCGGACGGGACACGCTGGACGTCCAGCTTCATGCCGATATCGGCGCCGGCAGCCTGGATGATCACCGCCATGTCGATCGAGGAGGTCGCGGCATCGGATGCGATCACCGGAATGGACTGGCCGAGCAAGCCTGACTTCTGGAAGTGGAACTTCGCCTTGTCCGGGTCGAAAGCCTTCGGCTTGACGTCGGGATTGTGGAAGATGTTTGCCGGGGAGACAGGCTGGTCGTTGCCAATCTCGCCAAGTCCGCGCAACGCCGATTTGACGATCTGCTCGCGGTTGACGAGATATTTCATACCGGCCACGAAGTCGGCCTTGTTGCCCGGATTCATGTCGAGCCGGATGTTGAGGTCGGTGTAGTTGCCCGAGGTCGTCTTTGACAACTCGAAGCCCTGCTGCCCGCCGATGAGCTTCATCGCGCGCGGATTGATCGAAGCCGCAAAATTGATGTCACCGGAAAGCAGAGCGTTGACGCGGGCGCTGTCGTCGCTGATGGCGATGAATTCGAAGGAGTCGAGATAGGGCTTGCCCGATTTCCAGTAGTTCTTGTTCTTGGTGACCACCGACCGCACGCCCGGCTCGAACGTTTGCAGCACGAAGGCGCCGGTGCCATTGCCCTTGGAGAAGTCCGTGGTGCCGTCCTGGACGATCATGAAATGGTGCAGCGCCAGGATGGTCGGAAGGTCGGCATTAGGGTCGGCGAGCGTGATCTCCACGGTCGACTTGTCGACCGCCTTGAAGCCGGTCATCTGCGCGGCGATCTTGGCGACCTTGGAACCAACCGATTTGTCGAGATGGCGCTTCAGCGAGTAGACGACGTCGTCGGCGGTGAGGTCCTTGCCGTCGTGGAAGGTGACGCCCTTGCGTAGCTTCACGGTCCAGGTCTTGGCGTCCTTGCTGTCGAAGCTTTCAGCCAGTTCCATCTGCGTGACGCCATCCTTGTCGAGGAAAGTCAGGCGGTTGTAGAGCGAGCAGCAGCGGACATAGTCGGTCGACAGCGACGCCTTCGCCGGATCGAGCGTGTCGGCGGTCGAGGACGACCAGCCGGCGGCCTTGAACGTTCCGCCGGAAATCGGCGTGGCGGCGACGGCATTGGTGGCACGGCCAAGCACTATGCTGCCCGCCGCAACCGCAGCGCCGCCGGCCAGCAGCATCTTGAGGAGTTCGCGGCGGCTCGCGCCCCGACGGATGGCATTTTCGACCATGGCATCGTCTGCGCTGGTCCAGTTCATGATCTTGTCAGTCATATCATTCCCCTTTCTGTTTGTTTCTCCGGGATGCTCGTCTTGCTGCGGCTTTCCGGGCTTGGGCTCAGGTTCGTTCCTTCAGGCTTTCCCGCACGGCCGCCGCCAATGCGGCCATTGAGGTGAAGTGGTAGTCCGGCACGGTGAAACGCTCGGGCTCGATCGTGCCGCCATAGCCCTTCTGGGCGTGCCGGCGCTCGATCCAGCAATTGGTCATGCCAAGTGCCCGGGATATGCCGATGTCGTGGTACTGGCTTTGCGCGACATGCAGTATGTCGTCCTTGCTGTCGCCTCGGGAGGCCACGAAGTCGAAGACCTTCTGAAAGAAGGCCGGGTCCGGTTTCTCCGTGCCTGTATCGTCGACGGTGAAGGTGGCGAAAAAGGGCGATCCGAGCTGCTTTTCGAAATGACCGAGCGCCCAGCGCCGGGCATTGGTCATGGCGATCAGCCTGTGGGATTTGGCAAGCTCGGCCAATGCCGCCGCGCTGTCGGGGAAGCCTTGCCAGCGGCTGGCCGAATCCCGCAGGCGGACGCCGTATTTTTCCTCAGCCGGCAGGCCGAGCCGCGGCGCGATGACTGTGTAGACACGCACAAGATCGTCGGGGAACAGGCCGGCATCGGGCATGTAGCGGGCCTGCCGGTAGAGGCTCAGCGCTTCCTCGCCATCGATCGAAACACCGGCCTCTGCGGCAATTTCCGCCAGGCAGGTCGTGATGCCACCTTCGAAGTCGATCAGCGTGCCGACGACATCGAAGGTCAAGTATTTGAATTCACTAAAGCCCCTGGCCAAGACTGGCTCTCCTCTGCGTTCGGCCGAATTGCATGTGTTGAACAGAACAAAATTCCGTGCTGTTCGGGGCGTCGGCCCTTTTCGAAGGCCGGGAGATCCAAGCTTTCTGGCCTTGTCTTAACTGCAGTCTGGCACTTCCCCCGCGCTGGATTCGCCGAAAAGGCGTGAGAGGGCGGCACAAAATTGCGAAATCGTCAGCCCCGGCGATATTTCGAGACACGACATATTTCGCCGCCGTCATGCCAGAGCCTGGCGGACATCGGGATCGGCCAGCGTCTGGTCGAGCGTCCGGCGTGTACGCTCGATGATCGCATCGACGTCGGCGTCGGTGCAGCAAAGCGGCGGTGCGTAGCCGAGAACCCCGTTGGCAAAGGCACGGATGATCAGGCCGTTGTCCCAGGCCCTGTCGAAGACCCGCCGTGCCGGCATCGCCGAAACCGGAAGCGGCGTCTTCTTGTCCTTGTCGACCACCAGCTCGATCGCGGCAAGCATGCCGCGACCGCGTACGTCGCCGACGAGCGGATGGTCCCTCAGGCCCTCCAATCCCGCCATCAGCCGGGCACCGGCCTTGATGCCATTGTCCAGAAGGCCGTCTTCGTAAAGCTTCAGCACTTCGAGCGCGACGGCGGCGCTGACGGGATGGGCGGAATAGGTATAGCCGTGGCCGACGGCCGAAGCGCCCGCGCCATCGGCGATGACATCGTAGACATGATCGGCCATGAACACGGCGCCCATGGGAACATAACCCGAAGTCAGCCCCTTGGCGGTCGTCATGAAATCGGGGACGATCTCCTCGTCGGTGCAGGCGAACAGCGGTCCGGTGCGGCCGAAACCGGTGATCACCTCGTCAGCGATGAACAGGATGCCGTACTCCCGGCAGAGTTCGCGCATGGCCTTGATCCAGCCTTTTGGCGGAACGATGACGCCGCCCGAGCCCTGTATCGGCTCGGCATAGAAGGCGGCGACCCGCTCAGGCCCGATCGCCTCGATCTTGGCCTTCAGCGCGGCGAGCGATGCGGCGGTGATCGCCTTGCCGTCCTCGCCGACCGGGTTGCGATAGGGATAGGGGGAAGGAATCTTGTGCTGCCATTCGAAGGGAATACCGAAACCGGCGTGAAAGGCGGGGAGCGCGGTCAGGCCCGCGCCGACCACCGACGACCCATGGTAACCCTGTTCGATGGAAATGAACTGGTCGCGTTGCGGCTCGCCTTTGGCATTCCAGTAGTAGCGGACGAAACGGATCGTGCTGTCGACCGCGTCCGACCCGCCAAGCGTGAAAAAGACGTGATTGAGGTCGCCCGGCGCGCGCTCGGCCAGTTCTGAGGCGAGCCGAATGGCAGGCTCCGAACCGAGGTCGAAATAGGCGGTGGCGTAGGGAAGCTCGCGCATCTGCCGGGCCGCCGCCTCGACGATGCTGTCATGGCCGTAGCCGGCGTTGACGCACCACAGCCCGGCGAAGCCGTCGACGAGTTGCCGCCCAGACGCCTCGGTAACGGTCGCGCCCTTCGCCGATTTCAAGACACGGACGCCAAGCGCCTCATGGCCACGATAGGAGGCGACCGGATGGATGAGATGGGCGCGGTCGAGTTCGATCAGCGAATTGGCGAGCATTGTTATCCTCCTAGCCGAGCGCCTGGTTGGCGAGGGCGTAAACTTTCGGCCTGATCTGGTCCGCGCCCGTCTTGGGTGGACGGTCCATGGCCACACCGCCGCCGACGTGGGTGAGGCCGATTTCCTCGAGCCAGTTGGCGATGCCGGTCACGCTGCCGGTATCCACGCGCAGGAAGGCGCCGGGACGCGGCGCGGCAAAGAAGCCGATAAGGGCCTTCGCCTCGGCTGCGCTTTCCGCGATGACCGGACCGATCACCTCGCCGCGCCCGAACGGGCGGATCGCGGCATAGGCCTCGATGGCGCCGTTGCGACGGATGACCGCGAGCTGGCCGCGCTCCGCCAGCGCGTCGATCAGGGCCTCGCGGTCGGCGCCATATGCGTCGCGGTCCAGCGCCTTGATGTCAGGCAGATCGTCAGGACCGGCTGCTTCCACGCCATCGGGCGCGCCAAGCGCCGCGACCTGGCCCTGGTGCTGCAGGATGGTGCCGGAAGGCACGAAGCCCAGTTTCTCATAGAGAGGCATGCCGTCAGCCGTCGCGACGAGCCGCAGTGGACGGTTGCCGGCCAAGGCGAAGGCCTGATCCATGAGCCGGCGCCCAAGCCCCTTGCCCCGCGCGTTCCTGTCGACGATCACCATGTTGATCATCGCGCAATCCATGCCGTAGGGCGTGACCAGGATGGTTCCGGCGACGCGGCCCTGACCGTCGAGCGCGACCGCGCCGCTCGAAAGCTGCAGCGCCATCTGCCAGTCCTGCGGGCGATGCGGCCAACTCTCCTGGCGAGAAAGCGCCACGGCGCCCTCGATATGGTGCGGCCCGAAGGCCTGGAGTTCGATCTCGCCCTGCGGCATGAGGCATCCTTCCGTCTGATGCCAAGTTTCGACCATCAGCGCGCAGCAGATCGTCTGAAGGCCCTGGCTTCGGCAGTATCTTTCGCCGTAGCGCAGGCGGTGCGCCGCATCTTGTGCTGGCGGCGGAGGTGCCTCACGCCGCGGACGGCACCGCAACCGGCACGCCAGATGCTACAGCGTGCCAAACCGGACGGCGGATACGGAACTTTCTGCTTTCGGGAGGGCGATTTCGGTCAAGTGGGCCGCTGCCTGCCGTCCTATGATGAAATACATCCCAACGCGGATGTGCTTCCACCGGAGATCGACTGCCATGGCTTCCTTCAGGCCCAAATACATCACCTTCGACTGCTACGGCACGTTGACCCATTTCCAGATGGCGGAAGCGGCGCGCGACCTCTACGGCAGCCGGCTCGACGAACCGCGCATGCAGGAGTTCATCAAGAACTTCGCGGCGTATCGGCTCGACGAGATCATGGGCGACTGGAAGCCCTATGCCGACGTCGTCCACAACGCGCTCGATCGCTCCTGCAAGCGCAACGGCGTCGCCTTCAGCGCCGACGACGCCAGGATGGTCTATGAGCGCGTTCCGACCTGGGGGCCTCACGCGGACGTTCCGGCCGGCCTGGCGAAGGTGGCCAAGGAGATTCCTCTGGTCATCCTGTCCAACGCCATGAACGCGCAGATCATGTCCAATGTCGAGAAACTCGGCGCGCCCTTCCATGCCGTCTACACCGCCGAGCAGGCGCAAGCCTACAAGCCCCGCTTCCAGGCTTTCGAATACATGTTCGACAGATTGGGCTGCGGTCCGGAAGATATCCTTCACTGCTCGTCTTCGTTCCGCTACGACCTGATGTCGGCGCACGATCTCGGCATCAAGAACAAGGTCTGGGTCAATCGCGGCCATGAACCGGCCAACCCGTACTACGGCTATGTCGAGATCGCTGATATTTCCGGTCTCGCGAGCGTGGTTGGACTCTGAAACAGGCGGATTGCCGATGAAGCTGGTCTCCTACTGGCACGACACCGCCCCGATGTTTTCCGGCGGGGCTCAAGGCCCCGTCGAAGGGCACTACGATGCCGCCATCATCGGCGGCGGCTTCACCGGCCTCGCCGCCGCGCGCCAGCTGGCGAAGGCCGGTGCCAAGGTGGCGGTTCTGGAGGCGCAGCGTGTGGGCTGGGGCGCATCCGGCCGCAATGGCGGACACCTCAACAACGGTCTTGCCCACAGCTATCTCTCAGCCAAGGCGGAGCTCGGCAAGGAGCGCGCAATCGCGCTCTACCGGGCGCTCGACGACTCCGTCGACACCATCGAGGCGCTGGTCGCCGAAGAGGGCATCGACTGCAATTTCCGCCGCGCCGGCAAACTGAAGCTCGCCTCCAAGCCGCAGCATTTCGAAGCGATCAGACGCAACTTCGAAGCCATCCATGCGGAGGTGGATCCGGACACGGCGCTGTTGTCGGCGGCCGACCTCAAATCCGAGATCGGCTCGCCCTTCCATGGCGCGATGTTGTCGAAGAAGAGCGCCATGATGCATATGGGTCGCTACGTGACGGGTCTTGCCACCGCCGCCACCCGTCATGGCGCCGTCATCCATGAAAACACGGTGGTAACGGATCGCAAGCAGGTCGGCTGCAGGCATGAGCTGACTACTTCGCGTGGCGGCATCAGCGCCGACAATGTGCTGGTGGCGACCGGCGCCTACACCACGCCTGACTTCAGCTATTTCCGCCGCAGGATCATTTCCGTCGGCAGCTTCATCATCGCCACGCGGCCGCTAAGCGACGCCGAGATCACTGCCACCATGCCCGGCAACCGGACATGCGTGACCTCGATGAACATCGGCAACTACTTCCGGCTCTCGCCGGACAATCGCCTGATCTTCGGCGGCCGCGCACGCTTTTCGGCGACATCGGACCAGCGCTCCGACGCCAGGAGCGGACAGATCTTGCGGGCGGGCCTCGCGGCGATCTTTTCGCAGCTCGCCAAGGTCGAGATCGACTATTGCTGGGGCGGACTGGTCGACATGACCAAGGACCGCTTTCCGCGCGCCGGTTACCAGGACGGTGTCTGGTACGCGATGGGCTATTCCGGCCACGGCGCGCAGCTTTCCACCCATCTCGGCATGATCCTGGCCGATGCCATGGTCGGACGCGAGGACCGCAATCCGCTCAAGGGGCTCGAATGGCCATCCATTCCCGGCTATTCCGGCAAACCCTGGTTCCTGCCGATGGTCGGCCTCTACTACAAGGCGCTCGACCGGATTCAGTGATCGCGGCTCCGGCCCGGTCGGGGCTTCAGCGAAATTGCCTCACCCTAGCCCACCCATGTGGAAGCTTTTCATCTCGAGATATTCCTCGATGCCGGCCTGCGCGCCCTCGCGGCCGAGGCCGGACAGCTTGACGCCGCCGAAGGGAGCCACCTCCATCGAGACCGAGCCGGTGTTCAAGCCCACCATGCCGAACTCCAGCGCCTCGCCGACGCGCCAGGCGCGTTTCAAATTCTCGGTGTAGAAGTAAGAGGCAAGCCCGTAGGGCGTGCCATTGGCCAGCGCGATCGCTTCCTCTTCCGTTTCGAAACGGAAAAGCGGCGCGACCGGGCCGAACGTCTCTTCGCCGGCGAGTTGCATGTCCGTTGTGGCGCCGCTCAGCACCATAGGCGCGACGTACTGACGACCCTCCGGCAGGACCGGTTTCTCGGTGATGATCGCAGCACCCTTGGCGAGCGCGTCCTCGACGTGGCGGTTGATCTTCTCGATCGCCGCCATGTTGATCATCGGCCCGATGGCGACGCCGGGCTGGGTGCCAGGTCCGATCGTCAAGGCGTTGACGCGGGCGGAAAGTTTGGCGGCGAAGGTTTCATAGACCCCGGCCTGGACGAGGATCCGATTGGCGCAGACGCAGGTCTGGCCGCCATTGCGGAACTTCGAGACAAGCGCGCCCTCGACGGCAAGGTCGAGGTCGGCGTCGTCGAAGATGATGAAGGGCGCGTTGCCGCCGAGCTCCAGGCTGAGCCGCTTCACGCTGTCGGCCGCGCCGCGCATCAGCAGCGAGCCGACGCGCGTCGAGCCGGTGAAGGAGATCTTGCGCACCGTCTCGTTCGCCATGATCTCGCTGCCGATCTCCGCGGGCATGCCGGTGACGATGTTGATGACGCCGGCAGGGATGCCAGCCTGTTCGGCAAGCACGCCGAGCGCCAGCGCCGAATAGGGCGTGAACTCGGATGGCTTGATCACCACAGTGCAGCCCGCGGCCAGCGCCGGCGCGACCTTGCGGGTGATCATCGCATTGGGAAAATTCCACGGCGTGATGATGCCGCACACGCCGACCGGCTCCTTCAGCACGATGATGCGGCGGTCTTGCGTCGGCGAGGGGATGGTGTGGCCGTTGATGCGGCGCGCTTCCTCCGCGAACCATTTGACGAAGGACGCGCCATAGCGGATCTCGCCTTTGGCCTCGTCCAGCGGCTTGCCCTGTTCAGTCGTCAGGATCAGCGCGAGATCGTCAAGATGCGTAAGCATCAGGCCGTGCCAGGCTTCGAGGAGGCCGGCGCGCTCGGCGTTGGTTTTCTTCTTCCAGTCGCCATAGGCGGACGCCGCGGCGTCTATGGCCGCGCGGGTGTCGGAGCCGGCCATGTCCGGTACGGTGCCGATGGCAGCCTGGGTGGCCGGATCGACGACATCGACCGTCCTGCCGGAGCCGGCAGCGACCCATTCACCGCCAATCAGGCCGGCTTCGCGGAAGAGATTTTTGTCTTTCAGGTTTTTCATCGAAACCGACCTTGCAATCAGGTGAGCGCCGCGACGACAGCGGCCGTGATGGCCTCCGTGCGGTCCTTGCCGGGAATGGTGCCTATGCCTCTGGCGGTTGCGGCCTCGACCGCCTTCATGACGCGGCCGGCTGCGGCCTTTTCGCCGAGATGATCGAGCATCATGGCGCCGGACCAGATGGTGGCGATCGGATTGGCGATGCCGAGATGCGCGATGTCGGGTGCCGAGCCATGCACCGGCTCGAACATGGATGGCGCCGAGCGATCGGGATTGATGTTGGCCGAGGCGGCGTGACCGAGCCCGCCCTGGATTGCCGCGCCGATGTCGGTGAGGATATCGCCGAACAGGTTGGAGGCGACGACCACGTCGAGGCTCTCCGGCGCCATGATCATGCGCGCTGCGAGCGCATCGACATGATAGCTGGTCACTTCTACGTCAGGGTAATCCGCAGCCAGCTTGCGGGTGATCTCGTCCCAGAACACCATCGAGTATTTCTGCGCGTTGGACTTGGTGACGGAAGCCAGCTTGCCGTTCCGTGTCCGCGCCTGCTCGAAGCCGAAGCGCAGGATGCGCTCGACGCCGGCGCGGGTGAAGATCGAGGTCTCAACCGCAACCTCGTCAAGCGTGCCCTGATGCACGCGCCCGCCGGCGCCCGAATATTCGCCTTCGGTGTTCTCTCGGATGCACAATATGTCGAAACCTTCCGCCCGCAGCGGCCCTGTCACGCCCGGCAGCAGCCGGTGCGGCCGGATGTTGGCGTATTGCACGAATGCCTTGCGGATCGGCAGCAGCAGGCCGTGCAGCGAAACGGAATCCGGCACCTCCGCCGGCCAGCCGACGGCGCCGAGAAGGATGGCGTCGAAGCCGCGCAAGGTCTCGATGCCGTCTTCCGGCATCATGCGGCCGGTCTCCTTGAAGAAACGGCAGGACCAGGGGAACTCGGTGCCCGTCAAGGCAAAGCCGGAGTGGCTGGCGGCCGTTTCCATCACCGTCCATGCGGCGGCGGTCACGTCGCGGCCAATGCCGTCACCAGGGATCAGGGCGATCGAATAGGACTTCATCGGCATCTCTCTAGAGGCTGATCAGGACGCTCTTGGTCCTGCGGTTGGCGAGATAGGCCTCGCGGCCGAGGTCCTTGCCGATGCCGGAGCGCTTGTAGCCGCCGGTCGGCAGGATATGGTCGCGCGAGCGGCTGTAGCGGTTGACCCAGACGGTGCCCGCTTCAAGCTTGCGCGCGAAGCGGATGGTGCGGGACAGGTCTGACGTGAACAGGCCGGAAGCCAGTCCGTAGCTCGGGTGGCTGGACAGCGCCAGCGCCTCCTCCTCGGTCTCGAAGGCCTGGACGGTCAGGACCGGGCCAAAGATTTCCTCGACGATCGCCGGATTGGCCTGGTCGACATCTGCGATCAGCGTCGGTTCGTAGAAATAGCCTGGGCTATCCATGACGCCGCCGCCGGTCAGGCATTCGCCGCCGGCCTCGATCGCGGCGCGCACGATGCCGTCGACACGCGCCCGCTGCCGTTCCGAGATTATGGGCGAATACTGCGTCGCCTCGTCCCAGGTCGGGCCGGGCCGTACCGCCTTCATCTTCTCCAGGATCGCGGCCGTCAGCCTGTCGGCCACACTCTTCTCGACAATCAGGCGCGTGCCGGCCACACAGGCCTGGCCGGCGTTGAAGGTGACACTGCCGGCAATCGCGGTCGCCGCCTTGTCCAGATCGGCATCGGCAAAGACGATCTGCGGGCTCTTGCCGCCAAGTTCCAGCGTCATCGGCTTGACGCCGGTGCGAGCGACGTTTTCCATGATGGCAGAACCGGCGCGGGTCGAGCCGGTGAAGCTGACCTTGGCGATCTCGGGATGGCCGGTCAGCGCCGTTCCAGTCGTCGAGCCGTCTCCCAGGACCACGTTTATAAGCCCAGCCGGCAAGCCTGCCTTCACGGCGAGTTGTGCCATGTAGACTGCCGAAAAGGGCGTCATTTCCGACGGCTTCAGCACGACCGCATTGCCCGCGGCCAGCGCCGGACCAAGCTTCCACCCGGCCATCGAGATGGGGAAGTTCCAAGGCGTGATCGCGCCGACCACGCCATAGGGCTCGCTCATGATCATGCCGAGAGTGGCGTCGTCGGTCGGCACCAGTTCGCTGCCTTCCTTGTCGGCGAATTCGGCGAAGAAGCAGATCTGCTCGGCGGTGATGGCGATGTCGCCGGCGACGAGCTGGCCGACGGGCCGTGTCGAGCACAGCGCCTCGATTTTTGCCAGCGTTTCCGCTTCCGCCTCGATCAGGTCGGCCCAGGCCTGGAGTGCCTTCGTCCGTTCGCGTGGCCGAACGTTGCCCCAGTTGCTGGCCTTCAGCGCCGCCTTGGCGCTTGCCACTGCACAGTCGATCACCTCTGGGCCTGCGATCGGACAGGCGGTGTATGCCTTGCCATCCGACGGGCGGCGCATCTCGATCGCACCCTCGGCCGCGATCATCTCCCCGCCAATGAAATGGCCGACGGGAAGGGAGACGGTATCCGGGTGGAAGCTCAGGCCCATGGGCGCCTACTTTCAGCTGTTCTGGACGAACCTAGCGCGGGCACGAGCGCAGCATGCGCCGTTCGGCGATCGGTCGCGGATGATTGTTGCGTGCTGGCAATGAAGGACGGCAAAATCTGTTGCGGAGGCCAGGGCCTCAGGGGGAGCCATTATCCTACCGTGACGTAGATCTTGCGCACCGTTTCGATGGTCTTCCAGACACCGGTGAAGCCAGGCTTCATCACGAAGCTGTCGCCGGCGCGGTAGGTCACCGCCTCGCCGCCATCGGGCGTGATCTCGATCACGCCGGTGAGGATATGGCAGAACTCGAAAGTCTCCCCCTTGATTGAGCGCGTCTCGCCAGGCGTCGCTTCCCAAACGCCGGTGTGGACGAGGTCGCCCTTGGCGGCGTCCTGCGCCCAGGTCTTGAAGGCGGGATTGCCGGCAATCAGCCGTTCGGGCATCGCTCTGGATTCGCGCGGGGGAAATGCAGGGCTGGTATCGACGGTCTTGAGCAGGGACAAGGGATGGCCTTTCAGGTTGGATTTCAATAGCCGCGCGCCCGGTCGACGAGCCCGATAGGGTCGAGCCCGTCGCGGTGGCGGCGGATGTTTTCGATGACGGCCAGCGCAGCTGTCACGGGCTGGGTGACGCTGGCGACGTGCGGAGTCAGGATGATATTCGGATGCGACCAGAACGGATGGCCCACAGGCAGCGGTTCTGGATCCGTCACGTCGATCATTGCCGCCGAAAGGTGGCCGCGGTCGAGCGCGACGACAAGCGCCTCGTGGTCGAGCTGCGGCCCGCGGCCCGTGTGAACGAGCGCTGCGCCCTTGGGCAGTTTCGCGAACAGGTCGGCATCGAGGAAACCACGCGTATCCTCGGTCAGCGGAAGTAGGCAGACGAGTATGTCGCTGGCCGCGAGCATCTCCTTCAGTCCAAGCTCGCCATGATGACAGGATACGCCCTCGATCTGCCGTGGCGAGCGGCTCCAGCCGGCGAGCGGAAAGCTGAAGGGTTTCAGGCGATCGAGGACGGCCTGCCCGAGTTGCCCGAGGCCGAGCACGCCGATCCGGCGCGACCCGGCTTGGAGTTGCGTGATGTCGCGCCATTGGCCGGCGCGCTGCTGCGTCAGATAGGCCGGCAGGTTGCGGTGCAGGGCGAGCACGGCCAGCGTCACATACTCCTGCATCATGCGCACGATGCCCTCCTCGATCGTACGCACGATCTTCACCTGCTCCGGTAGGCTATCGAGGCGGAACTGGTCGACGCCGGCGCCAATGGAAAACAGGATCTCCAGATTCCTGTAGCGCTCGAGGTTATCCGGTGCGGTCCAGGTAATGAGATACCGCACGGCGTCGGGATCGACTGTTGCGGCATCCATCGTGAAGGGGACGTCCGGCAGTTCTCTCGCGAACACTTCGGCGAAGATCGCCCCGCGCCGCGCGTCGGAATTGAAGAGGAATGTCATTCCGGTTCCCTTCAAGCCGCGCAGCGGGCGCCCAGCGCCCCGATCAACCGCTGGCAGGCGGCGAGTTCATTCGTGAGAATGTATTCGTCCGGCTTGTGGGCGCGATCGATGTCGCCTGGTCCGCAGATGATAGCATCGAGCCCGGCGTCCTGGTAAAGTCCGGCCTCCGTTCCGTAGCTGACGGCGGCAAGCGGCACCTCGCCTGTCAACTCGCGCAGAAGTGCCGCCAGTGCCGCGTCTTGTGGGAGCGACAGCGCCGGATAGGCGCTCATCAGTTTCCACTCGACCCGAAAGCCTTGGGCCGCAAGCGCCTCTGCCCGTGCCTTGACGGGCGCGAGCAGGCTGGCAGGGTCGACGCCGGGTACGGCGCGCGCCTCGAGATCCAGCGTGCAGGTGTCGGGAATGATGTTGACCTGATGTCCACCCGCGACCACCCCCGCCTGCAGCGAGGAGTAGGGCGGCTCGAAATCAGGGTCGAACGGACCGTTCGTCAGCCGCTCTGCTTCGCTCACGACCGCACTTAGCGCGCCGGCCATGGCGTGGATGGCGTTGAGGCCGAGATCGGGCCGCGACGAATGCCCGGAGCGCCCATTGATGATCAAGCGGGCGGCCGCCTTGCCCTTGTGGCTGCGCACGGCGCGCAAGCCGCTCGGCTCGCCGACGATCACGCCGAGCGGCTTGGCGCAGAGTTCGGGAAGGCGGGCGATCAAATGCGGCACACCGCGGCATCCCACCTCCTCGTCATAGGAGAAGGCGAAATGGATTGGCCTGGCAAGCCGCAGTGCCGCCAGCGCGGGCACGGCGGCGAGCACTGCAGCCAGAAACCCCTTCATGTCCGTGGTGCCGCGTCCGTAGAGCCTTTCGCCCTCCTTGCGCAGCGCGAAAGGGCTCGAACTCCATTGCGGCTCGCTAGCGGGAACGACATCCATATGGCCGGACAGGATATAGCCCGGGACATCACAGGGGCCGATCGTCGCGAAAAGATTGGAACGATCGCCTTCCGGCCCTGGAAGCAGCGTGACCTGCGTCGTGTGTTTTGCGAGATAGGCTTCGATCCAGCCAGCGATGTCGCCGTTCGGTTTGCCGGCGACCGATGGAAAGGCGACGAGACGGTCGAGGATGTCGAAGACGTCCATTCCTGCCCTCAAAACGTTCGGGTTCGCCGGGATCAGTGCCGTCGACCATATGCTGCTAGATTTCCGGGGAGAGTGTGTGCATTCTTGCGCTATTGCGTGCCGAAAGCTGAAATGTTTCAGTTGAATCTTGCGTTGCTGCGCGGCTTTCGAGCTAATCGTACCGGTCCGCTCGTTTAGCGTTGGCGGGCAGAGAGTGGCCATCGGTGTGCCGCGCTCAGGACGACAATCTTTTAGGGGCATGGACTTGAAGCCGTCGGGAAGCTTGAAAATCGACACTTTCTCGATGCGGATCGGCGACATCGAAGGCGTCGAACTGGACCGCTTGCACGCGCACTCGCTCGCTGTGGGATGGCCGCATCGCGCCGAGGACTGGCAATTTCTGCGTGAATCGGGAGAGGGGGTCGTGGCCCTCGACGAGATCGGCAGGGTTCTAGGTTCGGCTATGTGGTTCGCGCATGGTGACGATTTCGCCACCGTGGGGATGGTCATCACATCGCCGCGGCTCCAAACGCTGGGAGCGGGGCAATGGCTGATGAAGCGGGTCTTCGACAAGGTGGTCGGTCGCGATCTGCGCCTCAATGCAACGCGCGCGGCAAGGCGGCTCTACCTCTCGCTCGACTTCCAACCGGAGAAGACCGTTTATCAATGCCAGGGCATCGCCCGGATGCAGACGATGGCCGGGCCGGCAAATGCGCGAGGCGATGTCCGGACTCTGGCCGCGAGGGATATTCCCGCGGCAATCGCGCTCGACGCGGCAGGATTTGGCGTGAGGCGGGCGGCGCTCATTGAAAAGCTTTTCACGCATTCGGTCGGCTATGGTCTTTTCAAAGGTGACAAGCTGAACGCGTTCGCGCTTTGTCGGCCGTTCGGGCGGGGCCATGTGGTGGGGCCGGTCGTGGCGGAAAGCGATGCCGATGCCGTGGCGATCGTCCGGCCGCACGTGGCCGACCATTCGGGGTCTTTCCTGCGGATCGACACCCACATGGACAATGGCGAGTTCGCCGCCTTTCTGTCGCACAGCGGAATGCCGGTTTTCGACACGGTGCTCACCATGTCGATGGGCAAACGCCTCAACGATTTTGCCGTCGGCGACGCCGTTGCACCGGTGACCTATGCACTCGCCAGTCAAACTCTCGGGTAGTTGAGTCCGGGTCGCGGCGAGGCACGGCGGTCCCGCCCCTCGCCGACACCCTTGCGGCGCCAACTCGAAGAACCGGCCAACGCAGCAGCCAAGATTTCGCCGTTAGGGCATCTATCGTGATGGCCCAGTCCGGACCGGATCGTGATCTTGGCCAGGGCATCGGCTGGCTTTAGCTGCTCTGTGCCGCTTGCACACCCTCCCCAAAAGGTATGATCGGATCGGCGTCGCCATGAATCCGGAGCACCGGGGTACCGGTTGCGGGAGCTAACGGCAATAGCGATGCCAAGCCTAGGTATTTGCCATTGTTCTTAAAAGGGAATCACCGCCGCTCGAAGATCCATCGGAGTACCTGTCCGAGCATGCCATGATCCCGGCTCAAGGCGGAATAATAATCCTCTATACCGAGGGTACCCCGGGTCGAAAGCTTGATGTCGCGATAGGCGAACCACCAGGCGACGACCAGCGCGACGATGCTGAGCGCGAGCACGACGCCAACGGCGCTCGTCTCAAAAGCCGATCTGGTGCGCGAAGGCCAGCGTGGTGCTGACCGTTCCAAGGATCACCGCGGATGCCGTGAAGACGCTTATTGTAACCGCGTTGCGCCTTTTTGGCGTTTTGCCGAAATGCGTGCCGGTGGGATGGACTTGGACGAGCGACGCAACCGCATATACTCGGGCAATTGCCATAATGGGAGAACCAGTGCCAACAGCATCTGCGCCACTTGGCGATGGCGGCGAGACTTGATGCGGCGATCCATTAAGGCAAATCATGACGACGGTCCGCCCGAGTTGGAGCAGTGACGGTATTTTTCGAGACGGCTTGGGCTCGCCGTCCAATGCCGCGAAGCGCAAAAATCGCCCGATTGGTCTCGATAGCTGATGAAACCTCAAATTTTTTTGCGGCGATTTCCCTTTAAAGTCAAAAGCGTATTTTTTTTACTGTTCTGGTGTCGGTATTTGCGGTGGCAACGAAAGAATTTGACTGTGATTTCAATTGGTTATAGGCTGGCTGAACAATCGAGTGGGAGTAGGAGGCGGCGTCGATAGCGGCGTCCGGCAGCCCTACTGCCCTCCTTTTTTGTGCTCACCGGATGTCCTAGACTGTTCCTGCGCTCCTTTCTGACCGTTTGGCTAATCAGATACGTCGGCGCTGCGGAAGTAAATCCCGGTCAGTTCCGCAGAGGGCCATGGCGTACCGTGGCTTGCAAATAGGCTGGTCACAATAGGCCCGAACGAGCGGCTGTCGTTGCCACGTTCGGGTGTGGCAGCAGAGCTGTCCGAATCACAACGGCTGGATTGATTTTGTTGAAAGATCACGTCCCTCCAGGCCCGCCAATCTATGAGCATCTCGACCACTTCGGCGCTGAGGCTCCGGGCGACAACGCCCATCAGGTGCTG
This sequence comes from Mesorhizobium huakuii, assembly GCF_030160235.1. Lineage (GTDB taxonomy): Bacteria > Pseudomonadota > Alphaproteobacteria > Rhizobiales > Rhizobiaceae > Mesorhizobium > Mesorhizobium huakuii. The sequence continues at coordinate 96,864 of NZ_BSNY01000012.1, forward strand.
CAATGCTGCCGGGCCTGTTCGTGGAACGAACCCGAGAACGATCGGGCGTAACGTGTAATCGAATTGAAACACGCCGAAGTGCCGGGTGACATCCGCGCGAAACGCTTTGGAGCCATGGTCTTGCTTCACCAGCGAGCCGAGGAGCGCCGCCGATGACACCCGACCAGATTCGACTGTCCGGGACAGTTTCCGCCAGGTCGTCCCGATGCGCGTGACGGCCGTCGCCCGGTTCCAGGAGCGCCTGCTCGCGATCGACGAAGCTTGTCGAGCTTTGTTTCCGGTGCGAGACATGACCAAGCAAGGTGCCAAGCTCGTGGCGAGCCCTGGCCTTGTCGTGCATCGGCAGGACCGTGGCGACACCCCTCCGGGTCCTTTCGCCCAGCTTATTGCGGTACCCATCCCACTGGGGTATTTTAACAGGTGGTTGGGTGCGGCATCCATCGTGGGTGCGGCCCTGCCGTTTCGGCAGATCGTGAAGTCTTTAACAGACCAGGTGTCGCAAGCTGTATCTTGCAGCCGACAGGTCATTAGCAGTTAAGGATGAGCCATGCTGCGATGTTGCGCGTTCATTGCGGCCCTGATCCTCGCGAGCTTCACGGCGTTCCAGGCTTGTGCCGATCGAAGGGTTGCCCTTGTCATCGGCAATTCCGAATACCGCGAAATTCCAGCCCTCAAGAATCCGGACAAGGATGCCGCGGATGTGTCGAACACCTTCCGCCTGGCCGGATTCGATGTGTTCGTCGCCAAGGACCTCACCAAGATCGAATTCGAAAAGCAGTTCCGCAACTACCTCGCGGCGGCGGACGGCGCCGATCTGGCGATCGTTTACTATTCCGGCCATGGCTTTCAGATCGGCGGCGAAAATTTCCTGATCCCGGTCGATGCCTCGCTCAAGAACGCGGCCGACATTGAGGTCCAGGCCGTCAAGCTCGACGATGTGCTGCAGCAGTTGCGAGCGAAATCGAAGATCCAGGTGATCATCCTCGACGCCTGCCGCAACAATCCGTTTCCGCGCAAGGACTATTGGTTGCGAGACCAGCTGATCACTGCCGGCGACACCGGCCTTGCGCAGGTGAAAAGCTCGCTGAACACGCTTATTGCCTTCGCCACCGAGCCCGGTGCCGTCGCCTATGACGGAAGTGGCGACCTCAGTCCTTTTTCCTCCGCCTTCTCCCGTCGCGCATTGGCGCCGAACCAGGAGATACGCTCGGTCATGGCGGCCGTCCGCCGCGATGTGGTCGAGGCTACGGCCGGTAAGCAGGTGCCTTGGGAAAACTCGTCGCTGATCGACGAGGTCGTCCTCATGCGCCGCGCCAGCCGGCCGGCACTGCCGCCCGTGTTGGAAAAGGTCGTGCCGTCCGGCGTCGGCCCTGTCGCGCTCGACCTGCCGGAGCCGCTGGATGTCGATGGCGGCCCGGTCACCGTCAGCATCGTGAGGCCGCCGGCGCTCGGGCGTCTGATTTTGGACGGCAAGCCAGTTGCGGCGGGTGAGCCGATCGCCGGCAAGGATCTCCCGCGCTTGCAGATGGACGTGCCCAAGGGCGCCGGCATCCAGGAACAGGTCGACATGCTGGCCTATGCCACACGAGACGATTGGGGCGGCGAATCCCAAGGCATCCTGGTGTTCCGGGTCAAGAATGGCGAGGGGGCCGAGGGCAAGCAACTCGTGGCCTCGCTCGAGTCCGAGCAGAAGCAGCAGGCGGTGGAACGCGGCATTCACATTGCCGGCGCCGCCGAAGCGATCGAAAACCGTGACGTCCAGGTTCCAGTCGGTGTCGGCCCGGTTCCGTTGAAGCTGGATTTCCCGACCAAGGATCCGGCGGTCAGCCTGAAACTTGCGAGCTATCCGGCAACCGGGACGCTGTCCCTGCCGGATCGGACCTTGTCTCCGGATTCGAGCCTGATGGCCGATGAAGTCGACCACTTGCGCTACGAACCTCAGATCGGCGCCGTCAAACCATTGATAGTCGGCTTCGAAATCAGGGCTGACAACACTTCGCCAAAGCCGGCGACGATGAAACTGTCGCCCAGCGTAGAGCCTTGCGACAGGGAGGCGGGTGAACCTCTTGACCTGCAGGGCGTCGTCCCCGGCCTGCTGCCGAACGAAGTCAGCAGCAACGCCGTGGACGTCTGCAGGGCGGCGGTGAAAGCCTATCCGGACGTCGCTCGCTTCCACTACCAGCTCGGTCGGGCCTTGCTTGCGGTCGGTAAGGTCGACGAGGCCAAGAAGGCAATCCAGGAGGCTGCCGACAAGGGGCACGTCCGCGCCGTGTTCGAGCTTGGCTACCTCAACGCGACGGGAACGGGAATGCCCGTCAATCGCAAGCAGGCGAATACCTTCTACGCCGCGGCGTCCGACAAGGGCGATCCCTATGGGATGACCTCGTGGGGACGCGCCTTGTTCAACGGTTATGGCGTGGAGCGTGACACCACCAAGGGGCTGGACCTGCTGCTCAAGGCGGCGGCGATGGGGCACACCTATGCAATGAACGATCTCGCCGCGATCTTCACGGAAGGCCGTAATGGTGTGCCCGCCGATCCAACTCGCGCCGTGGCCTTCCTTAAATCTGGCGTCGAGCGGCAGGACATGTATTCGATGAATCTGCTCGGCCGAAACTATCTCTCCGGCACGGGAGTCGAGAAGGACCCGAAGACAGCACTCTCGCTCTTCCAGAAATCCATGGATCTCGGCCAGCCCTACGCTCCCGGCAGCCTTGCACGCATGTACAGGGACGGTGTCGGCGTGCAGCAGGATCTTGCAGAAGCGCAAAGGTTGTTCGAGTTGGCGACCGACCGAGGCGATCAGTCGGCTGCATATGATCGCGCGGCTCTTGAGATGCAGAGGGGCGAGAAGGCGGACCAGGCCGTGGCGGTACGCTACCTTGCTTTCGCGGCCGCGCTCGATCTTCGCAACGAAATTCCCGATGCCAGGAACACGCTGGCGAAGTTCGGAGCCAAGGCGAAGACGACGGCCCTGAAGCAGATGCGTGGGAACCTCAAATCGAAGATTTCGGCGGACGGCTCGTTGGATGATCAACTGGTCAAGACGGCCAGGGCGGTCTGGGAACAAGCCAACCCGCGTCGGGACTTGTTCTGATCAACGAGGAGGCAGTGTGGTGGGCTGGGCATTGAAACAGGCAATCGTCGTATCGATCCTATCCGGCGCTCTGGCTGTCGCGGGGTGCACGACCGTGACGCCGAGGGTCGAGCCGACCCCGACTGCGAGACACAAGACGAAGGTCGTTCGCACGACGACCGCGCCAAAGGTCGTCAGCCGGAAGAAGGTTACCGCCAAGAAACTGATCAAACCGGTTCAGGACGAAACCCCGGCTGTCATTGCACCTTTGGGCGGCGGCAGCGGAGGCGGAGGGGGCGGTTGGGGATGAGCGCCCGATAGCAGGCAATTCCGCCCGCGCACGGCAGGCTGGCGTTACTTGTAGTGGCCGACTCGAACCGCTCGCCAAGCAAGGACAAGTGCACTATGCTCCCGTCTCCTGCGGTATCGAGATAGGTTGTCCTGGCGGGGGCGTTCCATGTTCGAAGTCGTCGCACTCTGTCAAGCAATGCGAGCGAAGGCCGTAGCGTCTAGCTTGGTCCTTGCCGCGCTGCTCGGCTTGCTGGTCTTCGAACCGCACGCCGCCAACGCCGCGCCCAATTGGACGCTCGATCCTGACGCCTCGGTGCTGACCTATCAGTCGGTCAAGAAGAACACGATCGTCGAGACCAACAAGATCAGGAATATCACCGGCACGTTGAGTTCCGCCGGTGACGCCAAGGTCAGCTTCGATCTCAATTCCGTCGACACGGGCGTCGACCTGCGCAATGTACGCATGCGCTTCCTGTTCTTCGAAACATTCAAATATCCGACGGCCGAGCTGACGGCGAAGGTCGACCCGGCCGCCTTTGCCGACTTGCCGGCCAAACGCCGGATCAAGGCAACCTTGCCGTTCCGGCTTAGCCTGCATGGCGTCGACAAGGATCTGGAAGCGAGCGTCGTCGTAACCATGATCAGCGACACTCAGGTTTCCGTAGCATCAGAGGCTCCCGTCGCGGTGCATGTCGAGGACTTCGGCCTGCTGCCGAACGTCGACAAGCTGCAGCAGGCCGCCAATGTGACGAACATCGTGCCCACCGCCTCGGTGTCCTTCGACTTCGTCTTTGTCGCCGACGGCAGCAAGTCGGCCGCGGTGAAGACAGTCGCCGCCGGAACCGCCGATGTCGGTCCCGTGGCCACCGATGCCGCCAAGGCCAATTTCAGCGACGAGGAGTGCCTCAACCGGTTTGCCGTGTTGTCGCGCACCGGCGCCATCTATTTTCGCCCGGCCAGCGCCCGGCTCGATGCCAAGAGCCGTCCGCTGCTCACCGAAGTTGAAGGTGTCGTCGGCAAATGCCCGACTTTGAAGGTGGTGGTGTCCGGCTACACCGACTCGGACGGCTCGCCCGAGGCAAACAAGGCGCTCTCCGAACGGCGCGCGCAGGCGGTTGCCGATGCGCTGGTCGCCGGTGGCGTGCCGCGTCAGCAGATCAGTGCCGCCGGCCATGGCGAGGAGAGCCCGGTTGCCGCCAACGACACGCCGAAGAACAAGGCGCTCAACCGGCGGATCGAATTCTCCGCCACGAAGCTCGCGAACTGAGGTCGGGGTGGGCTCCCGTGCAATCGCGTCTTGCGCAGTCTTGCTTCGCGGCGCCGGCCTTGCCGCGCTTGTCCTGATTTTGACTTTGACGGCCGCCAGTGCCGAGCGCCGTATCGCGCTGGTGCTCGGCAACTCGCAATATCAGCACGCCGCGCCGCTCGCCAATCCTGCACGCGATGCCCGGGCGATGGCCGAGCGCCTGCAGAACCTTGGTTTCGAGGTGGTCTCCGGCTTCGATCTCACCAAGCAGCAGACACAGGCCACGGTCGCCCAGTTCGCCAAGCAGGTGCGCGGCGCCGATGTGGCGCTTTTCTTCTATGCCGGCCATGGCCTGCAGGTTTCAGGCAAGAACTATCTGCTTCCGGTGGATGCCGCGCTCGAGGACGAGACCTCGCTCGACTTCGAGGCCGTGTCGGTCGATTTCATCTTGCGCCAGATGTCCCGCGAGACAAGCATAAGGCTGGTGTTCCTGGACGCATGCCGGGACAATCCTCTTGCCGATGTGCTGGCAAAGACCGCCGGCATCAAGGGTGCAAGCAGCGGCCTTGCGGAAATTCCGATCGAGAATGGCGGCGCCGGAACGCTCGTCGCCTTCGCCGCCAGTCCCAACCAGCTCGCCTATGACGGGTCCGGCGACCACTCGCCCTTCACGACGGCATTGCTTCAGCACATTGGGGAATCCAATGTCTCCATCACCGAGGCGATGAACAGGGTGACCAGCGACGTCTTCAAGGCGACCGCGGGCAAGCAACGGCCTTGGATCAATGTCTCTTTGACCACCGAGGTTGTCCTGCACAAGGTCGATCTCAACGCGCCGCTGATCGTCGGCGAGGCGAGCCCCCCGCAAGCCGAAGCCGGCTCCGACACGCGCAACACCGGCGCTTCGCCAGGCCAGAATGGCGATCAGCTCGCGCTTGATACCCTGCGTGCGAAAATCCCGAAACTGGCTACCGACGGCCCTATCCTTTTCGACCGTCCCGTCAAGTTCGGCGACCCGGCGATCGACGGCAAGAGCATCGCCGAACTGATCAAGAGTGAACCGCTTTTCAGTCCGGTGGAAGGCCTCGACAAATCGGTCTGGGAAGGCAAGCACTGCGACAACTGCCATGAGTGGAATGAGGCCCGGCTTTGCGAGCAGGCGAAGAATTTCGCCGCCAACGACGTCTCGGTCCTGCGCCTGCAGCATCCGCTCGGTACCCGCTTCAAGGTCGCGCTGGCCAGATGGGCGCAAGGCGGCTGCCAATAATGCCGGCCTGGCGCCAGCGATGACGGATGGCGCGTAGGGATCGGCGAATGCCGTTACGCTTCCATCTCCGCCATCTGGATGCCCATTTCGACAAAGGCTGAAAGCACGGAAAACCGGTCCGCCAGCGAGGCGCGGGCCAGCCCGGCCAGAATTCCGGCATTGACGGCATGGGCGGCAGGAAATCCGGTCGACACCATGTCGAGGGTCGGGTCGCGCCACACCGCTGCCAGGGCGATCCAGGCGGCCGGCGTCGACGGCGGCAGGTCCAAGGAATTGCTCAGGGCTGCTTGATGGTGGGGATTATCCGGTTCGCCGACGCGGTCGTGGACAAGCGCCAGCAATTCGAGATCGCGGTCCGCGAGAAGCTCGGCAAGATTGCTCAGGCATTCATGTCCCCACCAGACGGCGGCTCGCTCGGGCAGGAGGTAGGCACAGAACGTGACTGCTTCTTCCGGCACGCGCCCGGCAAGTAGGGCTCGGCAAAAATCAAGCGGCGGCTGACCGGTGGCCAGCGATTTCATGTCCCTTGCTATGGCGGGACAAGCAAGAAACAGATCCCGTGCCGTTCTGTATCCGAGTTCATTGGCCATGGCTGCCACAACACCCCAAAAGCCAGCGGAACAGTACTCAAGCCTGTGGCCGAGCGCTGGTCAAGCCTCAGTCGTTAACAGGTGGCGGCCACGAGCGGCATGCGTTTGGTCACAGACAATCGCTTCCCCGTTTGATATGATGCGCGCCAGCGAAATCCTCTCAGACAGGAGTGACGGTCATGCGATGGGGCAGTTCAGCCTTGGCATTGGCGGCCATGCTTCTTGCAACGCACGTCTTTGCCGATCCGCTTCAGAAATCGGAAGACATCGTCAAGTTCTTCGCCGGCCAGACCGGCAATCTGGGTGCCGCGCGCGGCATCTGCGTCGGCACGGAGGAAGAGTGCAAGAGCAAGGCCGAGAAGACTGGCTCAGCTCAACAAAAGACCGGTCTCGACATGATGATCAATTTCGCCCTTGATTCCGCGCAACTCGACCAGACAGCGCGCACCGAACTCGACGAGTTCGCCAAGGCGCTGAAGGACAATCGGCTGAGCACGTTCAGCTTTGTCGTTGAAGGTCATACCGATGCGACCGGCCCGGATCGCTACAACCAGGATCTGTCGCAGCGGAGGGCCCAGTCGGTGGCGGCTTTCCTCGAAGCGAACGGCGTTGAATCGGCGCGGCTCGAAGCGATCGGCCTTGGCAAGTCGCACCCGCGGGTCGCCAACCCTTACGATCCGGTCAACCGGCGCGTGGAAATGCGCATCAGGACCGAATAGGCGGTCGCCGCCAGGCCGATCCGCCAGCAGCGACAGCGGCAAAAGGGAACTCGTCCAACGCGGGTTCCCATTAACTGGCTATGATCAATATCTCATCGCGCCGCCGATCACGACGCCGCTGCCGAAAATTAGCGCCTTGGTCAGGAAGTCGTTGGTGTCTCTCCGTCGCGGCTCGTCGCGCATCACAATCTCCCGGTTGCGCCAGCGCTCGACGATCTGCTGTCTTCGCGGTTTCCGCTGCGCCACCGGTTTCAGCGCGCGGGTCTTCTGCACGACCTGTTTCTTCGGGGGTGCGGTGCGGACCTGGTCGGCGGCCGAGGTACGAACGGCCGGGCCTGGATTTGCGTTCGTGTCGAGCGCCGCGACTTGCTTACCCACCGTCGGGTCCTTCAACTGGTCGATGTTGAGCTTCGCCACGGTGGCGAAACTACCGTTCGGAAACTGGTCGAGATAGGCCTGGTAGTAGGGAATGGCATTCTTCTTCGAAGCCTCGTCCCAAAGCCGCTGCTCAACCTCCCAGGATAGCGGCTCGCTGGCCACGGGGGCGGACGCTGCCGTCGTCTTGTCGGCGTCGGCGTCGGCCACCGGCGCTGCGGCGGGCGGGGCTGCTTGTGCCGCGGGCTTGCCGAGGAACACCTCGCGCCCAAGCGATGCATTGTGCCACGGCCGCTGCCGGCCCTGCGTGGCTTCCGTCACGTCGCCGCGCACGCGCGTCAAAGCGCTCTGGATCTCGACACCGGGCTCGGTCAGGTGCTTGGCCAACGCCAGGGAGTAAGGGCTGTCGACGCCGTCGCCGTCGAAAGCGATCGCGCCGGGATCCGTTGCATAAGCGATCAGGACACCGCCGGTGCCGACGCCGTCTGCCTTTGCATCCACCGGCGCGAGGCCGGCGCCAAGCGAGCGGCTCTTGGGCAGGGCCGCAGCCAGGGTACGACCCAGCGGATTGTCGCGGCAGGCATCGAGGATGATGACGCCGACGGCGGGATCGGCAGGCAGCGCCGCCATGAATTCGTCGATCTGAACCGTGCGGGTCTTGAGATAGGCGGGCGAGGTCAGATCGGCATCGACCGGTATGAGATAGTTCTTGCCGTCGACCTGCATGCCGTGGCCTGCGTAGAAGATGACCGCAAGGTCGGCGTTGTAGGATTCTTCGGTGAATTTGCTGATCAGGCCATGCATGCCGGCATTGTCCTGGTCGACGCCTTCGATCACTTCGAAGCCGGCGTTGCGCAGCGTCGACGCAATCAGGTGGGCATCGTTCGCAGGGTTGGGCAAGGCAACGGCGTTGACATATTTGCTGTTGCCGATGACCAGTGCGACACGCTTGCCCTCGGCTGTTGCGGCCTGGACGCCGAAGGCGGCAAGGATGGAAAGGACAAGTCCGCTCAAAAGGATGGCAAACGGTTTCATGGATCAGCCCTCCGGCCCCTCGGGGCACGCTATTGATCTCTGCGCATGCTCAATTCGTCAGCGACAAGTCGCTTCTGCCAAAAATGGCTCTCTGGCTTGTGTCGCCCCGGCGACGGTTTAGGTTCACCGTATGCACCCTGACCAGGCGATCGTGCCGCCTTTGGGACGGTCACTAGCCCGGCTCGAGCGTCTCCTGGATTGAATTGAGCAGCGCGGTTATCGCCTGCTTGTATTTCTCGAACTCCGGCGACGTCTGCCGGACCTCGGTCGTGGTTGTCGCAGGCTGGGTCTGATCGGTCACCACGCGCGGCACTTTCTGCCCCATTTTCCGCTCGGCCCAATCGATGACGTAGCCGACGGTCTTGCCGGTCAGGAACGGGTTGGCCTGGATCACGGCTGCGCCCAGAACGGCGCTCAATTGCGACGAGGCGGACGCCGCCAGCACCTGGTGCGCTCCTTCCATGCCAAGGAAGTGGCAAAGATACAGACGCCCTGCCGTGATCTGGTGGCCGCGGGCGCGCAGATAGGCCTCCCCTTCGCGCGCCAGGTTGCGCACCATTTCGCGCGACAGCGTCGCGTCATAGCGAAGCGCGAGCAGGTCGGCGGTCGAAAGCGATCGGGCAAGGTCGGGACGATAGGTGTTCATCATCCGGATCCACGTCTTTGTGATGAACTGGCCGGCGCCGGTTGCCGACGAGTTGGGGTTCTTGGCGCGGGCACTGCCGCCGCTTTCGACATGGACGATCCGGTCGGTCAGCGTCTCGACCGCGGAATCGCCAGGCCCGCCGGAACTGACGGAAACGGCGGTGGCGACCGCGGTGACTGTCCCGAGCGGGTCGATCGCATCGCCGTTCTCGTAGAGCTCGAAATGCAGATGCGGGCCGGTCGAAAGCCCCGTGGTGCCGATATAGCCGATGACGTCGCCGGCCTTCACCTTGGTGCCGACGCCGCTGGCGATGGCGAATTTTTGCATATGCGCGTAGCGCGTCTCGCGGCCGTTGGCATGCGTGATCTTCACCAGATTGCCGTAGCTGCCGCCATCGCCCTGGAAGGAAATCGCGCCGTCGAAAGCGGCCATGACCGGCGTCCCGACCGGAGCCGCCCAGTCGACACCCTTGTGGATCCGAACCGTGCCGAGGATCGGATGCTTGCGCGGGCCGAAGGTCGACGTCATCACGCCTGCGACCGGCGTGACCATGCCGTTGGTGACGTTCAGCGAACGAACCTGGTCGTCACCGGTCACGCAGGCATACTGGCCGTCGCTTTGCTGGAAGACGAAGCAGTCGAGGTTCTTGTCCTTGCCCAGGACGCCGACGTAAAGCACACGTCCGGAGATCTCGCCCTGGCCGCGCGGCGTCTGCGAGTAGATCATCACCAGGCGCTGGTCCTCGCTGGCGAAAGCGTCGAGGTCCTGTCCCCTCGACAGATACATGATCGCTTCGCCGATCACGCTGGTCGGCACCTTGTTGCGTGCGGCGGTCGAGTAGATTGCGTCGAGCAGGCGGTACTGCCGCTTGGGCCCGCCCTGGTCCGAGGCGCCGGAATAGTTGAAGAGGTCCTCGCGAACCCAGGGGTCGACGCCGGAAACGAAGGCGCCCGCCGCGCTGCGCGTCAGCGTACCGACATAGACGTTCCTTGCGTAGACCGAGACCTGCATCAGCGACATCGTCGTCGTCTCGCGGTTCGGCCGGAAGCCGCGCATGGCGACCACAAAACCGGCCTCGAGCCCATCGCGGTTGAACAGCGCTTTCAGCGCCTCGCCCGCAAGCCTGGCGTCGTCCGCGGAGAAATGCGCGTCGAGCGCCACGCTATCCAGGCTGCGGCCGTTGAGGATTTTCACGAAAGTGTCCTCTGTCGCCGCGAAGCGCTGGTATTCGCTGGTCACGGTCGCGACGGTGGTGTTGTTCTCGATCGCGGTTTTCTTGAAGGCGGGGAGCGCTGCCTCGCCCTGGTCGATGGTCTCGCCCCAGCCGGCCTCGGGGTCGTCTGCGTCGGCCTTGGGCGCCGGACCGGCGGGGATATCGCCCGCGTCCGGCGGCGCCTGCAGGTCGTTCGCCAGATCGCCCGGTTGGTCGTTGGGCGCCGCAGCAGGTGCGGGGGAGGCCGATTGCTGATCGTCCGGGGCTGCGGCTGAAGGCTTCGGAGCAATCTGCCGCTGCGCCTTGAAGAAGGCAAAATCCTCCTGCGTCGACGGGATCGTCGTCATGAACTTCTCGCTGGCGCTCAGCATCACATCGGACAGAATCTCGATCTGCGGCGAGGCTCCGGAACTGTCGAGTTCGGCCGGGCGCGCAACCGTGTGGCCCTTCGCGGCGGTGTCCGCGTCGGGCGCCAGCGTGATCCACATCGGGTCACCGGCAAGGTCGATGATGGCAGGCACATAGACCGAGGCGTCGGGCGGCACGTCTTCCATGCCTTCGACGGGATGCAGCTCCTCGTCCTCGTCGCCGAACGACCAGTTGTCCTTGGTAAGGTAGAAGCCGGTGGTGATCGCGATGACGGTGAGCGTAGCGACGCCAGCAAGGACGCGACGCCAGAGTTTGCGTCTGCGCTCGGCCAGGCGCGCCAGCTTCTTCTGCTTGAAGCTCGTGTCGATGCTGTGCGTCACGGGCTGTTTCCGGTCAGGAAATAGGTCCAGCGCACCTGCTCCTGCGTGTCGACCTCGACGAAACGCGCCGCGATATGACCACGCTGCCAGCACTCGTCGATGCCACGGATGGAGAAGCGGCGCCGATCAACGCACATCTCGGTCGAACCGTTGAGGATCGCGTGGCCGAACACATCGGTCGCGTAGAGGTAGATGTAGCGGTTGGCCAGTTCCTCGCGGATGACGTTCACGCACTGGTTGGCGCCGATGGTCCACCAGCCGTCGGTCTGGTCGGCATTGTCGACCTTCTGTCCGACGGCGAGGTTGACGACGTCGAGCGTCTGGTTGCAGACGGTGAATTCTGCATGCGCGCTGTTGGTCGAGAGGATAACGAGCAGCGCCGCGCCGAACAGCGCGGAAAATGCCAAGCGGTTGGAGAAGTCCGGCAATAATCGAAACCAGCTACGCTTTGTGCGTGACGAGGGCTGGCAAAATGAATGCAAGGGGCGAAGGTCCATCGGCGTTCATATCTATCCGCCGAGCCGGAAATACTTGGCGGTGGCGGAGAACCGCGAGCCGTCGGCGCCGATCTCCTCGAGGATCCTTGGCAAAAGCTCGGAGACCGGTGTCGGTCTCGAAAACATCGCGGCCTGGATGTCCTTCGGCCCGGTGATCACCAGCATGATCTGCGGCAGGGCCTTGCCGGCCGCCTTGTCGGCGGCGCCTAGACCAATGGGGATGTTGAAGGTCGCCTTGTCGGCTTGCGCCACGATGCGATCATCGAGGTTGAAGGCGATGCCCCTGTGGTCGATCAGCATGACGTTGGAAACCAGCCCTACATGCGTTACCAGCGTGCCGCTGATCGGCGCGCCGTCCGGCACCGATGTCCGGTCGAGAACGAGCTGCGGACCTTCCACACGGTTCCGATCGAGGAAGCGCAGGAAGTTTGTCACTTCACACTGGGGCTGCTCGATGAGACGGACGCTGATGTCCGGCTCGAGATGGAATCTCGACCGAAAATCATTGAGCATCCGCTCGAACGGCTGCACGGCCGTTGCGAAGCCTTCGATGGCGGCGGCGCTGGCGCTTTCAGACGTCAGCGATGCATAGAAACAGTCGCCGCCGCTGAAGTCGCGCACCCATGAGGCGCGTTGCGCCGTCTCGTCGACTGGCTTCGCCGGCGGAACCGCCGGCTTGGGCACATTGACCGCGACTTCGGTATTTTCGGGCTGTGTGCCTACCGGCGGCTGCGGTTGCTGGGACGGCTGCGCTGTCTGTGTCGGTTCTGATGGCGCGGTTGGTGGCGTCGGCTGGCCGGCGGTCGGGGTCGCTGGTTTGGCCGGCGGGCTGGTCGGCGGCGCCGGCAACTGGCTCTCCGAGGCCGGCGGCGAGGAAGCCTCCGGCTTGGCCAGCTTGGAAATCATGTCGACCAGGTCGGTTGCGTTGGGTTTTGTCGCCGGCGGGGTTGCCTCCTGTGCCGGCTTGCTCTCTGTTTCCGCATGGCTCGGCGCGGACGTCTTCGGCGGGTTCGTATTTTCCTCGGCCTTTGGCGCCGACACGGCCGTTGATGGGTTCGCGGTCGGCGCTTGGGCGGGCTTGATCTCGGCTGGAGCCACTTGCGCCTGATTGTTGTTGGCCCTGAATTCGGGCTGGGCCGTAGGCGGAGCTGGCTTGCCGACGGGCGGGGCGACCGGCATGGGGATTTCGGTGGGCTTGGCCGGCTCGGGCTTCTGCTTGCCCGCAGCGTTCGCCTGGCTGTCGGCCGGCACCGGCGTCTTCACCTGTGCGTCCGGTAGGGCAGGTGGGTTTACCGTCTCGACAGTGGCGGCATTGTCGGGTTTTGAAGGCTCCGGCTGAGGCTGCACCGGTGATGGTGGCCGAGCGGTCGATGCTTCCGGCTGCGGTGTCTGAGCCACCGTTTTGGGGGCTTCCGCAACGGGTTTGGGCGCCGGCTTCGCCGTCAGCGGTTTGAGTTTCTCTTCGGCCGGCGGAGGCGCCAGGACCCCGCTGAAGTAAAGGCCGCCCCCCAACAGGACCGCCAGCGTCACGAGGCCGCTGGCGACGGCCGGCATCCGCGACGATTTTCGCGGCGCAGCCGGAATGGGCGTGCTGGCCGGCGCTGGCGCAGGCCGTGGTTGTGACAGATGCGCCGGCCGCACATGTTCAACGAAGGGCTTTTCGCCCGCGGACGTCGAAGGCTGCGGCCCGGACTCGGCCAGCGCCGTCCAGCCGGCGCGCGGCAAGCCCGAGCGGTCACGCGGACCATAGGATGCCGGCGGCAATGTCGCGTCGATATCCTCGCCACGCGTTGCCCTGGCGATCTCGGCCATGCTGGCCGGACGATCGCGCGGATCCGGCTGCAGCATCGCGGCAATGAGGTCCTGGAAATCGGGATCGATGTCAGACAGGTCCGGCACGGTCCGCCGTTTCTCGATGACCTCGTATTGCGAGCCGCTCATATCGAGCGGCTTTCCGCGCAATGCCGCGGCGAGCACCAGTCCGAGGCTATAGATATCGGACTGCTCGCTGACCTCACCGCCATAAAGACCGAGCTGTTCGGGCGAGACGTAATTGTATTTGCCGGCGAATTTCCCGCCGATCAGCGTTTCACCGCCTACAGCCGCCGACCGTGCAATGCCGAAATCGATGATCTTGGCTGCTTCCACTTGCCCGCCAGGCAGGATGATGTTGTCCGGCGAGAGGTCGCGGTGAACCGCGCCCGCCCGGTGCACCGCGGCGAGCCCCGACGCCAGGCGATGGCAAAGCCGCCGCACGTCTTGCCCCGGCATCGCTCCGCGACGCATCACGTCGAACAGCGACTGGCCGTCCACGAATTCCATCGCCAGATAGGGGCGGCCGATCCTCGGATCGATGGTGAAGACATGATAGCGCACCACCGCGTCATGCGACAGGTGGTTGAGGATCGACGCTTCCTTGCGGAACAGCGACAGGATCGTCTGATCGCGGGCGAATTCGGGCAATACGATCTTGATCGCCACATGGTCGCCGGTCTGGATGTTATGGCCGCGGTAGACTTCTCCCATGCCGCCGGAGGCGATCCTCTCGTCGAGCTCGTAAATGCCGCTGAGCTGCGTGCCGACGCCGGCATAGGTGTCGTTGGTCGATATCCGCGTCTTGTCGTCGTCGCTCATCTCGTCAGGCTTTCCACTCCGGACCGATCCGAATGGAGCGCACCGTTGCGCCCGCCGCCGATCTTCACGAGTACGATGGTCACATTGTCGGTTCCGCCGCGCGCCAGCACCGTCTCCAGCAGGCTTCGGCACGCCGCCTGCGGCGTTGCGGATATCACCGCGGCTTCGATCTCGGCGTCGCTGACATGCGCCGTCAGTCCGTCGGTGCTCAGGACGAAAACATCCCCCGGCATCAGCTCGCCCTGCTGGAAATCGATCTCGAGCTCATCGCTGACGCCGACGGCATGGGTGATGACATGGCGGCGCGGCCAGGTCAGCGCTTCCTCCGCGCTGATCATGCCGCGGTCCAGCAGTTCCTGGACTTCGGTGTGATCCTTCGAGACCTGCAAGATCACGCCGTTGCGGACCAGATAGATGCGGCTGTCGCCGGCCCACAGGCCAGCGAAGCGTCCGTCCATGGCAAGCAAGGCCGCGAAGGTCGAGCCGATGGTTATGCCGCGAGATCGCGAGATGTCGCGGATTTCGGAATTGGCGCGGCTCAGCCGGTCTTCGAAGCGCGCGCGAAGGTCCGGCGCCGAGCTCGCAATGCCGATCGTTGCCAGATGATCGACGATGCTGGCCGAAGCGACCTCGCCGGCCTCGTGCCCGCCCATGCCATCGGCCACCACCCACAGGCCGGTCTGCGGCTCTATCAGGTAGTTGTCCTCATTGTGGTCGCGCACGCAGCCCTTATGGCTCACGCCGAAGCTTTCGATGGGAAGGGCGACAGAGCTCAATTTGCCACCAAGCGCTTCGCGAGCGTCCTCTGTGACCAAGCATGGGCAGGGTGCCCAGGCCACTTTGCCATAAGCGCATACATTAGAGTACCGAAATGAGGGCTGCGGCCGGCGGTGCGCTGGAACACAGCCATGTCAGAACGCCTTGGGACAGCTAAAGCCGGACAAGGCCGGCAGCAGGAGGGGATTGACCCCCGGCCCGGTCTGCATCGTGTAAGCGACGTCTCGCCCGCCGATCACGAAACGGGCTTCGGTGTTGGCGCCATTGGCGGTGATGGTCGCCTTGTCCAACAAACGCTTCAAGGCCCACGGTCCTTCGAATTTGAGAGCGGAGTCGCGGCCTGGCATTTCCGGCATCAGGCTGAGGCTGGCGGAACCAGAGGCAGTGCCGTTTGGCCAGGTCACCGTGCTTGGCGCATTCCCCGTCTGGCTGCTCTGGACGGTCTGGCCGTCAATGTTGAGAACCGCGTTATCGGCGTTACCATTCAGCGAAAAAGGCGTGATGGTGATCGAAACCGACGGCACCGAGCCGCCGGAAGGGAAGAAGGCGCTGCGGATTTCGGCGGCCGCCTGAAATGACTTCAAGGTCGACTTCGCCAGGTCGCGGCTGGAACGGGCGTCCTGTCTCCAGGTCCATTCCTGGCCGGTCATGTCGATCAGCGGCGCAAGGTTCTGCGCGAAGAAGCGGTCCATCAGCCCGCCCGGCGCGAAGAGCTTGGCAAAATCCGCTATCGAGATCTCTTGCGTGCCGTCACTGGCGAAGGGATAGCGACCGTTGACCGCCTCCTCGCAGGCTCGTGTGACCGTCTGGTCGAGGTTCTGGTTGAGGTTGGCCACCGAGGCTTCGGCGACATTGCCTTCGAACTCGTCCGCCGCCGCGTTGACCAAGCGCGCAAGCGGCTTCGGAAGGCGCGAGGCATTGGCGCGCAGCGTGGAGATCTGCAGCTGCAGGTTGGCATTGACGCGTTCGGTCTGTGAAGGCACGTCTGCCGAAAGCTTCAGGCTTTGAAATATGTCGCGGAAATTCCGCGTCAGCGCATCCAGCGGCCGTCGCCCACTGGCGCCGCTGACCAGGGCCTGGAACGATCGAAACTGTGCCTCGACGCTCGCGCCGGCATTCTGCGCTACAGCCGAATCCAGTCCGGCTCGGCTCTGCGACTTGCCGCCGGCGATCTGCAGGCCGATGCGCGCCAGACCTTTGGCCATGCTGGCTGGGTCCTCTTGCGCTGCGCTGCTCTCGCCCTCGGCCGTGGTGTTCTGCTTCGTCAATGCAGTCTCGTCGGCGATCGCCGTAAACAGCTGATCGAGAGGCGAGTCTGGCGCGGCGAGGGCGGAAAGCGCGAGATATTGCGGTTTGTCCTTGAGCAACGCTTTGAATTTCAACTGGTCGAGTACGCGGTTCCATGCGGAGGAGAATTCCTCGCCGTAGCGGTCGATCAGTTCGGGACCGAGCTTGGGCAGGTCCTGGTCAATGCCGCCCTGTTCGCCGCCTCCGCCGAGCACCCACTGGTCGTTGACGAGCATTTGCGCGACGCGCGAGAGCTGCGGCAGGAAGAAGCGGTTGAAGCCGGCGCGCGTGTAAAGTCCAGGAACGTTGAGATCGGCGAGATCGCTGCCATCCATGCGTTCGAACAGCAGCTGCGCCTCGGGGCCGGCTTTCGCCGCGACGGAGAGGTCTTCCAGCCTTGCGGCGTAGACCGCCGACTTGATCAGCGCCGAAGCGCGGTCGGCAAGGCTCATGCGCCCGAGCGAGCGTTGCGCTGCTTCGATCAGTGGCTGGTTGAGCTCAAAGACGGGATCGTAGGCGTCGTCGAGCGCGAGCATGGCGCGCAGATGCTTTTCGAGCTGCGCGCGGCCCTCGCGGTTGTTCTCGCCGGGATAGCGGTTCTCTTCCCAATCCTGCCTCATCCAGGAAACGATCAACTCGTCATCGACCTTCGGGGCCTTGCCGCCCAGCATCAGGTAGATCTTCAGCGGCTCGTAGAGCGCGATCGGATCAGCCATCCTAGCCTGGATCGTGCGCTCGGCCTGCACCAGGAGCCGGGAGCGGAATGTCCGCTCGAGCGCTTGCCGGTAGGCAGTCCTGGAGGCTGATAGCAGCCTCTCGCGCTGACTGAGCCCAAACGTCTCCTCGATCGGCTTTGCCTGGTCGCCGTTCTCGAAGCCGGCCGGCAGGTTGCGCAACTGGTCGAGCGGGCCGATGACGTTTTCGAGGTCGACGTCGGTCACCGTCGTGCTCTTGAGCAGCGAATCGGCGCTGTCGCGATACTGCGCCATCGCCTGCCTCGTGGAGGCGATCAGCGACTTGTTGGCGAAGAAGCTGAGGCCAAGCACGCCGAGAGCCGCCAAGGCTGCCAGCGCAATGGCGGCGAGGCCGCCAAACCTCGCGAGCCTGGCGCGCCGTTCGGCTGCTCGGTCGAAGGATACCCAGCCCGATTCCGGGAAGATCACATTGGTCAGCAGATCGTGCAGGAAGAAGCTCTTGCCGGTGCCGGAAAGATGCGCCTGCGAGGCGCTGCCGAAGCTGCGGCCGATCGCGCCCAGCACCTGGTCGAACGGTGTTCCTTCCTGAGTACCAGAGGAGAAGTAGAGGCCCCGAAGGCTGACATTGACATGCGATCGCGAGGCATCGAACAAGCTGCCGACGAATTGGGCTATCCGGCTCCTGAGGGCACCGAACTGTGCCGGGAAGCCGAAGATGGCGATGCGCGCCACCGGGTCGGCCTCTTCCTGCAAGCGATCGACGACTTCTTCCGCCAGGCGCTTCGCCAGCTCGTCGAATTCGGCAGGCGCCTCGCCGGCCATGTTCCTGGTGCGATCGACGGTCTGGAACGTCGCGCCCCACACCTTGCGCCTGCGCGCTTCGTCGAATTGACCGAAGTAATCCACGAAGCCGGAGACGAGATCGGCTTTGGTGAAAAGCAGATAGACGGGAAACTGGATCTTCAGCGTCTCGTGCAATTCGCGCAGGCGGCTTCTTATCTCGGTCACATGGGCTTCGATATGCTGGTCGTCGAGGCCAATGAGATCGGCGAGGCTGATGGCCAGGATCACGCCGTTGATCGGTTGCCTTATGCGGTTTTTCTTGAGCAATCCGAGGAAGGCAAGCCAGCTTGCCTTGTCACGCTCGCGGTCCGATTCCTGCGTCGTGTAGCGGCCGGCCGTGTCGATCAGCACCGCCTCATCGGTAAACCACCAGTCGCATGACCGCGTGCCGCCGACGCCGGCCACCGGCTGGGCATTGCCGGAGCCCGCAAGCGGAAATTTCAGCCCGGAGTTGACGAGGGCCGTCGTCTTGCCGGCGCCTGGCGGGCCGATGATGATGTACCAGGGAATATCATAGAGGAAGTTGCGCTTGCCGCTCGTCCGTTTCAGCGTCGCGATGGCCTCGCTCATGCGCGCGTCGAGCACCTGTGCATCGTCGTTGCGCTCGTCGCTGCGCACAATGGCCGCTTCGAGCGCCTTTTGCGCCTTGCGCCTCTGCCAGAAGCCGATGCCGTAGAACAACACCAGCACCGCCACCGTCACCCCGATGATGACCGCCCTGAGCCACACGGATCCAAGCGGGCGGGTATCAGCGAAGCGGATCAGCGGTCCGGCATACCAGACGGCGGCCGAGAAACCGGCCAAGGCAAGCACGCTGAATATCCGCAGCATCCAGCGCATCAGTTGCCGTTCTCCGCCGAGCCGGTCTGCAAGGTCTCCTGTTTCGGGATCATCACGTCGACGCGCCGGTTCTTGGCGCGGCCTTCCGCCGTCGCGTTGTCGGCGATGGGCTCGTCTTCGCCCTTGCCGTCTACGCTCAGACGCGATGGATCCTCCAATTGCCTGGCGATCATCGCCTGCACGGCCTTCGCGCGGGCGACCGAGAGATCGAAATTCGATTTGAACGTGCTCGATTTCTTCGGCTTCACATTGTCGGTGTGGCCGACGATCTTGATCGGTCCGGGTTCGGCGTCGAGGGCCCTGGCAATATCGGCCGCGATGGGTTGGAACTGTGCCTTCAACTCAGCCTGGCCGGATGCGAACAGAAGCTGGTTACTGATCTCGGCAACAATGAAGTCACCCTTCGTGCCGACGTTCAGTCCGCCGGCGGCGATCTCCCGGGCGAGTGCCGCGCGGATGCGGTCGATCTGCGTGGTGTCCGGTGGAGCGGGTGGCGGCGGTTTGGCCTGCACCGGTTCGGCGGGCGCCGCCACGCTGGCGCGTTCAATGGTAACCGGGGTGGAAGGATTGAGCGCCAGCAACGCGCCGGCGGTTGCATCGCCTTCATCGGTGATCAATATCCGCAGCCCGAAAAAAGCCGCCGTCACCAAGGTCGCCGCGGCGGCTGCGACCGCCCACAGAGGCAGCCGCCCTCCTGGCTTGGCCATTGCTGCCGCCATGCCTTGCCACCGGGGCGAAATGTCCTCGGCGGCACGCGGCCTGAAGTAGCGCAGCGTATCGTAGACGTCGCGCCGGACGCGCTCGAGTGTGTTCCGTTCGCTGGACAATCCCCGATACTGGCCCTCGAACCCCAGCGACAGGCAGGCATGCATTAGTTCGAGCAGGTCGTAATGCGCTTCAGGCCTGGCGAGGATATTGTTCAGCGCTTCGTAGAAGCCGGTCCCTGTCGGTCGCGTGTGGAAGAACTGCACCCCCAGACTGTGCTGAAGCCAGGTTTCCTTGCTTGGCCAGGGCAGGTTGCCGACGAGATCGTCGGCGGTCTCGCAAAGCGCAAATTTCGCGATCCGTGCGTCTTCTTCCCCAATACCGGCTTTGGCGATGGTATGGTCGAAGGTCTCGATGGCGTCAGCGATATGCTCCGCCAAGGCCGCGGCTTGCCTTTCGACCGGGATCAGCCGCAACTGACCGAACAGCATGAGCAAGGGGGCTGCGGCGGCAAGAATAGAATTTGTCGCGGCATACCTTACGCCAGCGGTGGCGTTGAGCAAGGCGTCCTGCTGCAACGCCGGTGCCGCTTCAGGCGCAGCTCCGTGGCTGGCCCCCTGAAAGACCACGGTTCCGGACGACCAGCCGGGCGGCATTTGTCGGCCGAGGCCGGGGTCGAACACCGTCGATTCCCCGGTGGGTAATGGAGCCTCCGCACTGTTGGGAGCCACGCGCGGCTTTTGCCTTGGCCGTGGCGCGCGGATGACGGTTTTGTCCGGCGGCTCGGAGGGATCGTCCTTCGAGCTCATCGGCGCACCACCGTCGAGGTGCAATGGGGATATTCCAGGCAGGATGAGAGGCGCGTACCAGGCTGGGTATCAACAGCGAGCCGGATGGAAAGACTGATCTTGCCGAAACATGACATTCCTGCACACGCCCCAAGCCACGCCGCTTTGCCAGCCAGGCAAGCACCCATGCGCTATCCTAATCTCACCGGAAGCCGATTGAAACCGGGAAGCAGGATGATCAAGGAAGCGGCTTCTTCTACAAGGTCCTTCATACAGCCCGAAAGAGCGTTGCCGACGGCATTTGCCGAGCGCGGCTATTTCTGCTTGCCAGCCTTGGCGTAGGCTTCGGCGAAATAGGCGAGGAAGACATCCAGCATGCCGTTTTCGTGCTTATCCTCCATCGTCCGCCACGTTGCGACGAGCGCATCCCAGGCCTGGCTTTTCCTGGATGAAAAGGACGCAGGCGGGATTCTCTTGGCGATCGCCTCCGGCGACAGGTCGTCGAGCAGCCTCGAGAGCGCGGCCTGCATGGCGGCGTAGGTTGCGATTTCGTGGGTCTTCAGGTCGCGGAACGCATCCTCGATGCTATGCCTGGCATCGAGATAGCCGGCCCGCCGCTTGGCAAACATGATCTCGAGTATGTCGTCGGTGCCCGGCACGAATTTCAATGGGTTGTTGTCCTCGGCGCCGATCATCGTGCGATGCGCGCTCTTGGCGAGCACCTTGGCGGCCGCGCGCGCCTTGAGCAGCAAGGACAGTTGCTCGACCGTGGTTCTCAACACCGCGCCGATCTCGGCAGCGACGTCATGCGGGTCGCGCGACTGCAGCAGCTCCGGCGACAGGCCAGCCGCCCTGGCGATATCGCGCAGTATCCCGTCCGCTTCCCCTGGCTGCCTGGCCGGGACATTCGGGCTGGGCTGCAGCGCCGAAGACGTCGGCACCGGCATTACTTCGGCCGGGCGCTGCTCCGCCGGATTGTGGAACAATGCGCTGCCGGGTTCCAGCGGCGTTCCCGTCGAGGGCGGCAACTCGCGTTGCGTCGAACCAGTCCTGGCTTGCGGATGACCGGTGGCGACACGGTCTTCATCGACCGAAACGGCGACGACATAGCGGCCGATCAGCAGCCGGTCGCCCTGGGTCAGCCGATGCGGCGCCTTCATGCGCTGGCTGGAACCGTTGACGAAAGTGCCGTTGCGCGAGACGTCATGAAGCCAGAACGAGCCCGCCTGATAGAGGACTTCGCAATGCCGGCCCGAGATGAACTTGTCGGGATCGGACAGCGTCCAGTCGCAATTTTCGCGCCCGATCTCGAAGCTGCGGTCGCGCGCGGCATAGCTCGCCGCGATGCCCGGCGGCAAGCTGTCAACATTGCTGATCTGAAGCGAAATGAACATTCGACGCCACTGGCAAAGCTGAAATCCCAGACATTCTAGCATCTTGCCATCGCAGTGGGAGAGGTGCGTTCACTTGAATGCACGCCACGGTTTAGACATTGCTTCTGTTTGGCCTCCATCAAACATATGCTAGGCTTGCGGCCGTCCGATGCGGTGAATTCGAATCCCTCCCGACCGTGATGCGGTTTGCGGAGCGGGAGCTTCAATCCATCACATTGGCGGCGGCGTCCAGGAGGGGCACGACCCATGCCGAACGAACGTGCCACGGTTGTACACACGCCGGTTGGCGCCGATGTGCTGACTTTCACCCATCTCGTCGGTCGTGATGAGATCAGCCGAAGTTTTGCCTATACTGTCGGGTTCGTCAGCAAGAGCCGTGACGTCGATCCGCTGAAGATGCTTGGCGGCGTCGTTTCGGTCGAAGGTGAATCCGATCCAAAGCGTTGGTTCAGCGGCCTGGTGTCGGATTTCAAGCTTACGCGCATAGAGGACCGGCTGGCCTATTACGAGGCCACCGTCAGGCCATGGCTCTGGTTCCTCGGCAACACCACCGATTGCCGCATTTTCCAGAACATGACCGCTGTGGAGATCGTCGAAAAGATCTTTTCGAAATACGGCATCGCAAAATTCGAGAAGCGCCTGCAGGGCTCCTACCCATCGCGCGAATACTGCGTCCAGTATGACGAGAGTGATCTGGATTTCGTGCAGCGGTTGTTCGAGCACGAAGGCATCTTCTATTTCTTCGAGCATGACGAGGACAAGCACACGCTCGTGCTGTGCGACGCTATGAGCAAGCTGAAGCCGGCTCCAGGCTACGAGAAGGTGCTTTATAATTTCGAGGGCTATGGCTCGCGCCGCGACGTCGAATACATCACCGAATGGATCCCCGGCAGTGCGGTGCGGCCAGGCGCCTACGCCCATACGGACTATGATTTCGAGAAGCCCGGCGCCGATCTGATGGCGAAGTCTGCCCAGCCCTTTGGCCACAAGGAGGCTTCGGGCGAAAACTACCGCCAGCCCGGAGCGCATCTCGATGTCGGGCGCGGCGATACGATCGCGGGGATCCGCCGCGAGGAACTTCAGGCAGTGCATCAGCGCAACACCGCCGTCGGCACGGTGCGTGGCCTTTTTTCTGGCTGCAAGTTCACGCTTGAAAGCTTTCCGCGCGACGACCAGAACACGGAATATCTGGTTGTGAGCGCCGAATACCGGCTGTTCGATCCGGGCTACCGGACCCAGAACGAGGCCCACAGCGAGAATTTCAAGGTGGTGCTGGGCGTAGCGCCGACGAAATTGCCTTATCGGCCGCCGCGCATCACGCCACGGCCGATCATGCGCGGACCGCAGACGGCAACGGTGGTCGGCCCTTCGGGCGAGGAGATATTCACCGACAAATACGCGCGGGTGAAGGTGCAGTTCCACTGGGACCGCCTCGGCAAGAAGGACCAGAACTCGTCCTGCTTCGTGCGCGTGTCGCAGACCTGGGCCGGCAGCGGCTGGGGCTTCATCCAGATCCCGCGCATCGGCCAGGAGGTCATCGTCGATTTCATCGAGGGCGATCCGGACCTGCCGATCATCACCGGCCGCGTCTACAATGCCTCCGAGATGCCGCCTTATGCGCTGCCGGCCAACGCCACGCAATCGGGCTGGAAGTCCAATTCCTCGAAAGGCGGTGGCGGCTACAACGAACTGATGTTCGAAGACAAGGCCGGTTCCGAACTGGTCAATTTCCAGGCGCAGAAAGATCACCACCTGCTGATCAAGCACGACCGCAACAAGACGGTGCAGCACGACCAGTCCGACCGTATCGACCACGACGCCAAGCACTCCGTCGGCCACAACCTCGACGAAGACGTAGGCAACAACAAGACGGTCAAGGTCGGTGTCGACCAGACGACGAACATCGGGTCGAACGACACCGAGACGGTGGGCGCGAACCGCTCGCTGACGGTGATGGCGAACGAGACGATCCACGTCGTTGCCAATTCGACCGAGAACATCGACGCCAATCATTCGCAGACGGTGGGTCTGGTGCAGACGGTTACGGTGGGCGCGGCACGTGTCGATTCAGTAGGGGCGGCCGAAGCGAGGACCGTGGGCGCTTCTCAGACGAACTCCATCGGCGCGGCGCGGTCTGTGAGCGTGGGTGCCGAGCAGAGCCACGATATTGGAGCAGCTGATAGCTGGAACATCGGAGCCGCCCAAAGCGTCAATGTCGGCTCGGATCAGAGTTTCAAGGTTGGAGGTGGACAGACAACGGAAATCGGGAAAGGCCGCAGCGCCAAGATTGGTGAAGATGACGCCACGCAAGTGGCCGGGGCGCGCGCGCTGAAGATTGGCAAGGGAAGCGTGGTCGAAATTAACGAAGACGGCTCTATCAAGGTCGGGAAAGACTTGGTCATCGACGCGGGAGACTCGATCATTATCAAGTGCGGATCAGCCGCGATCGGCATGAAGAAGGACGGCACCATCACGATTGAAGGCAAGGACATCACGGTCAAGGGGTCGGGCAAAATCAACGTGAAGGCTTCAAGCGACATCACGATGAAGGGTTCGGAAATAAAACAGAATTGAGGATGTTGGCGATGACACGGACGGCCGAACGGATCGATGGAGTTGTGATAGGCATATTCCTGGGCTTCGGCGAGAATGCCCCGCTTGTCGTCTTTCCGGGCAACCTGCGAGAGACGGCTGTTCCCGCCCGTAGCCTTGCGGAACTCACCTCGGAAATGATCGGCGCGGAGGTAGCGCTGCTGTTTCAGGACGGAGATCCCGATCGACCACTTATTGTCGGGCGGATCATTGATCCCGTTCCCAGGTCAGATGCTTCCACGGTCACGCGAGATGGTGAGCGGATTCGAATTACCGCCAACGAACGTATCGAGTTTCGCTGCGGCAAGGCGACTATCGTCATGGAGAAGGATGGTCACATCACCATACGCGGTACGTATTTGACAAGTCATGCCAGCGCGGCAAATCGAATCCGCGGTGGCTCGGTGAATCTGAACTAATGCCAGCGCCAGCTCTTCGCGAAATGGTCCGTCAGCACGCCGAGATGGCGGCGTTCCTTTGGACCGTTTACGACCATCATCTGTTACATCCAGACGAAAATCCTGAAATGGACGAGGTGCGCCTCGCCCGGTTGGTCGAGCGACTGGAGGCGCATCTTGACGGCCTGAAAGTAGCCGGAGACGTGGGCAGCCAGATCGCGAGGGAGCGCTATGCCGAGTATCCCGAACCCGGAGAGTTGTTTGTCCTGCGGATGCTTTCAGTGGCGCAACCACCGCGCATCGTTGATCTGGATGTTGAAAAGGTCCGCTCTTGGCTGTCGGCCAACAGAGACTGAAAAAGTCTACCTCCAGCCAGAATTAGAGCGTTGATCGACGCGACGAAATGCCGACCATGTTGCGCAGAAGTGGGTTCTTGCCGCGAGCTTCCGCCCTTATTTTCTATGTCTGGCATTCTTCCAAACGCTGTGCGCCTTCGGGTGACATGTATCTGCTAGGACGGAATTAAGCCGGCGAACGGCACCGAGACCCATGCCCGGCCGTCGAAGATATGTGCTGCCTCATCGTCAAAAGTTACGCAGAAGTCATCGTTCGAGGAGAAGAAATACCCCGGCCGATCATAGGCTGTTGTGAAGGAACCATCTCCGGCGATCTCGTCTATTGTCTCGGCTTCCAAGGTGGTCAGTATGCGGCCTTTGAACGCGTGGGCATCCTGCAAGCTCGGCCGATCCTCGGAAATGTCGGTCCATGTCCCGGTGCGGTACAGGAAAGCGACGCCTTCATCTCCCACGACCACGCCTTTGTCATGCGAAGTGAAGGCGATTCCATGCAGATCTACGTTGGTCGGCAAGTGATCAACGGAAGCCGTGCCTGAGGCGTACGTGATGATCCGACCAGTGGAAGCTGCGAACACATATTCATCCGCCTTCCTTCGAGCGACCGAATAGACGTCCTGCTTGCCGCGGAATGGAATTCGCTGCCAGGCGCCGCGCCGGTTTTCAAAGATAAGACCATCCTCGCCCATGATGAACTGAGGTTCGTCTGCGAAACCTGCGAGTTTGATCGTACCCAGAAGATCGACGCTGGCAATTGGCTCGACCCTCTCTCCAATCGACAGGATTTGGCCATCCCAAACCGCGCCAAAAAGCCTGCCTGCGCGGTTGGCCCAGATCGACACTATCCACTCACGAATCTCGGCGACGAGCCGAACCTGTGGATTGGTTCGCCCACTGAAGTGATAGATGCGAGAAAGGTGGTTGCCAGGGCCGAGTTCCTCATAGAACAGACAGTAAAAAGCATCTTTGAGGGCGATGTATGCATCCGTGCATTCCATTGTTCACACCTTCGGTACGTCGCATTGGACTTCATCAAGACGGTCTTGGCTGCGTTTTCTGGTGGCCCATTTGAAGTATGTGTCGCATATGGCCTTCAGGCATTCCTGGGCGTCAGGGCTAGCTGCCAGCTTTGGCAGGCTTTCGGCGGTGTGTTGAAGTTCGGCATCGCGGGCGGATTCGTAGCTTTGCGAACAAGCTCCCGACTTACCGGCACCTGCGGCCCGGCGCTGGGCCGCCGCTCGCTTGATCTGCTTGCGGGACTTCTTGCCGTGCTGAGTGGTTCTCTTCTTGCCATCGTTGAGGCAGATGCAG
The DNA here is from genome assembly GCF_030160235.1 of Mesorhizobium huakuii. Classification (GTDB taxonomy): domain Bacteria; phylum Pseudomonadota; class Alphaproteobacteria; order Rhizobiales; family Rhizobiaceae; genus Mesorhizobium; species Mesorhizobium huakuii. The sequence goes on from NZ_BSNY01000012.1 coordinate 123,185, forward strand.
GGCGCGTCGCCTTCCGTGTAGCGCGGGAACGCACCTATGGGCCCGCCACCGCGATCGGGTTCGAAAAACGCGTTCTGGATAACATGGTCGGACTGCTGCTTGCCTTTCTTACAGTGATTGTCGGCCTCGTCGTAGGGGTGCACGTGGATGTCGATCGAGGCAAGCAACGCCAGGCAGTTTTGCCCGCCTACGGACAAGGCCGCTATGTGGACCCAAGGCGGAGTGTTGCCGACTGGAGAAGCGTGATTGTTGGTGGCAAGGTCCGTATTTCGGATAACCGGCTCACCATCGAACTTCACGTCATTCGACCAGGAGTTGAAGTATCCCTTGCCGGTGTTTTTCGAAGTGACAACGCCTTTTTTCGCAGCACAGCCTGCCTCAGTCCCTGACGTTCTGGACAAGTCGGATTTGTTCTTGATGTTAACAGTCTGGCCGCCGATCTTGACCGTGCTCGTTCCCTGCTCGGTATCACCGGCCATCCCGAAGCTAGGGTAGGGGATGGGTACCCCAGGGGGGGTCGCCGGGTTTTCGGGTGGTGTAAAGCAAACGTCGGGAAATGCGGCGATCGTTTGGGCATTGACCGCCTTGCCGGAAATTTCCAGACCGTTTGCGAAGACATTGCTCACGATCCGGACCTCGTCGCAAAGAGCGCGGCGCCGCAGGCGCCGGCATCGTTTGATGCTTCGACCAGGACCGGACTGCCGGCAGCGTACCCTTTGCGGGCCGCCATCCAAGCCATGCCAATCATGAGCGGACCGGTTGCCGCTCCGACATTGCCAAGCGATTCACCTGGGGACCAGATATCCTGAAAATCATGACGGCCGCGCAATAGACGCAGGCTTGCCAGTGCGCTCTGCTTGAACCAATACTGCTCACCAATCAAATCGGCTATGCGATAGCCGAGTTGCCGCATCTCGATGCCAGTTTCCCTGAAGGCCATATCGTATGCCGCGGTCATACCATCACCGCGCAGGGGCAAGTCCTCGCCATTGTAGATCGACGCGGCCTCACGAGCCAGGCCGAGGCCGAAAAGGCGAAAGCCACCACGCCCCGATCGCAGGCACAAAACAGCGGCGGCTGCTTCGCCGGGAATGAAGCCGTTGGGATTTCCGGGCGCGAGAAGTCGGTTGTTCTTTCGGTAATGTTCGATGGCTGGAGCCGTCAGATAGCTGTCGACGCCGGCAATCATCACGTAAGACGCCTCACCTGATGCAATCATCCTGCGCGCTTGTTCCAGGGCCACATGTCCTGAAGCACGATCGTGATTGATGATGCGCGAGCGTGCATGCGGCTCGACATCGACGATTTCAGCGATATGGCGGAGCAGGCGAGCTCCGTCGGTTATCGGCCGGCCTGGCCGACTCTCGTCTGCCAAGCAGAGAATGAGCGCCGCTTGACCGCGTGCCTCGGGAGCGGTTTCAAAGGCTTCGCAGATCGCCGCTGCGGCAAGGTGGGCCATCCGTTTTTCGCCGATCCAGCCGCGTGGCAGCGGCACCGGGGCACCGATCAGCCATTGACCGCCTGGCCCCAGGAAACGAGTTTCCTGGAAACCGTCCAGTCGGGCTCGCATCGCTGCGCAGGCCGAGGGCGCATCCAGACCGACGGCAGTCACCATGCCGATGGCGGCTATATCGATGGCGATACTCATGCGTCCTCGGTTTCGTCATCAGAAACAGCGAGGCTGGCCCGAACATAGGCGCGCCCGGTGGCGCGTGCCCGCAGCATTGACTCGGTCGGCGGTCCGACCCAGCATTCCGAGAAATCGAGGATTGTCCGCTGGATCCGCTGTGAGACGCGCCAGACCAGCGAGAAGCACCGCTTCTCAGGGTCCAGGAGAACGGTGTCGGGAAGTATGTCGGCCTCGTACACCTTCTGCCTGCCCTTGAACAAAGTGATCGGCAGTGCGGCCGGCGGCAGTCGAAAACTCACGCGTCCTTCGGGCACGAGATTGACCAGCACCACGTCCTCGCCGCCGCGCGGATGGTCGATCTGCTGGTCGGGCGGCGCCATCTGGAAATAGCGCTCATCGAAATCCGGCGGCAGGAACGGAAAAATATTGTCGATCCAGTTCTGGTCGTAAGTGCCGCCATATTCGATGCGTCCCGGCCAGCCGCGGCCCATTGGCCCAAAACTCATCGGCTTGTAGTCGCCGAAGGGTGAGCGCACTTCCTCGCCGACCGCCTGCGTGTTGGGCAGCCGCAGGCCTGGGACTAGACGCTGGTTCTTGGTTCGGGACCATCCGGTTCCGACCGGGTTGTATTTATAGCTGGCTGGAAGCTTGTCCTCCGGATCCAGCCTGTCGACGCCACCCCAGGCAACGTCATAGGAGATAGGCAGTTTCAGGAAGGGTTGTGGCGACGTGGCGGTAAAGACCGGACCGATGGAGCGCCATTCGCGGTGGCCAACGACCTCGAACAGCTTCGACCAGTTGCCGACCTTGATGCCGACCGGAACCCGCTCGGCCGGGCGCCCACCCGGTGCGTAGGCGAAGCCATTGGCGACCACGTCGCAGCGCGGCTTGCGGAAGGCGAAATCGGTCTCCCACAACGTTGCCGAATAGCCAGGCACGCCGGTTTGCGTGTCGGCCATGACCAGCGGAACCTGTTCTGCTGATTTCTGCACCAGTCCGCCAGGCTTCGCTGGGAAATCGAAGGTAGCCTTCACCACCACGACCAACCACTCATGGCCGGCCTTATCCATGCCCATGGTGAACTGGTGCGGATAGCCCATCTGGTTCCAGATCTGCATCAGCTGGTCTCCCAGCTTGCGGCGAAGATCTGCTCCAAGGTCGGCTGCGGCGCCTGCGGATCGACGTCGAAAATATCCGTATGCGCCGTCCAGGCCACGAACTCGTCGATGAGATCGCCCTCGCCATCGACAAGCGGAACGGGCAGGCCGGCCAGCGCCGCGTCGAGTTCGTCCGGCGTCATCTCGCCCCGTTGCGCGGCGAAGGCGGCTTTTTCGATGTTTTCGAACCAGGCATCGGCATAGGCAAGCTTCAGCGGTGCTTCATCAAGCCGCGCGACGACGCTCAGCGGAAATTGCCTGCCGACCCGATCGGCACTCTTCAGGACGATGCCGGCCGAGGCGCCGAAGGAACCAGGCCCACTGAGGAAACGCAGCGCCGTGTCCTGGGGCCAGGTCTCCATCCCGAACAGCGGCACGATATGCTGCGCCAGCCAGCGGTCCCATGCGCGCACGAAATCCGCCGGCAGCCTCCGGGTCACGAAATCGCCGGTGGCGGGCATCTTGCCATAGAAACCGGGCACGATCAGATCTGCGGCGGACATGTGAACTTCTTGAACATTTCGAGCGTGTAGGGGTTCTCGACGCTGGCGGCCTTGAGTTCGAAATCGGCCCACATTCCTTTCGTGCCGAGCCGCAGGCTGTAGACGTCGGTGAGTTTGGTCGCGGCGAAGCGGCCGCCGCGCAGCATTCTGAGCCACGCCCAGCTGCCGGTCTCGTTGAGCATCACTTCAGGCGAGCCGTCGACCGGCTGGAAGGCGAGCGAGATCACTCCCGTGCCATCCTTGCCGGGCCACGTCATCGGTTGCGGCCTGGTGGCGTTGTTGTAGTAGACGAGGTTCTGGCCATCGAGGTTGAGCGTGACCCGCGTCACGTTGGGAGAGAGGTCCTTGGGCTCCAGCGTGAAGTTCATCACCGGGCCCGTGCCGCCCGGAAACAGATCGTCGCGGATATGCCTCGCCTGCTCGAACGCAGCGAGCGCCGCTGGGTCGAGCCCGAAATCGGCGCGCCATTTCCACGGCTCGCTGGCGGTATCGACATAGTTGATCAGATGGTCGTTGGTGAAGGCATCGATCAGGCCGGTCGGTCCGAACAGACGTTGGAAGTCGCGCACATTGACATCGACCGCGCTGTCCGGGCTGAACGGATAGCGGTTGTTGAGCGCTGCCTGGCAGAAAGGCAGTATGTCCGCTCGCCAGATGGCGTTGAGCTCGTTGGTGACGGCCTTCTGCGAAAGGCCACTGGTGTCGCCGGCAATGCCGCCCAGCCACTCGTTGATCGGCGAAGGCAGGATCTGCGCCTGCCTGGCGACCGCGCCCGTCAGTTCGGCAAGCCCGCCCTGCTTCTTGATCGCATCCTGCGGGTTGGGATTGGCGGTCACCGTCTGCAACACGTTCGACAGCGCCGTCAGCGCCACGACGGCGGCGTCGAGCGCTGGCGGCTGGCCGTCGACCTGGGCGATGGTGCCTTTGAGCGGCTTGAAATGATCGGCAACCAGGCTGCCGGTCATGTCCACCTGGTTGGCGGAGCCGGCGCGCGGCAGGAGCTTCGCGCCCGAGGTCACCACCTTGCCCAACTTGCCGAGTTTGCTGAGCAGCTTGGAGCCGGTCTTGGCGGCGGCGCCACTTTTGTCGTCGGCCGGCGCATCGTCGGAGCGGGTGAGGTCGGTCTCCTGCACCACTGCCGCCAACAGGCGCTTCAGCGCGGAGTCGGCGCTGGAAAGATCCTTGAGGTTTTCACTGGCGATGTTGAGATCGGTAAGCGGCGCAAGCCGCATGTCACGCAGGAAGGAGTCCCATTGCGCGATATAGTCGTCGTAGTAGAGCTTCAAGATGTCCTGCGAGAGCGCCGAAACCGACGTCTCCGAATTCTCCGAGCAGCCGCCGGCAAACACGGCGCGATCGAGAGCCGCCTGTCCCGCCACATCCTCGACCCGGTCGAGGATCGCGTCGTGGAAGCCAGAATAGGTGTAGGGGCCGGGAACACCGACGCGCAACGTCTTGTCGGAACGGCGCGCGAACACTTTGGCGCCGTTCGGCCCGGCGAAATTGGCCGGCACCCATTCCTTGACGGCTGCCACCTCCGGGTCGGCCAGGAGCTGCTTGTAGGCGCGCTCCGGCAGTGAGATCGTGCATACGGTCTTCAGCGCCTCCGCGACCAGCGCCTTGTCCGGAGCGATGTAGCTGTCGTCGACGGCCATGCGGCGGATGGCGGCGAGCTGGTGCTCTTCGGCGTCGGCCGTGGGGAAGGGGGGAGCCGGCGCGAATTGCGGCAGGCTGTTCACCCACCAGTTCTGGACGAAATCGGTGTCCATCTGCGACAGGCCGGTCATCATCCGGTATGTCTTCAACGCGCCGAGCATGAAATCCGGGTCGCGGATTTGCCGCCACATCGTGGCCTCGAGCAGGGCGACCATATGCGGCTCGAGCACGTTGCGCAGCGCATGGTCGTAGGTGTCGGTCTGCGCGCGCACCAGCTCCGGCGAAGCGGTCGGGCCAAGCAGGTTATGGACGGCGTCTGGCGGCGGGGTCCGGGCGGTCGCCACCGCGTCCATCGCCGCCAGCGCGCCATCCATGGTCGGCTGCTCGACCGCGGCCGGCATGGCGGCGACCTGGGTGAGCGGCCCTTGCAGCGCTTCGAACTGGCCGGCCTGTTCGGTGATTGCATTGCGGTTGTCGAGGTAGGACCAGGTGAACAGTCCGCCGGCCAGCAGGGCCGCGAGCGCACAGGCGGCGGCGGCCCCGCGCCAGATCCAGGCGCGGCGGCGCTGCGCCAGCGGATCGAACGTGCCGAGGCCGGCCTCCTTGAAGATCACTTCGGTGAGAAGGTTCCTCAGGAAGAAGCTGCGCTTCTCGACACGCGCCGCCGGCATGGCGCGGCGCGGCGGCAGTCCGAAGGAGGACGACAACGCCGCGGTCAGACGGTCGATGGGCGCTCCTTCCTGTGTCGCCGATGTCAGATAAAGGCCACGCAGCCATGCGGTTTCCTCGTAGCGGCTTTCGCCGAACATGGCCTCGATCAGCACCTGGATCGGCCCGCAAAGGCTCGCCAACTGCGCCGGAAAGCGAAAGATCTCGGCGCGCGAGCCAAGCTTGTCTTCGTCTTCAAGGCGCGGCACCAGCCTTCGTTCCAGCTCGGTGGCAAGCCTGCCTAGCTCCGCCTGGATCATGCTGGCGTTGACGCGGGCATCCAGCGGAAAGGTGGTTCCCCACACCTGCTCGCGCGCGCTCGTCGACAAGCCGCCGAAGAAGGCTTCGAACCCTTTGATCAGGTCCGCCTTCGTCAGCATCAGGTAGACGGGCAGGCGGATCTCCAGTCGATCGTTGAGCTCCGCCAGTCGGCGGCGGATCTTGCGGCCGTGCGCCTTGATCGCTTCGTCGCCCTCCGAGAGCGCATCGATCGACAGCGCGACGATGACGCCGTTGAGCGCGCGGCGACCCCGGTGCTTCTTCAGGAGGTCCAGGAAGCCCAGCCATTCCGCGGCGTCGACGTCCGGCTGGCTCTCCTGCTGGACGTAGCGGCCCGCGGTGTCGATCAGCACCGCGTTCTCGGAGAAAAACCAGTCGCAGTTGCGCGTGCCGCCGACACCCTGCAGATCATCGGTCAGATCGATTGGAAAATTGAGGCCCGACTGGCGCAATGCCGTGGTCTTGCCGGTGGCAGGAGGTCCGACGATCACATACCACGGCATCTCGCGCAGGAACTTCCGTCCGCCGAGCTTGCGCCGCTTGAGCTCGGCCATCACCTCGCCGAACTTGGCGCCGACGGCTGCAACGCTCTCCTCGCCGGGGGTGAGCTGCTTTTCGGCCACGGGTGCCGCGATCTCGGCGACGAACATGCGGTTGGCACGGATCGCGCGCCGTTGCGCGATGATCAGCCAGATCAGCCACAGGATGATCAGCCCGGCGATCATGGCGATGCGCACATTGTCGGATTCGAATGGCGCGTACGGGCCGACCTGGACGATCGGGCCAAACACCCAGATCAAAAGCGAAAGTAGCGCTATGCCGATCAGCGTCCAGAGAAAGCGCGAGGTGATGATCGCCCAGAGGAAGCGCAGGATGAACATCTCAGAGCCTCTTCTCGACCAGGACCTCGACGCGCCGGTTGAGCGCGCGGCCCTCGCGCGTCGAGTTGTCGGCCACCGGATCGGAGTCGGCGCGGCCTTCGGAATGGATGCGCTCCTGCGGCACGCCAGCCTGCACCAGAAGGTCCGCTATGGTTTGGGCGCGTGCCTCCGAGAGCCGCTGGTTGCTCGCAAGCGGATTGGACCGTTGCAGGCGCACATTGTCGGTATGGCCGACGATCGTGATGTTTCCGATCAGCTCCTGATTGGCAAGGATCACCTTGGCGATCGACTGGATCAGGGGTTCATAGCCTTGCGACAGTGTCGGCCGCGAAGACTGGAAGAGTTCGGGGTTGGAGGACTGGATGATCAGCTTGGCCAGCGAGACGCTCTCCGTGCCGCTGAGCGCGTCCTTGAGGCTCGCCGGCGCTTCGGCCTTGAACGCGGGCAGCAGCGCGAATTCGACCGGCTGTGGCGGTTCGGGTGCGGGCGTATCCTGCTTGGGCGCGGCGCGGGTAACGTCCGCGCGCGAGGCCGGCGGCAGCGTGCGCACGAGGGCGGAGAGTTCGACCGCCTGGCTGCTCAAGCCCATCGACAGACCGATATAAGCGACGGCGGCGACGACAACTGCGGCAAGCGCCATCACCCAGATCGGAACGATGAAGCGCTGCGGCTCGTCGGAAGCGATCACGCCTTTCCAGTTCGGCGACAGCGGCGCGTCCTCGGCGTCCGCATTGCGCAGGAAGCGCGCGGCCGCCACACGCACGGCATTGAGCGAGCGGTCACCGGCGCGGCCGGGCACCCGATATTTGCCGCGGAAGCCGAGCGCCAGGCAGTAATACTGAAGCTCCAGCATCTCGCGGTCGCGGTTGGGATGGCGCTCCAGCTCATCGAGGCGGGTGAAAAATTGGGTGCCGGCATCGACGTCGCCGCGCAGCATGACCACCAGCGGCTGGCGGGGCCAGGCGCTGGCGCCGCCCCATGGCGTATTCAGCGCGAGGTCGTCGAGCAACGCCGCCACGGCCCAGGCCGCCTGGTCGGCCCGTTCGAGCGACGAGCCCGCTGCCATCGCGGCGTCGCGCGCCTGAACCAGCTCGTCGAGCAGGCGCGTGCGCATCGCTTCCGGGTTCTCCGGCGCCAGCGCGCTTTCGAGCTCCGGCGCGAATTCGAGCAATGGCGCGAAGATATTGATGAGCGTGTTGGGATGGGCGCGCGCCCTTTTGACCGGCGCGCCCGGTGCCAGCGGCGCCATCGGCCGTGGCGCGGCGCCCGCCAGCCTGATGCGTGTGCGTTCGCGATCCTCCGACAGTCCGAAAGGATCATCCCGGCTCATGGCCTCACCTGTTCACTGAGTAGCAGTCGACCTGCGGCTCGCTCGGCAGGACACCGGAAACGCCGATGACGAAGCCGGGGGCGTCGAGCAACGAGGCCCAATGTTCGCTCTTCTGGTCAAGCTCCAGGCACAGCCGGTCGCCATCGTAGGGAATCTCGCGTGGCTGCGAATGAAGCGGTTTCAGCGGAATGCCCGGAAGGCGCGACTTCCAAAGACCCTCGAACTGGTCAGCGGCGCCGACTGTCGCCTGGTTGACGAAGATCTTGCGCAGCGCGTCTTCCGACAGTTCCGATCCGACGCGTATGACGATGCGGCTGGCGACCAAGAGCTTCGGGTTGTCGATGCGCACTTTCCAGACATTGGTCGCGTGCCGCATGACCGGCAGCGCGCGCGATTTCGGCTCGATGTAGCGCAGGCTGAGAATGAGCGAGCGCAGGGCGTCGGCCAGCGCCATATAGGCGGGGCCGGGCGCCATGTGATCGTAGGCCGGCAATTCGCCGAGCCGCCGCGAGCTCGAGCCGTAGGTTGCCATCTCGCCGGCGAGTCCGGCCAATTCGAGATAGAGTTCGGCCGGATGAAAGACATCCTGCGCCAGCATGTGGGCAAGCCGCGGGCGAGCGGCATTGGCGAGGTGCAGCATCAGAAGGTCTTCGACGCTGCGGCCTGCGCCACCCATCACCATCTTGCCATGCGCTTCGGCGATCTGGTCGAGGCCGGTGACGACCTCCTGCAGCAATTGCCGGTACCAGTGGACCGCGCCGGTGATCAGCGTCGGCGGCAGGAACGTCTCATCGAGCGAGATGCCGCCGTCGGCGCGCACACCCTTTATGTCGGCGATCGGCAAGGCGGTGTAACCGCCGACCGACTTGCCGGGCGCGAGCAGGGCGGCTTGCGGCCGGGCGATCTCGATCTCTTCCGGATCGGCGCCGCTCTGGACGGCGTCGCGCACCGAAACGATCTTGCCGTGGTAGCGCGCGCCCGTCGATGCCGCATGCGCCGGATCGAATCCGACGCCACCGGGCGGCTCGAGCGGCAGTGCCACCAGCACCGGACCGGCGCCGGTGTCGGCCGTGACCGGCAGTGGCTTGGGCGCATCCATCAGTTCCGGGATGGAGAAGGGCGTGCCGTCCGGGAAAATACCCCGGGCGGACACGATCGAGACCTGGCCGGCGTCGAGCAGCGACTGGTCGAGGGTCAGTTGCTGGAAGCCGAAAGTATGGAGCTGGCCGGCCTGCAATGCGCCGCGCACCATGCCCTCGAAGAACCGATCCTGCTGCTGGAAATGCTGGGTCCTGAGAAACAGGCCCTCCGACCACAGCACCCTGTTTGCATCGCTCATGCCATTACTTTCTGCACACGACCATCCTTGCCTGCTAGGCGGAAATGCCGCCTTTGCCGAGGCTGACGTTGATGGTGAATTTCGAGCCTGGCGATACCGATTTGGTCGTGCGCCAGTTGCGTCCGCCCGGCTCGCGGATCAGCGCCACGAAGCCGAGTGCCGCGGCGTTCGGCTCGACCGTGATGGTCTTGGCCGCCGTCTTGCCTGGCGCGACCGAGATCGTGTCGGAGCCGATGAGGTCGGCACCGAGCGCCGAGCCCGCGTCGCCCTGCAGCGCGAAATAGTCGGCCGAGTTGAACTTGCCGGTGCTGGCAAGCCGCATCACCAGTACCGTCACCGGCCTGTCGCCGCCGCCCGGTCCCGGATTCATGCCGGCGCCTCCGGTCACGTTGACCGTGATAACCGATGGTTTCGGCGGGCCGCTCTGGCAAGCCGCAAGCAGCCCCGTAGCGCCGAGGGCAACGACGAATTCGCGTCTGTCGATCATGTCCTACTCCTCCTCTTCGTATGCGTTCCTGAAGTCTGCGCCGATCTCGCCCAGGAAGCTCGATTCCGCGCTCTGGGCGATGTCGCGATGGCGTTTCTGGTAGAGCTCCCACAGCTTGGCGTTACGTCCGCCGGAGAGCAGATTGCCGATGGCGGAATTGGACTTGAGCTCTTCCTCGATCGCGGCCGGATCGAAACGGTCGATCATGCGTCGAAGCGCGGCCTGAACGCCGCGCCAGGCGCGTACGTGATGCTGTGCAAGGTCCTTTACCGCATCGTCGATCGCCGCCTCGCCGGAGAGAAAGCCCGGACTGCGTTCCGAGATGATGGTGACAATGACATCCTCGGCCGTCGGCAGGAATTTAAGCGGGTTGACCTCGGAAGCGCCGACCACCGTCTGGGCGACGCGCGCGCTTCCCTTCTCCTCGGCGCGCTTGCGCAGGAGTTGCATCAAGCCATCCAGCATCAGCCGGTATTCACGCCCGAATTTCTCCATCTCGGCGATCGGGTCGCGGCCGGGAAAATCGGCCTCCTCGACACCCATGCCGCGCAAGAAAGCGGCGCGAAGCGCCATATCGCTGGATGCGGGCTGCGCCGGGCGCGCCGGCTTGGGCGCTGGAACGGCGCGTCGCGGCGGCGGCGGCTCGGCAGCTTGAGCCGGCACGTCCCAGGGACGCCCGGCGCGCGGCCTTTCAGCCTGATGCTGCACACGTCCCGGCGGGTCGGCGCCGTTGCCGAGAGGCGGCGCCGCGGCCGGGCCAAAGCTGAAATCGTCGTCGAAGCTGGCCGGCCTTGCCACATGCCCTGAGGCATCGTTGCGCGCGGGCATTTCGCCGAACCCGAACGGATCCGGCTGGCCCGGAGCAGCGACATCACTGGATGGCGGCGTCGCCACCGGATCGAGGCTGAACGGGTCGTCGAAGGCAGGCGAACTGCGTTGGCTGGGTGCGCGATCGTAAGCCCCTGGAACGGGCTGATCGAACGGATTCGGCAGGTCCGCCGGGCGTGGCGGGCGCGGTTCTTCCTCGACCTTGGCCGAGAAGAAGTCGTCGCCGCCGATGCTGGCGGGCGTTCGCGCTCCCGGCGATGACCACGCAGGCGCGGGATGGCCGGCGACAGGGGCCGGGCCGACCGACGTCCGGTTCGCTTTGGATTGAACCTCGACGTGGAAGACATAGTCGCCCATGCGCAGCCGCATGCCGCTCTGCAGCCGCATCGACCTGCCAGGACCCAGGGGGCTGTCGGAGTCATCGACGAACAATCCGCTGCTCGACGTGTCGGTAATGAAATAGCCATCCCGGTCGCCGCTGATCTTGCAATGCGCGCGCGAGACGAACATGTCCGGGTCGTCGATCTGCCAGCCGGCATCGGCGCTGCGCCCGATCACCAATTCGCCTTCGTCAAGCCGGGTCTGCCTGACCACTTGCGAGCGCGGGCCTTGTTCCAGCGTCAGCAGCAGGCTCATGCGGCGGCCTCCGCCATTTCCGGCCGCCAACCGACGATGGTGTGCAACCTGAGATCGTCGGCGTCACCCTTTTCGGCGGGACGCGCCAGCCAGGCCGTGCGGCCAAGCTGGACAGTCCCGACCCGTGGCGGCGGCACGGCGTCGCGCGCGAGCACGATGCGCAAATCGACATCGAGCGTCTCGCCGATCATGTCGCGCACCGCCTTCTTGAACAGGCCAAGGCGCCGTTCGCCGGGCAGGAACGACCTGAAGTCGTCGAAGCTCAGCGGACCAACGCGCAGTTCGATCCTGCTTTGGCGGCTGAACACCCGCGGCCCGATCGTCGCGCCGCGTCCGAGCCCGGCATGGGCCTTGCCGAGACGCGTCTGCAGTGCCTTCGGTATGGTGATCCAAGCGGCGACGAATTCCTTGATCTGCACCGGCACCTTGAAGGCGGTGGCGAGAAACAGCGTCAGCCGCTCGACGCCGTCGACCTGGCTGGCGAGCGATCCAGCCTGTCGCAGTCGCACAGTGTCGAGTTCGGGATCCTGGGTGCCGGGGAGACCGATCCCGGACATTGCCTCCAGCATGGCGCGAACACGCCCGCCGACGGACCGCTCGACCTGCACCGCCGGATGCGCGTCAGCCCAGGCGCGATAATAAAGGGCCATCATGCGGTGCTGCAGGATATTGACGAAATCGACGAAGGTCGTGTCGCTGGTCTGCTCGGCATCTGCCCCGGTGAACCAGCGCTGCGACAGCCGGTCGAGCACCCAGCGTGTCAGATGCAATGGCATCGGTCCTTCCGGTCCAAGCAGCCCGAGATTGGCGACGGTAACACGGGCAGGGGCCTTCTCCCCCGCGTCCTGGAGCTTGACGACGTCGCGGGCCGAGAAGCTCAGGCGCACATGCTGGCCAAGTCTCGCCGGCTCGCGTTCGGCCGTTCCGGAATGGCCGAACAATCCACCGCGCTGCTCCAGGCGCCGCAGCAGCTCGAAAAAGTCGTAGCTCTCCAGCAACGGTTCGGCCGCCGCCGTTGCGGGCTCCGCTAGATCAGGTAGCGATTGCCGGGCGTCATCGGCCATGGCACATCCTCCTGCTTCTGCAGCAACCGCGTACGGGTCCGGATAAATCCATTTATCCCTGCATGGCGGGCGAAAAGCCGCGAAAGCAGGGCCGAAAGCAGCAGCGAACTTTGACCGGCCAGCACGGACTGGTCGACATGCAGTGTCACCTCGGTGCCGCGTCCGAAACACATGGGCCCGTCGATCTGGAGCCGCTCGATCACCGGGCGTGAATCGATGCGCACGATCGAATGCACGTTGCGGGCAAGGCTGGGATCGCCGCGATCGGCATAGAGGTCAAGCAAGGCATGCAGCGGATCGACGCCACGGCCTTCCTGGGCAAGGCTGAGGAAGTTGAGAGAGAGCTGCGCCACCAGTCGCCAGGCGAGATTGTCGGTGCGGGATTCGCCCGCCGCGCTGGCCGGGAGGGACGCCGGGATTGCCGGCTGCGGCGCCCGCAGCGCTCCAAGCAAGCGCACCGCTTCGACCGGGTCGGCCGTCTCCAGCGTCAGCGTCGGCGTGTCGTCCAGGATCGGCAGGTCGCGGTTGGTGCACAGCGCCTTGATGTCGAGACGCTTGAGCGGTCGATTTGGCGGGCTTCCTGCCGGCCGCGAGACGGCGATAAAGACATCGTCGCCGGTGTAGGAGGTGCGGGTCAGGCCCTCGCGCCGCTCGTCTTCGGTGGCTCGGCGCGGACGTCGCTCCGTCGAATAGACCCAGCCGCTGCCGCGGTTCTGCCCCAGGCTGAACAATTCGGGAATTGTCGCCTCGCCGCTCTCCGCATCGGCGTCCTCGACCCGGGTGACCCGGAAGATCTCGAAATCCCGCGCCCGGGTGCGGTCGGCGTGCAGTATCTGACGCGTTTTGCGCGGATCGATCTCGATGACGTTGCATTCGCGTTCGAAGAGATTGATGACCGGTGTCACGAAGAGCTCGAAATCGGCAACCGTCACATCGGCGAGCTCGGGTACCGGACGCCGGAACAGGAAGATGATGTCGATCCCCCCGTCGCACTTGCGCACCACCGGCTGGAGGCCGGCGACCCGCACATAATGGAAGCGCTCCGGGATCATGAAATATTCGCGCAGCAGCCGGTATCCCTCGAAGGTCGGACGGGTGCGCGGCATCAGCGCTTCGTCGTCGCGGATGCCGATCATTTCGGGCTCGGGCAACGCCGTCAGCGGATTGGTCTTGCCTTCCGCCCGCGCGCCGAGAGCCGAGCAGGCGCCGAAGATCGCATCGAAAAGCAAGGGCGCCCTGGTACGCCCGGCGAAGTAGAGGTCGAGACGGTCGAGCGACAGTTCGCTGAGCTTGCCCTTTCCCGACCGCGCTAGGGTGATGCGAAACGCAGCTTCGCCTCGTGTGCCGCCGATCGGCGCGATTCCGGCGGCGGCGAGCGCGCTGCGATCCTGGAAATAGCCGACCGAGGTGATCGCGATCGGCCACAGCGTGACCTCCTGCGCGGTGGTGAAGGTCGAACGTGTCGAAAGCCCTGGATTGAGGCCGGAGACCAGTCGTGTGCCGCGCGGGACGGCGTGGCCGGCAAGCATCGACTGCACCTGCTGGCCGGGTTTCAGCACAGCCATCGCCGTCGCGGGCGCCGGTGTCACCAGATCCGGGTAAAGCACATCGAGCACGGCGCGCGAGAAGCGCGAGCGCTCCGCGTCGACCTTCAGACGGGTGCGCGCGGCCAGGAAGGCCACGCCGTCGAGCAGCCGTTCCACATAAGGATCGGGACATGGGACCGTGTCGAGGGAAAGATTGCGGGCCACCGCCGGATGCATGTCGGCGAATTCCGCCGCCAACGCCCGGATATGGGTCAGTTCTTCTTCGTAATACTCCACGAAGACCCGATCCATCTCAGGTCTCCCGGAATTCGGTTCGTGCCAGGCCGTTGTCGAGATTGATCGTGGTGCGCAGCCGCATACGCTCCGGTGTCGGGGTCATGATCAGCACCGCGTCGATCTCGATCTTGAGGCCGACGGTTTTGTCGCCGAGCGTGACGTTGACGGTCGTGGCGCTCTCCTTCAGGCGCGGCTCGAAGGTGGCAAGCACCGTGCGGATTTCGCGCGCCAGCGCATCGCGGTCGAAATCCCGCGAAGAGCGGCCGGAAAAGGAGGGCACGCCATAATTGACGACGCTGCGGCGCACCTCCGGAAAGTCGGCGAGCGAGGGCAGTTCGTCCAGGGGCTGTTCGTGTTCGGCATCGGAGAGCATCGGCACGGATTCGAAGCGCTCGGTGTTGAACAGGGCCTCGATGTCGCGCCGCACGGCTTCTCTCAACACGCGTGCCGAAACCACCACGCCGCGGCTTTCGATCTCGGCGCGATGCTCGGTCTGGAAGGCCAGCCGGTGCAGGCGCCGTCTCTGCTCGGGCGTGAGTTCGGCGTCGGTATCGATGCCGCGCGCGCTGCCGTCGAGAAGAGCCCCGACGCGCTCGGCGCCGAGTTCTTCATCCAGCAGACGGCGCAGCCCGTCGATCTCCGACGCCACACCCGGCAAGTCGTTGACGAGGCGGTCCCAGAGCGAGGGCTGGACCGCCTCGCGCTTTGCCCGCGAACTGCCGGCAAGCTGCGGCTTCGCGCCAGGCCGCTTGGCCTCACTTGCCGACATAGACGTCCATTTCGATCTCGTCGTCCTTGTTGTAGACGAACTTGATCTTCTTGTAGGCGAAGCTGACTTCTTCTTCGATAAGATCGGCCTCGTCGGCGGCCTGCCGCATGTCGTACTCCATCACCGAGGCGTCGGTGAGCGTCACGACCAGATAGTCGCTGGTCTCGCCGTCAATGGTGCGGCGTGCCGAGAACACCACTTCGTCGAGCGCCTTGTTCTCGAAAAGTGCCTTCTTCAGATATGGCGACGACTTGTCGTAGTGCTTGAAGAATTTGATCATTCCCATCGACACACGGCCGCGTCGCGAAAGTGAATTTGGGTCGTATGGCGCCATCATCTTGTAGTCGACGCCATGCACCTCGATCTCGTCTTCATGGCCGTCGCGCTTGCTCGGACCCTTGATGTCCGGAACTTTCAAAAAACCATCGATCTTCATGGAAGGAGCCTCGCTTCTCTCTGTGGTCGGCATTGTGTTTCTCCACCGCTTTCAAACGAAACAAGATGACTTCGCTGCGACTTCAGCCCTTTACTGACGGCAGTTCCGACACCAGCCGGAGGGAGGCGTTGATGCCTTCCAACTGGTAGTGCGGACGCAGATAGAAACGGGCATTGTAGTAACCGGGCCGGCCTTCGACGCTGTCGACCTGAACCTCGGCCGCGGCAAGCGGACGCTTGGCCCGCGCCTTGTCGTCGGCGAAGGCTGGATTGGCCAGCACGTACCGGTTGATCCATTCGGTCAACCAGATCTCCATATCGGTGCGTTCCTTGAACGATCCGATCTTGTCGCGCGCGATCGCCTTGAGGTAATGCGCGAAACGCGACACCGGGAAGAGGTAGGGCAGGTTGGCGCTCAGCCGTTCGTTCGACTGGGCGTCGGGGTCAACGAGGCGCCCGGCGCGCGTCTCGTCATCCTGGAGCGAGTGCGCGCCGATGAAGGCTGCGAGATCGGTGTTCTTGCGGTGCAAGATCGGCATCAGGCCGAGCTTCGCCAGTTCCGCCTCGCGCCGGTCGTCGATGGCGACCTCGGTCGGGCATTTCATTGCGATCGAACCGTCGTCCGTCGGGAAAGCGTGCACCGGCAGGTTGAGCACCGTGCCGCCATTCTCGACCCCGCGGATCTGCGTTCCCCAGCCATAGAGCTTGTGGCTGCGGTTGATGTTGACGCCCATCGGGAAGGCGGCGTTCATCCAGACATATTTGTTGTGGTCGCCGCCCACCTCTTCCTCGAAGGTGAAGCCCTTCACCGGAACGGTTTCCGAGCCGTAGGGCAGGCGTGCCAGCACGCGCGGCATGGTGAGCCCGATATAGCGGGCGTCCTCGCTCTCGCGAAGCGACTGCCATGAGGCATAGGCCGGGTTGTTCACGATCATCTGGAGGTCTTGCGGGTTCGGCAATTCCTGCCAGCTGTCCATGCGGAACAGCCGCGGCGAGGCGGCCGCGATGAATGGCGTGTGCGCCGAGGCACAGACACCCGAGATGTTGCGCAGCAGGCCGACGTCGCGCGGATGGTTGGAGAACTCGTAGGCGCCGATGATGCAGCCTATCGGCTCGCCGCCCAGCATCGAATACTCGTCCGTGTAGACTTTCTTGAAGATCGGGCTCTGGTCCCACATCTGGCCTTCGTAGTCTTCCAGCGTGTCGGCCAACTGCTCCTTGGAGATGTTCATCACGCGGATCTTCAGCTTGGTATCCGTCTCGGTGTTGTTGATGAGATACCAAAGGCCTCGCCAGGTGCCTTCCATCTCCCGTACTTCCGGGGCATGCAGGATCTCGTTGACCTGCGTCGTCAGCATCTTGTCGATGCCCGCGATCAGCGACTTGATCGACTTGATCGCGTTGGACGAGATGGTCGTCGTCTCGGAACGGGACTGAGCGGCCAGCGCCAGGTTGCGCACCAATTGCTGGAGTTTCTCGCTGTCGTCCTTCTTGACCTTGAAATCCTTTTCAAGGAGGCCGCTGAATTCGCCAAGATCGATGGCTTCGGCCTCGGCGGCAGCGGCTGCGGTCTTTTGCTGTTCGGCCATGACTTACTCCTCGCCCTTGCCATCAGACATCGCCTGGCTGGCGATCTTGCTCAGCAGCGGCTCGTTGTTCAGAAGCTGCGCGATGCGCTTTTCGGCGTCGACCCGGCCGTCCATGAAGCCCAGCAGTTCCTCGAGCTGACGCCGCATCTTGAGGATCTCGGCCAGTTGCGGCACCTGCTCGGCGATCTTGTCCGGCGCGAAATCACCCATTTTGGAAAAGGTGAGATCGATCGCCAATTCCTCGTCCCGCTCGGCGCCTTCGGCTTGCGGCAACGTGTTCTTCACGCGGGCCTTCACGCGCGGTCCCATCGCCTCCATGAATTTGGGGAAGCGATTGGCGTCGGTTTCGACGAAATTGCGGTCCAGAACCGACTTCGACGCTTCCTTGGTCTGCGAGGCGCCGGAAAGGTCGGCCATGACAGCCATGACGAACGGCAACTCTATCGTCGTGGGGCTGCCGTAGGTTTCGACGTCGTAGGCGATCTGCACGCGCGGGGCGCGGTTTCTTTCGATGACCTTGGCTTTGCTCTCTGCTGGCATGCTGGTTACCTTTCATCCTTCTGGGCCGGCTTCTTGGGATCGGCGACACCGGCAAGCAGCCGGAATTCCTTCAGCCCCGACGGGGCGAGATCTTCCATCAGTTCCACGAAATCCATGTGCACCATCCTGCGCACGCGCCGGGCGAGATGCGGGATAGGGCTGGACGGTTCAGTGCGGTCGTAGAAGGCGACCACGAGATCGAGGCATTTGACGACCTCATCGCGCGAGTTGATCCGGTCAGGCAGGCCGGCGCTGGGTTCCACAGAGCTTGCCACACTTGCCATCGTCTCGGCTCCATGACCGTTTTGGGTGGGCGTCGATGCCGGTTGGGCCGGCTGCGGGGCAGGCTTTGCCGCACCGTTGGCCATGGCGCCGGCGCTGGAATTCCGCTCCAGCGTCGTCAGCAGGCGCTGCAGGAACTTCTTCAGGTCCGGAACGGCCGCGCCATTGCCCTCGATGCGGGCATTGAGCGCGGTATCCACCGCCTCCAGCGCCGAAATCGCGGCGCGCGCATCGGCCAGAAGTGTCGTGACAGTGTCCGCGGCCTGATCGATCTGCGCCGCGCATCCTGTGCGCACCCGGTTCAGCAACTGGTTGTGAGCGGCCGTCAGCGCCGCCTTTTCGGCGGTCCCCAGGCCGGAGGCCGCTTCCTGGAGCATGACGCGCTCATCGAGCGCTGCCTGTTCCAGGTCCCGCCCGCTGATCGGCCCGATGGCGCGCGGTGAGAAGAAGACGGTCTGCCTGAGGTTCGCCAGCAAGCCTTCCTGGCCGTTCTGGAGGTCGAGCAGCGCATTGATGCGTCGCAGCGCCGCGTCGCGGGGCGTGGCACTCGTCCGCAAAGCCGGATGCATCGTATCCCAATACTGGTCGAAAGTTCTTGCGATCAGCGTTAGCCCCTGGGTGAGGCCGGCGAGTTTCTCTTCATTGACCAGCGCGCGCGTGACGATGACCAGAAGGCGCAAATCCCGGCCGCGCGACCGCAGTTCTTCCGACTTTTCGAGGACGGCCGCCCAGTCGACGGAGCTGGTTGATTGCGAAGCCTTGTTGCTACCGTCGTGGACGACCTTGAGCTGGGCTTCCGTGAGCCGCTCCAGCTCGTGAAAAGCCGGGTCGTTGCGTAAATCCTCTCCCGACGGGTTCGCACCGTCCAGAGGATTCAGCCAGAGTGCGAGATCAATCACACCTACCCCCAGCAAAGGGCCCTGTGACCCATGTGACGCAACGTTATCATCGGTCCCATGCCACGACAATTGAGCACTTCCTCAAAAACTAACAGAAGCTGAATGCTCCGGTAATCTTTCGACCGACCCATTGCGCGATTGGCGGGCCGGGTATGTGAAATGGCTCGCCTGGTTCAGACCGCAATGCGGGTTTGTTGCAGGAGTTTGCAGGGCTTGTGTAACCACGAGGTGCCGCCCGAACCGGATCGGAAGGCCTCGTTCGTCACACGGCTTTGTCAAGCGGCTGCTTCTATGGCAGGGTAGGGTCAGCAGATCTCGGGGGCAGGTTCAAATGGAACAGCGCCGATCGTCGCAGAGTTTCAAGCGCAAGGAACTCGTTGCAAAGCTCAATCCCACGGGGGTGCGCGCCTTCAAGGCCGCCGCTGACACGGCCAAGCTGCGCGGCAACCCCTATGTCGAGCTCGTCCATTTCGTCCAGCAACTGGTGCTGTCCGAGCGCTCGGATGTGCAGATGATCGTTGCCGATGCCGGGCTGGATGCCAGCCGGCTGACGGCAGATATGACCCGCGCAATCGACAAGCTGCCCTACGGCGCGACCTCGGTGGAGGAGTTCTCCGATCACATCTTCCATGCCATACAGGAAGGCTGGAGCCTGGCCACACTGGAATTCGGTGTCGAGGAGGTGCGCAGCGCGCACATTCTTCTCGCCTGCCTGAAGACACCGGCGCTGGAAGGGCTGGTTTCGAAAATCAGCACCGAATTCGACAAGATCGATGCCGACGGGGTCATTGCCCGCTTCGCCGAGGTCACCGAGGGCTCGCTCGAAGCCGGCTCACCTCCTGCCGCAGCAGCGGCCGAAACACCGATGAAGCGCGGGCCGGGCGGGGATTCAGCACTCGCCAAATACGCCACCGACCTGACCCAGCGTGCCCGCGACGGCAAGATCGATCCGGTCGTTGGCCGCGATCCTGAAATCCGCCAGATTGTCGACATCCTGATGCGGCGCCGGCAGAACAACCCGATCCTGACGGGCGAGGCGGGTGTCGGCAAGACGGCGGTCGTCGAGGGCTTTGCCTTGCGCATCGCCCAGGGCGACGTGCCGCCGACGCTTCAGAATGTCAGCGTACGCATGCTCGATGTCGGGCTGATGCAGGCGGGCGCCAGCGTCAAGGGCGAGTTCGAAAAGCGGCTGAAGTCCGTCATCGACGAGGTCCAGGCGTCGGAGACGCCGATCATCCTCTTCATCGACGAGGCGCACACGTTGATCGGCGCCGGCGGCGCGGCGGGAACCGGCGATGCGGCCAATCTTCTCAAGCCCGCGCTCGCGCGCGGCGAGCTTCGCACCATCGCCGCCACGACCTGGGCCGAATACAAGCAGCATATCGAGAAGGATCCGGCGCTGACCCGTCGATTCCAGGTGGTCAAGATCGAAGAGCCTTCCGAAGCGGTGGCCGTGCTGATGTTGCGCGGTGTCGCCGGTGTTCTCGAGCAGCACCACAAGGTGCAGATCCTTGACGAGGCGATCGAGGCTTCGGTTTCGCTTTCGCACCGCTACATCCCGGCCAGGCAGCTGCCGGACAAGGCAGTCAGCCTCCTCGATACTGCTTGCGCCCGCGTTGCCGTCTCGCAGCACGCTACGCCAGCGGAGGTCGAGGACATTCTGCGCCGCCGCCAAGCGCTCGAGGTTGAGCAAGGCATCATTGGCCGCGAGGCGGCGATCGGCATCGAAGTGGCCGACAGACAGGCTCGCGTGGAGGCCGGATTGGCGGAAACCGAGACCACGCTTGCGGCAGCGCAGGCGCGTTGGGATCGGGAAAAGGCGCTGGTCGCCGAGATTCTCGACCTGCGCGCCAAACTCCGAGGCGAGGGCGTGCCGCTTGACGCGGTGGACGGCGGGGAAGCCGCTCCGGGCGAGACCGCCGATGCGCCAGCCGCCGAGGCGCATGAAAGGGAGTCACCTGAGGCCAAAACGCCGAAACCCGAGGCGGCTGAACCCATGAGCTCGAATACCAAGTCCAGGAAAGCAAAGGCGGCAAAGACGGAGGCTGTTGCCGCGCACGAGCCTGTTCCCGTGCCGGATTCCACTGCTGATCTGGCACGACTGCGCGAATTGATGGCGGAACTTGCCGAGGCGCAGGGCGAGACCCCGCTGATCCTGCCGTCGGTCGACCGCAATGCCGTGGCCGCCGTCGTCCAGGACTGGACCGGCATCCCGACGGGACGGATGCTGTCCAGCCAGACCGAGAAGGCGCTCAAGCTCGCCGCGACCTTGTCCGAGCGCGTCGTGGGTCAGGACCATGCGATGGAGATGATCGCGAAACGCGTGCAGACCAGCCGCGCCGGCCTCGGCGCGCCGGAGAAGCCGGTCGGCGTGTTCCTGCTTTGCGGCCCCTCAGGCGTCGGCAAGACCGAGACAGCCCTGGCGCTTGCCGAAACGCTTTATGGCGGCGAGCAGAACCTGATTTCGATCAACATGTCCGAATTCCAGGAGGCGCACACGGTCTCGACGCTGAAGGGCGCGCCGCCCGGTTATGTCGGCTATGGCAAGGGCGGCATCCTGACCGAGGCCGTGCGGCGCAAGCCCTATTCGGTAATCCTGCTCGATGAGGTCGAGAAGGCGCATCCGGACGTACACGAGATCTTCTTCCAGGTCTTCGACAAGGGCATGATGGACGACAGCGAAGGCCGCCGGATCGACTTCAAGAACACGCTGATCCTGCTCACCTCGAATGTCGGCTCCGAGGTCATCATGGACCGCACGAAGAACGGCGCCTTGCGCACCGGCATGGACGATCTGGACACCGCCTTGCGCGCTCCGCTGCTGAAAGTGTTTCCGGCCGCTTTCCTCGGCCGCGTGGTGACAATCCCTTACTATCCGCTCTCGGACGCGATGATAGAGGCGATCACCAGACACCAGTTCGACAAGATAGCCCGGCGCCTCAAGGCAACAAACGATGCCGAGCTGGTGATCGGCGACGGTGTCATGGACATGGTCAAGGCGCGCTGCACCGAGATCGAATCCGGCGGACGCATGATCGACGCCATCCTCACCAACACGCTGCTGCCGGAACTCAGCCGCGGCGTGCTCAATCGCTCGCTGGAGGGCAAGAAGATGACAAAAGTCACCGTCGGTGCCTCGTCGGAAGGATTTACCTACTCTTTCGAATAGAGCTCGTTGGGGCCGTTCGTCCCTTCGCAATGACCAAAGCGCATTCCTGTGACTGGTTAGGCCAATCTTCAGCGTACAGGCACTGGTGAAAGGCACTGCGGGACGATACGGGAAAATGTCTGATTTTGGCCCACGAAAAACTCAATGAAATCAATGAATTTAAGACACCTCCGGGTCCGCGATGACCATTGATTTTGCAATGAAGAAATGCCCTAGTTCGATCGATGACGGTATTTTTCGAGACGGCTGGGCGCGCCGTCGAACGCTAAAAGGTGCAAAAATCGCCGATTGGTCTCGATAGTTGGTGAAGCCTCAATATATTTTTGCCGCGATTTTCCCTTTAAAATCAAAAGTGTAACTTCTTGACGGCCTTGATGTCGGAGTTCGCGTGGAGGAAGGCCAGCAGGTCGAACGTCTTTGGCCTGATGGCCACAATCTCGCCGTCGCGCCGCAACGTGCCGCGTTCGAGATCGAGGGTCGCGCTGCCGATCTGTTGTGCCAAGCCCCTGCACCATCGCTGCGCCTGATTGCGCAGGAGCCGCAGAAGCCGGTGAGGTCAAGCCCGAAAGATGCTCGAGAGGCACAGCAAGGCCGATATGGGTCACCGGCCCACTCCAGGACCTGCTCCGCAAAACCCCGCAAGCCAGCGAGCGCCGCCTCGCCAGCTGGCAATTTTGCAGCTGAGGCGGCGGCGCAGCGTCTTCGCTGACCTAACGTTTGGCACTCAACCGTGCGCCATTATACTTCTCAGCCATGCAAGAACCTTGCTGCCTCCGAGCATTCTCCGCACCCTGCCGGCCGCCCAGTCGGCGCGCATCGTGGCTCCGGCATGGCAACTGCAGACGATGTCGTGCAACTGCCAGTCTGACAGTTCGAAGAAGCGCTTGGCCTCGCCGTAAGTGTCCGATCGCAGGCCCGAAGCACGCAGCAATGGATCATCGAAGGCAACCGTGATCGGCGACCCGGTTGCCCGCGCCTCTTCGCGGAGCCCGGAGTTAAGATGCTCGGTACCGGTCAGCGCGGTCAGGCAGCGCGACGGATTCATTTCGAGCAGTTCGGCCCACCGTTCGATCCGCTGCTCTTTGGTCGTCAGCAGGGCCGGCGCCATCGGATTGATGTCGGCGATCGACTGCAGTTCCTCAAGTGTCTGGTGTTTCATGGCTACCTCCTGTTCTTAGCTTTGTTCTTAGCCCTCAGCGGCCTCCGCAGCCTGTGGTCTTCGACCTACGGTCTTGCCCTCGGCGTCTTAGGGCTCGTGGCGCGAGCCGTGGAGTTGCCCAAGCGACCTTCAGCAGACACCAAGCAGCGGCATATAAAGCGAAAGAACCGTCATCGATCTCTAATGTTCCAGCGGCAGCGCAGATTTCGTGCGGCTTGCCACACAATGGGTCAAGCCGGGGGCAGATCGGCCGTGTGAAGCATGTGCGCGGCGACGAGGACGCGCGCCATGCATCGCCTCAGGTCCTCACTGAAGAGCCAGAAAAGCCCTGCAACAAAACCTGGTTTCAGCGCGGTTCCTTGTGTTTGGAGGAACCTATGTGGCCGACATTCGATAATGGGGATGAACCCAAAGCCCAGCGAAAAATGTTGGCCGATCGACTGGCCAGGGAGACCGGTATCAGCGAAGAAGAAGCCGAGCGACTGATCCAGCTCATTGGGACCGATTGGAATTCGCTGCGTCGCGAAGCTAGGTTCCTGAAAGGTCGACACGAGGATGGCGCAGCCAGCACCTGATCAATTCGCTTAATGCGGCCCTTGTCGAGCCGAAATATCCCGTTCCGGCCGCTTTGTCTGTCAAAGTCGGGTTGCAACTCATCCCAGGTGACAAGCTATCGTCCGCAATCATCCCGTCGATCGAGCGACTGGTCACATGATTCCGAAGGTTCTGTAGGCTTCGACCGCGCTGAGGCCCCCGCGGATTGCCTCAGCGACAAGCTTCTCACCGCGAGCCTTTTCAAGCGCCAGCCGCACCACCTCCTCTTCCGCTTGGCGCGGGATGACGAGGACACCTTCCTTGTCGCCAAACAGCAGCGTCCCCGTCTCGATCCGCACGCCGCCGATCTCCAACGCGCAGCGATAGTCGACGACCTTGCCGCGGACACCCTGGTCCTGGGCGTAGTAGCCGGTACAGAAGCAGGGGAAATCCAGCGCCTTGATGCCATCCGTATCGCGCACGAAGCCGTCGACCAGTGCGCCATGGGCGCCCAGGATCTTCGCACGCGTCGACATCAGCTCGCCCCACAGCGCATAGCGCGGCGAGGCGCCGCTGGCGACATAGATCTCGCCAGGCTTGAGATCGTCCAGTGCCTCGAACATCAGCCCGAACGGCTTGGTCATCAGCGGATTGCGCGTCGGCTGGTCGGACGGAAATATGTCGGATTCCAGCACCGGCATGGCCCGGCCGAGCAGCCGCGTCTCCCCGTCGACCGGCTTGAACACGGGCGGAAGGAACTGATGCCGCAGCCCGAGCGTGTCCATGACGTCACCAACTACGGCGACGAAGAGTTCCTTCTCGAACAGCCGGTACATTTCGGTGTCGTCGGCATAGAGGCGCTTCGGTGTGGTCATGAGGCTTGACTCCTGCCGGTCGTCGACTGCGTGTTGTGCGAAGGCCCTAGCGCCGCGGCGTTTTGGACCAGCGCACGCATGTAACCGAGTGCAAAGGCCTTGCCGGCGTGCCAGGGCGCATCGCAGGACATTTCCGGCGTATGGTCGGGGATCATGACGCCGTGATAGCTTTCGTCGCGCAGGATGCGAACAATTTCGGCCATATCGATGTCGCCGTCATCGACGAACGTCTCGTGGTAGTTCGGTACCTTGCCGCGAACGTTGCGGAAGTGGATGTAGCCGATGCGTCCGCTTCGGGCGAAGCGCCGGACATGCGAGTAGATGTCATCAGTGCCGGGCATTTCCTGTAGTGAACCGAGGCAGAGCTCGAGCCCGTTGGACGGCGAATCGACGATGCCCAGGAGCCGGTCGTATTTCTCCGGCCGGTTGACGAGACGCGCGGCACCGCGCAGTGCCTCGGCCGGCGGATCGTCGGGATGCGCCGCCAGCATGACACCGGCCTCTTCGGCCACCGGCACGATCTCGCGCAGAAAGACACCAAGCCGCTGCCAGAGTTCCTCGCTGCTGACCTGCACCGGTTCGGCATCCGGCCGGCCGGCGCGGTAGCGCATGTTCCAGACGACGCCGTCGGGCAGGGAAAGATCGGGGTCTATGGCGGTGAGGTCGAGCCCCACCGACATCGCCTCGCCACGCGCGAACGGTCCGCGCGACCAGCCCCAGACGCCGGCTATCGAGAAGTTATAGCCGATGCAGGGAATGCCGGCGCGTCCGGCATCGCGGACCAGGCGCTTCAGCCCTTCGATCTGCTTCGCCCTGTCGGGTCCGCCGAGCAACACATCGGACCAGAAGCGGGGCGAGAAATTCTCGATCGCGGCGAGTTCCAGGCCGTTGTCGCGCACGGTCTTCACCAGGCCGGCGAAATCCTCGTAACTCCAAAGTTCGTCGGTGGAGCAGTCGCCCCAGCCTTCCTTCTCGCTGCCGGCGGACAGCGAAGGGTCGCGGCCGCGAAAGTAATTGGTGAGGTGGGCTACGACATGGGTGGCGCCTGCCTGGCGGGCGAAGCGGAAATTGCCTTGGGTGAGCGATTCCCGGTAAAGGCCAAGACCAATCTTCATGGCTACTTCACGCCGATGCCGGCGGTCAGGCCGCCATCTATTCTGTAATCGGCGCCGGTGCAGAAGCTGGCCTTGGACGAGCACAGGAAAGCAATGAGTTCGGCCACTTCCTCCGGCTCGCCGATGCGGCCAAGCGGATGGGCTGCGCCGAAGCGCTTGTAGGCCTCCTCGACATCGGCATCGCTGCCGTGGTCGCCACGCGCGGCCTTCTCCAGGATCGGCGTGCGGATCGAGCCCGGGCTGACCGAATTCACCCTTATGCCTGATGCCGCGTAGTCGAGCGCCAGCGAGCGTGTCAGCGTATGGATGGCCCCCTTGGTCGTGGCATAGGCGGCGACGTTCTGCTGGCAGGCGAAGCCTTGCACCGAAGCGACGTTGATGATGGCGCCGCCGCCGCGCTTGATCATTTCCGGAATGCCGAAATGGGCGGTCAGGTAGATCGAGCCGACATTGACCGTCATCGCCCGGTTCCAGGTTTCCCAATCGGTCGTCGTCGCGGTTCCGTAGGGGTGGACCGCGGCGGAATTGACGATGATGTCGATGCCGCCGAAACGCGTGACGCCGGCCGCGACCGCGTCACGCACCTGATCGGAAACGGACACGTCGACCGTTTGCACCAGGGCGTCTGTTCCGGCTTTGGCAAGGCTTTCCTGCATGGCGGCATTGGCGGCCTGGTCGATGCCGCAGGCGACGATCGCCGCACCGCCTTGCGCCAGCCGCCTTGCGGTGGCGAGTGCGATGCCGGTCGTGCCGGTGATCAGCGCCACCTTGTTTTCAAAGTCATGCATTGTCCGAATCCTTGGAAGAAGTCTGGCCCGGCATTGCCGGCGAGATCCGTGTGTTTTCGAGGTCGTCCGGAACGAAGCGCAGCCCGAAATCGAGATGCCGGCTCATCAAATAGCTGTAGGCAATGCGGTCGCGCGTGCGAAGCGCGGCGATGATCTCGCCATGGGCGTGGCGCGTTTCGCTCAACACAGGCCGGATAGATTTGCCGACTGTCATGATGTGCAGGATGACCGGCGACAGGAACTGGTAGGTCTGCACCAGCATGCGGTTATCGGCGAGCTTCATCAGTGCCATGTGGAAATCGAAATCGCGCTGAGCGGCTTCCTGGACATCCTTGCTGGTCTCGATCAGGCCGTTGACCTCGTCCAGGGCGTCGAGTTCGGCGGCGCTGGCATTGAGAATGATGTGGTCGCCGATGCTCACTTCAATGATGCGGCGAAACCCCTGTATGTCGTTAAACGAGGTTCTTGAAATATCCATCTGGGCAGCGAAGAAGTTCTGGATCGCAATGTCATGGCGATCGGCCAGCACCGCGCCGACGCGCGGCTTGGGGTCGATCAGACCATAGGTGCGAATGGTGCGCAGCGCTTCGCGTATCGTGTTGCGGCTGGCGCCGAACAGTTCGCCAAGCTCGCGTTCGGTGGGCAGGACGTCGCCGACCGACATGGCGCGGTTTCGAATGAGGTCGAGAATCTGCCGCACGGTCTGGTCGACGGCCGAGCTGCTGACTCCCGCATCTTCCGCCACTTCTTGCTCCAAGGGTTCCCTCCTTGTCATTTGTTGGACCAGACTAGTGCCTGTCGAATAGAAAATCAATTGGCGAGCCATAAAAACCACGGATTCGAGTCGAAATTAGCTTATTGACAGGCTATTGGTCCAACAATATGGTCGCCACCTAACATTGAGGAGGCTTCATGGAACAGTGCTGGCGCTGGTATGGTCCGGATGATCCGGTGACGCTTGAACATGTCAGGCAGGCCGGCGCCACCGGCGTGGTTTCAGCGCTTCACCACATCTACGATGGGAGGGCCTGGCCCGAAGCCGATGTGCTCGAACGCAAGCGCATCATCGAGGCCGCCGGCCTGACATGGTCGGTGGTCGAGAGCATCCCGGTCCACAATTCCTTCAAGATCGGCGCGCCGGAACGCGAGCGCTACGCCGGCTACTATCGCGACAGCATCCGCACGCTCGCCAAGGCCGGCATCAAGACGATCTGCTACAATTTCATGCCGGTGGTGGACTGGACCCGCACCGACCTCATGTATCGCCTGCCGACAACCGGCTATGCCTTGCGTTTCGACGCCATCGACTTTGCCGCCTATGACCTTTTCGTGCTGCAGCGCAAGAATGGCGCCGCCAGCTACACGCCGGCGCGGATCGCCGAGGCCGAGAGGCGGCTGAAGGCGTTGGCGCCAGAGCAGGTCGATCAGATCGAGCGCAACCTCATCGCCGGCCTGCCGGCGACCGAGCGCAGCTACAACCGTGACAGCTTTCGCGAGGCCCTGGCCGAATACGACGGGATCGGGCCGAAGGAGTTGCGCGACAACCTCGCCTGGTTCCTGCGCGAGATCATTCCGGTCGCCGAAGAGGAAGGGGTGCGCATGTGCATCCATCCCGACGACCCGCCCTTTTCGCTCTATGGCCTGCCGCGCGTCGTGTCGACCGCGCAGGATGCGCGCTTCATCCTCGAGGCCGTCGACAGCCCGGCCAACGGGCTGACCTTCTGCACCGGCTCCTACGGCACGCGCGCCGACAACGACATCGTGGCCATGGTCAAGGAATTCGCCGACCGCATCCATTTCGTCCATCTGCGCAACATCACCATCGAGGAGGACGGCTCGTTCTATGAAGCCGAGCATCTCGAGGGCGGCACCGACATGGCGCATGTCATCCTCGCCCTGATGCAGGAGGAGGCGCGCCGCCGCAAGGAGGGCCGTGCCGACTGGCGCATCCCGATGCGGCCGGACCACGGCCACCTGCTCGCCGACGACATCGGCAAGAAGAAGATCAATCCCGGCTACTCGCTGATCGGCCGGCTGAAAGGCCTCGCCGAACTGCGTGGCATCATGCGCGCCGTGGAGCGGTTCGGGCTGGCCTGAGGCAATCAGGGAGGCGAGTACTGATTTGCATATGTGAAAATTACTTGTCTATGTGAAAATACCTGCTACGACTGCGGGGCAGGGCAGACATGCCCGGTTCCAGGGAGGAATTGCCTGAAATGACAAGACTGCGCGGTCTTGCGTGGGATCATCGACGTTGCTGGGGTCCGCTCGACGCCAGCGTGGCGCCGTTTTGCGCATCCAATCCCGGCCTGGAAATCGAATGGGACCGCCGCAGCCTCTATGAATTCGGTGAGGGCGCGCTTGGCCCGGTGCTCGACACTTACGATCTGGTCGTGTTCGACCACCCTTTCATCGGCGACATCGCGAAGGATGCGCTTATGGTTCCGTTCGACGCCTATCTATCGGTCGAGCAAATCCGTTTCTTCGAACGCGATTCAGTCGGTGCGTCTTGGCGTTCCTACGAAAAGAGCGGACGCCAGTGGGCGTTGCCGATCGATGCCGCCTGCCAGGTCGCGTCCTATCGTCCGGATCTCCTCGAGCGTTACGGATCGGTGCCGCGCACGCATGATGAGGTGGTGGAACTTGGCCGGCGTGCGCGCAAGGACGACAAGTGGCTCGGCCTGCCCTCGGTGCCGACGGATGCCATGTGCATGCTTCTGACGCTCGGCCATCCGCAGGAAGACGGCGAGCAATTCATTGCCAGGGAAGCGATCGAACAGGCCATCGGGCAATTGCGGGAGCTTGCGGCGCTGTCGCATCCCAGCTCAGGCAAATGGAACCCGATCCGCTGCTATGACCATATGATCGCGCATGATGACGTGGTCTATGTGCCGTTCGCCTTCGGCTATGTGAACTACGCGGCGAAGAACGACGGGCCATATCTGCGC
This sequence comes from Mesorhizobium huakuii, assembly GCF_030160235.1. Lineage (GTDB taxonomy): Bacteria > Pseudomonadota > Alphaproteobacteria > Rhizobiales > Rhizobiaceae > Mesorhizobium > Mesorhizobium huakuii. Next base: position 152,608 of record NZ_BSNY01000012.1, read on the forward strand.
TTCTCCGACGTGCCGACCCCCCACTCCGCCGGTGCCTTGCTCGGTGGTGCCGGCATCGGCGTCAGCGCCCAGTCGAAAAACAAGCAGGCCGCGATCGACTACGCACTGTTCCTATGCTCGCCCGAATATCAGCGAGGCGACTATGTGAAGTCGGGCGGGCAGCCGGGATCGCGGGCGGCCTGGATGGACGCCGGGGTCAACAATCTCTCGGGCGATTTCTTCAGTTCGACGCTGCGGACGATCGCCTCGTCTTACCTGCGTCCGACGCATCCCGGCTTCATCGCCTTCTTCCGCGAATGCGCACCGCATGCCGCCGCTGCCATCACCGGCGACATATCGGCGGCCGAACTCGCTGACCACGTCAATCGCCTCTATCGCGAAACCAGGCAACCGGAACGGAGCGTCGCGTGATGGCCGCCAGTATTGCCGAAACGCTCGACGAAGCCGAAGGCGGCCGCAGTGGCTATCGCGTGCCGGCAGTGGACAAGGCGCTCGACGTCCTGGAGTTCATGGCCGCCAGCGCCGAAACGCTGACCCAGACCGAGATCGCGGCTGGCCTCGGGCGTTCCATTCACGAAATCTACCGTATCCTGCTTTTGCTGGAGAAACGCGGCTACATCTTCCGCACCCAGTCGGATCGCTTCCGACTGTCGCTTAAACTGTTCGAGCTCGCGCACATGCATCCACCGGTGAACCGGCTGGTCGAATGCGCGCTGCCGGTGATGCGCGAACTGACCGCCAATGCCGACCAAAGTTGTCACCTCGTGGTGCGCGAAGGTCAGAACGCGCTGGTCGTCTTGCAGATCGATTCACCATTGCCCATGCGCTACTCGGTTGCGCTTGGATCGCATTTCCCGATCCTCGAGACCAGTTCGGGTGCCGTGCTGCTCGCCCATTCGAACCGCGCCGAGCGTGATCGGATTGTCGAGCGCATCGTGGCCGCCGGCGAAGGGCAGGGCACGCGCGCGGAAATCGAGGCGCGGCTGAACGACGTAGCCAAACTCGGCTACGAGATGCGCGCTTCCCTGGCGGTCGAAGCCTGCACCAACATCTCCATGCCTGTGCGCGATCACACCGGCGGCGTTGTCGCCGCGCTTACCGTCCCGCTGCTGCCGCAGAAGGCGGCGCGGTTCGACCGGCAAACCGTCTTCGAACGCACCCGAGCCGCCGCCGAGAAGATATCGGCGGCGCTTGGCTGGGGCGAAGCTACCGCTCCGTTACGTGCCGACCCGGAACGGCGGGACTACCCGTTCAGCGATTAACAAAAGCGATAAACCTGGGAGAAGAGACATGTACTGGTCCAAGTCAATCCTATTTGCATCCGCGGCTGCGCTGGCCATGAGTGCCGCGGCCGCGCATGCCGAGAACATGCCTAAGCGCATCGGCTACGTCACCAACTATGCCACTCACGAGTGGTACCAGAACGTCATCAAGGGCATGAAGGCTCATGGCAAGGAGCTCGGCATCGAGGTCGAGGTACAGGACGCCAATCTCGATATATCCAAGCAGGTCGCCGCGGCCGAGGACTTCATTGCCAAGGGCGTTGACGTGCTGATCATCACCCCGGTGAATGAAGAAGGCGTGGTGCCGCTGCTGCGTCAGGCCAAGGCCGCCAACATCCCCGTGGTGCTCGAGGGCAACCCGGTCAAGGGCATGACCACGATGGTCGCCATCTGCGACTACGACACAGGCTATTTCTCCGGCGTTGAGGCGGGCAAATACGCCAAGGAGAAGCTCGGTGGCGTCGCCAAGGTTATGAATGTCGGCCTTCCCCTGCTTTCCGCCACGGTGCTGCGCTCGCACGGCTTCATGGACGGGCTGAAGACCATTGTCCCTGACGCCGTCATGGTCCACGACCTTGACGGCGGTGGCAATCCGGACCGCGCGCTCGAAGTGTCTTCGGCCGCACTCGCCAAGAACGCCGACATCAACATCATCTACGGCATCAACGACTCGTCATCGCTCGGCGGCCTGCAGGCCTGGAAGGCGGCCGGAAAGTCGCAGGATGGCTTGCTCACCGTCGGCACCGGCGGCGAAGGGCTTGCCTTCATCAACGCCATGCAGAACGAGCCGTCCTATCGCATCGAGGCCGCGATGTTCCCGGAGAAGGAAGGCTTCACGGCAATCGACGCCGCGGTCAAGCTCTTCAACAACGAGGAAGTGCCGGAGCACATCGTGAGCCCCACCGCGCCCATGAACGGCGAGGACTGGAAGAAATATTACGATTATGACGGCAAGACCCGCACCATCAAATGGGATGCCGTCAACGCGCTGCAGCCGCCGGCGAAGTGCATGAAGACCTCGGCTGATCTGAAGAAGTAAGGCCGGCCCTCCGCCCTTCCCGCAAAGCGGGAGGGGCTCCCTTGGCAATCGGCCCGGAATGGACTGAGATGAGCGAACTCACACACGCCTCCGCGCCAAAGCGCTTTATCGGCGGCCAATTGCTGGGCAGCAGCCAGCTTGTGCTGGGTGTCATACTGGCGGTGCTGTGCATCGCCATCTCGATCGCGGCGCCGCAATTTTATTCGGAGGCCAACATCATCGCCATCCTGCGCCAATGCGCGCTGGTGCTGATCGTTGCCTCGGGCATGACCATGCTGATCATCACCGCCGAGGTCGACTTGTCGGTCGGCGCGTCGCTCGCCTTCGTCGGCTGTATCGGCATGGCGGTGCTCAATTCCACCCACAGTCTTGCACTCGGCATGCTGGCGGCACTCGCCTTTGCCGGTGGCGTCGGCCTGTTCAACGGCCTGGTCGTCACCCGGCTCAGGGTCAATTCGCTGATCGCCACCATCGGCACGATGATGATGTTGCAGGGTGGCGTCTACCTGTTCACGCGCGAGGCGGTGCAGAACCACAATCAGCTGGCCAGCTTCACCGATCTTGGCGCCGGCTATGTCGGCGCGGTGCCGGTGCCCGTCATCCTGGCGGCCCTGATCTTTGTTGTTGCCTATGTGACGCTGCGCTTCACCACGCTCGGCCGCTACCTCTATGCGGTGGGCGCCAATGAAAAGGCGGTGCGCCTGTCCGGCCTGCGCTCCGAGCGCCTCAAGCTGTTTGCCTTTGTCGTCACCGGCCTTTGCGTCGGCGTTGCCGGCATGATCCTGTCGTCGTTGATGAATGCTGGGCAGCCGACAGCCGGCCGCGGCTTCGAACTCACGGTCATCGCCGCCGTCATCCTCGGCGGCACCAGCCTGCTCGGCGGCCGTGGGTCGCTGTTCGGCACCTTGCTCGGCGTGCTGGTGCTGAAGGTGATCGACAACGGCATCATCATTCTCGGCTTGAACCAGGATCTGCAGATGGTGGTGCCGGGCGTCGTCATCATCCTGGCCACCTATCTCGACATCATCCGGAACAGAGCCAATGTCCGTTGATTTTCTCCACCCAAGCGAAGGCGCGGCCATCGATGGAAATGTGCCGGCGCTTGAACTGCGGGGCATAGACAAGCGCTTCCCGGGTGTCGTGGCGCTGGAAAATGTCGACTTCACCCTGGAGGCCGGCAAGATCCATGCCTTGATGGGCGAGAACGGCGCCGGCAAGTCGACGCTTATCAAGATCATGGCCGGGGTCTACGGCAAGGAAGCCGGCACCATCCGCATGCGCGGGCGCGAGGTTGACATCAAGTCACCGCGCGACAGCTTGAAGGAAGGCATCAAGGTCGTGTTCCAGGAGATCGCGCTGATCTCCGAATTCACCGTTGCCGAAAACATCTTCCTCGAAGGCTATCCGACCGGCAAAATGGGCTCGATCGACTGGAAGAAGATCCGCGCCGATTCTGCCGCCCTGTTTAACCGCATCGGCTTCAATGTCGATCCGGCGGCGCGCACGGGATCGTTGCCGGTCAGCCAGCAGCAAATGGTCGAGATCGCCCGCGCGCTCGCCCATGAGGCCCGGGTCGTGGTGATGGACGAGCCGACATCCTCACTGACGCCGAATGAAGTGTCGCTGCTGTTCACCGTTATCCGCAGGCTCGCGGCCCTCGGCATAGCGGTGGTCTATGTCAGCCACAAGCTCGACGAGGTGTTCGAGATCGCCGACACGGTGACGGTGCTGCGCGACGGGCGCCACATCTCGACCAAGCCGATCGGCGAGCACACCAACGATACGCTGATCCAGGACATGATCGGCCGGCGTATCGACAATCTGTTTCCCCGTCAGCGCGGGGCGGCCGGCAGCAAGATTGCCCTGTCGGTGGAAGGACTGAGCACGGCGAAGAAGCTGCACGACGTGTCCTTCGAGGCGCGCGCCGGCGAGGTGCTCGGCTTCTTCGGCCTGATGGGTGCGGGACGCACCGAACTCGCCAAGGCGATCGTCGGTTATGACCCGATCACGTCGGGCACGATAGCTGTCGACGGCATCCGGCTGGCCCCACACGATACGCGCACCGGCGTCAAGCTTGGCATTGGCCTGCTCACCGAGGATCGCAAGAGCGAGGGGCTGATGGGTGAACTGCCCGTCTACCAGAACGCCAGCCTGGCCTCGCTCGGCGCCTTCGCCCGCCTGGGGTTCGTCGACAAGGCCAGGGAGCACCGGGCGGTGCAGGACTATGTCGACCGCTTCCGCATCAAGACCCCCAGCCTTTTCCAGCAGGTGAAGAATCTGTCGGGCGGCAACCAGCAGAAGGTGCTGATCGCGCGTTGGCTGATGCGGGGCCTGAAGGTGATCGTCGTCGACGAGCCGACACGCGGCATCGATGTCGGTGCCAAGTCGGAAATCTTTGCACTGATCGACCGCCTCGCCGGCGAAGGCCTGGCGGTCATCATGATGACGTCCGAGATGCCGGAGTTGCTCGGCCTCGCCGACCGCATCGCGGTGATGTGCGAGGGCCGCCTGACCGTGATCATGTCGCGCGAGGAAGCCACGCAGGAGAAGATCCTCAATGCAGCGATTGGGTAGGACGATGACATTTGGCGATCTGCCCCGCCTCTTCGAAGGGAGCAAGCGATGAGCCTTGCAAGCACGACTTCGACAAAGGCCCAGCCGTCCCCGCTGGCGCGGCTCTTTGCCCGGCAGGAAGTGGCGCTGCTCGTCTGCCTCGTCCTGGTGCTGGCGTTCTTCTCGGTGACGGTCGACAATTTCTTTTCGGTGCGCAATTTGACCAACGTGCTTGGCCAGGCGTCACTGCCCCTGATCGCTGGCATCGGTTGCGCCATCGTCTTCATTTCCGGCGAGGTCGACATCTCCATCGGTTCGCTGCTGGCGACCATCGCGCTGCCGCTGATCATTATCATGAACGATACCAATTCGCTGCTGCTCGGCATCGGCGGCGCGCTGCTGTTTGGGCTGATTATTGGCGTGGTGAACGGCTATCTCACCGCCTATGCCGGCATCAACTCGCTGATCGTGACGCTCGGCACGATGTTCATCATGCGTGGCGGCGTCTATCTCTACACCGGCCAGCGCGCCATCCCGGACGATGCCAGTCTCGACAGCTTCATCGCGCTGTCGGATGGCCGGCTGTTCAACGTCCTGCCCTATTCGGCGGTCATCGCCATCGTCCTGCTCGCCGTCTTTGCCTACATGATGCAGCACCGACCGTTCGGGCGGCAGATCTATGCCGTCGGCGGCAATCAGGAAGTGGCGCGGCTGGCGGGTTACGATGTACGGCGCGTCAAGTTCATCTGCTTCATCATCAGTGCGTTGCTGGCCACGGTCGCCGGCATCATCCTGGCGGCACGCGTCGGCTCGGCGCAGCACACGGCGGGGCTCAATTTCGAATTCCAGGTGGTCGCCGCCACGGTGCTCGGCGGGGTGAGCCTTGCCGGCGGCATCGGCAGCCTGACGGGCATGGCGCTAGGCGTGCTGATCCTGCAGTTCCTGTCCAACGGCCTGCGCGGGCTTGGCCTGCCGACGGAATGGCAGCTTGTCATCACCGGCATGATCATCATCGCCGCCGTCGCCCTCGACGAGGCAAAGCGCCGGCGCGCGAATGGAGGCTGACATGACTCGTCTTGCGGGAAAAACCGCTGTCATCACCGGTGCCGCCGACGGCATCGGCCACGCGATCGCGCAGGCGATGGCGCGCGAAGGGGCGCATGTCTTCCTCGGTGACATCGCCGACGGCGCGGGCGAGGATTTCGCCGTCGCGCTACGCGCGGCCGGCTACGAGGCTGACTATGTGCATTGCGACGTCTCGCAAGAGGCCGACATATCAGGCCTCATCGACAGCGCTGTCACCAAGGCCGGGCACCTCGACATCCTCGTCAACAACGCCGCCGTCGCCATCGGCGGCATGCCGGTGCACGAGATGACCGACGAGCAGTGGCACCGGCTGATCGCGGTGAACCTGACCAGCGTGTTTCGCTGCTGCAAATACGCGCTGCCGCACATGATCGCGCAAAAGTCGGGCTCGATCATCAATATGGCCTCGGCGCAGGGCCATATTGGGCTCGATGGCTGGACCGCCTATGCCGGCGCCAAGGGCGCGGTGATGGCGATGACGAGGCAGATGGCGGTCGAGTTCGGACCGATGAACATCCGTGTCAATTCGATCTCGCCGGGCACCATCAACACGCCGATGAACGACAGGCTGGTCAAGGAAATCGGCAGCAACCTCGCCAAAGCCTGGGTCAAGATGCATCCGCTCGGCCGCATCGGCGAGCCATCCGAAGTGGCCGAAGCCGCCGTCTACCTCGCCTCCGATGCCGCCGGCTTCACCACCGGCACCGATCTGCGCGTCGACGGCGGGCTGACCGCCGCCCCACGCTACGTCCCCGAACTGCTTTGAAAACGAAACGAGACATGAAATGAACAAGGCCCTCGAAGGCGTCCGGATCCTCGACTTCAGCCATCTGCTGCAAGGGCCGTTCGCCACGCAACTGCTCGGCGACATGGGTGCCGATGTCATCAAGATCGAGCGCGCCGGGGCCGGGGACATGTTCCGCGGCATGACCTTCTTCGCCAAATGGGTCGGCGGCTCGGAGAGCCCGAATTTCCTTGCCTGGAACCGCAACAAGCGCTCCATCGCGCTCAACCTGAAGAGCCGCAAGGTGCATGCAATCCTGATGGAGATGGCCAAGAACGCCGACGTGGTTGTGCAGAATTTCCGGCCCGGCGTGCTGGCCAAGCTCGGTTATGGCTATGAGGATTTCAAGGCCGTCAATCCGCGCATCATCTACTGCTCTGGGTCCGGCTATGGCGAGGAGGGCCCCTATGTCGAGCGTCCCGGCCAGGACATGCTGATCCAGGGGCTCGCCGGGCTGATTGCCAACACCGGCCGCGGCGATCAGGCGCCGGTTCCCGCCGGCGCCGGCCTCGCCGATCAGATCGGTGCCATGAACATGGTCTACGGCATCCTGTCGGCGCTCTACTATCGCGAGAAGACCGGCAAGGGCCAGAAGATCGAGGTCAATCTTCTGGCCGGCCTGATGGCGCATCTCAACCAGGAATATGTCGCCGTGCTCAACCTCGGCGAAGATTTCGTGCGGCCCAATTCCGGCATCGGCCATCCCGGCATGCAGGCGCCGTTCGGCATCTACGAGACGAAGGATGGTGGCTACATATCGATCGCCATGAGCCCGTTCAAGACGCTCTACGAGGTGCTCGATGCGCCCCAGCTTGCCATCTATGACGAACTGAAAACCCTGTTCGACAAGCGCGACGAGGTGTTCGAGAAGGTCAACGCCGAGACGAGGAAATTCGCGACGCAGGATCTGCTGGCACGGCTGCTGGCGGTCGACATCTGGTGCGCCGAGGTGAAGGACATCCGCCGCGCGGCTGAGGATCCGCAGGTCAGGCATATGGGCATGATCACCAGTTATGATCATCCACGCGGCGGCAAAGTTCGGGTGGTCGCACCGGCGGTCAAGATGAGCGAGACGCCGGCAACCATCGAGCGCCCGGCGCCGCTCGTCGGCCAGCACGGCCGCGAAATCCTGGCCGAGTTCGGCCTGTCGAAGGACGAGATTGCCGCTCTGGAAGCGTCCGGTGACATGACTGTAGACGCGGCCTGACGATGAGCGACTACCAGACACTGACGGTCGAAACCTCGGGCCGCGTCGCGACGGTCACCTTCCGACGCGCCAACCAGCTCAACGCCATGAACCGGCTGATGCAAGGCGAGATCACCGAAGCCTTCGAGGCGCTCTCGGAAGATGCCGGCGTTGGTGCGATCGTCGTCACCGGTGAGGGGCGCGGCTTCATGGCCGGCGCCGACATCAAGGAATATGCCGCACAGACGGGACCTGAATTCGATACGTTCCAAGCCGCCGGAACCCGCATGTATGCGGCCATCGAGAACAATCGCAAGCCGGTGATCGCGGCGGTCAACGGTTTCGCGCTGGGCGGCGGCATGGAACTGGTGCTGTGCTGCGACATCGTGATCGCGAACCAATTTGCAAAACTCGGGCTGCCCGAGATCAAGCTCGGACTGATCCCCGGCGGTGGCGGCACGCAGCGCAGCGTCGCCAAGCTTGGCCGGAACCGCGCCAACCTCCTGCTGATGACCGGCGCCATCGTGCCGGCCTCCGAATTCGTTGCCGCCGGCCTGGTCAACGAGATCGTTGATGTCGACCGGCTGCTGCCACGCGCGTTGGAAATGGCGGAGATGATCGCCGCCGAGCCCGCCGCGGCGATAGAAGGCCTGAAGATGCTGACCGCGCATGCCCTGTCGGGCCATCTGGCTGATGGTCTGGCCATGGAGCGCGGCATATTGGGTGACCTCTACCGCGGCGAGATTGGTCAGCAGCGCATCAAGGAGTTCGCTGACCGGAGTGCTGCGCCGGTGAAGAAGGCCGAGCCGTGAAAAGTGGCGAGGACTATCGCGGGCTGGGCTGGGCGCATGGCGCGCTGACCGTCCAGCGGCTCGGCGCGATGCTGGCGCCTGTTACGTTCTTGCTGGCGAATGGCCAGCAGATATCACCAATGCATGTCGCACCATGGGCGAACGAGCCTGGTGCGGAGGTGCTGCCGGGCATTCTGCGCCGATTGCGCGGCGAATGGCCTTGCGTGCCCTTCGGCTATTCGGTGCCTGCTGAAGGATGGCCGGAGAACTGGGCCTGCGTGATGGGTCCGCCGGAGCCGGACGAAGAAATCCACGGCCACAGCTCCAACCATGACTGGACCTGGCGCGACAGCGGCAGCGGATCATTGTCGCTGGCGCTCACCTATCCCCAGGCAAGCCCGGTCGAATATGTCGAGCGGACGGTGACACCCGATCCTGTGGTTCCGGCCATCGATATTCAATTCAAGATCGTCGTTCGCCGTGCCTGCCGCCTGCCGATCGGCCTGCACCCGGTGTTCCGGCTGCCACTCGAGACCGGTGCCGCCGGGTTGGAATTCGGTGGCTTCGATGAGGGACGCACCTATCCGCACGATGTCGAACCCGGCGCAGCGCTGTTTGCCCCGGATAGAACTTTTTCCGAACTGACAGCCGTGCCATCGCGCACAGGAAAGGTGGTCGATGCCTCGCGGCTACCCCTGGCTGCCGCCACGGAGGAGTTGCTGCAGATCGAGGGTGCCGACGGTATGGCAGCGCTCGTCAATCACGAGGAGGGCTACCGGGTAGCGCTCTCCTGGCAGAAGGAGCATTTCCCGAGCCTGCTGCTCTGGTATTCCAATCGCGGCCGCAAGGCGGCCCCCTGGAATGGGCGTCATGTCGCCATCGGCATCGAGCCGATCTGCTCGCCCTTCGGGCTCGGCCCGGCGACCGCACTCGCCGACAATCCCGTTGCGCAATCCGGCATTGCGACGGCGGTGGAATTTTCGCCTGAAAGACCGTTTGTGACCCGCTACCGCATCGAGGCATCCGCGCTGTGAAAGATCATGCCGCAATGTCCCTGGTCAAGCCGAACCGGCCACGCTTCACCGATGTCGAGGGACTGGCCGCGATGGTCTGCCAGGGTGACTCCTTCGGGGTCGGCGGCCACCATTTTGCCCGCCTGCCGGTCGCATTGCTGCGCGCGATCGCCCGGTCCTGCATCAAGGACTTGCGCTATGTTTGCTGGGCCGGCGGCTTGCCGCTCGAACTGCTGCTCGAGGCGAATGCGGTAGCGGAAATAGACCTCTGCTTTTCCAGCCTCGACATTTTTGGCCTTCCGCCAAGGTTCCGGGCGGCTGCCGAGAGCGGCGCACTACCGGTCCGCGATTGGACTGCCCTGGCCATGATCCAGGCCCTGCGAGCGGCGCAGCAGAACCTGCCGTCAATGCCGTTCCAGCTGCCGGATGGATCCGACATGCTGGCGCGAGTACCGGGTGCGAGCTGCAGGCCCGATTCGATTTCAGGGGCCGCTACCGGATTTATCCCGCCGCTGCGGCTCGATACATTCGTCGCCCACGCTCAGCGCGCGGATGAAAGCGGCAACGTCCAGATCATCGGGCCGCGTGCACTGGACTTCGCCATGGCGGGTGCCGCGCGGCAGGTACTGGTCACGGTCGAGGAAATCGTCCCGGTTGGGGCGCTGCGGCAGGACGGGCGCCAGAGCATTCTCACTCGCAATCAGGTTTCGGCCATCGCATTGGCACCAGGCGGCGCCTATCCGGCATCCTGTCTGCCATTTTATGTCACGGATTATCAGAAATTGTCGGAGGCATTCGCGGCCAGGGAAACGCCTCTGGCGCACAATCTGCGCCTGCCGTCAGAGGGCATGCCGGCTCCCGTTCAAGACGCTGCGAAAGTCCGTGCCGAAACGGTCATCGCCGTGCCCTCGCTCGCGCCTGAGAAAAAGACCCCATCCGTCGACGAGATCATTGCCGCTCGCATTGCCGCCGAACTCGATAATGAGAGCTTTGCCAGCGCGGGCGCGGTGTCGCCACTAGCCAACGTCGCCTACCGGCTGGCCAAGGCGACGCACGCGCCGGACATGATCATCGCGACAATGAGTTGCGGCCATCTGGACATTCAGCCGAGCCCGATGATCCTGTCGCTGATCGAAAGCCTGGATTGCGAGACGGCGGTGACGCATGCCGGCGGCGACGACACCTATTCGACCTACTATCAGGCGGGTGCCGTCACGCATGAGATTGTCGGCGCGGCGCAGGTCGACCGGCGCGGCCAGGTCAACACCATCGCGCTGCGCAAACCGAGCGGCGGCCTCATTCGGCTGCCGGGGCAGGGAGGCATGGCCGACGTTGCCAACATGCACCGCGACTATTTGCTCTACATTCCTCGTCATTCGGTTCAGTCGCTGGTGGATGAGGTGGAGATCGCGAGTTCCGCCCGCGGGCTACTGACGCCGGCAGAGCGGGAGCCGATGGGCTATCGGACCGGCCAGGCGCTGGTGTTCACCGATCTCTGCGTCTTCCGGCTTGACCTGATATCCCGGGAATTGATCGTCATTGAGACCATGCCAGGCGTCATGCGGCAGCAGATTCGCGATGCCACCGGGTTTGCGGTGACCTTCGACGACGATTGCCGGGAGGTTCCCTTGCCTTCCCGCGATACGCTCGCCGTTTTGCGCAATCGCATCGACCCGCTTGGCCTGCGTCGCCTCGAATTTGTCAGCGCCAAGGAACGCGGTGCGCTGATCGCCGAGATCCTCGCTGCCGACCGCGCGATGGTCGGGCGCTGCATCGCCGCACAGAGATCGTACATCGCAAGCTGAGGGCCCCATGGTAAAGCCGTTGCTCGATATGTCCGCCGCGCGCGTTTTCTTCGACGGCATCTTCACCAGCCCTCGCGTCGCGCACCCGGAAGGCGTGGCCGTCCACCGCGACGGGTCGATCTGGTGCGGCACCGAAACCGGCGACCTCCTGCGGCTGGCCGCCGACGGCGGCTCGGTCGAACGTATGGGCGGGACGGATGGCTTTCTGCTCGGCATAGCCTTCGACGATTTGGGAAATTGTTTTGTCTGCGATCTCAGATATGCCGCGATCTTTCGGTGGGATGCCGCGACCGCGCGCATGGAGCGCTTCGCGTCGTCCGGCATCCGCGTGCCGAATTATCCTATCGTCGACGAGGCGAGAGGCTGGCTTTACGTGTCGGATAGCGTTGGCGAAGACAATCGTTCCGGCATCTTCCGGTACGATCTCAAAACGGGCGAGGGCCGTCTGTGGTGTCAGGAGCCGATGTCCTTCGCCAATGGCATGGCCATGGCGCCGGAGGGAAGCGGGCTCTATGTGGTGGAAAGCAATGCGTCGTGTGTCAGCTACGTGCCAATCCTTGCCGACGGTGCGGCTGGGCCGCGACGGGTCGTTATCAAAGATGTGCATAACGTCCCGGATGGTCTAGCCTTCGCCCCGGATGGCTCGCTGTTCATTTCATGCTATGAGCCCAGCCGGATCTACCGCTGGCGCAAGGACCGGGGACTCGAGATACTGATCGAGGATTCGGCCGCGACGACGCTCGCACACCCCACCAATATCGCATTTAAGGGCAACAAACTCTACACCGCCAATCTCGGCCGCTGGCACATTACCGAGATCGATTTGACCTTGCCCGGTCGATAAAAGGACGTTCGGCCGCCTACGGCCGCGATCTCAATCACGTCAAGCAATCTTTGCCGACCTCAGGCACCTCATGCGAAAGGCCGCAGAACGAACCGCTGAAGCCACATGGCAGCGTATCGGAACGCTCGTGTAGAGCGTCTGGCGATCTGGGCAAGGGTCTCGCAGGCCGTTTGGCCGGCGTGCCAGCATCTCGGCAAGTATGACTATCTCCGATACCTGCCTGAATTACTGCCTTCAAAAGATTGAAGATTGTCTGCCGTGCTGGCAATCCCTCGCCGGTCCAAGCCTCGTAAAGCCAAGTAAAATCTCTGTTGCCTCGAAATGGCCCCGTTCGGACCACCCTGAGACGCGGCTAGAGCAATTTCAGGAAAAGTGTGAAAGCGCGTAGCGCTTTCCCTGGGGAATTGCGTCGAAACAAAGAGTTAGAGCGAACGATCACTGCGGCCCTGATCTGGACTTCAGCTGCCCTGCTGCTTCAACGGGAAGGCGTGGATTTTCCGGCGCGGCGCCAAGCTCCGACCTTGCCAGGCGCCTTGGCCTGGTCCATTCGCCGCGCGCTTTTTCCGACAGCACCAATCCATGGCCTGGCCGATCGGGCGCGTAGGCGTAGCCGTCCCGGATTTCGATGGGCTGTTCCACCAGATGATCGAAGTTCTGAAATGAATATTCCAGCCATTCGACCTCTGGAAGCGCGACCGCCATATGCACGCCAACCTCCAGGAACGTGTTGCCGATGCTGACCGGTATCCCGAGTTCGGCAGCCAGCCAGCCGATGCGCATGACATCCGTCACCTGGCCGTGGACATTCAGCATGTCGGCCGCATGGGCTTCCAGGAGCAGCCGTTTGCCCTGGAGATCCAGATACTCGCCGCTATTGATCTGGGTCCATGTGACGGCATGCCTGAGTGTTCTCAACCCTTCATGGTCGTGACGCAGGATCGGATCCTCGACCCACAGAAGTTCGTGACCGGCCTCGCGGATCGCCACCAATTTCGTGAGCGCCTCCTTCGAGGTCCAGGCCTCGTTCGGATCGATCATGACTTTTGACCCGGCCGGCACGCAGGTCTTCAACAGTTCCAGGCGCCGCAGATCGCGGTCGAAATCCCGGTGGCCGAGCTTGATCTTGAAAGCCGAGTAGCCAATCGACGCCGCATGGGAGAACAACGAGACGAAGGCATCGTCGTCGAGGTGAAAATCGAGGCCGCTGGCATAAGCTTTCACCCGATTGCGGCGACTGCCAAGCAGGACATGCAGGGGCAGGCCGGCTTCCTTCGCCGCAAGATCCCAAAGCGCTACCTGAACCGCCTCGTGAAAGGGCAGGGAGTAAGCCCGCTGATTGCCGCCGCGCGGGCGGTTCACTCGGTGGACCAGGGCGATCGCCCTGTTTCCCTTCAGGGTCGGCCAGACCTCATGTTCGAAAACGCTCTCGATCTCCTGCTGATCAGGCAGTGGATTGAAGAGCGTCTGGATGAATCCCAGCCCCACCTCGCCACTTTCGGAAACGAGTTCCAGCGCAGCGACGTTGACATCGTCCGCCCGAACCTGACTGTCCCCGATTACCCGGTCGCGAGCGAACTGAAATCGGGTTATACGAAAATGCGAAAGGCTCATCACAGGGGCTTTCTGATCGGTTACGATATCAAACTGATCTATCAGATGGTATCTTACTACCGAACCAATGGAGGGGCCGCAAGTGGCGGGCAAAGCAAAAACTGACTCTTCTCCCCTCGTGGCGGCCGCCCGCATGAGCGACGTCGCCTATGAACGAATCCTGGAGGGCCTGTTCGACCGGCGCGTTCCGGCCGGGGCATTCATCTCGCAAAACGAGCTGTCCGCGATCGTCGACGTGCCTGTTGCCCCGCTTCGCGACGCCCTGCGTGTCCTTGAAGCGGAAGGGATCCTGACCATCCACCCGCGCTCCGGCATCCAGTTCGTCAGGCCAGGCCTGGAGCTTACGCGCGCCACCTACCAATTCCGCTCCATCGTCGAGCGCGCGGCGGTCCGTGTTTTTGCCGAACAGGGCGATGAAGCCGTTATGAATGCCTTGGAAATCCGGCATTCCAGGCTGCTTCGACGTGTGGAGCGCGATGGTCTTGGAGCAGAACAGCTGGAGGAGATGGACGCGTTGGAGGGAGAGTTGCACGGCGCGGTCATCGCCGCGCTGCGCAATCCCCTGATCGACAGCACCTACCGGCGCATGCACAATTATCTGCGCCTGCTGCGGCTCGACAGGAAGATCACGACACCCATCATGATCCGGACGCTCAAGGAGCACCTCGACATCCTCGAGGCTTGCGGCACAAGGAATGCCGACGCCGCCGAGGCAAAACTGCAGGCGCATTTCCAGGCGGCGATGCAGCGAAGCCTGGGTCTTGTCTGACACGTCAATGACGATCCGTCGCTTTGCCCAGTTGCGCTCCGGGGCGGTTGCATGGCGTGGGAAAGGATGCTACCCAAACGTCAACTGATCGATCAGATTGATGATCTGATATCTTGGAGGAGATCGCATGCAGTTGAACAAGAGGCAGTTTCTCATGGGTTCGGCGGCCCTGGCGATGGCAGGGCATATCGGCGGCGCCCGCGCCGCGAGTGCCATCAGTTACTGGCACCATTTCACCAGCCAGTCGGAAATGGCCAGCCTGCTGAAGATTATCGCATTGTTTCAGGCGGCGAATGCCGATGTGGCGGTGACGCAGGAGAACATCCCGAACTCCGAATATATGGCGAAGGTCTCTTCGGCCGTGCTGGCCGGTGGCCGGCCGGACACCGCCATGGTGATCGCCGAGCGTTTCGCTGATCTTACCGCGATGGAGGGGTTGGTCGATCTTACCGAGCGGGTGAACGGCTGGAAGGGCAAGGCCAATTTCCCCGAAAATCGCTGGACCGGGCTTTCCAGCAACGGCGCCATCTACGCGGTTCCCGCCTTCGTCGATTGGATGTACTACCGCGCCGACCATTTCGAGGAAGCCGGACTGGCCGGGCCGCCGCGGAATTTCGACGAATTCCTGAGCGCCTGCCGCAAGCTGACCGATCCGTCGAAGGGTAGATATGCCTTCGGCATGCGCGCCGGCGCCGGCGGTTTCAAATATGTCATCGATGTCATGGAGGCGTTCGGTTCGCCGATCGTCAAGGATGGGCAGCCAGCCATCGACAGGGCCGCGGCGATCGAGGCGATTACGTTCTATTCCGATCTCTTCCTGAAGGAAAAGGTCGTCCCGCCGAGCGCGCCCAACGACAGCTACCGCCAGATCATGGAGGGCTTCCGCACCGGGCAGACGGCAATGGTGTGGCACCACACCGGTTCGCTGAATGAAATCTCGGCCGCGATGAAGCAGGGCAAACAATTCTCGACCGCGCCCATGCCGGCTGGTCCGAAAGCGCATATCGCTCGCGTTGCCTACGCCGGCAATGGCATCATGAAGGAAGACAATATAGAGGCTGCCTGGCGGTGGGTGAGTTTCTGGGGCGAGACCGAAGCTGCCCTGGCCTTGCTCGAAGGCACGGGCTATTTCCCGGCCTCCGCAGCTGCCCTGCAAGATCCGCGGATCACCGGCAATCCAATCTATCACGCGGCGGTCGAAACGCTCGGGTTCGGTCGTCTGCCGAACAATTTCGTCGGCGCGGCGGGTTGGTCCGAAAATGTCGTCAACCCGGCTTTTCAATCGGTGCTCACCGGTCAGTCGACACCGGAACAGGCTGTGGACCGTATGATCCAGGGCCTCGAGGCTGCCCTTCGCTGATACATCCCCGCACGGCCTGCTCCGACTTGCGGCCATGCCCTGAACGCAACGGGACGATGCCTTCGCATCGCGGATCCATGACACCAAGCTCGAGCGGATATCGGCCTTTGCGGGCTCTCGGCGAACTGTCCGAGACCCGGTACTGGATCTATTTGCTGCTCCTTCCCAGCCTCGTCATGATCCTCCTGGTGATCGCCTATCCGACGCTTTACGGCATGGCCATCAGTTTTCGTGAGATGCGTCTGACGCGTCCCGGGCTGGGTGGCTGGGTCGGCTTCAAACATTATGCGGCAATGTGGTCCGACCCTGTCTTCTGGATCGCCCTGAAGAATACGGTCGTGTGGGTGACGGCGGCCGTCGTGCTGGAACTGGCGCTTGGCCTTCTCGCCGCGACGGCTCTCAACAGGGATTTGCCCGGCACGAAGGTCTTTGCCGTGCTGATCCTGCTTCCCTATTTCCTGCCCAACGTCGTGGCGGGTCATATGTGGGCCCTGCTGCTCGATCCGAGGCTTGGGGTCATCAATGATCTCCTTGTTCGCGCGGGCATCCTGCAGACCTACAAGGCATGGTTCGCGGATCCCAATACCGCGCTCGCGGCGACCGTCCTCGTCGAGGCGTGGCACGGATTTCCATTCTTCGCGCTGCTGTTGCTTGCGGGCCTGAAGAGTATTCCCGAAGATCTTTACAAGGCAGCGGCGGTGGACGGCGCGGGCGTCTCGGCGCAGCTCAGGCTGATCACCTTGCCCATGCTCAAGACCGTGATAGCGGCGGCGGTGATCCTGCGCGTCATCGGTCTGGTCAATTCGCCCGATCTGCTCCTCATTCTCACCGGCGGCGGACCGGGAGACGCCACGCAGGTCCTGTCGCTATACGCCTTCCAGACCGCCTACAAGGAATTCAATTTCGGCTACGCATCCGCGCTGTCGGTGGTCATGTTCGTGATCCTGATGATCTTCGCGGCGGCCTATATCCGCCTGTCCAGGATTACCAAGGGAGAGGGCGATGATTGAAAGCAAGCGCCGCCGGCGGGTGATTGCCAACATCGCCACCTATTTCGTCCTCGCGACCCTGTCGATGTTCTGCATCGGTCCGATGATCTGGATGTTTCTGACATCGCTCAAATACGAGGCCGACATTGTCACCCAGACCATGCAGTACATACCGAGGCGCGTCACCTTCGACAATTATGTGGCGATCTGGACGCAGTCCGGCTTTCCGCGGCTGATAGCCAACAGCCTGGTCGTCACCTTCCTGACGGTGACGATCTGCGTCGCCACGGGCACGCTTGCTGCCTATGCATTTTCACGCTTCGCCTTTCGCGGCCGAACGCAGCTCATGCTCGGTTATCTCGTGGTACGCATGTTCCCCGCGGTCATGATGATCATTCCCCTTTATGTCGTCATGCGCGGAGTCGGCCTCGTCGACAGCCGTTTCGGACTTGCGCTTGCCTATACGAGTTTCCTTTTGCCGCTGTTCGTGTGGATGCTCAAAGGTTTCTTTGATTCCGCACCCAAGGAACTCGAGAGCGCGGCGCGCATCGACGGCTCGACACGGCTTGGCGCCATGGTCCGCATCGTCATGCCGCTCGCACGCAACGGCCTGGTGGCAAGTTCGGTGTTCATCGCCATCGCCGCCTGGAACGAGTTCCTGTTCGCGCTGATGCTGACCACGGGGCAGGGATCCCGCACCTGGCCCGTGGGCCTGCAGTTGATGGTCGGCGAATTCCAGCTTCCATGGGGTGTCCTGGCGGCAGGCGGCATTCTCAGCATTCTGCCTGTCATCGTCCTCTTCGCCATCGTCCAGCGAACCATGGTTCAGGGGCTGACCGCGGGCGCCATCAAAGGTTAGGAGTATTCGCATGGCGACACTTTCCATCAAGGACGTGCGCAAGTCCTATGGCTCCGTTCAAGTCCTTCACGGGGTCGATATCGAGCTCGAGGACGGAGGCTTTCTGGTTCTGCTCGGACCATCGGGATGCGGCAAGTCGACCCTGCTCAACATGATTGCGGGCCTGGACGACACGTCGGGCGGCGACATCCTGATCGGCGGACGCTCGGTTGTGGATCTCGCGCCTAAGGACCGCAATATCGCGATGGTATTCCAGTCCTACGCACTTTACCCCACCATGTCGGTGGAGAGAAATATCGGCTTTGGATTGGAAATGCGTGGCGTGGACGCCGACCGGCGCAAGCGCGCCGTCGACGATGCCGCGCGGCTGCTGCAGATTTCGCATCTGCTCGACCGGCGCCCCGCCAATCTTTCGGGAGGACAGCGGCAGCGCGTTGCAATGGGGCGCGCGATCGTGCGCGACCCGGAACTGTTCCTTTTTGACGAGCCGCTTTCCAATCTCGATGCAAAGCTTCGTGTTGAAATGCGCACGGAGATCAAGCGCCTGCACGAGCGTCTCGGCACGAGCATCGTCTATGTGACACATGATCAGATCGAGGCGATGACGCTGGCCACCAAGGTGGCGGTGATGAAGGGCGGCCACATCCAACAGTTTGCCGATCCTCGCACCATCTATGAACGGCCGGCCAACGTATTCGTCGCGAGTTTCATCGGATCGCCGGCAATGAACTTCCTGCCCGGGCGCCTGGTCTCGGACGCCAATGGCGTGCGTTTCGCAGCAAGCGGCGTATCGGTCGCATTGCAGGCCGGCAAGCAGCCGGTTGATTCCGAGCGCCCGGTGATCCTGGGCATAAGGCCTGAAGAGCTGAAGGTGGCCGGGCGCGATGAAGCGTCGGTCACCGGGGTGATCGACGTTGTGGAGCCTACAGGGCCTGAAACCATGGTGACGGTGCAGGTTGGCGACCAGTCGATCATCGCCCGCCTGCCGCCGAGGTTTGCTGGCCGGCGAAACGAGCCGATATCCCTTGCCGTCGATCCGGCCAGCGTCAACCTGTTCGACCCCGGCAGCGAACAGCGCATCGATATCTAAGGCACCGACTCATAAAGCGCATCCAGATTTTGGCTGAGCGAGTTTGACGAGAGCAAGGTAGTTTTCGCTGTGCTTTTCGAAGCGGCTGGCGGCGGCGCGGAAGTGTTTGCGTTTGCTGAAGAAGCGTTCGACGAGGTTGCGGTAGCGATAGAGGAAGGCGCTATCATCCCTTCTGAAATATATTTCACTATATGAATTATATTGACAGAACGCGCCGGGACTGTAATGTCCGGGTCGTCGGCTTTCGGAGGAAGGCCGGCTTCATCAAATCCATACGGCAGCGTTCGCAGGGCGTCTGCGGCGGTCATTGAGGATGGCTTCGGCCAAGGGAGGAAACTTGCGCAAATTTCTGAGCACGCTTGCAATCGCGGCGGCTGCATCGACCTGCTTTGGGCCGATGCTGGCACGCGCCGAAACCGCCAACCCGTTCAAATGCGAGCCGGGTGAAAAATACGTCATGAACGTCATGGTCTCGGGCGTCGAATACTGGTTCCCGGTCTATGAAATGTTCAAGCAGGCCGGCCAGCAGTTCGGCTGCGAGACCGCTTATACGGGCACGCCGGAATACGACGTCAACAAGCAGATCGCCACCTTCGACCAGGCGCTGGCGCAGAAGCCGGCCGGTATAATGGTGCACCCAATGAACTCCGACCCGTTCATCGAGCCGATCAACCGCGCCATCGAACAGGGCACGGCGGTGGTGACCTTCGCCGCCGATTCGCCGAATTCCAAGCGTGTCTCCTACATCACGTCAGACAATGTCGCCGAAGGCACCTATGCCGCCGACGCCGTCGCCAAGGCAATGGACGGCAAGGGCGAATATGCCGTGCTGGAGAATCCAGGCCAGGACAACCACGACAAGCGCGTCAACGCCTTCGTCGCCCGCATGGAGGCTAAATGGCCCGACATGAAGCTCGTCGGCCGCGCCGCTTCGAACCAGGATCCGACCAAGGCCTATCAGGCGGTGCTGAGCCTGGCACAGGCGCATCCCGACCTCGGTGCGGTGTTCATGCCGGAGGCCAACTCGGCCATCGGCGCTGCCCAGGCGACCAAGGAAGGCGGCGGCAAGATCCGCGTCATGCTCGCTGACGTCAATGCCAAGATCCTCGACATGATCAAGGCCGGCGAAATCTTCGGCTCGGTCAATCCGAACCAGGGCATGCAGGGCTATATGGGCTTCATGCTGTTGTGGATGGCCAAGCATCCCGACCTGATCGACCCGATGAACGACGCCAAGCGCTCGGGCTTCAATCCGATGAGCGTGCCCTTCGTCGACAATGGATTCTCCATCGTCTCCAAGGACAATGCCGACGACTTCTACTGGGACAAGTACCTCAAGCGTCGCGGCACCAGGGGCATCGAGGAGTAGCCTCGATCTAGCTGCTCCGGCCTCAGCGAGGCCGGACCAATCGGGAAGGGGGCTTCGGCCTCCTTCCTCCCCCGCAGGTTCATTGCAGGAGCATGGCGTGACTCAGGCGCCCATTCTTGAAATCCGCGGCCTGTCCAAGGCATTTGGCCCGGTTAAGGCGCTGAGCGACGTGCATTTCGAGCTGCGGCGCGGCGAGATCCACGCGCTGTGTGGCGAGAATGGCGCCGGCAAGTCGACGCTGATGAATATGATCGCCGGTGTGCTACAGCCTGACGAGGGCGACATGCTGATCGACGGCGAGCGGGTTTCGATCCCGACGCCCGCGGCCGCCCAACGCCTCGGCATCGCGCTCGTTCATCAGGAGATCGCGCTCTGCCAGGACGCGACGGTCGCCGAGAATATCTACATGGCCGCGATCAACAGCCGGCGCGCGCCGTTGATGGATTTCCAGAAGCTCTACGCCGATGCCCAGAAGGTCATGGATCTGCTTGCCCCCATTCCGGTGCGCATCAGGGTCGCCGACCTCTCCATTTCCAACCAGCAGCTCGTCGAGATCGCCAAGGCGCTGACGCTCGACTGCAAGGTGCTGATGCTCGACGAGCCGACGGCGGCATTGACCGAGAGCGAGGCGCAACGCCTGTTTTCGATCGTGCGTGGGCTCAAGGAGCGCGGCATCTCTGTGGTCTACATCAGCCACCGCATGGCCGAGATATTCTCGCTGTGCGACCGTGTCACCGTCTTCCGCGATGGCCGCTACGTGGCGACCGACCCGGTCGCCGCCGTTTCGCCTGATGACGTGGTGCGCAAGATGGTCGGCCGCGAAATCACCCAGCTCTACCCCGACAAGCTGGCGACGAAAGAACCTGGCCGCTTGCTGCTTTCGGTTGAGGGCCTTTCCGATGGCCACCGCTTTGCCGAGGTCGATCTCCAGCTTCGCGCCGGCGAAATTCTCGGCATAGGCGGACTGATCGGCGCCGGCCGCAGCGAGATTGCGCAAACGATCTGCGGCTTGAGATCGATGACGGCAGGAAACGTTGCGCTCGACGGAAAGCAACTGCGTCCGCGCGGCTATGGCGATGCGGTCAAGGCGGGGCTGGTCTATCTCTCGGAGGATCGCAAAGGCTCCGGCGTGTTCCTCGATCTGCCGATCGCGGCCAACATTTCAGCGCTCGACCTCGCCAGGCTGACGGGGCCACTCGGCCTGCTCGACCGCAAGGCCGAGGATCGTCAGGCGCGGGAACTGACCGGCAGGCTCGGCGTGCGCATGGCTGGCATCGAGGCCGCCGTCTCGACGTTGAGCGGCGGCAACCAGCAGAAGGTCGCCATCGCCAAGCAGCTATCCGTCAACCCCAAGGTCATCATCATGGACGAACCGACCCGTGGCATCGATGTCGGCGCCAAGGTCGAGATCCACAGGCTGCTGCGGCAGCTCGCCGAGAGCGGTGTCGGCGTCGTCGTCATTTCGTCGGAACTGCCGGAGCTGATCGGCCTGTGCGACCGCGTCATGGTTGTGCGCGAAGGCAGGATCGCCGGCGAACTTGGTGCCGGCGAACTCGGCGAGGAAGCCATCATCATGCTCGCCTCGGGTGTCCAGGACAGTTCAATTCAAAGGCGGACCCAGAATGTCGCCTAGGGAATCAGGAGAAGCGCTCGTGCACGCCGAGATCAAGGCCGCCGGCGCCGTGCGCCGCATCAATTTCGCTCGCCTCGCATCGCTGCGCGAGGCCGGGCTGATCGTCATCATCCTCGCGCTGTGCATCGCCATGAGCTTTGCCTCGCCGCACTTTCTGACATGGGGCAATTTCCGCGCCATGCTGATGAGCTTCTCCATCGAAGGCATCGTCGTCGTCGGCATGACCATACTGCTCATCGTCGGCGGCATCGACCTTTCCGTCGGCTCGGTCGTGTGCTTCTCGATGGTGGTCTCCGGCGCGCTGTTCCTCGCCGGGCTCGACCCCTGGACGGCAAGTCTGGTCGGCATCGGCGTCAGCGCGCTGATCGGCGCGGCGATGGGCTTCTTCGTCACCGTGGTAGGCCTCAATCATTTCATCACATCGCTCGCCGCCATGGTCATCGTGCGCGGCATGTGCCTGGTCGTCACCAAGGGCACGCCATTGTCGCTGTTCACCTTGCCGCCTTCCTTCAAGGCGATCGGCCAGGGCAGCTTCAACAACATCCCCTATGTGATCCTGATCTTCGTCGTCGTGGTAGCGATCTTCGACTTCCTGCTGCGCCGCGCCACGGCCTTCCGCAAGGTCTTCTACACAGGCTCCAACGAAAAGGCCGCGCAGTTCTCCGGCATCCGGACCAAGCAGGTGAAGTTCTGGGTCACGGTGCTGTGCTCGACGCTGGCCGGTCTGGCCGGTGTCATCTACATGGCGCGCTTCGGTGCGGCGACGCCGACCTTCGGCGCCGGCATGGAGCTCAACATCATCGCGGCCGCAGTCATCGGCGGCGCTTCGCTCAATGGCGGCTCCGGCACCGTTTTCGGAGCGATCCTCGGCATGGCGCTGCTTTCCGTGGTGACAAGTTCGCTCATCCTGCTCGATATCTCTGTCTATTGGCAGGACATGATCAAGGGATGCATCTTGCTCGCTGCCGTATCGATCGATCACTTCCTGCACCGCAAGAAGTCCTGACCTCAAGCGCACCGAAGCAAACACCATGGCTCCTCCCAACACCCGCGACGACATCGCTGCCGTCCGCCAGATGCACCAGGCGCTTGTCCTGCACTATGTCGAAGGCAAGACCCAGGCCGAGATCGCCGTGGAACTCGGCATCTCGCACGCGACGGTCAACCGGCTGATCAAGCGTGGCCACCAGCTCGGCCTCGTCGAGATCAAGATCAAGTCGCCGATCGATCATCTGGTTGACCTCGAGGCGCGGCTGGTGGCGCTGGGCGGCATTGAGCGGGCGATGGTGGTGCCGTCGGTCTCCGAAAATCCGCACACCGCCCTGCAGCGGGTCGGCGAGGCGGCGGCGGGGCTGCTGCTCGACACAATCAAGGACGGCGACACCATTTCGATCACCGGCGGCAAGGGTGTCAGCGCGCTGGTCGCCGGTCTCAAGCCGGGGCGCCGCTACGACGTCGAAATCATCCCCGCCACCGGGCTGGTGCAGGGCAAGCACTACACCGACGTCAATCACGTCGCCTCGCTGATGGCCGACAGGCTCGGCGGCCGTGCCTACCAAGTCCATGCGCCGCTGTTTGCCGATACCGCGCAGCAGCGCGAGATGCTGATGGGCATCAGCTCGGTGGCCGACGTGTTTCGCAAGGCGCGCGAGGCCGATGTCGCGGTGGTGGGTATCGGCTCCATCCTGACCGACGATTCCAGCTACTACGATCTGCATCCCTCCTCGAATGCCGACCGCCAGGCGATCGAGAAGTCGGGGGCGACGGGCGAATTGCTCGCCCATCTCATCGATCGCCAGGGCAAGCTCTGCAACTACTCGCTCAACCGTTCGCTGGTCTCGCTGACGCTTGACGAGTTCGCCACCATCCCGCGCTCGATCGGCATCGCGAGCGGACCCAGCAAGGTCGCGCCGATCCTCGCAGCCATGCGCGGAAACCATCTCGACACCATCGTCACGGACGAGGCCACCGGGCTCCAGATCCTCGAGCTGGCCGAACAGGAGGCAGCATGAACTCTCGACAAGTCCAACGGCAGATCGGCAAGTCCGGCATATCGGCGTCGGCCGTAGGCCTGGGCACCTGGGCGATTGGCGGATGGATGTGGGGCGGCACCGACGAGAAGGAGTCCGTACGGGCCATCGAAGCTTCGATCGACGCGGGCGTCAGCCTGATCGACACCGCGCCGGCCTACGGCCTTGGCCGCAGTGAGGCGATCGTCGGCACCGCCATCAAGGGCAGGCGCGACAAGGTGGTGATCGCGACCAAATGCGGACTGAACTGGCATTCGGGCAAGGGCGGCCATTTCTTCGACCAGGACGGCAGGCCGGTGCATCGCTATCTCGGCGCCGACGGCATAGCCTATGAGGTCGAGCAGAGCCTGCGGCGTCTCGGCACCGATCATATCGACCTCTACATCACCCATTGGCAGGACCCGACGACACCGATCGCCGAGACGATGGCGGTGCTGGAGAAGCTCAAATCGGCCGGCAAGATCCGCGCCATCGGCGCAAGCAACATCAACGCCGAGGATCTCGGCCGCTATGTCGACGCCGGCCGGCTCGACGCGATCCAGGAGCGCTATTCGATGATTGACCGCGAGATCGAGGCCAGCCTGCTGCCGATCACCCGCAGGCACGACATCGCCACTCTCAGCTATTCGTCGCTGGCGCTGGGCCTGCTCACCGGCACAGTCGATCCAGCGCGCACCTTCCGCGGCGACGACCAGCGCAAAGACAATCCACGCTTCTCCATGGATAACCGGCAAAAGGTGGCAAAGCTCAAGGGGGCCATCGCCCCGATCGCTGAACGCCACCAGGCATCGATGGCCCAGATCGTCATCGCCTGGACGCTTGCCCAGCCGGGCGTCACTTTCGCCCTTTGCGGTGCACGCAATCCCGAACAGGCGCTCGACAATGCGCGGGCCGGCGAGATCACGCTCGAGGCAAGCGAGCTTGCGGCCATCGACGCCGCGGCATCAGCGCATCTCACCGCGATGGATGCCTGAGCAAGAAGGCAAGAGCCCCAATGAACCGTAGCCATACACTTGCTGGTCTGCGTGACCGGCCGGACATTGCCGTGCTCGTCATTGGTGGCGGCATCAACGGCATCAGCGTCTTTCGCGAACTGGCTTTGCAGGGCGTCGATGTCGTGCTGGCGGAAAAGGGCGACTATTGCAGCGGCGCCAGTGCCGCGCTTTCGCGCATGGTGCATGGCGGCTTGCGTTATCTTGAAAACGGCGAGTTCAAACTGGTGCGTGAATCGCTGCTGGAGCGGGATCGGCTGCTGAGGAATGCGCCGCACTACGTGGCCCCGTTGCCAACGACGGTGCCGATCTTCGATATTTTCTCCGGTCTCGCCAATGGCGCGGTGCGTTTCCTCGGACTGACGCGGCGGCCCAGCCGGCGCGGCGCGCTGGTGATCAAGACCGGACTTGCCATGTATGACCTGTTCACGTCCGCGCGGCGGCTGATGCCGACGCACAGGTTCAGGGGACGCGCCGAGACGCTTAAGACGTGGCCGGCGATCAATCCGGCGATCCGCAATTCGGCCACCTATTACGACGCCTGGGTGAGCCGGCCCGAACGCCTCGGCCTGGAGATGCTGCTGGATGCCACGGCCGGCGGGGCGCGTGCCATGAACTATGCGCAGGTATCATCGACCGGCGACGGCCTCGCCATCACCGACACGCTGACGGGCGAGAGACTGCCGGTACGGGCGCAACTGGTCGTCAACGCCACCGGCGGCTGGATCGACCTGACCAACAAGGCCATAGGGGCGGCCGCACAGAGGATGATGGGCGGCACCAAAGGCTCGCACCTTATCGTCGACAGCAGCGAACTGCTCGAGGCGCTTGGCGGCCACATGGTCTACTACGAGAATGAGGATGGTCGCATCTGCATCCTGTTTCCCTATCTCGGCAAGGTGCTGGTCGGCTCGACCGACATCCGCGTTGACGACCCGGACCAGGCGCGTTGCGAGGAGGATGAGCAGCGCTACATGCTGCAGTCGCTCGCCTTCGTCTTTCCCTCGATCAAGATCTCCGAGGATCAGATCGTGTTCCGCTTTTCCGGCGTGCGCCCCTTGCCGGCCAGCGAGGACAGTTTCACGAGCCGCATCCCGCGCGATCATTTTTGCGAATTCGTCGAGGCGAGCGGACATCTGCCGGCCACGCTCTGCATGATCGGCGGCAAGTGGACGACGTTTCGTTCGTTCGGAGCATTGGCGGCTGACAGTGTGCTGGAGCGCCTTGGGCTCGAACGCAGTGTGGGCACGCAGGATATGGCCATCGGTGGCGGCCGCGACTTCCCTGCCGATCCGGAAAGCTGGTGCGCGTCATTCGCGCTTGAAAGCGGCCTGCCGGTCGAGCGCGCACGGATGCTTCTGCGGCGCTACGGTACGTCGGCCGGGAAGGTTGTTGCGCATCCGGGAGGTGAGGAGATGCTGCCGCGGTCGGATTACTCGGCAGGCGAAATCCGACACATCATCGAGTGTGAGCAGGTCGAGTGCCTCGCCGACCTATTCCTGCGCCGCACCACCATCGCCATTTCGGGCGACCTCAGCTTCGACCTCATCAACGCCGTTCTCGACATGCTGGCGGCGCACAAGGGCTGGAGCGCCGACGAGGCCGCCGCCGAATGCGAGACCTTCCTCGCTTTGCTGGCCGACCGGCACGGCATTGACTTCAAGACACATCAAAGGAGCGCCTTATGCGCGTAAACAAGAAAGTCCGCATGAACCGGCTGTTCGGCGGTGGCCGCTGTCTCGACGTGGCGATCGATCACGGCGTCTGCAACGAACCGAGCTTCCTTGCCGGGCTCGAAGACATGGCCGGCGTCGTCAATCAGCTGGTCAAGTCCGGCCCCGACGCCATCCAGATGAATTACGGCCAGGCCGATCTGCTGCAGGCCGTGCCGGGCAGGGACAAGCCGGCGCTGGTCATGCGCATCGACATGGGCAATCCCTACAACAAGATACGCCACCGGGCGATGTGGGCGGTGCTGCAGAACGAGGCCGAGCCATTGCTTGGCGCCATCGAGATGGATGCGGCCTGCGTCGTGGTCAATCTGTTCATGCTGCCCGACGAGCCGGACCTGTTCAGGCAGTGCGTGCAGAACATCGCCCGTGTGCGCGCCGATTGCGACAAATACGGTCTGCCGCTGATGATCGAGCCGCTGGCCATGCTTCCGGTCGCCGAGCATGGCGGTTACATGGTCGACGGCGATGCCGAAAAGATCGTCACCTTGACCCGGCTGGCGCGCGAGATGGGCGCCGACATCATCAAGGCCGATCCGACGACCGATCCCCAAGATTTCCATCGTGTCGTCGAGGCCGCGCGCTGTCCGGTTCTGGTGCGTGGCGGCGGCAAGGAAGACCTGCGCGCGGTGTTCGACAAGTCCGCCGCATTGATGGCGCAAGGCGCCCTCGGCATGGTCTATGGCCGCAACATCTACCAGCACGCCAACCCGAGCGCCGTCGTGCGCGGGCTGATGGCGATCATCCATGACGATGCCGATGGCGCCGTCGCCTGGGACCTGTACAACCAGGCATAGGTCGCGGCATCGGGAGGCGCCAATGGCAAACTACATTCTCGGTCTGGACGCCGGCAACACCGTCATCAAGGCCATCCTGTTCGATCTGTCGGGGCGCGAACTGGCGCTTGCCGCCCGCGATGGCCGCTCATCCATGCCGAAGCCCGGCCACGTCGAGCGCGACCTCGATGAACTCTGGCGTAACGCGGTTTCAGTCATCGGCCAATGCATAGCCGAAGCCGGCATCGATGCCGGCGAGATCGTTGCCATCGGCTGCGCCGGCCATGGCAACGGGCTCTATGCGCTCGATCGCGCGGGTGCGCCGCTGATCGGCATCCAGTCGCTCGACACCCGCGCCGTCGGCATTGTCGCCGAGTGGGCCGAACGGAATGTCGGTGATCGCACCTATGTACATTGCCTGCAGCGGCCGTGGGCGGCGCAGACGCCGACCTTGCTTGCCTGGCTCAAGCGCTTTTCACCGGCGCTTTTCGCCAGGATCGGCACGGTGTTCCTGTGCAAGGATTTCGTCGTCAACCGCCTGACCGGCGCACGATGCAGCGATACCTCCGACATGTCGGGCTGCGGCCTGCTGCAGATGCAGGACCGCCGCTACGAGCCGGACCTGCTTGCCGCCTACGGGCTCGGCGACTGCATCGACCTTTTTCCGCCGGTGCTGGAATCGGCCGACATTGCCGGGCACGTCAGCGAGGAGGTGGCAGCGCTAACCGGGCTGAGTGCGGGAACGCCCGTGGTGGCCGGGCTGTTCGACGTCGTCGCCAGCGCGGTTGGCTCCGGCGTGACCAGGACCGGTGCCGCCTCGGTCATCGCAGGGACCTGGAGCATCAACCAGGTCATCACCGACGAGCCGGTCCGCGACCCTTCGATCTTCATGCTGTCGACTTTCGATCGCCAGCGCTATCTGGCGATCGAATCCAGCGCGACCTCGGCCGCCAATCTTGAATGGATCGTTCGCGAATTCCTCGAGCATGGCGGCGAAGCGGACAAATCGCCGTTCGAATTGTGCAGCGAGCTCGTCGCGTCCGTCGATCCCGCGGGCGACATCCCGATCTATCATCCTTTCCTCTACGGGTCGCAGCAGAACGGTCATGCGCGTGCCGGCTTCTACGGCATCGCCGGCTGGCACACGCGTGCGCATCTGCTGCGCGCGCTGTTCGAGGGCGTTGCCTTCGAGCACAGGCGCCATGTCGAGACCTTGCACAAGGCAGGCGCGGATTTCGACAGCGTGGTGCTGTCGGGCGGCGGCTCGCGCAGCAGCGTCTGGCCGCAGATCTTCGCCGATGTGCTCGGCGTGCCCGTAACCGTGGCGCGCAGCCGTGAGACCGGCGCCCTGGGGGCGGCGATCGCGGCAGGCACAGGCGTCGGCATCTTCGCGAACTACAGCGCCGGCGCTACCGCGATGACGGCCGCCGCCCGCCACTTCGCGCCCAATGCGGCGGTTGCCGGGGCTTACGCAGGACGGTATCGCCTGTATGACGAGATCAACCAGGCGATGATTCCGATCTGGGAGCGCATCGCCGCACGGCGGGCACGCATGTGAGCGAAACTTCACCATCCCCTTTCGGCGATTACGACTACGTCATCGTCGGTGCCGGCTCCGCCGGCTGCGTGCTCGCCAACCGGCTCTCGGCCGATCCGCGCAATCGGGTGCTGCTGCTCGAAGCCGGCGGCAGCGACCGCTATCACTGGGTCGATATCCCGATCGGCTACCTCTTTTGCATGGGCAATCCGCGCACCGACTGGATGATGAAGACCGAGCCGGACGCCGGTCTCAACGGACGCAGCCTCAACTATCCGCGCGGCAAGGTGCTTGGCGGCTGTTCGTCGATCAACGGCATGATCTATATGCGCGGCCAGGCAGCCGACTATGAGGGCTGGCGACAGGCCGGCAATGTCGGCTGGGGCTGGGACGATGTGCTGCCATATTTCCGCAAGTCGGAAGACTATCACGGCGGCAAGAGCGCCATGCACGGCAGCGGCGGCGAATGGCGGGTCGAACGGCAACGCCTGTCCTGGCCGATCCTCGACGCGTTCCGGGAGGCCGCCGAGGAACTCGGCATTCCCCGCACCGACGATTTCAATACCGGCACCAATGAAGGCTCGGGCTATTTCGAGGTCAACCAGCGGCAAGGCGTGCGCTGGAACACATCGAAAGCGTTTTTGCGCGGCATTGCGGCGCGCAGGAATTTGCGCGTGGTGACAGGGGCGGAGACCGAACGGCTCGAATTCGACGGCCGGCGCGTCACAGGCCTGGTCTTCCGCCAGGGTGATCGCCTGCACAGGGTCGGCGCCGGGCAGACGATCCTTGCCGCCGGTGCCATCAACTCGCCGAAGATCCTCGAGCTGTCGGGGGTGGGGCGCCCTGATCTTCTTTCGAGCATCGGCGTGGATGTTCGCCACGCCTTGCCGGGCGTCGGCGAAAACCTGCAGGACCATTTGCAGATACGCACGGTTTTCAAGGTCGCCAATGCCGCGACGCTCAACCAGCGCTACCACAATCTGATCAGCCGCGCGGCGATGGGTGTGGAATACGCGCTCAAACGCAGCGGGCCGCTGTCTATGGCCCCGAGCCAGCTCGGCATCTTCGCCAGAAGCGATCCTCGCCTCGCGACACCTGATCTGGAATACCATGTGCAACCGCTGAGCACCGACCGGCTGGGCGAGCCGCTGCATCGCTTTCCCGCGGTCA
Source organism: Mesorhizobium huakuii (assembly GCF_030160235.1). Lineage (GTDB taxonomy): Bacteria > Pseudomonadota > Alphaproteobacteria > Rhizobiales > Rhizobiaceae > Mesorhizobium > Mesorhizobium huakuii. The sequence goes on from NZ_BSNY01000012.1 coordinate 182,907, forward strand.
CCGTGTCGGTCTGCAATCTGCGCCCGGAAAGCCGGGGTACTGTTCATATGGCATCGTCCGATCCGCGCGAGGCGACGAAGATCCGGCCGAACTATCTCTCCACCGCGGGAGACCGCAGCGTCGCGGTCGCTTCGCTGCGTCATGTGCGCAGCCTGATGAAGGCACGGGCCGTGGCGCGCTTTGCGCCCGAAGAGATGCTGCCCGGCACGCAATATGACAGCGACGAAGATCTCATCCGCAAGGCCGGCGATATCGGCACGACGATCTTCCACCCCGTCGGCACCTGCAAGATGGGTTCGGACTCGATGGCCGTGGTCGACGACCGGCTGCGCGTTCACGGGCTTGCCGGACTGCGCGTGGTCGATGCCTCGATCATGCCGATAATCGTCTCGGGCAACACCAACTCTCCGGTGGTGATGATCGCCGAGAAGGCGGCGGAGATGATCCTGCAGGATTCGCGCCAATAGTGGTGTGGCGATATGCGGCGCCTTGCTGATGCCGAAGCCGCCGATGTTGATCCGATGCTCGGCTTCGACCCCGAGCATCTCAGGCTAAGACACGCTCTTCAAAATTTCACAAGTGCATTTGAAGGACTTCACGGCGAGCCCCGCTGTTGTTTCTGGTATCGTTTGACAAGCCGCTCCCGCCTCAGGCGGGACAGCCGCTCGATCCAGAAGAGTCCGTCGAGCTGGTCGATCTCGTGCTGGTGGCAGACAGCGAGCAGGCCCTCGGCCTCCTCGAAGGCTTCGTCGCCATCCAGGGTCTGGTAGCCGATACGGACGCGTGCATGCCGTTCGATCTCCTCGGTAACCCCCGGCATGGATAAGCTGCCTTCGACATGGCGGATCATTTCGCCTGATGCCCAAAGAATGACGGGGTTGACATAGCTGCGCGGGCCTGCCGCCGGCGACAGTTCGAGGACGACCAGCCGCTTCAGGATGCCGATGTGGGGCGCGGTGATTCCGATGCCTGGAGCGGCGCGCATCGTATCACTGAGATCGTCGGCAAGCCGGCGCAGGTCTTCGTCAAAGACCGATATGGGCGCGGCGACGGAGCGCAGACGAAGGTCGGGAAATCTCACGATTGGCCGTATCGTCACATCTCACTCCCACATTCGGCAAATCGCACACAGGCCAGGCCGACAAACCGCATCTCGACTTTTGACCGACTGGCGGGGGCCGCGCAACTGCAGCCATGCCCGGGGTATGACAGGTCCGCCTCCCACGCCCCTGCGGCCGGGCGCGGTCAGCGCTGGCCTGGTTAGGCCCAGCCTAAGCAGAATTATCGAAAATCATTATTTGTGCATCGCACACAGCGTGCTTTGCTCCATCCGCCGGCTGAACGAGAACAAAAACAACGTCAGGCGGCAGCCTTCGGTGATGCGCCCGAAGCGGGTTGTTTTTGGCGCGGACAGCGCCGGACCTCAGAAAAAGACAGGGGAACGTGATGACGACAACAATCTCGAAGTTTCGCCGCGCCGCGCTTGCGGCCGGCATTGCGCTGAGCGCGCTTTCGGTGAGCCTCCACGCCGAAGCCGGCAGCTTGAAGCTGGGCATGACGACCTGGGTCGGATACGGCCCGCTCTTCCTTGCGCGCGACATGGGTTACTTCAAGGAAGGTGGCCTCGATGTCTCGCTAGAAATCATCGAGGAAGCATCGATGTACATGGCGGCCGTCGCCGCCGGCGAGCTCGACGGCAGCGCCTCGACCATAGACGAGATCATGAAGTACCGCTCGAAGGACGTCTGCTTCAAATCGGTCTATGCCCTGGATGACAGCCATGGCGGCGACGGCGTCCTGGCGCCGAGCGGCGTGAAGAGCGTCGCCGACCTCAAGGGTATGGAAGTCGGGCTGAACGAAGGCTCGGTGTCGCAGTTCTGGTTCAACATCCTGCTCAAGCAGGCCGGTCTCAGCCAGGCGGATGTGAAGGTCACCAACATGACGGCGGATGATGCCGCCGCCGCCTTCATGGCAGACCGCATTCCCGTTGCCGTCACCTGGGAGCCGCACCTGACGCTGGCCAAGAAGGAAAACAAGGGCCAGGTGCTGATCGATTCCTCGAAGACGCCCGGCCTGATCGTCGATGTGGTGGCGCTGAACTGCGACTACATCACCAAGAACCCCGGGGATGTCGAGGCGCTGGTGAAGGGGCTCTACAAGGCCAACGAGTTCATCAAGGAAAATCCCGAGAAGGCCTATGAAGTGATGGCCAAGGGCGTCGGCGGCTGGCTCAAGGATCCGAAGGACTTCGCCTCTTCCGCCGCGGGCGTGAACTTCTATGGCAAGGAACGCAACGCAGAATTTTTTGCCGGTGGCGAGAGTGGCGAAGCCGGCAAGCTGATCAAGCTCGGCGGCGACGTCTGGGGCGGCTTCGGCAAGCTCAAGATGGACATCAAATACGACGACCTCGTCGATCCGTCCTTCCTTGCGAAGTAACCTATCCTTCTAATTGAGCTCGCTGGACCGCGGGCCGAGCCTCGCGCCTGCGGTCCATCCAGCCCAAAGGGTTTTTCTGTGACACTGGCACCGAATGCAACATCTCCCATCAGCCATATCGTGACCACGGGCGTGGATAAGAATCAGTCCGGTCGATCTGTCTGGAAAGCGGTCGCCACGCCTTTCCAGGCTGTGTCGCGCCCTCTCTCCATCACGCTCAGCGTCCTGGTCTGGGTCGCGGTCATCGGCGGCTGGTTCGCCCTGACCTATTCCGGAGCGGTCAAGGAAATGTTCCTGCCGCGCCCGGAGTCCGTCTTGTCCACCACCATCAGGATGGCGCTCGACGGCTCCTTGTGGGAGCACGTGCTGGCCAGCGTCCAGGTGGTGCTGATCGGTTTCGTCATTTCGAGCATCGTGGCGGTGCCGCTCGGATTGACGATGGGCACCTACCGCATCGTACAGGCCGCGCTAGACCCGCTCGTCAATTTCATCCGCTATCTGCCGGTGACGTCTTTCGTGCCGCTTTTCATCCTGTGGATCGGCATCGGCATCGAGCAGCGCGTGGCCGTCATCATCTTCGGCATCTTCTTCCAGCAACTGGTGATGATCGCCGACAGCGCCCGCGGCGTTCAGCGCGACCTGGTCAACGCAGCCTACACGCTCGGCACGAAACGCAGCGACACGGTCTTCCACATCGTCTTTCCGGCCACGCTTCCGAACGTGCTCGACGTGTTGCGCGTCACCATGGGTTGGGCCTGGACCTATCTCGTCGTCGCCGAACTCGTCGCCGCGCGCAGTGGGCTTGGCTACATCTCGCTCAAGGCCATGCGCGGCTTCCAGGTCGACGTCATCTTCATGGCCATCGCCCTGATCGGCATCCTTGGCCTTTGCACCGACCAATTGTTCCGGGGCATCCGCCGCCTCGTCGCTCCCTGGGCCAATTGAGGAGTTCGTTGACATGGACGCCCTGACACTCGCCACGAAACCGAAGAGCTCCGACATCGCCATCGACAATGTGGCCCTGCGCTACGGCACGGGCGACAATGCGGTGCTGGCGCTGGACGGCATCTCGTTCCATGTCGTGCCCAATGAGTTCTGCGTGATCGTCGGCCCATCCGGCTGCGGCAAGTCGAGCCTGCTCTATCTCATCGCCGGGCTCGAGGAGCGCACCGGCGGCACGATCTCGGTCGGCGGCAAGCCGGTCACCGAGCCTGGCCCCGATCGCGGCATGGTGTTTCAGGCCTACACGCTGTTTCCCTGGCTCACCGTGGCGCAGAACGTCGAATACGGCCCGAAGCGGAAAGGCATGCCGGCGGCCGAGCGCACGGCCATCGTCGAGCATTTCCTCCAGGAGGTCGGCCTGGCGAAATTCGCCAACCACTACCCCTCGCAGCTGTCGGGCGGCATGAAGCAGCGCGTGGCGATTGCGCGCGCTCTCGCCAACGATCCGCAGGTGCTGCTGATGGACGAACCCTTTGGCGCGCTCGACAGCCAGACCCGCCACTCAATGCAGAAGCTTTTGCTGAGGATCTGGGACCATTCCAAGAAAACCGTCCTGTTCGTCACCCACGACATTGACGAGGCGATCCTGCTGGCGGACCGGGTGCTCGTCATGTCCGGCCGGCCCGGCCAGATCAAAAAGGAAATCCGCGTCGGCTTCTCGCGTCCGCGCAGCATGGACCTGGTCATGGAGCCCAACTTCATCGCCATGAAGCGGGAAATTCTCGAGCTGTTGAAGAACGACGAAGACGACGAGCACTAATGCATGTCGCCCAAAAGTGACGTCGGTTTTGGGAAGACGACATGCATGAAACGAAAACCGGCATGAGCATCGCGGCCGCGGAATTCGACTATATCGTCATCGGCGCGGGCTCGGCCGGTTGCGTCCTCGCCAACAGGCTGAGCGCCAACCCCGCAGCCCGTGTCTGCCTGATCGAGGCCGGCGGCAGTGACGACCGCACAAGGGTGCGCGTGCCGGCCGGCATCCTTTCGCTCTACGGCAATCCGAACTTCGACTACGGCTACAAGGGCGTGCCGCAGCCGCTGCTCAACAACCGTCGCATACCGGTAAACCGGGGCAAGCTTCTCGGCGGGTCGAGTTCGATCAATTCGATGGTCTATATCCGCGGCGCAGCACAAGACTACGACGAGTGGGCGGCACTTGGCTGCGCGGGTTGGTCCTATGCCGACGTCTTGCCTGTCTTCAAGAAACTGGAGCGGAACCTGCTGTCGCAGAGCCCGGTCTATCACGGCTTCGACGGCGAACTGCTGGTCGACGTTCCGCGCGACCCCAACGACGTATCCCGCCTGTGGGTAGAGGCGGGCCAGAGCATCGGCCTGCCCGAAAACCGCGACTTCAATGCCGATGGCCAGCTCGGCCTCGGCATCTACAACGTCACCCAGGACAAGGGCCAGCGTTTCTCGGCCTATTCGGCCTTCGTCCGGCCGGTTCTCGGCCGCCCGAACCTCCAGGTGCTGTCGGGTGTCGAGGTGCTCGATCTGGCGATCGAAAGCGGGCGCGTCACCGGCGTCAATGTGATCAGGGACGGAGCGGCCCAAAGGCTGGCATGCCGCGCCGAAGTCGTCCTGAGTGCGGGCGCGATCGGATCGCCGCGCATCCTGCTTGCGTCCGGCATCGGCCCGGCCAAGGAACTGAAGGCGTCGGGGATAGAACCGGTGATGAATGTGCCGGGCGTCGGCAAGAATTTGCGCGACCATGTCGACGGCATGATCACCGTGCGGTCGAACAGCACCAGGACGCTCGGACTGTCGCTCGCCAATCTGCCGGCGATGCTGGCTGCGCCCTTTCAGTATTTCGTCCGGCGCAAGGGCATGCTGACGACCAACTATGTCGAAGCCGGTGGCTTCGCCAGGACGAAATATGCCGGCGATGTTCCCGACGTCCAATTCCACTTTGTCCCGGGTTATCGCAGCCATCGCGGCCGGCTTGTCGAATACGGCCACGGCTACGCCGTGCACACCTGCGTGCTGCGGCCAGGAAGCGTCGGCGAAATCACGCTCGAGCGCGACGGCACCCGCCGCAACGTGCTGATCGATCACCGCTTCTTCCGTGACGGGCAGGATGCCTTGACCCTGGTCGAAGGCATCAAGCTGGCGCGCTCGATCCTGGCTGCGCCGGTCTTTGCCGCTATTCGCGGACCGGAAATCCTGCCGGGACCCGATGTCGTCACCGATGATGAGATCCTCGCCTATCTGCGTGCCGAGGCGCTGACCGTCTATCACCCGGTCGGCACGGCCAAGATGGGCAACGACGCCATGGCGGTTATCGATCCCGCAAGCCTCAAGGTGCGCGGCTTCGACAATCTGCGGGTGGCGGACGCCTCGATCATGCCGACGCTGATTGGCGGCAATACCAATGCGCCATCCATGATGATCGGCGAAAAAGCGGCCACCGCGATACTGTCATAGGCTTCGCTTTGTCTTCGGCCCGGCATTTAGGGACAAGCTAACCACTGCCACGTGAAATCGTAATTTTCGCTAATCAGTCCCTCCAGTACACCAGCGATCTGACCTCCTCGCATCCGCAGAAACTCTTGGGGGGAAAGGACGCAGAAATGTCGGTGGAAAAAATAGACACGCTTGTCGTCGGCGGTGGCCAGGCGGGGGTGGCTATGTCTGAGCATCTGAGCAAATGCGGCGTGCCGCATCTCGTTCTCGAGCGTGGCCGGATCGCCGAGCGCTGGCGTTCGCAGCGGTGGGACTCGCTCGTTGCCAATGGGCCGGCCTGGCATGACCGTTTCCCGGGCATGGAATTTCCCGTGACGGGTCCTGACGGCTTTCCCTCCAAGGAGGAGGTTGCCGACTATTTCGCCGCCTATGCAAGGCAGATCAATGCGCCGATCCGCTGCGGCGTCGAGGTCAGGCTCGTGCAGAGAAATGTCGGTCGACCCGGGTTCCGCGTCGAGACGTCGGGCGGGGTGATCGAAGCCAACAGCATCGTCGCGGCGACCGGACCTTTCCAGGTCCCCGTCATCCCCGCGCTGGTTCCCGGCGATTTGAATATTCTGCAGATTCATTCCAGCGCGTATCGCAACCCCGGACAATTGCCGAAGGGCGCGGTGCTGGTGGTCGGAGCGGGATCGTCAGGTGTGCAGATCGCCGATGAGCTTCAGCGCTCGGGGCGGCGCGTCTACCTCTCGGTCGGTCCGCATGATCGCCCGCCGCGCGCCTATCGCGGGCGCGATTTCTGCTGGTGGCTTGGCGTTCTCGGCAAATGGGATCTCGAAACCCCGGGACCCGGTACGGAACATGTCACGATCGCGGTGAGCGGCGCACGTGGCGGCGAGACGATCGATTTTCGTCGGCTTGCCGCCCAGGGGCTTACCCTGGTTGGCATGACCAAGACATATCAGGACGGCGTGCTGACCTTCGCGCCCGACCTGGCGAAGAACATCGCCCGCGGTGACGCCAACCTGATGTCGTTGCTGGACGAGGCCGACGCCTATGTCGCGCGCAACGGTCTCGACCTTCCGCAGGAGCCCGCGGCCCGTCGGATCGACCCGGATCCGGAATGCCTGGCCAATCCGCTTCGTGAGCTCGATCTTGCCGAGGCCGGGATAGCGGCGATTATCTGGGCGACAGGCTTTGCCGTCGATTACAGCTGGCTGAAGGTCGATGCTTTTGACGAGAAGGGCCGGCCAAGGCATCAGCGCGGTGTCTCGACCGAGCCCGGGATCTATTTTCTCGGCCTGCCTTGGCAGTCGCGAAGAGGGTCGAGTTTCATCTGGGGTGTCTGGCATGATGCCAAGCATGTCGCCGACCGTATTTCGACGCAGCGCAAATATCTGGCCTATCACGCCGCACGGCGCGAGACAGTGGACGCCTGACCGGCGCTGACGACAGCCACGAGCCCGATCTGATGGAGACCAGTATGGCGCATACGAGAATCCGCAAGTTCAACACCAAGGATACCTATCCCGAGCAGAAGCTCGACAATGATCTGTGCCAGGCGGTCGTCACGCGGGGCGGCCGGACAGTCTATCTGCGCGGCCAGTGTCCGCAGGATCTCGACACCGCCAAGAATATCGGCAGCCACGATCCGGCCGAGCAGACGCACAAGGTGATGCAGAACATCAGGCAGCTCATCGAGGAATGCGGCGGCACCATGGAACATCTGGTCAAGGTGGTCGTCTACATCACCGATGTGCGCCACCGCGAGGCGGTTTACCGCACCATGGGCGAGTACATCAAAGGCGTGCATCCCGTCTCGACCGGTCTCGTCGTGTCGGCCCTGGCGCGGCCGGACTGGCTGGTCGAGATCGACGGCACCGCCGTAATCCCGGATTGATGCCATGACCTTTTCCATCGTCGCGCGGTGTGGCCGCACCGGCATGTTCGGCGTCGCGGTCTCGTCTTCCTCTCCGGCGGTGGCAGCGCGCTGTGCTTATGCGCAGGCGGGCGTGGGGGCGGTCGCCAGCCAGAACGTCACCGATCCGACGCTCGGCACAAGAGGGCTCGAACTGCTGGCACGCGGTGCTTCGGCCGCCGAGGCGGTCGCCATCCTGAAACGCACCGGCGCCTGGAGCGACTACCGGCAGGTGCTGGCTGTCGACATCGCCGGGACCACCGCGATCCATTCCGGGCCTAGGGCGCTTGGCATCTGGGCGGAAGCGCGTGCGGAAAATGTCGCCTGCGGCGGCAACATGCTGGCCCATGACGGCGTGCCGCAAGCCATGGTCGAGGCCTTCCTGGCTTCGGACGGGCATCTCGGCGACCGCCTGATCGCGACCATGCGCGCCGCGCTGAAGGCAGGCGGCGAGGCGGGTCCGGTGCATTCGGCTGGAATGAAGCTGGTGCGCGAGGTCGCCTGGCCGGTCGCGGATCTGCGCTGCGACTGGAGTGAGGGCTGCCCGATCGAGGAACTGGCGGCGTTGTGGGATCGCTACAAGCCGCAGCTCGATGCCTACGTGACCCGCGCGATCAATCCGTCCGACGCGCCGAGCTATGGCGTTCCAGGCGACGAATAATCAAGACACGGCCGGGGGCACCAGTCATGAACGAACTCAGTCACAAGGACTGGATCGGCAAGGCATCCGCGATCCGTTTTCGCGACAGGGCGTTCATCGACGGCAAGACGGTCCCCGCGCGTTCGGGCCGAACCTTCGCCAGCATCAATCCGGCCACCGGCGAAACACTGGCCGCGGTGGCGTCCTGCGGCGAGGAAGATGTCGATCTGGCCGTTGCTGCGGCGCGCCGCAGTTTCGAGGCCGGTATCTGGTCACGTACAAGTCCGGCGCACCGCAAGGAGGTACTGCTGCGGCTGGCCCAGCTGCTGCGCGAAAACCTGCAGGAGCTTGCCCTGCTCGAGTCGCTCGACATGGGCAAGCTCGTCACGGATGCGGCGACTGTCGACGTCCCCGGCTCAGCGGCGATCTTCCAGTGGTATGGCGAGGCCATCGACAAGATCTACGACGAAGTGGCGCCGACCGGCGGCAACGATCTGGTGCTGGTGCGGCGGGAGCCGCTCGGCGTGGTCGGTGCCGTGGTGCCGTGGAATTTCCCGCTCGACATGGCGACCTGGAAGTGCGCGCCCGCGCTGGCGGCGGGCAATTCGGTGGTGCTGAAGCCGGCGGAGCAGTCGCCTTTCTCGGCGCTCAGGCTGGCGGAGCTCGCCATGGAGGCGGGCCTGCCCGCCGGCGTGCTCAATGTCGTGCCTGGCCTTGGCGAGACGGCCGGGCAGGCGCTCGGCCGCCACATGGACGTGGATTGCCTTGCCTTCACCGGATCGACCTCGGTCGGCAAGATGTTCCTGCAGTATTCGGGTCAGTCGAACATGAAGCAGGTCTGGCTCGAGACAGGCGGCAAGAGCCCGAACCTTGTCTTCGCCGATTGCGGCGATCTCGATGCGGCGGCCGACATGGCGGCATTCGGCATCTTCTTCAACCAGGGCGAGGTTTGTTCCGCCAATTCGCGCCTGCTCGTCGAACGCTCCATCAAGGATGCCTTCGTGGAGAAACTGGCTGAGCGGGCGGCGGCCACCCAGCCCGGCGATCCGCTCGACCCGGCCTCGAAAATGGGCGCCATGGTCGATGCCCGCCACGCCGCCAGCGTCATGCGCTTCGTCGAGGCCGGCAAGAAGACCGCGCGCCTGGTTGCTGGCGGCGACCGGGTCACGGTCAACGGCCGAGGCAGCTTCATACAGCCCACCATCTTCGACAATGTCGACCATGACGACCCGATTGCCAGGGATGAGATATTCGGGCCGGTGCTTTCGGTCATTGCCTTCGACGATGAGGAACAGGCTATCCGCATCGCCAATGACAGCCCGTACGGGCTGGCGGCATCGCTGTGGACCGACAGTCTTTCGCGTGCGCACCGCGTCGCCGGGCGACTGCGCGCCGGCACCGTTTCCGTCAACACGGTCGACGCGCTGAGTCCGATGACGCCGTTCGGCGGGATCAAGCAATCCGGCTTTGGCCGCGACCTGTCGCTGCACGCGCTGGACAAGTACACCGCGCTGAAAACGACATGGATCAAATACTGAAGCCGCGCGGGCGCTTGATCGCGGCGCCCAAACCGGCGACATAGAAGCCCATGCCGCTACGCTTCACGCTGAGACAACTGGAATATTTCGTCGCCGTCGGCGAAGCCGGCTCCATTACCAAGGCGGCCGAACAGGTCAATGTTTCACCCCCCTCGATCTCGGCGTCTATCGCGCAGCTGGAGGCCGAGTTCGGCGTCCAGCTTTTTGTCCGCAAGCATTCGCATGGCCTGTCGCTCACGGCCGGCGGGCGCGTTTTCCTCAAGGAGGCCGCCAGGCTGCTGGCCGACGCCGACGCTTTGCACGATATCGCCGGCGATATCGCCGAGAAGGTGCGCGGGCCGCTGGCGGTCGGATGCCTGCTCACCTTCGCGCAGATCGTCATGCCGACGCTGCGCGCCAAGTTCGAGCGCGCCTATCCCGAGGTGCGGTTCCGGCAGTTCGAACGCAACCAGGGGCAGTTGCTCGAGATGTTGCAGCGCGGCGAAATCGACGCAGCCCTGACCTACGATCTCGAACTGTCGCAGGACACGACGTTCGAACCGCTGATGCTGGTGCCGGCCTATGTCATGCTGCCAGAGGGGCACCGCTTCGCCGGCAAGGCTTCCATCACGACGGAAGAACTGGCCGACGAGCCGATGGTGCTGCTCGACCTGCCATACAGCCGCGAATACTTTCTCTCGGCCTTCCAGATGCGAGGCATCAGGCCCAATATTGCGGAGCGCACCGGCGACATCGCGGTGATGCGGTCGATGGTCGCAAACGGCTTCGGCTACGGCATTGCCAACATGCGGCCGCTCAACACGCTGGCGCCCGACGGCAAGCCGCTGGTCTTCGTGCCCTTGGCGGGGGATTTGCGGCCGCTGACCATGGGGGTCGCCTTGCCCAATGCCGAGCACCGCACGCAGACGGTGCAGGCATTCATCGATCATTGCCGCCGTTTTGTCGTCGAACAGGGCGTGTTCGGCAGTGGGAGGGTTGTGGAATAGAGGCGTTCCGTCACGCCGGCTGAAGCCGGTGATCGGCAAGCCGCCGCAGCAAATTGTCCAGCATGTCGTCGCAGCGGCGCAGCTGCTCGGCGCTGACGAATTCGTCCGGCCTGTGCCCTTGTGCCATCGAGCCCGGTCCGCACACGATGGTCGGCGTGCCGAGGTCGCGGCTGAACAGTCCGCCTTCGGTGCCGAAGGCGACCTTGATGGTGTCGTTGGCCCCGGTCAGCGACTTCACGAAGGCGACAGCCTGCGAATTCGCCGGCGTGTCCAGGCCCGGATAGGTGTTGGTGATGTCGATATCGATGGCCGCCTCCGGCGCGATCGCCGAGGCGGCAGCGGCGATGCGTTGCGCTTCGGCGCGCAACGCATCGAGGATTAGGTCTGGATTGTCGGCCGCGACATTGCGGATCTCGAAGTCGAGCTGGCACAGGTTCGGCACGATGTTGAGCGCCACGCCGGCATTCATCTTGCCGACATGGACGGTTGTGTACGGAATGTCATAGTCGCCGTCGCGCGCGCCGCCGCTGGCCAGCCTGTCCTGTTCCCGGCGCAGTGCGGAGACGAAGTCGCAGCCGAGATGAATGGCGTTGAGCGCCAGGGGAGCGAGCGCCGAATGACCTTCGCGTCCCCTGCAGATGGCGCGTGCCGCGAGCTTGCCCTTGTGGCCAGTCGCCACCTGCATGTTGGTCGGCTCGCCGACGATGCACAGAAGAGGTCGGTGCGGCGCCGAACGCAGCATGTCGATCAAGCTGTGCACGCCGATGCAGCCGACCTCCTCGTCGTAGGAAAGCGCCAGATGCAAGGGTGTTCGCAGATCCATTTTCGCGGCCTTGAGACACGCAGTGAGAGCGCAGGCGACGAAACCCTTCATGTCGGCGGCACCTCGGCCGTACAGCCTGCCGTCGCGCGCGGTCATCTCGAAGGGCGGCAGCGTCCAATCCTGTCCGTCGATGGGGACGACGTCGGTATGGCCGGACAGCATGACACCGGGCGCGTCGGCCGGCCCGATAGTGACGAACAAGTTAGCCTTGTGGCCATCCGGACTGCGGATAATCTGGCAAGCAATGCCATATGCCGAAAGCAGCTCCGTCACATAGCCGATGAGGTCGAGGTTCGAGTCGCGGCTGACCGTCGGAAAGGCGATCAGCTTTTCAAGGATTTCGATGCTGTCCATGCGTTTTATGTCTCATTGGCTGCGCGCTATCTAGCATCGCGGGGCCACGGCCTTGAAGTCGCATTTGGCTCAGCCAGGATTCACCGGATGCTAATCCAGCCGGCGGAACCGATTAGGCGCGTCCTAATCGGCACAGAAGAAATCTGTAGTTTTCCGGCACGCGCCGCAACTTATGAGTAGGTTCACGGCATCTACCCACCGGGCAGACCGGCTTGCGCCAAGGTTTTGAAACCATCGCCGCGCACGCCACGATGCGACGCTGGCAGGAAGGAAACACCATGCGTGATCCACGCTACGACATTCTGTTCGAGCCCGTGAAGATCGGACCGGTGACCGCCAAGAACCGCTTCTACCAGGTGCCGCATTGCAACGGCGGCGGCTACCGCGATCCGTCCGCTGCGGCCGAGATGCGGCGCATCAAGTCGGAAGGCGGCTGGGGCGTCATCTTCACCGAGCAGACGGAGATGCACCACACTTCGGAGATCACACCCTTCATCGAGCTCAGGCTGTGGGACGACGCCGATATCCCGGCGCTGGCCAAAATGGCCGAGGCCATGCACCAGCACGGCGCGCTGGCCGGCATCCAGCTGGCCTATTCCGGTATCAACGGCCCGAACCTCTACACCAAGGAAGTGCCGCGCGGGCCATCGGCCTTGCCCATCCGCACCTTCACCAATGACCCGGTCCAGGCCCGCGCCATGGACAGGCAGGATATACGCGACCTCAGGCGCTGGCACCGCAATGCCTTCAAACGCGCCAAGCTGGCTGGCTTCGACCTGGTCTGTCTCTACGGCGCGCATGGCTTCGGCATCATCCAGCACTTCCTGTCCACCGCCACCAACCAGCGCAGCGACGAATATGGCGGCTCGCTGGAAAACCGCTCGCGGCTGATGCGTGAACTGATCGAGGAGGGCAGGGATGCCATCGGCGACACCTGCGGCCTGACGCTGCGGTTGTCGCTGGACGAGATGATCGGCGAGCTTGGCTTCGCCAACTCCGAAGTGCGCGACATGATCGAGATGCACGCCGACCTGCCCGACCTCTGGGATCTGGCGCATGGCGCCTGGGAGGACTGCTCGGGGCCGTCGCGCTTCAAGGAGGAAGCCGCGCAGGAAAGCCTGGTGTCCGGCATCAAGACGCTGACCTCGAAGCCGGTCGTCGGCGTCGGACGCTTCACCTCGCCGGATGTGATGGTGAGGATGATCAAGTCCGGCACGCTCGATTTCATTGGCTGCGCGCGCCCGTCGATCGCCGACCCCTTCCTGCCGAAGAAGGTGGAGGAGGGGAGGATCGAAGACATCCGCGAGTGCATCGGCTGCAACATCTGCATCACCGGCGACATGACCATGTCGATCTCGCGCTGCACGCAGAACCCGACCTTCATGGAAGAGTGGCGCAAGGGCTGGCATCCCGAACGTATGCAGGCCAAGGGCGACAGCGACAGCGTGCTGATCGTCGGCGCCGGACCTGCCGGGCTGGAGGCGGCTCGCGCGCTCGGCCTGCGCGGCTATCAGGTGGCAATCGCCGAGGCGGGCACCGAGCTCGGCGGCCGCGTCGCGCGCGAGTGCCGTCTGCCTGGTCTCTCCGCTTGGGGCCGCGTGCGCGACTATCGCCAGTACCAACTTAGCCAGATGCCCAATGTCGACGTCTATTTCGAAAGCCGCTTGTCGGCGCAGGACATACTGGCCTTCGGTTTTCAGAACATCGCGCTCGCCACCGGCTCGACCTGGCGCCGTGACGGCGTGGCGCGCGCCCATGTCGTGCCGATGTCGATCGACCCGGCGATGCCGGTCTACACGCCAGACGACCTGATGGCCGGCAATGTGCCGGCCGGCAATGTCGTGCTGTTCGACGACGACCACTACTATATGGGTGGCGTTCTGGCCGAGCTGATGGCGCGCAACGGCGCCAAGGTGACGCTGGTGACGCCGTCCGCCTATGTCTCGGATTGGACCCGCAACACGCTGGAGCAAAGCGCCATCCACCGCCGCCTGGCTGGGCTCGGTGTCGAGATCGTGCTGAACCGGACCGTGACGCGCATCGTGCACGGAGGCGTCGCCACCGCCTGCGCCTACACCGGTGCCGAACGCGACATCGCCGCCGACGCCGTGGTGCTGGTGACGTCGCGCCAAGAGGATGACCAGGTCTGGCGCGACCTGAAGGCGCGGCGCGAGGAATGGGCCGACAATGGCATTCGCTCGATCAAGGTCATCGGCGATGCCGAGGCGCCGGGGCCGATCGCCTGGGCGACCTATGCCGGCCACCGCTTTGCGCGCGAACTGGACGAAGACGATATCGGCGATGCGCTGCCATTCCGGCGGGAAGTGACGGCCCTGGCGGCGGAGTAGGCGGGACTTGCGCCTGGAAACCATGGTCCTTAGACAGGCGGCCCTGAAGGACGTTTGCCAAAGGCGGAGAAGAACATGCCGGACCTGATGAAGACCATCTCCTCGGCCAAGTCGCATGGCGGCGTGCAGGGCGTCTATTCCCACGCTTCGGATGCCTGCGCCTGCGACATGATTTTCGCCGTCTTCGTGCCGCCGCAGGCCCGTGAAAGACCTTGCCCTGTCGTATGGTACCTCTCCGGCCTCACCTGTACCCATGCCAATGTGATGGACAAGGGCGAGTATAGGCGGATGGCCGCGGAGCTCGGCCTGATCGTCGTCTGTCCCGACACCAGCCCGCGCGGCGCCGACATTCCCGACGAGAAGGACAATTGGCAGTTCGGCTGCGGCGCCGGCTTCTATGTCGACGCCACCCAGGCGCCCTACGCCACGAACTACCGCATGTATGCCTACGTCACCCAAGAATTGCCGGCGTTGATCGCCCGGGAGTTTCCGGCCGACATGACGCGCCAGGCGATCTTCGGCCATTCGATGGGCGGGCATGGCGCGCTGACGATCGCGCTCAAGAATCCCGAGCGCTTCAAAAGCTGCTCGGCCTTCGCGCCGATCGTGCAGCCAAGCACAGCCGGCTGGTCGCGGCCGGCGCTTGAAAAGTACCTCGGTGCCGACGAGACATCATGGCGGGGCTACGATGCCACCTTGCTCATCGAGGATGGCCACCGCTTCCCCGAGCTCTTCGTCGATCAGGGAACCTCGGATGGCTTTCTCAGGGACGGGCTGAGGCCCTGGCTTCTGGAAGAGGCCTGCGCCAGGGCCGGCATCCCTCTGACACTGCGCATGCAGGACGGCTACGATCACTCGTATTTCTTTATTTCGACGTTCATGGACGACCATCTGAGATGGCATGCCCAGAGATTGTCTGACCCGGTCCTTGGCACCGGGCCACGCTGAAGCGAGGGAATGTTTCGGCCGCTGATCCTCGCGGCTCCTAATCCCGCAGCAGGTCGAACATCAGCTTGAAGAAACGGTCGGCATCGACCTCGTGGGCGATACGCGCATTGTCCTTCTCGCCGCGCTCGCCCCAGAAATCGGCGACCGTCGCGCCGAAAGCGTAGGTGCCGGAAAGATCGACGCCGATATGGGCCGGTCGCGTGCGCACCAGTGTCGGGTCGATGGCCAGCGCCAACGCCAACGGATCGTGCATGGCGCCGCCGACACCCATCGAGTTGCGGTGCAGCTTCTCGTAGAACAGCAGCCAGTCATTGACCAGCTTGCCGAGCGGCGTGTCGATGGTGGCGAGCTCGGCATATTGCGGCGCCTCGATCAGCACTTGCATGGTGACGTCGAGCCCGACCATCAGGATCGGCAACCCGCTGTCCAGCACGATCTTCAGCGCTTCGGGATCGCAGAAGGCATTGAATTCCGTCGGCGTGATGATCTCGCTCTTGCGGTAGAACACGCCGCCCATCCAGATCAATTCCTTGATCTTGGGCAGCACGTCGCGATGCTTGAGGATCATCAGGCCGATATTGGACAGCGGGCCGGTGGCGACGACCAGGATCGGCTCCGGCGCGGCGCGCAGCTTGTCGGCCAGGAAATCGACGGCGTGCTGGTCGACCGGCTTGATCGTCGCCTGCGGCAGATAGGGCGAGCCCTCGAGGCCGCTCGGACCGTCGGCGGTGCCAAGCACCAGCGGGCGTGCCAGCGGACGATGGCAGCCTTGCGCGACAGGTACGTCGCCGGCACCGATATATTCGAGGATGCGCAGCGCATTGGCCGTCGTCTTCTCGACCTCGGCATTGCCGCAGGTCGTGGTGACGCCGAGCAGGTTTATCGCCGGTGAGCGATGCGCCATGACCAGCGCAATGGCGTCGTCATGGCCGGGGTCGCAGTCGAACAGGATGGGAGTTGCAATGGTCATTTTGTCGGTCCTCACGCCGCTAGTTCGTAGCGCGCGATGGTTTGCTTGAAGATGTTCAGGAAGCGGCGGCCATCGAGATCGGTGCAGATGCGGGTGGTCTTCGGTCCGCCGCCGGGCAGCAATTGCCGGCCGCGATGGGCAACCGTCTGCCCACGCGCAAGGCGCCCGTCCAGCACGACATCGACGAAGAGTGGTTCGGTCATGGTGGCGAGGCTGGGGTCGAAGGCCAGCGCCACGGTGATGACGTCGTCCATCGGGAAGCCGACGAGGTCGAAGAACTCTCGCCAGATGTCGATGTAGATCGGAAAGCTGTCGGCGATCATGTCGAAGACGGCATTCTTCCGGGCAACGGCCTGCATGTCGGCGATGTCGTCGCGCGTCAGCATCGAGGCGGCGACGCGGTTGTCCTCGCAGATGTCGAGCGGCACCAGGATCTTCTCTACATCGGCATTGAGCACGATGCGCGAGGCCTCCGGATCGGCCCAGATGTTGTACTCCGACAGCGGCGTGATGTTGCCGGGCGTCTGGAAATTGCCGCCCAGCACCAGCAGCCGCTTGAGCGCGCCCGTCAGGCGCGGCTCCTGCAGCAGCGCCATCGCCGCGTTGGTCAGCGGCCCGGTCGTCACCAGCGTGATCTCGCCGGGATTGGCCATGACCGTATCGATGATGAAATCGACCGCGTGTCCCCGTGTTGCCGGGCGGACAGGCGGCGGCGCCGGCGGGTTGAATTTCTTCAGCCGGTCGCCGAAGCGGGCAACCAGCCGCTTCTCGAAATGCACCGGCGCTTCCATGTCGGCCTTGGCGTTGCCGACGATCGGCCGCCACGCGCCGGCGTGGACCGGTATGTCGTCGCGCCCGGCAAGCGTCAGCGTGTTGAGCACGACATTGGTGACCTGCTCGATCGGGCCTGCCGCACCGGTGACGGTGGTGACGCCTTCGAGCCGGACATTCGGGTTCGCCGCGGCAAACAGCACGGCCAGAATATCGTCGCCGGCAGAATCCACGTCGAGGATTATGCGTTCCATGAGAGTTCCTTCATTGCGGATTTTTGTCGACCGGGGAGCTGTTCCTGTCCACCGACAGAAGTTTCTGCATCGATGCCAGCGTCTCCTTGATGATTTTTGGCCGCGCCCGGTAGGAGAGCGCGAACAGCGCCGTCAGCGCGACGACATAGGGCACGGTGAGCACCAGATAGGACGGGAAGCCGAAGGTCTGCAGGCGCAGCGAGAAGGCATCGGCGAAGCCGAACAGCAGGCAGCCGGCCAGCACTTTCAGCGGATCGCCATTGGAGAAGATCAGGATCGCCACCGCCATGAAGCCGCGGCCCGAGGACATGTTCTCGGTGAACATGGTGATGTAGCCGAGCGAGAGGTGCGCGCCGGCCAGTCCTGCCAGCAATCCGCACAGCAGCGAGGCGATGTAGCGGACGCGGGTAATCGAGATGCCGAGCGCCTCGGCGGCTTCGGGCTTTTCGCCGACGACGCGGATGTAGAGGCCGAGCCGGGTGCGGTTGTAGAACAGCACTAGCAGCGGCACGGCGATGAACGCGACATAGACGATCGGCGTGAAGCCCGAGACCAGCGGCGCCCAGGAGCCGAGCAGCGCCTGGGCGCCTGGTATCTGTACCTTGGGCAGGCCGACAATGCCGTGACCGACGATCGATCCGCGCGTGCCGAAAATCGCTTTCATCAGCGAGATCGTCATGCCGCCGGCAAGGATGTTGAGCGCCAGCCCGACGACCACTTCATTGGCCCGGAACGTCACCACCAGCACGGCAAAGGCAAGCGCGAAGGCAAGCGCGGCGGCGACGCCGCAGGCCATGCCCGCGAATGCCGAACCCGTCCAGATCGAGCCGATGACGGCGAAGAAGGCGCCGGCCAGCATCTGGCCCTCGAGGCCGATGTTGAAGATGCCGGCCTTGGTGGTGAACGATCCGCCGAGCGCCACCAGGAGGATCGGCGCGGTGGTGCGAAGCGTCGCCGCGATCAGCGCGACGTTGATGAGCTTGTCTAGAATTTCCATCGCCGCTCCCCCGCCTGGCTGTCGCCGCGGCGTTTGATCAGGACCTGCGCCGATACGCTGAGGATGATCAGCGCCTGGATCACGGTGATGATTTCGCGCGACGCGCTGGTGTCGACCTCGAGCAGCAGCGACCCGCTGCGCAGCGCGCCGAAGAACAGCGCCGTGACGATGGTGGCGACCGGCGAGCCGTTGGCGAGCAGGGCGGCGATCAGCCCGTCAAAGCCGAAGCCCGGAGCAAATCCTTCCATGAAGCGGTGATGCACGCCGAGCGTCTCGACGCCGCCGGCGAGGCCGCCGACGGCGCCCGAAAGCAGCAGCACGACAAAGCCCTGCCGTTTGACGTTGACGCCACCATATTCGGCGAATTTCGGCGCCGATCCGACCATGGTCACGCCGTAGCCCCAGCTGGTGTAGCGGAAGACCAGCGCCACGCCGACCGCCAGCAGCAGGCCGATCACCAGCCCCCAGTTCAGCCGCGAGAAGGAAAAGATCTCGGGCAGATAGGCGGTCGCCAGGATCGGCGGCGTCTCCGACCAGCCGCCGGGCCGCTTGAACAGGAAGATGGTGAAATAGGAGGTGAGCAGAACGGCGATGTAGTTCGACAGGATCGTCGAGACGACTTCGTTGGTGTTGTAGCGGGCACGGAAAAAAGCGGGGATGGCGACCCAGGCAGCACCCGCGACGATAGCGAGCGCCAGCGCCGCCAGCATATGGATGCCCGCGGGCAGGGAGAAGGTGAAGCCGACCCAGGCGGCGGCAAATCCGCCGAGGAACAGCTGGCCCTCGATGCCGACATTGAACATGCCGCCGCGCAGGCCGATGCACGCCGCGACGCCGCAGATCAGGATTGGCGTCGTCTGCAGCAGGGTGCCGGCAATCTTTTCCTGGTCGCCAAAAGCGCCGCGCAGCAGCGTCATCAGGACACGCACAGGGCTTTCGCCGACCAGCAGGATGATGATAGCCCCCAAGAGCAACGCCACGCCGACGGCAATGATCTGGCCGGAAAAGGCGCGCAAACGGTCGCTCATCATGCGGGCTCCAGCTGCGGCGAAACACCCGCCATCATCATGCCGATCCTGTCTTCATCGGCGTCGTCGCCGGCGACTTCGCCCATGATCCGTCCGTTGAACATCACCAGGATGCGGTCGGCGAGTGCCGCGAGTTCGTCCAGTTGCACGGAAATCAGCAGGATGGCACGGCCGGCCGCGCGCTGGCGCATGATCTCGTCATGGATGGCTTCCTGGGCGCCGATGTCGACGCCGCGCGTCGGCTGATCGACCAGCAGGAAGTCGGCGCCGTTGGTGAATTCGCGCGCCAGCACCACCTTCTGGATGTTGCCGCCGGAGAGCCGCTTGACGGCGTCGCCTGCTCCTTGCGCGCGAATGTCGAAGCTCTTGATCAGCGCGCCGGCATTTCCGGCGATCGCCTTCCAGTCGAGCAAGCCGTTGTGGCTCCATGGCGCGCGGTGCTGGCGGCCCATCAGCGTGTTGGCCGCGATCGACGCATTGCGATCGACCCCGCGCACCATGCGGTCGCCCGGGACATGGGCAAGGCCCGCCTCGCGGATCGCGGCGGGGGAGAGCGTGGTGAGGTCCTGACCTTTCAGCCAGGCTTCGCCATGGCTTGCCGGCCGCAGGCCTGAAAGCACTTCCGCCAGTTCCGTCTGCCCATTGCCGGCGACACCCGCAATTCCCACCACCTCGCCGGAGCGGACGGCAAAGCTGGCGCCACGGACAGCCGGCAGCCGGCGATCGTCGCGCGCCCAGAGATCCTTGACGTCCAGCACGATGTCGCCGTGCAGGGCCGCGCGCGGCCGCCGGTCGAAACTGACCTCGCGGCCGACCATCATGCGTACCAGTTCGTCCTTGCTGAGTTCCGATGTCTGGCGCGTCGCCACCTTGCGGCCGTTGCGCAGCACCGTCACCGTGTCGGACACCTCCATCACCTCTTCCAGATGGTGCGAGATGAAGATCACCGTCATGCCCTCGGCCACGAAGCTGCGCAGCGTCTGGAACAGTTCGCGGCTCTCCTGTGGCGTCAGCACGGCGGTCGGCTCGTCGAGGATGATGGTGCGGGCGCCGCGCACCAGGACTTTCAGGATTTCGATGCGCTGCTCGATGCCGACCGAGAGCAGCCCGACGCGCTCGGTCGCATCGACATGCAGCCCGAAACGCTTCGACAGTTCCTGCGTGCGCGCGATCTGCGCGGCATGGTCAATCAGCCCGTGACGACGGATCTCCATGCCGAGAAAGACATTGTCGGCAACCGAGAGTGAGGGAACCAGCTTGAAATGCTGATGCACCATGCCCAGCCCTGCCTTGATGGCGGCGGCCGGGTCGGCGACCACCGTCGCCTCGCCATTCAGCCGGATCGAGCCTTCGTCCGGCTGCAGCAGGCCGAACAGGATGTTCATCAGCGTCGTCTTGCCGGCGCCGTTCTCGCCGATAATGGCGTGGATTTCGCCCTGGCGCACGGCGAGGTCGATGCCGTCATTGGCAATGAAAGTGCCAAAACGCTTGGTGATGCCTGTCAACTCGACGGCCATCGCGGCTGTGCTGTGGAGGGTCGGGGACCCCGGCGCGTTCGACACGATGCTCTCGCAGATTGGGGGGCTCTCGCAGATTGGACACTGATCCGCCACGGCATGCCGCGACGGATCAGTGTAGCGCTTTCTTGGGAGGGATGCGCTGTCGCTGGCCTATTTCGCCTTGGCGATGACGATCTTGCCGTCGAGGATCCCCTTCTTGATCTCGTCGAGCTTGGTGGTCACGTCGGCCGGGATCTTCGGGGCGATGTCGTCGCAGACCTTGAATTCGACGCCGCCCGATGCGAGGTCGAAGGTGCGGGTGCCGGCGGTGACCTTGTTTCCGCCGACCTCGTCCTTGATCAGCGTGTAAACGGCGATGTCGCCGCGCTTCAGCATGCTGCCGAGCACATTTCCAGGAGCCGTGCCGCACATGTCGATATCGACGCCGATCGAATATTTGTCGGCGGCGGCACTTGCCTGCATCACGCCTTCACCGGTTGGGCCGGCGACGTTGTAGACGATATCGGAGCCCTGGCCGTACAACGCCTGGGCGAGCTCGCTGCCCTTGGCCGGGTCATCGAAGGTGCCGGCGAAGACGGAGTTCACCTTGACATCGGGCGCGGCGTACTTGGCGCCCTGCTCGTAGCCGCCGAGGAAGTTACGGATGACCGGAATGTCGCGGCCGCCGACGAAGCCGATTGCCTTGCCGTCGCCGATCTTGGGAAATTCGCTGCCCTTGGCCTCGATCATGCTGGCCAGGGCGCCGGCGACGAAGGAGCCCTGTTCCTCGGCGAAATTGGCATAGATCATCTTGGGATTGTCGAGCACGCCGTCGATGAAGACGAAGCGCTGGTCGGGATATTCCTTGCTGACCTTCTGCAGCGAATCCACCAGCTCCCAGCCCATGACGAAGATGAGGTCATACTGTTTGCCCTTGGCGAGATTTTCGAACTGCTCCTGATAGTCGAGGGCGCGATTGCCGGTGTCGACCAGCTTGAGGTCGATGCCGAAATCGGTCTTGGCCTTGTTCAGGCCGTTGACGATCGAAACGCCGAAGCCCTGTGCGAAATATCCCGAGATGGCGGCCACCGAAACCTTGGTCTGTGCGGCGGCCGACCCCAACGAAACGGCCAGCATCGTGCCGGCCAGAAATAAACTCTTGAGCGCCCTTTTCATGTCATTCCCCTTCAGCTTTTTTCAGCTTTTGAAGCCACGCCTTGACCATCCCCACATATCGCCGGAGGGCTGGCGAGTTCGTTGATGGTCATATGAGTTTAGGAGCGGCCAAACAGGCTGTCAATCGCCATCCGATGCAGTTTTCCAGGCCCGTCTTTGGCGTCCACCACCAATGCGCTTGACAAATATCAGCGATGCATAATTGTTGATACTCTAACGAGTTTTCATGAATGACGGGGCGAAGGATACGCGCAATGCCAGCTGTGGTGGTCAGGAAATTTCTGGTCCAGGTCGAGGAGATATTCCATGAGGGTGGTCCCCCCGCGGCACGCCCGCCCAAGCGCGGCGCGATCGTCGCCGTCATCACCAACCCCTTTGCCGGACGCTACGTCGAAGAGATCACCGGCTTCATGGAGGATCTGAAGCCGCTCGGCCTTGAATTGGCGCGACGCCTGATCGATGCGATGGGCGACGGCGTCGCCGCTGTCGAAGGCTATGGCAAGGGCGCCATCGTCGGCGCCGCCGGCGAGCTTGAACATGGCGCGCTGTGGCACAATCCGGGCGGCTACGCGATGCGCGAACTGCTCGGCAACGCCAGGGCCATCGTACCCTCGACCAAGAAGGTCGGCGCTCCCGGAACGCGCATCGACATACCGATCACCCATATCAATGCCTCTTATGTGCGCAGCCATTTCGACGCGATCGAGATCGGCGTTGGCGATGCGCCGCGCAGCGACGAAATGGCGGTCATCCTGGCGATGACGACGGGCTCGCGCGTTCATGCACGGGTCGGCGGTCTGGCGGCGGCCGACATCAAGGGCGAGGACGGATTGCGATGAACCCGGAAATCCGCCGCATCATCACCATCGTCGAGGAAACCCGGATCGAAGGCGGCCGCCCCGTCGACCCGCCGACGCGGCGTGCAGCGGCGATCGCGGTGATCCGCAATCCCTATGCCGGCACGTTTGTCGAGGATCTGTCGGGGCTCGTCGATATCGGCGAAGCCCTGGGCGACATCTTGCCCAGGCGGGCGGTGGCTGCCCTCGGCATCGCCGGCGATCAGGTCGAGAGCTTCGGCAAGGCAGCCGCGGTCGGCGCCGACGGCGAGCTTGAACATGCCGCCGCCATCCTGCATCCAAAGCTTGGCGCACCGTTCCGCGATGTGCTGGGCAAGGGCGCCGCGCTCATTCCTTCGTCGAAGAAGCGCGGCGGCCTCGGCGTGCCGCTCGACATTCCGCTCGGTCACAAGGACGCGGCGAAGGTGCGCAGTCATTTCGACGGCATGGAGGTCCGTGTCCCCGACGCCCCGCGTGCCGACGAGATCGTCGTCGCCATCGCCGTCACCGATTCCGGCAGGCCGCACCCCCGCGTCGGCGGGCTGACCAAGGACAAGATCGTCGGGGTTGACGGTGTGAGCTGATGCCTGCGAAGGCGTGCTACGCAGCCCTGACTTCCGGCACCCGCATCGCCGGCGGGGTGTTGCGGCTCCGGCCGGTCCGCACCTCGCCGTCGATGACGACCATGCCGATGCCCGGCAAATTGCCGAGCGAGACACTATCGAGCAGCCCGTCACCGGCGCCTCCGATCGCCTGATCGATGAAGATCAGGTCGGCGGCACGGCCAATCTCGATAATGCCGCGGTCGGCCAGCCCGCGCACGCGCGCCGTGTTGCCGCTGGCAAGACAGAACGCCACTTCCGGCGCAATGCCGCCTACTGAAGCCAGCATCGTCAGGGTTCTCAGGATGCCGAGCGGCTGCACGCCGGACCCGGCCGGGCTGTCGGTGCCGAGGATGACGCGTGAAAGTTCGCCGCGCTGCCTTGCCATGTCGAGCACGAACAGTCCGGTACGCAGATTGCCGTTGTGGACGATTTCAAGCGCGCGCGAACCGTTCTCGCAGATCTGCCGGATTTCGGCTTCGGGAAGTGCGGTCGGTCCGCCATTGACGTGGGCGACGATGTCGGCGTCGACCTCCAGCACCACATCGGCGCCGATGCGGCCTGAGCCGGGCAGTGAGGGACCACCCGTATGGGTCATCGAGGTCATGCCGTATTTGCGCGCCCAGGCGATCATCTGCCGGCCGGTCGGGCCGTCCTTGACGCCGCCAAGCCCGACTTCGCCGACAAGTGTCACGCCGGCTTCGGCGAGGTATCGGAAGTCATCCTCGACCAGGCCATGTTCCAGGATGGGGGCGCCGGCCAGGATCTTCATGCCGTTGGGGCGGAAGTTGGAGAAGGTCCGCTGCGCCGCGATCGCCAGCGCCTTCAGCCCGACCAGGTCGCGCGGCCGGCCCGGCGTGTGAACCTCTCCAGCCGAAATGATTGACGTGACGCCGCCGTGGACGGTCGAATCCATCCAGCCGATCTGGTTCTGCCGCGGCGTCCAGTCGCCGGCCACCGGATGAACATGGTTGTCGATCAGCCCCGGCGCCACCGCGCAGCCCATCGCATCGATGATCGTTGCCTCATTGCCGGCGTCGACGTCGCCTGCCTTGCCAAGGCCTGATATGCGCCCGTCGGTCACGACGATGGTATCGGCATCCAGGATCGGCTTGCCGAGGTCACCGCTCAGCAGGAGGCCGATATTGCGGACGACGAGCGTGTTGGCAGACGACTTGGGGTCGGACGACATTGCTTCTCATTTCTGCTGGTCGGAAGGTCTGGGCGCGGCTTACTTGCTGCCGTCGCCATTCGATGGATCGTCGTCATTGATGCGCTTGAGCAGGCGCAGCAGCGTCGTCTGCTCGGCGGGTGACAGCGGCGACAGGAAGCGCCGCCCGACCTCGACGCTGCGTGCGAGCCGCTCAAGCGTGTATTCGGTGCCTTTTTCGGTCAGCGCGATCATCGACAGGCGCTGGTCGGTGTCGGAAGCGCTGCGCGTGATCAGCCCGTGCTTGAGCAATTTGCGCATGACGATGCTGATGGTCGACGGATCCATCGCCGTCAGCCGGCCAAGATGGTTCTGCGAGACCTCGCCATGCTTGAGGATCGTGGCAAGGGCCGCGAACTGGGTCGGCGACAGGTCCTCGCCGGCCATGACCTGCTGGAAACGCAGCGTCGCGCGCTGGTGCGCCTTGCGGATGATGTGCGCCGGGTGAAGGTCCAACGCGTATCCGGTCTCGGCGTATCGGTCCAGCACCTGCTCGCGGGTCAGCGGTTCCGCATTGCCGCGCGGCTTCGCTGTCGTGCTTTTCTTGGATTTCTTTTCGGTCGTCAAACCGGACTCCTGTTGCCTGTGTCGGATGCCGCCGGCCTTGGATGGTTCAAGCCGCGACTTCGATCGGTTGCAGCGACGTCCCATCGCGCAGCGCCGCGACGACATCAGCGGAATCGCTGACCACGCCGAAATGCGTCGCTATGTCGTAGAGCGAGCTTTCCTGCTCGCGCGGTCCGGTCGCCGCGCAGCAATCGCTCGGCACGACCACCTCATAGCCCTGGAAAAATGCGTCGTGGACGGTCGATCGCACGCAGATGTTGGTGACCACGCCGAAGATGACCAATTGGTCGATCTGCATGTCCTTGAGCGTCAGGTCGAGGTCGGTCTGGAAGAAGGCCGAGTAGCGCCGCTTGATGACATGGATCTCGTCATCGCGGGCGCCGAGATCCTCAATGATTTCCGGTCCCCAGCTGCCTTCCAGGCAATGCGGCGTGCGCTTCACCCATTCGCGCTCGCGGCGCATGCCCGGCCGGTGCGCATCGTGAACCCAGATCACCGGCACGCCGCTCGCGCGGGCGGCCTCTATAACGGTCAGTTGCGGCCCGACCAGCGTCTCGTATCCAGGCAGGACCATGGCCCCGCCCGGTTTGCAGAACTCGTTGACCATGTCGATGACGATAATGGCCGCGCGCTTCGGATCAAGGCGCATCGCGTCATCGTGCCGATGTGAGGAAAAAACGTCCACGGCCATGGCGGGACTCCTTTGGTCGATCGTTGATACTCATACAAAAAACCCTGGCGGATGCCAAGTCAATCCCGTTCGACGCAAAGCTGTGGCCACGGCCTTGCGCACGCCGCTGCGACAAGCGTATGCGCTATTTGTCCAGCGCGATATGGCCTTGACAGGGGATAGTAATCATGTGCTCGATTTGTATGACCATCAATGATAATCAAGCCGTCGTGTTTGTCGCGCCGAGGGCCGTGATATGCGGACGATCGTGACCGGAGCAAGCGGCCTGCTTGGCTGCCACGTCGCCGAGGCCCTGCTTGCCGCCGGCCATGATGTGCTGGGCATCGATACCGTCGCGCCTGTCGGGGGCAGATGGCGTCACGCAACCGCCGACCTGACGGATCTGGGATCGACCCTGCAGCTGGTGCGCGATTGCGATGCCGTCGTGCATGTCGCGGCCATTCCGCGTCCGACCGGGCGGGCCGGCGGCGAGGTGTTCAGGACCAATGTCGCGACCGCCTACAATGTCGTCGAGGCCGCCGCCATGGCCGGTATCGGGCGCTTCGTCTATGCCTCGTCCTTCAGCGTCTTCGGCTATCCCTTCTTCGAGAAGACGGTCATTCCGCCCTATCTGCCGGTCGACATGAACCACCCGGTCGGCGCGCAGGACCCGTACGGCCTGTCGAAATGGCTGGGCGAGGAAATCGTCGACGCGGCGGTGCGGCGCGGCGCCTTCTCGGCGGTCAGCATCCGCATGCCATGGATCCAGACCCCGCAATCCTTCTTCGCCGGCGTCGGTCCGCGCCGCGCCACCGCCGAGAGCGCCCGCGACCTGTGGGCCTATCTCGACGCGCGCGACGCCGGGCAGGGCTTTCTGCGGGCATTGGAATGGCAGGGCGAAGGTCATCTGCGCGTCCTGCTCGGCGCTGCCGACACCTTCATGGAGGAAGAGACCGAAGCGCTCGTGCGCCGCGTCTATCCGGGCGTCGCCCTGTCGCGGCCGATCGCCGGTTTCGGCTCCGTACTCGATACGGCCCATGCGCGCGAAACGATTGGCTTCGCGCCGGAGCATTCATGGCGTTCCTACCCAAAGCCGGAGACCAATGGATGAAGCGGTTCGACCAGAAGAAGGTCCTTGTCACCGGCGCCGCCGGCGCCATTGGCAGTGCCGCGGTCCGGCGTTTCCTCGACGAAGGCGCGCGGGTCGCCATTGTCGACCGCAATGGCGCGTCTGCGCGCGAGCTGGCCCGCTCTCTCGGCGACAACACCATCGCCATCGAGGCCGACGTCACCGACGAGGCGCATGTGCGCGGGGCCGTCGAAACCACCGTGGAGACATTCGGCGGGCTGGATGTGGTGTTCAACAATGCCGGCATTTCCGGCGTCGTCGCCCCCGTGCACGAGCTACCAGTCGCGGATTGGGACACCATCATCCGCATCAATCTGCGCGGCATCTTCCTCGTCTTGCAAGCCTCGCTTCGGGCGATGATCAAGGCCGGGACCGGCGGCTCTATCGTCAATATGGGATCATCCATGGCCGGCTGGGACGTGCTTTCCGGCGGCGCCGGCTATGTCGCCTCCAAACATGGCGTCGTCGGGCTGACGCGGGTGGCGGCACTCGACGCCGCGCCCTACGGCATCCGCGTCAATGCCATCTGCCCGGGCGTGATCGAGACGACGCTCGGCGTGCCGGCCTCCGGCGACGGCGATTTCAAGAGCAGCGCCCAGCATTTCGCCGACCGCATCCCGTTACGCCGCATCGGCCAGCCGGAGGATGTCGCGGCCGCCGTGGCTTTCCTCGCCTCGGACGAGGCAAGGCACGTCACCGGCGTCGACTGGTTGATCGACGGCGGCCAGACCTTGCAGAGTTGGGCCAACGCGCCGGCCGGCAACGCGTTTCCAAAATATCGGTAGAGGACAGGCGTGCGAGCCCTTCGTGTCAGAGGCCGAAGCGATCCTTCAACCGCCCCGACAGGATCGCGGCCTTCACCCCGAGCGGCCAGAAGCGGTGAAACCGGATTGGCTTGACCGGCGATATCGGCATGGGAAACGGCGACGTCTCGCCGCCTCGTAGGCGTTGCGCCAGGACGGCGCCCATCGCCGAGGCCATGGCGATGCCACGGCCGTTGTAGCCAAGGCAGATCAGCACGCCGTCCTCCGGCTCATGAATGTGCAGAAGATGGTCCTTGGTGATCGCAACCCGGCCGTTCCAGCCATGTGTCCAGCGTGTTCCGGCAAGTGCTGGCCACAGCCGCAGCGCGTAGTCGGTGAGGTAGCGGATGGCGGAAGCATCGTCGATCGGTTTCATCGGTCCCCGGCCGCCCATGAGCAGGCGGTTCTGGGCGTCGATGCGGTAGTACACGGTGATGTTGCCGGCTTCGTAGACGACCGGTCTTTCAGGGAGAATTGCGGCCGCGACCGCCGGCGCAACCGGTTCGGTCGCCGCGATCGCGCTGAACACCGGAACCAGTGACTGCTCCAGATCAGGCCACAGGGCTCCGGTATAACCGTTGGTCGCGACAAGCACCTTCTCGGCGCTGACAGAGCCGTTGGCGGTTGTGAGGATCCATCGTCCGGCTTCCCGCTTCAGCGAGAGCACTTCGCTGCCGCCGAAAATCCGCGCGCCGGCGTTTCGCGCGGCGGCTGCCAGGCCGATCGTGTATTTCAAGGGGTGGAGGTCACCGCCGCGGGCGTCGAACATGCCGGATATATAGCGGTCGGTTCCGGTTCGCGCCGCCATCGCCTGTGGGTCCAGCATGCTGACCGGCATGCCCCGCCGCTCGCATTGCGCGGCGGTGGTCCGCACCGCGGCTTCCGGCTTCGGCCGGATCGCCGCGCGGATCGTGCCGTTCTGCCGGGCATCGCAGGAGACCGACAGGCGCTTGATGAGGCCGAAGGTGAAATCCGGCGCGCCATAGGAAAAATCGATCATCCGCGGTCCAAGCTCGGGGCCGAACATCGCCTCGATCGTGTCGGGATCGTATTTGAGACCGGGATTGACCTGGCCGCCATTCCTGCCCGAAGCGCCCCAGCCCGGCTGCTGGGCCTCGATCACGGCGACGTCGTCTCCGGCTTCCGCCAGATGCAAGGCGGTGGAAAGACCGGTGAAGCCGCCGCCGACAATGGCGACTCTTGCCCGCTGCGCGCCGGCAAGAGCGGGGTATTTGTCCGTGTCGTCGGCCGTTTCGCGGTAGAGACTCCGGGGCGGGCTGCTTTCGAGCATATTGGACATCGTCAAAGGGACCGGAAGGGACGCAGGTCAGAGAGGCTGGGTGGAAGCATTGGACGAAAGACGATGTACCACCTGCGGGAAACTCCATGAGGGAACGGCAGACCCTCGAAGATCATGCCTGGCGCGCGCGGCAATTCAGCATGGCTTTCAGGAAATCACAACAGCTGCGACAGCGCCGCCATGAAGTGGTCGTTCTCCGCTGGCGAGCCGATGCTGACACGTATGTAGGTGTCAAAACCTTCCTGCTTCCAGGGTTTGACGATGACGCCGTCGCGTAGCAGGCCCTCGGCGAAGGCCGAGGCATTGTGCCGGCAGTTGAAGAACAGGAAGTTGCCACGGGATGGGGCCACGTCGAGGCCCTTGCTGCGGAGGGAACTCTCGACACGCGTTCTCTCCGCCTTGGCCAGGGCCACGACCTTGGCGAGGTGTTCCTCGTCCGCGAGTGCCGCCAGCGCGGCGGCCTGCGCCATGCCGTTGGCGTTGAAGGGCGTGCGCACCCTGTCGAGCAGCGCGCGCAATTCCGGGTCGCCGACGATGCCGAAGCCGATCCGCAAACCGGCGAGCCCGAACGCCTTGGAAAATGTCCGCAGCACGATCCAGGGTTGGTCGCGCTTGCTCAGGAAAGGCAGGGACGAGGCGTAGTCCTCGCCCTCGGCATATTCGGCATAGGCTTCGTCGACGACAATCAGCGTCTCGTCGCCAGTGGCATCCAGCACTCTCGACAGATCGCCGGCAGAGAGCCAGCCGCCGACCGGGTTCATCGGGTTGGAGAACAGCAGCATGCGGGGCCGCTCGCGCACCGCCTCGATCAGCGCATCCACATTGATGGTGAGGTCGCTGTTGACGATCACACGAGTGACGCTCGCGCCCATCAGCGTCGCGTAATCCTCGTGCAAGGGGAACGAGGGATAGAGCGTGGCGACGGTATCGCCAGGCCGCACACTGCACGGCTGATGACGGAGAGAAGATCTTCCGAGCCATTGCCGAGGATGATTTGGTCCTCACCGAATTCATATCTGGCGGCGATGGCCTGGCGCAGTGCGCGCCCGGCCGGATCCGGATAGAGCCGGAACATCTCGGCGCCGGCCTGCATCATCGTGGCGAGCGTCGGGCTCGGGCCAAGCGGGCTTTCATTCGAGCCCAGCTTTGCGATCCGGACCGGAGCATATCGCTGCACGACCTCGGCGATGGTCAGTCCGGAATTGTAAGGCGACAGGCGCGAGACTTCGGCTCGGACCATATTTGCGGCTTTCGACACGAGCGGCTCCTCTGCGGCCGACCGACGGACTCCCGTCATCGATCGGTTCTCAAACACCAGGTTTCGCGGCATCGTCCCGGGGCGAGCGAGGTCACCGACGGGGGCGCAGGTGCGGCGAATTTGTCAGGAGTAGCGTAGCCGAAATGGTTTGTATATGCTTGTATATGTAACTTGATCTGATAGTCTTGCCATGCAAGCGGAAGCCGACACCGGCAAGGAGGATCACATGCGCAATGCTTCTCTGTTCGATCTTGCCGGCAGGAAGGCACTGGTCACCGGCGCCAGCCGCGGCATCGGCCGAAGCATCGCCGAGGCTCTGAGCGCCGCCGGTGCCGACGTCGCGGTCACCGCGCGCAGCCTGGCCTCCCTCGAGGAGACGACAGCGGCGATCCGTGCGGCCGGCGGTGTGACGCATGCCGTCGCTCTCGACGTCACCGATGTCGGCCGCTGCCGGACGGCCACCGCCGAGGCCGCCGGCCTGCTTGGCGGTCTCGACATCCTCGTCAACAATGCCGGGATGGAGGAGGTCAGGCCCTCGCTCGACGTCGACGAGGCGCTGTGGGACCGGATCGTCGACACCAATCTCAAGGGAGCGTTCTTCTGCGCCCAGGCCGCGGCGCGGCAGATGCGCGACGCCGGGCACGGCGGCGCCATCATCAATCTCTGTTCGCTAACTTCAGAAGTCGGCATTCCCACCGCGGTGCCCTATGGCTCGTCGAAGTCGGGCCTGCTCGGCATGACTAGGGCGCTGGCGGCGGAGTGGGCGGGTCTCGGCATCCGGGTCAACGCCATCGCCCCCGGTTACTTCCGGACGGCGATGACCGATGTGTTCTACAGCAACGAGGCATGGCAGCAGTCCATGCTCGCCAAGATCCCGCAGCACCGTTTCGGTGATCTCGGCGACCTGCACGGCGTTGCCGTGTTCCTTGCCTCGGACGCGGCGGCCTACATCACCGGCCAGTCCATTCCTGTGGATGGCGGCTTCCTGGCATCGATTTGAGGCAACGCCCCACAAGGTTCGAAATCAACGTCTTGTGCAACGTAACCGGCCGGCACGTTGCGTTCCAACAAAGAGGAATACCCATGTCCGACATCAGCTTCCACGATCTGTCGTCACTCGATGCCACCCAGCGGGCCAGCCTGCTGAAACGCGCCGAGGCCGATCTGTCGACCTTCGTCGAAAAGGTCCGCCCGATTATCCAGGCCGTCAAGGACGAGGGTGATGCCGCGCTGATCCGCTTCGCCAGGGAACTCGACAAGGCCGATGTGGCCGAAGGCGGACTGCAGGTCTCGGAAGCCGAGTTCGACGCTGCCTTCGATAAGGTCGAGAAGGAGGTCGTGGAAAGCATCGGCTTCGGCATCGACAACATCAGGCGTTTCCATGAAGAGCAGAAGCCGGAAACGATGTGGCTGAAGGAAGTCCGGCCGGGCGCCTATGCCGGAGACCGCTATACGCCGATCGCCTCGGTCGCGCTTTATGTCCCGCGCGGCAAGGGCGCCTTTCCGTCAGTGACGATGATGACGTCGGTTCCGGCCGTCATTGCCGGCGTGCCGCAGATCGCCATCGTGACGCCAGCGACATCGGACGGCTCGGTGGATGCGGCGACCCTTGTCGCCGCTCGCCTCGCCGGCGTGCACACCGTCTACAAATGCGGCGGCGCCCATGCCGTAGCCGCCGTTGCCTACGGCACCGAGACGGTGAAGCCCGCGCTCAAGATTGTCGGCCCGGGCAGCCCATGGGTGGTGGCGGCGAAGAGCGTCCTGTCCTCGGTCATCAACACAGGACTTCCGGCCGGCCCGTCGGAAGCCATCATCTTTGCCGATGACAGCGTCGACGGCGGCCTTGCCGCGCTCGATCTTTTGATCGAAGCCGAACACGGGCCGGATTCCTCGGCCTATCTGGTCACGCACAGCCGCAAGGTCGCCGAGGCTGCGCTCGCTGCACTCCCGCAACACTGGTCGCGGATGACCGAACAGCGCGTGGAGTTCTCGCGCGCGGTGCTGACCGGCAAGCGCGGCGGCATCGTGCTCACCGCGTCGCTGGAAGACAGCTACCGCTTCATCAACGACTATGCACCCGAACATCTGGAAATCCTGTCGAAGGAGCCATTCGCGCATCTAGGACACATCACCGAGGCGGCCGAAATCCTGATGGGCCCGCATACGCCGGTGACACTTGCCAACTTCGTCCTTGGGCCCAATGCCGTGCTGCCGACCAGCCGCTGGGCGCGGACCTACGGGCCGCTTTCGGTGACGGATTTCGTCAAGCGCTCGTCGGTCGGCTATGTCACTTCGGCCGCCTATCCGGAACTGGCGATGCATGCCCGCAGGCTCGCCCGCTACGAAGGCTTCAGTTCGCACGAAAACGCGGTCTCGGAGATCCGCGACCGCTACCTCGCCGGCTGAACGGAGATGATGGCGATGAAGGCGGCACGGCTTTATGGACCCGGCGATCTGCGGGTGGAGGACATTGCCCCGCCAGGCATCCCGGATGCCGGCTGGGTGAAGCTCAGGGTCGATGCCGCCGGCATCTGCGGTTCGGACCTGCACAATTTCCGCACCGGCCAATGGATAAGCCGGTCGCCCTCGACGGCCGGCCACGAGCTGACCGGTACGGTGACCGCGCTCGGCGAAGGCGTCGACACCGTCGTCGTCGGCGACAGGGTGGTTGCCGATTCCCGCTTCTGGTGCGGGGAATGCGCGCAATGCCGTGCCGGCAGGCGTCATCTTTGCGCTTCACTGGGCTTCGTCGGCGAAGTCTGCGACGGCGGCTTCGCCGAACAGGCGGTGTTACCCGCGCGGCTGCTGCATGTCGTCGACGCGGCGCTGGACGAGCGGGTCGCGGCGATGGCCGAGCCGCTCAGCGTTGCGCTGCACGCAGTGCGGCGTCTGCCCAAGGCGGCGGGCTCGGTGCTTGTCGTCGGCTGCGGGCCGATCGGCGGTCTCGCCGCGCTGCTGCTCTCCCGGAATTTCCCTGGCGCCGTGCTTGTCGCCGACCGCAACCAGGCGCGCTGTGCCCGCGTGGCGCGGGTGACCGGTGCAACAATCGTCGACCTCGACCGCGATGCCATTGCCGCCGCGACCGGCAACGCCCCTTTGCTGGCCGCTGTCGAGGCGACCGGCAGCATCGCGGCATTCACTCAGTTGCTCGGCGTTGTCGATTCCGGCAGCGCGGTGGCGATGGTCGGCATCTTCCATGGCCGTCTCGACATCGACCCCAACCTTCTTGTCGAACGCGAGATCACACTGCTGGGCTGCCATGCCTTCGCCGACGAGTTGCCCGACGCCGTGCGGATGCTGGGTGAATTGAGCGAACCGTTGCTGGCCCTGATCGATCGTGAGATTGGCCTCGACGACATTCCATCCGCCTATGAGCGGCTGTTGGCGGGGCAAAGCGACGGCTTGAAAACAATCATCCGCATGCGGCAACCTGTTGAGCCGGCGTGACTTCCGATAAATTGCCGGAAAGGATTTTGACATGATCGATTTGCCCGATACGGCGAGCCCCCTTTACGAGAAGGTGAAGGACTACATCCTGACAAACATCGGAACGGGCCGGTGGGGCAAGGATCGCAAGCTGCCGTCCGAGAACGAATTGGTGGTTTCGCTGGGTGTCTCTCGCATGACTGTCCACCGGGCCTTGCGGGAACTGACTGCCGCGGGCTTCCTGATCCGGCTGCAAGGTGTCGGCACCTTCATTGCGCCGCCCCGGCCGCAATCGACGCTGATCGAGATCAACAACATCGCGGCCGAAATCGTCGAGCGCGGCAACAGGCATCGCTCCGAAGTCCTCGTGCTGGAAACCATCATGCCGACCAAGGAGCTCGCTTTGTCGTTCGAGTTCCCAAAGCGTGTCTCGATCTATCACTCGGTCGTCGTCAATTTCGAGAACGATCTGCCGGTGCAGCTGGAAGAGCGCTTCGTCAATCCGAGCCTGATCCCCGACTACGACAAGCAGGATTTTTCAAAGACGGCGACCTACGACTACCTCATGCAGAAAACTCCGGTGACCGAGGTCGAGCACATCATCTCCGCCATCCCGGCCGACGCCGAGACGGCGCGGCATCTGAACATCGATGTCGGCAGCTGCTGCCTGTTTCTGCACCGCCGCACATGGACGGGCGCGATCGTCGCCACCATCAGCAAGCTGACTTATGCCGGCAGCCGCTATTCGCTCGGCAGCCGCTATTCCCCCTCCAAGACCAACTGACGTCGAAAGCCAATGCAGATCAAGGAATCATCGACGCAGATGTATGTACATGTACTGATAAGAGTTGTTTCGCGCCTCGCGGACGGATTGGCAGGAAGGGACGACCGATGATGCAGAGCCGCACGGCGCGGATCCGCGCGCTCGCGCAGCACGATGTCGGCGAGGCGCAACACGTGCTGGCCGCCTTGCTGGGCGACCTGTTCGCAATGACCCCCAGCAATGTCCGCATCAATGTCGACAAATACAGCCTCAATTCGTTGAACGGCTTCTTCGACAGCGACGGCCAGGCCTATTTCTTCAAGTTCCACCAGGAGGAACGCGAAGAAGGCATGACCGGCGAATACTACCGGGCCGAGATCCTGTCGCGTGCGGGCCTGCCGGTCGACCAGCCCGTCCATATGTCCGCCCAGCCCGGTGAGCAGATCCTTGTCTATCGCCGCCGCACGGATCCGAGATTCTCGGATGTGCTGTTCGCGCTGGATGCTGAGGACGATGCCGGCAAGCGGCGCGAGGCGGTTCTGGCCGAGCGCGATCTGTCCGCCAGGCTGCTCGATGTCTATCTGGAGACGCTGCATCCGGTGACGTTCGCGCAGGTCTCGGCGGAGCCGATCCACCGGCTGTTTTATGAACGGTTGATCGACGCCGCTACGCGTTTATCACCGGGCGGCCGGCTGGCCGATTTCTATATCGGCAAGCCGTTTGCCTTTCCCGGTATGGAACTCGACTGGAATCGTTTCTCCCGACTGAAATTCGTCATCAATGGCCAGCGGTATATCAGCAGCATCGGCGAGCTTTTCGATGCCGCGGCGGCGCGCTTGCGGCCGGACCGGCTGGCTGATGCCGGAGGCGTGGTCGCACATGGCGACGCCCACAATGCCAATGTCTGGTACACGCAAGAAGCGGGGAGGGCGCAACTCTCCTTCTTCGATCCCGCCTTTGCCGGCTCACACATCCCGACGCTGCTGGCCGAGGTCAAGGCGACGTTCCACAACATCTTCGCCCATCCGTTCTGGCTCTACGATCCGGCCATCGCGACGGAGGCTTTTCGCGCGCAGGGGCGGCTGGACGGGGACCTCTTCCATGTCGATACGGACTGGGATTTGAGCCCGGTCCGTCGCGACCTGCTGGAGGTTAAGGCAACCGCTTTGTGGCGACCCCTGTTGCTCGAGCTCAAGCGGCGCGGCATGCTGCCGGCGGATTGGCGGGCGGTGCTGCGCTCAGGGCTTTTCCTGTCGCCGACCCTGGTCATGAACCTGCGGGCCGGCGCACGCAGCCACACGCCGGTCTCTTCCCTCATCGCCTTTTCAGTCGCGGTCATGGTCGGCAGCGAGCCCGATGCCGGGGCCGATCGGGTGACCGATTTCCTCGACTTGATCGATCCTGGAAGCGCGAGCGGATGCGCCTGATCCATGGGGGAAATTGAGTGATGCCAACTTGTATATGCATGTATGTATTTTAGCCTTGACATCCGTTGCCGCTGACGCTGAAATATCCCCGCACTTCACCATGAAGTGGTGGGCAAGACGCCGAGGCACAGTGCCGCAAGAGCAGAAACCCGCAGTCTCACCAGACCGGATGCCTGGGTAAAAAGCGGTCTGATCATCAAGGGGAACGAGAGATGATGCGTAACCTAGCAGGACAATTTCGCGCGCTCATGATGGCCGCCGCAATCGGGCTCGCCGCCGCGCCAGTGGCCCACGCGGCCGACGCGGCCATTCCCACGACGCCAGAGGCTGGACCGTTCAAGATCGGCATCGAACCGTGGCTTGGCTACGGCCAGTGGCACGTCGCCGACGCCAAGGGCCTGTTCAAGACGAATGGCCTGTCGGACGTCCAGATCGTCAATTTCGCCGAGGACAAGGACATCAACGCCGCTTTGGCCAGCGGCCAGCTCGATGCCGCCAACATCGCGACCCACACGGCGATGGGCATGGTGGCCGCCGGCCTGCCGGTGAAGATCGTGCTGCTGCTCGACGTCTCGATGACGGCCGACGCCATCATCGCCGGCAAGGACGTCACCTCCATCGCCGACCTCAAGGGCAAGCAGGTCGCTTTCGAGGAAGGCACGACCAGCGACATCCTGCTCAAATACGCGCTTGCCAAGAATGGCATGTCGATCGCCGACGTTCAGCCGGTTCCCATGCCTGCCTCCGATGCTGGCGGCGCGTTGATCGCCGGCCGCGTGCCGGTCGCGGTCACCTACGAGCCCTACCTCACTGTCGCCATGGCGCAGAACAAAGACGTCAAGCTGCTGTTCACCGCCGGCGAGGATCCCGGCCTGATCAGCGACGTGCTGGTGGTGCGCGACGAGGTGATCAAGTCGCGGCCCGGCCAGGTGCTGGCTATGATCAAGAGCTGGGACGCAGCACTCAAGGATTATAACGCAGACACGCCCGGCGGCCGCGCCATCATCGCCAAGGCGGTCGGCTCCGACGTCAAGGACCTCAACACCGCTTTCGACGGCGTGCGCTATTACTCGCTGGCCGAAAACAAGACGGCGCTCACCGGCGATTTCACCACCAAGACTTTCGCCGATGTCGAAGCGGCCGCCAAGAACGCCAAGCTGCTGCAGGCCGACGTGACGCCGGAACAGATGATCGACCCGTCCTTCGTCAAGGCGGCGCAATGACAGAGGCCGGATCGCGGTGGTAGTGCAAATGTCGGCGGAGCCTCCCGCGAAAACCGGCCCGGCGCGCCCCGCGCCAAAGCCGGTCACGAAACAGGCCAGGCGCCGCCGGTCTTCAGGGATCGGCGTGCCGATCGCGAGGTCACGTTTCCTGATGATCGCGGTGGCCGTCTTTATCGGGCTTGGCCTTGCCTGGTGGGCGGCGACCGGGCTGGAATGGGTAAAGCCCATCTTCCTGCCGTCGCCCGGCAGCGTTGCGACCCAGATCGCCAAGCTCGCCACTGACGGCACGCTGTGGGTGGACCTCACGGCCTCGGCGTATCGCATTTCCATCGGCTTCCTCATAGCCTCGGCACTGTCGATCCCGATCGGCGTGCTGATCGGCAGTTTCCGCTCCTGGGAGGCTGGTATCGAGCCGCTTGTGGATTTCATCCGCTACATGCCGGTCGTCGCTTTCGTGCCGCTCTCCATCCTGTGGGCCGGTACCGGCGATACCCAGAAATTCCTGATCATCTTCATCGGCACCTTCTTCCAGCAGGTGCTGATGATCATGGACAATGTGAAACGGGTTCCCGCCGATTTCATCGGCCTTGGCCGCACGCTCGGCCTGCCGGATCGCAAGATCCTGACGCGCATCGTCGTGCCCAGCGCCCTGCCGGGCATCTGGGATACGCTGCGCATCAGCCTCGGCTGGGCATGGACCTGGCTGGTGCTGGCCGAACTCGTCGCGGCGACGTCGGGCCTGGGCTATCGCATCACCGTGTCGCAGCGCTATTTCCAGACGAACACCATCATCGGCTACATCCTGCTGCTCGGCGTGCTCGGTCTCATCACCGACCAGGTCATGAAGGCCCTGGAAAAGGTGCTGTTCCGGCAGGAAGGCCATTCGCAATGAGGAACCGCCGATGACTGTTCCCAAATTGCGCATCGCCGGTCTCGACAAGAGCTTCGGCACGGGCGAGCGGCGCACGCAAGTGCTGCGCAACATCAATTTCGATCTCGCCGACAACGAGTTCGTCTCGCTCGTCGGCACGTCGGGCTGCGGCAAGAGCACGCTGCTGTCGATCGTCGCCGGGCTGCAGGATTTCGATGCTGGCGATCTCAGCATCGATGGCGCGCCGATCCTGCAGCCGGGTCTCGACCGTGGCGTCGTCTTCCAGTCCTACACGCTGCTTCCCTGGCTGACGGCGCGGCAGAACATCGAGTTCGCCCTCAAGGCCGCCGGCTACGATCGCGCGGCCTGCCGCGAGATCGCGCTCGAGCATCTCGACCTCGTCAAGCTGTCGCAAAGCGCCGACCGCTATCCGTCGGAACTGTCGGGCGGCATGAAGCAGCGCGTCGCCATTGCGCGCGCGCTGTCCTATCGCCCCAAGATGCTGCTGATGGATGAACCGTTCGGCGCGCTCGATGCCTTGACCCGGCACCAGATGCAGGAACTGCTGACCCAGATCTGGGAGGAGCACAGGCTGACCGTTCTCTTCGTCACGCATGATGTGGAGGAGGCGGTCTATCTGTCGGACCGCATCGTCGTCATGGGCATCGGCCCGGGACGCATCATGCAGACCTTCAATGTCGACATCGAACGGCCGCGCCGTGAAGAGGTGATGGAAACCCCGGCCTTCATGGATTTGCAGCGCGGCGTGCACAAGGCGATCCGCGAGGCGTCAAGACGTCCCGAAATGGCGTAGCGTCCGGGCGGGGCCCTCTCTGCATTGCGCGGAATGACGAGGCAGCCGTCCCGGAATATCCGGGCCGGCTGTCCCTGCTCACATCAGGGGGCTCGCAAATAGGTTTCGTCAGGAGGGGCAGGGTGATCGGTTCGGACCGCTCACGTCGCTTTGCCGAGCGCGGCGTCCATTCCCACCTCTTCCTCGGAAATGTCGTCGAACGAAGCGTAGTTCATGTTGTAGAGGCGGGCGTAGAGGCCCTTCCTCTGCATCAGCTGTTCGTGGTTGCCGCTTTCGACGATTTCGCCATTCTGCAGCACGATGATGCGGTCGGCGCCGCGTATGGTGGCGAGCCGGTGGGCGATGACCAGGCCGGTGCGGCCTTCCAGCAGTTTGATGAGCGCCTTCTGGATCAGCATCTCGGTGTAGGAATCGATGCTGGCGGTGGCCTCGTCGAGCACGAGGATCTTGGCGTCGGCCACCAGCGCCCGCGCAAAACTGATCAGCTGACGCTGGCCGAGCGAAAGATTGCCGCCGCGCTGCTCGAGCTCGGTGTCGTAGCCATCGGACAGTTGTTCGATGAAGTCGTGCGCGCCGACCGCCTGTGCCGCGCGTACCACCTCCTCGCGGCTGGCTGATGTCTTGTGGTAGCGGATGTTCTCCAGCACCGTGCCGGAGAACAGGAACGGCTCCTGCAGCACCATAGCCACCTGGTCGCCGAGCGAATCCTGTGTCAGGTCGCGCACGTCATGGCCGCCGACCAGGACCTCACCCGACCAGACGTCGTAGAAGCGGTGCACCAGTGCCATTGAACTCGACTTGCCCGACCCGGTCGGGCCGACAAGTGCTACGGTCTCGCCCGGATTGACGCGGAAGGAGATGTTCTTCAGCACCGGCTGGTTCGGCCGGTAGCCGAAGGTGACGCTCCTGAACTCGACCGAGCCGTCGGTATCGCGCGACAGGGCCACGGCATTCTCCTTGTCGCTGACATCCACCGGCACGTCGAGCACCTCGGAGATGCGCTGACCCGAGGCCATGGCGCGTTGCATGACGCTGTACTGCATGGTGAGCGAGCGGATCGGGTCGAAGAAGCGCTGGATGTAGAACAGGAACGCCACCATGACACCGACATCGAGGCTGTGCGACAGCACCATCGAACCACCGACGACGATGACGGTCGCCATGGCGATGCCGGTCAGCGTGTCGACGATCGGCACCATCACCTGCGCATATCTAGCCGACCGCAGATGAGCGTTGAGGTTGGCCAGCACCTTCTCGTCATAGAGGTCGAAATTGACGTGCTGGCGTTCCAGGCTCTGCACGGTGCGCACGCCATGGATGCCTTCGGCGAGCGCCCCGTTGGCGATGGAATTGGTTTCGTGCGCCGCCATGAAGGCAACCTTGGCGCGCGGCAGCCAGAACAGCCGCACGATGAACAGCATCGGCATGGTCGACAATGTCAGCAGCCCGAGCCGGAAATCGAGCCACAAAAGGACGGTCACGATGCCGAACAGAAGCACGATATCACCCACCGACATGACTGACGTTTCGAGGAATTCCTGCATTGAATTGACGTCGCCCTGCAGGCGCGACATCAGCCGGCCGACCTCGGTCTTGTCCATGAAGCTGAGCGAGACCCGCTGCAGATGGCTGAACATGGCGCGGCGCAGGTCGGACAGCACGTTCTCCGCCACCTTGCCGACGACGCTCTCCTGCACATAACTAGCGGCATAGTTGATCAGGATGATCATGGTGAAAGTGACGATCGCCGAGATCATCACCGAGCGGTCGAGCCGGCCTGGAGCCATACCGTGGTCGATCGCGTAGCGGATGACCAGCGGGATCGCCAGTTGCGTCAGCGTGAACACCAGCACCGCCGCGACCGAGATGAAGATCCGGCCCTGATACGGTCTGACGAAGCTCCAGATGCGCCTGATGATGCGCGGATCGTAGGCCTTGCCGAAAACCTCTTCCTCGTCGCGATGCGAGCCGACGACGGCCTTGCTCGGCCGCCCGCTCTTGTCGTCCTTCTCGTCGTCGTCCTGCGTCGACATCATGCGGCTCCCTCGAGCCGGTCGTCGTCCGGCCGCAGCTGCAGGTCGTAAAGCGCGCGGTAGCGTCCGCCCAGCGCCAGCAGCTCCTCATGCGTGCCGCGCTCGACGATGCGGCCGCCCTCGACGAACAGGATCTGGTCGGCATGCATCAGCGAGCTCAGCCGGTGCGAGATGATCAGCGTGACGCGATCCCTCGCGAAACGCTTCATCGCCGCACGGATGCGCTGCTCGGTGCCGGCATCGATGGCCGCGGTGGAATCGTCGAAGACCAGCACCGATGGCCGCAGCATCAGGCTGCGCGCGATGGTCAGGCGCTGGCGCTGGCCGCCGGAAAGCGACGCGCCGCGCTCGCCGACGACCGTGGTGTAGCCGGCCGGAAGCCCGATAATGTAGTTGTGCAGCTGGGCATACTCGGCAGCCTGCCCGATGCGCGTCTCGCGCGCCCAGGGGTTGCCATAGGCGATGTTGTTCTCGATCGAGGTGGTGAACAGGAATGCGTCCTGCTGCACCACGCCGACCGCCTTGCGCAGCGATTGCAGCGTCACCTCACGGACATTCTGCCCATCGATGGTGATCGCGCCCGAGGTGACGTCGTAGAAGCGCGGGATCAGGTGCGCGATCGTCGATTTGCCGCTGCCGGGCGGGCCGACAATGCCGACCGTCTCGCCGGGCCTGGCCTCGAAGGAGATGCCGGACAGGGTCGGACGGCCTCCCGAACCCTCATAGCGGAAGCCGACATCATCGAAGCGCAGCACGCCTTCGGTGATGACGAGATC
Source organism: Mesorhizobium huakuii (assembly GCF_030160235.1). Taxonomy (GTDB): domain Bacteria; phylum Pseudomonadota; class Alphaproteobacteria; order Rhizobiales; family Rhizobiaceae; genus Mesorhizobium; species Mesorhizobium huakuii. The sequence goes on from NZ_BSNY01000012.1 coordinate 224,709, forward strand.
TTTCGCTTCGGGCGCATCCTCGATGTCGAGTTCGGCGTCGAGCAGTTCGAACAGCCGCGTGCCGCAGGTCGAGGCGCGAGCGAAGGAATTGACCATCAGGCCGAGTTGGCGCACCGGCATCTGCAGGATGGTCATGAAGGTGAGGAACTGCGCCAGCGTACCGACACTGATCTGGCCGGCGATGACTTTCTGGCCGCCGAACCACAGCACCAGCCCCATGGCGGCCAGGAAGGAAAAGTTCATGGCGCTGGTGTTGGAGACGCGGATGTCGACGCGCTCATTGGCCAGCTCCAGCGCGTCCTGTTTGGCGCGGTCGAATTTTGCGAGTTCATGGCGCTGCGCCGCGAAGGCACGCACGACACGGATACCGCCGAGATTCTCGTCCATCACCCGGCTCAGCACCGACAGCCGCTCCTGCAGCGTCAGCCAGGTGCTGCGCAATCTGAGCTGGGTCACCGAGGAGCGCCAGGCGACGAACGGCACGAAGCTGAGACTGAGCAGCCCAAGCATGAGATCGGTGCTGATCAGGAGATAGGCGCCGACGCCGATCAGCACGCCGAGCAGCACCACGCGCAATATGCCGGTGGAAAAGAACATGCGCACGCCATCGAGATCGAGCAGCCCGAGCGTGATGAGATCGCCGGTATGGACCTTGTCGTGGTAGGAAAAACTCAGTCGCTGGATTTTCTCGTAGAAGGCCAGGCGCAATTCATAGCCGGTCTGGTGGCCGACGGCCTCGCCATAGTAGTTCTGCGCCATGGTGAAGAGACCGCGCAGGATGCTGACGACGAGCAGGGTCAGTGCCGTATGCCAAAGGGCCTGCTCGGCAGCGGCGCCGGCGCCGGCGGCCATCACGCCTTGCGCCTGGTCGATGGCGCGTCCCAGCAGGCGTGGGATGAAAAGCTGCAGCGTCGCGGCGATGAAGGTCGAGACCAGGGTGATGGCGACCTGCCAGGGATGGCGCAGCGTCATGCGCACGATACGCAGCAAGGTGCTGAGGCCCTTGCCCCATGAGGCTTCCGCCACATGGGCAAACGATTTGCCGCGCTTCGCCGCGCCGCTGGTTGCATCCGTAGGCAAGGAAAATATCCAGTCCAATCCGGACATTAGCCCGGACGCATGAAGCAGACTCAGTTCTGATGGCGTGATGTTACGCGTGTCCGACTTGACCCTTCAAGGGGCCAATAGCGGCATCACACTGTGCCTGACAGGCGGCGCCGCCATTGGTCGTCGCCGTGCGCTTGCGGCCTTGGCGCCAAAGGTCACGTGAGGTGTCGGCATTCCCTGGCATAAACAATTCGCGGTGTTGACGAGCAGATTCTCCAGCTCGACCCAGCCTTGACGGACTATCAGTTCTGTCACGCGTCGCCGACACGGAAGCAGCCAGGTCCTGCAGCGAGGGCCGACGCCGCCGTGAATAGCAAGAGGGCAGTCTTCCTTGACAAGTTTTCCCTTCACCGAAGCCTTGCCGATCCAGTTTGATGCGCCGTTGCCGAAAGCTTCGGAGGTTGTGGTCATCGGCGGTGGCGTCATCGGCGTGACCACGGCTTTGTTCCTGGCGCGACGCAACATTTCGGTGACATTGCTGGAAAAGGGCCGCATCGCCGGCGAGCAATCGTCGCGGAACTGGGGCTGGATCCGGCAGCAGGGTCGCGATGCCGACGAACTCCCTGTCGTCATCGAAGCGCTACGCCTCTGGCGTCAACTTGCAGAGGAATGCGGCGAAGACATCGGGCTGAAGCAGACGGGCGTCACCTATCTTGCGCGAACAGACAAGGAGATGACGGGCTTCGCGAAGTTCCTGAAGATCGCCGAGACGCACGGCGTCGACACGCGTCTCCTCGACCAGAGTGAGACGGTCAAGCTGATCCCGGCCATGTCGCGCTCTTTCAAGGGCGCAATGACCACCCCATCGGACATGCGCGCCGAACCCTGGGTCGCGGTGCCGGCGCTTGCCCGTCTGGCCGCTCGGGAGGGCGTCACGATCATCGAGAATTGTGCGGCGCGCATGCTCGACATGTCGGCAGGACGCGTCAGCGGGGTCTGGACCGAGCAGGGCCGCATCGCCACCTCGAGCGCCGTGGTCGCGAGCGGTGCGTGGACATCGCTCTTCCTGCGCGCCCACGGCGTCTCCATTCCGCAGCTCAGCGTCAGGGCGACCGTCGCCGCGACCGGGCCCATGCCCGAAATCCACTCGGGCGCCGTCGCCGACGATCATATCGCATTCCGGCGCAGGCAGGATGGCGGCTACACACTGGCATCGGGAGGCAGCAATCAGCTGTATGTCGGCCCTGACGCGTTTCGTCACGCGACCAAATATGTTTCCGCCCTGATGGCCAATCCCCTTGGTACCCATTATTTGCCGGCGGCGCCGCGGGGCTATCCGGATGGCTGGTCAACCCCGCGCACATGGAACGCGGATGAGAAAAGCCCGTTCGAACGGATGCGCATCCTCAATCCCGTCCCCAAAGCCTCCGCTCTGCGTGATATCGAGCGCGAATTCACGGCACTTTTCCCGCAGTTCAAGACGGTGCCGATCAAGGCGAGCTGGGCGGGTATGATCGATGCGATGCCGGATGTCGTGCCGGTCGTTGATCGCGCCGCCGAAATTCCGGGTCTCGTCATCGCCACCGGGATGAGCGGTCACGGCTTCGGCATCGGGCCAGGTATGGGCCGCATCGTGTCCGATCTCGTCCAGGGAAACGAGATCGGACACAATCTTCACAGGTTCCGTCAATCCCGGTTCAGTGATGGCAGCCCGATCAAGCTGGGACCCAGCCTTTAGACCTGGTCGGGCGTCGCGGGCCAAGAACGTCATCTATGCCTTCGGCCATGGCCATCAGGTCCTCATCGGCGGCGCCGTCACCGGCAAGATCGTGTCGCAACTCGCCGCCGGTTTGCCGCCAGCGATCGATCTGACGCCCTTCCGGGCGGATAGGTTCTGATTACTCAGAGCGCCTGCCGTTCCGGCAGACCTTTCCGTTCTTGCATGGGGAAACGACGTGACCGCAAACACCAATATACAGGCCGTTGAGCCGATCGATCCGCAGAGGATCTACGCCGTGCTGATCTGCGATCTCATCGGCCTGCGTTTCGGACCCGACGGCAAGCCCGATCCCAGCGAAGTGCGTGCGCATATCGAAGCCAAGGGTGGCCGCTTCCACGCCGGAGCACTAGGCGACAAAGCGGGCCTCGAAAGGGGGAGGGTGCATTTCTTCTACCAGCCGGACCTTAGCGCAAGCGACGAGCTGATCGAGGCCGCCAGCGACGGCCGCTATGACGCAGTCATCGCCGCCGCGACCTTCCTGCCCGCCGAGACCGTTTTCCCGCTCGCCGGCGTGCGGATCGGCGCCGGAACCGGCAACATGGGCTCTCGCTCCTGGGGTGGCGGCAGCGGCGAGGGCGGCAGCGCGGTGCTGATGAACACGCCCGGCATCAACAGCCGCGCGACCGCACAGATGGTGATGAAGGCGATCCTGAAAGTGCTGCCGGATCTCCCGGTCGGCTTGCTTCACGACCGGGTGGCACGCGGCACCTTCGACACCGGCAGGGAGCTGCGTGATTTCCCGACCGAAAAACTCGAAGGCAAGACGATCGCGATCATCGGCTACGGCAATATCGGCCGCGAGGTGGCCAAGCTCGCCCGCGCCTTCGGCATGCGCGTGGTGATCCACGCCCGGCCACGGCACCGCGACTGGGTAGAAGCCGAGGGCTTTGCCTTCGCGGCGGACCTCGTCGGCGCGGCTGAAGGCGCCGATGTGCTCAGCGTCCATGTCGGCCTGGGCAAGCAGGATGCGCAGACCGGCCGCTACGCCAATGCCGGGCTCATCGGCGCCGAGGTTTTGTCGCGCATGAACAAGGGCGCGGTGCTGGTCAACTACGATCGCGGCGAGCTTGTCGACGTTGCAGCGCTTGGCGCGGCGCTGGACGCAGGACAGGTGCGCCATGCCGCAATCGACGCCGATCTGTTCAGGAATGCCTCGACCGGCGCTCTTTCAGGCCCGATGCTGCCTTATCTCGACCTCGTCGAGAAGCATGGCGACAAGCTCGAACTTCTGCCGCACGCCGCTGCCGATACGGACCATCCCTCCCGTGTCGCCGGCGCCAAACAGGCCGTCGACCAGCTGTTCGACGTTATCTGCCGCAAATCAGTGACCAATGCCAAAGGCACCGTGCCGCCGGGCTACCTTTCCCTCGGCGCGACGACACCCCCAGGCATCGGACCGGTGACGGCGGATCACTTTTTGAAATTGACCGCCGGCGACTATTCCGAACTGGCTGATGTCTGTGACCGGCAAAGCCGGCTGTGGCAGGCTCTGTCGGTCACGCCGCTCGCCGAGCGTGGCAAGATGGTCGCCGAACAGGGCGAGGAGCTCGTCCGGTTGATCGACCGCTTCTGCCTTCTGGCTGAGCGCCTGAACCTCAGAGGCCCTTACCAATAGGCTCGACCTGCCGCAGCGGATCTAAAACGGCAGCTGTCGGATGAGAACGCTCGCTCAGCAGCGCGGACCGGCCACCATCCGCGCCACCCGCGTCATGTCGGTACTCATCTCGCGGTCGTCGTCGAGCGGGCTGACGAGCGCGCGCACGGCGGCGAAGCTGCGCTGCGGCCCTTCGCCCATGCTTTCGACGACACCGCGCAGCTCTACGCCCGTCGCCGCGAAGATCAGCTCCATCGCCACGAGATAGCGCATGCGCTCGATGATCTCGGCGGTTTTGGCCACCACTCTCGGCGCCATCGACGACTGGTCCTCGATGCCATCGGAAACGGCCAGCGGGCTGAGTGACATCGGGTTGGCCAGATGCCGGATTTCGGCCTCCAGCGCGGACAAGGGCTTCTGCAGCTCTGCATAGCCCTGACGGCTGCCGCCTCTCGCCGACAGGAAACGCGGCAGTTCGGCTGTTATCGGCGACATCAGCTTCATGCAGCGGTTGGCGGTGCCGACCGCGCAATGCGCCAGGGCCTGGCCGAGCTGCTCCCAGGCGAGCGTCATCGCCGTGAGGTCGAAATTGCCATTGGAAATCACCCGTTCGCCCTCGGCCAGGATCAGGGGATTGTCGCCCGAATGGGCCAGTTCGATCTCGGTGGCCAGCCTTGCCTGTTCGAACGCATTGAGCAGGCCGCCCCAGACCTGCGGCACGCAGCGGTAGCTGAGCGGATCCTGCAGGCGCCGCGCCGCCTTGTCCTGCCACAGGCCGCTTCCGGCCAGCTCCGCGCGCAGCCGCGCACCGATCTCGCGCTGGCCGAAGGCTGGCCGTGCGGCAAGGGCATCCTCGTCGATCGCGGTGAGGGAGGAGCGGAACGCCTCGTAGTTGAGCGCGACCGCTGCCAGCGCCCAGTCGATGAGATGGGCGACGTCTTCGAGGCACAGGCACGCGGTTCCAGTCGACAGGCTGTTGGCGACGATAATGGCGTGGCCGTCCTTCTCGCGCAGGTCGAGCGGTTCGAGCCCGGCCAAGGCAAGCGCCTCGGAGGAGGCCATGATCCTGCCCTGGAACTCCGCTTCGCCATCGCCGCGCAGCGACCGCGCCATATGGCCGAGATGGGCAAGGTCGGCCGCGCCGATCGAGCCCCAGGTCGGGATCACCGGATGGACGCCGGCGTTGAGCGCGGCGACAAGGCCCATGACCACGCGTTCGGAGGTGCCGGTGCCGCCGGCAGCCATGCCCGAGATGCGCGCGGTCATCATCGCCCGCACCGCCTCGGTGGGCAGGGCAGGGCCGATGCCCATGCTGTGGCTGAGCGGCACGCTGTGCTGGAAGGCGATAAGATCGGCCTGCGCGAGCGGCGTGTCGACACAGGCGCCGAGGCCCGTGGTGACGCCGTACATCGGCTTCCCAAGCCCGGTCAGATGCTCGATGAGGGCGCGGCTCGCCCGGATGCGCCGCATCGCTTCCTCACCCAGCATCAGACGGGCGTTGCGGCGGGCGATCTCGGCGACGTCAGCCACGCCGAGCGGCCTGGCGTCGAGCAGTATCATGCGGCCTGTCATGTCTCGCCTGTATCCCGTGACCAGATGCCCGGACCAGAGGACAACGGGCGTCGCCGTTTGTGACGGCTCGCAGACGCGACTGCAAGCCATTCCCATTGGGGCAGCGGCAAGAAGGTGGCCGGAAGCGACGGGTTAGGAAACTACACCGGCCGCTCGGCGATGGCGTCGGGCACCACAACGAGCTTGCCGACAAAATCCTTGGCGACGAAGTCCGCCTGCGCGCGGTGGAAGTCGGAGAGCCTGTAGACGCCGCCGACCAGCGGCCGGATCTTTTTCGCCTCGATGTAGCCGACGATGCGACGGAAATCCGCCCGCGTGCCCTGGCTCGAGCCATGCAGCTGCAACTGCTTGAGGTACATCGTCCTGAGATCGAGCTGCACCACCGGGCCGGCGATCGCGCCGGCGGTGGTGTAGCGGCCTTCGGGCCTGAGAATACGCAGCAGGTCGTTGAAGATCGCGCCGCCGACAAGGTCGGCCACCACGTCGATCGGCTGGCCGCCGGTCACTTCAGCCACGGCTTGCGGCAGGTCGGCGATGCCACGGGTGATGACCGCCTCGGCGCCAATGTCGAGCACCGCCTTTTCCTTGCCCTTGCCGGCGACCGCATAGGGAATGGCGCCGCGCGCCCGCGCCAATTGCACGATGCCGGAGCCGACGCCGCCCGAGGCGCCGGTGACCAGAACGCGTTCGCCAGCCTTCAAGCCAGCGCGTTCCAGCATCTGTTCGCCGGTGAGATAGGCGCAGCAGAAGGTGGCGAGTTCGACGTCGCTCATATCCGTGTTGACGACATGCGCATTCTCAGCCGGCACGGTCTGATACTCGGCATAACCGCCATCGCGGCCATGGCCCATATAGTCGATGTCGGCGAGCGAATCGTCGTCGCGGTTGTAGATGGAGAAATCGACCATCACCCGCTCACCGATACGGTCCGTCGAAACGCCTTCGCCGACGGCAACGATGGTGCCAACCGTGTCGGTGCCCTGGATGCGCGGAAAGGTCAGCGTGTTGCCCTGCCGCCGCCAGGTCGACACCGCGGCTGCATCCTCTTCCGTGCCATAGGCGCCCTGTCGCACCCAGACGTCGGTGTTGTTCATCCCGCAAGCGCTGACCTTGACCAGCACCTCACCCGGGGCAGGCGCGGGCACCTTCACATCGGTGCGGTAGACAAGTTTTTCCGGTCCGCCGTGCCCGGTGAGCAGCACGGCGGCCATGGTGGCGGGGACGGTTCTGGTCATGGCATTCATCGTCGATCTCAGAGATTGGCAAATACGCTTTTCACCGCCTCCGCCGTCTTCGAGACGACGATGTCGGCTTCCTCGCGGGTCAGGCAGAGCGGCGGCGCGAAGCCGAGGATGTCGCCCTGTGGCATGGCGCGGCCGATGACGCCGCTGGCGGCCAGCGCCGCCGCCACTTGCGGCCCGATCTTCTGCGAGGCGTCGAAGAACACCCGGTCGTCCTTGTCGGCAACGAACTCGACCGCGGCCAGCATGCCATCGCCGCGCACGTCGCCGACGTTTCTATGGCCGCCGACGGCCCTGGTGAGCTCGGCACGGAAATAGGCGCCGGTCTCGCGGGCATTCGTGACCAGATCCATCTCGTCGATCAGTTCGAGATTGGCGACACCGGCGGCAACGCAGATCGGATGCGCCGAATAGGTCCAGCCGTGCCCGAGCGAACCGAGCTTGTCGGAGCCCTGCACCAGCACCTGCCACATCTTGTCGGCAACAATGACGCCCGACAGCGGCGCATAGGCCGAGGTCAAGCCCTTGGCGATGGTGATCAGGTCCGGCTTGATACCGTAATGGTCGGAGCCGAACATGGTGCCCAGTCGGCCGAAGCCGGTCACCACCTCATCGGCGACCAGCAACACGTCATATTTCCTCAGCACAGCCTGGATCTTTTCCCAATAGCCGGCCGGCGGCGGCACGATGCCACCGGTGCCGAGGATCGGCTCGCCGATGAAGGCGGCGACGGTTTCGGGCCCTTCGGCCAGGATCATCTCCTCGAGCTTGTCGGCGCAGTACTGCGAGAACTGCTCCTCGCTCATCGAGCGGTCGGCGCGGCGGAAATAATACGGCGCTTCGGTGTGCAGGACGGGCGCGCGCGGCAGATCGAAGGCGTTGTGGAACAGGTCGAGCCCGGTCAGCGAACCCGTCATAACGCCCGAGCCGTGATAGCCGCGCCAGCGCGAGATGATCTTCTTCTTCTCCGGCCGGCCCAGCACATTGTTGTAGTACCAGATCAGCTTGATGTTGGTTTCGTTGGCGTCCGAGCCGGAGAGGCCGAAATAGACCCGCGACATGCCCTTCGGCGCGCGGTCGATGATCATCTTGGCCAAAGTGATCGAGGCCTCGGTGCCGTGCCCGACATAGGCATGATAGTAGGCGAGGTTCTTCGCCTGGGTGGCGATGGCATCCGCTATCTTCTGTCGGCCATAGCCGACATTGACGCAATAGAGGCCGGCAAAGGCATCGATGCTCTTCCTGCCATTGTTGTCCCAGATGGTGACGCCTTCGCCGCCGGCCATGATACGCGTCGGCGATTCACCGCGCGCGTGCGTGCCCATATGCGTCGAGGGGTGGAAGAAGTGGTCGCGATCCCAGGCGGCGAGTTCGTTGGACTGGTCGAGCATTTCTTGACTCCTTGAGGGATGGCCGGACGGACTTAGGCGACGTCCAGGCAGAGATACTTGAGATCGGTGAACGCTTCGAGCCCGTGGCGCGAGCCCTCGCGGCCGATGCCGGACTGCTTGACGCCGCCGAACGGAATCGGAGCGCCGGTGATCTTCACCCGGTTGATGGCGACCATGCCGTAGTCGAGCGCGCGGCCCATGCGTTGCTGGCGCGCGCCGTTCTCGGTCACGACATAGGCGACCAGGCCATATTCGGTGGCATTGGCGCGTTCGATCACCTCGCCCTCGCCGTCGAACGGCGTCACTGCGGCGACCGGCCCAAAAGTCTCCTCGCGCATGATCAGCGCCGCATCGGAAACGTCGGCCAGCAGCGTCGGCTGGTAGAACAGCGGCCCGGCCTGATGTCGGCTGCCGCCAGCAAGGCATCGCGCGCCGTGAGCGATGGCATCGGCGACCTGCTCCTCGACTTTCTGGACGGCGCGCTCATGCATCAGCGGCCCGATGTCAGTCCTGTCGTCAAGGCCGTTGCCGGTCCGCAATGCTTCAATGCGCCTGGCGAAGGCAGCGCAGAAGCGATCGTGGAGCGGCCGCTGGACGTAGATGCGGTTTGCGGCGAGGCAATCCTGGCCCGATGTGGCGAATTTGGCGTCGATCGCGATGTTCACTGCTTTGTCGAGATCCGCGTCGGCAAAAACGATCAGCGGGGCGTGGCCGCCAAGCTCCATCACCAACCGCTTCATGGTCGGCGCGCTCTGCGCGGCAATCAGCCTGCCGATCTCGGTCGAGCCCGTAAAACTCAAGGCGCGGATGCGTGGGTCCTCGCACATGCGCCCGACGATCGTCGCGGCCTGGCCGGTGACGATGTTGAAGACACCGGCCGGCAGTCCGGCGCGTTCGCCAAGCTCGGCCAGCGCCAGCGCCGACAGCGGCGTTTCCGAGGAAGGATGCGCGACGATGGTGCAGCCGGCGGCAAGGGCGGCGGCTGCCTTGCGGGTCAGCATGGCCGAGGGGAAATTCCACGGCGTGACGATGCCGACGACGCCGAGCGGCTCGCGCCGCACCATCATTTCCGCGTTCGCCAGATGGCTCGTGACGCTCTCGGCGTTCAGGCGCTTGGCTTCCTCGGCATACCATTCGACGAAAGAGGCGGCATAATCGATTTCGCCGAGCGATTCCTGCAAGGGCTTGCCCTGTTCCAGGGTCATCAACAGCGCGAGGTCGTCTTTCGCGGCGACGATCAGCTCGAACCATTTTCGCAGGGTTCTCGAACGCTCTTGCGGCAGCAGCGATCGCCAGCCCGGAAAGGCCCGCGCGGCGGCATCGATCGCTTTTGTCGTTTGCCGAGCATCCAGCGCGGCGACGAAGGCGACGGTGCTTCCTGTCGCCGGATCGGTGACCTCAAAACTTTCGGCTGCCTCGCTCGCCGTCCAGTGGCCGTCGACATAGGCGAGTTCGCGCAGCAGACGGCGGTCGGCGAGGCGGTCGAGCGCTTCATGGCGATGCGAGCGGGCGAAATGCGCGGACATGGTCGAAGCCTCCCGGTTCGGTTTGATCCTGGGAGACTATCCATCGTCGGCGGACAAAGAGGCTGTTTGGGCGCATGCTGCTAGAGAGTTTCTCTCTATTGTGCCAGTCGCACAGACGATCTCTCCGGCGCTACGGCGACGCCGGCAACAGGTCGGCTACGGGTAGGGCAACGTCGTCCTTCACGGTCTTGATGACGATGTAAGTGAAATAACGATCGATGCCGATCTCGCGCTCCAGCAAGCTGTCGACCAGCCGCTGATAGGCATCGATGTCGCGCGCCATCACCTTCAGCACATAGTCGACGCCGCCGCCCACCGACCAGCATGCAACGATCTCGGGAATGTCGCGGATGACGCGCTCGAACCGGTCGAAATCGGCCTGGCGGTGGCTGGCCAGCGTCACCTCCATCAGCACGGTGGCCACCGGCGCCACGACGCGCATGGCGATCCTTGCGTGATAACCCGAGACGATGCCAGCCTTCTCCAGCTTACGCAGCCGCATCCAGCACGGCGTCGGCGAAAGCCCCACTTGCTCGGCCAGCGCCAGCTTGGTGATGCGCCCGTCGCGCTGGATGGCGTCGAGGATTTTGAGGTCGATCGCGTCGAGTTTCGCAGCAGTCATCAGGGCCCACTTTTTCGTCCACAGTACCATGATGGCGCATTATTTCGATTGTCAATTGCACTGATTTCGATCTCTAATAAGTCATGACATTGTGGCAACCCGATCCCGCGCTCATAAGGCGGCCAGCCTATCAGTCGCTGGCCGACCAATTCGCGCGCGCCATCCATGACGGGCGCCTTGCCAATGGCGCGCGGCTGCCGACGCATCGCCGGCTGGCCGACGATCTCAAACTGTCGGTGCAGACGGTCAGCCGCGCCTATGAGGAATTGATCCGGCGGGGACTGATTTCGGGCGAGATCGGCCGCGGCAGCTTTGTCCAGACGCAGCGCCGCGAGCCGGAGCCGCCCTATCTGCCCGAGCGTCTCGGCGAGGTCATCGACCTCTCCATCCTGAAGCCGGTCTGCGAGCCGATGCATCTGGAGCGGCTGAAGCAGGCGCTGGGCTGGCTCGCCGAAAACCTGCCGTCGAGTTCGGCATTGTCCTTCCGGCCCAACATGGTCTTCCCGCGCCATCGCGCCGTGGCGGTCGAATGGCTGAAACTGTGCGGGCTCGATGCCTCCGCGCAGAACATCAGCCTGACCAATGGCGCCACAGCCGGCATGACGGTGGCGCTAATGAGCGTGGCGCCGCCGGGATCGACCGTCGCCACCGAGGCGATCGGCCACCACACGCTGGTGCCGCTGGCGCGCTATCTCGGTTTCAACCTCGAAGGCCTGCCGATCGACGACAACGGCCTGATCCCGGAGGCGCTGGACGAGGCCTGCCGGCTTTCCGACATTCGCGCGGTGTTCGTGCAGCCCTCGGTGATCAATCCGACAGCAACCCTGATGGATGCACGGCGGCGCGAAGAAATCGCCGCCGTTGCGCGCAAGCACGACATCGCCATCATCGAGAATGATGTGCTGGGGCCGCTGGTCGAGGACCGGCCGCCGCCGGTCGCCGCCTTTGCGCCGGAGCGCACGCTCTACGTCACCTCCTTCACCAAGATCACAGTGCCCGGCCTTCGCATCGGCTATCTCGCCGCGCCCGACCGCTATGTCGCCGCTGTCGCCAACCGGCACCTGGTCTCGAACTGGATGGCAACGCCGCTGGTGGCCGAGATCGCCACCAAATGGGTGACCGACGGCACCGCGATGGAACTGGTGCGCTGGCAGCGCGCCGCATTGCGGCGGCGGCAGGATATCGCCGCCGAAGTGTTGGCAGGAATCGACTACCGCGCCCGTCGCGACGGGCTGCATATCTGGCTGCAACTGCCAGACGGCCGCGCGGAGGAGGGCTTTGTCGCCCAGGCGCGGCTGCAGGGCGTGGCGATCGCGCCGGGCACATCCTTCCGCATTTCGGATGCGCCCTGGCATCCGGCGGTGCGCATCTCGCTGGGCTCGACCACCGAAGGGGAACTGCGCGCCGGCCTCGGCGTTGTCACCAAGCTCTTGCTTGGCGATCCGGAACATCTGCTGTTGGCAATCTAGCGAGCGCGCCACTCTTCGGCACTGATTGCTCAACAATTGTGCGGAATGGGAAAATATTGTCATGATATTATTTTCCTAATTGACATGATTTGGCGCGTTCCGCATCGTTAAGGGCACAGGCTTCTCCAGCACGGGGAAATTCATTTGTCCGCACCCATCATCAAGGTCGATGCCATTTCGAAGAGCTTCGGTGCCTTCAAGGTGCTGGACGGCTTGTCGATGCAGGTCATGCCGCGCGAGAAGCTGGCGCTGATCGGTCCCTCCGGTTCGGGCAAGACGACGATCCTTCGCATCCTGATGACGCTGGAGCGCATCGATGGCGGCCACATCCAGATCGAGGGCGAGCACCTCTACCACATGGAGCGCAACGGCCAGTTGCTGCCCGCCGACGAGCGGCATCTGGCGCGGATGCGCCAGAAGATCGGCATGGTCTTCCAGCTGTTCAACCTGTTCCCTCACAAGAGCGTCATCGACAATGTGACGCTGGCGCCAATGCTGACCAAGGGCACGCCGCGCGCCGCCGCCGAGAAGCGGGCGATGGAACTGCTCGACATGGTCGGCATGGCCGACAAGGCCAGGGCGATGCCGGCGCAGCTTTCAGGCGGCCAGAAGCAGCGTGTGGCGATCGCCCGGGCGCTCGCTCTGCAGCCCAAGATCATGCTGTTCGACGAGGTGACGTCGGCGCTCGACCCGGAACTGGTCGAGGAGGTGCTCAACGTTCTGTGGCGGCTCTGCGCCGAGACCGACATGACCATGCTTTTGGTCACCCACGAGATGGGGTTTGCCCACGACTTCGCCGACCGGGTGCTGTTCTTCGATCGCGGCAAGATCGTCGAGGAAGGCAAGCCCGACGAGATTTTCCGCCATCCCAAGCAGGAGCGCACGCAAGGCTTCCTGAAGAAGATCATCGCGGCCGGACATCGCGTCTGACCGCTTTGCGGGGGCGGAAGATCGCCCCAAACAAAACCAAGACAAGAAACAAGGAGTTGGGAACAATGAAGAAACTTGGCATTCTGGCTGGCGTCGCCGGCCTTGCACTGACAGCGGTGCTGGCCGCCTCGATCCCGGGCTCGGCCGACGACAGCAAGCTCGAGCAGTTGAAGGGACAGGGCTTCGCTCGTGTCGCCATCGCCAATGAGCCGCCCTACACGGCGGTCGCGGCCGACGGCAAGGTTTCGGGCGCGGCGCCCGACGTGGCGCGCGAGATATTCAAGCGGCTGGGCGTCGCTGACATCGTCGCCTCGATCTCCGAATATGGCGCGATGATCCCCGGCCTGAAGGCTGGCCGTTTCGACGTCGTCACTGCCGGGCTGTTCATGAAGCCGGAGCGCTGCGCGGCTGTCGCTTATTCCGAACCGGTGCTGTGCGATGCCGAGGCAATGCTGGTGAAGAAGGGCAATCCGAAAGGCTTCAAGAGCTACGAGGATGTCGCCAAGGACACATCGGCGACCATCGGCGCGCCCGGCGGCGGCACCGAGGAGAAGCTGGCGCTCAATGCGGGCGTGCCGCGCGAACGCGTCATCGTCGTGCCGGACGGCCAGAGCGGCCTGAAGATGGTGCAGGACGGCCGCATCGATGCCTATTCGCTGCCGGTCCTTTCGATCAACGACCTGATGAAAAAGGCCAATGATCCGAACCTCGAAGTCATCGCACCGGTGCAGGGCGCCCCGGTCTATTGCGACGGCGCCGCCTTCAACAAGGGCGACGAGGCGCTGCGCGATGCCTTCGACGTCGAACTCGCCAAGATGAAGAAGTCGGGCGAGTTCGCCAAGATCATCGAACCTTATGGCTTCTCGGCTGCCGCCGCCATGTCGACGACGCGCGACAAGCTCTGCTCGGCGAAGTAGGCGCCTTTCTTCCTTCTCCCCGTTCACGGGGAGAAGGTGTCACGAAGTGATGGATGAGGGGCGGCACCAAGTTCTGCCATGCTGGCGCTGCCCCTCATCTGCCTGCCGGCATCTTCTCCCCGTTGAACGGGGAGAAGGAAGCTAACCGCAAACGTGGAACTTAAATGACCCAGTGGTCCGGCTATCTCGGCCTGATATTGCAGGGAGCGCTTGTCACCATCGAGCTGACGCTGATGGGGTCGGTGCTTGCCCTGATCATGGCCTTTCTTGCCGGCATGGGACGGCTGTCGCGCTTCTTCGTTTTGCGGGCGCTCGCCACCGCCTATATCGAATTCTTCCGTGGCACCTCGATCTTCGTGCAGCTGTTCTTCGCCTATTTCGTGCTGCCGCTGATTGGCCTCGAACTGACCCCGCTGCAGGCCGGCGTGCTGGCGCTCGGATTGAATGTCGGCGCCTATGCCGCCGAAGTCGTGCGCGGCGCCGTGCAGTCGATCGGCCGCGAACAGCATGAGGCCTGCATCGCGCTCAATCTCGGCCGTTGGCAAGGCCTGCGCCACGTCATCCTGCCGCAGGCCTTTCTGGTGATGCTGCCGACTTTCGGCAACAACGCCATCGAGCTGCTCAAGGCGACCTCGGTCGTCTCGCTGATCTCGCTTGCCGACCTCACCTTCCAGGCGCAGGTGGTGCGTGCGCAGACCGGCAACACCATGGTGCCCTTCGCCACCATCCTGGTCATCTATTTCATCCTGGCGCTGCTCATTTCGTGGGGCGTGCGCTCGCTGGAGCGCCGCATGGCGCGCGGCCTCGATGGGGTGCGCGTCTGATGGAATGGGATTGGGATTTCGTATGGCAGATCATGCCGACGCTGATCCAGGGGGTGAAGATCACCATCCTGGCGACGCTGCTCGGGTCGGTGCTGGCGGCGATCGTCGGGCTGGGCATCGCGCTGGCGCGCCGCTCGCCCAACAAGGCCTTGTCACGCACCGTCGGCTGGGCGGCCGAATTCATCCGTGGCACGCCGCTGCTGGTGCAGCTCTATTTCATCTTCTACGTGCTGCCCGATATCGGCATCCTGCTGCCACCGCTTGTCGCCGGTGTCATCGGGCTCGGGCTGCATTACGGCACCTACACGGCGGAGGTCTACCGCGCCGGCATCGACAATGTGCCGCGCGGCCAGTGGGAGGCCGCCAAGGCCTGCAATCTCAGCGCCCGTCAGACCTGGACGCACATCATCATCCCGCAGGCCATCCCGCCGATGATCCCCGCACTGGCCAATTATTTCATTGCCATGTTCAAGGAGACGCCCTTGCTCTCGGCGATCACCGTGCTGGAACTGATGAACCAGGCGAAAAGCGTCGCCAACACCTATTATCGTTACATCGAGCCGATCACGCTGGTCGGCGCCTTCTTCCTCGCCATCAGTCTTTGTTCGGTCGTGCTGCTGCGCTGGCTGGAACGCCGTTACGGCAAGATCGAGAGATAGCCGATGAAACCCTTGCCCGAGATCAAGATCCATCCGAAACGGCCATCACTCGATGAGCGTCCGCTCGACAAGCGCGTCGGCCTGATCATCCTGGCCACGGATCACACCAGCGAACCGGACTTTCGCCGCATGGTGGCGAGCGAGCACATCGGCGTCTATGTGGCGCGCATTCCCTATGCCAATCCGACGACGCCGGAAAACCTGCGCAAGATGCAGCCGGCGCTGACGGCGGGCGCGGCCCTGATCCTGCCCGGCGAGAAGCTCGACGCCATCTGCTACTCCTGTACGTCGGCCTCGGTCGTGATCGGCGATGCCGAGATCGAGACGGCGATCCAGGCGGCCAAATCAGGCGTTCCCGTGGTCACCCCGCCAATGGCCGGCGTGCGCGGGCTGAATGCCTTCGGCGTGCGCCGGATCAGCATTCTGACCCCCTACACGATCGAGACCTCCAGGCCGATGGCGGCCTACTTCGCGGCGCGTGGTTTCGAGATCGCCAGCTTCACCTGTCTCGGCTTCGAGGACGATCGCGAGATGGCGCGCATCCCGCCGACGGCCCTTGTCGATCTTGTGCGCCAGGCGACCCACCCGCAGGCCGACGCCCTGTTCGTGTCCTGCACGGCGCTGCGTGGCGCGCTTGCGGTCACCGGCATGGAACAGGCAATCGGCCGTCCGGTGGTGACCAGCAACCAGGCGACCGCCTGGAACTGCCTGCGCCTTTGCGGTGATGAGAGAGCCCACCCCGAATTCGGCCGTCTGATGACGTTGCCTCTGCCGCGCGATTGATGACCATGGTGACCGTCACCCTTAGTCATATCCGCGCCGCGCGTGAGCGTATTGCCGGCAAAGTCGAGCACACGGCGACCGTTCTATCCCCGAGCCTTTCGGAACGTCTCGGTGTCCCCGTGCATCTCAAGCTCGAGCATCGCCAGACCACGGGCAGCTTCAAGCTGCGCGGCGCTTCGAATGCCGTCGCTTCGCTCAGCGCGGAAGAAAAAGCGCGCGGTGTTATCGCGGCCTCGACCGGCAATCACGGTCGCGCGCTGGCGCATGCGGCGAAGCTCGAAGGCATGCGCGCGGTGATCTGCATGTCGCGGCTGGTGCCGCAGAACAAGCTGGACGAAATCCGCCGGCTCGGCGCCGAGGTCCGCATCGTCGGCGACAGCCAGGACGACGCCCAGCAGGAGGTCGAACGGCTGGTGGCGCAGCAGGGGCTGGTGATGCTGCCGCCCTTCGACCATCCCGCCATCATCGCCGGGCAAGGCACGCTCGGGCTCGAGATGATCGAGCAGGTCACCGATGCCGGTCTCGTGCTGGTACAGCTTTCCGGCGGCGGACTGGCCTCCGGCGTTGCCGCAGCAATCAAGGGTGTCAGCCCCGGGACAAAAGTCATCGGGGTTTCGATGGCGCGGGGTGCCGCGATGAAGGCAAGCTTCGATGCCGGCCGGCCCGTCCTGGTGGAGGAGCTGCCGACGCTGGCGGATTCGCTTGGGGGTGGTATCGGCCTCGACAACAGGCTGACCTTCGCCATGTGCCGCGACTTGCTCGACGACGTCATCCTGCTCAGCGAGGACGAGATCGCCGCCGGCATCCGCCATGCCTACGCGCAGGAGCGTGAGATCGTCGAGGGCGCCGGTGCGGTCGGCATCGCCGCGTTGCTCGCCGGCAAGGTCAAGGCGAAAGGGCCGGTGATCGTACTTCTCTCCGGCCGAAACATCGACATGAATGCGCATCGCAGGATCGTCTGCGCCGAGGCAATCGGGGAGCGCGCCGCATGAACCGTATGACGATCCTGACCGAAGCTGAGCTGCGTAAGATTGTGACGCTCGATCTAGACGCGGTCGCCTGCGTCGAGAACGCTTTTCGCGCGCTGGCAACACTGCCGGTGGCGATGCCGCCGATCCTGCGCCTCGACATCCCGGAGCATCGCGGCGAGGTCGACGTGAAGTCCGCCTACGTACCCGGTATTGACGCCTTCGCCGTCAAGATCAGCTCCGGCTTCTTCGACAATCCAGAGCTCGGTCTGCCGAGTGGCGGCGGCATGATGGTGCTGCTTTCGGCAAGGACCGGTGTGGTCGAGGCGCTGCTGCTCGACAATGGCTACCTGACCGATGTCCGCACCGCTGCCGCAGGCGCGGTAGCGGCAAAGCATCTGTCGCGCGAAGACTCCACCGTGGCGGCGATCTTCGGCGCCGGTTTGCAGGCAGGTCTGCAATTGGAAGCACTGCGTCTTGTCAGGCCGATAGAGGAAGCACGCATCTGGGCGCGCGACGCCGCCAAGGCCGAAGCCACTGCTGCCCGCTTGCGCGAAAGACTGGGCATTGTCGTGCGCGCCGAGCCAGATGCGGCCAATGCCGTTGCCGGCGCCGACATCATCGTCACGACCACGCCGTCGACCGAGCCGCTGGTCAAGGCCGGCTTCGTCGCCGCCGGCCAGCACATCACCGCCATGGGCTCGGACGCCGAACACAAGAACGAGATTGCGCCTGCCATCCTGCGCATGGCCGACCTTTATGTCGCCGACAGCGCCCGCCAGACGCGGCGCCTGGGTGAACTGCACCATGCCATCGCGGCAGGCGTGATGGCCGCCGAGGAGGAAGTGACCGAGCTCGGCCAGATCATCGCCGGCACCAAACATGGCCGGCGCTCGGCCAGCGATATCACCATCGCCGATTTGACCGGCACCGGCGTGCAGGACACGGCGATCGCCACGCTCGCCCGCGACCGCGCGCGGGCGGCCAATGCCGGAACCATTTTTGAGAGCTGATGCTGGCCGCAAAGCATGATCCGGAAAAGTGGGAACCGGTTTTCCGGTCAGATCATGCTCAAGCAAAAATTCCTGGAGCCGGGTTCAACAAAGTTGAAACGGGTTCCAGCGCCTAACAAACGAGGAAGCAAAAGAATGCAACCAAACCTGAAATTCTCGCGCGGCGAATTTGCGGATCGACTCGCCAAGACGCGCCGAGCCATGGAGGCCAAGGGCGTCGATCTCCTGGTTATCAGCGACCCCTCCAACATGGCCTGGCTGACCGGTTATGACGGCTGGTCCTTCTACGTGCATCAGGCGGTCATCGTGCCGCCCTCGGGCGAGCCTGTCTGGTACGGTCGCGGCCAGGACGCCAACGGCGCCAGGCGCACCGCCTATCTCGCGCAGGACAACATCGTCGGCTACGCCGACCACTATGTGCAGTCGACCGAACGGCATCCGATGGATTTCTTGTCCAGCGTGCTCGTCGATCGCGGTTGGGGCAAGCTCACCATTGGCGTCGAGATGGACAATTACTGGTTCTCGGCCGCTGCGTTCGCCTCGCTGCAAAAGCATTTGCCAAACGCCCGCTTCGTCGACGCCACCGCCCTGGTCAACTGGCAGCGCGCGGTGAAGAGCGCGACCGAAATCGACTATATGCGCAAGGCCGCCCGCATCGTCGAAGCCATGCACCAGCGCATCGTCGACAAGATAGAGGTCGGCATGCGCAAATGCGATCTCGTCGCCGAGATCTATGATGCCGGCACGCGCGGCGTCGACGGCATTGGCGGCGACTATCCGGCGATCGTGCCGCTGCTGCCGTCCGGCGCGGACGCCTCGGCGCCGCATCTGACCTGGGACGACCAACCGATGAAGCGGGGCGAGGGCACCTTCTTCGAGATCGCCGGGTGCTATAACCGCTACCATTGTCCGCTGTCGCGCACCGTCTTTCTCGGCAAGCCGACGCAGGAGTTCCTCGATGCCGAGAAGGCGACGCTGGAAGGCATGGAGGCGGGGCTTGCCGCCGCAAAACCCGGCAACGCCTGCGAGGACATCGCCAATGCCTTCTTCGCCGTCTTGAAGAAATACGGTATCGTCAAGGACAACCGCACCGGCTACTCGATCGGCCTGTCCTATCCGCCGGACTGGGGCGAACGCACGATGAGCCTGCGCCCCGGCGACCGCACCGAGCTCAAGCCCGGCATGACCTTCCATTTCATGACCGGCCTGTGGCTGGAAACGATGGGGCTGGAGATCACCGAGTCCATCCTGATCACCGAAACCGGTGTAGAGTGCCTGGCCAATGTTCCGCGCAAACTGGTGGTGAAGAATTGAGCCCGATGTCCAGCCTCCGCCCGTCGCCGATCGCGCCGACCGTCGAATTCGACCGAGACGGCGTCCAGCACGGCTTTCTGCGCCTGCCCTACAGCCGCGACGATTCGGCCTGGGGCTCGGTGATGATACCGATCTGCGTCATCCGCAACGGCAAGGGGCCGACGGCTCTGCTGTCCGGCGGCAATCATGGTGACGAATATGAAGGGCCGCTGGCGCTCTACGATCTTGCCCGCACGCTCGACCCCAGCCAAGTCAGCGGCACGGTGATCATCGTGCCGGCGATGAACTATCCGGCCTTCCGCGCCGGCACGCGCACCTCGCCGATCGACAAGGGCAACATGAACCGCAGCTTTCCCGGCCGGCCGGACGGCACGGTGACGGAAAAGATCGCCGACTATTTCCAGCGCGAATTGCTGCCTCGCGCCGACATCGTCTTCGACTTCCACTCCGGTGGAAAGACGCTGGACTTTGTCCCGTTCTGCGCGGCCCACACTCTGCCCGACAAGGCGCTGGAGCAGAAAGCCTTCGATGCGGTGGCGGCATTCTCGGCGCCCTTCTCGATGCGCATGATCGAGATCGACTCTGTCGGCATGTACGACACGGCGGCCGAGGAGATGGGCAAGGTCTTCGTCAGTACCGAGCTTGGCGGCGGCGGCACATCGCGCGCGCAAACCGTAGGGATCGCGCGGCGCGGCATTCTCAACGTGCTGCGCCATGCCGGCGTCGTTGCTGGCGCGGTCGAGAAGGGCAGAACTCAATGGCTCGACATGCCGTCCGGCGATTGCTTCTCCTTCGCCGAGGACGACGGCATGATCGAAACCATGGTCGATCTTGGCGAGCCCGTCGAAGAGGGCGCGGTGCTGGCGCGCATCCATTCCACCGGCCGCACCGGCATTGCCCCGCAAGAAATCCGGGCAAAAATGTCGGGCGTGCTGGCGGCGCGGCATTTTCCTGGCCTGGTCAAGGCCGGTGACTGCGCGGCGGTGGTAGCCGTGGAGGTCGATTGATCGAAGACGACTGCGTCCCGGCACATGCGCGCGGCTCCTGGCAGTTGCGGCCGGCCGCGCCGGACATCAACTTTCTCCACGGGATGGAAGTGTAAATTAACGAGAGGCAGACAAACTAGGCGTCGGCAAGCGGACGCTCGCTCGCTGCCATCGTGCGGGCATTGGAGCGCGCGACATGGCGATGATCGTTGAACGCCCGGGCGCCTGGTCTGAATCATGAGATCTTCGACTGGAGAACACTATCCGGCGCTGGACCATGTTCGTGGCCTTGCGGCTTTCCTGGTCTTCACCTGGCATTTCCTCCACCAGTCTCCCGAAGGGCCGGTGCCCTATGTTTTCGTGCCGGCTCTACCCATCTTCAGCCTTTTGGATGAAGGGGTCACCGGCGTTGCATTGTTCATGACGCTTTCCGGTTACCTGTTCGCCAAGCTTCTTGATGGGAAACGGGTCAGCTATCTGCCTTTCTTCGCCAACCGGGCGCTGAGGCTGCTTCCGCTCCTGCTGGCCGTGATAGCCATCGAGGCTTGCCACGTATATGTGGCAGGCCAGGCCCTGGGCGGGTATTTCACCGATGTCGGGAAGGGATTGATTTTCCCCACCCTCCCGAACGGCGGCTGGTCGATAACCGTGGAAGCCCACTTCTACATTCTGCTGCCCTTCCTGCTGATGGCATCCAGGCGCTTCCTGTTCGCCCCTTTGCTGTTCATTGCGGCAGCCATTCTGCTGAGGTGGGCGCTTTACGTGCAGCTCGGCGAGGTACAGTCGGCGGCGGCCTGGACCATTGTCGGCCATGCCGATCAGTTTCTGGCCGGCATCCTTGCCTTCCGTCTCCGTGCCCATGTGAAGGACCGGCACTGGCTCGCTTTGGCGGTTCTGCTGGCCTTTTCAGGGTTCTTCTGGTGGTTCGACGCCGCGGGAGGATTTTACCAGCTAGAGCGCTATCCCTCGCCGCATTGGATATGGATCATCCTGCCAACGGTAGAGGCGGCGGCCTATTCGTTTGGGATCGCCTACTATGACACCAGCTTTCCAAGGAAGCGAACAGGCCTGCCGTTCAAGATGCTGGAGAAGGCGGGTGCCTACAGCTATTCGATCTATCTCCTGCACCTGTTCTTCGTCATGCAGTTGGCGGCGTTCATCGACACGAAAATCATGGGCATAAGCAATTTCTACATCGCTTGCCTGTGGTCCTTGCTGTGCTTTCTGGCGACAATCCCGATCGGCTATCTCAGCTATACCTGCATCGAAGCGCCATTTCTGCGCCTGCGCATACGATATGCGGAGCCGGCTGCTGCTGATCCGGTCTCATTCAAGGATCGGCCGGCCACGGCAGCATAGGCGACCTGCATTTGCCAGGCAGCATCCTGCAAACATATCCGACAGAGGCTATCGGCTCGGGCCTCTCGCTATCGATGCCGGCTGGTCTTCAGCGAGCCCGGCGCCGTAGCGCGTACACGAGGATACTCGTATCCGGTTCGCTGGTTTTCCATTACGCTGGGTACCGCGTGACAGGGAGCATCGATTGCGCGGATTTGCGGAAAGCCTGATCGAGAGGCCGCAGACGGTGGCGGAGCAGGTCGCCAACGTGCTGCGCGAAGCCATAGCCAACGGAACGCTGAGGGCAGGCACCGCGCTGCGCCAGGACGACCTTGCCGAGCAGTTCGGCTTCAGCCGCATGCCTATCCGTGACGCGCTTCGCCAATTGGAGGCGGAGGGCATCCTCTCCATCCATCCGACCAAGGGCGCGCATGTCGCCCGGATGGATCGAGCCGAGATCAGCGAAATCTACGCGTGCGCGCATTGCTCGAATGCGAAGCGCTTCGCCTCTCCATCCCGGCTTTGTTGGAGAGCAAGCTCGATGAGGCCGAACAGGTGCTCGACCAGATCAACGCGGAGCGCAATGTCGGCCGCTGGGGAACGCTGAACCGGACCTTTCACCTGTCGCTCTACGCTGCCTGCGGCAACCAGCGTCTGCTTGGCCTGATCGAGGCGCATCACAACGCCGCCGATCGCTATGTTCGTATCCTGTTGTCGAACCTCGACTATCGCATCCGCTCGCAGGCGGAACATCGCGACCTGCTGGCCGCCTGCAGCCACCGCGACGGCAAGAACACCGTGAGCGTTCTGCGCCGGCATCTTCGCGAAGGAAGCGACACGCTGGTCAATGCCATAGAGGGGGGCGGCCTGTCGCGAAAATCATAGTCGAGATGGTTCTGCTGCTCGGGCTGGAGAGCGTCGCCGCGGGGGCTACCGGTTCGTAAGAACCGGGCTGATCTTCAGCTCTGCACCGGCTTGCGTTCGACGATGTAGATATGATCGGCCGCCAGCACCACTTCGCCGCGCTGGTTGATCACTTCGCAGCGCTCGACCACCCGTCCCGAGCCCGGCCGCTTGGGATCGTCCTCCTTGGCGGTGATGGTGGTGCGTGTGCGGATCGTGTCGCCGATGAACACCGGCTTGATGAAGCGCAGCCTGTCATAGCCATAGGAGAAGGCGACGGGGTTGATGATGCTCGCCGTCAGCCCGATGCCGACCGAGAACACCAGTGTGCCATGCGCGATGCGCTGGCCGAACGGTGTCGCCTTCATGTACTCGGCGTCCATGTGGTGTGGGAAGAAATCGCCGGTGTGGCCGGCATGGACGACGAAGTCGGTTTCGGTGATGGTGCGGCCGCTGGTCAGCCGCGAAGAGCCGATCTCATAGTCTTCGAAATAGGTGATCTGTTCCATCAGGGTCTTTCCGCGATCGGCGTCGCCGGCGCCGCGCTCGATCTATAGGCGGCTTCCACCAGCGCCATGGTGCTCCAGGCGTCCTCGACCGAGCTGACCAGCTCGCCGTCTTCTCCTGATGCAAAGCGCTGCACATTGGCCATGCGCCCGACGAAAGCGTCGGGGAACCATTCGCCGGCAAGCGGTACCGCGATCCAGTCCGTCGCGCCCTTCGGATGGATTTCCAGAATATCCGGTTCGCCCCGGGGATAGTCGAGGTTGAGGCCGAGCTTGAGATAGGCCGCCCCCTCCGTGCCGCAGATGCGGAACTCGCAGGCCTGGTGCCGGCGGCCGAACTTGTGGTCATGGTTGATCGACAGCGCGCAGCGCACCGTGTCGCCATAGTCGAGAATGGCGCTGGTGCGCGTCTGCGCCACCTTGTGGTTGGGATGGCCGAGCGTCTTGGCGTGGACGCCCTTGGGATCGCCGAGCAATTGCCTGACAAGATCGAGATAGTGGATCGAGTGCATGGCGATCTCGACGCGCGGCGCCTTGAGCAGGAACTCCCACAACTCCCACGGTGTCGCCAGCGCCAGCCAGGCATCGAAGTCGACGACTTCGCCGAGCCAGCCCTTGGCGATGGCGTCCTTGAGCGCCAGCATCATCGGCGCGAAGCGCAACTGGAAGTTCACTGCCGCCTTGAGGTTCTTGGCGCGGCAGATTTCGAGGATTTCGGTCGCCTCGCCGAGATAGTTGCCCATCGGCTTCTGGATCAATGCAACCGCACCGTCGGGCAGAGCTTTCAGGATCTCGGCATGCCGTCCCGGCGGTGTCGCCAGATCGAAGATCGCATCCTGGACGGATGCGGCTTCGTCGGCCGAACGGAACGCCGTCACGCCCCATTTGTCGGCCAGGGTCTTCGCCTTGGTCTGGTCCGGATCATAGAGGCCGGCAATCGGAAAGCCGGCTTTGCGATAGGCGGGAAAATGCGCGTCGCCGACGATCGATCCGGCACCGAAAGTGACGATCGGGCGAGGCTCCGAGGGTTTTGGCCAGGACTGGACGAGCAAGGCGGGGTCGAAACCGCCCTCAATCATAGTGGAAGACCTCGTCCATGCTGGCCCACCATTCGCCCTCCTTGCGGGTCGTGAGCGGCTCCTGGCACGGTATGCAGACCGCCCACCATTCCTGCGTCTTCGGATCGGCGGCCATCTTGGCCATGTCGGCGGCATAGTCGGTGCCATGATATTCGAAATAGGAAAACAGCAGGTTCTCCGGTCGCTTCAGATAGATCGAGTAATTCTTGATGTTGCAGGCCGAGATCATGGTCAGCACGTCGGGCCAGACGGCGGCATGCAGGCGGACATACTCCTCGACCTTTTCCGGCTTCAGCCCCAGCACCATGCCCATTCGCTGCATATCCGACTCCTATCTGGTGATCGCCGTGGTGAATTCGGCGATGCTCATGGCCTTGACCGCATCCCAGTCCCAGTCGATGCCGATGCCGGGTTCGTCGGGCGCCAGCGCATGCCCATCCTCGATGCGCATGTGCTTGCCGGTCAACTGGTCGAGTTGCGGAATGTACTCGACATACCTGCCGTTCTGAACCGCGCAGGTCAAGCTGACATGCAGCTCCATCAGGAAATGCGGGCAGACCGGAATGTCGAAGGCCTCCGCCGCATGGGCGATCTTGAGCCAGGGTGTGATGCCGCCGATGCGGCCGACATCGACCTGTACGATCGAGCAGGCACCTTTCTGCATGTATTCGCGGAAATGGCGTATCGAATAGAGCGATTCGCCAATGGCGATCGGCGTCGGCGTCGAGTTGGACAACCTGATATGGCCGTCAATATCGTCGGCCGGCAGCGGCTCCTCGATCCAGGCGAGGTCGAGTTCGCGCAGCCGCGCCGCGCGCCGGATCGCCTCGTCGACTGAAAACCCCTGGTTGGCGTCGGTCATGATCTCGTAGCCGTCGCCCACCGCCTTGCGCACCGCCGACAGCCGGGCGAGATCCTCCGACCCG
The DNA here is from genome assembly GCF_030160235.1 of Mesorhizobium huakuii. Classification (GTDB taxonomy): domain Bacteria; phylum Pseudomonadota; class Alphaproteobacteria; order Rhizobiales; family Rhizobiaceae; genus Mesorhizobium; species Mesorhizobium huakuii. The sequence continues at coordinate 250,097 of NZ_BSNY01000012.1, forward strand.
TGCGGCCTGCCGATCTTCACCTTCGAGCCGCGAAATCCCATGGCCTTGGCGGCCAGTGCGTCGTCGACAAGTGCCTGTGTCTCGATGTGCAGCCAGCCGCCCTCGGTGGTATAGAGCGGGCAGCGGTCCTTGGCGCCGCCGGCCAGTTTCCACAGCGGCAGATTCTGCTTCTTTGCCCTCATATCCCAGAGCGCCGTATCGATCGCCGCGATCGCAATGGCGGTGATGGCGCCGATGGTGGTCGCATGGGTGGCGAATTCGAGATCGTGCCAGATCGCCTCGATCATGTCGGGGTCGCGGCCGATCAGGCGCGGCGCGAGGTGGTCCGAGAGCAACCGCATCACCGACGAGCCGCCGGTGCCGATGGTGTAACTGTAGCCGGTGCCGACCGCGCCGTCGGAGTCGGTGATCGTGACGATAGGCGTTTCCTGGCTGGCGAAACTCTGGATGGCGTCCGTGCGCTTGACCTTGGGCACGAGGTCCACCATCCGCAGTTCGATCTTCTCGATTCTAGCCATCGGTCAGCTCCGCAATGTCTTTCCGGTCTCGGCGGCGAACAGATGCGCCTGCGACAGGTCGAGGCTCATAAACACCGGCTCGCCCGGCCGCAGCGGGCGCGGGTTCAGCATGCGCGAAACCCAGTCCGTGCCGTTGAACTCGACGAACACCAGCGTCTCGTTGCCGAGCGGCTCGGTGACGGTGATCGGCAGTTCGATCTGATGCACGTCGGCGACGCCGCCGGAGCTGATGCCATGGCCGGTCGGATAGATGTCATCAGGCCGCAGGCCGAACACGACCCTGTCGCCGGTCGCGACATTGGTCTTGAACTGGGCGGGTAGCGGCAGCTTTTCGCCGCTGGCGAAAACCAGCTGGCCGTCATCGACCGTCGCCTCGTGCAAATTCATCGGCGGCGAACCGATGAAGCCGGCGACAAAGCGTGTCGCCGGGCGGCGGAACACCTCGTCGGGCGTGCCGACCTGTTCGATATGGCCGTCGCGCATGATGACGATGCGGTCAGCAAGCGTCATCGCCTCGACCTGGTCGTGGGTGACATAGATCACCGTCGACTGCACCTTGGCATGCAGCTTCTTGATCTCGGTGCGCATCTGCGTTCTGAGCTTGGCGTCCAGATTGGAAAGCGGTTCGTCGAACAGGAACACGTCGGGGTCGCGCACGATGGCGCGGCCCATGGCCACGCGCTGGCGCTGGCCGCCCGACAGTTGCGACGGGCGGCGGTCGAGCAACGTGTCGAGCCCCAGAATGGCCGAGGCCTCGGCGACGCGGCGGTCCATCTCTTCCTTGGCGGCGCCGGCGATCTTCAAGGAGAAGCCGAGGTTCTCGCGCACCGTCATGTGCGGATAGAGTGCATAGGACTGGAACACCATCGAGATGTTGCGCGAGCGCGGCGGCAGGTCGTTGACGATTCGCCCGCCGATCTCGATCGAGCCGGCGCTGATTTCTTCCAGCCCGGCGATCATGCGCAAAGTCGTCGACTTGCCGCAGCCGGACGGGCCGACCAGCGCGATGAACTCGCGGTCGGCGATGTCGAGATCGATGCCGTGCACGATCCCGATATTGCCGTAGCGCTTGGTCAGTTTTTTCAGGGAAACCGTTGCCATGGAATCAGCCTTTCACCGCGCCGGAGGTCAGGCCGCCGACAAGGTGTTTCTGGACGATGTAGGTGAGGGTGAGCGCCGGAATGATCATCACCACGGCCAGCGCGCACATGCCGCGCCAGTCGATGGTGAATTCGGCCGTGTAGTCGAGCAGGCCGACCGGCAGCGTCTTGGCGCTGACCGAGCGGGTCAGTTGCGAAGCCAGCGCGAACTCGTTCCAGCAGGTCAGGAAGGCAAAGATCGCGGCCGACGCGATGCCGGGACCGGCGAGCGGGAACTCGACCTGCCAGAAGGCCTGCCAGCGCGTGCAGCCATCGATCTGTGCTGCCTCCGCGAGGTCTTTCGGCACCTGGCGGAAGAAGCCGTCGATCAGCCAGATGGTGAACGGCACGTTGAGCGCGACATAGGCGAGGATTAGCCCGAAATGCGTGTCGATGATGCCGAGCCGCACATAGAGGAAGAACAAAGGCAGCGACAGTGCGATGCCCGGCACCGTGCGCGTCAGCATCAGGCCGAGGAAGACGCTGGATTTGCCGCGGAAGCGGTAGCGCGCGAAGGCATAGCCGCCGGCCATGCCGATGGCGACCGCAATGATCGTCGAGGTCACCGAGATGATCAGCGAATTGCGGAAATATTCGATGACCGGGATGCCGCCCTTGCCGATCCCTGAGAACATCGAGACATAGGCGTCAAACGAAATCTCCTGCGGGATCCACACAGGCGGCTTGGCCATGATCTCGACGGTCGGCCGCAGCGATGACAGCACGATCCAGAGGCCGGGCAGGCAGATCGTCAGCATCGCCAGGAACAGGCCGATGCGATGGACGATGCCCAGCAGCCGGCGCTTGAGGCGGGCGGAAGAATTCTCGTCCATCACCACTCCGCACCGATCTGCGTGCGCGCCGCGGCGAGCTTGTTGAAGAAATAGACGGTGAAGGCGATCGACAGCAGGATCGAGAAATAGGCCATGGCGTTGGCCATGCCCATGCGTCCGTCGCTGTAGGCGGTGCGCGCCACCAGCGTCCACAACAGCTCGGTTCGGCCCGCCGGTCCGCCATCGGTCATGATCTTGACGATGTCATAGGCGCGCGCGACGTCGAGCGAACGGATGGTCATGGCGATATAGGCGAAAGGCATGACGAACGGCCACGTCACATAGCGGAATGTCTGCCACGGCGTGCAGCCGTCGACGCGCGCCGCCTCGATCGGCTCCTTGGGCATGGCGAGCAGGCCGGCGAGGATCAGAATGGCGAAGATCGCGGTCGACGACCAGATCTCGGCGATCGAGATGGCGATGAAAGCGAGATGGCCCTCGATCAGCCACGGGATCGCGTCCTGCGTGATGCCGAGCGACTGCAGGGCATTGTTCACCAGGCCGATATTGTCGTTGAACATGAACTTGAACTGGAAGCCGACGAGGATCGGCGAGAACATCATCGGAAACATCATCAGCGTGCGCAGGATGCGCTGGCCGCGCGTCGCCTTCTCGACCAGCATGGCGAGCCCCAGGCCGAGCAGCATTTCGAGATTGAGCGCGATGGTCAGCAGCAGCACCGTGCGCCCGAACGCCCACCAGAAATCGGTGTTGGCCAGGATCGAGAGATAGTTCCGCAAGCCGACGAAGACGAAGAACGTTTCGGGCTTGGTCAGGCGGAACGGTGTGAAGCTGGAATAGAGCGACAGAAGCAGCGGCACGACGACGACCGCGGCCAGCACGATGAAGGCTGGAAGCAGCAGCAGGAATGGCGCCGATGGCTTGAAGCCCTTCATCAGAATCCTGTGGGGTTTTGCATTGCGTGGGCGGGGCGCCGAAAGGCGGTGTGCATCGCGGCGCCTCCGACGAGACGCGATCGCCTCCCCCATCATGATGGGGAGGCAGCCTTGGGACGGCTCTAGAGCTTGCCGGCATCCTGCAGGATCTGCGTCGCCTTGGCGGCGGCTTCGTCCAATGCCTGCTTGGAGGTCTTGTCGCCAAGGATTGCAGCCTGCAGTTCCGGATAGACGGCGTTGGAGATTTCGATCCACTCCGGCGTCTGCGGCACGGCGAAGGCGTGCTTGGCTTCTTCCTGGAAGGCGGACAGAACCTCCTTCTTGTAGGGATCGTTCTCGGCCTGCTTCAGGTCCCAGTCCCACACCGCGGTGCGGGTCGGCAGCGGGCCTGCTGCGGCCTCGAGTTTCTGGCTGTCCTCGTTGGTCAACCACCAGACCAGCGAGGCCGCTGCCTCCTTGTGCGGGCAGTTCTCGGTCACCGAGAAGCCGTGGAAACCGGACCAGCCGGTGCGCTTGCCGGAAGAGCCCTTCGGCGCGACCTTCACGCCGACATTGCCCGCAACCTTCGACGATTTCGGATCGTTGAAGAACCCGGCCCAACCCGGCCAATCCAGATTGATGGCGACGGTGCCCGAGGCAAAGCCCTGGCCGAGATCGTCCCAGAGATAGTTGGTCGTTCCGGCCGGCACCGCCTTGGCCTTGTACAGATTGACGAACCAGTCGAGCGCCCGGATACCGGCCTCGGAGTTGAAGACCGGCTTGCCGTCCTTGTCAAGATATTCGCCGCCCTCGGCGACCACCATCTCGTAGAAACGGCCGTTGATCGCCTCTTCCTTGCCGGCGAACTGCGTGCCGTAGAAATTAGGCGGGTTGGCGAAGAACTCGGCCTGGTCGGTGACTTCCTTCCAGCTGTCCGGCGGCACCAGGTCATAGCCGTATTTAGCCTTGAATTTGGTCTTGTTGTCGGCGTTCTCGTAGAGGCTCTTCTGGTAGTAGAGCGCCGAGACGTCGAATTGCGCGCGCGGCAGCATCTCGAGCTTGCCGTCGATGGTTGCCGCCTTGATCGTCGACGGCACGAAGGCGTCGATCTCTTCCTTGGGCAGCAATTTGCTGAGGTCTGTGTAGAGGCCGGTATATTGCGGCGCGAAGGACGAATGGTTCCAGCCGACGCACCAGTTGGTGCTGCCGGAAGCGATGTCGGACTTCAACTCCTTGTCGATGTCGAAGCCATTTTTCTTGGTCAGGATGTTGACCTTGGCGCCGGTCGCCTTCTCCCACTCGGGAATGCGCTCATAGAGCTTTTCATATTGCTGGCCGCCGATCAGTTTCACGTCGACGGTGACGCCTTCGAATTTGCCGGGCAGGTCGCCGGCAAGGGCCGTGCCTGCACCAAATGCAAGCAATGCGCCGGCGGAGACGCCGGAAAGCAGTCTGTTCATTGGTTTCCTCCCTGGGTGCGCCTTAGCGGCGACCGCAACTTGTCCGCGTGACAAGAAACGCTACATTCATATACAAACAAAACATTCATCCGTACGTCAAGGCGAAATTTGTTTCCGCCGGCCGCATTCCTGCGTATATGAAGGGCAGAATTCACTGGAGAAATGCCTCATGGACGACAGCGAAGATGAGCGCTACCGCGCGCCGGCGCTCGACAAGGGGCTCGACATCCTGGAACTGCTGGCAGGTGTCGACGGCGGTCTGACCCAGGCCGAAATCGCCAAGAAACTCGACCGCAGCCCCAACGAATTCTACCGCATGCTCGACCGGCTGGTGCGGCGCGGCTATGTCACAAGGCTTGACGGCGATCGCTATTCACTGACGCTGAAACTGTTCGGCCTGGCGCAATTGCACGCTCCGGTGCGGCGGCTGGTTTCCTACGCGACGCCGTTGATGCGCGAGCTGGCCGAGATCTCGCAGCAGGCCAATCAACTCGTTGTTTTTGATCGCGGTTCCGCCGTCGTCATCGCCCAGCAGGAGGCGCCGAACTATTGGGGCATCTCGATCCGGGTGGGCTCCCACATCAGCCTGTTCGACACTGGTTCGGGTCATGTGCTGCTTGCCTTCCGCTCGCAGGAAGAGCGGCAGATGATGATCTCCGAACATGTCCGCAGCACCGACAAGTCGGCGCAGTCGGCCGAGTTCTTCACCCGGCTCGACCAGATCCGCGACCGTGGCTACGAGATGATGGCCTCGATGCAGACCGCCGGCGTCTTCAACCTGTCGGCACCGGTGCGCAGTTCTGACGGCAAGGCCATCGCCGCCCTGTCCATTCCCTACATCACCGTGGTCAATGCGCCGTCCGCGCCCGATATCACCAGGACCATCGAGCTGCTGCTCGCGACCTGCGAGAAGCTGTCGCATCTGGCCGGGTCGGCTGTAGGGTCGGCAGCATAAATTCTTATTTGAATAAAGAATTCCTCCGTGGGATAATTTAAAAACACTGGAGGGAGGAGCCTCGCCATGATCATCGACACCCATCTGCATCTCATCGATCGCTCGGCCTTGCGCTATCCCTGGCTTGCCGGCGTGCCGCCGCTCAACCGCGATTTCTCCTATGAGGAATACGCTGCCGAGGCGCAACGCGTCGGCGTCGAGCGCGTGCTGCATATGGAGGTCGATGTCGATCCGGCTGACATCGAAGCCGAGACCGCACGTGTCGAAGGTCTGTCGCGGCAGGCTGGCAGCATGCTGGTCGGGGCGATCGCGTCCTGCCGGCCGGAAGACACGAATTTCCCGGCCTATCTCGAAAGGCAGCGGGCAAATCCTTTCGTCAAGGGCTTCCGCCGTGTGCTCCATGTCGTGCCCGACGATCTGTCGGAAGGCGCTGTGTTTCGCGAAAACATCAAGCGGCTTGGCGGCACCGGCCTGACCTTCGATCTCGTCGTGCTGCCGCACCAGATTCCGAAAGCGATAGCGCTGGCCGACCTCGCGCCCGACGTCCAGTTCGTTCTCGACCATTGCGGCGTCCCCGACATCAAGGGCGGAGCCGAGCATCCCTGGCGCGCGCATATGAGCGAGATCGCGCGGCGTCCGAACGTCATGGCCAAGATCTCCGGCGTGGTCGCCTATGCCGATCCCGGCAGCTGGACGGTCGGGTCGCTGCGGCCGTATGTCGAGCACACCATCGCCGCGTTCGGCTGGGACCGTGTCGTCTGGGGCAGCGACTGGCCGGTCTGCACGCTTGGTGGCGGCCTGTCGACCTGGGTGGCGGCGACCCACGCGCTGCTTTCCGGCTGCAGCATCGCGGAGCGCGACCGGTTGCTGTCGGGCAATGCCCGCAAGCTCTGGCGGTTGGAATAGTTGGATTTGCCTCGGCGTCTCGCCGGGGCGTGGCCCAGATGTCCTCTTCCGTCCGGTTTCGTTCAGGCTTCTCCACCGGCGGCGCCGGACACCTGCGCGGGGGCACTCTCCCGAAACAGGCTTATGAGATCGGCAACGACCTCGGCGGCTTTGTGCCTGGAAGTCATGCCGGACAGGATGCGGTCGGACGCTGCCTGCTGGAACGCCATGTAGCCGTCATGACGCGGCCGCACCCATGCACCCTCCAGCGTCGCGCGCGTGTCGCGATAGAAATTGCCGGTCGCTGCGTTGACTGCCTGATCTTCCCAACCAGCCGCATGGCCTGGTTGGCCACCGGCGGCGGCATAGGCGCCGCGCTGCACGTCGCCGCTGGCAACCCAATAGGCGAAGTCCGTCGCTGCATCTTTCGCCTTGGAAAAGGCTGATACCGCTATGCCCGTGCCGCCGAGCGCCGAACCGATTGGGCCGCTGAAGCCGACAGCCGGGATATCGGTGAAGGCCAGCCGGTGCGCGCGAAACTCTGACATCGCATAGGAAACGTAGCCATAGATGAGTGGAGCGCAGACAATGCGGGAACCGGCCTCAGCCATGCGTTCGGAAACCGCGATCGGATCCATCTCCAGACAGGCCGGTTCGACCAGCGCGGCGATCTCCCGCATCATCTCGAAGACTTCGCTGCCCGTCTCGCGCTCGATGAGATCGCGAGACGGATCAGCCGCGCAAGCGTGCCCGAGATTGCCGGCAAGCGTGTAAAACACCATCAGCGCATGCGGCGGCCGCAGCGGCAAAAGCACGCGGCCTTGCCGGGCGAGTTCGAGCACCTCGCTCCAGCGCGCCGGCGGCGCATCGAGCGCGTCCGGCCGCCACGCCTGGACCTGGCTGGCCGCATCGATCGGGAAAGCCCATTGCCGCCCTTGCCAAGCGTAGCTCGGATAGGACTGGCCGACGCTGCCTGAGGCAAGCGCTATGCGCTCCGCCTCGCGGCCGGCGACATCCAGCGGCGCGAGGCAGCGTTCCGCGGTTATCTGGCCGACATGCGGGTGGTCGATGACGATGAGATCATAGGCGCGCGCCAGTTGCTCGACCGGGAAGGATTCGAAATCCTGCAGCGATCGCTTGTCCCATTGGATGGCGACGCCGGTCTTCTGCTGCCAGAGCGACGAGCAGGCGACCATCGGATCGTAGCCGCGCGGGTGGCTCCAGGTCATGCCCTTGAGCGTGGTCACAAGCCGAACTCCTCGCGGATCGCGGCACTGTGCTCGCCGATGCGCGGCGCGGCGCGATCGACCTTGGCCCTGACACCGTCGACCCTGAGCGGCGAACTGGTGGTGAGGATCGAGACATCGTCCTCGCGCGTCACCGTCTGCAGCATGTCGAGCGACTGGAAACCCTCGCTGGCCAGCATCTCCGGCCAGGTCAGCACCTTGGCGCACCAGATGTCGGCGGGCTCAAGAATATCGAGCCATTCGTCGATGGTTTTGCTGGCGATCCGCTGCGCGATGATCGCCTTGATGTCGTCGCGCGCGGTGAACCACGAAGCCGGCCTGTCGCGATAGGGCGCCAGTTCTTCGAGCGACAGCAGGTCGGCGAGTTTCGGGATCGGCGTCATGGCGATGGCGAGATAGCCGTCCTTGGCCGGGTAGACGCCGTAAGGCGCCGAGAGATAGGCATGAGCGCTGCGAAAGCTGGAGCGGCGCGGCAGACGCCGGCCGTCATTGAGATGCGTCGTCAGCACCTCGAACTGGAAGTCGACCAGCGCTTCCAGGAGGCTGGTTTCGATGTGGCTGCCCAGGTCGGTGATGCCGCGCCGCACCAGCGCCGCCAGAATGCCCTGCGCGCAGGCCGCACCCGCCAGCATGTCGCCGATGGCCAGTCCGAAGGGCACCGGTCCCTGGTCCTCATCGCCATTCAGCCACATCACACCGGAGCGCGATTGCGCCAGCAAGTCCTGGCCGGGCCGCTTGACCCATGGACCGTCCTCGCCATAGCCGCTGATCGAGGCATAGACCAAACGCGGATTGATCTTGCGGACGGCCTCATAGTCGAGGCCTAGGCGTTCGATGACGCCGGGCCGGAAATTCTGGATCAGCACATCCGCCTTGGCCAGAAGCCCGCGCAGCGTCTTCAGATCGGCCTCGTTCTTGAGGTCGATGGCAAAGCTCTCCTTGGCGCGGTTGATGGCGTGGAAGATGGTGGAATCGCCGCCGATCTCGGTGTCGCTGAGATAGAGCCGGCGCGACAGGTCGCCGCCATCCGGGCGCTCGATCTTGATGACACGGGCGCCGAGGTCGAGCAGCCGCAGCGAGCAATAAGGCCCGGACAGGAACTGGCTCATGTCGACGACGGTGAGACCGGCAAGCGGCAATTCTGCTGCTGTCGGCATTTCACTTCTCCGTCTTGCCGACGAAATCGGCCGGGTTGCGGTACTTCACCGTCTGCAGATGCTCGCAATAGAGGACCAGCTCGCCTTCGCCCTTGAAGACTTCGTAGCTGGCGCGGATCAGCCCCATCTCCTTGTAGCGCGGCTTCTTGTCGAGGTTGGAGCGGATCGAATAGATCGTGTCGCCAATGAAGACAGGCTTTATGAAACGGAGCTTGTCGTAGCCATAGGAAAAGGCATTGACGCAGTTGGTGGCGACCAGCCCCAGCCCCGCCGAAAAGACGAAAGCGCCGGCGATCAGCCGCTTGCCGAAAATGCCCTCGCTTTCCGCGAACATCTGGTCCTGCACATAGGGGTGTATGTCGAGCACCAGAGTGTTGAACAGGTGGCTGTCGCCCTCCGCCATCGTGCGCCGCAACGAACGGATTTTCTGGCCGACCGGCCAGTCCTCGTAGAACCAGTTCTCGGCGTTCCACACCGGCAGTGCCGCGTGCGCCTCAGGCATGTTCTTGGGGTAGGTCGAGGCGACGCCGACGGTGGGCGCGAAGTCTTTCATGGCTGGCTCCGGCAGTCTCGCAGGAGGCTTAGGTCTGCCATAGGAACACGCCTCAAAGCGCCGGACTGCATGACGTCTCCTCCCGTCAATCTTCTCTTGTAAATAGTATTTTCACATATGGGATTACGTTGCAAGCGAGGACAGGCGAAATTTTGGCCGGTCACGCGCGCTCAAGCGCGGCCGGGCAGGGAGGAAATCATGCGCGATGCCTGACTGGTGTCCGTCGGCAGCCCGAACCGGGAGCCCCCTTACTTCAGCGCGTGGAGGGGCGGCCTCGACAGGGGCATGCCCACGGACATCGGGCGCGCCGTCGATCGGCACGCCGATGTGCGTCAGGATCGTGCGCTGAGGCGCCCGCGACGACCCTTGCGCAACAGTCGGGCTCAGGCCTGTTGGATTGCCGAGAGCTTCCAGTTCGAGCCATTCTGACGCGTGAATGTCCACAGTTCGGTCGTCTCTGTCGGATGGTCTTCGTCGCCCTCGACGACCTTGCCGCTGGCCCGTTCGCGCATCACGTCGCGAGACTCGTAGCGCAGCGCGGCCGTGGCGTAGTCGCGGTCATCCTCGCGCCAGCTTTCGGCGATGTCGGCCTGCAGCAAGGTGATGTCGGAGACCTCGTTCCTGAGACCTTTCTGGGCATTGTCGGCCAGTTCTTCCGAGAGATAGGACACCATCTCGGGCGTTGTCGCCCGGCGGAGCGCAGCATGGTCTTCGCGCCCGAATGCTTCCTGGACTTCGGTCAACAATTGCTGGAAGGCATCGAGGTCGCTCTGAGCCAGCGTGATCTCCTCGGAGACATCAGCCGGAGAGCCTCCGCCCGAACCGCCGCCAAAGCCGGGGATTGTGAACGAGCCTGCCGTCTGCTGCTGTGCCGCAGCGCGGTTCTCAAATCGCGGCGCCTGGGCATTGCCGGCACCGGCGAGCGCCGGGGCAGGGCCACGTGCCGATTGCGAGCGGAAGAAGCGGATGGCCAGCATGATCGCGCCACCGATCAGCAGGGCCTGAAGCAGGAAGCCGAACATGCCGGCCAGACCGCCGAACCCTTGGCCCACGAGCAGGCCGATCAGGCCACCGATCAGCAGGCCGCGCATCATCGTTCCGCCAAAACCGCTCATGAAGCCGGGCCGCTGCGGGCCGGCCTGCGGCTGTCGGGCGGCAGAGTTCACACCGGTGTTGGGTGTCATCGAACGCTCGACCGGAGCGGTCGCCGCCGGCGCGGTCCTGGTCGGCGGCGCCGACTGGAACGTGCGCGTGCCGCGACTGCCGAAACTGCCGCCGCGCCGAGCCTCGGCATGATCGATCGCGACCATGGAGAATGCGAGGAACAGTCCGGCAAACAGGGCTGCAAATCGGCTGGTGCGAGACATCATCGGAGATGAACCTTTATCGATGTGGTTTTGGAAATTTTCAGCAGGCGCCGGGCGTCATGCGGTCAATCGAACAATTCTTCGAAGAAGGATTTCTTGCGCTTGGGATAGCGCTGGCCCTGCGAGCGCGAATAATCCTCATCGCGGCCATGTTGCGGCTGGGAGAAGGTTGTCGGCTGGGGCTGCGGCGCGGGTGACGCCTCCCTGCCGGAACGCTCGATGATCTTGTCGAGTTCGCCTCGATCAAGCCAGACGCCGCGGCACTGCGGACAATAGTCGATCTCGATGCCCTGGCGTTCGCTCATCACGAGCGCGACGCGGCAGGAGGGGCAAACCAAACCAAGGAGAGAAGATGTCATACGGGGCTCCAAACCGAAAGGATTGAGCCCGCTTGACCGAAAAGTGGAAACGGGCCCGTTAAAGCGGTCCGACATCACAATCACCAGAAGCGATCGTCAGAGGGGCCCGGCCCGCACCAGACAGTTAGGAATGCGGAGCCAGGCCTTCAAGGGCGATATTGCCGGCAAGAATGATTTGTCCTTGCCGTTGCTCAGACCGTCACGACGATCTTGCCGAACTGCTCGTTCGATTCGAGGTACCGGTGCGCCTCGACGATCTGGTCGAAGGCAAAGGTCCTGTCGATGATCGGCCTCAGCGTGCCCGTCTCCAGGCCTTCGAGGATGAACGCCTTGGCGGTCTCCAGCTTCTCTGGGGCGCCGGTGATCTCGTGCACGAGATAGCCACGCAGCGTCAGCGTCTTGCCCAACACGGCAGCCAAGGGGAACGGCGTCGGCTCGCGGCTCAACCCGCCATATTCGATGAGAATGCCGCCCTTTGACATTGCCGCCGTCAGCGGCTCGAAGATCGGACCGCCAATTGCATCGAGCACGACGCGCACGCCTTGCGGTCCCGCGATCTCGCTCAACCTTGCGGCGAGATCCTCCTCGGCCAGGACGACAACATGCGCCGCTCCGGCATCGAGCAAGGCCTGTTTCTTGACCGATGTCCGCGTCACCGCGATCGCCGTCGCGCCAATTTTGTTGGCGATCTGGATCGCGGCAAGCCCGACGCTGCTTGAGGCCGCGGTGATGACGACAGCGTCTCCGTTGCTCAGTCTGGCGATATCGATCAGGGCGCCATAGGCGGTGAGATATTGCATCCAGACAGCGGCCGCCGTCTGCCAGTCGAGCGACGGTGGGTGCTTGACGATGAGCCCGGCGGGATAAGTGGCCAACTCGCCGTAAGCCGGCCAGCGAACCATCGATTGCGGCGGGATGACACTGACCGCGTCGCCCGGGACGAAATCCTTCACGCCTTCGCCGACTGTTTCGACAACCCCCGCCGCTTCAAGGCCAAGCCCAGAGGGCAGGGCGGGTGTCTCGATATAGCTGCCCGCGCGCAGCAGCGCCTCGGCGCGGTTGAGGCCGAGTGCCTTGACGCGGATTTGAACCTCGCCCGGACCCGGTGGAGGGAGGTCGACATCCTCGATGCGCAGGACTTCGGGACCACCATGCCGGTGGAAGCGGACAATACGTGCCATTCGGGTTACTCCAAATTATCTGAACCGAATGAGCTATGCGGCCAAAGATTTCATGGATAAATGGGCGTAGGGATAAAGGAGTAGAAACCAAAGGTTTCGAATATGGATAGGCTCGAGAGCATGGCCGTGTTCGTCAAGGCGGTCGACCTTGGCTCGTTCGCGGCTGCGGCGGTGGCGCTCGACCTGTCGGGGCCGATGGTGGGCAAGCATGTCCGCTTTCTCGAAGACCGGCTGGGCGTGCGCCTCATCAACCGCACCACGCGCCGCCAGAGTCTGACCGATTTCGGCCGCGCCTATTACGAACGCTGCCGCATCGTGCTGGCCGAGGCCGAAGCCGCCGATGCGCTGGCCGCCGACCAGTTTTCAGAACCGAGAGGCAGACTGCGCGTCACCATGCCGGCGCATTTCGGCCGCCACTGCGTCACCCCCGTGCTGCTGAAACTGGCGCGGCACTATCCGATGCTGGAACTCGACCTGTCGCTCAGCGACCGCTTCGCCGATCTCGCCGAGGATGGCTTTGACCTTGCCATCCGCACCGGCGATCTGGACGACAAGGCCGGCGTGATCGCGCGGCGTGTCGCGCGGCAGGGCATGGTCGTCTGCGCCGCGCCCTCCTATCTCGGACTTCACGGCGAGCCGCGGCGGATCGAAGACCTTGCCGATCATCAGGCGATCGTCTACCGCCGGCTCGGCCAGGTCGTTCAGCCCTGGCTGTTTGCGCACGAGGGGCAACCCGCACGGGAGATCATGCCGACCGGCCGCCTGCGGCTCGATGATCTCGATGCCATCGCCGATGCAGCGGTCGAAGGCATGGGGCTGGCGTGGCTGCCGTGGTGGCTGGTCCGCCAGCGCATAGAGGCCGGTGCGCTGGTCGCCCTGTTGCCGGATCAGCCGCGCTATCTCTACGACTGCCATGCGCTTTGGCTGCAGACGCCGCATCTGCCGCTCAAGGTCCGGCTCGCCGTCGATGCGCTAGCGGCCGCCTTGCCGAAACTGATAGGCTGATTACCAACAGATCAGGCTTGCGCTCTTTGAGGCGCCGCTTTCCAATGCCATATGAAGGCGCAACGTGCGCATTGCAGGAGAGGCGGTTCATGACCAAGGGTTCGGATCTGTTCGTGGCGGCTCTCGAGAATGAAGGGGTCGACCGGATTTTCGGCATTCCGGGCGAGGAGAATCTCGACATCGTCGAATCCATCCGCCGCTCGTCGATCCAGCTGATCCTGACCCGCCACGAGCAGGCGGCCGCCTTCATGGCCGCCACCTATGGCAGGCTCACCGGCAAGGCGGCCGTGTGCATCACCACGCTTGGCCCCGGCGCGCTCAACCTGACGACCGGCGCCGCCTATGCGCTGCTCGGCGCGATGCCAATGATCATGATCACCGGCCAGAAGGGCATATTGTCATCGCGCCAGGCGCGCTTCCAGATCGTCGACATCGTCGCCGCCATGAAGCCGCTGACCAAGCTGTCGCGCCAGATCGTCTCGCCGAAGATGATCCCGTCGCTGGTGCGCGAGGCCTTCCGCGTCGCCCAGGAAGAGCGGCCCGGCCCGGTGCATCTGGAACTGCCGGAAGACATTGCCGCGGCCGAGTGCGAGCCTGTGGCGCTGGTGCCGACGCATCCGGTCGAACTGCCGCTCGCCAGCCCGGGCGCGCTCGATCGCGCCGCCCGAATGATCATGGAGGCCAAACGTCCGCTGCTGATGTTCGGCGCGGCGGCGTCGCGGCCGCGCGTAACCCCCGATGTCGCCCAGTTCGTTCTGCGCACGCAAATACCCTATTTCACCACGCAGATGGGCAAGGGCACTGTGCCCGGCGGCACCGAGCTCTACATGGGGACGGCGGCACTGTCGGAGCGCGACTATGTTCACGAGGCCATCGAACAGGCCGATCTGATCATCACCATCGGCCATGACACGGTTGAGAAGCCGCCCTTCATCATGGGCGCCAACGGACCGAAGGTCATCCATGTCGGCTATCATTCGGCCGATGTCGAGCAGGTCTACTTCCCGCAGGCCGAGATCGTCGGCGATCTCGGCCCGTCGCTGGCGCTGCTGGCTGACCGCATCGAGGGCAAGATCCCCAACGCGCAGGCCCTGCTGCCGCTGCGAGAGGGCATTTTGAGCCGGATTGCCGCGCGCGCCACCGAAGACCGCTTCACGCCGCAGCGCATCGTGCATGATGTGCGCGCCGTGATGCCGGCGGACGGGATCCTCGCCCTCGACAACGGCATGTACAAGATCTGGTTCGCCCGCAACTACCGTACGCGCATGGCGAACACGCTGCTGCTCGACAACGCGCTGGCCACCATGGGCGCCGGCCTGCCGTCGGCGATGATGGCGTCGCTGCTCTATCCCAAGCGCCGCGTCATGGCCATTTGCGGCGACGGCGGCTTCATGATGAACAGCCAGGAGCTTGAGACCGCCGTCCGGCTGAAGCTCAACCTCGTCATCCTGCTGCTGGAAGACCATGCCTATGGCATGATCCGCTGGAAGCAGGCGGTCGACGAATTCCCGGATTTCGGCATGACCTTCGGCAATCCCGATTTCGTCAAATACGCCGAGGCCTATGGCGCCAAGGGGACCAGTGTTACGGAAATCGCCGATTTGCGGCCGGCGCTGGAACAGGCCTTCACCGGCGGCGGCGTGCATCTCGTCGTCGTGCCGATCGACTATTCCGAAAACACCAGGGTGCTTGTCGACGAATTGCGCGAGCGGCTGCCGGCGCCGCGGACGTCCTGACGGCAGCGGCAAAGCCGCCGTCAGGACCTCTCGGGGTGTAAGATCCTACACTTTGCAGTAAGGCGTGACAGGCATGATGGCGCCGAAAATCCCTGGCGGTCTCATCTGGCGCCGGGCACCCATTCCGTTTCGATCAGCGGGATTTGCGGGGCGGCATCGCGCGGCAGGGTTCCCTTGATCCGGGGATCGTCGGTGATTTCGAAACCGGCCGCATAGGGCTCAAACCCGCAAGCCTGGTAGAAACCGATGACGCCGTGATGGTCGATGCTGCTGGTGTGCAGCCAGATGCGGCCGGGGTCGAGGCGCCATGCCTGGTCGAGCGCACCGGCCATCAGCCGCTTGCCGAGGCCCCGGCCGGTCAAGGCGGGCAACAGGCCGAAATAGGTGATCTCGATCTCGTTGTTGTCGTCCATGCGGAACTCGACCATGCCGACATGGCCGCCGCTTTCATCATGGCCGTAATAGAGATGCTGGCGCGGGTCGGCGAAATGCGCTGATATTTCGGCATCCGACATTTCGGCGGCGCGGTCCCACAGCCAGGGAGCGCCGATCTCGAGGAAGATCGCGCGGTAGGCGGCGGTGTCGGGCTCGGAGATCCGGGTCATTGCGAGGGGCTTGGCGAGGTCAGGCCTCGGCGCGCGCGCTTCCATCCATGTCACCGCATTGACGATCTTGCCGGCCGGCACGCGCCGGTAGCCGTCCGCGAGATCGGTGACTTCATCCGGCAATGGGCCTTCGGTGACCAGCATCTGTCCTCGATCTCTGCCATGCAGCTTTGCTGGCATGCAGGAAGCTGATGCCAACTCTGCGCCCGCCTGCCAAGAGCTTCCCGGGTTGGGCTATGGTTTTGGCCAGACCTGTCTCCTTGGCTTTTCAGGAAATGGCATATGAGATATGATACACCATTCACGAGAAAGCGGAAATATGATGCCTGAGCGAATTGCCGACGAAGCCATTTTGCGCGCGGTCGATAATGGCTTCGCGCGGCAAGTCGCGTTCCTGGCGGACCTCGTGCGCTTTCCTTCCCAGCGCGGCGAGGAGCACGCGGCGCAATGCTTCATGGCGGCCGCCTATGAGGCCGATGGCTATGCGGTCGACATGTGGCGCGTCGATGTCGACGCGATCAGCGACCTTCCGGGGTTTTCACCGGTTGCGGTCTCCTATGACGATGCCTTCAATGTCGTCGCCACCCACACGCCGAGAAACGCCACCGGCCGTTCGCTGATCCTCAACGGCCATATCGATGTGGTGCCGACGGGGCCGCTCGACCGCTGGGTGCGCGACCCCTACGATCCGGCCATCGAAGACGGCTGGATGCATGGCCGCGGCGCCGGCGACATGAAGGCCGGCCTGTCGGCCTGTCTCTACGCGCTCGCCGCCTTGCGCAGCCTCGGCTACCAGCCGGCCGCGAATGTGTACCTCCAGTCGGTAGTCGAGGAGGAGTGCACCGGCAATGGCGCGCTCGCTTGCCTGCAACGCGGCTACCGCGCCGACGCCGCCTTCATTCCCGAGCCCTTGGAACCGAGGCTGATGCGCGCACAGGTCGGGCCGATCTGGTTCAGGGTCGAGGTCGACGGCGATCCGCAGCATGCCTCGGGCGCTTTCTCGGCCGGCGCCAATGCCATCGAAAAGGCGTTCCTCGTCATCCAGGCGCTGAAGCAGCTCGAAATCGTCTGGAACGCCCGCAAGGTGGACGACAAGCATTTCTGCGATCATCCGCATCCGATCCGCTTCAACCTCGGCAAGATCGAGGGCGGCGAATGGACATCGAGCGTTCCGGCGCGCTGTGTCTTCGAGATGCGAGTCGCCACCTATCCCGGCCAGAAGCTCGAGGATGCCAGGGCCGAACTCGAAGCCTGGATCGCCGATGTGGCACGCGACGATCCGTTCCTGGCCAATCGCCCGCCCAAGATGAGCTATAATGGTTTCATGGCCGAGGGCTATGTTCTGGAAGGTGCCGACGAGATGGAAGCCGTGCTGCGCCGCAGCCATGTCGCCGTGTGGGGCGAGCCGCTGACGGAACATGTCACCTCGGCGACCACGGATGCGCGCTTCTTCGGCCTCTATGCCGACACGCCGGCGATCGTCTATGGCCCGATCTGCCGCATGCCGCATGGCTATGACGAGGCCGTCGATCTCGACTCGGTGCGCAAGGTCACGCAGACCATCGCGCTGTTCATCGCCGACTGGTGCGGTCTCGAGCCGATCGATCCGGAGACGAGCTCGTGAATGCGCCCGTACCTGGCGGTTTCGGCGAAACGCTCGCCGAGGACGCGCCTGACGTTTCGATCGCCGACGCGCTTGCCATCTTGCGCCGGCACTACGGCCTGACTGGCAGCGCGCGTCCGCTGCCAGGCGAACGCGACCACAATTTCCACATCCAGACTGAAGGCGAGGGCGAGTTCGTCCTCAAGGTTTCCCACCCGGCGGAGGAGGCCGGCTTCACCGATTTCCAGAACAAGGCTCTCGACCATATCCTGGCGGTCGACCCGACCTTGCCGGTTCCTTCGGTGCGCAAGAGCCTCGAGGGCGAAGTGCAGTTCACGGTCAGCGTCGGCGGGTCGGCGCCGCGCATCATCCGGCTGGTCACCTATATGCCCGGCCAGTTGCTGTCGCGCTCGCCCACGTCGGCGGCGCAGGATCGCAATCTCGGCATTTTCCTTGCTCGCCTAGGCCGGGCACTGCGCGGTTTCTTCCATCCGGCCGCCGGCAGCGACCTGCTCTGGGACATCCGCAAGGTCGCCAAGACGCGGCCGATGCTGGCTTATATCGCCGATGCCGGCCACCGGGCCATGGTCGAGCGCGTCATCGATGCCTTCGAGGAGCACGCGGCGCCGGTCATTCCGAGCCTGCGCGCCCAGATCGTCCACAACGACATGAATTCCTACAATGTGGTGATGGATGCGTCGCGGCCTGAGGTGGTGAGCGGCATCCTCGATTTCGGCGACATGATCCATTCGCCGCTGATCTGCGACCTCGCCATCGGCGCCGTCTACCGCTGGCCGGCTGAAGGTCATCCGCTGGCGCCGGCCGCGCGCTTCGTCGCCGGCTATCAATCGGTACAGCCGCTGGAGGCCGAAGAGATCGGGATTCTTTTCGATCTGATCCGCGCCCGCCTCGCGCTCATCGCCAACATCGCCAGCTGGCAGGCGGAACGGTTCCCGGCCAAGCGCGACTATGTGCTGCGCCTCATCACCGAGGTCTGGACTTCGCTCGAACGGCTGGACGGGCTGTCGTCCGCCGAAGCCCGCCGCTATTTTCTCGACCATTCCAATCCGGAGTAGATGCTCGTGTCTCAGTCCTCACCCACCTTTGCCGACACTGACGCTTCGGCACGGGATCGCGCATTGCTCGAACGCCGCGCCAGGTTGCTTGGGCCGACCTACCGCGCCTTCTACCGCAACCCGATCCATCTGGTGCGCGGCAGCGGTGTCTGGCTCTACGATGCAAGAGGGCGCAAATTCCTCGACGCCTACAACAATGTCGCCTCGGTCGGGCACTGCCATCCGCGCGTCGTCGAGGCGCTGTCGGGACAGGCCGCCACGCTCAACACGCACACGCGCTACTTGAGCGAGATCATCCTCGACTACGCCGAAAGACTGCTCGGCACGGTTCCCGCCCATCTCGGCCACGCCATGTTCACCTGCACCGGCAGCGAGGCCAACGATTTGGCCATCCGCATCGCCCAGCATTCGAGCGGCGGCACCGGCGTGATCATCACCGATTTCGCCTATCACGGCGCCACGATCGCCACCGCGCAGCTGTCGCCGGCCGCGGTCGGCGCCAAGGGCGTGCCCGTGCACCATCGGGCCGTGGCCGCGCCGGACACGTTCCGCGACCACGGCAGGGCCGCGCATGATTTCGCCAGGAATGTCGCCGCCGCCATCGATGACATGCGTGCGCAGAACATCCGTCCGGCAGCGCTGCTGCTCGACTCGGCCTTTTCCAGCGACGGCATTTTCTTCCCCGATGCGGCTGTCATGCGCGAGGCGGCGGATCATGTGAGAAAGGCCGGCGGCATCGTCATCGCCGACGAGGTCCAGTCCGGCTTTGGCCGCCTTGGCCAGGGCATGTGGGGCTTTGCCAATTATGGAATCGAACCCGACATCGTCACCATGGGCAAGCCGATAGGTGACGGGCATCCGATGGGCGCGGTGCTGGTGCGGCCGCGGCTTGTTTCATCCTTCGGCTCCAACACTGGCTACTTCAACACCTTCGGCGGCAATCCGGTCGCGGCCGCCGTCGGCATCGCCGTTCTGGACGTGATCGAAGGCGAGGGGCTGATCGAGAACGCGCGCAATATCGGCGCCTATACGGCTGACCTGCTGCGCGCGCTGCAGGGCCGGCACGGCATGGTCGGCGACGTCAGGCACAACGGCCTCTATTTCGGCGTCGAACTGACAGCGGATGGCGACGAATCGCTGGCCGCCAGCAAGACATCGGCGGTCGTCGAAGCCATGCGCGAGGATGGCGTGCTGATCTCGTCCTGCGGCCCGCGAGGCAACGTGCTGAAGATCAGGCCGCCTCTGCCCTTTGCCAGGGACAATGCCGAGCAACTGGCCGAGACGCTCGATCGCGCTTTGTCGAACTGGTGATCGGAACGCATGCTGAAGCTCGAACATCAAACCCTCAACGACCGCGCCTATGGCGCGCTCAAGCAGGAATTGATTTCAGGCGGTTTCAGCCCGGGCCAGACGCTGGTCATCCGCAAGCTTGCCGAGACCTTCGGCATCTCGACGACGCCGATCCGCGAGGCGCTGCAGAGGCTGGTCGCCGAGCGGCTGCTCGAGATGCAGAACAATCGCTCTGTTATCGTGCCCTTGCTGTCCGCTCCTGCCTTTGAGGAACTGACCCATATCCGCATCGCCGTCGAGGGGTTGGCGGGTGAGATGGCAGCCACGCGGATGAGCCAAAGCGGACTGGTCGAGATACAGGCGAAGCTGGCCGGCATGCAGCGCGCCATAGAGGCCGGCGACGCCAGCGCCTATCTCGCGCTGAACGAGGCGTTTCACTTCGCCATTTACCAGCATGCCGGCGCGCCGATCCTTCTGAACATGATCCGCGACCTCTGGGGCCGGGTCGGGCCCTATCTCAAGCTTCTGATGCAGGCCGACCGCTACATTCCGCAGTCGAACGATGCGCATCGCAGGATTGTCGCGGCGCTGGAGCAGCGCAATGGCCCAGCTGTCCGGCTCTCCCTTGAACAGGACATCGCCGTGGCGGCCGCGGTTCTCTCCGAAAATCTTCGCACGACGGCCTGATCCCCGCGGCCAGACGCGATCGTCCCTATGCCGTCTCGTCCAACCGGTCGCGCAGCATGCTCCAGCCAAGCAGCGCGTTGGGCGCGTGCCGTAGGAGCGCGTGGAAGGGGATCGGCGCCGGCGGCGCGAACGGCAGCGGCAAATCGCGCGCCTCGGTTCCGGCGGCCCAGTCGGCCAGCGCCTTGCCCATCGCCGTCGTCATGGCGATGCCGCGCCCGTTGCAGGCGCGGCCGGCGATCAGCCCCGGCCCAAGGTCCAGGAGATGCGGCAGGAAATCCGGTTCGACCGCGGCCATTCCTGACCAGCCATAGGCCAGCGGTGGCAGGTCCGGCAGGTCGAGATGTCGTGTGAGCCGTCGCCAAATCGTTTGCGGCACGCGCGTGTCGGCGCCGGCACTCAGAATATGCATGCCGCCGCTGATCAGCCTATTGTCGGCATCGAAGCGGAAGGTGAAGAGATTGCGCCTGGTATCGCCGGCGCCTTGCCCGCCGGGAAGCAGACGAGTGCGGATTTCGCGCGGCAGCGGCTCGGTCGCGATCTGGAAAACCTTGAGCGGAATATAGGTTCGCTGCAGCATCGGATTGAGTGATCCGCCATAGGCGTTGGTGGCGATCAGCACCTTGCCGGCACGCACCGAGCCAGAGGGCGTCTTCAGCTTCCAGCCATCGGCCACGCGATCGACCGAAGTAACCGGCGTGCGCTCGAAGATCTTGGCCCCAGCCTTCTCCGCCGCATCCGCGAGCCCGTGCGCGTAGGCGACCGGATTGAGCACGCCGCCCGAACGGTCCATCCAGCCGCCGGCATAGCCGCGAATGCCCGTCAGCACTTCGATTTCCTGCCGGTCCAAAACAACGGTTGGCCGGCCGCGCTGCGCCCATTGACTGGCCCGCGATTTGACCTTTTCGAACGCTGCAGGCGAATGCGCCGGCTGGATCCATCCATTCTGCACCGCGTCGCAGTCGATGCCATGCCCTTTGATGAGGCTGAAGACCAGGTCGGCACTGGCAGCGGCAAAATCGATCAGCCTCTCACCGCGCTCCGGGCCGAGATGCGCAAGGATGCTGTCCGGGTCCATCTTGGCGAAGTTGGGCACGACGAAGCCGGCATTTCGGCCCGTCGCGCCCCAGGCGATGATTTCAGCTTCGAGAACGGTGACGGACAGCCCTTTCCCGGCGGCGTGCAGCGCGGTTGACAGGCCGGCAAAGCCGCCGCCGACGATGGCGAGGTCGACATTGATCTCGTCGTGCAACGCAGGCCGGTCGCGGCGGTTGCGGCTGACGGCGTGCCAGAGTGAAGCGCCATGCGCTTCCGGCCGGATCGCGGCGGTCATGAGCCTGAACTGCTCTTGGCCGTAGTCACCTTCGCCCGCTTGCCCAGTCGTGGCCGCAGTAGCCTGTCGCCGAACAATCCGTTCGGCCGGATCAAGAGGATGATGCACAGCATGACGCCGATGGCGACGATCTGCAGCGAGGCGGCCCGCGCCTGCTGCTCGGGCGCGAACAGGACACTGGTCAATGTGCCCGACCCCGCCCATATCCCCCAGACCAGGATGCTGCCGATGACGGCGCCGAGATTGCTTCCCGAGCCGCCGACGATCAGCATCACCCAGACCTGGAAGGTCAGGATCGGCAAATAATTGTCCGGCGCGATGAAGCCGGTGAAATGCGCCTGCAGGGCACCGGCAAGGGCCATGATCGCCCCGCCGACGGCAAAGGCCTGGACGCGGTAGAAGCGCGCGCTTTTGCCAAGCGAAATCGCCGCCCGCTCATCCTCGCGCAAGGCTTTCAGCACACGCCCCCACGGACTGCGCGACAGATGCTCCAGGGCGAGATAGGCGACCAAGGTCACCGCTGCGACGACGGCAAGGTTCGACAGGTTGAACAGCAGCGGCTTCTCGGCGAGGCTGCCGAACGGGCGTGGAATGAAGCCGATGCCGAACGGCCCGCCGGTCAGCTTCTGCGCGTTGAGCGCGACCAGTTGCACGACGACGGCGACGCCGAAGGTGGTGATCGCCAGATAGTCGGACCTGAGCCGCAGTGTCGCCATGCCGGTCAGGGCAGCGGCGATGCCGCCGACGACCATGGCGCCAAGCCAGCCGACAAGGATCGGCAGGCCGAAGCCGCCCAGCCGCGCGGCGTCGTCCGGTGTGGTCAGCAAGGCCGAGGTGTAGGCGCCGATGGCGACGAAGCCGGCGAGGCCGACATTGAACAGGCCGGTCAGACCCCACTGCAGATTGAGCCCCAGCGTGACCAGCGAAAAGATCAGCGCGGTGGTCAGGAAGAAGGCGCCGTAGCCGATGAGATCGATCATCTTTCCCGAACTCCGAAAAGGCCGATTGGCCGCACGAACAGCACCGCCATCAGGATGATGAAGGAGACGGCGGCGCGCCATTCGGCGCCGATCAGCTGCACCGCCCCGGCTTCGGCGAGCCCGATGATCAGGCCGCCGAGCACCGCGCCCGGAATGCTGCCGATGCCGCCCAGGATGGCGGCGGCGAACATCGGCAACAGCATGTCGAAGCCCATGAACGGGCGGATCTGCACCAAAATGCCGATCATCACGCCGGCGACGCAGGCAAGCGCTCCGCCGATGATCCAAGTGACGCGCACGACGCTGGCGACGTCAATGCCGACGATGCGGGCCAGTGCTGCGTTCTGGCTCAGTGCCTGCATCGCGCGGCCCGTCTGCGTGCGCGTCATGAGAAGATGTACACCGAGCACCAGCACCGCGGTCAGCAGCAGAAGCGCGATCTGGTCGGGCGTGATGCGGATGCCGAAGCCGACCGGCATGGCGATCTGGATCGCCCGGCTGAAATAGGTTGGACGCGAGGTGAAGGTGAATTCGAGCAGACTCCTTAGCGCCATCGAGGCGCCGAAGCTTGCCATCACCACGATGATGGCTTGCCCCTGCGAGCGGAGCCGCGAAAACAGCACTCTGTCGAGCAGCAGCGCCAGCAAGGCGGTGAAGGCCATGCCGACGACCAGGGCAACCAGGAGCGGCCAGCCGAAGGACAGCGGCGCGATGGGCGCTACCTTGCCGAAGGTGGCGCCGATGGCGCTGACGACGGCGAGCGTCGCATAGGTGCCCCAGGCCATGAAGTCGCCATGGGCAAAATTCGAGAAGCGCAGGATCGAATAGGTGAGCGTCACGCCGATGGCGCCAAGGCCGATCATCGAGCCCGTCAGCAATCCATCGATGACAAATTGCAGGCTCATGCCACGCCTCCCTTGCTGGCGTGAGAAGGGCGTTGGCCGAGATAGAGTTCGGCGACCACAGGATCGTTCCACAGCTCGGAAGCGATGCCCTCGTGCCGGTCCTTGCCTTCGACCAGCACATAGGCGCGGTCGCCGATGGCCAGTGCCGCCTTGGCGTTCTGCTCGACCAGCAGGATGGTGACGCCGGATTTGCGGATGCCGGCCAGCATCTCGAACACCATCGACACGAATTTCGGCGAGAGGCCGGCCGACGGTTCGTCGAGCACCAGCACCTTGGGATGGACGATCAAGGCGCGAGCAACCGCGAGCATCTGCCGCTGTCCGCCCGACAGATTGCCGGCGGCGGTGCGGCGCTGGCGCATGAGGTCCGGGAAGGCCGCATACATCTCGTCGATACGCGCAGGGATTTCACGCCGCTCGAGGATGCCGCAGGCGACTTTCAGATTGTCCTCGACCGACATCAGCTGAAAGATGTTCTCGGTCTGCGGCACGAAGGCGAGGCCAAGGCGAACCATGGTGTGGGCTGGTGCTGCGGTGATGTCCTTACCGTCCAAAAGCACCGTGCCGCCGGTGATCGGGACGAGGCCGGCGATCGCTTTGATGAAGCTCGATTTGCCGGCGCCGTTGGGGCCGAGCACGACGACGATCTCGCTTTTTCTGACAGTGATCGAGGCACCGCGCACGATCGGCACGCCAGGCTCGTAGCCGGCCTCGAGATCACGGACATCGAGCACGGTTTCGCTCATGCCGTGCCTCCGAGATAGGCTTCGATGACACGCGGGTCGCGGGCGACTTCTTCCGCCGTGCCTTCGCTGAGCAGTTGCCCGCTCGCCATGACCAGCACGCGGTGGCAAAGCCGCGTCACCATGTCGATGTTGTGCTCGATCAGCAGGAAGGTGATGCCGCGCGCATTGATGTCGCGAATACGGTCGATGATGACTTCCAGCAGCGTCGCGTTGACGCCGGCTGCCGGCTCGTCGAGCAGGATGATCGCCGGGTCGGCCATCATGACGCGAGCAAGCTCGAGCAGCTTGCGCTGGCCGCCGGACAGCACCCGCGCCGGCTCATGTGCCAGATGCGTGAGTGTGACCAGCTCCAGCAGGTCGAGCGCCTTTGCCCTGGCCGCTTTTTCCTGTGCCGCCACACGCCATGGTGTGAGGAAGTTGGCCAGCAGCCTTTCGCCGGCCTGGCCTTGTGCCGCCAGCATGATGTTTTCGATCAGCGTCAGATTGGGCAGCGGGCGCGGTATCTGGAAGGTGCGGCCGAGGCCACGGCCGATGCGCAGATGCGCGGCTTCGCCGGAGACGCGCGCACCGTTGAGCAGGATATCACCGCTGGTCGGCAACAGGCTGCCGGCCAGCAGGTCGAACATGGTTGTCTTGCCGGCGCCGTTCGGCCCGATGAGGCCGAGGATTTCGCCCGCTTTGACGTCAAAGGAGACATCGTTGACGGCGACAAGGCCGCCGAACCGCCTGACGACATTGCTTGCCGTCAGAACCGGCGCACGGGTCTCCTTACCCTGCCGTTCGGTCGCCTCGCTCATCAAACCCTCTGGCCGAAGACGATCATCGCCGTCTCCTGATTTTTGATTTGTGATCACACTTGCTTTGATCACGCTATTCGGCTTTAATTTCATCCGCAAGCCGAAAACGGGGCAAAAGCCGGGAATGCAGAAGGCTGCCATCGAGCGAAACAACGAAACGATCGCAGCCCAGCTTACGCCGGTCGGCCGCGAGACCGTGCAGGATCGCGTCTATTCCGAATTGCGCCGCGCCTTGATCGGCGGCCTTTTCGAACCGAACCAGGTGCTGACCATCCGTGGTCTCGCCGATGCGCTGGTCACCTCGACCATGCCGGTGCGCGAAGCGCTAGGCCGGCTGATCACGGAAAAAGCGCTGGAGGCGCTGCCCAACCGTTCGGTGCGCGTTCCGCCGATCACACTGGAGCGCATCGACGATCTTCTGCGAGCCCGTTCCCTTATCGAGGGCGAAGCGATCGCGCTTGCCGCCACGCGCATGAGCCCGCGCCAGATCGCTTCGATCGAAGCCATGCTCGGCGAGTGGGACGAGATGCGCGCCCTGAAGCACAAGAAGGATATCGACCGCGAAGCGACGCTCAACCAGAGCTTCCATTTCGAGATCTACCGCTGCTGCGGTTCGGCCGTGCTGATCCCGATGATCGAAAGCCTGTGGCTGCAATCAGGCCCCTGCATCCGCGTCGCTATCTACGCCTTTTCCGACGCCGGCGAGGTCGACACCGCGCACTATCACCGCCGCATCGTCGCGGCTCTGGCCAAGCAGGATGCGCAAGCGGCGCGCGAGGCACTGGTGGCCGATATCAGCAGGCCCTTCGCTTTCCTGCGCGACAAGCTTCAATCCGCCGCCACGAAAGACCAGACATGAACAAGCCGGCCATCAGGATCACCGAACCGCGCTCGAAGCTTTCCGTGACGGCGCTGCTGCTGCCCGAAAAGGCGCCGGAAAACGCTACTTTTCTCCAGACGTACCTCGCTACGCCGCGTGTCGTTCCCGGCATCCATGCCATGTGGACGGGACCTGAGATTTCCTGCCCGGTTCCATCAGCCGATCTCGAAGGCCGGTCCTTCGCCAAGCCATTGCCGGCGGAGAACGCGACACTGACGCCGCAGCCCGGCGACATTGTGCTGTCCTACGTGCCGCCGCGCATGTGGGGTGGCAACCCCAATGCCATCTTCGACATCGGCCTCTACTATGGGCAGGGCGCACGGCTTCTTTTCCCGATCGGCTGGCTGGCCGGCAGCGTGGTGGCGCAGGTGCCGCCGCAGGAGCGTGAGCAGTTCGCTGCCGCCTGTGGCGTCATCCGCCGCAACGGCGCCTGCGATATCACCTTCAGCCTGGTGGAGGCCTGACATGGCCGATGACAGTTTCGAGCTCTTCGACCTTCGTGTCGAGGCGGTCATTCCCGAGGGCAAGCCGATCTATTGCGGCGCCAAATCAGGCGACTATTTCGAACTCAAGGGCGAGATGCTGTCCCTGCCGGCGGGGCAGGGCTTTTCGATCTATTCGCTCGCCGCCGTGCTGCCGCTGCTGGCGGCAAAGCAGCGTCCGACCCACGCCAACGACTGGATGACCTCGGACGCCGAGATCGCTTGTCCCGATCCCAATTGCGCCAGCCGGCTCAGGATCATCAGGACCGGCAAACGGCGGTTCAGCCATGCGCAGACCACGGCCGTGCCGCTGCCGAAGGAGAATGACAAGGGATGACCGCCAAGACCTTCGAACTCGGCCCCGGCTACACCATCTCGCGCGTCATTCGCGGCGGCTGGCAGCTTGCCGGCGGCCACGGCGCCATCGACCGCAACCAGGCGGTGACCGATCTGATCGCCACTTTCGATGCCGGCATCTGGACCTATGATTGCGCCGACATCTACACCGGCGTCGAGGAACTGATCGGCGCCGCGCGCCTGCGTCTGGCCAGCGGGCGCGGCCTCGACGTTGCCGCAAGAATGAAGGTGCACACCAAGCTGGTGCCCGACCTCGAACGGTTGGCCACGATCAGCCGCGACTACATCAGGGGCATTGTCGAGCAGTCGCTGCGCAGGCTGAAGACCGAGCGGCTCGATCTCGTCCAGTTTCATTGGTGGGACTATGACCAGCCCCGCTATGTCGAGGCGATGGGCTGGCTCGACGAACTCCGGCGCGAGGGCAAGGTGCGCAATCTCGGCACCACCAATTTCGACACGCCGCGGCTCGCCGAAATTCTCGCCGCCGGCATTCCGCTGGTCAGCCAGCAACTGCAGTATTCGGTGCTCGACCAGCGGCCCGCGCACAGCCTCGCCGCGCTTGCAGCCAAGAATGGCGTCAGCTTCCTCTGCTACGGCTCGGTGGCCGGCGGCTTCCTCAGCGACAAATGGCTCGGTGTGCCTGAACCCGCTACGCCGCTCGAAAACCGCTCGCTGGTCAAATACAAGCTGATCATCGATGATTTCGGCGGCTGGGACCTGTTCCAGCAACTGCTGCAGGCACTGAAGGCCGTTGGCGACCGTCACGGCGTCGACATCGCCACCATCGCCAGCGCCTGGGTGCTGGAGCAGCCGCGAGTCGCCGCCGTCATCGTAGGCGCCCGCAACCAGGCGCATGCGCTCGCCAATGCCGGCATCATGGACGTCGCGCTCGACGCCGACGACCGGGCGAAGATCGCGGCCGTGATCGCGCAAAGCCAGGGTCCCCTGGGCGACGTCTACACGCTGGAGCGCGACCGTCATGGCCGCCACGGCTCGATCATGCACTACAATCTGAACGCAGGCCGCACATGAGCGCCGGCAACCCCACACTGTTTTCACAGGCCAGCGCCGAGGTCGTTGGCCTGCATCGCTTCTTCGTCGACTGGTTCGTCGCCGCGCGAGCCGACACGGTGGATTTCTCGCGCTTCGAAGGCGTCATGGGCGAAGGCTTGACCATGATCGCGCCGAGCGGCCAGATCCTCGACCGTGACGCTGTGATCGATTATGTCCGCTCGAGCCGCGCCACGTGCGACGACGGGTTTGCCATTTCGATCGAGGATATCCGACCCGGTTGGCAAACCGAGGACTCCATCGTCGTCCTTTACGTCGAGGCGCAGTTGCGTGGCGGCGAGCGCAGCCGCCGCCAGTCGAGTGCTGTCTTCACCACCAGTTCATCGGCGCCCAACGGCGTCGAATGGCGACACCTGCATGAAACCTGGCTGCAGGTGCCGGAACGCTGAACAGGCTCCAGAGATCAAATTAGTGTCGAGTAACGAAAGGGGAACAACAATGAGAAAGACGATACTCCAACTCACCACCGCGCTTGCTCTTGTCACGATGGCGGGCGCCGCGCAGGCCGCCGACTGCAAGATCACCGTCGGCCTCGTCATGGAACTGACCGGTCCGGCCGGCGAATACGGCCAGGCCGGCGCCAAGTCGGTCGAAATGGCTTTTCGCGACATCAACGAAGCCGGTGGAGTGCGCGGCTGCGATCTGGTGACCGATACGCGCGACAGTCAGAGCCAAGGCAACATCGCCGTCGACGCCGCGACCCAGCTGGTGCAGGTCAAGAAGGTGCCGGTCATCATCGGCGGCATCATCTCGTCGGTGTCGATCCCGATCCTGACCTCTGTCACGGCACCTGCCAAGATCGTCCAGGTCTCGCCGGCGTCGTCCTCGCCAACGCTGACCGCGCTCGGCCGCGACGGCAAGACCAACGGCATCTTCTTCCGCACCATCACGTCCGATGCGCTGCAAGGTGTGGCGGCCGCCAAATACGCCATCGACAAGGGCTTCAAGAAACTGTCGATCATCCACGTCAACAACGATTTCGGCGTCAACATGGTGGCCGAATTCTCGCGCGCCTACAAAGCACTCGGCGGCACCATCGTTTCCGACACGCCTTATAACGAGAAGCAGTCGAGCTATGCCTCGGAAGTCACGGCAGCTATGGCCGGCGAGCCGGACGGCCTCTATCTGGTCAGCACCCCGGTTGACGGCGCGACCGTTGCCCGCACCTGGATTTCGCAAGGCGGCGTGCAGAAATTCCTGCTCAATGACGGCATGAACAGCCCCGACTTCATCGAGTCCGTCGGCGCCGACTACCTGAAGGACGCCTACGGCACGTCGTCGGGAACCAGCCCGACCGCATCGACCGAGTATTTCACCAAGAACTACAAGGCATTCTCCGGCATCGAACCCTCCAACCCGGCGGCCGACCGTTCCTATGATGCCGGCGCCATCGTCGGGCTGGCCATCGCCATCGCCGGCTCCGAGGATCCGGCCAAGATCAAGGACGCCATGTACAAGGCGGTCGATCCGGCCGGCACGCCGATCTTCGCCGGCAAGGAGGAGTTCGCCAAGGCGCTCGGCCTGATCAAGGACGGCAAGCCGATCCGCTACGAAGGCGTCATCGGTCCAGTCGCCTTCGACAAGTTCGGCGACATCACCGGCCCGTTCCGGCTGTGGAAGATCATCGACGGCAAGGTGACCACCGATGGCGAAATGACCACCGACGACGTCAACGCGCTACAGGCCAAGCTTCAGTAAGCAGAGACAGTGGCGCCGGCATCAATCGCGTCTTACCGTGATTGATGCCGGTGTCGCCCGGGGCAGGCCGATATCGCTTGCACGACAGGCGATCCCGAATAGGATCGGCCGGCTGCAATTGAAGGATGGGGAGCGTGGCGGACGGAAATACTCATCTGCCCATGCGGTCGCGGGACGCAGACGACGCGCTTCGCCACGCAGGCGCCTGAGCCCGATGTCACCTGAAACGCAACGGCTTCTCTCCGCCCTTGGCGATCGGCTGGGCGCGGGCGGCGTGCTTGCAGGCTCCGATGTCGACCAGCGCTATCGCGACGATCCCGACGGCAAGCTTGGCGTGTTGCCCGAAGTGGTGCTGCGTCCGCGCGATACTATTGGGGTCGCGGCGGCACTCGCAGGGTGCAATGCTCTTGGCCAGCCGGTTGTCGTCCAGGGCGGACGCACCGGGCTGGCGGGTGGCACACGCGTCCAGCCCGGTGAGATCGTGCTGTCGCTGGAGCGCATGAGCGGCCTCGCCGCGCCGGACACTCAAGCCGCCAGTATCGTCGCCGAAGCCGGCGCGACGCTGCAGGCGGTGCAGGAGGCGGCCGACGGCGCCGGGTTGATGTTCGGCGTCGATATCGGCGCGCGCGGCTCGGCCACGGTCGGCGGCAACATCGCCACCAATGCCGGCGGCATCCGCGTGCTGCGTTATGGCATGTACCGCGCGCAAGTGCTGGGGCTGGAGGCCGTGCTGGCCGATGGCAGCGTGCTGTCCTCGTTGAAGGGCCTGTCCAAGGACAATTCCGGCTACGACCTCGGCCAGCTCTTCATCGGCGCGGAAGGGACGCTCGGCGTCGTCACCCGCGCCGCGCTCCGGCTGCATCCGAAGCCGGCCTCCGAGGTGAACGCCTTCTGCGCGCTCCCTTCGCTCGATGCGGCGATCGCCTTGCTCGGGCTGCTGCGGCAAAGGCTCGGCCCGTTATTGTCTGCCTATGAGGTCAATTTCGCGCCGCTCTATGACGTCATGGCTGCCAGCATGGCCATGCCGGCGCCGTTGCCGATTGGCTCACCCGTGTATGTGCTGGCCGAAATCCAGGGCAGCGAGCCCGAGCGCGACGGCGAGCGCTTCGCCGAAGTTCTCATGCAAGCGGTCGAGGACGGCGTGGTCGACGATGTGGTCGTCTCGCAGTCGCCACGTGAATTCCGGGCGCTCTGGGACGTGCGGGAGGACGCCAACCGCGTCCTGTTTTCGATCAAAGGCCTGATCGGCGTCGACATCAGCATCCCGCTGGCGCGCATGGGTGCGTTCCTGCAGGAGGCCGACGCCGCCATCCATGCCGTCGATCCCAGCGCCGACATCTATGTCTTCGGTCATCTCGGCGACGGCAATCTGCACTACCAGGTGCTGACGGCGGATCCGGCGGCAGCATACGGCATCGTCTATCGCGGTGTGGCGGCGTCGGGCGGTGGTGTTTCGGCCGAACATGGCATTGGCCTCGACAAGAAACAGTGGCTGGATCTGGTGCGTAGCGACGCCGAAATCGCCACGATGAGGCGGCTGAAGACGGCGCTCGACCCGAAGAACATTCTTAATCGGGGGCGTGTCTTCGACCTCGATCCAGCTGCCGTCCCCCCGATGACAAGCATCGCCCCGTAAGCCGGCACTCAGCTCCGCTCCGTCGCCATCTGCCTGGGGATCAGGAAACGGGCGGCGAGCACGCAAAGCAGCACGGTGAACATCAGGATCAAGGCGACCAGTGCATTGATGTCGGGCGAGAAACCGAGACGCATCATCGCCCACAGCCTGACCGGCAGCGTGCTTTGCGTGCCGGTGACAAGGATGGTGATCATCGTTTCGTCGAACGACAGCGCAAAGGCCAGGATGGCGCCGCCGACCATCGCGCTCGACAGGTTCGGCAGGATGATGCGCCAGAAGGTCTGCCAGCCGGTGGCGCCGAGATCGTAGGAGGCTTCGACCAGTGTGCGGCTCATCGACTGCAGCCGCATCAGCACGGTGCGATAGACGATCGCCAGCACGAAGACCGTATGGCCGATGACGACGGTCAGCAGCGAACGCTCGAGGCCGATCTCGCGGAAGAAGATCAGCAACGCCAGGCCGCTGATGATCGGCGGCATCAGGAACGGCAGGAAGATGATGAACTGCAGGATCGAGCGTCCCGAGCGGCGCCCATGATAATAGAGCGCCAGCAGCGTTCCGCTGACCACCGAGAGCACGACGGTGCACAGGCCGACGATCAGCGTGGTGCGCAAGGCAGCCAGGATGTCGTGGTTTTCGGCCAGGGCCCGGTAGGTCGAGAGGGTGGGTGACGACCAGTCGACATCGCCGTGCGAGATGGTGAAGAACGACGACACGATCGGCACGAACAGCGGGCTGTAGAGCAGCACCGCGACCAGCGTCGTGATCGCGGCCAGGAAGATGGTGGAGGGGCGGGGCAGGGCGTTCATACCGACGTCCCCCGGCTGCGCCCGAACCGTTCGCCGATGAGGATGGCGCAGATCACCACGATCGCCAGCGCCACCGAGAGTGCCGCGCCGAACGGCCAGTTATAGGCCGTGCCGAACTGGCTGTAGAGAATGCGGCCGAAAGTGAAGCCGCTGATCCCGCCGACCATCTGCGGCGTCAGAAAATCGCCGATCGCCAGCACGAAGACGAAGCTCGCCGCCGAGGCGACGCCGGGCAGGCTGAGCGGCAAGGTGATGCGCAGGAACGTCTGCAGGCCGCTGGCGCCAAGATCGTCGGAGGCACGCAGCAAGGTCTGCGGTATGCGCTCCAGCGAGAGGAAGATCGGCAAGATGGCGAAGGGGATCAAAAGCAGGCTCAGCGTCAACAGGATAGCGTTCATGTTGAACACGAAAAGTGTCGACGGCTGCTGCAGGATGCCGATTGCTACCAGCGCCTTGTTGAGGAAGCCGTTGAGGCCGAGGATGCTGCGGATCGCGTAGATCTTGATGACGTAGCTCATCAGCAGCGGCACCAGAAGCAGCATCAGCAGGGCATAGCGCCACCGCCCTCTCAGCGTCGTCAGGAAATAGGCGGCTGGATAGGCGAGCAGGATGCAGATGACGGCCACCGACACGCACAGCACGATGGTGTTCCAGAACACCGGCAGGAAGATCGGGTCGGTGAAGAACCTGACATAGTTGCCGAGCGTCGGCGCGTAGACGATCGTGCCCTGGTCGACGCTGAAGAAACTGTAGACCAGGAAGATCGCCAGCGGCACCAGGACGAAGATCACCGGCAGAGCGAAAGCCAGCACGGTCACCAGCAGCGACAAACGCCTTTCCCTGGGTTGCATCGAGCCGGCCTTGCTCATGCCAGCACCAGATGGCCTTCATGCGGCGCAAACGAAAGCGAAACGGTCTCGCCGGCTTTCAGCGCGCTGCCGTCGATCCGGCTTGGGATTCGCAGCCGCAGCCGCTGCGCGGCAGTGTCCGAACCCGCCGCGATCGTGGCGACGGTGGATGAGCCGGCAAAAGCCAGGTCGGCAATGGTGCCGGAGAATCGGTTGTCGCCCTCCGTGGCGTCCGCGAGATGCAAGGCCTCGGGCCGGAACGCCGCGAAGGCGTTCGCGCCGTCTGGCGCGGCCTTCAGATGCGGCTGGTCGCTGATCGAACAGACAAGGCGCCCAAGTGCGGTCTCGATCGGCCGCTGCTCGCCCTGGACGGGGCCGAGCTTTCCGGCCACCAGATTGTTCTCGCCGAAGAAGCGCGCCACGAACTCGCAATTCGGCTTGTAGTAAAGTTCGTGCGGCGTGCCGAGCTGGCGGATATGGCCGGCCTGCATGACGCAGATCCGGTCGGCCATGCCGATGGCTTCCTCCTGGTCGTGGGTGACGAAAAGGAAGGTGGTCTTGATCTCGCGCTGGATGGATTTCAGGAATTCCTGCATCTGCCGGCGCAGCTCCAGGTCGAGTGCCGCCAGCGGCTCGTCGAGCAGGATCAGCCGCGGCTGGCAGATCAGCGCGCGGGCGAGCGCGACGCGCTGGCGCTGGCCGCCCGAAAGCTGTGCCGGGAAGCGGTCGGCGAAGCGCCCGAGCTGCACCAGTTCGAGGGCTTCCGCGACGCGGCGTGCGATCTCCCTGCGCTGGACATGGCGCACCGAAAGCCCATAGCCGACATTGCCGGAAACAGTCATATGAGGGAACAGCGCATAGTCCTGGAACACGGTGTTGAACGGCCGCTTGTTGATCGGCATGCGGCTGATGTCCTGGCCGTCGAGGCGGATCTCGCCCGCGGTCAACGGCTCCAGCCCGCCGATCAGCCGCAAGACCGTGGTCTTGCCCGAGCCTGACGGTCCAAGAACGGTCAGGAACTCGCCGTCTCGGATAGACAGATCGATGTCGTGCAGGACGGGAACCTTGCCGTAGGATTTCGAGACGGACCGCAGCGTCAGCAGGTCGGTGTTCTGGTTCATGATATGGTCTCGCATCCGCTGCGGCGGTCCGGAACGTCCGGACCGCCGGGTCCTTCTAGGCTCGGCTGCGGAAAGGATCAGGGCGTCGCCTTGATCTCGTTCCACATGTCCGACCGCTTCAGCGGGTCCTCGACATTGTTGAGCCAGACCAGCTTGTCGTTGCTGCCGGCGCTGCTCGACTCGACCACGGTGTTGCCGAAGCCGGTACGCTCGGAAAGCTGGCCGCTGACCTTCTTCGTCAGCATGAAGTCGATCCATTTCTCGGCTGCCGCATTGTCGCGCACGCCCTTGGAGATCACCCAATTGTCGAGCCATGCCAGAGCGCCTTCACTCGGATTGACGTAGGCGACATGGGCGCCGATCTTCTGCAGCGCCTTGACCTGCTGCTGGCCGTAATTGGCCCAGATCAGGGCAACGTCATTGTTCTGGTAGATCTGCTGTGCCTCGTCGGCGGTCGTGTAGAAGCTCAGCACATTGCGCTTGAGTTCGACCAGCCTGGCCTTGACCGCAGCCATCTGCTCCGCGTCGAGGTTGAACGGATCCTTGTAGCCAAGCGTCAGCGCGGTGAACGAGAAATTGTGCTCGCCATTGTCGTAGGCCAGGACCTTGCCCTTGTAGGCGGGATCCCACAGCACCGACATTGACGTCGGCGCCGGCTTGACCTTGTCGGTGTCGTAGATCAGGCCGATGGAATCGAAGCAGAACGGAATGCCGTAGACCTTGCCGTCCTTGGTGTCGCCGCTCACCTTCGACAGATCGCGGAAGCGCGGCAGCACCTCTTTCTGATTGGGCAGCTTGGTGATGTCGATGGGCGACACCAGATCGGCCTTGATGTAGCGCTGCAGCTGGGCGGTGTTGACGGCGAAGACGTCGAAATCCTGGCCTTCGCTGCCCTTGATCTTGGCCCAGATCTCGTCATCGCTGCCGATGAAGACGACATCGACGCCAATGCCGGTTGCTGCGGTGAAATCCTTTACCCAGTCCGGGTCGGCATAGCCGTCCCACGCAAGCACCCGAAGGTTCGCGGCCAGCGCCGCCGATGTCATCAGGCCGATGCCGAGCCCGATTGTCGCCAGTCTTAGAAATGCTTTCTTCAGTCCCATTTTAATCTCCCATTGTCGTTCTGGTGGACCGTAATTTCCGGGCCTGCGCCGTCACAGTTGGCTGACGGTAACCAGTCCCTCGTCCGGCACCGACACCATCCGGTTGCGCAGCGGCTTGCCGAATGCCTGTGCCTGGATTTCGTACTCGTCGCCGGAAGCCGTCTTGATGCCGGAGGCGTAGCTCATCACTGCCGCGCCGAAGAAATAGGCGTGCAGGTCGCCCGCCCTGCGGTGCATCGGGTAGCGGAAATGGAAGTGTTCGAGATTGGCGATCGAGTGCGACATGTGCGCTTCGCCCGACAGGAACTCCTGCTCCCAGATAACGGCGCCGTCGCGTAGGATGCGGGAATGGCCCCGAACTTCTTCGGGCAGGTCGCCGATCAGCAGCTCGGGTCCGATCGAGCAGGAGCGCAGCTTGGAGTGCGCGAGGTAGAGGTAGTTCTCGCCCTCCGTCACGTGGTCGGAATACTCGTTTCCGAGCGCATAGCCGATGCGATAGGGATGGCCGTCCGGCCCGTTGAGATAAAGCCCGACGATCTCGGCTTCCTCTGCCCCGGCTTTCGCGAATGCCGGCATCGGCAATGGCGCGCCAGGCGGCACAACGCAGGTGCCGACGCCTTTGAAGAACCACTCAGGCTGGATGCCGATCTTGCCAGCGCCAGGTTTGCCGCCCTCCAGCCCCATGCGGAAGATCTTCAAGGAATCGGATTCCTCGGCA
Source organism: Mesorhizobium huakuii (assembly GCF_030160235.1). Lineage (GTDB taxonomy): Bacteria > Pseudomonadota > Alphaproteobacteria > Rhizobiales > Rhizobiaceae > Mesorhizobium > Mesorhizobium huakuii. Next base: position 286,109 of record NZ_BSNY01000012.1, read on the forward strand.
CCGTCGCCATGGGTCAGAACATGCATCTGGTTGCGCGCGGCGGCACTTCCGGTATGGGTCAGGCCGGTACCGGTGACCAGGAAGCGCGCAGGCTCCGGATGGTCGACGGGGGCCAGCACGCGGCCATCGCGCAACAATTCGTCATAGTCGATCGTTGCAGCGCCCGTGCGCTTCTCGACCAGCGACGCGATGGACATGTCCTCTGCGATCGCCGCTTCGGCGAGTTCCAGCACGCTGCTGGTCTTGTCGAGCGGGTGCAGATGATTGCCGTCGGCGGAGACGCGGCCGACCCGCCTGCTGCCATCCGGCATTCTGTACTGAACAAGACGCATGAAATACCCTTCTTCCCTTGGAGCCGTACGGGTCACACCCAGCCCGCATCGACGATGAACTGCTGGCTCGTGCACATGCGGCTGTCGTCGGCGGCGAGGAACAGCGCCATACGCGCGATATCGGCGGGTTGCAGCCGGTCGGGCAGGCACTGCCTCTCGGCGATCTGGCGTTCGCCGGCCGGATTGAGCCACAGGCGCATCTGGCGCTCGGTCATCACCCAGCCCGGCACCATGCAGTTGACCCGGATGCGCTCGGGGCCGAGTTCGCGGGCCAGCGCCCGCGTCATGCCGTAGACGGCGGCCTTTGCGGTGACATAGGCCGGACAATCGGGATCGCCGACCATCCAGGTGATGGAGCCGAAATTGATGATCGAGCCGCCACCCTGGGCGCTCATCTGCGGACGCACTGCCTGCACAGCAAAGAACTGGTGGCGCAGATTGACCGCCATGCGGTCGTCCCAATAGGCCACCGTCACGTCCTTGGTCTGATGGCGGTCATCGTTACCGGCATTGTTGCACAGCACCTGGATCGGGCCATTGTGCAGCATCGCTTGCTCGGTTGCCGCCTGCAGCTGCTCGACATCGCGCAGATCGCACGGAATAAACAGCGGCGCTGGGTGTCCTTCGGCCGCGATCGCCTCGACCAGGCGCCGTGAAGGCTCCTCCGCCAGATCGACGAAGGCGACGCGGCTGCCTTGCGCGCAGAAATGGCGCACCAGGCTTTCGCCGATGCCGCTGCCGCCGCCGGTTATGAAGACGCTGCGACCCTTGAGGCTCGGGTAGATGGCGTAGCCGATTTCATCCGTCATCGCGCGCCTCTCTAGTGGGAATGCCGGGGGATGCCGGCATCGCGCCGGCCGACGAGAAAGTCGAAATCGCAGCCCTTGTCGGCCTGCAGCACGCGCTCGACATAGAGGCTCTGATAGCCGCCTTCAGGCGGCGCCGGCGGCTTCCAGTCGCGGCGGCGGATCGCTAGCTCCTCATCCGATACCAGCAGTTCAAGGCGGCGGCCGGCAACGTCGAGCTCGATGAGATCGCCGTCGCGCACCAGGGCCAGCGCGCCACCGGCCGCGGCCTCCGGCGCGACATGCAGCACCACCGTGCCGTAGGCCGTGCCGCTCATGCGCGCGTCCGAAATGCGCACCATGTCGGAGACGCCCTGCTTGAGCAGTTTTGCCGGCAGCGGCATGTTGCCGACCTCGGCCATCCCGGGATAGCCGCGCGGCCCGCAGTTCTTCAGCACCATCACCGAGGACGCGTCGATATCCAGCTCCGGATCGTCGATCCGGGCATAATAATGCTCGATGTTCTCGAACACGACGGCCTTGCCGCGATGCTGCATCAGTTCGGGCGTTGCCGCCGACGGCTTGATGACCGCTCCATTGGGCGCCAGATTGCCGCGCAGGATCGAGATGCCGCCTTGCTCGGTCAGCGGTTCGCTCAGCGGCCGGATGACCTCGCGGTTGTAGTTGGGCGCGCCGTCGACCAACTCGCCGATCGTCTTGTCGCTGACGGTCATGACGTCGCGATGAAGAAGCCCCACTTCATCAAGCGACGCCATGACCGCAGCCAGCCCCCCGGCATAGTAGAAATCTTCCATCAGGAACCGGCCTGACGGCATCAGGTCGACAATGGTTGGAACGTCGCGGCCAAGGCGGTCCCAGTCTTCGAGGCTGAGATCGACACCGACCCGGTTGGCGATGGCGATCAGATGCAGCACTGCATTGGTCGAACCGCCGATCGCGCCATTGACGCGGATGGCGTTCTCGAATGCTTGCCTGGTCAGAATGTCGGAAACTTTCACGTCCCGGCGGACCAGATCGACGATCTGGCGTCCGGCCATCTGGGCGAGCACGCCACGGCGCGAATCCACCGCCGGGATCGCGGCATTGTCCGGCATGCCGATGCCGAGCGCTTCCACCATGCTGGCCATGGTCGAGGCCGTGCCCATGGTCATGCAACTGCCGGCCGACCGGCTCTGGCCCTGTTCCGCGGCGAGGAAATCGGCGACCGGCATGCGGCCGGCCTTCACTTCCTCGGCGAATTTCCAGACATGGGTACCCGAGCCGATATCCTGTCCACGGAACTTGCCGTTGAGCATCGGCCCGCCGGAAACGGTGATGGTCGGCAAATTGCACGAGGCGGCCCCCATCAGGAGCGCCGGCGTGGTCTTGTCGCAGCCCACCAGCAGGATGACGCCGTCGATGGGATTACCGCGGATGGATTCCTCGACATCCATGCTGACCAGATTGCGGAACAGCATGGCCGTGGGGCGCATGTTGCTTTCGCCCAGCGACATGACCGGGAATTCTAGCGGCAGGCCACCGGCCTCGTAGACGCCGCGCTTGACGTGATCGGCCAGCGCCCGCAGATGCGCATTGCACGGCGTCAGCTCCGACCATGTGTTGCAGATGCCGATCACCGGGCGGCCGTCGAAAGCGTCGGCAGGGATGCCCTGGTTCTTCATCCAGCTGCGGTGCATGAAGGCGTTCTTGCCTTCACCGCCGAACCAGGCTTCGGACCGCAGTTTGCGTTTGGTCTCGGTCACGATTGCTGGCCCCGATCGGTGCGGCGTTTGTTGCGGTTCTCGACGCTGCGGCGCACGTCGTCATCGGCATTGTCGATGAGCACCAGCAGTGCCTTCTGCGCGCCGGCGGCGTCGCCGGCGGCGATCTTCTCGGCCACCTCGCGATGCAGCGGCAAGGAGTGGCGCTGGCCCTCCGGATTGTCGTTGGAGAGGCGAAAGCTCATCACCAATGCGGTTTCGACCAGTGCCGCCAGCGAGCCGATCAGCTCGTTGCCGGTCATGCGCAGGATGGTCTGGTGGAACACCAGATCGGGCTTGGCGAAGCGGTCGCCATCGTCGCTCACCGCTTCCATTTCGGCCAATGCCGCATGGATCTCGGCAATCTGTGCAGGCGTGGCGCGCTGGGCGGCAAGTGCGGCCGACATCGGCTCGATGGCGCGGCGCAGTTCGAACAGCGCGCGGACATCGTCGGCGCTGACGCCGGCAGCGTAGCGCCATGACAGCACGTCCGGATCAAGGAAGTTCCAGTCGGAGCGTGGGCGCACGCGTGTACCGGTCTTCGGCCGCGATTCGACCAGCCCCTTGCCGGCCAGCACCTTGATCGCCTCGCGCAGCACCGTACGGCTGACCCCCAGCATCTCGCTGGAATCGTCGGCATTGGGCAGCGCCTCGCCAGGCAGGAAGTCGCCTTGCACGATGCGCAGGCCGATCTGCTCGACGACGGTCGCGTGCAGCGCCGTGGAGCCGCTGGAGACCGCCACCGCAACCCGTGACGTGCGCGCCGTGCTGAAAGATTTCTTATTCTTCATACTATTCATATGATATGTCTTATAGCCATGTCGATTGGAGTCAAGGGACGGGGAGCGCCGATGACAAAGAATCTTGCTGCCGTTGCCGCGCGGCACACGGAACTGGTCTCGATCGGCGACGGTGTCGCAACAGTCGATATTGCTCCGGCCGCCGGCGGCGCGCTGGCGTCGTATCGATGGTGGCAAGATGGCGCCGCCGTGGATTGGCTGCGCCCGGCCGATCCGGCGGCGATCAGCGGCCGCGATGCCGGCGCCATGGCGTGCTTCCCGCTCGTTCCCTATTCCAACCGCATAAGGGGTGGCCGGTTCGAGTTCGCGGGACGCACCATCCAGCTTCCGACGACTGCGGATGATCCTCATCATGAGCATGGTCATGGCTGGCGTCGGCCTTGGGTGGTCGTCAGGCACGAAGCCAGCGCAATCGTCCTGCGCTACCGCCACGCCGCCGATTCCTGGCCGTGGAGCTATGAGGCCGAGCAAGAGATCACGCTGGCTGACGGCCGGCTTTGCATGACCATTGCCGTGCGCAACCTGTCGGACGCGCCGATGCCGGTTGGCTTCGGCCTCCATCCCTATTTCCCGTCGACGCCGTGGACGCATGTCCAGGCGCCGGTGTCGGGTATGTGGGAAATCGACGCGGAGGTCCTGCCGGTCCGTCACGTCCTGCCGCCGGCGGGGGTCGACCCATCGGTCGGCTTTGACGTGTCCGAGGCGGATTTCGACACTGTCTTCACCGGATGGACGCGCCGCGCCCGGATCACCTGGCCGGAGCAGGGGCGGCGGCTGGACATCGAGGCCGAGGCACCGCTCGATTTCCTCGTCCTCTACACGCCGCCTGGCGAGCCGTTCTTTTGCGCCGAGCCGGTCAGCAACATCACCGATGCCTTCAACCGCACGGGCGGTGGCATCAACACCGGCTGCATCGTGCTGGCGCCCGGCCAAAGGCAATCCGCCAGCGTTCGTTTCACGCCGTCCCTGGCCGTTTGACCTTCATTGTCGACCGCGAGACGAGGCCGGCTCAGAAGGGATAGTGCTGGCCCGGATCCTCGATCGTCACCCAGCGCAGATCGGTGAATTCGGCGATCGAGGCCTTGCCGCCGAAGCGGCCATAGCCCGAGCCCTTGACGCCGCCGAACGGCATCTGCGCCTCGTCGCCGACGGTCGGGCCGTTGATGTGGCAGATGCCGGCTTCGATGCGCGCCGCGACCGCCATGGCGCGCCTGATGTCGCGGCTGAACACGGCCGACGACAGGCCATACTCGGTGTCGTTGGCGACACGCACCGCCTCGTCCTCGCCCTTCACCCGGATCACCGGCTTGACCGGCCCGAAGGATTCTTCCGCATAGACGCGCATCGCCGGGGTGACATGGTCGAGCAGCGTCGCCTCGACAACGGTGCCAGTGCGCTTGCCGCCGGCGACAAGCTTGGCGCCCTTGGCCACGGCGTCGGCAATGAGCTCCTCCATCTTGTCGGCCGCCTGGCTGCTGATCAGCGAGCCCAGAACGACATGGCCGCGTGGATCGCCGGCCGGCAAGCTCGACGCGCGGGCGGCCAGCTTGGAAACGAATTCGTCGGCGATCTTTTCATCGACGACCAGCCGCTCGGTCGACATGCAGATCTGGCCTTGATGCATGAAGGCGCCGAAGGTGGCCGCATTGACCGCGGCGTCGATGTCGGCGTCGTCCAGAACCAGCAGTGGCGCCTTGCCGCCGAGTTCGAGCAGCGCCGGCTTCAGGTGCCGGCCGGCGAGCTCGGCGATGATGCGGCCGACCTTGGTCGAACCGGTGAAGTTGACGCGCTTGACCATGGGATGCGCGACCAGCGCCTCGACGATTGCCGCGGCATCCCTGGGGTCGTTGGTGACGACGTTGATGACGCCCTTGGGCAGGCCGGCCTCGACCAGAACCTGACCAATCAGCCGATGTGTGCCCGGGCACATTTCGGAGGCCTTCAGCACCACCGTGTTCCCACAGGCGAGCGGCATGGCGATGGCGCGGGTGCCAAGGATGACTGGCGCGTTCCACGGCGCGATGCCGAGACACACGCCGGCCGGCTGGCGGATCGCCATGGCGAGCGTCCCCGGCTTGTCGGAGGGGATGATCTCGCCAGAAATCTGCGTCGTCATCGCTGCCGCCTCGCGTAGCATGTTGGCTGCCAGCATCACGTTGAAGCCGGCCCAGGGACCGGTGGCGCCGGTCTCTTCCATCATCAATTTGGTGAACTCGCCGACCTTGGAGGCCATCACGTCAGCTGCCTTTGACAGCAAGGCGCGGCGCTCGCCCGGACCTGTCTTCGACCAGGTCGTAAAGGCGGCGGCCGCGGCTTCCACGGCAGCGCTGGCGTCGGCAACGCTGGCGGCTGCGGCGCGCGTCGCCAGCTTGCCGGTGAACGGGTCCATGCGCTCGTAGGCGGCCGCGCCGGACGCATCCCTTTTGTCGCCGTCGATCAGAAGTCCGATATCCATGATTGTCTCCCTCGCTCCGTCTGGAGCGCCTCATTGGTTTCAGAAGCCGAGTACTTCGGCGTTGATCGATGCTTCGAGGCCGCCGTCGACCGGCACATTGGCGCCATTGACCCAGCGCGCGCCGTCCGAGCATAGGAACAGCACGACTGGCGCTATATCGCCCGATGTGCCGGCTCGTCCGACCCTGGCAATGTCGCTGTCGACGCGGGCATCGCCAAGCACGGTGCGGAACTGTTTCAGGATCGGCGTCTCGACCGGTCCCGGGCTCACCGCATTGACGCGGATGCCACGGCGTTTGAACAGATCCTGATGCGCCGCGCGAAAGGTCCACAGCAGGAGGAGTTCCTTCGAGACGGGATAGCCTTCCTCGTTCCTGACGGCGTGGTCGCGGACCACCTCGGCGACATCGGGAAAGCCCTCGATGCCGACCATCGAAGCGGCGCGGTTAAGGTTGGCACGCCAGCCATAGCCGGCGATCGAGGCGACGTTGACGATGGCGCCGCCTTCGCGAATTTTTGGCGCGACGGCTTCGGACAGTGCGCGCAGGCCAAAGAAGTTGACGGCCAGGGTTGCTGCCGCGCCGGTGTTGCCGGAGAGGCCGGCGACATTGCAGAGCGCATCGATGCGTTGCGGCAGTCGCGCGACCAGCTCGTCGACGTCGACCTTCGACGAAATATCGGCCTTGACGAAACTGCCCACCGCTGCCGCCGGCTCACGGACATCGACGCCGATCACGTCGGCGCCAAGCTGGCCAGCGAGTTCCGCCGTGCGCGCGCCGATGCCGGAGGCGACGCCGGTGATAAGGATCGTCTTGCCGAAAAGCATGGTCATGCCTTCTCCTGATCAAGTGGGGTTTGCTCCGGCGAGGGGGCGGTGCCGTCATCGGCCGGAGCATGTCCCGGAAGAATGACGCGGTAGCCGACCGGCAGCAGGCGCAGGCCAAAGCGCTCCTCGATCGTTCCCCACAGGCCGCGCGGCAGGAAAAGCGAGAACAGCACGGCGGTGGCGCCGAGGCTGACGAGGTACCAGACACCTGTGCCGCCGAACCAGGTCTCGATGAGGAAGAACACCAGCGCGCCGAGGATGGCGCCCTCGAACGTTCCGATGCCGCCGACCAGCACCATGAAGATCATGTAGGCGGTCCACTGGACGTTGAAGTAGGTTTTCGGCTGGAAGGTGATGGAGGTCGCCAGCCACAAAGCGCCGGCAACACCGATGCCGAAGGCGGCAAGCACGAACAGGAGCCGCTTGGTGCCGGTGACGCGCACGCCTACGGAGGCAGCGGCATCCTCATTGTCGCGGATGGCGCGGATGGCGGCCCCCGTGCTGCCGCGCAGCAGGCCAAACAGGATCGCAAGCAGGGCGGTCATCGAGCCCAGCGCCAGCCAGTAGATCGCTACCCGCCTGGTACCGGCGTCGTAGACGTTGAGCGAGATCAGCGACGTGCCGGTTTCGCCTTGTACCAGCCGGTCGAGATTGACCAGGAGATGTGTCAGCGCCGCGATCACCCACATGCCGATGGCGAACTCGCCGTTCCTCAGCCGCAACATGAACAGGGACAGCGGCCAGGAGACAACGCCGACAATGATCGCCGCGACGAAAAGCGAGGCGAAAGGGTTGAGGCCGGTGTCGGCCAGCCGGATGGCGAAATAGGCGCCGAGCCCGAAGAACACCTGCTGGCCGACCGAAACCAGGCCGCCGAAGCCGGCCAGAGCGTTCCACATCGCCGCCAGGATCACATAGATGAACAATGCCGTCATGCGGTCGACCGCGCCCGCCGAGAGGAACTGCGGCGCGATGGCGAGCAGCGCGATGATGACGGCGACCGCAATCGCCGCGATCCGCGATGTCGTCGTGCCGCGCTCTATGATCGGCGAGGTCGAGGCGGCACTCATGACGCGCTCCGCGAAGGCAGGCGCAGCAGGCCGCGCAGGCCGAGGCCGGATGTCGACAGCCGCACGAACAGCACGACGAGGAACACGGCATGGCCGCCGATCAGGAAGCCTTGCGGGTGCACTTGCGCGCCGAGCGTCTGCGCAAGCGCAAGCACGATGCCGCCGACCAGCGTTCCCCACAACGAACCGGCGCCGCCGATCACAGCGGCTTCGAAAGCAAACAGCAGTTGCGGCGCGCCGGCATAGGGATCGAAGGTGGCGCGCATGCCCAGGAACGCGCCGGCAAGGCCGACGGTGACCATGGCGATGGCGGCGGCGATGGCATTGGCGCGACGCGCATCGACGCCGACCAGGCCGGCCGTATCGGGGTCTTCCGAGGTGGCGCGGATCGAGCGGCCAAGCCGGGTGCGGGTGAGGAACAGCTGCAGTCCGCCCAGCAGGATCACGGCGGTGGCGAACATGATCACGGCGAGCTTGCCGACATAGATGCTGCCCGGCCATTCCCAGGAATCATAGGACAGGCTGCCGATATAGGGCGCCAGCGAACGCGTGTCGGCTCCGAACTGCTCGAACAGCATGTTGTCGATGACGATGGCGAGCCCAAACGTGGTCAGGATCGGCAGCAGCGCACCGCCGCGCGCGCTCCGCTCGAGCAGGAAGCGCTGCAGCGCCCAGCCGATCGCCGCCATCAGCGGCAGCACGATGAGCAGGCCGACAAAGGGCGAGACATGGAACCGCGAGGCGAGCCACCACAGCGCAAAGGCCGCGAACACGGCAAGGCTGCCATGGGCGAGGTTGATGATGCGCATCACCGAGAACATGAAGGACAGGCCGCATGCAATCAGCGCGTAATAGCCGCCAAGCAGGATGCCCTGGATGATCTGGTTGCTCATGCCGGAACGCTCCCGGGGCTTTTCCGGTGCAGGCCGAAATAGGCTTTCGTTACATCGTCGCGCGAAACCGCGTTGCTAGGCCCTTCAAGCGCCACGCGCCCTTCGAGCATGCAGATCACCCGGTCGGACACCGACAGCGCGCGGTTGAGGTCCTGCTCGACCAGAACGATGGTCGTGCCGGAAGCGATCAGTCCCTGAAGCGCCGCATAGACGCGGTCGACGATCAGCGGCGAAAGGCCAAGCGAAACCTCGTCGAGCAAAAGCACGTCCGGATTGCTCATCAGCGCGCGGCCGATCGCTGTCGCCTGTTGCTCGCCGCCTGAGAGGTGGCCCGTCTTGGCATGGCGGCGCGGCTTAAGGTTGGGAAACATTTCGAGCACCTTGGAGACGCTCCAATCGCCCGCCCGGCCGGCCGTCTTGCCGAGCAGAAGGTTTTCTTCGACCGTCATCTGCACGAACAGCTTTCGCCCTTCCGGCACCAGCGCGATGCCCATGCCGACGCGTTTATGCGATGGCACGCTGGTGAGATCGGCGCCGTTCAGGAGCACCCGTCCGGCCGCCGGCTGATGCGCGCCGGCGATCGCCCTGAGCAGCGTCGTCTTGCCGGCGCCGTTGGCGCCGACCAGCGCTAACGTCTCGCCGCGCTGGACCGTGAAGCTCACACCACGCACCGCCTGCAAGAGGCCGTGGCGGACAACCAGGTTCTCGACCGACAGCAGGCTCATTTCGGGCCTCCGCCGAGATAGGCGCGCACGACCTCCGGATCGGCCATGACAGCTTGCGGCTCACCGTCGGCGATGATTTTTCCCGCATCCATGCAGATCAGCCGTTCGGCCACCTGCAACAGGATATGGACGATGTGCTCGATCCAGACGATGCCGATCTTGCGCCGCCGCAATTCCTTGATCGTTCCGACAAGTTCACCGGCTTCACCGTCGGTCAGGCCGCCGCCGATTTCGTCGAGCAGCAGCAGCGTCGGCCTTGCCGCCAGAGCGCGCGCCAGTTCCAGTCGCTTGCGGTCGAGCAGGCCGAGCGTCTCGGCGCGGCGGTTGGCAACACCCAGCATGCCGCACAGTTTCAGCGAGCCGAGCGCTTCCTCATAGGCCTCGTCACGGCCGAGGCCGGCGCCATGCGAGGCCGCGACGAAGACATTTTCGAAAGTGGTCATGCCGCTGAACGGTTTGGGCACCTGGTGGGTGCGCACCAGGCCAAGCCGGCAGCGCTGCGTCGCCGGCAGGGACGTCACGTCACCGCCCTTGAAGCTGACCGTGCCCGCAGTTGGCGGAAAGGCGCCGGAAAGCACGCTGAGCAGCGTCGTCTTGCCGGCGCCGTTCGGACCGACAATGCCGACTGCCTCGTCGGCCGCCATGGCAAAGTCGACCGCATCCAGCACCACAAGCGCGCCGAAGCGCTTGTGGATGCCGGCAGCGGTGAGAACAGCCTGTTGTTGCGGATGGGGCACCAGGCGATCCTCGTCAGCGGTCCATCAGCCGTTGTAAGGCTGGAGCTTGGCTTCGACAGGCACCTTCGGATCGGTGGCGTTCTCGGTCACGACATAGTCGAGCGGAAATTTGCTGCCTTCCTTGGCGGCCACCCATTGCGTGCCGATGATCGGGCCAGGCGAAACATTTGCGACAGGGCCGCTGGTAAAATCGACCTTGCCGATCATGGTCTCGGTCTTCAGCGTGCTCAGCGCCTTCGCCACCGCCGACTTGTCCTTGGCGTCGGTGCTGGCCTTCAGCGCTTCGAAGCCGGCGTCGAGCAGCGACATCGAGGCACCGAGCTGCTGCGTCCACTGCTTGCCGCTCGCCGCCTCATAACCGTCGGCGAGCTCGGTGCCCGAAACGCCGGTCAGCGGCGACTTGTAGGGGAAGGCCTTGTGCCAGTAGGCGGCGCTCGAAATCTTCATGCCGAGGTCGCCGAGCGCCTCGATGTCGGACGGGAAAAGGCCGGTCTTGGCGACCTGGGCGATCTTGATCTGCTTGATCAGCCCCTGCTGTGCCGCCTGGCGCCAGAAGGCGGCAAAGTCAGGCGGGATCGGGAAGGAATTGAAGATCTCGACGCCTTCCTGCTTGAACAGCGCGATCTGCGAGGAATAGTCGGTGGTGCCGGTCTCGTAGGCGCCGGGATCGACGATGGTGAAGCCTTGCTTGGCCAGGAGCGGTGCCAGATTGGCGCGGATGGCGTTGCCGTCGGCGTCGTTAGGATACATGACGCCGACCTTCTTGTTGGTCTCGATCAGGTTCCACTGCGAGATGTAGGTCTTGAAGAACTCGCCGACGCCGAAGCCGAAGTGATAGGTCCATTTGAACGGCGAGGGCGCACCCGGCTTTGCGCCGCGGCCGAAATACCAGGCCTCCCACGGCATGACGGTCGACAGGCAGGGCACCCCCGCGGCCTCGCAGGCATCGGCCACCGGGTTGATCACCTCGGGCGTCGACACCGCCAGCATCAGGTCGATGGCCTGGTTGTTGATCAGGTCCTTGGCGAGCTGGCCGGCGCGGGAGGGATCGGACTGCGTGTCCTGGTCGAGGATTTCGACGCTGTACTTCTTGCCGCCGATCTCAAGGCCGCCGGCGAGCGCCTTGCGGGCAAGGTCGAGCACATAGCCGTCGGTCTGGCCAAAACCGGCCAGCGGTCCGGTGCGCGGGCTGACGAAGCCGACCTTGAGCGTGCCGGCCGCCTGGGCGAAGGCCTTGCTGCCGCCGAGCGCGAGCGCGGCGCCGCCGGCGATCGAGGTGGCGATGAACTGGCGTCGCGACACGCCACGAATACTGGATTTGCTGCCGATAGAATGGGTCATGCGTTCCTCCCTCTGTGGCTCCTCCATCGGCACAGTGCACCAGCGTTTTGGTTCGGTAAAATGATATTTTGCGGTGTTTCATTAACCTCTGGGTTAGGAGATTTCCGACGAAGACGGAGGCAGGCCCGAACGGTCCGACGCCTCAGCTGCCCGGCCTTGCCGCCTCGCGAATGGTCTGCAGCAGAATGGTGAATGCCGGTGATGGCGCCGTGTCGGTGCGCATCGTCAGGCCGACGGGTCCCTTGGTTTCCTCGGTGTCGACCGGCAGGGCGACGAAGGCGCCGCTGGCGATCTCGTTGGCGACCACGCCGGCCGAAATGATCCACACCGCATTGCTTTGCCGCATGAAGGAGCGGCCAAACGAATCCGAGACGGTTTCGATCTCGGTCGCCGGCGCGGTCATGCCATTGGTGATGAACAGGCGATCGACAAAAGGGCGGATGACGGATTCCCGGGTCGGCATCAGCACCGGATATTCATCGAGCCTGGCGAAGATGTCCGCCCCTGGCTCCAGCAGCGGATGCCCCGCCCGCACCACGAACAGCACCTGTTCGGAATAGAGATGCTCGAAGAAGAAGCCGGTCATGTTTTCGGGCGCCGCCAGCCGACCGACGACGAGATCGAGCGCGCCGGTGCGCAATTGTTCGAGCAGCACGGCGTTCTCGCCGGTGACGATCTTGATCGCCGCGCCGGTATTTTCCCCGAGGAACAGGCTCATGGCCTTGGGCATGACCTTCGCCGACACGGTCGGCAGCGCGCCGATGCGGATCGGATGGCGGTTGACGGCGCCATCCTGGCGAACGGAATCGACGCCGCGCTTCAACGCCGTGATCGCGGAGCCGGCATGGCCAAGGAAGATCTCGCCAAGCCTCGTAACCCGGATGCCGCGGCCGTCACGCTCGACGACAGCGACGCCGAGCGCCTCTTCCAGCTCACGCAACGTCTTGGTCACCGCCGGCGCGCTGACATGCAGGAAATCGGCGGCGCGGGCCACGCTGCCTTGCCGGGCGACTTCCAGGAATGCCTGCAGGTGACGGAAGCGGATGCGGCTCTCGGCCATGAATTGGATAACCCCTGAGTTAATGAAATGGCGCAAAATATCATTTTACCGAACCAAATCCCTTGTGCAATGTGGAGTTGGAGGATCGAAATCGTGTCATTCGTCACCATCGGCGGCATCACGCTGCATCATCGCCACCTCAAGGCGACCGGCAATGCGCGCACGATCATATTCATCAATTCGCTGGGCACCGACTTCCGCATCTGGGACGACATCGTCTCGGCCCTCGATGGCGAAATGTCCTTGCTGGTCTATGACAAGCGCGGCCACGGGCTGTCCGACATCGGCGACATCAGCTCGATCGACGATCATGTCGACGATCTCTCGGGGCTCATCGATCATTTCGGCTTGAAGAAGGTCGTGTTGTGCGGCCTGTCGGTCGGCGGCATGATCGCGCAAGGGCTCTACGCCAGGCGCCCCGGGATCGTCGAGGCCATGATCCTATGCGACACGGCCCACAAGATCGGCACGAATGAGAGCTGGAACACCCGCATCGCGGTCGTCGAACGCAAGGGCATCCAGGCCATTGCCGATGGCGTGCTCAAAGTGTGGTTCACTCCCAGCTTCCACACCGCGCGGGTGGCCGAGCTGGACGGCTATTGGAACATGATGACCAGGCAGGCTGTCGCCGGTTACGTTGGGACTTGCACTGCTATCCGCAACGCCGATTTTACCGACGCGGCTCGCCGCATCGCGGTGCCGACGCTCTGCATCGTCGGTGACCAGGACGGCTCGACGCCTCCCGCTCTCGTGCGCTCGCTGGCCGCTCTGATCCCCGGTTCGCGTTTCGAGATCATCCGCGACGCCGGACATATTCCCTGCGTCGAACAGCCTGAAGCGCTCATCGCGCTGATCCGCGATTTTGTCGCATCGCTTGCCCCTGGAGCAGAAAACCATGGATGAAGTCCCCGGCAACGCAGCCAGATATCGCACTGGCCTCGCGGTGCGGCGCGCGGTGCTCGGCGATCGGCATGTCGATCGGGCCGAGGTCGCCGCCACCGATTTCGATCAACCCTTCCAGGAACTGATCACCGAGGCCGCCTGGGGGACAGTGTGGGCCCGGCCGGGCCTGAGCAAGCGCGAGCGTTCGATCGTCACGCTGGCGCTGCTGGCGGCACTTGGCCATGATGAGGAGGTCGCCCTGCATGTGCGCGCCACCGCAAACACCGGTGCGACACGCGACGATATCTGCGAGGCGTTCCTGCATGTCGCCATCTATGCGGGTGTGCCGGCCGCCAACCGTGCCTTCAGAATAGCCAAGGACGTGTTTTCGGAAATGGACGGAGCCGACCATGCCCTCTGAGTCTGGCTCGAACCGTAGACCCGAGACCGGCGCCTTCTTCCAGCGCGACCGGACATGGCATCCGCCGGCGCTGACGCCGGGCTACAAGAGTTCGGTGCTGCGCTCGCCGCAAAAGGCGCTTTTGTCCTTCGACAACACGCTTTCGGAAATAGCCGGACCGGTCTTCGGCCACGCCATGCTAGGCGAACTCGACGCCGACCTGATCCACAATTTCGCCAGGCCGGGCGAGAGCGCCATCGGTGAGCGCATCATCGTCCATGGGCGGGTGCTCGACGAGCGCGGCGTTGGCGTTCCCGGCGTGCTCATCGAATTCTGGCAGGCCAATGCCGGCGGCCGCTACCGCCACAAGAAGGACGGCTATCTGGCGCCGCTCGACCCGAATTTCGGCGGCTGCGGCCGCACCATTACTGGGGAGGATGGTGGCTATGCCTTCCGCACCGTCAAGCCCGGGCCTTACCCGTGGCCCAACGGTCCCAATGACTGGCGCCCGGCGCACATCCATTTCTCGGTGTTCGGCCATGGCTTCGCGCAGCGGCTGATCACGCAAATGTATTTCCAGGGCGACCCTCTGATCTGGAAGTGCCCGATCGTGCGCGGCATCGCCGACAAGGCGGCCATCGAGGCGCTGACGGCCGTCCTCGACACGCAGGCGACCATTCCAATGGATGCGCTCGCCTACAAGTTCGACATCGTGCTGCGCGGCCGCCGCTCGTCGCTGTTCGAAAACCGGCTGGAGGGTAATTGATGGCCCAGTCGCTCGACAGGCTGAAGGAGAGCCCCTCGCAGACAGCCGGACCTTACGTCCATATCGGGCTGACGCCGAATTTTTGCGGCATCGATGGCGTCTATGCGAGTGATCTCGGCTCGACCATGGTCAACGACAGGACCAAGGGCGAGCGCATCGGTCTCAAGATCCGGGTGCTCGACGGCACCGGCACGCCGCTCAAGGACGCGTTGATCGAGATCTGGCAGGCGGACGCCGACGGGCTCTATAATTCGCCGGCCGAGATGCGCGGCGCCGCCGATCCGAACTTCTTCGGCTGGGGCCGCTGCCCGACCGACATGGAAACCGGCGTCTGTGCCTTTGAGACGATCAAGCCCGGCCGCGTGCCGTTCCGGGATGGAAGCCTTATGGCGCCGCATATCACGCTGTGGATCGTCGCGCGCGGCATCAATCTCGGCCTGCACACACGCCTCTATTTTTCCGATGAGGAAAAGGCCAATGCTATGGATCCGATCCTGGCGCGCATCGAGCACCGCGTCCGCGTGCCGACCCTGATCGCCGAGCGCCAGGGCGACACCTACGTCTTCGATATCCATCTCCAGGGGGAGAAGGAAACGGTCTTCTTCGACAGCTAGGAGATCTCATGACCGTATCGCCCTTCGACCATCCGCTGCTTTCGGCTCTCCTCGGCGACGAGGAAACATCGAGGCATTTTTCCGTCGAGGCGGAAATCGAGGCGGCGCTGGCGTTCGAGCGTGCGCTGGCCGAAGCTGAGGCCGAAAACGGGGTCATCACCAGAGACGCTGCAGCGGCGATCGCCGTGGCGCTCAACTCATTCCGGCCGGACACCGCCTTGCTGCGGACCGCCGTCGCCAAGGACGGCATCATGGTGCCGGAACTGGTGCGCCAGATCAGGATGGCGGTCGGCGAAGCGCATGGCGACAAGGTACATTTCGGTGCCACCAGCCAGGATGTCATCGACACGAGCCTTGTGCTTCGGCTGAAAGCGATCGTCGACCATCTTGGTCTGCTGTTGACCGAAACCGTTTTGCGCCTCACCTCGCTCGAGGAGCGCTTCGGCGGCAGCGCGCTGGTCGGCATGACCCGCATGCAACCGGCGATCCCGATCAGAGTGGCGGATCGCGTGACAGCCTGGCGGGCGCCGCTGCAGCGGCATCAGGAAAGATTGTCGGAACAGGCGAAGCGTCTGCTGGTGGTGCAGTTCGGCGGCGCCGCCGGCACACTGGAAAAGCTTGGCGAGAAGGGGCCGGTGGTGCGCGCCACGCTTGCCGCAAAACTCGCCCTTGCCGATGCGCCGCAATGGCAGAGCCAGCGCGACGGGCTCGCCGACTTTGCCGGCTGGCTGTCGCTGCTGACCGGTAGCCTCGGCAAGGTCGGCCAGGACATCGCGCTGATGGCGCAGGGCGGGACCGACATCGCGCTTTCCGGCGGCGGCGGCTCGTCGGCCATGCCGCACAAGCAGAACCCGGTGAAGGCCGAAGCGCTGGTGGCGCTCGCCCGCTTCAACGCCACGCAGCTTTCCGGCATGCATCAGGCGCTGGTGCATGAGCAGGAACGTTCTGGTGCGGCCTGGACGCTGGAATGGCTGCTGCTGCCGCAGATGGTGGTCGCCGCTGCCGCATCCCTGCGGCTCGCCGCCGAACTGGCCGGACAGATCGAAAGCCTCGGTCACTGATGCGCACGCAGGTCGCCATTATCGGCTCGGGACCCTCCGGCCTGCTGCTTGGCCAGCTTCTCGCCGGCATCGGCGTCGAGACCATCATCCTGGAACGCTCGAGCCGCGAGCATGTGCTTGGCCGCGTGCGGGCAGGGGTGCTCGAACAGGGCACGGTCGAATTGCTGGAAGAGGCTGGTGTTGCCGCAAGGCTGCATGCCGAAGGCTTGCCGCATTCCGGCATTTCGCTGGCTTTCGACGGGCGCCTGCACCGCATCGATCTCGCCGCGCTCACCGGCGGCAAGCATGTCACCGTCTACGGCCAGACCGAAGTGACGCATGATTTGATGGACAGGCGCGAGGCGGCCGGGCTCGCCACAGTCTACGAGGCGTCAGATGTCGCGTTGCATGATTTCGACGGCGCCGCACCATTCGTCACCTACGACAAGGACGGCATCAGCCATCGCATCGATTGCGACTTCATCGCCGGCTGCGACGGCTATCACGGCGTCAGCCGCAAATCGGTGCCGAGTGCTGCGCTGAAAACCTTCGAGCGGCAGTATCCGTTCGGCTGGCTCGGCGTACTGGCCGAAGTGCCGCCGGCCGATCACGAACTGGTCTATGCCAATCACGAGCGGGGGTTTGCATTGTGCTCGATGCGCTCGACGCATCGCAGCCGCTACTATGTGCAGTGCCCGCAGGACGACCGGGTCGAAGCCTGGTCGGACGACCGTTTCTGGGACGAGTTGCGCCGCCGCTTGCCGGAACGCACGGCGGCAAGCGTCACCACCGGGCCATCCTTCGAAAAGTCGATTGCGCCGCTGCGCTCCTTCGTTGCCGAGCCGATGCGCTTCGGCCGGCTGTTCCTGGTCGGCGACGCCGCCCATATCGTGCCGCCGACCGGTGCCAAGGGCCTCAATCTCGCCGCCAGTGACGTGCGCTATCTCTTCGCCGGTCTGCGCGAGTTCTACGTTGGAAAGTCCCAAGCTGGCATTGAGGCCTATTCGCAAAAAGCGCTGGCGAGGGTGTGGAAAGCGGTGCGCTTTTCCTGGTGGATGACGACCATGCTGCATCGCTTTCCCGACACAGGCGACTTCGGCCAGCGCATCCAGGAAGCCGAACTCGACTACCTCGTGCACTCGCAGGCGGCGTCGACCGCGCTGGCCGAAAACTATGTCGGCCTGCCGTACTGAAGCAGCTATCCCTTGATGGCCGAGCCGACGATGGAATCGACGAAGAAGCGCTGCAGCAGGACGAACAGGATGAGCGGCGGCAGCACGGCCAGCGTCGCCCCGGCCATCACCAGGCCGGTGTTGACCGCGCCCCTGTTGTAGCTGAGCAGGCGGCTGAGGCTGATGACGATCGGATAGGCGTCGGCATTGCCTTGCAGCACGGTCAGCGGCCAGAGATAGCTGTTCCAGTGATAGACGAAGGCGAACAGTGCCAGCGCTGCAATGGCTGGCGCCACGCTGGGCGCCACGATCTTGAACAGGATCAGCAGCTCCGATGCGCCGTCCATGCGCGCGGCATCGATGAGGTCGTCGGGCACGCCAGCGATAAACTGGCGCATCAGGAAGATGCCGAAGGCATTGGCGAGGTTGGGCACGATGATGCCGGCCAGGCTGGCATTGAGACCGATAGAGCCGACCAGACGATAGAGCGGGATCAGCGTGACGATCGGCGGCAGGAACATGGTGGCGATCAGCACAGAAAACAAAAGCGATTTGGCGGGGAAATGGTATTTGGCGAAGGCGTAGCCGGCCATCATGCTGGTGATCAGGATGCCGGCGGTGGTGACCGAGGCGATGACCAGGGAATTCCACATCGAACGGCCGACATTGACCACGCCGGAAACCTTTTCATAGGCATCGAGGCCCGGCGTATGGGGGATCCACACCGGCGGCACCTGCATGCTCTCGGCAGGCGTCTTGAGGCTCGACAGCACCATCCACACCAGCGGGAAGGCCGAGGCCACGGCGACCAGCAGCATCAGCGTCGCCAGCAGCGCCTTGCGGCCGGACGGGCGCTTGCGCGACAGCCGGCTCGACGATCCCCCGCTCATTCCTGATCCTTCCGGTTGGCGAGAGCAAACAGCGCGCAGACCACGACGATCAGCGACAGCATCAGCATGACAGCCATGGCCGAACCCAACCCGCCCTGCGCGCGCTCGATGCCGACGCGGCGGATGTGGTAGGTGAGCACATTGGTCGAACCGACCGGCCCGCCTTGCGTGATCAGCGCCACCGGCTCGAACACCTGCACGGCGTTGATGATGGCGATGACGGCACTGAACAAAAGCGTGCGCCGCATCAGCGGCAGTGTGATGAAGCGGAACTGCTCGAAGCGGTTGGCGCCATCGAGCTTCGCTGCCTCGTAGAGGCTGCCCGGGATCTGCGTGAGGCCCGCGATTGCCAGCACGGTGAAATAACCGACCTGCTGCCAGACATTGAGGAAGACGATCGAGACCAGCGCCGAGCCCGGCGACGACAGAAAAGGCTGCGGGCCGATGCCGATGAGGCCGAGCATCTGGTTGAGCGGTCCTTCACTCGGGGAATAGAGCTTCGACCAGACCAGCGCCACCGCGATCATCGGCACCATGTAGGTTGAAAACAGCACCGTGCGCAGCGCCGTGCCGCCGGCGACGTCATGCTGGTAGACCATCAGGCCGAAGGCCACCGACAGCGGCAGGATGAGGATGACGGAGAGCGCGGTGTAGATGGCGGTGTTGATGAGCGCGACTTTGAAGTCACGCCCGACCGAGGAGGCCCCAAAGATCTCACGGAAATTGTCGAGGCCGATGAAGCTGGCGCTGGAAAACGGCGTCTGCGTCGACCAGTCCTGGAAGGACAGCCAGACGGTGAGCAGCATCGGCAACAGGATGAAGATGCCGATCAGCGTCACGGCGGGCGCAAGCATGACGCCCGCCGAGGCACGGTACCTCTGGATCATTATTTGGCGGCGCGCTCCAGGATCGATGTGGCGTCGGCCTGTGCCGTCGCCTGCGCATCCTTGGCCGAGACCTGGCCATACTGCAACGCCTCGATCGTCTGCTGCAGGGATTCCGAGAATTCCTGCCCGCCCGGCACCACCGGGAACGGCTTGGCATCCGTGAGCACGCTGACATAGCCTGAGAGGAATTCGGAGCCGAGCTTGTTCTTGTGTGCGTCGATGTCGGACAGGCGCGAGGGCAGGATGCCCATCGACATCAAGATGTCGGACATGGCCGAGGCGCCGTTCTTGCCGGACTTCGGATTGTTGAGCCAGGCGAGGAAATCCCATGCCGCCTTTTGCTCGGCCGCGCCGGCATTGGCATTGACCACCGTCATCCAGGAATAGGAGATCGAATGCGGCTTGTCGCCGCTCGGGCCGACCGGGATGGGTACCGTAGCGATGTCCGCGAACTTTTTGCCCATGCCGGTCTTCAACGCGCTTTCCCACCAATTGGCCATGATGATCATGCCGGTCTTACCGGAGACGAAATTGTCGAGGAACGGACCCGTCGTGTTGGCATCCGCCGTCGCCATCGCCGGCACGCTGGCGCCCGACTTGATCAGGTCCTCATAGAGCTGGAAGGTCTGCGTGGCCTGTGGGCTGTCCAGCGCCGGCTTGCCGTCCTTGACCAATTCGCCGCCATTGGAGACCAGCAGCGAGGCGAAGGGATGGACGACGCCCGCCGCCCAGCTGTTGATCATGCCGAAACCTTGCTGGCCGGCCTCCTTGTTGGTCAGCTTCTTAGCCGCATCCTTGAACTCGTCCCAGGTTTTGGGTGGGGCGGCGATACCGGCCTGCTTGAACAGCGCCTTGTTGTAGTTCAGCGCATAGACGTCGATCTCGTTCGGGATGCCGTAGAGCGTGCCGCCGACAGAGGCCGCGCTTGTGATGCCCGCTGGCCATGAGGCCTTGACCTCGCTGGCCACCGCGTCGGGGGCGGGCGCGACCAGCTTGTCGCGCGCCAGCTCGGGCAGCCACAGATCGTAGATGCCGCCGATGGTCGGGCCGTCCGAACCGCCGCCTTGCGAGCGCAGCGTGGTCAGGAGGTCGCCGAAGGGAACGGCGCGCACGGTGACGCTGACGTCCGGATTGGTCTTGGCATAGTCCTTCGCCGCCGCCTCCAGCAGCGCGACCGTCTCCGGCGACCAGTGCGTCAAATAGGAGATGTTGACCGATTGTGCCCAGGCGGTGGCAGGCAGGATGGCCAGGCCCGCGGCCAGCGCCAGTTTCGAAGTCCAGGCAAACGACATTCCTCATCCTCCCCTCAGGTCCATCGATCACGATGACGTTATGACAAGTTCAGGCGGTGGCGCAAGAGCCTGTTGGCGAAAAAGCTTGGTATCGACCGGTTTCAGATTTCTTCCCATTGCCGAATAGATGAGTTTTATCATTTAAAAACAGCATATTGACCGCATGGAACTGCCAAATCTTCCCTGTCGGCGCCATCCTGGAAGCGCGCCGGACCTCTTGCGAACGCTGCTATGTCGTTATAATGACTTTGCCCGAGCCAACGACTCTCCCGCGGCGTCGACGCGCCGCGGGACGCCAAGGAAAGAAAACAACGGGAGACTGGCAATGAGCATGCTTTCACTTCACCGGCGCGCCGCCCTTGGCCTGATTGGCGGCCTTGCCGCCGCTTGCGCCGGCGCCTTCGCCACCTTGCCGGCGAGGGCCGACAGCACGGTGACGCTCTGGAGCTGGCGCACCGAGGACGAGGCCGCGATGCGCCGCATCTTCGATGCCTTCCAGGCCAAGAACCCCAGCATCAAGGTCGACATCCAGTTCACGCCGGACGCCGACTACCAGAACCGGCTGAGCACCGCCCTGCGCGGCGGCCGCGGGCCAGATATCGCCCAACTCAAGGCCTATGGCGAATTGCAACCTTTCGTCGATGCCGGCTATCTCGATGCTCTCGACGACAGCGTGCCCGAATTGAAGAACATGGCGGATGCCGCGCTGGGCGGCGCGCGCGGCCGCACCGACGGCAAGCTTTATGGCGTGCCCTATTCGGTGCCGATGATGGGCGTCTTCTACAACCAGGAGATCTTTGCCGCCCAGGGCATCGAAATCCCCAAGACCTACAAGGATTTCGTCGCCGCCTGCGAGAAGCTGAAGGCGGCGGGCATCACGCCGATCGCCACCGGCGGCGCCAACGGCTCGGCCTGGGAGCTGGAGATCGGGGTCGGTGTCGTCGGCCCGACCGTCTATGGCCCGGGTTTCTACGACGAGATGATGACCGGCAAGGCGACCTTCGAGGATCCGCGCTATGTCGCGGCGTTGAAGCGCTTCGCCGATTTGAAACCCTATTTCCCTGACGGCTTCGCCGGCATCGACTACACCACCGCCACCCAGCAATTCATCGGCGGCAAGGCGGCGATGTTCCTCGGCGGCTCGTTCGAGAACGGCAGCTTCAAGGCGCAGAACCCGAAGCTGAAATTCTCGATCTTCCCATTTCCCGCCGATGATGCCGGGGCAAAACTCTACACCTCTGCCTTCTCCGACGGCTCCTACGGGCTCGTCTCCGAAAGCGCCAACAAGGAAGCCGCGACCAAGGTGCTGGGCTTCATGGCCTCGGCCGAATTCGCGCAGATGTTTGCCGACGAGCTCGGCTGGCCGCCGGCCCGCACCGATGTCACGGTGAAGGATCCGGTCCTGGCTGAGATGATGGCGATGTCGAAGAATTCGACGCCCTATCTGACGCTGGTCGGCTTCCGCTGGCAGTCACCGACGGCGTCCTCTGTGTTGCAGTCGGAGATCATCGACATGGTCGAAGGCAACATCGCGCCGGAGAAACTGGCGGCCGACATGCAGGCCGCCGTCGCCACCTGGTTCAAGCCAAAGCAGTAAGGAGCCGGCCGGCCGCATTGCGGCCGGCCTCTCGTCCGGACACAACAGCGCATGACTACCCTTCGCCGCACAACCAGCCTGAAGCACACGCAGCAGCGCATGGCCGTGCTGTTCATCCTGCCGGCGCTGGCGGTCTATGCGCTGTTCGTCCTCTATCCCCTGGCGATGTCGCTGTGGGGCAGCTTCTTCGTCTGGAAGGGGCTGCGCATGGTCGAATTTGCCGGCCTGTCGAATTTCTCTCGGCTGTTCGTTTTCCCCAGCGGCGCACGGCTCTATGGCGCGCTCTGGCACAACACCGCCTGGTTCTTCGGCATCATGGTCTTCCAGAACGGCATCGGCCTTTTGTTCGCCTGGTTGCTGTTCCTGCGCGACAAAGGGGCTGCCTTCTTCCAGTCGGTCTTTTTCTTCCCGGCTGTGCTGAGCCCGGTCATCGTCGGCGCGCTGTGGCGGCTGCTGTTGGCGCCGGGCGGCGTCGTCGAATGGGCGCTGAATGGGCTTGGCCTCCACCAGGGCAGCCTCACCGTGCTCGGCAACAGCCATACCGCGCTCGCCATGCTGATCGCCGTCGACGCCTGGAACTGGATGGGCCTGCCGGTGCTGATCTACACGGCGGGTCTGAGACAAATTTCCGGCCAGATCTTCGAGGCGGCGAAGCTCGACGGCGCCGGCAATGCGCGCATGCTGTTCTCGATCGCGCTGCCGCTGCTGATGCCGGCGCTGGGCACGCTGACGACGCTGTCCTTCATCAACACCTTCAACCAGTTCGACATCGTCTATGTCATGCAGGGCGTGCAGGGCAATCCGAGCTATTCGACCGACACGCTGGTGACCTATTTCTACCGGCTGGCCTTCGGCGCGGAGGGGGCCGTCGGCATCACCGATATCGGTCTCGCTTTGGCACTCGGCACCCTGCTGTTCCTGATCCTCAGCATCGGCACGCTGTTGATGCTGCGTTTCTTCGACCGCCGCACGGTGCAGCTATGAGCGCACTGGCGATTTCAGGCGCCCCGGCGATCTCGAGGCAGCTGGCGCGGCTGCCTGGATGGACGGTGCTCGCCGTGTGGACGGCGGCCGTCCTGTTGCCGCTCTACATTCTGGTCGTCTCCTGCTTCAAGACCACGGCCGAGATCTACGACAACCGGCTTGGCCTGCCGCAGAGCTGGGCTCTCGACAATTTCGTCAACGCCTGGACGCGCGCCGATCTCGGCCATAATTTCATCAACAGCCTGATCGTCACCGGCGGTGCGGTGATCCTCACAATCGTCGTCTCGGCGATGGCCGCCTATCCGCTCAGCCGCTATCGGCTCGGCTGGAATGCTGTCATGCTCGGCCTGTTCCTGTCCGGCATCATGCTGCCGATCAGGCTCGCCTCGGTCGAACTGTTCACGCTGATGCGTAATCTCGGCCTCCTGGATTCGCTCACCGGGCTGATCCTCGTCTATGCGGCGATCCGCATTCCCTTCGCCGTCTTCATCTTCGCCAATTTCATGCGCGTACTGCCCTCCGAACTCGACGAGGCGGCGCGCATGGACGGCGCCGGCGAGGTCCGTATCCTGTTCCAGATCATCCTGCCGACGGTGAAGCCGGCGGTGTCGATCGTCGCCATCTTCACGGCAATCGCCGTGTGGAACGATTTCTTCTTCCCGCTGATCTTCATCTTCGACGATCGCTACAAGACCGTGCCGCTGGCGATCAGCGTCTTCGTCGGCCAGTTCCGCACCGATTGGGGCCTGGTGTTCGCCTCGCTGGCGATCTCCATGGCGCCCATCCTGATCATGTATTGTCTGCTGGCGCGCCAGATTCGCGAAGGCGTCGGCGCCGGGGGAGGCATGAAATGATCGAGGACAGGATCTACGCCGCAAGCTCCATCCTGGTGATCGGCGCGCATGCCTTCGATGCCGAGGTGATTGCCGGGCCGCTGGCGGCTGCCGCCGTCAAGCGCGGGGCCGCGGTAACGTTCCTGCACCTGACCATGGGTGAACAGGGGCACCCCTGCCTCATCCCTCAGCACTATTGCGCGCAGAAGGAAGAGGAAGCGGGCAGGGCAGCCGCGCGGCTGGGCGTCACCTCGCGCAGCCTTGGCCTGCGCGATGCTTTCCTGCCTTCCAACGACGAGACGGCGCTGGAAGTATGCGACGTCATTCGCGAGCTGAAGCCCGAGATCGTCATCACCCATTGGCAAGGCAGCTGGCACAAGGACCATCGCGCCGCCGCGCATCTGACGCAGACCGGCGTCTTCTTCGCCGCCTTGCCGACCATTGCCAGCGATCACGCGGCGCACACGCCGCAACTGCTGCTGTTCGGCGAGAACTGGGAGGACGATGACGGTTTCCGCCCGGAGCATCTTGTCGACGTCAGCGACGGCTTCGAAGCCTGGACCGAGGCGGTCAAGGAATATGAGCTGGCGCGGGGCTTGAGCAGCTTTCCCTATGTCGACTATTACAGCGCGCTCTACCGGCTGCGCGGCTGCCTGCGCGGCACGCGCCATGCCCAGGCTTTCGCCGCGGCGTCGCATTCCTGGAATGCCGGCAGCGGACTGTTCTCGCCACCGTTCGGCAAAGAGGCGAGCCGATGACGCGGGTTCTCGCCATCGATCTCGGCGGCACCAATCTGCGTGCCGCCATCTCTACCGGCGACATCAGCGCGTTGAAGGTGCTGAGCCGTGAGCCGGCACCGGCAAGCCTCGATGCTCTTGTCGCTCGCATCAACGCACTGTGCGCGGAAGCCGGCTCGGTCGAGGCGCTCGGCATCGCCGTGCCGGGGCTGGTCGAGGGTTCGGCCTGCCGCTGGATTCCCAACCTGCCATTCCTCGACGGCGTTGACCTCAAGGCCCTCTTTCCAAACCTGCGCATCGCGCTTGGCAATGACGCGCAGATCGCGCTGCTGGCGGAGGCTGTCGAAGGCAGCGCGAAAGGCATCTCGGACGCGATCCTGCTGGCCATCGGCACCGGTATCGGCTCGGCGGTGCTGGCCAATGGCCGTATCGTTGCCGGCGCGCATGGTGGCGCCTGCTCCTTCGGCTGGGCCTGCGCCGACATCAAGGACCATGGTGCGGAGCGCAGCGGCTGGCTGGAGCGCGTGGCCTCGGGCAGGGCGCTTGACGTGCTTGCCGGTCAGATCGGGCTCGCCGACAGCCGTCAGCTGATCGCCGCTGCCCGGGCCGGCGAGCTCGCTGCGCGGACCTTGCTTGAAGTGCCGGCACGCCAGCTCGGCACGGCGCTTGCCGGCGCGGTGGCGCTGCTCGATCCGCAGGTGGTGCTGATTTCAGGCGGGCTGGCCGAGGCGCTGGACGTGATGCGCCCGCCGATGCTCGCGGCGCTGCGCCGTCAATTGCCCTCGCATTTGCGCGGCATCGAGATCCAGGCCGGCCAGTTCGGCCCGGGTGCGGGACTTATAGGTGCGGCGCTGGCCGGCCGTGTGGGGGAAGGGTGGAGGCAGGTGCGATGAGCGAAGCGAGCTTTCAGCAGCCGGACCGCAGACGGCCGGAGCCGCTCTGGTATCAGGTGGAGGAGGCGATCCGCGCCATCGTCAAGAGCGGCGAATGGGCAACGGGCGACCAGATTCCGGCCGAAGAAAGGCTGTGCGCGCTGTTCGGCGTGAGCCGCATCACCTTGCGCCATGCCCTGCGCAATCTCGAGGAGGCCGGGCTGCTGCGACGCGAACATGGCCGCGGCACCTTCGTGCGCTCGACCACGCTGGTCGCTGGCACCCGCGAGCTGACCAGCTTCACCCAGGAGATGGGTAATATGGGCGTGGTCGCCGGCTCGCGCCTGCTCGATTGCAGCCTGACCACGGCCAATGCCGCCGCCGCCGGCGCGCTGGAGATCGAGGAGGGCGATCCGGTGGTGCGCATCCGGCGCCTGCGGCTCGGCAACAATGAGCCGATCGGCATACAGACGGCACAGCTGTCGGCCGTGCGCGTGCCGGGCTTCCTCGACGCTGGCCTGCTGCAGGGATCGCTCTACGAGGCGCTGGAGCGCCACTACGGCATCGTGCCGGTGGCCGCGCGGGAGAACTACCGCGTCGGTGCCGTCGGCGCGGCGGATGCCGAACTGCTCGATCTTCCGGCCGGCAGCCCCGCTTTCGTCGTCGAGCGCATCACCACAGATGAGCGCGGCCCGTTCGAATTCACCGTCTCGATCATGCGGGGCGACCGCTACGAAATCCGTTCGACGCTGCGCGCCGGCCGCGTCCCGTCAACCCCCAGAAGCTGATCCTTTCCAAGCCTAGATATCAACAGGAGTACCCAAGTGTCCGATCTCTACATTCACCGTCTCACCGCCCTTATCGACCAGGCGGCAAAAGCCAATGAAGAGGCCTTTGGCCAGGCCGCCAGCCGCTTTGCCGACTCGCTCGAAGGCGGCGGGCTGGTCCATCTCTACGGTTCGGGCCATTCGGTGCTGCCGGTTCAGGAAGTGTTCCCGCGCTATGGCAGTTATGTCGGCTTCAACCCGCTGACCGACCCGCGTGTCATGTGGCACAACGTGCTCGGCGCGGGCGGTGTGCGCGAGCTTTTGTGGCTGGAGCGGACGGAGAAATACGCCGAGAAATTCCTCGACCACCAGCCGCTCAACAAGGGCGATTCGATCATCATCTTCGGCCATAGCGGTCGCAATTCCTCCGGCATCGACACCGCGCTCTATGCGAAAAAACGCGGCATCTTCGTCGTCGCGGTGACCAGCAAGAACAATCTCGACAAGCCTGCGACGCACTCCTCCGGCAAGCGGCTGGCCGATGCGGCGGACCTCGTTATCGACACGTGTTCGCCGATCGAGGACGCCATCGTGCCGATCGAAGGCTGGAGCCGTCCTGTGTCGGGCTCGTCGACGGTGCTCGCCATGATCCTGGCGCACGAACTGATCGCACGCACCGCCGAGCAGCTCGCCAGGCGCGGCATCGAACTGCCGGTCTTTGCCTCGCCGACGATATCAGGCGTGACGCTGCACGACACCGACGTCATCTATGGCGTCTACCGCGAACGCATGCTGGAAGCGCAGAAGAAGCACCTGCCGACCTTCCAGGCGACGATGCGCGGCGAATGATATCCCGAGATCGGGGAGGCAATGCCTCCCCGATGCGCACCGCGATCAGGCAGCCCGTCTAACGACTGGGCGCTGGTCTTGCTGACGAAGCCGTAACCGGCGATCAGCTGGTTGCGCTGGCGTAGATGTCGAGAACTTTCGCCACGCTGGCGATCAGCAATGCCCCGGCTTTTGGCGCGACCGACCCGTTCGCCACAGCGCCGTCGAGGCGGCCGAGATACTGACTGATGAGGGGCAGGGGGATGTCGCGGTCGCCAAGCGCCTGCAACAGCGCGTCGGTGGCGTGCTGGGCTGCCGGCGCCGGCCAGTAATAGCGGATGCGGTCGCTGTAGGAGAAATGGCGTTCGATGCGCTGTTCAGCCTCCGAGCCGTGATAGTAGTTCTTCCAATTGCCCGGCGCCGCCAGCATGACGCGCTCCATCGCCGCCGGCAGGCCTTCGCGCGCCGGGTCGGGAGCCAGAATGTCGGCGATATGGCTCAGGCCATATAATGCTTCGCGCAGCGCGAAGGTCAGCCACGGCCCGACCTTGAGGATGGCGAAGCCATCATCGACCAACGCGGTCAGGGCCGAGGCCGGCTGATAGTCGGTCGAATGCGCCTCGAAGACGAATTGCGGCAGATCGCGCAACGTGCCGGCCAACGCCTGCGCGCGGTCCGGTTGGTAGGTGATCACTTCGGCATTGCCGAATTCGACGCCCGGCTGCACGACGACGCCGAGCGTGCGCGAAAAGGCCCGGTCGAGACCTCGCCGGCTGAAGGCATCGCGGTGGATACGCACTGTCTCTCGTGCCGCCTCGGGCGTCGTCACCGCCAGATGGTCCATCGCTTCCAGGGCGCCGCCCGGCACGGGCACTTCGGTGCCGATGACGTAGACAGGCTTGGTGCCGCCCACTCGTTCAACGGCGGCCTCCGCCACCTCGGCCAGTTCGGCGGCGCGCGCGGCGATCGTTGCATCGGGCGGTGCGGCGCCTTCGCCGGCGCAGCCCATGCTGGCGTCGAGGTGGACCTTGGTGAAGCCGGCCTCGGCATAGGCGTCGACCATGCGCGAAGCCCTGGCCATCGCCTCGGGCGCCGGCAGGTGCTTCCATGGATTGGGGCCGAGATGGTCGCCGCCGAGCACCAGCCTGTCGAGGGAAAAGCCGACCTTGCCGGCGATCGTCTCGACGAAGCGGCGGAAATCCGCCGGTGTCATGCCGGTATAGCCGCCTTCGTGGTTCACCTGGTTGCAGGTGGCCTCGATCAGCACGTCGGTTTCGCGCGCCTTGCCGTGGCGCAGTGCTGCTTCGATGACCAGCGGATGGGCAGAGCAGATCGAGGCGATGCCGCAGCGTTCGCCGGCCGCACGACGCGCCGCGATGGCAGCCAGCCTGTCCGTCGCCTGGCTCATATCGGCGTCCCGGTCCGCGCGGTCGCGACGAAGGCCTCGACCGTGGCAAGCGAGGCGATGCCCTCCATCGGTCCCTTCTTCGTCACCGCCAGCGCGCCGCAGCCATTGGCAATGCGCAGCGCCTTTTCCGGCGTTTCTCCGCGCAGCCAGAAGGAGACGAAGGCCGCCGCAAAACAGTCGCCGGCGCCGGTCGGATCGATTTCGTCGACGACGAAGCCGGGTGACGCGGTGCGTCCAGTCTTGTCGTAGTGAACGGCACCTTGCGCGCCTTTCTTGATGACCACGGCGGAGATACCGTGGTCCAGCATTTCACGCACCGCTCTCTCTTCGTCGGCCGCCTTGGCGAAGATGAACAGTTCCGGCCCGCTCGGCAGGAAGACATCGGTCTTCGACAGCACGAAATGCAGCGCGTCGCGCATGCCCGGCAGATCGAGCATCTCCTTGCGGATGTTGGGGTCGAAGGAAACCGTGCCGCCGCGCGCCTTGACCGCTTCGATCCCGGCGCGCGCCACCTCGATCACCTCTGGCGAGAACAGCGAGGTGCCCATGACATGGAAATGGTCGGCGCTGGCCAGCAGCGTGCGCGCCTCGGCGCCGATCTCGATCAGGCCGGCGGCACTGTGCTTGATGTTGTAGACGAAATGCCGGCTGCCATCGGTCTCGTAGGTGACGAAGGCCGAGCCCGTCGCGGCGCCCCGGTGGACCTTGATGGCCGAGATGTCGGCGCCGTCGGCGCGCAGGCGCTCGATGTTCAAACGGCCGAAATCGTCGTCGCCGACGGCCGCGATCAGGCCAGCCGGCTGGCCGAGCCGCGCCGCCTGGTCGATGAAGATCGCCGGCGCGCCTGACGGAAACGGGCCGACCAGCGGGCCGGGGGCAAGGAAACTCTGGCCGATCCGCTCGGCCATGATCTCGACCAGGATCTCGCCGGCGCAAACCAGTTTCTTCATATCCTCACCATTGCCGGATGGTTGGCGGCCGGTTGCCGAGCGCCCTTCCATGACATGCCGCTTCAAAACCTAAGTCGCGGCTTTTGGAGCGTCAATAAATAATTTGACGCGCGCAACTCTTTTGCGTTGTACTGGAAACGCAAGAAATTTGACTGAACAAATTCGGTCAAGCAATGCTGCCTCACGGCAACGGCCGCAAGACTGATTCTGGCCCGACCGGGAAGGTTGGCGGGCGCGGGCAAAGGGGCTGGACATATCGATGGCGGAGAAGACCCACCGCACGATGGATGATTTCGCTAGGGCGTCCGGCGTGTCGCGACCGACCCTGTCGAAGTATTTCGACGATCCGGCCAGTGTTAAGCCGGCGACGCGGGCGCGCATCGAGGCGGCGCTGCGATCCTCGGACTATCAGCCGAACGTTTTCGCGCGCAATCTCAACCGCAAGCGCACCCGCAATGTCGGCATCGTCGTGCCGGCGCTCACCGATCCGTTCTACGCCGAGATGGTCAGTCGCATCGAGTTGCGCTGCCGCGACGAAGGTTTCTGGCCGATCGTCATCTCCTCGCATGGGTCGCCGAAGCTGGAGGCCGAATCGGTCAGGACGTTGATGTCGCTGAAGGTCGCCGGCGCCATCATCGCTCCGCTGGGGTTGGTCTCCGAACCCGGTGTCTTCGAGCGGATGAGCGAGGACATTCCGATCGTCTATTTCGATACCTATATCGAGGGCGATACGCCTTTCGTCGGCAACGACAACCACCAGAGCACGTCGACCATCGTCGACTATCTCTGCCGGTCCGGCGAACCGCCTGCCTATGTCGACATTCCGCACGTGAACCACAATTCCGGCGAGCGCCTGCAGAGCTATATCGACACGATGCGGGCCGCCGGCCTGGAACCCGTCGTGCTCAAGGCAGCGGGCGATTACAGCTGGGATTTTGAGCGCATCGGCCATGAATGGATGGACAGGACGCTCGAGACAGGCGGCCTGCCGGCGCGCACGCTGCTGTGCGCCAACGACCGTCTCGCGTTCGGCGTCATGGCGGCGGCCTTCTCACGCGGGCTGAAGATCGGCCGCAGGGCCGATTGCGATTTCCGGGTCGCCGCCCATGACGATCATCCGCTGAGCCGCTACACCTGCCCGGCGCTGACCACGATGGCGCAGGATTTCGCCGCCATGGCCGGCCGCAGCGTCGAGATCCTGCTGGCCTTGCTGGATGAGGCCGATTCACCCAGCCAGGGTCTGGCGCGCAACGTCAAGCTCGGCGCGACGCTGGTGATGCGTCAGTCGGCCTGAACACGCGTCTGCAATTGCAGCCAGGCCGCCGCCTCGCTCACCGCTTGCCGCGCCGCCAGTATATGGCGTCCCATCGAGACGACGCCGTGGATCTGGCCCGGCCAGGGCCGCAGGACCAGCGGCACGCCTTCGGCACGCAGGCGCTCGGCATAGGCCGCACCTTCGTCGGCAAGAATGTCATGGCCGGCGATCACGACGAATGCAGGTGCCGCGCCGGCAAGGCTTGATGACAGCAGCGGCGAGACGCGCCAGTCCATAATGTCGTCCGGCGTCCGCACATAGTGGTCGCGGAACCAGGCCATGGTGGCGGCGGTGAGCCCGAAGCCGTCGCCGAAACGCCGGTAGCTGTCCGCCGTCTGGCGGGCATCGGTGTTTGGGTAGATCAGGATCTGCGCGGCAAGCCGGGGTACCAGCCCGTCACGGGCAAGCAACGCCAGAACGGCGGCAAGGTTGCCGCCGGCGCTGTCGCCGGCGACGCTGGTGCGGGCCGGGTCGATGCCCAGTTCGCCGGCATTCTCAGCCATGAAGCGGAGCGCCGCCATGCAATCCTCGAGCCCGGCGGGGAATTTGTGCTCCGGCGCCAGCCGGTAATCGGGGCAGACCACGACGGCATTGCCCAGATTGGCCAGCCATCGGCAGATCTCGTCATGCGAGGAGAGATTGCCGACGACCCAGCCGCCGCCATGCAGATAGAGCACCGCGCGCGCCCCGGTGCGCGGCGCGCCGATGCCGCGATGGACGCGGAGCGTGACCGGGCCGTTCAGCCCGTCGATCTCTTGCTGCAAGGTCCGCAACCGGCTCGTGTTCGCCCTGCTGTGTCGGGAACGAAGCGTTGTAGGCGGCCCGCGCCGCCGCCACGCTGCCGTTTTCGAATGGCTCGCCATCGGCCGCACGGCCGATTTCAAGGGCGCGCAAAGCATCAGGGTCGAGCGTCATCGCCATCTCCATCATGGCCGCGCTTAGGCCAGTAAACTGTTTGCCTCGTCTTCGGTCAACAGCGCCGGCTGAACGACATCGCCGGCAATGGCGACGGAACTTTTGGTTTCGCCGGAATGCAGGATCGCCTCCATGATTTCCAGCACATGCAGCGCCAAATTGCCGGACGCACGGGGTGCGGCGCCTGTCTTCAGCGAGCGCACCAGATCGGCGACGCCGAGCATGCGGTAATTGGCGCGGTCAGGTGCTGCGTAGGGCCAGTTGCGGGCGCCGTAGAACTCGCCTTCGCTGGCGAAATCCTTCCAGTCCGCGCCGCGTTCGGACAGCGAGACAGTGCCGCCGAAAGTGTCGGGGTCGGGCAGGCGCAGCGAGCCCTCCGTGCCATGCAATTCGATCGGATGGTTGGAATGCTTGAAGACGTCCCATGAGGCGCCGAACGTAACGGTGGCGCCCGAGCGGAATTCGAGCAGGGACAGCACGTTGGTCGGCGTCCCGACCTCGAATGTCGTGTTCTTGAACGGCCCTTCGGCAGTGATCAGGCGTTCCTCCTGGCCGCGTGTTGCCATCGCCATGACGCGTGCGACCGGGCCAAGCAGATTGACCAGCATGGTCAGGTAATAGGGACCCATGTCGAACACCGGGCCGCCGCCCGGCTGATAGTAGAATTGCGGGTTGGGGTGCCAGTGCTCCATGCCGCGCCCCATCATGAAGGCGGTGCCGGTGACCGGGCGGCCGATGGCACCCTCATCCATCAAGCGCCGCGCCCGGCGTCCGGCGGCGCCGAGGAATGTATCGGGTGCCGAGCCGAGCAGCACGCCGCGCTTGGCCGCTTCCGCCACCAGCCGTCGCCCGTCGCTGGCCGACGTCGCCAGCGGCTTTTCGGTGAAGACGTGTTTTCCGGCCGAAAGGGCTGACAACGAAATGTCGAAATGCGCGGCGGGAATGGTCAGGTTCAGGACGAGATCGATCTCGGGGTCGGAAAGCAGCGCATCGACGCCAAGCGCCTGGATGCCATATTCCTTCGCCCGCAACGCCGCCATGTCGGCAGAGATGTCGGCGCAGGCGCGCAGTTCTATGCCACCGAAGAGGGCGGCATTGCGCAGGTAGGTCATCGAGATGTTGCCGCATCCGATGACGCCAATTGCCAGTTTCGCCTTCGATCTTGCCTGCATTTCTGGTCGGTCCTCCCAATAGGGTCATGCTCTGCCGGATCCGCTGCGCCGGCAACGGATCGTCGTGGAAGAGCGCTATACAACATTTTAAATATTGACGCGCGTAAAATTTTTATAGACCATGCGGAAATGCTGGCGCAACAACGGGAGGCTGCCAGCCCTGGGAGGAGAAAATGACAGACATGAAAAAACGGCCGACCGCCGATGCGAATCCCGTGGGTCATGCGCGCATTGGATATTTCCGTCGCGGCCAGGGACCGCGACAGGGTCAGGCATAGATCACCTTGGCCCCGGTCCTATCGAGTTGGCTGCGTATCGGGCCGGACAGGCCATCGTCGGTGATCACAACATCGACGCTCGACAGCGAAAATGCCTTGGAGGTCCCGCTGACGCCCCATTTGCTCGAATCCGCAAGAAGGACAACGCGGCGAGCCATGCGCACGAGGTTTCGCTTCGTTCGCGCCATGTCTTCGTTCACGTCGACCACATCCAGTGACGAGTCAATCGCATGCGCTCCAACAAAGACCTGATGCGCTACCAAGCCGCCGAGAGCCGTGTCGGCATCGGTGATCAGCGTGCTCACCGTGTCCGGATAGACCCGGCCGCCGATCATGTGAACGTCGAGCCCGGGCCGATGCATCAGATGCTGCACGATATTCATCGCCGTGGCCGCGACCACGACATTGCTGAGCGGCGGTAACAGCATGGCAACCTGCATCAATGTGGAGCCGCCGTCGAAGATGACCGATTGGTTGTCCTCGAACAGCTCTACCGCTGCCCGGGCGATGCGTTTCTTGGCATCGAGGTTCGTTTGCATGCGCCGGGCGAACGCGGCCGTGGTTGAATCCGTGGTCCGGGTCACCGCCCCGCCACGGGTCTTGGTCAGCAGTCCCTTGCGGTCCAGTATCTCAAGGTCGGAGCGCAACGTGACTTCCGACACGCCAAAGGCGTCTGACAGGTCCTTGATGCGAACCTGTCCGCTGCGTTGCACCTCGCCCAGGATCGCTTGGCGTCTCTGCTCTGACAACATTGCCCTGTCCTTGCCTCCATGCGCCAGGCGATCGCCCTGGCGTCGGTTCACTCTACCAAAAATACGCGAATTCGAAAGATTTCGAAAGATTGCATTTATTCTTTCTTTCGCAAACACTAGGTCCAGGATTTTGAAATCAATCGATTGGAGAGTTTTGGACTCATGAGCCTCGGAACCAAGGTGCGTCTGGCGCGCCTCTTCTCACATCCATCGGGGAATCTTTTCGGCGGCGCGGTCGACCACTTTGTCGGCTATGGCGACGTGCGCAAAGGAGGTCTTGCCGATCTGCCGGGCGCGCTGGCGCGCGTCATGGCCGGCAAACCCGACTACGTCAGCATCCAGCCTGGCACCGCGCGCCATCTGTGGCCGCAATATGCGGGCAAGGCTGCCCTGGTGATCCAGGCTGGCTGCTTCACCCCGGACGATCGCATCAGTGAACTGATTGCAACGCCCGAGGATGCGGTGCGCGCTGGCGCCGATGCGTTGGCCGTGGCCATTCCGGTGCGCGGCGCGACCGAGGGCAAATACATACGCTGGCTGACCGATTCGGTGAATGCGGCTGCCCGTTACGGCATGCCGGTGGTGGCGCATATCTATCCTCGCGATTTCACCGACGGGGCAAAAATCGTCTTCACCCCCGACGAGATCGCCTATGCGGCACGCATCGGCTACGAGTCCGGCGTCGACGTGATCAAGATCGGTTACACCGGCGATTTCGAGTCGTTCCGGGAGACCGTTCGGACCTGTCCGGTGCCGGTTGTGATCGCCGGTGGCCCCAAGACCGACACGCTGCTCGGCGCCCTTCAGCAGACGGCGGACGCCATCCGTGCCGGCGCGCGCGGCGCCGTGGTGGGCCGCAATCTCTGGGGGCATGGCGATCCTCAGAAGGCAGCGCTCGCCTTTCGCGGCGTCATCCATGACGGCCTGTCGGCGCAAGACGCCCTGGCGAAGGCGGGGGCCTGAACGATGCCCACCGTCCCCTCAATCCTCGGCTTCGGCGCTATCGCGATCGACGACATCGTCTATGTCGATCAGCCGTTGTCGGCGGGCAAGGGGAAGGTTCTGCAAAGCGCCCGGGCTTTCGGGGGAAATGTTGCGACGGCGCTTGCCGCCGTCGCGCGGCTCGGCGGAAGCGCCGGGTTCATCGGATGGCTGGGCAGTGCCGCCGACGACGCCGTGCTGTGCGATCTCGTTGCGAGCGGCGTTGAGACCGCGTTCGCGCCGCGCCACGCCGAGGCGCGCCCGGTTCGCTCGCGGATCACCGTCGGTTCGGATGGCGATCGGTTCATCGCGTATGACGACGAAGCGATGCTGGGCACCGCTCCGGACTTCCCGGACGAGGTCCTCAGCCGCGCGACCGTCCTGATCGTCGATAGTTACGCGATCGGGTCGCTGGATGTCGTGGCTCGGGCTCGCGATCTCGGCCTTGCGATCCTGGGCGATGTCGAATGGAGCAGCGGTCCAGCCACCGAGAAACTGATCGCGCTCTGCGATCATCTCATTCTTCCCCTCGGCTTTGCGCGGACCGCTACGGGCTGCCGATCGCCCGCCGAGATGCTCGAAGCATTGTGGTCGCCGTCGCGATCCGCCGTGGTTCTGACCGATGGCGGCAGGGGCGTATATTATCGCGGGCGTGAAGAGACACGGCTCTGGCAACTTCCGCCGCACCGGGTTGCCGTCGTCGACTCAACCGGCGCCGGTGACTGCTTTCACGGCGCCTACGCCCATGCATTGACGCGCGGCGCTGACACCGCAGGCCGGGTGGCATTCGCTGCCGCGGCGGCGGCCCTTTCGATAACGGGACGTGGCGGGCGCGAGGCGCTTCCGACCGAAGACCAGGTAACGGAACTCCTGGCGTCGACGAGCGCGCCGTCGGCGGTCGAACTGAAATATGCGCAACTCGATACCGGAACATAGCCTGCAACTATCCGGGGAAACATTTTCACAGGCGAAAGGGCCGAGAAGGATAATAAAAATCAGCGGCTTAGACTTGTGGAGGGAGGAATATGGCAGAAGTCGTTCTTGAGAATATATGCAAGACATACGGGAACAATTTTCGCGCAATCGACCAATTGAACCTGTCGGTCGAGGACGGCGAGTTTTTGATTCTCGTCGGGCCGTCGGGCTGTGGAAAATCCACCGCGTTGCGGATGATCGCGGGATTGGAGGACATCACCAGCGGTAGTCTTCGGATCGGCGGTACCGACGTCGTCGACATGCCGCCCAAGGACCGCGACATCGCGATGGTCTTCCAGAGCTACGCGCTTTACCCGCATATGACTGTGTTTGAAAACATCGCCTTTTCGATGCGGCTGGCAGGCAAGCCGAAGGCCGAACGCAAGAAGCGCGTCGACGAGATCGCCAAGACCCTTCAGCTGACGTCTTTGCTGGACAGCAAACCCGCCAACCTTTCGGGCGGACAGCGTCAAAGGGTTGCCATGGGCCGCGCCATGGTGCGCGAGCCGGCCGCCTTTCTCATGGACGAACCCCTTTCGAATCTGGACGCCAAACTGCGCGTGCAAATGCGCGCCGAAATCACCCGCCTGCAAAAGCAGCTCGGCGTAACGACCATATACGTGACCCACGACCAGACCGAAGCGATGACGATGGGAGACCGGGTCGCCGTGCTGAAGGGCGGTGTGCTGCAGCAGGTCGACACGCCCAAGAGGCTCTACGAATCACCGGTGAACGCCTTCGTTGCCGGCTTTATCGGCTCTCCCTCGATGAACCTTTTCGAAGCGACCCTGACGGGCGGCGAACTGATGTCCGGGGCCTTTGCCATTCGGCTGCAGGATGCGGCCTTCGTGCGCAGGCCGGGTTTGAAGTCGTATGCGGGGCGCAAGGTCGTGTTCGGGATACGACCGGAGGATCTCTATGACAGCAGCCTCGAATCCGGCCGCAAGTATCAGACGATACCGGCAAGGGTGACCTCGATCGAAGAACTCGGGTCGGAACATATCGTCCATCTCAACATCGACGCGGTCCGGGTGGACTCCGGCGACCCCGACGCGGTGCAGGATTTCGGCCTGACGTCGAATGCGGTGGCGAGATTCGAACCGGACAGCACAGTCCGTTCCGGTTCGGAAATCCGGTTGGCCCTGGATGATACCAAGCTCCATTTCTTCGATCCCGAGACGCATCTGGCGATCTGAAGAATTGTGGCAGAGCCCGCGGGCGAGGGCGAGGCGCCTGCGAAGTACACGTAAGAAGACTTCTGAATGAAGCAGACGATCGGCTGCATTGTGCGGTCGATCCCAAAGAAGGAGGAGAAAAAATGACGTTTCGGATAAAGCCCGCGATGCTGAAGATAGCCGCGGCAGCATGGTTGCTTGGCGCAACAGCGGCAATGGCGGACACCACGCTGGAATTCACCCAGTGGTGGGAGCCGGAGCTGCCCGCAGGCTCTTTGCGGAAAATCATGGACGATTTCGAGGCCGCGAATCCCGGCATCAAGGTGACGCTGGTCAGCGGTCCCTATGCGACCACGCGAGACCAGATCTCGGTTGGCGCTGCAACCGGAACGCTCAGCGACGTCGTCGGTCTCGACGGCGCCTGGGTGAACAATCTGAACGCGCAGGGTGCGCTGGCTGACATGAACCCGATGATGGATGCGAGCAAGTTCGATAAAGCCCAAGTTGCTGATATCATCAAGGTGGACGGCAAGGCGGTGATGTTTCCCGTCGCTTCCTTCGTCTATCCTGTCTTCGTCAATCTGGACCTCGCCGCCCAGGCAGGCGTGACCAAGCTGCCGTCGACCCGTGCGGAGTTTCTCGAAGCCGCCAAGAAGATGACCCATGCCGACAAGAACCAGTATGGCTGGGTGCTGCCCCTGTCGCTGCAAACGCCATCAGGCGTCCAGAACGACATGATGTCATGGGTTTGGGCTTCGGGTCAGTCAATGATGGCGAACGGCAAGCCAGCCCTTGAGGGCAAACCGGTGGTGGACATGCTCACCTTCGTCAAATCACTCAACGACGCCGGCACCATCTCGCCCGGCATCGCCACCAAGACCGAGCAGGAAAAGGTGGAGGAATTCGTCAACGACCGCGTCGGGATGATGATCGACTCGCTCGCGCATGTGAACCTCATCCGTAAGCGCAATCCCAAGCTGAATTTCGACCTCATTCCGGTCCCGGTCGTGGAGGGCTATACGGGCAAGCGCGGCCTTCCCTATGCCTCCTGGGGCATCGGCATCTCCGCTGCCTCGAAACATCAGGAAGAGGCCTGGAAACTCGTCCAGTATCTGATGAGTGAAAAGGTGAACGCCAAGCTCGTGTCGCTTGCCAACGCCTTCCCGGGCAATGTCAACGCCAAGCCCGATTTCGTGACCTCGGACAAGGCTTTCGCCAAGGCTTTTGAAATCTTCAAGACCGGTTATCTCGCCAATGAGTTCACGGGCCTGCCGGTGGCTGAAGACCTGATGACCCAGTTCGACGTGCAAGCCCAGAAGATGCTCGCCGGCGAGCAGTCTCCGGAGCAAGCCGCAACCGCCGCTCAGAAGGGCTGGATGGCGAAATTCTGATCGACCCGTTCCCGTTTGCTATCTTCTGCCGGGTGGCCTGACCTCGGGCCACCCGGCAACAACGGATCGGCAATTTGAGATGGACCAGTTTCCGAAGTTTACCTTCTCTTGAAGGCGTATCCCAAGGTTGGCACATGACCCGGCAAAAGCGCTCCCACCACAAGCTGAAACGAGCGGTCGCACCCTACCTCTATCTGTCGCCCTCGCTGCTCATAATCGGGCTTCTGATGCTGCTGCCGATGGTGACGGTGATTGCCTATTCGTTCCAGAACAGCGCCGTGCTGCGTCGTGACCCAACCTTTGCCGGACTGAAACACTACCAGGCGATCTTCGACGATCCGGTGTTCTGGGCATCGCTGTGGCACACGCTCTACTTCACTTGCATGAGTGTCATTTTCCACATGACCATCGGCATGGTCTTCGCGCTCATGCTGAACAGCGACCGCATCAATCCGACGCTGCGCAATATTCTGCGCGTGCTCTACATACTGCCCTGGCTGTTCACTGCGGTGATCATCGCGGTGATCTGGCGCCTGCTGCTCGAGCCGAACGGTGTCGTGAACAGCATTCTCATGCAAATCGGCATTATCGGTTCCAAGGTCGAATGGTTTTCCTCGCCTGAGACCGCGCTGCACGCCGTCACCTTCGCCAACATCTGGGCGGGTTATCCGCTCTTCATGGTCAGCCTGCTCGCAGGCTTGCAGGGCATTCCCAAGGATTTCTATGAGGCCGCCGATATCGACGGGGCAAAAGCCTACCAGAAGCTTATCTTCATCACTATTCCGCAGCTGATGCCGATCATCATCAGCATCTCGCTGCTCGACTTCATCTGGACCATGCAGGTCTTCCCGTTAATCTGGATAACGACGGGCGGTGGTCCGATCTACTCGACCGAGGTCCTCAGCACCTACACGTACAAGCTGGCGTTTTCGAGCTACAACCTATCGCAGGCTTCGGCGAGCGCTGTGGTCATCTTGTTGATCTCTCTCGGCCTGACGCTGTTCTATATTCGCTATCAAAAGGCTCGGTAGTCACCATGAGGAAAAGGCATACGCCAAAAGACAGGCTGATCACCGTCGCGCTCCATGTAGCGCTTGCAGTGGGACTCTTCTTCGCGGCATTCCCGATCTACTGGATGCTGAGCAGTTCGTTCAAATCGAATACCGAAATCTTTGCCCTGCCACCAACCATCCTGCCAAAGGCCTTCACGCTGGAAGCGTATGCAGCCATCCTCGGCGACCCGGTAAAGCTGCGCTTCTTCTTCAACAGCTATTTCGTGGCGGGAACTGTGACCGTGCTGACGGTGCTGATCGCCTTGCTGGCGGCCTACGGGTTCAGCCGCTTCAACTTCCGCGGCAAGGGCAGCCTGAACACACTCATCATCAGCACGCAGACGATTCCGCCGATCACACTTTTGATCCCGTTCTTCGGGCTTGTCGTCTCATACGGTATCTTCGATACCTATGTCGCACTGATCCTGACTTACCTGGTGTTCACCCTGCCGTACGCGATCCTGCTGATGACGGGATATCTGAACACCTTGCCCCGCGATCTCGATGAAGCCGTGGCTGTCGATGGCGGCACCAGCTGGACAGCGCTTTGGCGGGTGATCGTCCCGATTTCGCTGCCTGGTATCGTGGCGACGTCCGTCTACACCTTCCTGTTGTGCTGGAACGAATTTCTCTTTGCGCTGACGCTGACGAAGTCGACGTCCATGCGCACCGTCCCGATCGGCATCCAGCTGTTGATGGGGCAGCACGCCTTCGAATGGAACCAGATGATGGCGATGAGCGTGCTCGGCTCGCTACCGCTCTTGCTCATCTACCTCGTTGCCCAGAGGTACTTCCTCGCCGGGATGACCGCGGGCTCGGTCAAGTAGGATGTCCATGCCACAGCGGCATCAACTATAAGCGGTATCAAGGATTGAAAGGATGAACGTGAAGGACCTCAAAGTCGGCTGCCAGACCTTTACCTGGGAAATGCTCGGCGACCGTTTTCCCGGCGGTCCCGACGATCTGTTGAAGGCCATCGCCGATGGCGGCTATTCCGGCATCGAGATCACCGACACCATGATCGGCCACTACGCCGGCAAACCCGCCGAGTTCGCCGCCGCGCTGAAGTCGTGTGGCCTAACGCTCGTTTCCTTCGCCTTCGGCTCGGACAGCGGTTTTACGCTCAGGGAGGAGATCGGCGCCGACCTTGAGGCGGCGCGGCGCTGGATCGATTTCGCTTCCGCCTTTCCCGGCGCGCTGGTCTCGATGGGGTCGGCGACCGTGGTGTCCGACGGGCCGCGCGACGACAAGTTCGCCATCGCCGCCGAGGTTTACAACAGAGCCGGCGAGCTCGGCCGCAAGGCCGGTGTCCAGGTCGCGGTGCATCCAAGCTCACACCACAACACGTTGCTGTTCGACCGCGCCGATTACGACAGGATCTTCGCCTTGCTCGACCCCGACCTGGTCGGCTGGGTGCCGGACACCGGCCACATCTTGCGCGGCCACAAGGACATGGCCGACACGCTGCGCACCTATCGCGACCGCATCCGCTACATCCATCTGAAGGACGTCGACGCCAGAGGCACCTGGGCGATGCTGGGCAAGGGCGTCTGCGATACCCCTGCCGTCATCGAGATTGCCGGCACCGCGCCGCGCTTCAATGGCTGGCTGGTGCTGGAAGAGGAATCCGAAACGGCCGCCGCCGATCCCGCCGGCGCGGTGAAGACCAACCGCCAGACGATGCGCAGCTACGGCGCCTGAAGAACGAGACGATGATCAAGAAACAAGACAGACGCCTGAGAGTCGGTGTGCTCGGCTGCGGCCCGATCGCGCAGTTCGCGCACCTGGAATCCTGCGTGAAAGCCGGCAATGCCGATCTCTACGCCATCTGCGACGCGGCCCCCGATCTGCTCGCCCGGATGGGCGCCACCTACGAGCCGCAAAAAATGTATGCCGACTATGACGCCATGCTCGCCGATCCCGAGCTGGAGGCGGTGATCGTCGCCACGTCGGACGCCTATCACGTGCCGATGTCGATCAAGGCGCTCGACGCCGGCAAGCATGTTCTGTGCGAAAAGCCGATCGGCACTTCAGTCGAGGAGGGCGAGGCGCTGGCCACGGCGGTGAAGCGTTCGGGCAAGGTGCTGCAGGTCGGCCACATGAAGCGCTTCGATCCGGCGCTGGAGGCCGCGCGCGACTTCGTCCGCGACGAGATGGGCGAGGTGCTGGCGCTGAAGGCCTGGTATTGCGATTCCACCCACCGCTACACCAACACCGATGCCGTGCAGCCGCTGCCGGTCACCAGCAAGCTGGCGAGGAAACCTTCGGGCAATCCCAAGGCCGATCTGCGGCAATATTTCATGCTGGCGCATGGCTCGCATCTCGTCGACACCGCGCGCTTCTTGTGCGGCGAAATCATCGCCGTGCGTGCCCGCCTCAATGAACGCTTCGGCGCCTATTGCTGGTTCGTCGAAACCGAATTCGCGAGCGGTGCACTCGGCCATCTCGACCTGACCGTCGCCGTACGCATGGACTGGCACGAAGGGTTCCAGCTCTATGGCGAGAACGGTTCGGTTATCGCCAAGACATTCAACCCCTGGTACTTCCGCGCCAGCGAGGTCGACATCTTCCATGAGAAGGATGCGACCTCGCGCAAGCCGCTCGGCGCCGACGGTCATTTCTTCCGCCGCCAGCTGGAAGGCCTTGCCGATACGGTGCTGAACGGTGCGCCGATGCGCGGCGCCAATGTCGAGGACGGCATCGCCTCGATCCGCGCCATGGTTGCGATTGCCCGGTCGGTCGAGACCGGCGAGCGGGTCGAACTCGCCTCGGTTTCGGGTGCTGTCTGATGCGCCTCGGCATTTTCGCCAAGACTTTTCCAGGCACCGACCCGGCCATCGTGCTGGCCGCGGTGAAGCAGGCCGGATATGAGACGACGCAATTCAATCTCGCCTGCGCCGGCCTGCCGTCTATGCCGGATGCTGTTTCAGCGGATGCCATCGCTTCCATCCGTGCTGCCGCGCAATCGTCGGGCGTTTCGCTTGCAGCCCTGTCAGGCACCTACAACATGGCGCATCCCGACAGGGCGGTGCGCGACGACGGTCTTCGCCGCCTTGGTGTCGTCATCACGACGGCGGCATCACTGGGCATCCCACTGGTCACGCTCTGCACCGGTTCGCGCAACATCGCCGATCAATGGGCCTATCATCCCGAAAATGCCACGCCTTCCGCCTGGTGCGACATGGCTGCCGAAATGGGCAAGGCGCTGGCGCTGGCCGAGGATGCAGGCGTCGATCTCGGCATCGAGCCCGAGCAGGCCAACATCGTCACTTCGGCGAGCGACGCGACACGTCTGATCGCCGACATGCGCTCGAAGCGACTGAAGATCGTGCTCGATCCGGCAAACCTGTTCGAGTACGCCACGCCGGACGAAGCACGTGCCATCGTCGCCGCCGCGATCGATGAGGCCGCCGGCCACATCGCCATGGCGCACGCCAAGGACCGTCATGGTGACGGCCGCTTCGCCACCGCAGGACAAGGCATCGTCGATTTTCCGGATTTCGTCGCGCGGCTGAAGGCCGTGGGTTTCGACGGCGCGCTCGTCACGCACGGACTGTCCGCTGATGAGGCGCCCGATGTCGCCGCTTTCCTGCGGGGGCTGCTCTGATGGGCGCCGCGCCGTCGATCATGCTGCGCGACGATGCCGAGCTTCGTGTCTTCGACACGGGCCAGGCCAGGCTTCCCGTCGTCTTCCAGCATGGTCTCGGCGGCGATGCCGCCCAGGTGGCGCAGAATTTTCCCGACCAACCATCATACCGCCGGCTGACCGTCGAATGCCGCGCGCA
Organism: Mesorhizobium huakuii; assembly: GCF_030160235.1. Taxonomy (GTDB): domain Bacteria; phylum Pseudomonadota; class Alphaproteobacteria; order Rhizobiales; family Rhizobiaceae; genus Mesorhizobium; species Mesorhizobium huakuii. The sequence goes on from NZ_BSNY01000012.1 coordinate 329,602, forward strand.
GGGCGCTTCCGGTGCCGGCAGCAGGCGTCCGTTTTCGATCGCGATGTTCGCCGACGATGTGCTGGCCGCCGCCGATGCGGCCGGTCTCGACCGTTTCGTCGCCGGCGGCATTTCGATGGGTGCGGCCATCGCGCTACGGCTTGCCGCCCGCCACCCGGACCGCGTGCTTGGCTTGGTGCTTGTGCGCCCCGCCTGGGCCTTCGACACGGCGCCGCAGAACATGCGCCCATATGTCGAAGTTGCGGACCTCATCCGCCGGCTTCCACTGGCTGAGGCGCGCGACGCCTTCGCGTCCTCCGCGACATCGGCCCGCTTTCGTACCGAGGCGCCGGACAATCTCGCCTCGCTGCGTGGTTTTTTCGCGCGTGAGAATGCGACCGTCTTTGCCGAAGTGATGCAGGCGATCGCCAATGATGGGCCTGGCGTGACGCGGGCGGCAGCCGCGCGTCTCTCGATTCCCGCGCTGGTCGTCGGCAGCGGCATCGATCTCGTCCATCCCCTGGCGACCGCCAGCGAGCTTGCCGAGACTATCCCGAACGCCGCCTTCGCAGAGGTGACACCGAAGGCCGCCGACAAGGATCGCCATTTCGCCGAAATCCGCGCCGCCATCAACGGCTTTCTCGACAGACATTTCAACAACCAGGACCGATCATGACGTCAAAACCCCTGTCAGGCCCCGCGGCAATCGCCGCATTGCCGCGCGATCGCTTGATCGCCGAATTCTCGCTCTGGTCGGCCAATCTCGCCAATTTCGAGAGCGACCTCAGGCGCATCGAACCCCATGTCGATCTGCATCACATCGATGTGGCGGACGGCCATTTCGCCCCGTCCTTCCTGTTCTTCCCCGATCTCGTCGCCCGCATCGCCGGGCTGACGGCCAAGCCCATCCATGTCCATCTGATGGTCGATGCCGCAATCGTCGAGACGCAGACGCGCCAGTTCATCGAGGCTGGCGCCGATATGATCAGCGTGCATGCCGAAAACGGCGAGGCGGGGTTGCGCGCCGTGCGGCTGGCGCGCGAGCTCGGTGCCGAAGCGGGCGTCGTGCTGAGGCTGGAGACGCCGGTCGAGGCAGTAAAACCTTTCGTCTCCGAGGTCGCCTTCGTCACGCTGCTCGGCACCGCGATCGGCGTCAAGGGCCAGAGCCTTTCGGACAAGGCATGCGACAGACTGGGTGCCGCCCGCGCCATCCTGCGGGAGGCCGGCCGCGAGGGCGCCGTCGTGCTTGCCGCCGATGGCGGCATCCGCCACGAGACCGTGCCGTTGCTGCGTGCCGCGGGTGCGCAGACCGTGGTTCTGGGTTCGCTCGCCTTCGGCGACAAGGATCTCGCCGGTCGCATCGGCTGGCTGCATGGGCTGAAGGTCGCGGCATGAGCACGGAAGCCGCCCTCGCGATCGATCTTGGCGGCACCGAGCTTCGTGCCGCGCTGGTCGATCGTGACGGCAAGATCCTCGCCTTCGCCGCCGTGCCGACGCAGGCTCAGGCCGGGCCTGACGTGGTGATCGGCCAGATCGAGGCGCTGGCCGCGACCGTGCATGCCGAGGCGCCGGGCCTCGCCATTGTCGGCGTCGGCGTCGGCGCGCCGGGGCCGCTCGATCCGCTGGCCGGCATCGCGGTCGGACCGCCGACACTCGCCGGCTGGCAGGATGTGCCGCTGGCCGACATCCTCGAGCGCCGGCTCGGCCTGCCGGTGCGGCTGGAGAACGACGCCAACGCGGCGGCACTCGGCGAATGGCGTTTCGGCGCCGGCCATGGCGCTCGCTCGCTGGTCTTCGTCACGGTTTCCACCGGCATCGGTGGCGGTGTCGTTGCCGACGGGCGCATCCTGCACGGCCGCCGTGGCCTCGCAGCCGAGATCGGCCATATGACCATCACCAATGAAGGCGAGCGCTGCGTGTGCGGCGTCGTCGGCTGCTTCGAGGCCATCGCCTCGGGCACAGCGCTTGGCCGTCGCGCCAACGCCGCGACATCGGCCTTCGACGGCTCGGCGCTGCGCCGCCTCTCGGCCAATGCCGAGGTTACCGGCCGCCACGTGGTCGAGGCAGCAAGGCTGCAGGACGACCTCGCTCTGGCCCTGCTCGAGGAAGAGGCGCGCTGGCTGGGCGTCGGCTTCACCAACCTCTTGCATCTCTATTCGCCCGACGTGCTGGTCGTCGGCGGCGGCATCGCCAATGGCCTCGACCTGATGCATCCGGTCATCGAGGCCACCATCCGGCAGCGCGCCATGCGCGCCTATCGCGACGTGCCGGTGGTCCAGGCGCAACTGGGCCGCCACGCCGGGTTGGTCGGCGCCGCCAGCCTTGTCCTGTTCGACGATGGCAGTTTGGCGGCCCGCATGCCTGTCGGCCCAAGCACGTTTCCAGAAGCGAGGAGGGACTTCAATGGCTGATACTTCAAGGTAAAAAAATGGCCGGAGGCAGCGCTGCCTCCGGCCATTTCTCTATCATCGTGCAGCCGCGCGAATTACTCGGCGGGAACGATATCCGCCGGCAGGCTGTCGTCGGCCGTGCCGGCCAGGGCTCTCGCCAGCTTTGCCTCGTCGAGTTCGCCTTCCCAGCGGGCGACAACCAGCGTGGCGACGGCGTTGCCGATGAAGTTGGTCAGCGCCCGGCATTCCGACATGAAGCGGTCGACGCCGAGGATCAGCGCCATGCCGGCGACCGGCACCGAGGGTACGACCGAAAGCGTCGCGGCGAGCGTGATGAAGCCGGCTCCGGTAATGCCGGCGGCACCCTTGGACGAGAGCATCGCCACCAGCAGCAGCAGGATCTGATCGCCCATCGACAGATGGATGTTCGTCGCCTGCGCGATGAACAGCGCGGCAAGCGTCATGTAGATGTTGGTGCCGTCGAGGTTGAAGGAATAGCCGGTCGGGATGACCAGGCCGACCACCGAGCGCTTGGCGCCGGCCTTCTCCATCTTCTCCATCAGCGATGGCAGGGCGGCTTCCGACGAGGAGGTGCCGAGCACCAAAAGCAGCTCTTCCTTGATGTAGCGCAGCAGCGACAGGATGGAGAAGCCGTTGTAACGGCAGACCGCGCCCAGCACGACGAAGACGAACAGCAGCGACGTCGCGTAGAAAGTACCGACCAGCATGGCGAGGTTGATGACCGAGCCGATGCCGTATTTGCCGATGGTGAAGGCCATGGCGCCGAAAGCACCGATGGGGGCGGCCTTCATCAAGACGCTGACCAGCTTGAACATCGGTGCCATTAGCGCCTGCAGGAAGTTGAGCACCGGCGCGCCCTTGTCGCCGACCAGCGCCAGCGCGATGCCGAAGAGCACCGAGAAGAACAGCACCTGCAAGATGTCGCCATCGGCGAAGGCGCCGACGATCGTGCCGGGGATGATGTTCATCAGGAAGCCGGTGACCGATTGGTCATGCGCCTTGGCGGCATAGGTGTTGACGGTCGAGACATCGAGTGTTGCCGGGTCGATGTTGAAGCCAGCGCCGGGCTGCACGACATTGGCGACGACAAGGCCGATGATCAGGGCCAGCGTCGAGAAGGTGAGGAAGTAGAGCATCGCCTTGCCGGCGACGCGGCCGACCTTCTGAAGGTCGCTCATGCCGGCAATGCCGGTCGCCACCGTCAGGAAGATGACTGGGGCGATGATCATCTTGACCAGCTTGATGAAGGCGTCGCCGAGCGGCTTCATGCTCTCGCCGATCGACGGATAGTAGTGGCCGAGCAGGATGCCGACGGTGATCGCCACCAGCACCTGCACGTAGAGTTGGGCATAGAGGGGCTTGCGCTGCGCGGCAGCCGCGCCCGATTGGTCTGCGATGTGCATCGAACTCTCCCTGGCCGGATGGACGGAACCCGCCCTGCGTGACTTCTCCCATCGCGGCGTTCCGGTCGCCCGCCGCTGCAAGGAGTTTTGCAAGCGCTGTGCCAGATCGGGGGAAGCCCGGAATCCCGGGATTTCCGGCTTTGTTGGGTATTCTTCAGCGAAGAGGTGTGCGGATTTCCGCACACGTCCCGTTTGCCTGGGCGGAATTTCGCATTAGAGTGGCGGCGAGGCCGCGAGAAAAAGGAGAGGGCAGACGCTTCAGGCAGGCACCGATAGCGGCTCCTCGGCCGGTCGCGACTTGCTGCGCGAGGCGGTGGCGCGGCTGCGCGATGGCCGCTGGCTTGTTATCGTCGTCGCCCTCGCGATCCTGGCGGGTGCGATCGCCATTGCCGGTCGAATTGCCACCGGCCAGGCGACCAATGATTTGCGTGATGGCGCGCTCGCCGCCCTGCCGCTGGCGGCGGGGACGCTGACCGGCGAAATCGAGAAGCAGCGCCTGGTGCCGCTGGTGCTGGCTCGTGATGATGCGGTGCGCGGAGCGTTGCGCCGGGCCGGAAAGATGCAGGAAGCGGCCCTCAACGACAAGCTCAAGGCGATCGCCAGTGACGCCTCGGCATCCGCTATCTATGTCATCGATACGGCTGGCATCGCCATATCGGCCAGCAATGCCGGCGAGCCGACGAGCTTTGTCGGCATCGACTATAATTTCCGCCACTATTTCAACGAGGCGATGGCGAAGGGTTCGGCCAGCCAATATGGGCTCGGCACGATCAGTGGCCGGCCGGGTCTCTATCTTTCGAGCCGCGTCGATGACAACGGCAAGCCGCTGGGTGTCGCTGTGCTGAAGGTCGAACTCGACGGCGTCGAAGCCAATTGGCGCTCCAGCGGATTCCTCGTTTTCGTCACGGACGAACGCGGCGTCGTGCTGGCCACCAGCCTGCCTGAGTGGCGGTTTCATGCGCTGGCGCCGCTCTCCGCCAAAGACGCCGCAACTGCCCACGAGCAACTGCAACTGGACGATGCCGCCTTCGAACCTCTGCCGATACGTCGCGGTGCCGGAGACGGCCTGGCCACCATCACCGGCCCCGGCAAGCCGCGCAAGTTCGTCGAGGTCGTGCAGGACCTGCCCGGTTCGGTCCCCGGCTGGCGCCTTTGGCTGCTGACGCCCGCCGACGCTGCTCTCTCGTCCGCCGCCAACACGGCCCGGCTGACGACGCTGCTCGGGCTGCTGCTGACCGGCCTGCTTGCCTACGTGTTCACAAGGCGCCGCCGCACACGCCGTCTGCGGCAGGAGGCGCTGGCGCGCATGAATGCCGAGCTGGAAAGCAGGGTCAGCACACGGACGGCGGAGCTGACACGCTCCAACGCCGCGCTCGCCGGCGAGATCGCCGAGCGTGAGAATGCCGAGGCGAAGGTCCGCCGGCTGCGCGACGATCTCGCCCAGGCCAACCGGCTGTCCATCCTCGGCCAGATCGCTGCCGGCGTGGCGCATGAGATCAACCAGCCGGTCGCCGCGATCCGCACCTACGCGGAGAATGCAGGCCGTTTTCTCGAAACCGGCAAGACTGAACCGGCGAGCGGCAACCTGGCGTCGATCGTCTCGATGACCGAGCGCATCGGTGCCATCACCAGCACCTTGCGCACCTTCGCCCGCCGGCCCGGTGTCGCCGCTTCGCCCTTGCCGGTGCGCGAGGCGATCGACGGCGCCCTGTCGCTGCTTTCCGGCCGCATCCGCGATTCCGGCGTCACCATCATCAAGCCGCCCGGCAATGCGTCGCCGATGGTGATGGCGAGCCGCATCCGACTGGAGCAGATCCTCGTCAACCTGTTGCAGAACGCGCTGGACGCCATGAAGGACCAGCCCGATCCCCGCATCGAGATCGAACTCGCAGAGCGCGATGACCGGGTGTTGATCTCGGTGCGCGACAACGGCCCCGGCCTCGGGCCGGAAGCGGCCGGCAATCTGTTCATGCCGTTCCAGACCACCAAGGAGAAGGGGCTCGGCCTCGGGCTGGTGATCTCGCAGGAGATCGCCCAGGAATTGGGCGGCACGCTGCGGCTCGATCCCGGCGGCGCCAAAGGCGCATCCTTCACCATAGATTTGAGGCGGATTGAATGAACGAGGGATCAGGACGGGTGGCGCTCGTCGACGACGATGCCGACCTTCTGCATGCCACCACGCAATTGCTCGAGCTTGCCGGCTTCACCGTGGTCGGGCGCGAAGCCGCCGAAGCCGCACTTGCCGTCATCGACAGGGATTTCGACGGCGTGGTCGTCAGCGACATCCGCATGCCGGGCATGAACGGGCTGCAACTGTTCGACCGCATCAAGGCGATCGATCCTGACATACCGGTGATCCTGGTCACCGGACATGGCGATGTCGATCTTGCGGTGGCCGCACTCAAGGACGGCGTCTATGATTTCATCCCAAAACCCTATGCCGGAGATCGCTTGGTCGAGGCGCTGAGACGGGCCTCGGAGAAGCGGCGGCTGGTGATGGAAAACCGGCGGCTGCGCGAGGCCGCGGCACTGGCTGCAGACGGCTTGCCGCTGATCGGCGAAGCGCCCGCCATGCGGCGGTTGCGCGAGACCTTGCGACAGATCGCCGACATGGATGTCGACGTGCTGGTGGAAGGCGAGACCGGAACCGGCAAGGAAGTGGTGGCCGACCTGCTGCACCGGTGGGGCCGGCGGCGTTCCAAACCCTTCGTGGCGCTGAATTGCGGTGCCTTGCCCGAGACCGTCATCGAAAGCGAGCTGTTCGGCCACGAGGCCGGCGCGTTCACCGGCGCGCAGCGGCGGCGGATCGGCCGCGTCGAGCATTCCAGCGGCGGCACGCTATTCCTCGACGAGATCGAATCCATGCCGCCGGCCCTGCAGGTCAAGCTGCTGCGGGTGCTGGAGACGCGTAGCCTCACGCCGCTTGGCTCGAACGAGGTCCGGCGCCTCGATCTGAGGGTCGTTGCGGCAACCAAGGTCGATCTCGGCCGGCCCGACCAGCGCGGCGATTTCCGCGAGGACCTCTATTTTCGCCTCAATGTGGTGACGCTGCGCATTCCGCCTTTGCGCGAGCGGCGCGGCGACATCCCGATGCTGTTCGGCCATTTCCTCGGCAAGGCTGCCGAACGCTTCGGTCGGCCCGTCGCCAGGGTGAATGCCGCCGTCAGCGATCATCTCCAGTCGCATGCCTGGCCTGGCAACGTGCGCGAGCTCGCCCATTTTGCCGATCGCGTCGCACTCGGTCTTGGGCCTGACGACGAGACGAAAGTGGTCCCCTCGCAGTCGACAGAGCCAGCGGTCTCGCTGCCTGAACGCGTGGCCCACTACGAAGCGCAACTCATCCGTGACGCGCTGCGCGACCATGGCGGCGATGTGCGCGGCGCCATCGACGCGCTTGGCGTGCCGCGTAAGACTTTTTACGACAAGCTCAAGCGCTACGGCATTGCCGCATCCGAATTTCGCAATGGCGGCGATCCCCAATCTGTTCGAGAGCAGACATAGAAAGTGCCCGAGAGCCTCACGCTCCGTAGCCATTCACCGCATCCAGCCGAGCCTTCTGGAAAGAGCCATGAACACGACACTCGAAACAACGGCAAACCCCTTGCCGGCAGACCTCGCCTTTCTCGCCGAACAGCTGACGGCATTCAACGACGGCGATGTCGGCGCATCCGAAAGAAAGGCGCTCGCTGTGTTCGTGCGCGACGAGAATGGCGCGGTCGTCGCCGGCATTTCGGGCTACACCGCCTGGGGCTGGCTCTACGTGCAATGGCTGTGGGTCGATGAAAGGCTGCGTGGCCAGCACATGGCTGGCCGGATGCTGGATGCGGCCGAACAGGAGGCGATCTCGCGCGGCTGCAGCAATGCCTGGATCGATACCTTCAATCCCAACGCCGCCAAGGTCTACCAGCGCCAGGGCTATCAGTCCTTCGGTACGCTGGCCGATTTCCCCGTCGGCCGCAGCCGCATCTTCCTGCAGAAGAGGCTGGCTTAACCGGCCAGCCTTCCGCCGCGCATCGGCTGCGGCGCGCCGGTGGTGCTTGGAAAACTGATCGGCAGGCCGCGGAGCACGCGCACCGCCAGGAAGGCAAAACACTCGGCCTCCACCGCATCGCCGCTCCAGCCGAGGCTTTCCGCCTGCACCACCTCGACGCCGGCGCGGCTGGCCAGCATTGCCATCATCGTCGGGTTGTGGCGGCCGCCACCGCTGACCACCAGTTTTTTCGGCCGGCTCGGCAAGAGGTCGAGCGCCTTGCCGACGGCGCCGGCCGTGAAGGCGGTGAGCAGGGCGGCACCATCCTCGGCATTGAGTCCGTCGGCCATGGCTGCGCCGAAATCGAAACGGTCCAGCGACTTGGGGTAGGGCTTGCTGAGATAAGGATGCTGCAACAGCTTGGCGAGCCTTGCTTCGTCGACCGTGCCCGCACGGCCAAGCGCGCCGTCGCGATCCATGTCGCCGAGCCCCTTCGACTTGATGAAATCGTTGAGCGGCGCATTGGCCGGACCGGTGTCGAAGGCAACGACATTGTCGGCGCCATCCCACCAGGTGATGTTTGCGACGCCGCCGAGATTGAGCACGGCCACCTCGCCGCTTGCGCCGGCGCTGCGCATCAGCGCGGTGTGATAGGCGGCGGCCAGCGGGGCGCCTTGCCCGCCGGCGCGCATGTCGGCCGAGCGGAAATCGTAGGCGACCTTGGTGCCCAACAGGGAATGCATCAGCTCGCCGTCACCCAATTGCCGCGTCTGGCCGAGCCGTCCCACCTGCGGCGCGCGATGCAGCACCGTCTGACCGTGAAAGCCGACGACGCCGATATCGGCCATGGTCATGCCGTAGCCTTCGACCAATTCCCTGACCGCCGCCGACTGGGCACGCGTCAGCGCTTCCTCGGCCTTGCGGAAGATCGCCGGTTCCGGCCCGACAAAATTCCAGGCCCGCGCCGCCGTCAGCGTCTCTTCCAGCAGCGAGCGGATCGATTGGGGATAGGGCATCAGCCGGTAGGTGCCGAAATTATCGATGCGCTCGCCATCGGTCTTGATCAGCGCGACGTCGATATTGCCGTCAAGCACCGTGCCGGTCATCAGGCCGACGGCCCAGATTGGTTCCATCATCTAGCTCCTAAAGTCCATTGACGAGATCGCCGATCGTCTGCCGAAGCTGAGCGATTCCGCTGTCGAAATGACGTGTCGGATGGATCCGGTTGGTGAGCAAGGTCCAAGCCTTGCCCTTGTCGAAATCGATCCACAATCCGGTGCCCGTAAAGCCGGTATGGCCGATGGTTCCCGGGCTGCACAAGGCCCCGCCGGACCAGCCCTCATTGGGGTGCTCCCAGCCATGCGTGCGGGTGGCGGACAAGGGCGTGCGCATCAGCGCGATCGAACGGTCGCTGGCACCTGTACCATCCAGCAGCCCTTGCGCGAAATCCAGCACCGAAGCCGCCGTGCCGAACAGCCCGGCATGACCAGCACCTTGCAGCGCCGAGCAATTATCGTCGTGCACCTCGCCCGATAGAACGCGATGTCGCCAGGTGCAATCCTCCGTCGCGGCTGAGGCATCGGGTTCCGTGGACCAGGCAAAGCTGGGGCCGGGATCCATGTCGCGGATCGTCATGCCCGACAGCCGCTCGAGGGCAAAGCCGAGCAGGATGAAATTGATATCGGAATAGACGGGCTCACGGGCTCTCCATTCGCGCTGCAGGATGAAGGTACGCAGCAGGTCGGGGTCGCGTCCGTAGGTGTAGATCGGCTCGACGGCCGGAAACGTCGTTTGATGGCCGAGGCACTGGCGAAACGTCACCTTCCGCTCCCACGCCGATTGATCGTACTGGCGAAGGTCGGGCAGCACCGAGATCAGCGGTGCGTCGAGATCGATGACGCCATCTTCCGCCAGCGCCAGGATGCGAGGCGTGGTGAAGATGACCTTGGTCAGCGATGCCAGGTCGAACCAGGTATCGACGCTCATCGGCCGCTGCTTGGGCACGAGTTGTGCCGAGCCGATCGCCCTGACGATGCGGTGGCTGTTCTTGTCGACAATGCCGAGCACGCCGCCGGGAATTCGCTTGGTTGACACCGCTGTTGCGAGTGGTTGGAAAGCGCGGTCGAAGAGCTGTTGAAGATCGGTGGAAAGAACTGAAGTCACGCCTCAACCCTCGCTCGATGATCCGGCCCGAACCGCTCCCACCGCGCCGGCGCCGGTTCAAACCCTTGCGGCCGCACCAGCGAGGGCACCTGGCGTGTATCGATTTCGAAATGCTCGCGCCGCCGGTCGATGGTCGGAACGGCGGCGATCAGTTTCTTCGTATAGGAGTGCTGCGGCTTCGACAGCACCGAGGCCGCGTCGCCGATCTCGACGATCTGGCCTGCATAGATGACGGCGATGCGGTGCGCGATCCGTTCGACCACCGCCATGTCGTGCGAGATGAAGAGATAGGCCAAACCGAACTCGCGCTGCAATTCGACCAGCAGCTCCAGCACCTTGGCCTGCACCGAGACATCGAGCGCCGACACCGCTTCGTCCAGAACCACCACGGACGGGTTGAGCATCAGCGCGCGGGCAATGCACAGCCTTTGCCGCTGGCCGCCCGAGAATTCATGCGGATAGCGCTGAAGGCTATTCACGGGCAGGCCGACACGTTCCAGCAAGCTCGCCATCTTTGCGCGTGTTTCGCTATCCATACGACCACCGTTGGCGATCACCGGTTCGGCCAGGATGCTCTCGATGGCCAGCCTCGGATTGAGCGAGGCATAGGGATTCTGAAACACCATCTGCACGGGCTTGGCACTGCGCTCGGCCGAAGCCTTTCGAGAACCCACCGAGAAGCTGCCGCGCGTCGAGCGCACCAAACCGAGCACCGCCTTTGCGGTGGTGGACTTGCCCGAGCCGCTCTCGCCGACGATGGCCAGCGTCTCGCCCGGCATCAGGTCGAAATCGACGCCATCGACGGCGTGCACGGCGCCGGTGGCGCGGCTGAAGAAATTGCTCTTGAGGGGAAAGCGTACCACCAGGCCGTCGACCTTCAAGGCCGGCTCCGTGCTTTCACCCCTGTCGCGCTGCCCGTCCACTCGCGTCGCGCTTCCATTGGCGAAATGCGGCACGGCGTGCAGCAGGTGCTGTGTGTAGGGGTGCCGCGGCCTGTCGAGGATCTGGCTCAGCTCACCTTGCTCCGCGGCCTGCCCGTTCTGCATCACCATCACCTTGTCGGCGATGCCGGCGACCAGGCCAATATCATGGGTGATGAAGATGACAGACATGCCGGTCTCGCGCTTCAACTCGGCAAGCAGCGCCATGATCTGCGCCTGCACGGTGACGTCGAGCGCGGTGGTCGGCTCGTCGGCGATCAGCAGGCGTGGATTGCAGGCCAGTGCAATCGCGATCATCACCCTTTGCAGCATGCCGCCCGACAGCTGGTTTGGCGTGTATTTCAGCCGTCGCGCGGCATCGGGAATACGCACGCGGTCGAGCGCCTCCTTGGCCGCCGCCGTGGCTTGCCGGCCGGTCAGGCCGCGGTGCAGGCGAAACGATTCCTCGATCTGCGTGCCGATGGTCAGCACCGGGTTGAGCGAAGTCATCGGCTCCTGGAAGATCATGCCGATCTCCGCGCCGCGAATGGCACGGAGCTGCGGTTCTGCGGCAGTTGTCAGGTCGAAGAGGCTGCCGTCGGCCCGTTTCAGCGTCATCGCGCCGCCGGTGATGCGGCCGCCGCCGAAATCGATCAGCCGGTTGATCGACAGCGCGGTGACGGATTTGCCGGAGCCGCTTTCGCCGACAATGGCCAGCGTTTCGCCATCGGCAATGTCGAAGCTGACGCCGCGCACCACCTCATTGGCTTGCGGATCGCGGCCAAAGCCGACGCGCAGATCCCGGACGGACAGCAGCGGCGTCATGCCGGCACCCTCCGCATCCTGGGGTCGAGGATATCGCGCAAGGCATCACCCAGCAGGTTGAAGCCGAGGATGCTGATCATGATGGTCAGGCCCGGAAAAATCATCAGCCAGGGCGCGGTCTCCATCAGATTGCGGCTGTCGCTCAGCATCAGCCCGAGCGAGGCGGCGGGCGGCTGCGTGCCGAGGCCGAGGAAGCTCAAGCCGGCTTCGGTGAGCAGCGCCCAGGCCAGCGCCAGCGTCACCTGCACGGTCAATGGCGCCACCAGATTGAGCAGCAGATGGCGCGTGACTATGTAGCTGGAACTGCTGCCGAAAGTGCGCGCGGCGTCGACGAATTCGCGTGCCTTGAGCGACAGGGCAGGGCCGCGCACCACGCGCGTGAAGATCGGCGTGTAGACGATGCCGATGGCGACGACGCTGGTCCATGTGCCCGGCCCGGCGACGGTGACGATGAGCAGCGCCAGAAGGATTGCCGGGAAGGCCAGCAACACATCCATGATGCGCATCACCACGCCATCCCAGCGGCGTCCGAGCCAGGCGGCCGCCAGCCCGAGCACTGTGCCGGCAAGGGTGGCGAAGGCCACCGAGAAGAAGGCGACGGTGAAGGATTGCCCGATGCCGGCCATCAAGCGGCTGGCCACGTCGCGCCCGAAGAGGTCGGTGCCCATCCAGTAGGCGCCATTGGGCGCGTGCAGCCGGTCGACGCGGAACTGCGTGATCGGGTTGTGCGGCGTCAGCCCGACCAGGCCGAGAATGGCAATCAGCAAATAGACGCCGACGATGACGCCGCCGATGCGGCCGCTGCCATGCCCGAAAATGGCGCGCAGGATGCGCATCACTGCTCTCCCAGCCGGATGCGCGGATCGAGCGCGACATAGGCGAGGTCGACCAGGAGATTGACGATCATGAAGTTGAAGGCGATGAACAGCACGGCTCCCTGCACCAGCGCGTAGTCGCGCTGCAGGATGGCGTCCAGCACCATGCGTCCGAGGCCCGGCAAAGCATAGATCTGCTCGACGATGACGGCACCACCCAGGAGATAGCCGAACTCGATGCCGCTCAGCGTCACCACCGGGATCAGCGCGTTGGGGAGCGCATGCCGCCAGATGACGCTGCGCGCCGACGCCCCCTTGCTGCGCGCGGTGCGCACATAGTCGTCGCTCAAAACGTCGAGCATCGCCGAACGCGATATGCGCGTGACCGACGCAGCGAAGGCGAAACCCAGCGTGATGGCGGGCAGGATCAACTGGCTGAGATTGCGCAAGGGATCCTGCCAGAGCGGCGCGAATTCGCCCATCGCCGGCAGCACGCCAAAGCCGGCCGACAGCGCGTAGATGATCAGCAGGCCAAGCACGAAGCTCGGCGTCGACTGGCCGATCATGGCGACGATGCGGACCCCAAGATCGGACGGTTTTTCATTATGCGTGGCGGCGTAGATGCCGGCCGGCATGCCGACGGCAAGCGCGATGATCATCGACAGCAGAGCCAATTCCAGCGTCAGCGGGAAGCGTTCGAGGATGACGTCGAGCACCGGCCTGCCATAGGTGACGGAAATGCCGAAATTGCCGTGCAGGATGCCGCCGATCCAGCGCCAGTACTGGATGAACCAGGGCTGGTCGATGCCGAAATAGGCGGCGAGCGAATCCCGCTGCGCCGGCGTCAGCAGGCCGGCTTCAGTGCCCAGCATCGCCGTGATCGAATCGCCTGGCACCATCCGGATCGCCACGAAGACCAGGATGGACACGCCAAGCAGGACGAGAGGAAACGTCGCCAGTCGTCGCATCAGATAGTTCACGCGAAGAAGTCCTCTCGCCCAATGCCTGACAGGGCTACTGCTGGATGGTAACCTTGCTCAGGCTGAACAGCGTGCCGGTCGGCGTCGGCACGAAGCCGGCGATGTTCTTCTGCTGGGCCGTGTAGCTGTAAGACGTGTAGAGCCAGATCCACGGCGACATTTCCGCGAGGTGCTTCTCGAATTTGCCGAAGATCGCCTTGCGTTTGGCCGGGTCGGTCTCGGCGCGGCCCTGCTGCATCTGGCTGTCCAGCGTGTCGTCGATGTAGTTGGCCACCTTCTGCAGATTGCCGGCCTTGGTCCAGTAGCGGTTGTACATGGTGTAGGGGTCGGCGCGGCCGCCATTGAGCGCGATCGCCATGTCGAAATCACCCTTCAGCCAGGCGTCGACATAGACGTTGAGCTCCATCATCTTGATGTCGAGCTTGACGCCGATTTCGGCGAGCTGCGACTGGATGACCTGCGCCTCCGCCGCCGCCGTCGGCGGCTCGCCGGTGGCGCCGATCACGGTTGCCGAAAAGCCATCGGCAAAGCCGGCCTCTGCCATCAGCTTCTTGGCCTTTTCGACATCGCGCTTGTAGCAGAACAGCTGGCTCGGATCGGTCGCCAGCGCCGGGATGGTCAGCGGTCCCGTGACCTTGCCCTCGCCGAGCGATGCGGTATCCAGCACCTCTTGCCGGTCGATGGCGCAGGAGATCGCCTGGCGCACCTTGAGCTCGGTCATCGGCTTGCGCGACGGGTTGAGCTGCAGCACGTGATAGGCAAGCACCGGCACGCGGTTCAGCTGCAGGCTGGCCTCCTTCGGCACCAGAGTGGCGACCAGCGGGTCGTTGAGCAGCGCGAAATCGATCTGCTTGGTGCGCATGGCGGCAAGGATCGCCGCTTCGTCCGGCAGCACGCTGATCTCGATGCCGTCGACGCCGGTCGCGCCGCCGGCCCAGTCCTTGTTGGCGCTGAGCACCTCCTTAGCGTTGGGATCCCATTTGTCGAGCTTGAACGGGCCCGAGCCGAGCGCCTTGGTGCCGATCGAGCCAGCCTTGATTTCGCTGGCCGGCACGATCGCCGCGTTGACGTCGCTCATCGCCGTCAGGATCGGCACGTCGGGCTGTGACAGGTGGAACACGACAGTTGCCGCATCGGGCGTGTCGATGCCGGCGATCGACAGGAAGTTGGCGCGGGCGGCCGCACCAGTCTTCTCGTCGAGGATGCGCTCGAACGAGGCCTTGACGTCGGCCGAAGTGACGGCGGTGCCGTCCTGGAATTTCGCCTTGGGATCGAGCTTGAAGGTCAGCATCTTGCCGTCCTTGGAGAATTCCCAGGAGGTGGCGATTGCCGGAATGATCTGCAGGCTGGCATCGACGCGCACCAGCGGCTCATAGATCAGTTCCAGGAGCCGCAGCGACGAAAAGGCCGTCTGCTTGTGCGGGTCAAGTCCCGTGGCGTCCTGTGACCAGGCCATGTGCAGCGTCGCGGCATTCGCTTGTGTTGAAACCACGGCCACGCCGAGCATCGCGGCCAGCGTTATGCCCGACAGCAGCTTTCTTGTGAGGTGAACCATTCTCGTCTCCCATTATGATTTGAACTTGATGCCTTGCAGTTTCTACGGACCGCTTCCAAGACACACATGCTTTGGAGTATCGGCCCAGTCTATGCGGCTTCACGCCGTCTTGTCTAAAGCGGCTTCTTGCCGTCTTGTCCCGTGCGGCTTCATGCGGTCCTGTCGCTGATTGCCTTTCGCAGGAATCCTCCTGCCTCGCCGAGGGCGGCCCGTGCCGCCTCGACATCGAAGCCGGTGATCGCCACCAGGATCGCCAGCTTTACATCATTGCCTGACTGGGCGAGCACCTGTTTGGCCCGCTGCGCCGTGCAGCCGGTGGTCTGCATGACGATCCTGATGGCTCTCGCGACCAGCTTCTTGTTGGACGGGTTGAGGTCCACCATCAGATTCTCATAGCTCTTGCCGATGCGGATCATCGAGGCCGTGGTCAGCATGTTGAGCACCAGCTTCTGCGCCGTTCCGGATTTCAGCCGGGTAGAGCCGGTGAGCACTTCCGGGCCGACGACCGGCGAGATGGCGATGTCGGCGATGCCGGCAATGGTCGATGCCGGATTGCAGGACAGGGCAACCGTTGTCGCGCCGACCTGCTTCGCATAATTCAGTCCGCCGATGACGTAAGGCGTGCGCCCGCTGACCGCGATGCCCACCACGACGTCGTCCGGTGTGAGCCTAATCTCCTGCAACGCCCGCGCGCCCATTTTTGGGTCGTCCTCGGCACCTTCCGTCGATCGCACCAAAGCGTCGGGACCACCGGCGATCAGGCCGATCACCATGTCTTCGGGTACGCCGAAAGTGGGCGGGCACTCCGACGCATCGAGAACTCCAAGCCGGCCGCTGGTGCCGGCGCCGATATAGATCAGACGCGCGCCTTTCTGGAAGGCAAGCACGATGCGGTCGACTGCCGCGGCGATTGCCGGCAGCACCTTTTCGACAGCCGCCGGGACAATCCTGTCCTCGTCATTGATCTTGCGCAGCACATCGATGGTCGGCAGCAGGTCGATATCCATCGTCCGCGGGTTGCGGCCTTCGGAAACCAGCAGGTCCAGCTCAGACATCAAACCTTGCTCGGTCATTCCAGTGCTTTCAAAAATTCTGCTGCCGGCGTCCGGCATGGCTCAACGGGCGCCAGGGCACACGGACGTTTGATCCGTCATCACAGTTTTCTTTGTTAACTTTCTAGAATTGGATATTCGTAACGTCAACAGGATAGTGGAATATTTTATTCCTGTCTCCGCTAAGCCTGCCCTGCGCGGAGCGATCTCTTGGCAAGGATGATCGCCCCGGACACGGCGTCGCCGTCGGCGGGCTTCAGGCGGCGCCGAACATCGGGCGAAAGCCAGGGTTCGAGCGGGCTGGCGAGACCGCCCAGCAAGGTCACGCGCGGCGCGCCTTTTTCAAACAGCACCCGCACCAGCGTGTCGATCTGCCCGGCGGCACTCTGCACGATCCGCCGTCCGGCCGGATCGCCCTGATCGGCATGGCGCATCACCATCGGCGCCAGAGCGGCGTAATCCGTGGCGCTGGCGCGGTCCATCCAGGCGACCGCTGCCATCGGGTCACCCTCGAAACGTTGCATCACCTCCGCCAGCAGCGCCGTCCGCTCGTGCCGGCCGTCATGGCCGCGCAACGCCAGTTGCACGGCTTTCAGCCCAAGGTGGGCGCCGCTGCCTTCGTCGGAGATCGGAAAACCGTAGCCGCCGACGCGCAGGTCGCGTCCTTCGACAAAGCCGAGACCGATCGAGCCGGTGCCGGCAATGACGATGGCGCCGTCCTGGCCGGAATGCGCGCCCAGGCAGGCTCCGACGCCGTCGCTGACGAAATCGATGCTGGCGAAGGGGTGGGCGATCGCCCGCAACGCTTCCAGCGCACCCTTGCGGCCGATACCGGCAAGCCCGATGCCGGCGCGAATCCGAGCGGCCTCGGTCGGTCCAAAGCCAGCCTCCTCGATCGCCGCGCCAAAGGCTTTGGCTATGGAGGCCCAGGCCGCGTCGATGCCGAGCCGCGTTGTCGCCGGGCCGGACAGGCCTTGTCCCAGCACGATTCCCTCCGCATCCTCTATGCGAGCCCGGCAGCCGGTGCCGCCGCCGTCGACGCCGAGAAAATAGTATGGGCTGCTCATGCGCTCAGCCGCTCGATATCGGCACCGCATAGACGCAGCTTGCGGTCCAGTTGCTCATAGCCGCGATCGAGATGATAGACGCGGTTGATGATCGTCTCGCCTTCGCTGACCAGCGCGGCAAGCACCAGCGACACCGAAGCGCGCAGGTCGGTGGCCATCACCTGCGCGCCATGCAGCTTCTCGCCCCCGCGCACCAGCGCCATCGTGCCTTGCAGCTTGATGTTGGCGCCGAGCCGCATCAGTTCGGGCACATGCATGAAACGGTTCTCGAAGATGGTTTCACGCAGCAGCGACGCACCCTCGGCACAGCACATCAGCGCCATGAATTGCGCCTGCAGGTCGGTCGGAAACCCCGGATAGGGTTCCGTCGTGAGATCGGCGGCCTTGAGCGGCCGCTCGCGCGACACGATGAGCCCGCGATCGCCGGGCCAGACGCTGACGCCGGTGGCTTCCAGCAATTGCACCACCGAGGCCATATGCTCGAGCCGGGCGTGGGTGAGTTCAAGCTGGCCGCCGGTGATCGCCGCGGCGATGGCATAAGTGCCGGCCTCGATGCGGTCCGGGATGATGTCGTGCCTGGCCGCGTGCCAGCCTGTGTCGCCGGCGATCAGGATGCGGTGCGTGCCGGCGCCCTCGATGCGCGCCCCCATGGCGTTGAGGCAAGCGGCGAGATCGGCCACTTCCGGCTCGCGCGCCGCGTTGAGGATCTCGGTTTCGCCCTTGGCCGCGGCAGCGGCCATCATGGCGGTTTCCGTTGCTCCGACGGACGGCGAACTGAGGACGATGCGCGTCCCGGTCAGACCGTTCGGCGCCGAGGCGACTATCAAGCCGTTCTCGATGGCGATCTTGGCGCCGAGTGCGGCGAGGGCGGCGACATGCATGTCGACCGGCCGCGCACCGATCGCGCAGCCGCCCGGCAGTGAAACCCGGGCATGGCCGAACCGGGCCAGCAACGGCGCCAGCACGAGCACCGTCGCGCGCATTTTGCGCACCGTGTCATAAGACGTTTCCTTCGAAACCGCCGCACTCGTATCGATCGTCGCGGCATGGGCCGATCGCGTCACCTCGGCGCCGTGCAGCCGCACCACGCCCAGCATGTTCTCGACATCGGTCACATCTGGCAGATTGGTCAGTTCGAGTGGGTAGGGGCTGAGAAGGGCGGCCGCGATCTGCGGCAAGGCAGCGTTCTTGGCGCCGGAAATGGTGACCGCGCCTTCCAGTCTTCGTCCGCCGACGATCCGCAATCTGTCCATGGCTGAACCCTTTTGTCACGAAAGCCCGGGCGGCGGTCCGGCCTCTCCGGGGGAGCCGTTCGATTCCCGGCCCTGGCCGGCTCGAGAATTAATTCTGCGTTCTTGGCTGTCAATCGAAATTGGAATATTTTATTCCTTGGAACGCAGAAGCGCACCAGAGGGTTCATGTCCATTCTCAAGAAGATCAACGCGAAGCTCGACGGCATGGCGCCCGGCGATCGCGAGATCGGCCAGTACATCGTCGACAACCCCGACCAGATGCTGCGCCTGTCGACGGCAGCGCTTGCGGCCGAGATCGGCCGCAGCCAGTCGAGCGTCGTCAAGTTCAGCCAGAAGCTCGGCTATGCCAGCTACCAGGAGCTCAAGCTCGCCGTCAGCGAGGCCAAGGCGCAGGACTGGCAGGTGCCGGCCGGCGTCATCCATGGTTCGATCGAGGTCGGCGACACCTATCCGGTCATCCTCAAGAAGCTGATCGGCAGCAAGCTTCTGTCGATGCAGCAGACCGTCGCCGCCAACAGCGAGCGCATCATTTCCCGGACGCTGGAACTGCTGGACGGCGCGCGCCGCATCCATCTGGTCGGTGTCGGCGCCTCCTCGCTGGTGGCGCGCGATTTCTCCTATAAGCTGATGAAGCTCGGCCGCAACGTGCTGCATGACAGCGACAGCCACATCCAGATGGCCAATGCCGCGACGCTCGGGCCTGGCGACGTGCTGTTCGCGCTCTCCTATTCCGGCGCCAGCATCGAAACCTTGCGCATCGCCGAGCTCGCCGCCAAGCGCGGCACGACGGTGATCGCCGTCACCGGCCTGCACGACAATCCGCTGAGCCGGGTCGCCGACATCCGCCTCTACACCATAGCCGATGAGGAGCGTGCGCGCTCCTCATCCATCACCGCGCGCGACGCGCAGCTGACGCTGACCGATCTGTTGTTCATCCTCCTGCTGCAGAAGCAGCCGGACGCCAACGACTATGTGCACAACAGCGAAGCGGCGGTCTCGGTGCTGAAGGCCGAGCGGTCCTCGTAAGCAGCTCAGACGCTTTCGAGATAGGTCTCGATCTCGAAATCGCTGACGTTGAGAGCGAACGTATTCAATTCCTGGCGCTTGCAGGCGATGAAGGAGTCGCGCAGGATCGCCGGGAAAATTTCCGCCACATGCGTCCCGCTTTCGAAGGTGGCGATCGCGGAGGCCCAGTCCGGCGGCAGCTTGGCTGGCGTGGCACCTTGTCCGTCGCTCCCGGTGGTCTCGCCCGGCGACAGCTGCCTTTCGATGCCGATCAGGGCCGCGCCCAATATGGCGGCAAGCACCAGATAGGGGTTGGCGTCCGCTCCCGACACGCGATGCTCGATGCGGCGCGCCCCGGTCGGGCCGCCGGGAATGCGGATCGCCACCATGCGGTTCTCGTAACCCCAGGCGACCGCGGTCGGCGCATAGGAGCGCGGGCGGAGCCTGCGGTAGGAATTGAAGTGCGGTGCGAACACCAGCGTGCTCTCGGCCATCGCCGCCAGCAGCCCGCCGACGGCGTGGCGCATGGTTTCCGAGCCCTGATCCGTACCGTCGTCGAACACATTGCGGCCTTCGGCGTCGACCAGGCTGAAATGGACGTGGAAGCCGTTGCCGGCCCGGTCGCCATAGGGTTTGGCCATGAAGCAGGCGGCAAAGCCGTGCTTGCGGGCAATGCCCTTCACCGTGCGCTTGAACAGCACCGCGTCGTCGGCCGCCCGCAGCGCGTCGGCCACATGGTTCAGATTGATCTCGAACTGGCCGACGCCGTTTTCGGCGATGGCCGTGTCGACGGGAATGCCTTGCGCCCGGCAGGCTTCGTAGACATCGTGGATGAAGGCCTCGAAATCGTCGATCTCGTCGATCGACAGCGCCGCGTCGGAATCAAGACGGCGCCCGGTGACCGGTGAGACAGGCCCGACCGGCCGCTGCGATTGCGGATCGACCAGGTAGAATTCGAGTTCGGTCGCCGCGACCGGGGTCAGGCCGAGCGCCTTGTAGCGGTCGAGGATGCGGGCCAGAGCCCGCCGAGGATCGCCGAGATAGGGCGCGCCGCTTTCGTCGGCAAGCCAGAGCGGGACGAGTGCCGTCGGATGCGCCGTCCAGTCCACGGGCAGGATGCCACGTCCCGTCCATTGGCAGAGCCCATCGGCATCGCCAGTCGAGAAAACCAGACTGTTGCCTTCGATATCCTCGCCCCAGATGTCGAGCCCGATCAGCGAATAGGGCATGCGCAGCTTGCCTTCCAGCGCCTTGCGGGCCTGCTCCACGGGTATGCGTTTTCCCCGCATGACGCCGTTGAGATCGCACACCGCCGCCCTCAGGCTCTGTATGTCGCTTCTGCTTTCAAGCCAGCTCAGAACGTCCGCAATTGCATCGCTCAATTTTAAACCTCTGGTTCGAAGGTGCCCAAGCCCTGCCGGCTGCGCTATCCCTGGTAAAAAGTGCTTGTGAGTTTTAGGAAAGCCTATCCGGCCACTGCCGGATATTTTTCCTTATTTTTTCAAGTCACTAGCTGGGATGTCGGGAGGCATTTCAAAACCAATTGCGCGATCTGCGATCGCAACATAGAGGCTGGAAGGCGGAAAGCCAAGGGGCATTCGGCATGCCTGCTTCGCCGCCGGGCAGGCACGATCGGCCTTTGGGTCGAGCGGCTATCGCCCTCCAATCCTAGCCTCTGGCTCCCGGAAATCTGGCCTGCCGCAGGATATGCGCCGCACCTTCGTCGATGTCGCGCACGATGGCCGCGCGGGCGCGCGCCGCGTCCTGCGCCTCGATCGCGGCAACGACTTCCTCGTGATAATCGATGTCGAGGATGGAGGAGAGATCGTCCTCGAACCCCATGGCGAGGTTCCTCAGGAACGGGCCGACTTGCATCCACACGGTCTCGATCAGGAAGATCATCTGCTCATTGCCGCAATGGCGATAGATCGAGAATTTGAAGGCGTAGTTCTTCCTGAGATAGTCGTCGATATCGCCCTCGCGCGCAGCCAGGGTCAATTCGCTGCTGTGGCGCCGGATCGCTCGCAGATTGTTGCCGTTGATGCGCTTTGTCGCGAGTTCGGTCGCCGAGCCTTCGAGGATCGTGCGCACCGCGGTCAGTTGCGAAAACCGGTCGGCCGAAATGACCGGCACCTCGACGCTGCCGTTCGGCATCGGGCTCAGCGCCCGCAATGCCTGCAGCCGCATGAAGGCGCTGCGCACCGGCATGTCGCTGGTGCCGAGTTCCTTGGCAAGCTTGCGCGACGTCAGCTTCTGGCCGGGCGTGAACTGGCCGGACATCAGCGCCCGCACAAGCTCCAGATAGACCTTCTCATGCAGGGGCACGCTGTCGATGGCGCTCAACCCGAATTGTGTTCTGTCGGCCATTGGCGGGGGCGCTACTTCATTCGTTCTGAAATCTGGCCTGACGACAGCAGCCGCAGATGATCCTGATTGGACCGAGCGTGGCGGACGCCGAAGTCAGCGATATATCGGCGCATGATAGACGCCTCGATCGTTACGCGGCAAGCCGTTAGCAATGCTGCCAAGGGCAGGTCGCGCGGCACGATGCCGGCGCAGGCGGAAGTCGCGTAGCGGTCTGCAATATCGCGATCACAAATCTTGACCTTGCACGCACTTGCACGTCCGGCCGCTCTCTGGCTTTTTGGGGCACCCATCCGAACGGACTGATTCGCGTCATGCCGCTCGATTGCAATGTCATGCAGACAGTCTGCTCGTGGGTCGTGAAGCGCGCGCAATTGACGAAGGAGAAGCAGGCATGGCCGAGTTCAAGAAGCCGGAAATCTCCGAGATGAGACCCAAGATCACCGTTATCGGCGTCGGCGGCGGTGGCGGCAACGCCATCAACAACATGATCGCGGAGCAGCTTCAGGGAACCGAATTCATCGCCGCCAACACCGATGCCCAGGCGTTGACCATGTCGAAGGCGACGCGGCTGATCCAGCTTGGCGCGCACGTCACGGAGGGCCTTGGCGCCGGCTCGCTGCCCGAGATCGGCCGTGCCGCCGCCGAGGAATCGCTTGACGAGATCATGGACCATCTGGCCGGCACGCATATGTGTTTCGTCACCGCCGGCATGGGCGGCGGCACGGGAACCGGCGCTGCTCCGGTCATCGCGCAGGCGGCGCGCAAGGCCGGCATCCTGACGGTGGGCGTCGTCACCAAGCCTTTCACCTTCGAGGGCAGGCGCCGCATGCAGATGGCCGAGGAAGGTATCGAGCGGCTGCGCGAGGCCGCCGACACCGTGATCGTCATCCCGAACCAGAACCTGTTCCGCATCGCCGATGCCAAGACCACCTTCGCCGATGCCTTCGTCATCGCCGACCGGGTGCTCTATTCCGGCGTCAGCTGCATCACCGATCTCATCGTCAAGGAAGGCTTGATCAATCTCGACTTCGCCGACGTCAAATCGGTCATGCGCGGCATGGGCCGCGCCATGATGGGGACCGGCGAGGCGTCGGGCGAAAGCCGGGCGATGAAGGCGGCGGAAGCCGCGATCGCCAACCCGCTGCTCGACGAAGTGTCGATGAAGGGCGCCAAGGGCGTGCTGGTCTCGATATCAGGCGGCCGCGACATGACCCTGTTCGAGGTCGACGAGGCCGCCACCCGCATCCGCGAGGAGGTCTACGAGGACGCCGACATCATCGTCGGCGCCATCTTCGACAAGAGCATGGAAGGCCGCTTCAGGGTTTCCGTCGTAGCAACCGGTCTCGATAGGGCGATCGGCGATGCCGATGCCGGCATCGCGCATGACCATTCCATGCCGTCCGCCGCACGGATCTTGCAGTAGACTTTTCTCTTCGAATTGACTGAGCCTCGGGCGGGGGGCCTGCGGAATGACGCAGGCGCGCCGCAATCGCTTGCGCTCCCCATTTGGACAAGGCGGCCATCCCTGATCGAAATTTAAAACGTTTGCATTTTTGCAAAAGGCAATTACAAACGTTTCAAACTCGCCTGAGGGAGGATCGATGACCACCCGCGTCATCACGCTGAAGGAGCTTGCGGCAAGCCTCGACCTGTCGATCACGACGGTGTCGCGCGCGCTTGCCGGCCATGAGCAGATCGCGCTGAAGACGCGTGAGCGCGTCGTGCAGGCGGCGCGCCAGGCCGGCTATGTGCCCAACACCGCGGCGCGCACGCTTGTCTCCGGCCGCAGCGGCTTCGTCGGCCTCGTCCTGCCGATACGCGGCCCCAATCTTGTCGATTCCTTCCTCGGCGAATTCGTCACCGGGCTCGGCGAAGGGCTGGTGTCTCATGGCGCCGACCTCATCCTGGCCACGGCCGCACTTGGCCATTCCGAACTGTCGGTGCTCCGCCACGTCGTCGAATCCGGGCGCGCGGATGGCGTCGTCGTCACCCGCATCGCCGAGACCGACGAGCGCCTTGCCTATCTGCGCGAGCGTGGCTTTCCGTTTGTCGCTCACGGCCGGCTGCTCGACAGCGACTTTGGCTACAACTGGCTCGACACCGACGGCGCGCACGCCTTCGGCGAAGCCTTCGACATGCTCTATGATCTCGGCCACCGCCATTTCGGCCTGGTGACGATCTCGGAGGCGATGACCTTTCGCCATCTCAGGCAGGACGGCCTCGCAGCGGCCATCGCCCGGCGGGGCGACCCCTCGGTGCGGCTCGACGTGGTCACCGCGCCGCGCTTCGACCAGGAGGCGCGCATCGAGGCCGTCAACCGGATTCTGCGAGGCCCCGACAGGCCGACGGCCATCGTCGCTTTGTTCGACGAACTGGCGCTGACCGTTATGGAGGAAGCTGCCCGTGCCGGGCTCAGCGTGCCGCGCGACCTGTCCGTCATCGGTTTCGACAACATCGCTGCGTCGGCCTATGCGCCGCCGGGCCTGACCACTTTCGATGCCTCGATCCGGCAATGCGCGCGCGAGATCGCCGACATGCTGCTCACTGTCATCGCCGAAAAGCCCGGCAAGCCGCTGACGCGGCTGATCCGGCCGACACTGGTTGCGCGGGCAAGCCATGGACCGGCGCCACGGACAAGAAGCTGACGCCGCAATGCCGGCGCATATCCAGGGAGGAAGACCATGATGAGAGCATTGAAGATATTGGCAGGCGCGGCGCTGGCGCTGTCGGTCGCCGGTGGTGCGCAAGCCCAGCAGGTGCTGTTCTGGTCGACGCAGGCGCGGCCGGTCGAAGAGACGCAGAAGATGCGCGACGAGGTGCTCAAGGGCTTTGAAGGCGCGGTCGACTATCAGGTTGCCGAGGACGGTCCCTGGCTCACCCGCCTGCAGGCGGAATTGCAAGCCGGCTCCGGCACGATCGGCCTGCTTGGCGGCCTGCACGGCGATTTCTCCACCGTCGGCGCCAACCTTGTCGACCTGTCGGCTGTCGATGTCGGCGGGGTCAAAGTCAACGAGGCCTACAAAAAACTAGGCATGCTCGGCACCGGCGAGCAGAAATACATGCCCTGGATGCAGGCCACCTATCTGATGGCGGCCAACAAGCAGGCGCTGCAATATCTGCCGGCCGGCACCGATCTCAACACCATCACCTATGACCAGTTGATCGAATGGTCGAAGACCATCGCCGAGAAGACCGGTTCGCCGAAATTCGGTTTTCCGGCCGGCCCCAAGGGGCTGAAGCATCGCTTCTTCGAGGGCTTTCTCTATCCGTCCTACACCGGTTCGATGGTCACGAAATTCCGTTCCGCCGAGGCCGAGACGGCGTGGAACAAGTTCAAGGAATTGTGGCAGTACACCAACCCGAACTCGACCAATTACGCCTTTATGCAGGAGCCGCTGCTTTCGGGCGAAGTGTGGGTGGCGTTCGACCATGTCGCGCGTCTCGCCGATGCCTTCAACAAGAAGCCGGATGACTTCGTCGCCTTCCCGGCGCCGGCAGGCCCTGCAGGCCGTGGCTTCATGCCTGTCGTGGCCGGCGTCGCCATTCCGAAGACCTCGCCGGACCAGGAGAAAGCCAAGGCGCTGGTCGCCTATATGCTGAAGCCGGAAACCCAGATCGCGACGCTCAAGGCGACCAATTTCTTCCCCGTCGTCGACGTCAAGCTGCCCGACGACATGCCTGCCTCGGTGAAGGCGTTCGGCCCGGCCATCGCCACCATGACCAGTGCTCCCGATGCACTGCCGGCGCTGCTGCCGATGGGGCTCGGCGATCTCGGCGGCAAGTTCAACCAGGTCTATACCGACTCCTTCGAGCGCATCGTGCTCGGCGGTGAGGACGTGCACGGCGTGCTCGAACAGCAGGCGGCGGCCCTCAAGGCGATCATCGACCAGGCGAAGGCGCCATGCTGGGCGCCCGACAAGCCATCCGAAGGCGCTTGCCCGGTGGAATAGGCCGATCATGATCCCGAACCGAAGGACCGCGTCAGCGAAAAGGGGGAAGCCGGTTTTCGGAAGAGATCGTGGTCGAACGATAAGACATCCTCCCGAGGGGGCGCCTGGAGTTTGTTGCACTCCGGGCGCCCAGACCGCACCGCTTGGCCGCGGCTTCAAAGGACACCACAAATGCACGGCAAGGCTCTGCCCTATCTGCTGTTGATGCCGGCGACCTTGTTCCTGTGCATCTTCTTCCTCTACCCGTTCGCACTGGTTGCCTTCGAGGCGGTGACCCGCGACGGCGCTTTCACTTTTGACAATTTCCGAACCATGGCCGGCAGCTGGAAATTCCCGGTCACGGTCCGCAACACGCTGCTGCTTGCCGCGATCGTCGTGCCGATCCAGCTCACCATGGCCTTGCTGATGGCAAGCGTTGTGTCGCGGCTGGAGACCGGGCGCAGTGCCGCACTTTACGTCTTCGCCATCCCGCTCGGCATTTCCGACCTCGCCGCCGGGCTGATCTGGCTCGCCATCTTCGACCAGTCCGGCTTCCTCAACACGCTGCTTTCGAGCCTCGGTGTCGTCGACAGGCCGGTCATGTTCCTCGGCTACCAGAGCAAGCTGACCATCTTCATCGCCGTGGCGCTGGCCGAGATCTGGCGGGCCACTGCGATCATGATGGTCATCCTCGTTGCCGGCATGGGCCTGATCCCCAAGGAGTATTACGAGGCGGCCGAGGTGTTCGGGGCAAGTCCGTGGCAGCGCTTTGTGCGCATCACGCTGCCGCTGCTGCGCCCCTCGCTGCAGACGGCGATCATCCTGCGCGTCATCCTCGCCTTCGAGGTCTTCGCCGTGGTCGCGGCACTCGGCGGCACCAATCTGCCGGTGCTGATGGGCGAAACCTACAACTGGCAATTCACGTTGCAGGATCGCAATGTCGCCGCCGCCTCGGCGCTGCTCATCCTCGCCATCTCGATCGGCTTCACGCTGTTTTTCCTCAGGGTGCTGCGTGTTCCCAAGGAGGCACGGATATGAGCGTTGCCACCGAAACGCCGGTCGCCGGGATCGCCGACGCGCACAAGGCCGGCGACTGGCTGCTGATCGCCACCGCCGTCCTCCTTTGCGTCTGGGTGCTGCTGCCGATCTATCTCTTGATCGTCAATGCGCTGTCGTCGCCCGATCAGGTGACTGCTTTCCCCAAGCGCTTCTTTCCGTCCTTCGATCTCGGCAGCCTTTCGTTCTTCATCAATTTCGCCGGCGTTGCCCGGGCGCTGTGGAATTCGGTGATCGTCGCCACGCTGACAATGATCCTGGCCATCGGCTTCGGCGCGCCGGCCGGTTACGCGCTGTCGCGTTTCGATTTTCCGGGGAAGGGCACGTTCCGTTTCCTGGTGCTGATGACCCGCGCCTTCCCGCTGCCGCTTCTGGCGCTGCCGCTGGCGGTGATGTTCATCCGCACCGGCCTCGACGATACCGCCATCGGGCTGGCGCTCGTGCACACCACTCTGGCACTGCCCTTTGCCGTGCTGATCACCTTCTCGTTGTTTTCTTGCATTCCCGTCGAGCTGGAGGAAGCAGCCTGGACGCTCGGCTGCACGCGCTGGCAGGCGTTTCGCAAGGTGATCCTGCCGCTGGCGCTGCCCGGCATCGCCGCGTCGGCGGTGTTTGCCTTCACCATCTCCTGGAACGAGGTGTTCGCGGCTGCCGTGCTCACGATCGAAAACCGCACGCTGACCGCCTTCCTCCTGCAGAGCCTTGGCGAGTCGCCGCTCTATCTCAAATTCGCCGGCGGGGCGGCGCTGGTCGTGCCGGCGCTGATCTTCATTTTCGCCGTCCGCAAATACCTTTTCGCCATGTGGGGGATCGCCAACCGATGACGCGTTACACGGAGACAGCCCATGGCTGAAATCGCAATCAAGGGCGTGGCCAAGCGCTTCGGCGGCTTCACCGCGCTGCACCAGGTCGACCTCACAATAGCGGACCAGGAATTCATGGTGCTGCTCGGCGCATCGGGCTGCGGCAAGACCACGCTGCTTCGGATCGTCGCCGGGCTGGAACGCCCAAGCCAGGGCGAGGTCTGGATCGGCGGGCGCCGCGTCGACCATCTGCCGCCGCGTGAGCGCGGCATCGCCATGGTGTTCCAGAACTATGCCGTCTTCCCGCATCTGTCCGTGTTCGAGAACATCGCCTTCGGCCTGCGCATGAAGAAATTGCCGCAGCAGGAGGTCGAGCGCCGCGTCAACCGCACCGCCGAACTCATGCATATCGAGCAATTGCTGAAACGCTATTCCGGTCAGTTGTCCGGCGGCCAACGCCAGCGTGTCGCGGTCGCCCGCGCGCTCGCCATGGAGCCCGACGTCATCCTGATGGACGAGCCGCTGTCGAACCTCGACGCGCTGCTGCGGCTGGAAATGCGCGCCGAACTCAAGGGCGTGCTCGCCGCGTCGAAGACCACCACCATCTATGTCACCCACGACCAGGTCGAGGCAATGAGCCTTGCCGACCGCATCGCCGTCATGCATCAGGGCCGCATCGTCCAGTCGGCCTCGCCGGTCGAGGTCTACCGCAATCCGGCCGCGCGTTTCGTCGGCTCCTTCATCGGCAATCCGCCGATGAATTTTATCCCGGCGACCAAGGCCGAGAACGGCAGTTGGACCGTTGCCGGACTGACGCTGTCGGGCCCGAAGTCGGACAAGCCAAGAATAGAATTCGCCATCCGTCCCGAGGATGTCGATGCGGGCGGCGAGGGCTTGCGCGCCACGGTGCGCGTCATCGAGCCGCTCGGGCCGCACACGCTGGTCACCTGCGATGTCGAGGGCGGCCTGTTCCGGGCCATCCTGGACTCCAACGCCAGCGTTCAGGTCGGCGACGACCTGCGCCTGGCTCCCAAACCCGACCGCATCCGCTGGTTCGATCCCGAAACCACCAATGCCCTTTGACGCCGAAAGCCCTGGAACGCCCATGACTGTTTCCGCCACCAATGACATCATCGCTCGCGCCGTCGAGGTGCTCAGGGAGAACGACCAGGGCGCCTACACCATTCCGACAAAAGGCCTCTATCCCTTCCAATGGAACTGGGATTCCTGCCTGACCGCGCTCGGCCTTGCCCATTACGACGAGGCGCGCGCCTGGACCGAAATGGAGACCTTGTTCGCCCATCAGTGGCCGGACGGCATGGTGCCGCACATCGTCTTCCATGTCTGGAACGACGGCTATTTTCCCGGCCCCGAGATCTGGCGGACTGGCCGTCCGACGGCGACGTCCGGCATCACCCAGCCGGCGGTCGCCGGCTTTGCCGCGCGCCGGCTGTTCGACCGGGCGAACGACAAGAAACTGGCTGTGGAGCGAGCCCGCGCATTGCTGCCGAAAATCGATGCCTGGCACCACTGGTTCTACGAGAACCGTGATCCCAAGGGGGAGGGGCTGGTCGCCATCATCCATCCCTGGGAATCCGGCCGCGACAATTCCATCGACTGGGACGAGGCTTTCGAACGTGTGCCGACCGAAGGCGTCGAGCCTTATACGCGCCGCGACACCTTGCACGCCGACCCGGCGCATCGGCCGACGCGCGAGCAGTATGACCGCTACATCTGGCTGGTGCAGCATTTTCGCGCACTTGGCTGGGACAATGCCAGGCTGCATGACGCCTCGCCCTTCCAGGTCGTCGATCCCGGCTTCAACGCCATCCTGATCCGCGCTGCGACCGATCTTGCCGATCTCGCCGAGGCGCTCGGCGAAACCGAGATTGCCGCCGCCAACCGTGCCCGCGCGAAAAAGGGCCTGGCTGCCATGGAGCGGCTGTGGAGCGACCTGCACGGCCAGTATCTCTGCCTCGACCGCATCACCGGCGAACTGATCGACAGCGCGTCGGTCGGCGGCATCCTTCCGGCTTTCGCGGCCATCCCCAAGCCTCGTGCTGCCGCGATCGCCGCGAACGTCGAACGGCTTGCCGGCAAGGCACGCTATGTCGTGCCGTCGCATGATCCTGTCGATCCGCGCTACGACGCCAAGCGCTATTGGCGCGGTCCGGTCTGGCTGGTGGTCAACTACATGATATCAGATGGGCTTACCGCCGCCGGCCACGGCGAGGTGGCGCAACGCATCACGCAGTCCAGCCTCGATTTGATACGGGAAAGCGGCTTTGCCGAATATTACGACCCGCACACCGGCGAGCCGCTCGGCGGCGGCCGCTTCACCTGGACGGCGGCAATGGTGATAGAGTTTCTGCGCAACGCCAGTTGAGTGCTTGCAGCCCGCTGTCTCGACCTCTATCCCTCTGTTGCTACAAGAATCCGTCATATCGGGCCATCTATACTGGCGACCGGAATTCGTTCGAGCGACGAGAGGCGCGGCTTGGAATTTGACTTGAAGACCATCGAAGCGCTCGCGCCCGACCAGGCGTCGTTGAGCGCGGCTTCCAAGTTGACCAGGCAATCGAACTGGCCCCGGCTCGAAAAGAACGAAGAACTGGCGCTTGTCTGGGGCGAATGCCAGGGCTCCGGCTCCAACCCCTATCGCGTCGTCGTCGACACCGGCGACCACGGCTACAAATGCACCTGTCCGTCGCGGAAGTTCCCCTGCAAGCACACTCTGGCGCTGATGTGGATTGCGGCCACCGCGCCGGCCAGTTTCACTGCTGCCGGCTCGGCGCCGGAATGGGTGAACGATTGGCTCGGCCGTCGCAGGAAGACCACATCGCCGCCGGCTGTACCGACGCCCGGCGCGGCACGCAAGAGCATCGGCGAGGCCTCGCTTGACGACGAAAGCGCCACCGTCGAGGACGCAGCCGCGATCGAACGCCGCGAGGCCGCGCAGCGCAAGCGCGCCGAGGATACGCGGTCCTCGGTCGCGGCGGCTTTGGACGAACTCGATCAATGGATATCGGATCAGCTACGGCTTGGTCTTGCAGGCTTTGTCGACAACAGCAGTGATCGGTGCCGCCGCATTGCCGCGCGGCTGGTCGATATGAAGGCGACGGCGCTTGCCGGCCGCATCGACGAGATTCCGTCGCGGCTGATGGGTCTGCGCAGCGAGGAACGGCCGGACGCCGCAATCCGCGAACTCGGCAAGCTCGTGCTGCTGGCCAAGGCCTGGCGACAAACACCTGACGACGCCGAACTGAGGCGGCTGGTGTCGACGTCCGAAAGCCGCGAGCAGGTGCTCGCCAATCCCCACGCGATCCAGGTCGAAAGCCTCTGGGAGGTGCTCGGCGAAAAGATCGAGACGCGCCGTGACGGCCTTGTCAGTCATTCGACCTGGCTGCTCGACCTGAAGAGCGCCGCCCCGCGATTTGCTCTCCTGCTCGACTATTTCCCGGCCTCGGCCGGTCGCCGGTCCAACGCCTTCACGCCGGGCGATCGCTTCGTTGCAAGGCTGGTCTTTTATCCCGCGCGCCAGCCGTTGCGGGCGCTGGTGGCGGAGCGCAGGGGCGACGTCTCGTCAGGGCAATGGCCGGATTTCAGCTTTGGCGCGGCCGATCCGCTCGCGGCCCATGTCGCTCACCAGGACACGGCCCCCTGGCTCACCGATTGCCCTGTCCTGTTGCCCCCCGGCGCGATCCTGCTGGACGATCGGGGCGACGCCTGGTGGCAATCCACTGACGATCCGCACGGCATCGCCTTGCCGATCGCCGATGCCGTCAATCCGACATTGCTGGGTCTCGACCTTGCGGCGACGGCTGCACTCTGGAGCGGCAGCCGGCTTCATCTTCTGGCGGCGCAAAGCGGCTTCGGGAGGCTTGATCTGTCGTGAACGAGATCGAGCAGACAGGCCTTGCGACCATGCGCGATTGCTGGATCACCGGCGGAACGAGCTTTGAGCTGGCTCCGGCCACGTGGAAGGAGTTCGCCGCCGGTGCCGGCCCCGACGAACGTGAGCGCCGATTGCTGGCGATCGCCGCGCAAGCCCTCGAAATCGCCTTGCGGCCGGCAGCACCAAAGACGCTGAAGCGTCGCGCCCCGCTGCCTGAACTCGCCTTGCCGATGCTGCCGGAGCGGCTGCGGCCGCTGTTGCGGGCGGCGCTGAAACACGCCGCCGACGCAAGGGGCAAGTCGCGCGTGGTGGCCCTCGTCGCCAGCCGCGGCTTCGTGCTGCATCCGATGGACTGGATGCCGGCCGCGTCGGATCAGACCAGTCCGGATGTCTATGCGCCCTGGATCGACTGGCAGGCGAGCGTCGACGGCGAAAAACACACGAGCCGGGAGCAACTGACGGCTAAGAATTGGGACGAATTCTATCCTGCCGCGCGCCGCAGTGCGCTGGCCGACATGCGCCGCACGGCACCCGCTGTGGCCCGGCAACTGATCGAGACCAAGGGATCAAGCGAACCAGCCGAGATCAGGCTCGCGCTCATCGCGCTCATGCATTTCGGCCTGGGCGCCGGTGACGTGCCGTTCCTGAAAAGCCTGTCCGCCGACCGCTCCGGCAAGGTGCGCGAATTGGCCGGCCGGTTGCTGGCGCGGTTGGGCGAGCACGGCCAGCCAGGCGATGGCGGGCCGGAAGAACCAACAGCCGAACTGGCCGCCTTTATCACGGAAGGCAAATCCGGCTTCATCCGCCGCCGCACCACCTACGCGCCGGCGAAGCTGAAGTCCCCGGCGCAGGAGCGGCGCCGCGCCGAACTGTTCGAGACCTGCAACCTGGTCGACCTTGCCGCGCGCTTCGGCGTCACCGAAACCGACTTCATAGGCGCGTGGCAGTTCGGCGCCGACAACAATGTCGATATCCTCGTCTCCCGCATGGTCGCCGCGTCGGGCAGCGACACCGCGGTCACGCACATGGCCGACACGCTTGCCGCCGAGGGCGGCAAGCCGGCGCCTTTCGTCCTGCATTTGATGCCGCGCCTGGACAGTCGCAGGCAGCGGGACCTGATCAGGCTGATCCTGAAGGACACGCATTATCTCGGTGTGCTCAGCCTGGCCGAGGGCGTCGAGGCAGGCTGGCTGGACTGGGCCGATCTGACCAACGGCAAGACGCTGCCGGCACTGTGCGCTGCCGTCGCGGGAAACGATGAGGCCGTGAAGCGCGGCGCCGACCAGTTTCTGGAAACGCTGGGCTTTTTCGCCACCGCCGCGGTGGCGGAAAAATTGATCGGCGATGTCGTCGCTGCCGGCATGGCGCCGGCAGCGCCTTCGCTCGGTCTTCTACGCCTCAACGCGTCCCTGGCCGGCCCTTGAACCAACACATGATCAATCCGGAGAACAGCAAATGAACGCAGCCATCCGTCTTCCGGTCGAGCAGGCCTACGCCTCCGAATTGCAGGCGCTCGCGCGCAATGACGACCGGCAAAGGCCCGCCGGCTGGAGCCTGTCGCCAAAGGCGGTGCTGACGTACCTGCTTGGCGGAAAAGCTGACGACGGCACGCTGATCACGCCCAAATATGTCGGCCGCCGCCGGCTGATGGAGACCGCCGTGGCGACGCTCGCCACCGACCGCGCCTTGTTGCTGCTAGGCGTTCCCGGCACCGCCAAATCCTGGGTATCGGAGCATCTCGCCGCCGCCATCATGGGCGACTCGACGCTGATCGTGCAGTGCACGGCCGGCACCGACGAAAACCAGATCCGCTATGGCTGGAACTATGCGCAGCTTCTGGCCAAGGGCCCAAGCCAGGAAGCGCTGGTTCCGACGCCGCTCTACCGCGCCATGCAGGACGGCAAGCTTTGCCGTCTCGAGGAACTGACGCGCATGGGTTCGGATGTGCAGGACACGCTGATCACCGTGCTGTCCGAAAAGATGATGCCGATCCCCGAACTCAACACCTCGATCTACGCGCAGCGCGGCTTCAACATCATCGCGACCGCAAACAACCGCGACAAGGGCGTCAACGAATTGTCGTCGGCGCTAAAGCGCCGCTTCAACGTCGTCGTGCTGCCCTTGCCCGAAGACATGGCGGAGGAAGTGGCGATCGTTTCCAAGCGTGTCGGCGAGATGGCCGGCGGTCTCGACC
Organism: Mesorhizobium huakuii; assembly: GCF_030160235.1. GTDB lineage: Bacteria > Pseudomonadota > Alphaproteobacteria > Rhizobiales > Rhizobiaceae > Mesorhizobium > Mesorhizobium huakuii. The sequence goes on from NZ_BSNY01000012.1 coordinate 363,244, forward strand.
TGCCGGTGCCGAAGAATGTCGGCGAGGAGATCGCCCGCGTGCTGACCATTTTCCGCGAGTTGCGCTCCGGCGCGACATCGGATGGCAAGGTGACGCTGAAGACGCCGTCGGGTTCGCTGTCCACGGCCGAAGCGATCGCCACCATGGTTGGCGGGCTCAGCCAGGCGGCCTGGTTCGACAGCGGCAAGCTCGGCGCCGAAGGCCTCGCCGCCAGCCTTGTCGGCGCGATCGTGAAAGATCCCGTGCAGGACAAGCTCGTGCTGGAGGAATATCTGGAAACCGTGCTCAAGAAGCGGCCCGACTACGCCGGCTATTACGCCGCCTTGAACGCCGCGATCTGACGCCATGGCATCGGGCGACGTTTCCTATTTCGGCATACGCCATCACGGGCCCGGCTCCGCCGCCAGCCTGGTGCAGGCGTTGCAGGAATTGAAACCGGTCGCCGTGCTGATCGAAGGCCCGGCCGACGCATCGGCGCTGCTGCCATCGCTCGCAAGCCCCGAGATGCAGCCGCCGGTGGCGCTGCTGTGCTACCCCGAGGACGATCCGGCCTCAACCAGCTTCTGGCCTTTCGCCGAGTTCTCGCCGGAGTACCAGGCGACGCTTTGGGCCGTGGCCAACAGCGCTAAAGTGCGCTTCATCGATCTGCCGTCCTCGGCCCGGGTAGCGCCGGTTGACGCTGCGCAAGAAACCGATGGTACGGAAGCCACTGTCGAGGTTGAGACGGCGCCGCATCTGCGCGACCCGATCGGCACGCTGGCGCAGGCCGCCGGCTATGAGGATGGCGAGAGCTGGTGGGCCGATATTATCGAGCAAAACCCCGAGCCCGGCCCGATCTTCGCGGCAATCGCCGATGCGATGACGACGCTGCGCGAGGGCGAAGGTCCGCTTGCCGAATTCGAGGCGAAACGCGAAGCCCATATGCGGCTTGAAATCGCCGCCGCGCGCAAGGAATTCGACGGGCCGATCGCCGTCGTCTGCGGCGCCTTCCACGTGCCGGCGCTGCAGGCGATACGACCGCTCAAAGAGGACCAGGCCCTGCTCAAGGGGCTCGCCCGGCGCAAGAGCACGATGACCTGGGCGCCATGGACAGGTCCGCGCCTCGCGCTCGGTTTGGGCTACGGCGCCGGTGTCGTCGCGCCCGGCTGGTGCAAGCATCTGTGGCGCACGCGAGGCCGGCATGACGCGGCGACGCTGTGGCTCGCCATGATCGCCACAGTGCTGCGGGCAAAGGGGCACATGGTCTCGACCGCCTCACTGATCGAAGCCGAAAGACTGGCCCGCGCGCTGGCGGCGATCCGCGAGCGGCCAAAGCCCGGCTTCGAGGAATTGCGCGATGCCGCGGTCGCCGCTTTGTTCAACGGCGAAGCGGTGCTGTGGGCGCTGGTCGAAGCCGAACTGCTTCTGGGCGCCGATGTCGGTGAAATTCCGCCCGACACTCCGCTGGCGCCATTGATCGAGGATCTGCAGCGCAACCAGAAGGCGGCGCGGCTGAAGCCGGAGGCGCTGGAGCGCGAATTGTCGGTCGACCTGCGCAGCGACAGCGGGCTGTTCCGGTCGACCTTGCTGCACCGGCTCAACGTGCTTGGCGTGCATTGGGGCAAACTGATCGACAGCGGGCGCAGCCGCGGCACGTTTCGCGAGCGCTGGACCCTGTCCTGGGAGCCGGAATACGCCGTTCGCCTGGTCGAGAACCTGGTCCATGGGCCGACCATCGAAAAGGCCGCCAACGGCCGGTTGGTCCAGATGATCGGCGCGGCGACATCGCTCGACGCGCTGGCGGCGCTGGTTCAGGGCGCCATCACGGCCAATTTGTCGGAGGCCTCGACATCAGGCCTGGCGGCACTGGAGGAACGCGCGGCGCGCAGCAGCGAATGCCTGGAAATCCTGGCATCGGTCCCGCCGCTCGCCGACATCATCCGCTATGGCGAAGCCCGCAAGACGGAAACCGCTCGCCTGTCCGGCCTGCTGGAGCGGCTGATCATCGAAGGCGGCATCGCACTCGCCTACGCCGCCCGCGACCTCGATGCGCAGGCTGCCTCGGCACTGGTCGGCACCATGCGCAAGGCTGATGAGGCGATCAAGCTCGTCGAACCGGAACAGGACGTTCTGGACGCCTGGCGCGCCGGACTGGCGGCCGTGCTCGACGGATCGCGATCGACCGCGCTGGTGGCGGGCTGCGCCGCGCATCTGCTCTACGAAGCCGGGCACCTGTCCGCCGAGGCCGCAGCCGGTCTGATCGAAAGGCGCCTGTCTCCGGGCACGCCGGTCACCGAGGCAGCAGGGTTTTTCGAGGGCTTCTTCAGCACCGCCGGTCAAAGGCTGATCTATGACGAAAGCCTGCGCGGCGCGGTCGATGCCTGGCTGAAATCCCTCGACGAGGATGCCTTCATCGCGCATTTGCCGCTGCTGCGCCGGGTCTTTTCGCATCTGGATTCGATGGAGCGGCGCCGACTGATCGAAGCGGTGCTCGGCCGTGTCAGGCGCCTGCCGGCCGGGCTGACGCCGACACCAAGCGGCGAAGAGGCATGGCGCCGGCATCTCGAGCGGCTTGGACCTTTGCTGACGGGTGGGAACGGCAATGGATGACGAAGTCGACATCGGCGAAACGGAGCCCGCCGGCGACGGACGGGAGCGCCGCTGGCGCCTGGCCATCGGCGCCGATGACGAGTCCTCCTCAGCGCTCTCCGACACGGACAAGCGGCTGTCGGCGGCGCTCGATGCGCTTTACGGCGATGGCGCCGGCGATGCTGCGGCCGATCCGCGCAAGCGTCGCGGCGGGCTCGGCCGCTCGGCCCCGAAAGTGGCGCAGTGGATGGGCGACATCAGGTCTTTCTTTCCCGCGCAGGTCGTGCAGATCGTCCAGAAGGACGCGTTCGAACGGCTCAATCTGAAGCAGATGCTGATGGAGCCCGAATTCCTCAAGGCGATCGAGGCCGACGTCAATCTCGTCGCCGACCTGATCTCGCTGCGCTCGGTTATGCCGGCCAAGACCAAGGATATAGCGCGCACCATCATCGCCGATATTGTCGCCAAGCTGATGCAACGGCTGGAGCAGAAGACCGCCGAGGCGATCCGTGGCGCGCTCGATCGGTCGCAGCGCACCAATCGCCCGCGCCAGCGTGACATCGACTGGCCACGCACCATCTCGGCCAACCTTCGCCACTATCAGGCCGAGCACAAAACCATCGTGCCGGAGAAGCTGGTCGGCTTCATGCGCAAGCAGCGCAGGCTGGTCGATCTGGACGAGGTGGTGTTGTGCGTCGATCAATCGGGCTCGATGGCAAGCTCGGTGATCTACGCCTCGATCTTCGCCGCGGTGATGGCCTCATTGCCGGTGGTGCGGACAAAACTCGTCTGCTTCGACACGGCGATCGTCGACCTGACGGAGGAGCTCAGCGATCCGGTCGAGGTCCTGTTCGGCGTGCAGCTTGGCGGTGGCACCGACATCAACCAGGCCGTCGCCTATTGCGCCGACCGCATCGAACGGCCGACCAAGTCGCATATGGTGCTGATCACCGACCTTTATGAAGGCGGCAACGGCCAGGAATTGCTTCAGCGGCTGGCGTCACTCGTTCGCTCCGGCGTCAATGTCGTGGTGCTGCTGGCGCTGACCGACCAGGGCAGGCCGGGCTATGACCCGAAGATGGCAGGCTCGGTGGCGGCCCTCGGCATCCCGGTCTTTGCCTGCACGCCCGACCTGTTTCCCGACATGATGGCGGCCGCCTTGCGGCGGGAAGATGTCGGCGCATGGGCGGCAGGCGCCGACATCAAGCTGGTCCGCGCCGAGGACGAAAGTTCGGCGGCCAACGCGTAAGCGCGCGCTCAACCTGGCGCAATCAAGAAACGGCAATTCCGAACCTGGCTTGAACAACTGGCGGTGCTGACCTGCACGCCGGATAGGGCCGTTCGTATCGCCATTCATCGGCATCGCCAGACAGAAGGCCGAAGCCCGCTTCGGTCGTCATGCAGCGATTTGCACAAGGGGTCGCTTGACTCCGATCGCCCGTTATGAAAAATTTTGCAGCAACTGATAAAAATATCATAGGGTGGAAATGGTAGGGTTCGGCAACGGTCTCCTGCGCGACGACGAAACCAGCATGGCGACGCGTGCCGCGTGGCTTCACTATGCCGGTGGCCTGACCCAGTCCGAGGTCGCCAAGCGGCTTGGGCTGACCAGCCTCAAGGCCCACCGCCTCATCACCAAGGCCAACCAGGAAGGGCTGGTGAAGGTCTATATCGACGGTGAAGTGTCGGAATGCGTCGAGCTTGAAGATGAACTCTCCCGCCGCTACGGCCTCGACTATTGCGAGGTGGTTCCGGACTTCGATTCCGAGGATCTGCCGCTCAAGGCGCTCGGCATTGCCGGCGCGCAGTTCCTCAAGCGCGAGATCGAGCGCGGCGAGGAGGCGCTGATCGGTGTCGGCCATGGCCGCACGCTTGCCGCCTGCGTGGAATATCTGCCGCGTACCTCGACCGACAAGGTCCGCTTCGTATCGCTGCTCGGCGGCCTGACGCGGAAATTCTCGGCCAACCCGCACGACGTCATTCACCGCCTGGCCGAACGCACCGGCGCCGAAGCCTATGTCATGCCGGTGCCGATGTTCGCCAACACGGCGGAGGATCGCACAGTCCTGCTCGGGCAGAAGGGCATCAACGAGGTCTTCGATCTCGCGCGGTCCGCGGACCTCCTATTCGCCGGCATCGGCACCGCCGAACGCGAGGCGTCGCTGGTTGCCACCGGCATGATCGAAAAGGGCGAGATGGAGGAGATCCGCCGCAACGGCGGCGTCGGCGAATTGCTCGGTCATTTCTTCGACGAGGCCGGAAAGGCGGTGGCGACGACCGTTTCCGACCGGGCGCTGGCCTTGACGCGTGAGGACATTGCCAGCCGCCGGATCGTCGCCGTCGCCGGCGGCAAGATCAAGGTTCGCGCCATCAAATCAGTGCTGGAGGGGCGCTATCTCAAGGGCCTGATAACGGACGAGCGGACGGCGCGATCGCTCGTGGAAGAGACGCCGGTCGGGTAGCCGGCATCAGTTTCAGTTGAAACTACCCTGTGGAGGAGAAGACGAAATGCATGAGAAAGAGAAAGACCTCATTGACGCCTTCCTGCGCGGACAAGTCGACCGTCGCGGGCTGATCAAGGGCCTCGGTGCCATGGGCCTTGCCGCCGGCACCGCCGGCACGCTGCTCAATCTGGGCCAGACCCGCGCGCTTGCCGCCGACTTCGACTGGCAGGCGCATAAGGGCAAGACCATCAAGCTCCTGCTCAACAAGCATCCCTATGCCGATGCGATGATCGCCGATCTGGAAAACTTCAAGAAGCTGACCGGCATGAACGTCGTCTATGACGTGTTCCCGGAAGACGTCTATTTCGACAAGGTCACGGCAGCCCTTTCGGCAAGCTCGCCAGAATACGATGCCTTCATGACCGGCGCCTACATGACCTGGACCTATGGCCCCGCCGGCTGGATCACCGACCTCAACGAATGGATCAAGGATCCGGCCAAGACCAACCCGAACTATGCCTGGGACGACTTCCTGCCTGGCGTGAAGAATTCCTGTGCCTGGAATGGCAAGCCGGGCGGTGCGCTGGGTTCGGATGATGCCAAGCAGTGGTGCATTCCGTGGGGCTTCGAACAGAACAACATCACCTACAACAAGGCGATGTTCGACAAGGCCGGCGTCACCATTCCCGGCAACATGGACGAGATGGTTGCCGCGGCGGCCAAGCTCACCAAGGATGTCGGTGGCGGCGTCTACGGCATCGGCGTGCGTGGCTCGCGCTCCTGGGCGACGATCCATCCAGGCTTCCTGTCGGCCTACGCCAATTTTGACCAGAAGGACCTCAACGTTTCGGCAGACGGCAAATTGTCGGCCGCGATGAACACCGCCCAGTCCAAGGCTTTCCACAAGCAGTGGGTTCAGATGATCCAGGAAAGCGGCCCGAAGGACTGGTCGACCTACACCTGGTATCAGGTCGGCACCGATCTCGGCGCCGGCGCCTCGGCGATGATCTTCGACGCCGATATCCTCGGTTACTTCATGAATGGCGGCGACAACAAGATGGCCGGCAAGCTCGCCTTCGCCAGCTTCAAGGCCAACCCGGCAGCCAAGGCGGCGACACCCAACATCTGGATCTGGTCGCTGGCGATGTCCAATTTCTCGAAGGACAAGGACGCCACCTGGTATTTCATGCAATGGGCCTCCGGGCCGGAGCATGGGCTGTTCGGCGCGACCAAGATGGACTTCGTCAATCCGGTTCGCCAGTCGGTCTGGAAGGACGAGATGTTCCGCGAAAAGCTGAACAAGAGCTATCCCGGTTATGTCGAGATGTTCGACGCCTCGGCGCCGGGCGCCTCGATCAAGTTCACGGCGCAGCCGCTGTTCTTCGATCTCACCACCGAATGGGCGGCGACGCTGCAGAAGATGGTGGCCAAGGAAGTGCCGGTCGACGAGGGCCTCGACAAGCTCGCCGAAAGCATCAACGGCCAGCTCAAGGAAGCCGGTCTCGGTTAAGTCGCAACGAGGGCCGGCCTGCCTGGCGGGCCGGCCCTCGTCATACTTTTTCAAGCTTGCGATGCGGTGCCGGAAGGCGGCCGCTATTTCGCCCGACCGGTCGCCTTGCTCCCTTGGGCGGCCGGCAGGGCGAAGCGACAGCAACAACGGAGCAGCTCGATGACTGCGGTGGTATCGCAAAGGCCCAAGCCATCCGGCTTCAGGATCAGCAAGCGGGTGTTGCCCTATGTGCTCAGCCTGCCGGCCTTGCTCGTCTGCATCGGCATCCTGATCCCGTTCCTCACCTCGGTCGTCTATTCCTTCCAGCGCTACCGGCTTAGCCAGCCCTGGGCGCGGCAGTTCAACTGGGGCGACAACTACATCTCCTTCTTCACCGATCCGAAATTCTGGAACACGCTCGAGGTGTCGCTGCTCTATGCCGGCACCACCGTCGTGCTGGAACTGCTTCTCGGCCTCGCCATCGCCTTGCTGCTGCAGAAGCGCTCGACGCTGAACAACTTCATCTCGATCATGCTGTTGATGCCGCTGATGACGGCACCGGCGCTTGCCGCGCTGATGTGGAAGCTGATGACCAATCCCGGCTTCGGCGTGCTCAGCTATCTCGCCAGCCTCATCGGGTTGCAGGACTTCCGCTGGGCGTCGTCGCCGTCGACGGCGCTGTTCACCGTCGTGCTTGTCGACATCTGGGTCTACACGCCCTTCATCATGATCCTGCTGCTCGCCGGCCTGCGCAGCCTGCCGACGCAGCCCTTCGAGGCGGCGGCGCTGGATGGCGTGCCGCGAAGCTTCGTCTTCTTCCGCATCACACTGCCGATGCTGACGCCATACATCCTCACGGCGACCTTGTTCCGGCTGCTCGATTCCATCCAGCAGTTCGATATCATCTACGCCATGACCCAAGGTGGCCCGGGCGACACGCTGACCGTCTTTCAGGTCGAGGCCTATCTCAACTTCTTCCAGTCGACCAATGTCGGCCGCTCGGCGGCGCTGATGATCATCCTGTGGGCGATCACCTATTTCCTCTCCAACATCTTCATCAAGAACTGGCTGCGGCTGCGCGAACGCGCCCGTGGGCAGGCATAGGAGGCCGGGATGGAACATACCTCGCTTCTCGAGCGCATCCTGCGTGGCATAGCCCTGACGCTGGTCGTGATCTTCTTCATGTTCCCGATCGTCTGGATCTTCATGATGTCGTTCCAAACCAATGAGACGATCCTGCGCATTCCGCCGCAGCTGATCTTCGAGCCGACGCTCGCCAATTACACGGCGCTGATCACCGGCAAGCTGATGACCGCCGCCGGCACGCTCGACATCGCCTTCATGCGCAACCTCGGGAATTCGGTGTTCCTGTCGGTGACCTCGGTGGCGGTCTCGCTGCTGCTCGGCGTGCCGGCGGCCTACGCCTTCGCGCGCCACAAATTCCGCGGCTCCGAGGACATCGCCTTCACGCTCCTGTCGTTCAAGTTCGCGCCGGCGCTGCTGGTGCTGCTGCCGCTGACCCTCTATTTCCAGAAACTCGGGCTCGCCAACACCTATATCGGGCTGATCTGGGTCTACCAGCTGATCTGCCTGCCGCTGATCCTGTGGATCGTGCGCGGCTATTTCGAGGATATCCCGGCCGACATCGAATATGCCTACCGCATCGGCGGCCATTCCTGGTTCGCCACCTTCCGCAAGATCGCGCTGCCGCTCGCCGGCCCCGGCATCGCCGCCGCCGGCCTGCTCGCCTTCATTTTCGCCTGGAACAATTTCGTCTTCGCCCTGGTGCTGGCCTCGGCCGACAAGCAGCCGGTGACGGTCGGCGCGCTTGCCTTCATCACCTCCTCGGGCATCCAGTACGGCCAGATCTCGGCGGCCATCGTGCTTTCGATCACGCCGACGCTGGCGCTCGCCCTCTATGCGCAGCGCTATCTCGTCGAAGGCCTCTCGCTTGGCGCGGTGAAAGGATAGACATGGCCAGCCTCGAACTCAAAAACATCGTCAAGCGCTACAAGAGCCAGACCGTCCTCGACAATCTGTCGCTGACGGTCGCCGATGGCGAAACCCTCGTGCTGTTCGGCCCGTCCGGCGCCGGCAAGACGGTGCTGTTGCGCCTTGTCGCCGGCGTCATCGATCCCGATGAGGGCAAGATCTTCATCGGCGGTGACGACATGACCGATGTCGACGCGGAATTCCGCGGCGTCGGCATGGCGTTTCAGAATTTCGCGCTGTTTCCGCATATGAGTGCCTTCGACAACATCGCGACGCCCTTGGAGGCCAAGCGTTCCTCGCAAGGTGCGATCAAGGCCGGTGTCGAGAGCGTCGCCAAGCTGTTGAAGATCGCCCATGTGCTCTCCCACAAGCCGCGCGCGCTCTCCAACGGCCAGAAGCAGCGCACGGCACTTGCCCGCGCGCTGGTCGGCTCGCCGCCGCTGCTGCTGCTCGACGATCCCTTGCGCAATGTCGACGCCAAGCTGCGCTTCGAGATGCGGCTCGAACTGCCGCGCCTGCTTGCCGATCGCGGCGCCACCGTCGTCTATGTCACCCAGGACTACAAGGAAGCCATGGCGCTCGGCGACCGCATCGCGGTGATGTCGCAAGGCGTCATCCGACAGCTCGGCACGCCCGAGCAGATCTATCGCGAACCGGCCAATATCGAGATCGCGCGGCTGTTTGGCGACCCCACCATCAACCTGCTCGACGTCAAGCCCGCGCGGGATACCAGGGGGATTTATGTCGGCCTGTCCAACGTCCAGGTCCATCTGGCCGGCGCCTATGAGACGGCGGTCGGCCGCGATTGCGTGATCGGCCTGCGGCCCGAAGCGCTGAGTTTCGTCGAGGAGGGCATCCCGGGTGCCATTCCGGTGACGGTCGAGGCCGAGACGCCGCTCAACGAAAAGATCGTCACGCTGGTGCGCACCGTGCGCGGCCGCGAGATCCTGGTTTCGCGCCCGGCCGGAACGCCGGGCCGCAGCGAGGGCAAGGCCCATATCGCCGTCGACGGCAAGAGCGCCTTGCTGTTTGATCACGCCACCGGCGACCGCATCGGTTCCAAGAACGTCGTCGCCTTGCGCAATGGAGAAGCGGCATGAGCCTGAGCGCGCTCACCATATCAGGTGTCGACAAGTTTTACGGCCCGATCGATCGCGGCGTTCACGCGGTCAAGAACCTGACGATGGAAATCGGCAAGGGCGAGATCGTCGCCCTGCTTGGCTCCTCCGGTTGCGGCAAGACATCGACGCTGCGCATGATTGCCGGTTTCGAGGAGGTGTCGCGCGGCGCCATCTCAGTCGGTGGCCGTCAGGTGCACACCTTGCCGCCGGTCAAACGCAATGTGGCGATGGCCTTCGAAGGCTACTCGCTCTATCCGCCGCTGACCGTGCGCGAGAACATGGCTTTCGCGCTGAAGGCGGCAAGGCTGCCGAAGAGCGAGGTCGACGCCAAGGTCGCCAGCATCGCCAAATTGCTCGAGATCGAGGACATATTGGAGCGCTATCCAAGCTCGATTTCCGGCGGCCAGCAGCAGCGCGCCAGCCTGGGCCGGGCACTGATCCGCGAGGCCGACCTGCATCTGCTGGACGAGCCGATGGGGCAGCTCGAACCGCAGTTGCGCGCCGTGCTGCGCGGCCGCATCAAGCATTTCATCAAGGAGCGCGGCCTGACCGCGATCCTGGTCACCCACGACCAGACCGAGGCCAATGCGCTTGCCGACCGCATCGCCGTGATGGAAGGCGGTGTGCTGCAGCAGTTCGACACGCCGGAGCGGATCAAGGAGCGACCGGCGAACCTGTTCACCGGCACCTTTGTCGGCGAGCCGCCGATGAACGTCTTCGAGGCCTATGTCGCGACAGCCGCCGGCCGCATCAATCTCAAGCTGCCCGACGGCCTGTCGCTCGACTACGACAAGGACGCCTTCAGCGCACCGGTTCGCGATCAATTGCTCAGCCGCGAGCGGGTGGTGATCGGCATCAGGCCCTACGCGGTCCGGCGTTCGAGGGAGGGTGTTCCCGCCAGGGTTTCGGCCAATCAATGGCTTGGCGACCAGACGCATATCGCGGCGGATTTTGCCGGCGGTTCGCTGGTCCTGGTCGAACATGACCGCACCCGCCTCGACCTTGGCGCGCCGATCAATGTCAGCATCGATCCGAAGAACCTGCATGTCTTTGATCAGGCGAGCGGCAAGGCGATTTCGCACGGCATGGAGCTTGCCTGATGCGTGACATACTGATCGGCATCGACGCCGGCACCTCCGTCATCAAGTCCATCGCCTTCGACACGTCGGGCCGGCAGATTGCCGCCGCGGCACTCCCGAACCACTATGAAACGCTGCCGGGCGGCGGCGCCGAACAGGATCTGGCGCGAACATGGAGCGATGCCGCAACGACCTTGCGCCAGCTCGCCGACAAGGTGCCCGATCTTGCCAGCCGGACGGTGGCGATCGCGGTGACCGGGCAAGGTGACGGCACCTGGCTGATCGACGCCAAGGGCGAGCCGGTCGCCAAGGGCTGGCTCTGGCTCGATGCGCGCGCCGCGGCCGTCGTCGAGGAGATCCGCGCGCGCCCCGAGGACCGGCTTCGCTTCGAGAAGACCGGCAGCGGGCTCGCCGCCTGCCAGCAGGGCTCGCAATTCGTCTTCATGAAGCGAACCATGCCCGCAATGCTCGGCAAGGCGGCAACCGCCTTCCACTGCAAGGACTGGCTCTATTTCAAGCTGACCGGCGAACGCGCCACCGATCCGTCGGAGGGCACCTTCACCTTCGGCGATTTCCACACCCGCGACTACAGCGACGATGTGCTCGACGTGCTCGGCGTTCCCGATCTCAGGCATCTGCTGCCGCCGATCGTCGATGGCACCAGGCACAGCACCGGGCTGTCGCAGGCAGCAGCCGACGCAACCGGCATGCTGGCCGGCACGCCTGTCGTGCTCGGCTATGTCGACGTCGTCTGCACCGCGCTCGGCGCCGGCCTGCTCGACCGCGAGCGCAGGCCCGGCTGTTCGATCATCGGCTCCACCGGCATGCATATGCGGCTGGCCGAAACCCCCGACGATGTCCAGCTCAACGAAGCGGCGACCGGCTATACGATGGCGATGCCGGCGCCAGGCGTGTTCGCGCAGATGCAGTCGAACCTGGCGGCGACGCTCAACATCGACTGGGTGCTGGGGCTTGCCTCCGGCATTCTCGCCTCGCAAGGCATTTCGCGCAGCAATGGCGAGATGATCGCGCTGGTCGATGCCTGGATAGCCGCCGCACAGCCGGCCTCTTTGCTCTATCAGCCCTATGTGTCGGAAGCCGGTGAGCGAGGCCCGTTCGTCGACGCCAACGCCCGGGCGGGGTTCGTCGGCATTTCCTCGCGGCATGGTTATCCCGACCTCATCCGCGCCGTCTTCGAGGGCTTGGCCTTCGCGGCGCGCGACTGCTACGCCGCCATGGGGCCGCTGCCGCGCGAAGTCCGTCTCACCGGCGGCGCCGCCAGAAGCCCGGCGCTGCGCAAGATCCTGGGGGCGGCGCTGGGCGCCGACATCCGCACCAGCGCGCGCGAGGAGGCGGGAGCAGCAGGCGCGGCGATGATCGCCGCTGTCTGCGTCGGTCTCTACCCGTCCATGGACGAATGCGTCGGCGAATGGGTGACGCCGCTGCTTGGCGAGGCCGAGCCGAGTGACCGGAACCTCGCCGCGATCTACGACAAGATGGCCCCGTCCTACATGTTGGCGCATCAGGCATTGCGGCCGGTCTGGCGCGCAATGGCGGGATCGCAGGCAAATTGAGAAGTCGAGTATGCGTAAGAAAATAGCGATCATTGGCGACAACTTCATGCTCCCGGAGGTGTTTCGCGCCAAAATCGAGAAGGTTGCGACTGGCGACCTCGACATCAGGACATTGCAGACCACCTGGCCCGACGAGCCGATGGAATTCGGCAATCCGGCGTTGGGGCTCGACAAGGTCAAGGAGTATTTCGGCCATCCGGACGAAGTCGTCGATTTCATCGGCGATGCCGAAATCCTCGTCACCCAGCTGGCGCCGCTGTCGGAGGCCATGATGCGGCGCTTGCCGACGCTTAAGCTGGTGGCGGTTTCGCGCGGCGGGCCGATCAACATCGACATGGCCGCCGCCAGGGCGCACGGCATCACCGTGGTCAACGTGCCCGGCCGCAACGCCACCGCGGTGGCGGAGTTCACCATCGGCGCGATCCTTGCAGAGACGCGGCTGATCCGGGTCGGTCACGAGGCCTTGCGCAAGGGCGAATGGCGCGGCGACCTCTACCGCGCCGACCGCACCGGCCGTGAGCTCAGCGAAATGACAGTCGGCGTTATCGGCTATGGCAATATCGGCACGAAAGTGGTGCGCCTGCTGCGCGCCTTCGGCTGCCACGTCCTGGTTTGCGACCCCTATGTGCAGTTGAGCGCCGACGACCGTAATGCCGGTGTCGAACTCGTCTCGCTGGACAATCTCCTCGTCCGCTCCGACGTGGTCACGCTGCATCCCCGGGTGACCGAGGAGACGCGCGGCCTGATCGGCCAGGACACCATCGCGCGGATGAAACCGGGCGTGATTCTCATCAACACCGCGCGCGGGCCGCTGGTCGACTATGATGCGCTCTACGAGGCGCTGGTTTCAGGCCAGATCGCCAGCGCCATGCTGGAGACCTTCGCGATCGAGCCGGTGCCGTCGGACTGGCCCTTGCTGCTGCTTCCCAATGTGACACTGACGCCGCACATTGCCGGCGCTTCGGTGCGCACCGTCACCTATGCGGCCGAACAGGCCGCCGAAGAGGTGCGCCGCTACCTCGCCGGCCTGCCTCCGGTCAATCCGTGCTGAGGCAATGGCCATGACGCATCAAACCGGCATCGAGGCCAAGGCGACATGAACGGCGGCCCTGAAATCGTCGACCTCTTCGTCATCGGCGGCGGCGTCAATGGCGCCGGCATCGCGCGCGACGCCGCCGGCCGTGGCCTTTCCGTCATCCTGTGCGAAAAGGACGATCTTGCCGAAGGCACCAGTTCGCGCTCTGGCAAGCTCGTCCATGGCGGCTTGCGCTATCTCGAATATTACGAGTTCCGCCTGGTGCGGGAGGCGCTGATCGAGCGCGAGGTGCTGCTGGAATCGGCGCCGCACATCATCTGGCCGATGCGCTTCGTGCTGCCGCACAGCCCTGACGACCGTCCGGCATGGCTGGTGCGGCTCGGCCTGTTCCTCTACGACCATCTCGGCGGCCGCAAGCGGCTGCCGGCGACCCGCACGCTCGACCTGCGCACCGCTCCCGAGGGCGCGCCGATCAAGGATGCCTTCAAGCGCGGCTTCGAATATTCCGACTGCTGGGTCGACGATGCCCGCCTCGTCGTCATCAATGCGCTCGACGCCGCCGAGCGCGGCGCCAGGGTTTTCACCCGCACCGCCTGCACCGCCGCCCGCCGCGAGAACGGCCTGTGGGTTGTCGAGGTGCAGGACGGCAGGACGGGTATCCGGACGGTGGTTCGGGCCCGTGCGTTGATCAATGCCGCCGGCCCCTGGGTCAACGACATCGTCAACCGCGTTGCCGGCCAGAACTCCAGGCGCAATGTGCGCCTGGTCAAGGGCAGCCACATCGTCGTGCCGAAATTCTGGGAAGGGCGGCAGGCCTATCTCATCCAGAACAGCGACAAGCGCGTGATCTTCATCAATCCCTATCAGAACGATCTCGCTCTGATCGGCACCACCGACATCCCTTATGAGGGCCGGCCCGAGGACGTGGCCGCGGATGAGAGCGAGATCGATTATCTGATCAGGGTGGTCAACCGCTATTTCAAGCGCGGCCTGGCGCGCGGCGATGTCGTTTATTCCTTCTCCGGCGTCCGGCCGCTTTATGACGACAATGCCGACAACCCCAGCGCTGTGACACGCGACTATATTTTCGAGCTCGACGCGCCGGACGCGCAGGCGCCGCTGCTCTCCGTCTTCGGCGGCAAGATCACCACCTTCCGCAAACTGGCCGAGCATGCGCTGGACAGGATCGCCCCATTCTTTCCCAAAATGGGCAAGCCGTGGACCGCGAAGGCGCATTTGCCCGGCGGCGATATCGCCAATGCCGATTTCGAACAGTTTCTCGGCGATCTCGGTGGCGAATATCCATGGATGCCGGCATCGCTGCTGAAGCATTACGGCCGGCTCTACGGCACAAGGACGCGAGCTTTGATTGGCGCGGCGCATTCGCTTGATGAACTCGGCCGCTGCTTCGGCAGGGATTTCTTCGAGCGAGAGGCTAACTATCTCTTCGACCGGGAATGGGCCGTGACGTCAGCCGATGTTCTGGAGCGGCGCACCAAGCACGGCCTGCATCTGTCCGCCGAGGAGAGGGCGGCCTTCGAGCATTGGTGCGCGAACCGGCTGGCGAGGGCAGGCTGATGGTCCATCCCGTCGATACCGGCGCCAGCGAATTCCGCATGCTGCGCTCCTTGTCCGCCAGCATCGGCGCCGACCCGCTGCTGGTTCAGGGGGCCGGCGGCAACACCTCCATCAAACAGGCGGGCGTGCTGTGGATAAAGGCGTCGGGCACCTGGCTGAAGAACGCACGCGACGACGAGATCATGGTGCCGGTCGCGCTGGCGCCGTTGCTGGATGCCGTGGCGCATCGCAGCCCGGCGGCGGAGACGGCCGGGCAGTTCACTCTGGTGGACCTCAACCCCCGCCAGTTGCGGCCCTCCATCGAGACCACGGTGCATGCGCTGCTGCCGCAGAAGATCGTGGTCCACGTCCATTGCGTCGAGACGATCTCGATCGCCGTGCAGGCCAATGCCGAAGCCCTGCTGGAGGAGCGCCTGCGCGGCCTCGAGTGGGCCTTCGTGCCCTATCGTCGCCCCGGCCTGCCGCTTGCGCAGGCGATCTCCGAGCGGCTGAAGCCCGCGACCAACGTGCTCGTGCTTGGCAATCACGGCCTGGTGGTTGCCGCCGACACGGTCGCCGAAGCGGCCTTGCTGCTGCAGAGGGTGACCGGGCTGCTCGCGCGGCCGCCTCGACCGTCGCCGTTGCCCGATCTCGATGCGCTGTTGAGGCTCGCCGCCGGCAGCGACTACCGGCTGCCGGCCTCGGTCGCCGCGCATGCCGTCGCGACTGATCTCGCCAGTTGCCGCATCGCCGCCTCCGGCAGCCTCTACCCGGATCATGTGATCTTCCTCGGCGTCGGCTCGGTGATCGCCGGCCCCGGCGAGAACGCGGCGGCGGTCGTGGCCCGCACTGGTTCCGCGCCGACATCCATCCTCTTTCCCGGCAAGGGCGTACTGATGCGCCGGGATGCCAATGCCGGCGCCGAAGCGATGGCGCGTTGTCTCTCCGACGTCGTCGCGCGCGTCGATGGCGCGGCGCGCGTCAACTATCTCAGCCCGAAGGAGAATGCCGAGTTGCTGAACTGGGACGCCGAGAAATACCGCCAGCAGCTCAACCGCGAGGGGGTGACGCTGCAATGACGGCGTTCCGCTCCACTGTCGTGCCGTGGCGCCGGGAGGGATAGCGTTGGCCTTCAAGCTCTCGCTCAACACCAATCCGCTGGTGAACCGCTTCGCCGATCCGGACGACCTGATCGACACCATCGCCCATGACATCGGCATAAGGGACGTGCAGCTCACGCATGAGTTCGTCAATCCCGGCTGGCCGGCTGCGACGATCGTCAAATTCGTCCGCTTGTTTCGCGGCGCGCTCGCCCGCACCGGCGTCCGTGTCACGTCCGGCATGACCGGTCCTTACGGCCGGCTCAATCATTTCGGTCACCCCGATGCCGATGTGCGGCGCTACTATGTCGACTGGTTCAAGACCTTTGCCGATATCTCGGCCGAGCTCGGTGCCAGCGGCATGGGCACGCAATTCGCCATCTTCACCCATCGCGACTTTGACGACCCCGAGCGCCGCGATCGGCTGTTCGACATCGCGCTGGACTGCTGGCGCGAGGTCGCCGAGCACGCCAGGGCGGCTGGCCTGACCTATTTGTTCTGGGAGCCGATGTCGGTTGGCCGCGAGTTCGGCCACACCATCGAGAATTGCCGGATGCTGCAGAACAGGATCGACGCCGCCGGCATGGCGATCCCTCTGGAGATGATGGTCGATATCGACCATGGTGACGTCACTTCAAGCGATCCTGTCGACATCGACCCCTACGCCTGGGCGGAAGCCTTTCCCAGGAAATCGCCGATCATCCACATCAAGCAGTCGTCGATGAACAAGGGCGGCCATTGGCCGTTCACATCAGCCTACAACAAGGATGGCCGCATCACGCCTGAAAAGCTGCTGGACACGGTGCGGCGCGGCGGCGGCACCGACAACGAGATCTGCCTCGAACTGTCGTTCCGCGAGCGCGAGCCGGTAGACCATCAGGTCGTCGCCATGATCCGCGAGTCCGTCGACTACTGGGCGCCGTTCATCGAGACGGGCAGGTCCGATCTCCTGCCAAAGGCCGGATGAAAGACGGGCAGGGGCCGATGCGGCTCCTGCCCGTTGAAGTCTACAGATTTGAAGTCGACCGAACTCAGCCGAACTTCGGGTCGAGACTGCCCGACTTGTAGCGCTTGGCCATTTCCGAAACCGGCAGCGGCTTGATCTTCGGTGCGTTGCCGGCGGTGCCGAACTGCTCGAACCGCTCCTTGCAGAGCTTGCGCATCGCCGCCATTGCCGGCGTCAGATATTTGCGCGGGTCGAACTCGCTGGGGTTTTCCGTCAGCACCTTGCGGATCGCGCCGGTCAGCGCCATGCGGTTGTCGGTGTCGATGTTGATCTTGCGCACGCCATGCTTGATGCCGCGCTGGATCTCTTCCACCGGCACGCCCCAGGTCGGCTTCATCTGGCCGCCATATTTGTTGATGATCTCCTGTAGGTCCTCCGGCACCGAGGACGAGCCATGCATGACCAGATGCATGTTGGGCAGGCGGCGATGGATCTCCTCGATGACGTTCATCGCCAGCACCGCGCCGTCCGGCTTGCGCGAGAATTTATAGGCACCGTGGCTGGTGCCCATGGCCACCGCCAGCGCATCGACATGGGTGTCGCGCACGAACTGTTCGGCCTGCACCGGGTCGGTCAGAAGCTGGTCGTGGCTGATCGCGCCCTCGACGCCATGGCCGTCTTCCTGCTCGCCGCCGCCGCTCTCCAGCGAACCGAGCACGCCGATCTCGCCTTCCACGGACACGCCACCCCAATGCGCCATGTCGACGACGCGCTTGGTGATGCCCGAATTGTAGGCGTAGTCGGCCGGCGACTTGCCGTCTTCCTTCAGCGAACCGTCCATCATCACCGAGGTGAAGCCGTACTGGATCGCGGTGACGCAGGTGGCTTCGTTGTTGCCATGGTCGAGATGCATGCAGACCGGGATGTCGGGATGGATCTCGACCAGCGCGTCGATCAGCTTGGCCAGCACCACGTCATTGGCATAGGCACGCGCACCGCGGCTTGCCTGCAGGATGACAGGCGATTTGGTCTCTTCCGCCGCCTCCATGATGGCGAGGCCCTGTTCCATGTTGTTCATGTTGAAGGCCGGCACGCCATAGCCGTATTCGGCGGCGTGATCGAGCAATTGTCTCAGTGTGATGCGAGCCAACGAATAGTCTCCCGTATCTGGTTTCAAACCTGGTGGTTGCGGACTGTCCGCGCATCGTCCAGCCCACCGATGCTTCTGGCCGGATTTCCGCGCAACCGCAACCGTCACAGCCCGTCTGAGCAGCAATTCTTGTTACAGCGCCGCGATCAGGGCAAGCGGAATATCCCAAAGATTTGTCTCATTATCACAAAATATTTGATACTTTTGCGACGGAAGCTGTTATATCTTGCGCTCGATCAAGGAGCCACGGTTAGGCGTTGGCGGTCAGCGGCAATGAAGAGCGATATCAGGCGGCAAGGCATTATGGAGTTCCTGATGGACGCCGGTCAGGCCGGCGTCGATGACCTCGCCTTGCGCTTTGGCGTGTCGAAGATGACCGTGCACCGCGACCTCGACGAGCTCGAGGAAAGCGGTTTCCTGCGCAAGGTGCGCGGCGGCGCCTCGATCCAGCCGAGCAGCCTGTTCGAAAGCGATTTCCGCTACCGGCAGAAGCAGGCGACCGAGGAAAAGCAGCGCCTGGCCGCGGCCGCCGTGGCCATTATCGAACCCGGCCAGACGGTGATCATCGATGACGGCTCGACGGCGGGCGGCATTGCGCGCCATCTCGCCGACCTGCGGCCGCTGACCGTGATCTCCAACAATCTGGCCGTCATCCAGGAACTGGCCGGCGCCGGAGGGATCAACCTGATCGCGCTCGGCGGCCAATACAGCAAGAAGTTCCACGGCTTCTTCGGCCTGCTGGCCGAGGCTTCGCTCAAATCACTGCGCGCCGACATCGCCTTCCTGTCATCTTCGGCCATCCATGGCGCTTGCGCCTTCCACCAGGACCAGGAGGTGGTGCAGGCCAAGCGGCTGATGATGGCGGCGGCGACCCGCAAATATCTGCTGGTCGATCACGGCAAGTTCGGCCGCACGGCGCTGCACTTCCTGACCGATCTCAGCGCATTCGACACGGTCTTCACCGGCCGCGCGCCCGAACCGGGCGTGCGCGCGGCACTGGATGCCGCCGGCGTTTCGCTGACGGTGATCGACAAGGGATCATGATCCCGAAAATCCGCGGATCGTGATCAACAGAGGTAAGGAGCAGTACGCGTGGTCTACTGGGTCGGTACAAGCTGGAAGATGAACAAGACGCTCGCCGAGGCGCTGGATTTCGCGGAGCGCCTGGCCGGCTTCATTCCCGGTTTCGATGACCGCATCCAGCCTTTCGTCATCCCGCCTTTCACCGCCGTGCGCGAGGTCAAGCGGGCGCTGTCGTCGACGCGCGTCAAGGTCGGCGCCCAGAACATGCATTGGGCCGATGCCGGCGCCTGGACCGGCGAAATCTCGCCGTTGATGCTGAGGGATTGCGGGCTCGATCTGGTCGAACTCGGCCACAGCGAACGGCGCGAGCACTTTGGCGAGACCGACCGTACGGTTGGCCTGAAGACGGCGGCCGCCGTGAAGCACGGGTTGATCCCGCTGATCTGTGTCGGCGAGACGCTGGGCGAGCGTGAAAGTGGCAAGGCCGGTGCCGTGCTGAGCGCCCAGGTCGAGGGCGCGCTGCAATTCCTTGAAGGCGAGGCGAGGGGCGCGAAAATCCTGTTCGCCTACGAGCCGGTCTGGGCGATCGGCGACAAGGGCATTCCGGCCAGCGCCGACTATGCCGACAAGCAGCAGGCATTGATCAAGACAGTGGCCGGCGGCCTGCTTCCGTCGGTGCCGCCGGTGCTTTATGGCGGCAGCGTCAATCCCGGCAATGCCGCCGAACTGGTCGGCCAGCCCAATATAGACGGCCTCTTCATCGGCCGCTCCGCCTGGCAGGCGGACGGCTACATCGACATTCTCGGCCGCGCCTCGGCGGCGATCTGAAACCATCCGAACCGGAAAGGGAAAAACATGAAAATAGCCATCGGAGCCGACAGCGCCGGCAAACCGCTGCTCGATGTCATCGCCGCGCACCTTGCCACCAAATCCGGCCTGACGGTCAGCGATCTCAGCCAGGCCGGCTATTATGCCGACCTGTCGCAAAAACTCGCCCAGACCATCATCGACGGCGAGAACGATCGCGGCATCCTGTTCTGCGGCACCGGCATCGGCGTCTCGATCTCTGCCAACAAGGTACCGGGCATCCGCGCCGCACTCACCCACGACACCTATTCGGCCGAGCGCGCGGCGAAATCCAACAACGCGCAGATAATCACCATGGGCGCCCGTGTCATCGGCCCGGAACTGGCCAAGGCGATCGTCGATACGTGGCTCGCCTCCGAGTTCGACGAACAAGGTCCCTCGGCCGGCAATGTCCAGGCGATCAACAGGCTCGACGCGGCAAAACCCGCATGATCCGCGCAGGCGAGCCTGTGGCATAGGCTGAGAAAACCCCGGCGTACCGGGCCGGAATGCCGTGGGCGACGATGCCGGCGCTACTTCTACCTGCCGAGCCTGGCCGCGAGGGAACGCCGCACGTCCTCTTCCGCGCCGTCCAGCAGGTCGATCAGCACCTTGCTGGTGGCTGCCGGGTCGCGCTTTTCGATGTTCTCGACAATCTGCCGGTGCAGGCTGAGCGAGTGGCGCTGACCGTCTGGATTGTCGTCCGAAAGCCGGAAGCTGATCACCAGTGCCGTCTCGATCAAGGCCGCCAGCGAACCGATCAGCTCATTGCCCGACATATGCAGGATCGCCTGGTGGAAGGCCAGATCCGGTACCGCGAAGCGTTCGCCGTCATCGCCGGCCTGTTCCATCTCTTCGAGGAGTGCCCGCAATTCGGCGATCTGCTCCGGGCTGGCGCGCTCCGCCGCCAGGGCCCCGGCCGTCGGCTCGATCGCGCGGCGCAGTTCGAACAGGGAGCGCGCCTCCTCGGCCGTCGTTCTCGAGCCGAAACGCCACAAGAGCACATCCGGGTCGAGGAAATTCCAGTCCTTGCGCGGGCGCACCCTGGTTCCGGTCCGGGGGCGCATTTCCACCATGCCCTTGCCCGCCAGCACCTTGACGACTTCCCGCAGGCCGGTGCGGCTCGCGCCATAGGAAGCGCTCCAATCGTCGCCGTTCGGTAACTGGTCGCCCGGGATCAATTCGCCGCGCACGATGCTGAGGCCGATTTCGTTGAGCAGCCTTGCGTGGAGGCCGGAATGCGACGAGCCTGCCATGCGCGACGTCATCCGGGATGCCCTGGAATGGGCTGCTGAATTCTTCATACTATTCCCATTATTCATATGATTGTCACGTGCTCATTCTAGTGAGCACATCGTTGAACTCCCCGCCAGAGCGATCGACGAACCACAGCGCAGATAGCACCCGAAGAACCACGAAATCTCGAGTCTTGCCATCGCCGACGGCCGCCACCGTCGTTGGTCGATGTCGTGCGCGTCGAGCCGTCGATCATAAACACCAACAGGAACGCGCCAGAAATGTCTCCCAAGATGATCGATCACGCCAGCAAAGCCGCCCGGAAGGGAACGGCTCGCCTTCCGAAACCCATAAGCTCCTGCATCTTCGTGTCCAGCGCGCTTGCCATGACATCGGTGCCGGCACTCGCCGTCGAGCCCTGGATCATGGTCGAGAAGACGACCTTCACCGGCGACGCGATAACTGCGAAGCAGCAGGGCGTGACCACCGATGGCACAAACTGGTACTTCTCTGGCACCAATATTCTCGAGCGCACCGACAAGAACTACGATCCGGACCTGCGTGTCGCGCCTGCCATTCCGCTTGCTCTCCAGCTTCCGTCTGAATTTTCCAGCATGGGGCTGAACCATATTGGCGACATCGACTATGCCGACGGGCTTCTCTACATCTCACTTGACACGAGCAAGCGCGACCCGATTACCGGCGGCAAATATGACCACCCGGTTTTCGCGGTCTTCTGCGCCAGCGACATGAGCTATACCGGCCAGGCCTTTTCGCTCAACCCGCCCCATGGCACCCATGACATCGCCAGCTGGGTTGCCGTCGACGCCAAGAACGGCCTCGGCTACGGCATGGCATATGAGAACGCGACCGAATTGGCGGTCTACAACCTGTCGGATTGGAGCTTCAAGGAATACATCCCGCTGACGCAAACCATCTCCCAGGCACAGGGCGGCAAGCTGCTCGACGGCTGGATGTATTTTTCGACCGACAATGATCAGAAGATCATCTACCGGGCGAACCTCAAGACCGGCGAAGTCGAGAATCTCGGCAATCTGAACATCGGTCGCGAGCAGGAAGTCGAAGGGCTTTCCTTCAACCAGACGAAGGATGGCTGGTCGATGTACATCCTCAACCGGGAAGCGCTGGAGAGCGACCCCACCGTTGAGGCGGTCGGCTTCTATCGCTATCTGCGCCCCTACGGAAACGCGCTCTCCGGCGAAATCCACGCCGATATCAATGGCGCGCTTGTCGAGGACAGCCGCTTCGCACGGGATGCCGCCAACAGCCGGATTCGTTCTGCCTTCGATGCGGTCTCCGCACCCGTCCTGACAACCGCCAGCATCGACACCGACGGCGCCCACGCCGCGCCCGCCAATGCCGACGGCATCGTGATCTGGAGCCAGGCACTGGCAATGACGGGTGATGCGAACGGCTCCGGCGATGCCGCTGCCTTCGGCCGCAACACGGCAGGATTCATCGGTGGCGCCGACGCACCGGTCGGAAGCTGGCGAGTTGGCGTGCTCGGCGGCTACAGCCACTCGCGCTTCGACGTCACCGACCGTGCTTCATCCGGCTCCAGCGACAACTACAATATCGGTCTCTATGCCGGCACGCAGATGGGCCAGTTCGGTTTCCGCGCCGGCGCGATCTATGGCTGGCATGACATCGAGACCAGGCGCAACGTGGTCTTCCCCGCCTTCAGCGAACAGCTCTCCGCCGACTACAATGCCGCGACGGCGCAGGCTTTCAGCGAACTGGCCTATCGGTTCGACATCGGCCGCAATGCCTTCGAACCCTTCGCCAATCTCGCCTATGTCCATCTGAACACCGATGGCTTCGCCGAGACCGGGGGCGCGACTTCGGCGCTGGCGGCACAGAAGACAACGACCGAAAACACCTTCTCGACCTTTGGCGTTCGCGCTTCGACCCAGTTCGACGCAGGGACGACCAAGACCGCCCTGCACGGCATGCTGGGCTGGCAGCACGCCTATGGCGATGTCGATCCGGCTTCCAATCTGGCCTTCAATACCGGAGCATCCTTTGCCATTTCGGGTGTGCCGATCGCCAGGGACGCGCTGGCGATCGAAGCTGGACTGGATGTCTCCCTGTCGTCCAATGCGACGCTCGGCGCGTCCTATTCCGGGCAGATCGCCAAGGAAGCGCAGGGACATGCCTTCAAGGTCAGTTTCGATCTGAAGCTATAGATCCGAAGCCAGACCCTTGCGCATCGCGCCGATCGCGGTGACGGCCGATGCCGCGCCGGGGTCGATATGCCCGAGCGATCGCTCGCCGAGCCGCGAGGAGCGGCCCTTGGCTGCGATCATGTCCTTGGTTGCTTCCGCCCCACGCTCGGCGGCGGCAAGGGCCGCCTCGAGACACTGAGCCAAGGTCTTGCCGGCTACACTGGCCGCGGCGGCCGCTTCGGCCGCCGGTTGCCAGGCATCGACCATCGTCTTTTCGCCCGGTTCCGCCTTGCCGCGATCCTTGATGCCTTGTGCCATGGCCTGGAACAGGGCGATGAAGTCCGCATCCGCCAGCGCCGCCTTGCCCTTGACGGCGGCACCGGCGCGCATGAAGGCCGTCGCATAGAGTGGGCCCGAGGACGCGCCGACGGCATTGAGGAATGATTTCGCCGCGGTGTTGAGCAGCACCGTCGGCTCGGTCACCGCAAGGTTGAGCGACGCCAGCGCATCGCGCACGGCATTGAAGCCGAGCGCCATGGCAATGCCGTGGTCGGCATCGCCAATGACGCCGTCGAGCTGGCAGAGCCGGTCCTTGTCGGCCTCGATCGCCTCCGCGATCGTATCGAACATTCTTTTCAGGTCAGCGGTTTCGATGGTCACTGGATTGCTCTTTCGTCAGCCGGCACGAAACATGGCGCAGTCGCAGGGATGGTCGAGCATGGTCTGCAATTCCGCGTCGAGATGAAAAAGTGTCACCGAGGCGCCGGCCATTTCCAGCGACGTGCAGTAATTGCCGACCCAGGTCGCATGAATGGATACGCCGATATCGTCGAGCCGCTGCTTGACCCGCCGGTTCATGATGTAGAGCTCCATCAGCGGCGTCGAGCCGAGCGAGTTGACCAGCACCGCGACCTTGTCGCCGCGCTTCGGCGCCATCTCGGCGAAAATCTTGTCCAGCATCTCGTCGGTGATCGCATCGGCGCTCCCGAGCTTGCCGCGGGCGATGCCGGGTTCGCCATGGATGCCCATGCCGATCTCCATTTCGTCCGCGCCGATCTCGAAATTCGGCCGCCGCGTCTGCGGCAGCGAGCAGGGCGACAGCGCTACCCCCATGGTGAAGGTGTGGTCGTTTGCCTTGCGCGCGATGCGCTCGACTTCGTCGAGGGAGAGCATCCGGTCGCAGGCCGCACCGGCGGCCTTGAAGATGAAGAAATTGCCGGCGACGCCGCGACGCTTCTGCCGCTGGTCGCGTGGCGCCGAGGCGACGTCGTCGGTAGTCAACACGGTACGCACTTCGATGTCGTCCATCGCGGCCATTTCGGCCGCCATGTCGAAATTCATAACGTCGCCGGCATAGTTGCCGTACATGAACAAGACGCCGCCGCCGCCGCTGACCGCCTTGGCGCATTCGAGGATCGGATCGGGCGGCGGCGAGGCAAAGACGTTGCCGATGGCGGCCGCATCCGCCAGTCCCTTGCCGACAAAGCCGAGAAAGGTCGGTTCATGGCCTGAGCCGCCACCGATCACCAGCCCGACCTTGCCGGGCCGCGGCCCGTCACGGGCGATGATGGAGCGCGGGCTGCCGTCCGCGCTCCTGAGGTGGCGAGGATGCGCGGCGAGGATCCCTTCGAGCATCTCGTCGACCGCGCGGTTGCCGTCATTGATGATCTTCTTGGTCTGCACCGGCATCCTCCCCGAACTCGGTATTTCGCAAATACTACCGGGTGTTATCGTGATTTCCACCCGGCCGGGAAGATTTCATGCCGCGATCTCCTCCCGCGCGGCGAGAATTTCCACGCAAGCCCTGGCCGCTTCCTTGCCCTTGACGGTGAAGTGCTCGAAGAAGAAGCGATGGTGCTCGGCGCTGTCGTGGTAATTGTGCGGCGTCAGCACCGCCGAAAGCACCGGAACGCCGGTCGACAGCTGCACGTTCATCATACCGTCGATGACGGCGCTGGCGACAAACTCATGCCGGTAGATGCCGCCATTGACGACGAAGGCCGTGCCGAGGATCGCGGCGTAGCGGCCGGTCTCAGCCAAGGTCTTGGCGTGCAGCGGGATTTCGTAGGCGCCAGGCACGTCGAAGACATCGACGGCGAAGCGGTCGCCTCCGATGTCGGCCAGTTCCGCCGCGAAGGCGTTGACGCACTGATCGACGATATCGGCGTGCCAGCGCGCGCGGATGACGGCGATGCGAACAGTTTCATAGTCTTTGTGGGAATGCTGATTCATGGGTCCATCCTTCCGTTTCGAACCAGAATCAGGACGCACGATACGGTAATCCGGCCCGCCGGAGCGGTCCGTTTTCCGTTTCGTCCTCTTTCATCCGGACTGTAACCGTCGGCTCCGGAATCACACCGGATCTGCTGACCTTTCCAATTGTCTTGGAAAGCGCTCGCGGGCTTAAGTCGAGACTCTTACCGCCGGTGGGGACTTTCACCCCGCCCTGAGAACATTAACGGCTTTGTATGGAGGGACGGGCGCGCTGATGTCAATCTCGCGACGACCAGTGGCTAGTCACGTTCTGTCAACTGGAACAATCCGGTGAAAGAACCGCTCTATCGCGTGCGCCACGCCGCCGCCGCTACGGCAACCAGCATCAGCAGCGCCGCAACGATCGCGCAGGTTGCGAAGCCGAAGCTGGAATAGATCGGCCCGAAGCCGGTGGTGCCGATAAAGACCGCCAGATAGGTGACCGCGCTGTTCAGGCCCATGATCGTGCCGCGCTGTGAGGGATCGAGTGCCGAGAGGCGCATCACCAGGACGTTCAGCCCGAAATGATTGGCAAGTCCCCACACCGCCACCATGGCTAGAGTCAGGCCGAAACTGTTGCTCGTCGCGGCAATGGCGACATAGACGGCGGCGACAAGAAGATAGGCGAACGGCATGACGCGGCGGGCGCCTAGGCGATCGATCACGCCATCGAGGAGGGCAGCCGTGCCGAAACCGATGCCATAGGCAAATGCTGCCCAGCCATTGGCGCTCACCGGTTTGCCCAGCCCACTGTGCAGGTAGTCGCCGAGATAGCCATAGACGCCGTAGAAGGCGGTCATGAAGGCCGCGCAGGCGACGAGAAGCGGCACGATGCCGGGAATGCCGAGCGCCGCCAACGGCGTTGGCGCCGGGCCGCTCTTCCTGACGTCGCTAAGCGACGTCAGGGTGAGGCTGGCCAGCGCCAGCATTGCCAGCACCGCGACCGTCGCGAAGACCGCGCGCCAATGCACGAGATCGGCAAGCACTGCCGACAGCGAAACGCCGGCCACCATGCTGAGCGTCCATCCGGTCAGCACGACGCCGATGGTGCCGCTTTCGCGGCCGGGCGGCGCGATCGCCGCCGAACTGGCATAGATCGCCGGCATGGCGACGCCGGCGGCGATGCCGGCGACGAGCTGGGCCGCGACCAGCATGATCAGTATCGGTGCGGCCGCGCTGGCGACGAGAGCAATGGCCAGCAACAGCAATGCCCCTTGCAGCATCCGGCGGGCGCCGAGCCGGTCGATATAGCGGGCGAGGAACAGGGCGCTTGCCGAGGTCCCCAAGCCAAAGGCTGCCGCCGCGACCATGACGGTCGGGACGCTGCTTTCGAAGGACGAGGCCACCGCCGGGGCTATCGGGCCCAGGACCAGCGAATTCGAGCCGATCACGGCAATGCAGCCGGTCAACAGATAGGCGAGGGCCGGGATCGGCGGCCTGGCGTCTGTTGCCAAGGCTATGGCTTGATTGCTGTTCGACATATCATCATAATGGCCGTATTAAATTCCGTGACAATCAGGATTTTTGACATGGATGAAGAAACAGATGGCATTCTGCAGAACAGGCCAGCGCCCCGTGATATCGATGCGATTGACCGAAAAATATTAGGCGTTCTCGTTGACGACGCGACGGTCAGCTACGCGGAGCTCGGCGATCGGGTCGGGCTTTCGCCGCCAGCCGCGCATGAACGGGTCAAACGTCTTCGGCGTAGCGGCGCGATTCGCGGCACGGCAGCGATCATCGACCCCAAGGCGGTGAAGAAGCCGCTGCTCGCCTTCGTGCATATCGACACCAGGGGCTGGGGCAAGACTCCGGAGCTGATGGCGGTTTCGCAATATCCGGAAGTCGAGGAGATTCATACCGTCGCCGGCGATACCTGCATGCTGCTGAAGGTCCGCACGGAAGATACGAGGGCGCTGGAAGGCCTGCTTGCCCGCCTCTACGAAACGCCCGGCGTCACTTCGACGCGCAGCTATGTGGTGCTGTCGACCTATCTCGAGCGGCCGGTGCAGCCCGGCATCACCGACAAGTGGCCAACGCCGGGCCACATGAGCAAGCCGCTGTATTAGAGCAATTCCAGGAAAAGCGTGAGCGCTTTCCCTAGGGAATTGCGTCAAAACAAAGAGTTAGAGCGGTTCGCCGTTTCCATGAAACGGTGAAACGCCCTAGCTAGCCGGTATCGGCGCTATGCGCGTTCGGGGAACATCGCCTTCAAGCCCTCGCGCGAGGCCTTTGCGACACCGCGCTCGGTGATCAGCCCGGTCACCAGCCGCGCCGGGGTCACGTCGAAGGCCGGGTTCGCGGCCGGCGTTGCTTCGGGCGAGATGCGTACCTGGGCGATCTCGCCCGAGGCGGTCTTGCCCCAGACAAGCGAGACCTCGTCGGCCGAGCGCTGCTCGATCGGGATCTCCTCGAGCCCGTCATGCACCGTCCAGTCGATGGTCGGCGAGGGCAGCGCGACATAGAACGGTACGTCATTGTCGGCCGCGGCGAGCGCCTTCAGATAGGTGCCGATCTTGTTGCAGACATCGCCGTCGGCGGTGGTGCGGTCGGTGCCGACGATGACCATGTCGATCGCGCCGCGTTGCATCAGATGGCCGCCGGCATTGTCGACGATCAGCGTGTGCGGCACGCCGTGGCCGGCCATCTCCCAGGCGGTGAGTTGGGCACCCTGGTTGCGCGGGCGCGTCTCGTCGACATAGACATGGATCGGGATGCCGGCTTCCGTTGCCAGATAGATCGGCGCGGTGGCGGTGCCGTAATCGACGGTCGCCAGCCAGCCGGCATTGCAATGGGTGAGGATATTGACCGTCTCGCCCGGCTGTTTGCGCGCCGCGATCGCCTTGATGACGGCGAGTCCGTTCTCGCCGATGGCGCGGTTCAGCCCGACATCCTCGTCGGCGATTTCGGCGGCGCGCCGATAGGCGGCCGCGGCGCGCTCCTGCGGGGCGAGCGGCTTGAGGAAGCGCCGCATCTCATCCAGCGCCCAGCGCAGATTGATCGCCGTCGGGCGCGTCTCGTGCAGTGTTTCCCAGACGGCATCGAGCGCTGCGTCGGACGGATCATCGGCCATCCGCATGGCGACGCCGTAGGCCGCGGTGACGCCGATCAGCGGCGCGCCACGCACCCACATGTCGCGGATGGCGGTGGCGATGCCGGCAACCGTGCCGATTGTCGCGATCCGGAAATCATGCGGTAGCCAGCGCTGGTCGATGATCTCGACCGAACGCCCGTCGTCGCTCAGCCAGATGGTGCGGTAGTGGCGGTCGCCGACGTTCAAATGCTGCTCTCCTGTTCGATCAGCGCGGCCAGGGTGTTGACCTCGTCGATGCTGTGTATCTGGCTCCGATTGACGGCGATGTGACGGCCGAACTTCAGCGCCTTTGCCTCACAATTGGCGCGAAGCTCTTCATCGGCAATGGTCTCGAAATCGGCATTGTGAGCGAGGCCGAGGATGCGCCTGTGTATCTCGATGCCGGCAAAGCCGAGCAGGTCGGTCCAGATCTGGTGCAGCACATGGTCGAGCGCCTGTTCCGCACCCAGCCTGTCGCCCTGATCCTCGAACAGGCTTTTTTGGTATAGCATGCCGGTGCGCTCTGTTCGCCACAGATGCGAGAACTCGGCGCGGAACACCGCCCATGTCTGTGCGGTAACCCCAAGCAGATAGGCGCGCATGGCATCGCGGCTGCCCTTCTCCTCGTGTCCGCGCTGCGAGAAGAAGGACATCCAGAAATTGGCAAGCAGCATGCCGACATCGAACGCCATCGGTCCATAGAAGGCGAACTCCGGATCGATCATCCGGGTCTCCGTGTCGGTGACCATGATCGAGCCGGAATGCAGATCGCCATGCAGCAGCGTCTCGGCATTGGCGGCGAAAATGTGCTTCAGCCGCTGCGCCTCGACCTTGAGGTCGCGGTCGGCGCGCAGTTCGGCAACAATGCCGTCGAGCTGCGGCGTATGCCGGTTCATCTTGGCGTCGAAATAGGGATCCGAGAACACCAGGTTCTCGGTGATGTCGCAGAGTTCGACATTGTCGGCGAACAGCGCCAGATCGGCCTTGCGATCCCTGGTCACCATCGACAGGTCGGAACCGCGAAACAGTGTGCGGGCCATGAACAGGCCAATATCCCTGGCGATGTTGGGCAACTGGCGCCCGTCGATCAGGGCGCGCCTGAGAATGATGTGTGGCGGCGCCAGATACTCCATGATGATCAGCGCCTGGCCTTCATCGAAATGATAGATCGCCGGCACCGAGCCCGGGGCGCGCGCCTCTTGCCGCGTCAGCGCGTGGTACTCGAAGAAGGAACGCTTCAGCGGCAGCGGCCAGCTGTCGCCGACCAGGCGGACATAGGGCAAGGCCTGCTTGACCACGGCCGCACCGCCGGCGCCCTCGACAATGAAGACGAGGTTGAGATTGCCGTCGCCGACCTCGCGGACTTTCCAGTGTGTCGTATCCCTGCCGATCCTGGCGCACAGCGCCTCGTTCGTGCCGAGACGCGTTGCAAGCGTCTCCACTGACAGTGCTTCGAACGGCAATTTCCCGGTCATTCGTGTCCCTCCCGCCTGTGCGCTCCGATCATAGGGGAGCCTTGACGGCGGGGCCAAGCTAGGAAGCGATCTGGCAATTGTCAATCGTGTTGACAATTGCCGATGTAGCCCATAGCGTCATGGTCAGGGAGGAACGCATGGTCGGCAATGCCGTGTTCCGTGTAGAGGGACTTAGGAAATCCTTTGGCCGCAACGAGGTGCTTGGCGGCATCTCGCTCGAGCTGCATTCCGGCGAAGTCACGGTGCTGATGGGCGCCAATGGCGCCGGCAAATCCACCCTCGTCAAGATCATCAGCGGTGTCTACGAACGCGGCGGCGGCACGATGATCCTCGCCGATCAGGTTTTTGCGCCGAACACGCCGGCGGAAGCGATCCGCGCAGGCGTCGTCACCGTGCACCAGAACATCAATGACGGCGTGGTCGCCGACCTCGACGTCGCCACGAACCTCACACTCGACAGGTTGAGCGGCCGGGGCGTGCCGACCCTTTTCAATCCAGCCCGCGTGCGCCGCGAGGCCAAGGCCGTCGCCGACCGCATGGGCTTGGCCATCGATCTCAAGGCTCGCGTCAACGACCTTTCGCTGGCCGATCGCCAGATGGTGGCGATCGCGCGGGCTTTGGCGCATCAGCCGAAAGTGCTGATCCTCGACGAGCCGACCTCCTCGCTCTCCAGCGCCGAGGCCGACCGGCTGTTCGCGCTGGTCGACCGGCTGCGCGAGCAAGGCGTGGCGATCCTCTATATCTCGCACCGCATGTCCGACATCAGGCGGCTTGCCGACCGCATCGTCTCGATGCGTGACGGCGTCATTTCGGGTGTCTTCGACACCAAGCCGCTCGACTATGAAGGCGCGGTCAATGCCATGCTCGGCCGCAAGATCCATCTCGACCAGATCGTTGCCAGGAGTTCCGACAAACCGGTCCTGACCGTCGAAGGCCTGCGCATCGGGCAGGGCGCCAGGCCGATTTCGCTGACGCTTGGCGATGGCGAGGTCGTCGCCATCACCGGCCTCGTCGGCGTCGGCAAGACGGCACTTGCCGAGACGCTGTTTGGCGTGCGCAGGCCGTTGGCCGGCACCATGACGATGAACGGCAAGCCCTATGCGCCGCGATCGGCCGGCGATGCGATCGCCGCCGGCGTGTTCCTCGTCGCCAAGGACCGCGCCACCAGCGGCATCGTCGGCGACTTCAACATCGAGCGCAATGTCAGCCTGCCGTTCCTCAAGCGGATGTCGAATCTGAGCGTGCTCAAACGCCGCCTCGAACGCGCCACCGCGCGCCGGCAGATCGAGGAACTCAGCATCGTTTGCCGTTCCGAGAAAGACGAGATGTCGGCATTGTCCGGCGGCAACCAGCAGAAGGTCATGGTTGCCCGCTGGATGGCGCAGAAGGCCGCGCTGTTCATCCTCGACGAGCCGTTCCAGGGCGTCGACATCTCGGCCAGGCGCGACATAGCCGCCAAGCTGAGGGCAAGCGCCCATGGCCGCGCGACGCTTTTGTTCGTCACCGAACTCGACGAGGCGCTGGAGACGGCCGACCGCATCCTGGTCATGTCGGAACACACGATCGTCGGTGAACACCGCAACGCCGAAGTCGATCTCGATCGCCTGCTGGCCGAGGTCGCCGGCGGGCCGCTGCACAGCGCTGCCTGAGCGTGGCGGCGGGTAGAATTGGAATGGAGAGAGCATGGGTTCGAGTTGGGTAAAGTGGGCAGCAGCGCCGAGGTGCGCTGAATGACGTTGCGTGACCACGCCATCCGCTATGGGTTCATCGTCCTCTTGGTCGGGCTGGTCGCTTATTTCGCGATCGCCGCCGACGGGTTCGTCTCGCCGCAAAGTGCCGTCTTCATCTTCCAGTCGGTCGCCATCACCGGCGTGCTGGCGCTCGGCGTCACCGCCACGCTGGTCGTCGGCGGCTTCGACCTGTCGATCGGCTCAGTCGCCACCTCGGCCATGATGGCGGCTGCCTATGTCATGGTGGTGCTGGAGCAGAACGCTGTCGTGGCGGTCGTTGTCTGCCTGCTCATCGGCGCCATTGTCGGCCTGATCAATGGCTGGCTGATCGTCTATATGCGCGTGCCCGATCTCTTGGCGACGCTCGGCATGATGTTCTTGCTGGTCGGCCTGCAGCGCATCCCGACCGAAGGCCGCTCGATTGCCACCGGCATGACCATGCCCGACGGCTCGGTCGCCAATGGCAAGTTCGGCGACGCATTCCTGGCGCTCGGCCGCCACCGCTTCGACTTCTTCATCCCGAACCTCATTCCGGTATCGGTGGTGGTGCTGCTGGTGCTGGCCGTGCTGATTTGGTTCTTCCTCGAATACACCCGCTTCGGCCGCATGATGTATGCGGTCGGCTCCAATGAGCGCGCCGCCGAACTCGCCGGTGCGCCTGTCAAGGCATACAAGATCTGGGCCTACGTTATTTCAGGAGTTTTTGCCTCGATCGGCGGCATTTTGCTCGCCGCCCGGCTTGGACGCGGCGACATCGCCTCGGGTAATAATCTGCTGCTCGATGCGGTTGCCGCGGCGCTGATCGGCTACGCGGTGCTGGGCGCCGCCAAGCCGAACGCCTTCGGCACGGCCGTCGGCGCGCTGTTCGTCGGCATCTTGCTGCAAGGCCTGACGATGATGAACGCGCCTTACTACACGCAGGATTTCGTCAAGGGCGTGGTTCTGGTCGTCGCCCTTGTCTTCACCTTTGCCCTTTCGGGCAGGGGCAGGGGGTAGTCTCGACCGGACAGGATTTTGGGTTCAACAAGAGTGGAGGAAAACAAGGTGAACATCACGAGAAGATTTCTGGGGAAGGTGGCACTCGGACTTGCCGGCGCAACCATGCTGATGCAGGTCCCGGCTTTTGCCGCGGACAAGCCGGCCCCGTTCGACAAGCCCGGCGTCAAGATCGCGCTGGTGCGCTATCTCTCGACCGGTGACTTCTTCCAGGCCTATCTGTCGGGCGTCGAAGCGCAGTCCAAGGCGCTTGGCATCGACCTGCGCGTGCTCGACAGCCGCCAGGACGCCGCGCTCCAGTCCGATATGGTCGATCAGGCCATCGCGCTCGGCGTGCAAGGCATCATCATCCAACACGGCCTGACGGAATCGATGAAGGACGCCGCGCAGCGCGCGGTCGACGCCGGCATCAAGGTGGTGGCCTTCGACGTCAATGTCGAAAACCCCAAGATTCCGCAGATAGAACAGTCCGACAAGGACCTTGCCCGCCTCGCGCTTGAGCAGGCGGTGAAGGACAATGGCGAGAGCTGGAATGCCGGCTATGTCTATGTCGCCGGTATCGCGCCGCTCGACCGCCGCAACGAGACCTGGGTCGATGTGAAGAAGAAGTATACCGGCATCAAGGAAGTCGCGATGTTCGGTACGCTCGACAACCCGATCGCCAACTCCGTCGCCAACCAGGCACGCTCGGTGCTGTCGGCCCATCCCGACATAAAGGTGATGTTCGCCCCCTATGACGAGTTCGCCAAGGGCGTGAAGATCGCCGTCGACGAGGCCGGCCTGAACAAGGGCATCAAGATCTATTCGGCCGACATCTCGACATCGGATATATCAGCGATGCGCGAGCCTGACAGCGCCTGGGCGGCGACCGCGGCGACCAACCCGGCCGTCGTCGGCCAGGTCTCGGTGCGCGCTCTGGCGCAGCTGCTCGCCGGTGAGGACCCCGGCCACAACGTCATCGTGCCGCCGACGCTGATCACCCAGAAGGAGCTGATCGACAAGGACATCAAGAACATGGAAGACCTGTCGGCCAAGCTGCCGCAGTTCGCCCATGCCAATGTCGCCATGCCGGCCTGGATGCCGAACCCGAACGCGAAGTAAGGTTCATCATCGCGCAACGAAAAGGGCGGCCCGTGAGCCGCCTTTTTTGTTGTCTGTTGGAAGGTTTATCGCAGCGCCGCCGCGATGTTGCCTCCATCCACCGTCGTCACGTCGGCGGTCGTGCGTTCGGCTAGCGCGTGATGCAGGAAGGCCTGCGCCACATCCTGTGCCGTCACTTCCTGGCCGAGCAGGTTGCCGGACATGTATTCCTTCTCCGACACGCCGCGCGCGCCGGAACGGCTTGCGATCATAGAGTCGGTCAAAAGGCCCGAGCGGATGCGGTCGGCGTTGACTGCGTTCGAACGGATGCCGTGGGCGCCGTAGTCGAGCGCGTATTGCCTGGACAGGAACAAAGTCGCCGCCTTCGGCACGCCATAGGCGCCGAATTTCGGGCCCGGATTGACCGCCTGCTTGGAGGTGTTGAACAAAAGCACGCCGCCGGTGCCCTGTTCCAGCATGATGCGCACGGCGTTCTGCGCCACCGACTGGTGCGCGAAGAAATTGAGCTCGAAACTCTTGCGCAGCAGCGCATCGTCAAGCTCGCCGATGCGACCTTCCCAGGCCGCGCCCGCATTGGAGACCAGGATGTCGACACCGCCGAAGACGGCAACCGCTTTGTCGAAGGCGGCGCGTACCTGGGCCGGGTCGGTGATGTCGGCGGCCACACCAATCGAATTGTTGCCGGCTTTCTTGGCGGCATCGGTGGCCTTTTCGGCGTCGAGATCGACAACGACCGCGTGGGCGCCATTGTCGGCGAACAGCTTCGCCGTTGCTGCCCCGATCGCACCGGCGCCGCCGGTGATCAGCACCACCTGGCCGGTCAGCGGCTTCGGCTTGTTGGAGGCAAGCTTGGCCTGTTCGAGCGACCAGTATTCGAGCGGGAACAAATCGGCCTTGGACAGCGGATGGAAACGGCCGATGGCTTCGGCGCCGCGTACCGCCTCGATCCACATCTCGCCGACATCGGAGGCGATCCTGGCATCCTTCAGCGTGCGGCCGTGGCCGAACATGCCGAGCCCCGGCACCAGCGTCAGCCGCGGCATCGGGTCGAGCATGGTGCGCTTGACGTCGTCGAGCGCGTCATTGGTCTCGAAATAGGCGCGGTACTCCTTGGCGAAGGCGTCGACATGGCTCTTGATGACGGCCTTGTAGTCGCTGGCCTTCTCCGCATCGGGCGCGGGCACCGCCATCGGGCCGGTCTTGATGCGGATCGACAGGTCCGGTGTCGACACGCCGCGTGCGGCATAGTCGGCGATGGCAGCCGAATTGATGAAATCGACGATCGCGTCGGAGGTGCGGAAGTCGGAGATCATGCGGTCGAAGCGGCCTTCGCCGCGCGCCACCGCGACGGCACCGCGCAGCATCGGGGCGATGGACGCCGGTGTTGCGAGCTTTGCCGGCAACGCCGCCTTTGCCGCTTTCGGCTTGGCGTTCCTGGCGACGTACTCCTCGGCGACGTTCACATAGTGGATCATCCGGTCATAGGCCTGTTTGGCATCGTCGCCGAACGTGAAGATGCCGTGCTTGTCGAGGATCAGGCCTTCGACCGTCGGGTCGGCATCGAAGACGTCGGCCGCCGCCTTGGCGAGGTCGAAGCCCGGCATGATATAGGGCACGTAGCCCATCTTGCTGCCGAAGACCGTCCTGACCAGCGGTTTCGAGTCTTCCTGGTCGACGATGGCCAGGATGGCGGTCGAATGGGTGTGGTCGACGAATTTATGCGGCAGGAAGGCGTGCAGCAGCGTCTCGACCGAGGGGTTGGGCGAGGACGGATCGATGAGGTTTGCCCGCTGCAGCGCCACCATGTCCTCGTCGGCGAGCCTGTCCAGCGCGCGCGCCTTGAGCAGGGCGCCCATCTTGACCGCCGGCAGGCCCTGCGGCTCGATGACGGCCATGTCCCAGCCGCTGCCCTTGACGCACAGCACATCCCATTCATCGCCGACGAGATCGGTCGCCTTGATCTTGCAGGACGTGTTGCCGCCGCCATGCAGGACCAGTTGCGGCACGCCGCCCAAGAGCCGCGTCGTGTAGACGCGCAGCGCGAGGTCGCGGCCGACGCCCTTCTTGGCATAGTCGGCGACGAGTTTCTCGGCCGTGTCGTCGTTCCACAAATTCTTCATGTTCGCTTCGTCCAGTTGTTGTCTTGGGTGGTGAAACAGGAATGCCGCGACGCCTTGATGACGCCGGCGAAGGGTTGCTTTTTCAGGATGCTTTTTGTGGTGCCGCTCCGGCATGATCGAGCAACCGCTGCGCCATATGCGCGCCGACCACCAGATGCGTGCAAAGCCCGCCGGCGAGCGCTGCCAGCAATGGCTCGAACTTGCTGTCCTCCTGCACCACCATCAGGCGTTTTTCGATGGTGCGGAGCGAGCCGAGTTCAGCCGAAATGACCCTGCGGTTGTAACTGCAGTCGAGCGCCTCGCCCCTGGCGTCGATGATCTGTCCGGCAATCACTCCGGCGGCGCCGATGCCGCGCAGCGCGGCCATTTCGTCCGGGTTCAGCGCGCCGCATTTGACGACATGGCTGTCCGCATCGACGGTGCCGACGGAGAAAAGCGCGAGATTGCAATCGCTGATGCCGGCCAACTGCTCACGGATCACCGGCTCGGCGCGCAGCGCACGCGCGAGATCTTCCGTCGACAGCACCAGCGGCGCATAGAAATTAAGCCCCTTGGCGTTGAGCCGGCGCGCGATTTCCATGGTGCACTGGTCTGGCCGATAAGAGTAGGGCGCGCCGAGATTGCCGCAGAGCTGCACCACCGTGACATCCTGTAGGTCGGCGTAGGACATGATGTCGGCGATCGTATAGACGGTGCGGCCCCAGGCGACGCCGATGCGATCGCCCTTCTTGACCAGTTCGAGAAAGACGCTGGCCGCCAGCACGGCGATGTCTGTCGACGGGTCGGGTATATAGCCGTTCTCCGGCGCGATCCAGACCGCGTCGAGCTTCAAGGCGTCCTCGAGCTTGCGCGCCATCACGTCGTCGGTGAACAGCTGGGTCGAGGTCGAGATGTTGACGATGCCGGTCTCGCGCGCCTTGCGCAGATACATGGCCACGGAAGCGCGCGAAATGTTAAGCTGGCTTGCAACCTGGTCCTGCCGCAGGCCATGCGCATAATAGAGCCAGGCGGCTTTGTGAATGAGCTGTTCTGCCGGTCGGATCGCCATGCCGTCTCCTCGGCTGACATTAGTCACGGCTCTCGACAAAAGTCAAACTAGGATGCGTGGGCGCGATCGCCTCCAAACGAAACGCATCCGGGATGGCCGTTCTACAAAGCTTGGATAGCATAGCATTTTCGGCCATCCAGGGGGATGGCCTGACGAGAGTCCTGAGGTTAGAAAGTTCGAAAAGGACTTTGGGGAGGACGGGATGGGCAATCCCTACGAACAGGATCTCGACAGGAACGCGGCCAACCATCAGCCGCTGACGCCGCTCACATATCTGGAGCGCGCGGCAAAGACCTATCCCGACCACATCGCCATCATCCACGGCCGCCAGCGCATCAGCTACCGCGATTTCTGGCGCCGCTCGCTGAAGCTCGCATCGGCGCTGCAAAAGCGTGGCATCGGCAAGGGCGACACGGTCACCGTGATGCTGTCCAACACGCCGCCAATGCTGGAGGCGCATTTCGGCGTGCCGATGACCAAGGCGGTGCTGCATTCGCTCAACACCCGCCTCGACGCCGCGGTCATCGCCTTCCAGCTCGACCATGCCGAGACCAGGGTGCTCATCGTCGACCGCGAATTCTCCGGCGTCATCCGGCAGGCGCTCGATCTGGCCAAGGCCAGGCCGCTGGTCATCGATTATGACGATCCCGACTACGCCGCCGACGCCCCTTATCCGAAGGGGGAGCGGATCGGCACGTCAGACTATGAGGATTTTGTCGCCGGCGGCGATGAGGATTTCGCCTGGTCGATGCCCGACGATGAATGGGACGCCATCTCGCTCAACTACACCTCGGGCACGACGGGTAATCCCAAGGGCGTCGTCTATCACCATCGCGGTGCCGCCCTGATGGCCTACACCAACACCATCCATGCCGGCATGGCCAAGCACGCCGTCTATCTCTGGACGCTGCCGATGTTCCACTGCAATGGCTGGTGCTTTCCATGGACGCTGGCCGTCCAGGCCGGCACCCATGTCTGCCTGCGCTGGGTGCGGCCGAAGCCGATCTACGACGCCATCGCCGATCATGGCGTCACCCATCTCTGCGGCGCGCCGGTCGTCATGTCGGTGCTGATCAACGCCCGGGATGAGGACAAGCGCACGTTCGCGCAGACGGTGACCTTCAACACCGCGGCCGCGCCGCCGCCGGAGGCCGTGCTGTCGGGCATGGCCGATGCCGGCTTTGCCGTCACCCATCTCTATGGCCTGACCGAAACCTATGGCCCGGCGGTGGTCAACGAATGGCATGGCGAATGGGACAGCCTCGCAAAGGGCGAGCGCAGCGCCAAGAAGGCAAGGCAGGGCGTGCGATATGCCGCGCTCGAAGGCCTGACCGTCATGGACCCCGAGACGATGCAGGCGACGCCGGCAGACGGCGAGACGATCGGCGAGGTCATGTTCCGTGGCAACATCGTCATGAAGGGCTATCTGAAAAA
Organism: Mesorhizobium huakuii; assembly: GCF_030160235.1. Classification (GTDB taxonomy): domain Bacteria; phylum Pseudomonadota; class Alphaproteobacteria; order Rhizobiales; family Rhizobiaceae; genus Mesorhizobium; species Mesorhizobium huakuii. The sequence goes on from NZ_BSNY01000012.1 coordinate 401,821, forward strand.
CCGAAAGGCCAGCGACGAAGCCTTCGCCGGCGGCTGGTTCCATTCCGGCGATCTCGGCGTCATGCACCCCGACGGCTATATCCAGCTCAAGGACCGCTCCAAGGACATCATCATCTCGGGCGGCGAGAACATTTCCTCAATCGAGGTCGAGGATGCGCTCTACAAGCATTCGGCTGTGGCGTCATGCGGTGTCGTTGCCCGCGCGGACGACAAATGGGGCGAGGTGCCGGTTGCCTATGTCGAGCTGAAGCCCGGCAAGATCGCGACCGAGGCCGAGATCATCGAGCACTGCCGTGCGCTGCTTGCCCGTTTCAAAGTGCCGAAAGCGGTGATTTTCGCCGAGATTCCAAAGACTTCGACCGGCAAGATCCAGAAATTCCGGCTGCGGGACATGGCCAAGCTTACCTGAAGCGCCGCCGACCTCTTTTAAAAAATATTTTGAGTCGCCCGTATCCTTGGGCCGCTTGGTGACGTCTGTTGGATGTCACCATCTGTCACTATCTTGTACGCGTACGTCGATTTCGCGTTGACATCCCGCCTTCTTCAATTTACGACTGACGAAAATTGAAATTCGTCACTTATCAAACGAAAGAGCCATGTCCGAAGCCGCCAACATCATGGTCGATGCCGCCAGGCAGGAGAATGTGACGCGCATTCTCGACTGCGCCGAGCGCCTGTTCCGGCACTATGGCTACGGCAAGACCAATGTTGCCGACATCGCCCGCGAGCTGGGCATGTCGCCTGCCAACATCTACCGTTTCTTCGCCTCCAAGGTCGAAATTCACCAGGCCGTCTGCGGCCGGATGCTCGGCGCCAGCTACAAGATGGCCTATGAGATCATGCACCTGCCGATCAGCGCCGAGGAGCGGCTTCGTCGCTACATCCACGCGCAGTACAAGATGACGCTGGAGACCATGCTCGATGCGCAGAAGGTCCATGAGATGGTCATCGTCGCGCTCGAGCGCGACTGGGGTGTCATCGACAAGCACATCGACAGCATCCACGATCTCTTCGCGGAAGTGATCCGCGAGGGTATCGAGGCCGGCGAATTCGCCGAGCAGGACCCGGTGATCGCGTCACGCTGCTTCGGCGCCGCTACGATCATCCTTTGCCATCCGCAGATGGTGGCGCAGTGCCTTGCCAAGACCAACCGGGCGATGCCCGACGACCTGATCGACTATGCGATCAAGGCCTTGAAGAAATAGCCGCCGCCCGTCGGGCGCCGGTCGACAGTTCATCTCCAGTTCGGGAGTGCCAAGGTGTCTTTGTCCCATTCCATCATCCGCCGGTTGCCGGTCGCGGGCCTGGTCGTCGCGGCGCTCGCGCTTGCCGGCTGCAGCCAGGAGAAGGCCGAGGTCAAGGAGATCATCCGCCCGGTCAAGGTCGTCGAGATCGCCCAGGCGCATGACACCCGCATGCTCTCCTATTCGGGTTCAGTGCGAGCCCGCACCGAAAGCGCCCTGGCTTTCCGCGTCAACGGCAAGATCACCGAGCGCCTTGTCGACATCGGTCAGCACGTGGCGCCGGGCGATGTACTTGCCCGCATCGATCCCACCGACTACGACCTTTCGGTCAAGAGCGCGCAGGCAGCGCTTGATGCCGCCGAACGGCAGGTCGAGACGACGGAGCTTGCGCGCAAGCGCGCCGAGCAGCTTTTCACCAAAAACTTCGCGCCGAAATCGCAGCTCGAACAGGCGACGCTGACCCATGACCAGGCGGTCGCCACGCGCGACTCCGCCCGTTCGTCGCTTGATCAGGCAAAGAACCAGGTCGGCTATACCGACCTTAAGGCCGACAGGGACGGCATCGTCACGGCTGTCAACGCCGATGTCGGCCAGGTGGTCGGCTCCGGCACGCCAGTGGTCACTGTCGCGGTCGACGGCGAAAAGGAAGTGCTGATCGCGGTGCCGGAAATGGAGATCGCCGAGTTCAAGCCGGGCAAGTCGGTCAAGGCCGGGTTCTGGTCCGACAGCGCGCTGGCGCTCGACGGCAAGGTCCGCGAGGTTGCCGGCAGCGCCGATCCGCAGTCGCGCACCTTCGCCGTCCGTGTCAGCCTGCCCAATGATCCACGTGTGCTTCTCGGCATGACCGCCAATATCGAAGCCTCGGCCGCCAACGAAAAGCAGCTGGTTTCGATCCCCTTGAGCGCCTTGGCAGAGAAAGACAGCCAGTCGATCGTCTGGACCGTGGATCGCGGCGCCGACACCGTTCATGCCCGTCCGGTGACGGTTGCCAAGTTTGCCGCCGATGGTGTGCGTGTGGCCGAGGGATTGAAGCCCGGCGATATCGTGGTCGCCGCCGGCACCCAGTTCATGACCGAGAATCTGAAGGTGAAACTCGCCGGCGGCGTGGCGCAGCAATCAGCGTCCGCCGAGGGCGACGACGCCAGCCGGCTGCGCTGAGGACAGACAGGCCGGCCGCGCGTTCCCGCGGCCGCAGGTTTCCGGGCGGCGTGCGCCCGAAGGTTGAGACGTCAAGGCCGATGTACCCCCGCATCGATCCTAGCGTCCCACCGCGATGAGTGTCTCTCCGCTCGGAAAGCCTCGCCGCCCGGAAGCCAGATCGAACGCAGATGATTTCGTTTCGCGCGCCGTGCTTCTCCGAAGCGCCAGGCGCCGGCAACAAGCAAAGTGGACCTGCAACGATGACGACCTCCACTGAAGAAAAGCGGCCCTTCAACCTGTCGCGCTGGGCCATCGGCCATCCCTCCATCGCGCGCTTCCTGTTCGGGTTGATCATCATCGCCGGCGCGCTCGGCCTGATGCGCATGGGCCAGAAGGAAGACCCGGACTTCACCTTCCGCGTCATGGTCGTGCAGGCAATCTGGCCGGGCTCCTCGATCCAGGAGATGGAAGACCAGGTCGTCAACAAGATCGAGCGCAAGCTGCAGGAGACGCCGCATCTCGACTTCGTGCGCTCCTTCACCCGCGCCGGCAGTGCCATCATCACCGTGCAGATCAAGGGCGACACCAACGCCGCCGAGGTCGCGGACGCCTTCTACCAGGTGCGCAAGAAGGTCGGCGACATTTCCGGCGACCTGCCGCAAGGCCTGCTCGGCCCCTATTTCAACGACGAGTTCGGCGACACCTTCATCACCCTGCATTCGATCAGCGGCGATGGCTTCTCCTATCCGGAGCTGAAGAAGTTCGCCATCCAGGCGCGCGACATGCTGCTGACGACACCCGGCGTCGAGAAGGCCGTCATCATCGGCGACCAGCCGGAAAAGCTCTATATCGACGTCTCGTCCAAGGCGCTGGCCGAGCGCGGCCTGACGCTGCCTGACCTGCAGAACGCGATCAAGGGCCAGAACAATGTCGATCCGGCCGGTGCCGTCGACACCGGCGTCAATTCGGTGCGCATCTCCGTCGAAGGCGACGTCACCAAGGCCGCCGACATCAGGGAATTGCGCCTGCGTGCCGGTGGGCAGGTCACGCGTCTCGGCGACATCGCCACCGTGACCTCCGGGCTCGAAGATCCCTTCCAGCGCAAATACCGCTTCAACGGTCATGACAGCGTGCAGCTCGGCGTCGTCATGGCCAAGGGTTTCAAGGTCACCGACGTCGGCAAGGACGTCGAGGCGACCTACAAGCGCTTCGAGGAGGCGCTGCCCTACGGTGTGTCGGTCGACCAGATTTCCGACCAGCCGGGGGTCGTTACGGATGCGGTCGCCGAATTCATGCATGCCCTCGGCGAGGCGCTGCTGATCGTGCTCGTCGTCTCGTTCCTGTCGATCGGCTGGCGTTCTGGGTTGGTCATCGCCATCGCCATCCCGCTGGTCCTGGCCGCCACCTTCGCCATCATGTACGAGCTCGGCATCGACCTGCAGCGCATTTCGCTGGGCGCCCTGATCATCGCGCTCGGCCTGCTCGTCGACGACGCCATGATCGTCGTCGAGATGATGGAGCGCAAGCTGGAGGAGGGGCTGGTCAAGATCGAGGCCGCGAGCTTTGCTTATACGTCGACCGCCTTCCCGATGCTGACCGGCACGCTCATCACCACCGCCGGCTTCATCCCGGTCGGCTTCGCTGCCTCCACGGCCGGCGAATATGTGCGCACCCTGTTCTATGTCGTCGGCATCGCGCTGATCGTGTCATGGTTCGTGGCGGTCTATTTCACGCCTTGGCTCGGCAACATGATCCTCAAGCAGCGCAAGCATGCCGGCAGCCATCATGACGTCTTCGACACGCGCTTCTACCGCCGGCTGCGCTCGACCGTCGGCTGGGCCGTGCGCCACCGCATCATCGTGCTGGTCATGACGCTGGTGACCTTCGGCACCAGCCTGTGGGCGTTCCAGTTCATCCCGCAGAACTTCTTCCCGCAATCGTCGCGGCCGGAAATCCTGGTCGACCTCTGGCTGCCGGAAGGCACCAGCATCAAGGAGGTCGAGGCGCAGGCCAAGGCGCTGGAAGCCAAGATGATGGACGACAAGGACAAGCGATTCATCGCCACCTATATCGGCGAAGGCGCGCCGCGCTTCTTCCTGCCGCTCGACCAGCAGCTGCGCAACCCGAACTTCGCGCAGATGCTTGTCATGGCCAATGATGAGCCGGCGCGCGAGCGGCTGATCGTCAAGCTGCGCACGGTTCTGGCCGAGGATTTCCCCTCGATCCGCGCCAAGGTCGATCGCCTGTTCCTCGGGCCGCCGACCGGCTGGCCGGTGCAGATGCGCGTCATGGGTCCGGATCGCCAGGAGGTGCGCCGCATCGCCGACCAGGTGAAGGCGAGATTCCGCGAGGATCCGCTGCTGGGCGCCGTGCATGACGATTGGCTCGAACCGGTGCCGGCGATGAAGCTGGTCATCGACCAGGATCGCGCGCGGGCGCTCGGCGTCACCTCGCAGCGCATCCGCCAGATGCTGCAGGCGACCATGGCCGGTGCGCCGCTCGACGACTTCCGCGATGGCGAGGAGACGGTCTCCATCGTCGCCCGCGAGCCGGATGCCAGCCGCAGCCTGCTGTCCTCGGTCGACTCGGTCTATATCCCGACCGATTTCGGCGGCTTCGTGCCGCTGTCGCAGGTGGCCAAGGTGGTGCCGGTGCTGGAGCAAGGCATCGAATGGCGCCGCGATCGCTTACCGACCATCAGCGTGCGGGCGACGCTGCCTGATGGCGTGCAGTCCAACGACGTCGTCACCAAAATGTACAAGGACATGCAGGGCCTGCGCGACGGCCTGGCGCCCGGCTACAAGATCGAGATCCAGGGCGGCGCCGAGGATTCGGCCGAAAGCCAGGCGTCGATCGCCGCCAAGGCGCCGATCATGCTGGCCATCATCGTCGTGCTCTTGATGATCCAGCTGCAGAACTTCGGCAAGGCAATGCTGGTGCTGGCCACCGGCCCGCTCGGCATCATCGGCGCGGCCGCCGCGCTGTTGATCAGCGGTGCGCCGTTTGGCTTCGTCGCCATTCTCGGCGTCATCGCGCTGCTCGGCATCATCATGCGCAACTCGATCATCCTGGTCGACCAGATCGACCAGGACATCGCCAGGGGCATGGAGCGCTCGGAGGCCATCATCGGTTCGGCCGTGCGCCGTTTCCGGCCGATCGTGCTGACGGCGATGACGGCGGTGCTGGCGCTGATCCCGATCTCGCGCGCCGTGTTTTGGGGGCCGCTCGCCTACGCCATGATGGGCGGCATCGTTGTCGCCACCGTGCTGACCATCCTGGTGCTGCCGGCAGGCTACGCCCTGTTCTTCGGCCGCGAGCCGAAGAAGGTGGTGGACAACGAGCAGGCGCCCGAACCGGAGCTGGCCGCCGAGCGGCCGCAACTGGCCCTGGCCGCGGAATAGAGCGGTTCTATAGCATCATCCGCCGTCGGCGATGGCGGATGATGCGGTGTGACGGCCGGTCCGTCACGCCGACGAAAATGCTCCGCTCTGCCGATTTTGCAAAACAGAATTCCTTCCCAGGGCCGCAAAGCGGTTCCATGCTGAGCGACACCGGAGCGGCAATGCTCGTCCTCATCAGGGTGTCTTTCCATGACAGAAAAACGGCAATTGCGGCTTGGCGCCTTCATGCGCCCGGTCAGCTTGCACACCGGCGCCTGGCGCTATCCCGGCGCCTATCCCGACGCCAACTTCAACTTCGCGCATCTGAAGAGCTTCGCGCAGACGCTGGAGGCAGCGAAATTCGATGCCTTCTTCATGGCCGACCATCTGGCCGTGCTCAACATGCCGATCGAGGCGTTGCGTCGCAGCCACACGGTGACCTCGTTCGAGCCGTTCACGCTGCTGTCGGCGCTCGCCGCCGTCACCGACCATATAGGGCTGGTCGCCACCGCGTCGACGACCTTCGACTCGCCCTATCACATCGCCCGCCGCTTCGCGTCGCTCGACCATATCAGCGGCGGGCGCGCCGGCTGGAACATCGTCACCACGTCCAACCCCGACGCGGCGCTCAATTTCGGGCTGGACGAACATGTCGAGCATGACGAGCGCTATCACCGGGCGCGGGAATTCTACGACGTCGTGACCGGCCTGTGGGACAGTTTTGCCGACGATGCCTTCATCCGCGATGCCGAAAGCGGGCTCTATTTCGATCCCGCCAAATTGCATGTGCTGGACCACAAGGGCGAGCACCTCTCCGTGCGCGGGCCGCTCAACATAGCCCGCCCGGTGCAGGGCTGGCCTGTCATCGTCCAGGCCGGCGCCTCGGAGGCCGGGCGGCAGCTGGCGGCCGAGACGGCTGAGGTGATTTTCGCCGCCCATGGGGATCTTGCCGCCGGGCAGCGCTTCTTTGCCGACGTGAAGGGCAGGGCACAAAAAATCGGCCGCTCCCGCGACGACATCAAGATCCTGCCTGGCGCCTTCGTCATTGTCGGCGACAGCGTCGAGGAGGCGCGGGCCAAGCGGGCGAAGCTCGATAGCCTGGTCTACTACGAGAGTGGCATTGCCTCATTGTCGATCGCTCTTGGACATGACGCGTCGGCCTTTGACCCCGATGCCGCGCTGCCGGACATACCGGAGACCAATGCCTCAAAGAGCAGCCGCGAGCGCGTCATTGAACTGGCCTGGAATGAAAACCTGACGGTGCGCCAGCTCGCCCAGAGGCTCGGCGGTTATTCAGGCCTTGCCTTCGTCGGCACGCCGCAAACCATTGCCGACGAGATGGAGGAATGGCTGGTTACAGAGGGATCGGACGGTTTCAACATCATGTTTCCCTATCTGCCCGCCGGGCTCGACGATTTCGTCGAGAAGGTGGTGCCCGAGCTGCAGCGGCGCGGCATCTTCAGGCAGCAGTATGAGGGATCGACGCTGCGCGAGAATCTAGGCCTGAAGCGACCGCCCAACCGGTTCTTCGAGAAGACCACAATCCGCAAAGCTGGTTGATGTGGGGTCCCGGCTTGTGGCCAAAAACATAGGGCGCGCCGAAGCGCGCCCTTTGTCTGACAAGTCGGCCTGTCAGATTACGAATATCCAGTTCGCGATCAGCATCACCGCCACGCCGGCGACCAGCGTCAGATAGGGCAGCATGCCGGCTTTCTTCACCGCGAGGTCCGCTCCTGTCATGCCGAGATCGGCCAGCATGTGGTCGGGAAACTTGCCCTTGTCCTGGATGTAGTGGCGGAAGCAGAACACCGGGATGATCAGCGCCGCGGTGATCAGCCCGGCCCACAATGCCATCGGGTTCCACACCTTGGCGCCGGCACCCATGAAGATGGCGTTGACATAGGCGAAGATCGCCCCGATGCCGAGAAGCCAGGTCGGCGCCTTCCACGGCCGCGCGATATGGCCGTTGTCGATGCGGTGGATCCAGCCGGCATTGAGGTTGAGAAAGTTGAAGATGATGTAGCCGCAGTTCGACACGGCGAGGATGAAGAAGAAGCTCGTCGCATCGGCCGAGGCGATCGCCAGCACGATCAGGTTGAAGCAGAGGTCGGTCCACATGGCCCGCGTCGGCGCGCCATGTTCGTTGACGTGGCTGAGATAGCGCGGCAGCCAGCCGTCGACCGAGCCCTGGTAGAGCGTGCGCGAGGAGCCGGCCATCGCCGTCATGATGCACAGCACCAGCGCCAGGATCATCAGCATCACCAAGAGGCTATGGATAATCTTGCCGCCGCCGACCATGCCGGCCAGCGCGTCCGCCACGCCGGAGCCGTCGACGATCGGTGTCGCCAGCATGCCGTTCAAGCCCAGCACGCCCTGGAAGGTGAAGGGCACCAGGATGAACAGAAGCATGCAAAGCAGGCCGGAATAGAAGATGGCCTTGAACGTGTCGGTGCCGGGGTTCTTGAACTCGGAGGTGTAGCAGACGGCGGTCTCGAAACCGTAGGTCGACCAGGCGGCGATGAACATGCCGCCGAGCACCAACGTCCAGCCGGCGATGTTCCAGGCGCCCGGGTCCGGCGCATAGGCGGCGGCCAGGGGCACCAGCGGCGAGAAATTGGCCCAGTTGATCTGCCCGGTGAAGATCGGCACGACGCCGACGATCAGCATCGGGATGATGACCAGCAGGCCGATATATTTCTGCACATTGGCCGTACCGAGGATGCCGCGATGCTGGATCGAGAAGATGATCAGCATCAGCACTGCGCCGATAAAGAAGGTGGCGTTGAGCGTGAAGGAAACCGGGCCCAGCGTGTGGCTGTACAGCGTCCAGTTGCGGATCGCCGGTGTCGCGGCCGCCGTCACCGCCGTGATGGCGTCAGCGGGCGCCGTTCCGGCATGCGCCGCGATATAGGCGACGACTTCTGCCGAGGTCTCGGTGAACAGCGGCACCGGGGCCAGTGCGTTGAGGATATAGGCGGCGGCGATAGAGCAGCCGAGCGACAGCACCGGCGACCAGGCGAACCAGTTGCACCACACCGACAACGGCGCGATGAACTTGGAATAGCGCAGCCAGGCGGTGGCGCCGTAGATCGAGGCGCCGCCCGACTTGTTCGGGAACAGGCCGGCGATCTCGGCATAGGTGAAGGACTGCAGGAAACCCATGATCATGGACACCGTCCAGATCAGGAAGGCCAGCGTCCCGGTCGTGCCGGCGATGCCGCCGATCGAAAACAGGACCAGCGCCGGAACGCCGCTCGCCACCCAGAAGGCGCCGCGCCAGTCGATATGCCTCAGCAGCTTGCTTTCGGCAGGCTGCTCGAGGGCCGTGCTTATGGTGCTCATGTCAGTGACTTCCCCTTTTTCTCGTGTTCCCCGCCAGCGATGCCTCGGCTTTGCGAAGCTTGCTCCCCGGCATATGACTTTACGACTCCGGTGTTTCCACTCAGTCGTATTTTTTTCTTAGGAGTGAAGATTGATCCGGCGCGCTTTCACGTCAAGCGTTTTGTGACGCCGTGCACATCACGCTTGCGCGCGCACGCTACAATACGCCTCGCGGCACAACTGACACGCGGTTTTGCCTGTCCGAAAGGCAGCGTTTAGGAGCGCGGTCTGGTCTTCTGCGGATCGTAATGGGCAAAGGCGACGACGCGCGCCGGCAGCCGCTTGGCATGGCCGTCGAGCTTGCCGATCTCGACCTCCGTGCCGATGGCCGCGTGGGTGACGTCGAGCCTGGCCAGCGCGATGTTCTTGCCAAGCACCGGCGAACGCATGCCCGAGGTGACGACGCCGATCTGGGCGCGGCCGACATGGACGCAATCGCCATGGCCGACCGCGACATTGCTGTCGATGTCGAGCCCGACCAGTTTGTTCTGCGGGTTCTCCTTGCGCCGGATCAGCGCCTCGCGGCCGATGAAATCGTCGGTCTTGCTCTTCAGCGGCACGGTGAAACCGATGCCGGCCTCGAACGGATCTGTCTGGTCGGAGAACTCGTAGCCCGCGAAGATCAGCCCAGCCTCGATGCGCACCATGTCGAGCGCCTGCAGGCCCATGGGTTTCAGCCCATGTGGCTGGCCGGCTTCCCAAATGGCGTCGAACACTTTTTCGGCGTCGCGCGGATGGCACCAGATCTCATAGCCGAGTTCACCGGTATAGCCGGTGCGCGAGACGACGACAGGAATGCCGTTGCCGCCGCCGATGCGGGCGACGGCGAAGCGGAACCATTCGAGTTCATCGATCGACGGCTGCAGCGGCGAGGTCCAGATCACTTCTCTCAGGATGTCACGGCTCTTTGGCCCCTGCACGGCGACATTGTGCATCTGGTCTGTGGAGGAGCGCACCAGGACATTAAGCCCAAGCTTCTTGGCGGTCTCGCGCAGGCATTCGCCGGAAAGATCGTCGCCGCCGACCCAGCGGAAATTATCCTTGCCGAGCCGCAGCAGCGTGCCGTCGTCGATCATGCCGCCATGCTCGTAGCACATGGCGGAGTAGACGACCTGACCGACGCCGAGTTTTTTCACGTCGCGGGTCAGCGTGTATTGCAGCAGCGCTTCGGAATCCGGGCCGGTGACCTCGAATTTTCTGAGCGGCGACAGGTCCATGATCACCGCGTCCTGCCGGCAGGCCCAATATTCGGCGATGGGGCCTTCCTTGGCGAAGGAGTTGGCCAGCCAGTAGCCCCTGTACTCCGAGAAGTTGCGGGTGTGCTTGGCAAAGCTCGAATGAAAGGATGTCTCGCGGGTCATTTTCGGTTCCGAATCGGGCGTCATGCGTCTGGCGATCGCTCGCGAGAATTTGTGCTGGCCGGAATAGGTCCGCACATGGATGTCGGTCAGGTCCCAGCCATTGGCCGGCGTCGTGTCGTCGGGGCAGGCGGAGGAGACGCAGACGATGTCGGTCAGCGCCCTGAGCAGCACATAATCGCCGGGTCGCGACCACGGCTCGTCGGACACCATCACGCCATGCGCATCGATCGCCGTGTTGAAGAAGAAGTTGATCGCCATCCAGCCCGCGCGCGGATTGACGCCCTTGCCGGCCAGCGCGCCGTTGAAATTCTCAGAGCAGTTGGTGTGGCCGGGATAGCCGATGTCGTCGTAATATTTGGCGGCACAGGCGAGCGCGAAAGCATCATGCCGGCCGCATGTGTCCTGCACCACCTCGACCAGCGGCTCCATATCCTGGTCGTAATATTTGGAATGCAGGCCGGGCACGGGATAGCTCGATCCCATCAGCGTGCGGGTCGTCGTCACATCGAGCGGATGGTCGAGCCCCTTGTCCAGCTTGCGCGCCGAAAAGCACTGGAAGTCGGTGCATTGACGCCCATCGACATCGATGATCTGCAGATAGTCGCCGGCTTTGACGAAGTAGGATTCCGCCGTCGCTGAATGGACACGCAGATCAAGCACCGGATCGGCGAGAGGATCGGCCAACTGCGATTTTGTCTTCAGGCGGATCGTGGCGCGGCGCACGATGACGGTGAGCGGCGTCGCCGTGTCATGGCCGTCGACCAGCATCGGGCCGCCGGGGGCAGCGATGACCATCGAGCCATCACGCGCGACGGTGAATGCTTGTTCCGTACCGGCAGGTGTGGTCGCGCCGAACACGCGCACAGCCTTGGCCTGGTCGAGCTGCACCTGCCGGCGCGCAATACCGCGCCGCAACGCGCCGATACTGTCGTCGCCCTCGGACAACAACGCCTTGATGCCGGCGGCATTGCTGTTGGATTTCTCGCCGAAGATGGCGGGATCGGTCGCCCCTGACTTGTCCCACGCCACCAGCTCGCAGGCCTGGCCGCCTTCGACATTGCGCACAGTGATCGTGTCGCCGGCCTCGACCTCGATCAGTACCGCGCCATTGCCCTGGATCGTATAGCGCTCCATCCCCGGCGGCAGCGCGATCTGGCCGGGCCTCAGGATGAGGCTCGGGCGCGGCGGTCCGGCTGTGACTGCGGGGTAGGGCGACTGGCTCATCTCAGCCTTGCGGTTCGAGAAACAAGTTTGCCTGTGTGTGAAATTATTTTAGCAGCAAGAATAGCAGCGCGGTGGCGTTTGGCAAGGCGGACCGCCTTTCTTCCTTCTCCCACAAGGCGAGAGGGAAGGGCGTGCATGCGCTACGTCAGTTCCTCTGAATGCGCGATCGCCACGCCGTACTCCGCAGCCGAATCCAGCATCGTGTGCCACAGGCTCTCCGCGAACGTCGCAAATACCAGGACGTTGAGCACAGCCTGCCCATCTCGATCATTCCCGCGCCATAGCGTGACGCTGGTGTGATCCATCGAGGTCGCGGCGGCTGCGCCGACAGCGAACGCACCGGGATGCAGATCGATCGACGACAGCTTGGCCAACATCGCCCGGGCCTTGGCGCCGGAGATGCTGATCAGCGCGCGCGCATGGGATTGCTCGGACAGTGAACCAGAGGCCGCGAAGGTTGGAACAAGCCAGTCCATCGCATGCTTGCCGTTCTTCGCCAGGATAAAAAACTGATCCGGTCCCGACCAGATCAGCGTGGCATCCGCCGTATGCACCGCCTTCGGTGTTTCCGGAGCGGCGACGCCGAAGCGTGTCTTCGCGACGGTGGCCATGTCGACCGCCTTGCCGCGCCGCGCCATCACCTGGACGAGGTCGAAATTGCGGATCTCGGTCAGCGTCACGCCGGCATCGCCATGCGCACCATACGGCCCCGCCAAGAGCGCCCGATCGAGCGGGCTGCGAACATCCCAGGAAAACTCAGCCACGCTGGCGCCCTCCATCCGGATCATAGAAGACGGGATTGCAGAGTTCGACGTCATAGTCCTCGCCGCGTATCGGGTCATGCGCATGGACAATCTCGCCGATGCGTTCGCGGCCGCGCTCGACAAGTGCCAGCCCGATCCACTGGTCTGATGCCGGCGAGAAGCAGACCGAGGTGACATAGCCCTGGTCGTTGCCTGGCCCGGGCGTCTGCCCCTTCGGGATGATGTGCGCGCCGGAGCGCAGGCGGCGTGCCTTGTCGGTAGGCTTGATGCCAACAACGACCTGCCGGTCCGGCGCGACCAGCGCCTCGCGACCGGCCATGACGCGGCCGATGAAATCTTTCTTGGTCGACATCATCTTGTCGAGGCCAAGATCGGCGGCCGTCGTCGTGCCGCTCAGTTCCGGTCCGGCTATGTGGCCCTTTTCAATGCGCATCACGCCGAGCGCCTCGGTGCCGTAAGGCGTGACGCCAAACGATTTGCCGGCCAGCATCAGGTTGCGCGCCATCGCCTCGCCGTAGCGTGCCGGCACCGAAATCTCGAATGCCATCTCGCCGGAGAAGGAGATGCGGAACAGCCGCGCCTTGATGCCGCCGCGAAGTGCGACTTCGCGCGCGCCCATGAACGGAAAACCTTCGTTGGAAAGGTCCTCCGTGGGATCGACGATCTCCTTCAGCAGATCGCGGGTCTTCGGCCCGGCGATCGAGAACTGCGCCCACTGGTCGGAGACGGAGGTCAGTTGCACGTCGAGTTCGGGAAACAGCACCTGCCGGCAGAATTCGAGATGCTGCATCACCAAACCGGCCTTGGCCGTTGTGGTGGTCAGGAAATAATGGTCCTCGGCTAGCCGTGATGTCGTGCCGTCATCATAGACGATGCCGTCTTCCCGCAGCATCAGCCCGTAGCGCGCCTTGCCGACGGCGAGGTTGGAGAAGGTGTTGATGTAGACGCGGTCCAGGAAGGCGCCGGCATCCGGGCCATGCACGTCGATCTTGCCGAGCGTCGAGACATCGCAGAAGCCGACGCCGCTTCGCACCGCCTTGACCTCCCGCGTCACCGATTCCAGCCAGTCCTTCTCGCCCGCGCGGGGGTACCACTGCGCCCGCTTCCAGAGTCCTGTGTCAACGAAAACAGCGCCCTGTTCGGCGGCCCAGTGATGCGACGGCGTCAGCCGCGTCGCATGGAACGTCTCGTCGCGATGATGGCCGGCAAAGGCGCCTATAGCGACCGGCACGTAGGGAGGCCGGTAGATGGTGGTGCCGGTCTCAGGGATGGAGCGGCCACTCACCGCGGCCATGATGGCGAGGCCGGCGACATTCGACGTTTTGCCCTGGTCGGTCGCCATGCCGAGCGTCGTGTAGCGCTTCAGATGCTCGACCGATTCAAAACCTTCGCGCTGCGCCAGTTCGATGTCGGAGGCGGTGACATCGTGCTGGTAGTCGACGAAGGCCTTGCCCTTGCCGGCGACGTGCCAGAGCGGCGTCACCGAAAAAGCCTCGTCGTCGGCGACAGGCGCGGTGCCGGCCTTGCCGCCATGTCCGGCATCGTGTGCCGCTGCGGCGCCGGCGGCGAAGCCCTGGCTCAGGCAGGCGCCGAGGCCAAAATCGCCATTGGCGGCACCCGCAGCGACCATGCCGGGAGGCGCGCCGTCGGGCACGAAGGCAGCGATGTCGTCGCGCCATTTCGGCCGGCCGCGATGATAGGAGGTCAGCCCGACCGCCGGGTTCCAGCCGCCGGAAACGGCGAGCCCGTCGGCCTCGACTTCGGCGCGCGCGCCGCCGGTGAGCGACACCGCGATTTTCCTAACACCATCCTTGCCGCCGTCGACGCCGCTGACGGCGCCGTGCAGCACCGTGAAGCCATTCTTGGAGGCCAGCGAACGATGCGCCGACGATATATCAGGCCGCGCGTCGATCACCGCCGCAATCTGCAGTCCGGCACCGAGTGCGGTCTCGACCGTGCGCCAGCCATCCTCATTGTTGGTGAACAGCGCGATGCGTTTTGCGGGAGCGGCTGCATAGCGCCCGACATAGGTCCGCATCGCCGAAGCCATCATCACGCCGGGCGTGTCGTTGCCGGCAAAGACGATCGGCCGCTCCAGCGCGCCCGCCGCGACCACACAGCGCTTGGCCACGATGCGCCACAGCCGCTGGCGCACCTGATGCTCGGGCGGCGAGGGCAGATGGTCGTTGACCCGCTCCAGCGCGCCATAGGTGCCGCCGTCATAGACGCCGAACAGCGTCGTGCGGTTCATGATGCGGACATCGGGCATTGCCGCCAGCTCAGCCAGTGTCCGCAACAGCCATTCGGCTGCCGGCAGGCCATCGATCGTGCCGCCGTCCGACAGCAGGCGGCCGCCGAACGCAAAATCCTCTTCGCACAGGATGACGCGGGCGCCGCTGCGGCCGGCGGCGAGCGCCGCGGCAAGGCCGGCTGGGCCGGAGCCGGCGACCAGCACATCGCAATGCGCCCAGGCCTTGTCGTAGTGATCGGGGTCGGCAACACCGGCGGCTCGGCCAAGACCAGCGGCGCGGCGGATCGCCGGCTCGTAGATCGCCTCCCAGAATTTCGCCGGCCACATGAAGGTCTTGTAGTAGAAGCCGGCGACGAAGATCGGTGCGAACAGCTGGTTCACCGACATCACATCGAAGCGCAGCGAGGGCCAGCGGTTCTGGCTGGCGGCCTCGAGGCCTTCATAGAGCTCGGCCGTCGTCGCCTTGGTGTTCGGCTCGCGCCGGGAACCGCTGCGCAGTTCGACCAATGCGTTGGGTTCTTCCGAGCCTGCGGTCAGGATGCCGCGCGGGCGATGATATTTGAACGAGCGGCCGACCAGCTTGACGCCATTGGCAACCAGCGCCGACGCCAGCGTGTCGCCCTGGAAGCCGGAAAAGCTCTTGCCGTCGAAGCGGAAGCTGAGCGGCGCCGAGCGGTCGATGAGGCCGCCATTGCCGAGCCGGTTTGTCTGCGCCACGGCCATCACGCGCCAACCTTTGCCGCGCCGGCGCCCGCTGCCGGTTCGACAGCCGAAATCTCATGCGTCAGCGTGTTGCGGGTAACCTTCAGCCAGGCCCGGCAGCCGCCGCCATGGTACCAGTTCTCACTCATCACGCCGGCAATGTTGTCGCGCAGATAGACATAGTCGTAGACGGCATCTTCACCTGCATCCGCCGCCGGTCGCACCGGCTTGGCGTCGCCGAGATAGGTGAATTCGCCGAGTTCGCGTTCGCCGCAGAAGGGACAGACAATTCGCATGATTTTCCGGCCGTCCTCAGTGCAGGTTCGGTTGGGCGCCCTGGCCCTTTTCGTCGATCATGGCGCCGGTCCGGAAACGGTCGAGGCGGAACCTTGCGGCCTCCTCATGCGGCGTGTCGCGGGCCAGAAGATGGGCGAAGACGAAGCCTGAGCCGGGCGTCGCCTTGAAGCCGCCATAGCACCAGCCCGCGTTGAGATAGAGGCCGTCGACTGGCGTCTTGTCGATGATCGGCGAGCCGTCCATCGACATGTCCATGATGCCGCCCCACTGGCGCAAGAGCCGCACGCGGCCGATCATCGGCATCAGCGCCATACCGCCCTCGCAGACATCCTCCATCACAGGCAGATTGCCGCGCTGGGCATAGGAATTGTAGCCGTCAATGTCGCCGCCGAAGACAAGGCCGCCCTTGTCGGACTGGCTGACATAGAAATGGCCGGCGCCGAAGGTCATGACGTTGGGGATAAGCGGCTTGATCGCCTCGGAGACGAAGGCCTGCAGCACATGGCTTTCGATCGGCAGGCGCAGGCCCGCCATATCAGCGACGCGCGACGAGGAGCCGGCGACCGCCATGCCGACCTTGCCGGCGCCAATCCGGCCGCGCGAGGTTTCGACACCGGTCACCTTGCCGTTGGCGTCCCTGACAAAGCCGGTCACCTCGCAGTTCTGGATGATGTCGACGCCGAGTCCGCTCGCCGCATGGGCATAACCCCAGACAACGGCATCGTGCCGTGCCGTGCCGCCGCGCCGCTGCAACAATCCGCCTTGCACCGGAAAGCGCGCATTGTCGAAGTTCAGGAACGGCATCATCTTCTTCACTGCCGCGAGGTCGAGCAGTTCGGCGTCGATGCCGTTGATGCGCATGGTGTTGCCGCGCCGCGCATAGGCATCGCGCTGCGCGTCGGAATGGTAGAGGTTGATGACGCCGCGCTGGCTGACCATCGCATTGTAGTTGAGGTCCTGCTCCATCCGCTCCCACAGCTTCATCGACAATTCGTAGAAGCCGGTATTGCCGGGCAGGCCGTAATTGGAGCGGATGATGGTTGTGTTGCGGCCGGCATTGCCGGAGCCGATCCAGCCTTTTTCGAGTACGGCGACGTTCCTGATGCCGTACTCGCTGGCCAGGAACCAGGCGGTGGCCAGGCCATGGCCGCCGCCGCCGATGATCACCACGTCGTAGCGGTCCTTCGGCGTGGCGTCGCGCCAGGTGCGCTGCCAGTTCTTGTGGCCGGAAAGGGCGGCGCGGGCGAGCGAGAAGATCGAGTATTTCATCAGTTCATTCCGAGGTCGCTCGCACCGGCAGGACGGTCATATGTCCAGCGTGTGGTCGCGCTCCCATTGCGTGAAGTGCGAAGCATAGGAATTCCATTCCTGGTGCTTCAGCTTTAGGTAGGCCGACGAGAATTCCTCACCCAGCGCCGCCTTCAGCGATTTGTCCTTGTCGAACTCGCGCAGCGCGTCGAGCAGGTTGAGCGGCAGTTTCGGCGCGCCCTTCACCGTGTGGCCGTGCTGGTACATATCGATGTCGTAGCGCTTGCCGGGATCGGCCTTCGAGCGGATGCCGTCGAGGCCGGCGGCAATAATCACCGCCTGCAACAGATAGGGATTTGCGGCACCATCGGGCAGGCGCAGCTCGAAGCGGCCGGGGCCGGGCACGCGCACCATGTGGGTGCGGTTGTTGCCGGTCCAGGTCACCGTGTTTGGCGCCCAGGTCGCGCCCGAAATCGTGCGCGGCGCGTTGATGCGCTTGTAGGAATTGACCGTCGGGTTGGTGATCGCGGCAAGCGCGGAGGCATGCTTCATGATGCCGCCGAGGAAGTTCTTGCCCTTGGCCGACAGGCCGAGCTCCATCGAATTGTCGGCGAAGACATTGGTCTTGCCCGCCTTGTCCCACACCGAGATGTGGGCATGGCAGCCATTGCCGGTCAGGCCCTGGAAGGGTTTCGGCATGAAGGTGGCCCGCAGGCCGTGCTTCTCGGCCACCGACTTGACCATGAATTTGAAGAAGGAGTGCTTGTCGGCGGTGGCGAGCACGTCGTCGAAGGCCCAGTTCATCTCGAACTGGCCGTTGGCGTCCTCATGGTCGTTCTGGTAGGGACCCCACCCGAGTTCCAGCATGTGGTCGCAGATCTCGGCAATGACGTCGTAGCGCCGCATCACCGCCTGCTGGTCGTAGCAGGGTTTCGAGGCCGTATCGTATTGGTCTGATATGACGCTGCCGTCCGGCGAGATCAGGAAGAACTCGGCCTCGACGCCAGTCTTGACATGCATGCCGTCAGTGGCTGCCTCTGCGATCAGCCGCCTCAGCGTGTTGCGCGGCGTCTGGTCGACTTCCTTGTCTTCCATGATGCAGTTGGCGGCGACCCAGGCCACCTCCTTTTTCCATGGCAACTGGATGACCGAGTCCGGATCCGGCACGGCCAGCATGTCGGGATGCGCCGGTGTCAGATCAAGCCAAGTGGCGAAACCGGCAAAGCCGGCGCCGTCCTTCTGCATGTCTGATATCGCCTGCGCCGGCACCAGCTTGGCACGCTGGCCACCGAACAGGTCGGTGTAGGAAATCATGAAATATTTGACGCCGGTCTTTTTGGCGAAAGCGGCGAGATCGTTCCCCATTATAGTTCCTCGCTTATGTCTTTGGATGCTGTTCCTCGTTCGAGCATGATCTCTTCCGAAAACCGGATTCCACTTTTCGGGATCATGCTCTAAAAGCCGTTCTTCCCCGGTATCCAGTTGGTGCCGGCCAGCGGCACGCCGGCCATGGCGGCGGCTTCGATCGTCAGGGCGACGAGATCCTCGGGTTCGAGATTGTGCAGACTGTTCTTGCCGCAGGCGCGCGCAATCGTCTGCGCCTCGAGCGTCATCACCTTGAGATAGTTGGCCAGCCGTCGTCCCGCCGCGATCGGATCGACCCGCTTCATCAGCTCCGGGTCCTGCGTGGTGATGCCGGCGGGGTCGCGCCCCTCATGCCAGTCATCGTAGGCGCCGGCCGTGGTGCCGAGTTCGTTATACTCCGCCTCCCAGCGGGGATCGTTGTCGCCGAGCGCGACGAGAGCCGCCGTGCCGATCGAAACCGCGTCGACGCCGAGCGCCAGCGCCTTGGCGACATCGGCGCCGTTGCGGATGCCGCCGGAGACGATCAGCTGCACCTTGCGGTGCATGCCGAGATCCTGCAGCGCCTGCACCGCCGGCCTGATGCAGGCGAGCGTCGGCTGGCCGACATTCTCGATGAACACTTCCTGCGTTGCCGCCGTGCCGCCCTGCATGCCGTCGACGACAACGACATCGGCGCCGGCCTTCACCGCGAGCGCAGTGTCGTAATAGGGGCGGGCGCCGCCGACCTTGACGTAGATCGGCTTTTCCCAGTCGGTGATCTCGCGCAGTTCGAGGATCTTGATCTCGAGATCGTCCGGCCCGGTCCAGTCGGGGTGACGCGAAGCCGAACGCTGGTCGATACCTTTCGGCAGCGTGCGCATCTCGGCGACGCGGTCGGAGATCTTCTGGCCGAGCAGCATACCGCCGCCGCCGGGCTTGGCGCCTTGGCCGACGACGACCTCGATCGCATCGGCACGGCGCAGGTCGCGCAGATTCATGCCGTAGCGCGAGGGCAGGTACTGATAGACCAGCGTTTTCGAATGGCCGCGCTCTTCCTCGGTCATGCCGCCATCGCCCGTCGTGGTCGAGGTGCCCGCCAGTGTCGCGCCGCGCCCGAGCGCCTCCTTGGCGGGGCCGGAGAGCGAACCGAAGCTCATGCCGGCTATGGTGATCGGGATCTTCAATTCGATCGGCTTCTTGGCATGGCGCGAACCGAGCACGACTGATGTGTCGCAGCGCTCGCGATAGCCTTCCAGCGGATAGCGCGAGATCGAGGCGCCAAGGAACAGAAGGTCGTCGAAATGCGGCAGCTTGCGCTTGGCGCCGGCGCCCCTGATGTCATAGATGCCGGTCGCCGCGGCACGGCGGATTTCCGACAGTGTGTAGTCGTCGAAGGTCGCGGATTTGCGCGGCGTCGTCGGCGGGTTGCGATAAGTCATGCTGCCTCAATACGCATCGGCGTTGTCGATATTGAAATTGTAGAGCGTGCGCGCCGAACCGTAGCGCTTGAACTCCGACGGCTTGACGCCGGTGACGCCGGCACGGTCGAGCAGGCCCTGCAGCAATTCCAGGTGCTCGGGTCGCATCTCCTTGGCGATGCAGTCGGCGCCCAGGCTGTCGACCTTGCCGCGTACGAACAGCCGCGCCTCGTAGATGGAGTCGCCCAGCGCATCGCCGGCATCGCCCAGCACCACCAGATTGCCGGACTGGGCCATGAAAGCCGACATATGGCCGATATTGCCGTGCACGACGATGTCGATGCCTTTCATCGAAATGCCGCAACGCGACGAGGCATTGCCCTCGATGACCAGCAGCCCGCCCTTGCCGGTGGCGCCGGCATACTGGCTGGCGTCGCCTTTCACGATGATAGAGCCCGACATCATGTTCTCGCCGACGCCGGGGCCGGCCGAGCCATGCACGGTGATGGTGCTGCCGGAATTCATGCCGCCGCAATAATAGCCAACGCTGCCGCGCACATCGATGGTGACGGGCTGGTCGACGCCGACGGCGACCGAATGGCTGCCCTTCGGATGCAGCACTTCCCACGCCGTTTCGTTGGAACCAGGCGTCAGAGCGTGCAGCGCCTGATTGAGCTCGCGCAGCGACGACACATCGAGATCGAAGATCCGGGAGGCGTGGTCGTGGGTCGCGGCCTTTGAAAGTTTGGTTGCCGGCATGAACTCAATGCTCCCAGAAATAGACGGTTGCGGGTTCCGGTTCCCAGACCCTCGCATTGTCTATGCCGGGCAGTTTGGTCAGCGCGCGATACTCCGAGCCGAAGGCGACATACTGGTCGGTCTCGGCCATGACGGCGGGCTTGCAGGCGATCGGGTCGCGCACCACGCCAAAACCGTTCTTGGTGCCGACGACGAAGGTGAAGAAGCCGTCGAGGTCCGAAAGCGTGCCTTCCAGCGCCTCGCCGAGATTCTTGCCATGCGCCATCTGTGAGGAGAGATAGGCGGCCGCGACCTCGGTATCGTTCTCGGTCTCGAACTTCATGCCCTCGCGGATCAGCTCGCGGCGGACATTGTTGTGGTTGGAGAGCGAGCCATTGTGCACCAGGCACTGGTCGGCGCCGGTCGAGAAGGGGTGCGCGCCCATCGTCGTCACCGCCGATTCCGTTGCCATGCGGGTGTGGCCGATGCCATGCGTGCCGGTCATCTTGCGGACGTCGAAGCGATCGACCACCGCTTCCGGCAGGCCGACCTCCTTGTAGATCTCGACGACGTCGCCGGCGCCCATGATGCGGATGTCGGGGCGAAGTGCCTGGATGGCCTCGCGCGCTTCGTCGATCTTGGCCGGCGTTGTCCGCACGACGGCGTGGGTCGACTTCACGGCAATGCTAACCGGCGCGCCGATGGCCTTGGCAAGCTCGGTGTCGAGGTCGCGAAAATCGCGCGCGGGCTTCGCCGACTGGATCGTGATCTTGGCTTCATTCTTGGAGGGCGCGCCATAGATGGCAATGCCTGCACTGTCGGGGCCGCGATCGCTGAGCGATACCAGCATCTCCGACAGCATCGCGCCGAGCTGCGGCTCCAGCGACTTGTCTTTCAAAAACAGTCCGACAATTCCACACATGTCAGCCTCCCGGCGTTTGTAGCTAGAAGATGATGTATCGAATGAGTCCCGCAAATTCAATCATATGAAAAAAATTTTCCTCTAGTTACGCATGTGGCGCGATGCCGCCATGCGAGTTATCGCTGCCCTGCGCGGCATTGTGAACCCACCGGGCATGGCGGATGCGGGCGAGCTTGTAGGCGTCCAAGATGGATAGCGCATAGATCAGGAAGCCGCCGGCGTGACGGCCGATGAAGCTGGCGTCGGACGGCGCGATCTTGGCGGTCACCCATGCCAGGATCACCATGAAGAAAAGGAACTGCAGCCCGCGCACCGGCACGCCCAGAATGACATGGCCGCTTGCGGGCAGCACGATTGACGCGCCGAGGACGAGATAAGGGCTCACCGGCGCCGGCTGCGTGTTCGAACTGGTCATGCGGCTTGCCGTTCGCTTTTGTTGATGGCGTCGCGCAGCGCCGAGAGGGAGGTGAGCAACCGCTCGATCAGCGCCGGATCGATCTGCGCCTCGCCGAACGCGGCCTGCCGGAAAACGCCGTAGCGCGCCCGTTCGGCCTCGGCCAGCAGCCAGACGATGCGCACGCCGTTTGGCGTGATCAGCAGCTCCTTGGCGCGCCCTTCCGAAAAGGGTTCCAGATGATCGGCGATGATGCCTTGCGGGAACCGCGTACCGCGGCGGTCGGTTCGCAGCACCGCTTCGAGCGGAAATCCCGGAGCCTTGGGCAGCGTATGCTGGAGATGGTCGAAATTGGAGAAGGTCGTCGGCGAGCCCGGCCGCATCATCATGTCGAAGGTCGCGGGGACGGCGACCTTTTCGGTGATGGAAACGCTGAGCCAGCGGGCCGGCAGTTTTCGCGTCGCCAGCGTGTCGACGATGGTGCGCAACTGAACGCGCTGGCCGTTCCACGAGCCTTCCCAGGTGACGACGCCGGCGGTGCCGTCCGAAATATCGGCGGCGTCGGCGATGACGGTGCGGATGCGGGCCTCGTCGACGGCGAGCGCCGCCAATGCCCTGTTGCGGCTGCGCCGCGCCAGCCATGCCAGATGGAGAGTGAGAGCCAGGACGATGGCCCCGACAAGCAGTGCTGATGTCGCTTCGGACATTTTGTCATGTCCGGCCCGCCGAGGATCGGGGCGGGCCGTCTCCCATCAATAGCCCTGCGGTTTCGGCCACGGCATGGTGAACTGGTCGCCGCGCCGCACGAATTTGTAGCGGTAGAAATGGAACCACAGCGAGA
Organism: Mesorhizobium huakuii; assembly: GCF_030160235.1. Lineage (GTDB taxonomy): Bacteria > Pseudomonadota > Alphaproteobacteria > Rhizobiales > Rhizobiaceae > Mesorhizobium > Mesorhizobium huakuii. The sequence goes on from NZ_BSNY01000012.1 coordinate 424,470, forward strand.
TCAGGAAATAGAAGATGGTCATCGCGATCAGCTGCGAACCGAAACCGAGGAAGATGGCGAAGAACGTCACCACGCAAAGGCAGAACAGCACGATCGCCGGCAGCGGATGGAACGGATGCGTGTAGCCGCGGCGGATGGTGCCGAGCGGCCACTTCTTGCGGAACATCATGATGTTGATGCTCATGAAGGTGTATTGCAGCACGCCCGACAGGATCGAGAAGGTGATCGCCTGGTTGAGGTCGGCAATGAAGGCGAAGGCGAGCGCGATCGGCAGCAGGAACAGGATCGAGCGGTAGGGCGTGCGGTATTTCGGATGCACCGCCGAGAACCAGCTCGGCAGGTAACGGTCGCGGCCAAGCGAGAACCAAGCGCGCGCCGCATCGTTGATGCAGCCATTGGCGGAGGCCAGCGCCGCCAGCAGCGTGGCGATGAACAGGAGGTTCTCCAGCAGCGGGCTGCCGGTCAGCTTGCCGGCGTCCCACAGCGGATAATAGGTGATACCGAGATATTCCCATGGCATCAGCGAGGCGCAGACATACCAGGTCATCGCGGCGGCGATCAAAAGCGTGATCATGCCGGCCATCGTGCCATAGGGCAGGGAGCGGGCAGGCGAACGCACTTCCTCGGCTGCCTGCGTGGTGCCTTCGATGCCGAGATAGTACCAGATGCCGAACTGGAAGGCGGCGATGACGCCGATCCAGCCATAGGGCAGCGCATTGCCGGGCGTCACCAGCTCGTTGAGCTTCAGCACTGCGCCTTGCGTCCACGGGCTGACCGAGAAGAACAGGATGACGATGGAGATATAGGCGATTGCCGTGATGACGAAGTTGACGTTGAGCGTCATCAGCACGCCGCGATAGTTGAGCCATGCCAGCACCACGATGGTGGCGGCGATGAAGGAATTGTGTGTTAGCCCCTCGACGCCGGCCTTGGCGACGATGGTGTCGCCAAGCAGGATGGCGTCCGAGACTTCGAGCATCGTGTAGGCGAAGACCAGGAACAGCGCGACGTTGAAGGCCATCAGCGGCCCGACAATGTGCTTGGCCTGCGCGTACTGGCCGCCGGCGGCGGCCACCGTCGAGGTCACCTCGGAATCGATCATGGCGACCGAGGTATAAAGCAGCCCGACGATCCAGCAGACGATCAGCGCTGCCAGCGCGCCGCCCTTGTCGGCGGAAAAATTCCAGCCGGTGAATTCGCCGACCAGAACGATGCCGACGCCGAGCGCCCAGACGTGGGCCGGGCCGAGCACCCGCAGCAGTGAAACCCTGTCGCCGTGAATTGCCGGTTCAAGTACGGTCGTCGTCATTGTTCGGTCCCCACTCAAATCCGGTGTTTCTCGGAAACGGCTTCAAGCTCGCCTTCGCGTGACGAGGTCAGGACGTCTTCGGAATAAGTCGTGTCGACCTTGAACCAGTCGTAGAGCATCCACAGCGCGAGCACGACCGAGATGCCCCAGCATGCGTAAGAGAGTGAAATCCACATGGTGCGTCCCCGATTGCCTGTCTTCGGAACTCTTATTTGTCGTCGAACTTCTCGCTGATGACGTCGCGATATTCGCGGTCGGATGCGCGGAACAGGAAGACGAAATAACCGATCAGCACCGCCGCCATGATGATCAGCGTCGGCCAGTCGATGACATAGTGGAAGCGGTTCTGGATGACGTCATGCGCGGTCTCGGGCGTATAGCCGAGCTTCTCCCAGATCGCCGCCATGGTCGGGTTCTGGCCAAGCGCTTCCCAGGTCTTGGCATCGAGCGCGTCGATGGATTTGGCTGCTCCGGCAAGGCCGAGCTTCAACGGCAGCCACAGCGCCACGAAGATGGCGACAACGACGACGACGATATCGAAAACCTGGCCGGCCTTGCTCTGCTCCGGCGGCGTATAGCGGGACATTTCTTGTACCCCTCAGGACTGGCGGTTGCGGGATGCGTCGGCGTTCTTGATATCGAGGCCGTAGATGAAGTCCTTGTCTTCCTTGTAGTGCTTGACCATCGCCAGGATCGCGGCTGTGTTGAAGATCAGCACGGCGGCGGCGGCAATCGCCACGACAGCCCTGATGCCGGCGTGCGGAATGTATGGCCATGTCATGAAGAGGACGAAGAGGATCGTCGCCCACAGGCAGATGATCAGCAGCGCGGATCCGCGCAAATCGGAACGGTACAGCGCCTCGATGCGCTGCTGCAGGTCTGACATCGGTTTGTCCCCTTTTTTCGACGCCCGGTTCCGAATCCACCGCGCGTCGCCCTCTTTCAAGAGAGTGAAATTTTTTTCATAAATTCAGACCGTTTACCGCAATTGTCAAGACGAATTTACGCTGAGTTAACCATTTGCTCCGGGCGGTCAATTTTGCCTGACAATGAAATTATTTGCTTTCAGGGGATTGCGGCCCTCTCGCGTTTGCGGTCAATATTCAACTCAAAGCTCCGGCCACTGCGCCAAGGAGCAGGGAACAGTGGATTTTTGAACGGAGGACGAGCGGATGACGGCATCCTGGAGATTTTCGACCCTGGCGGATCGCCATCGCGCGCTGGGTTCGAAGCTCGAAGACTGGAGCGGCATGGGAACCGCCTGGACCTACGACAAGGATGCTGACGAAGAATACATCGCGATCCGCACCAAGGCGGGGCTGATGGATGTGTCGGGTCTGAAGAAGGTGCACATCACCGGACCGCACGCCTCGCATCTCATCGATCTCGCCACCACGCGCGACGTGGAAAAGATCTACCCCGGCAAGTCGGCCTATGCCTGCATGCTGAACGAGGCGGGAAAATTCACCGACGACTGCATCCTCTACCGCACCGGCCCGAACAGCTGGATGGTCGTGCATGGTTCGGGCACCGGCCATGAGGAATTGCAGCGCGCCGCGATGGGCCGCGATGTCTCGCTGCGCTTCGACGACAATCTGCACGATCTGTCGCTGCAGGGGCCGACATCGGTCGACTATCTCGCCAAGCATGTGCCGGGGATTCGCGACCTCAACTATTTCCACCACATGCAGACCCAGCTCTTCGGGTTCCCCGTCATGATCTCGCGCACCGGCTACACCGGCGAGCGCGGCTACGAGATCTTCTGCCGTGGCCAGGATGCCGGCACGATCTGGGACAGGATCCTCGACGAGGGCAAGAGCGCCGGCATCATTCCGTGCCGCTTCACCACGCTCGACATGCTGCGGGTCGAAAGCTATCTGCTGTTCTACCCCTACGATAACTCCCAGAAATATCCGTTCGAGAATGAAGGCCCCGGCGACACGTTGTGGGAGCTCGGCCTCGATTTCACCGTCAGCCCCGGCAAGACCGGATTCCGCGGCGCGGAGGAACACTACCGCCTGAAGGGCAAGGAGCGTTTCAAGATCTATGGTGTGCTGCTCGACGGCAAGGAGCCAGCCGACGAAGGCGCGCCGGTCTATCGCGACGGCAAAAAGGTCGGCGTGGTGACCTGCGCCATGTATTCGCCGCTGGTCAAAAAATCGATGGGCATCGCCCGTCTCGACGTCGACTGCGCTGTCAAGGACACCAAGCTCGAAATCCGCAACAAGAGCGGATCGATCAAGGCGACGGCGCAGCCCTTGCCGTTCGACGATCCGAAAAAGACCAAGCGCACCGCCAAGGGTTGAGGCATCATCAGCAGCGAGGGATTAAGGCACTAAGAGAGAATGGCAGCCAAGACGATCATCAGCCGGCCCATTTACGGAACCCTGTCTCCGCAGCCCGGCAAACATCATCTTTTCATCGCCGATGCGGAAGGCGCGCTGGCGATCGTTGATATGGCAAAGATGGCTCCGCCCGGTTTCTTCGGCGGCGCCGAAATCGTCTTCATCCCGGGCCTCGACGGCAAGCATGTCGCCGCCCTCGAAGCGCTGAAGCCGGCGCAGTTTCATCTCGCGCCATCCTTTGCCAGCCTGTTGCCGAGGCTGAAGCAGACGCTGGGCAATGCCCATATGGGCCTGCGCCTATACCTCGCCGGCACCGAGGGCCTGATTGGCCAGGCCATGCAGGTGGCGCTCGAAGCCGGCATCGACCACACCTCCATGCAGACGGAGCATCGCGGCTCGCTGGCGCGGCGCATGCAGTGCGTGCACTGCAAGGGCATCACTGAAAACGTCACGACACAGCCTGCGACCTGCTCGCACTGCGGCCTGCTGCTTCTGGTACGCGATCATTATTCCAGGCGCCTCGCCGCGTTCCAGGGTGTCTGCATCAATGCCGAGGATCGCTCGGAGATTCCTCCAACCGAGGAGGCCTTTCCATGAGCACCGGCACCACCAAGCTCGATGTCGTCGTCAGCGATGTCGTCCCGGTCAACGAACTGGTCACCCGCTTCCATTTCCGCCGCCGCGACGGCGAGCTGCTGCCGACCTTTTCCGGCGGCGCCCATGTCGTGGTCGAGATGCGCGACGGCGACCGCACCCGGCTCAACCCGTATTCGCTGATGGGCTCGCCGCTCGACACGCGTGAATACACGATCTCGGTGCGCCGCGACGATGTCGGCCGCGGCGGCTCGCTGTTCATGCACCGGTCCGTCAAGCCGGGCCTGGAGATGGTGATCAGCTACCCCGTCAATTTGTTCTCGCTCGATCTGAGGGCGAAGAAGCACTTGATGCTGGCCGGCGGCATCGGCATCACGCCCTTCATGGCGCAGACGGCGCAACTGGCGGGAGAGGGCGGCAATTTCGAACTGCACTACACCTGCCGCACCGCGTCGCTCGCCACTTATGCCGACGTGCTGCGGGAGCGTTACGACAGGCGCATCAGGCTCTACCATGACGACCGTGACGAGCGCATCGACCTCGACCGGCTGCTGTCGACGCAGCCGCTCGGTACGCATCTTTATGTCTGCGGCCCTGCCGGCATGATCAATTGGGTGCGCGACCGCGCGACCGCCTTGGGCTGGCCGTCGGAAGCCGTGCATTTCGAGCATTTCGCGGCACCCCAGCCCGGCCTGCCTTTCGACGTGACGCTGGCGGTCAGCGGCAAGACGATCCGCGTCGGCGAGCAGCAGAGCCTGCTCGAAGCCATCGAGGCGGCCGGCGTCGATCCGCCCTATCTCTGCCGCGGCGGCGTCTGCGGCCAGTGCGAGACCAACGTCATCTCTTACGATGGCAAATTCATCCACAACGACCACTGGCTGAGCGAGGAAGACCATCGCTCCGGCTGCAAGATCATGCCGTGCGTGTCGCGCTTCGAGGGTCGGTCGCTGGTGCTGGAGCGGTGAAGCATTTTGCAGCCAAGTGGATACACTTGGCGTCGCAGAAATGCGGCTGAAACAAATAGATAGAGCGGGCAGCCCGCTCTAGGAGGAAATCATGGGCATCACCTTTCGCAAGGAAACGTTCCGCGACGATTTCACCTTCAGGAACAGCCCGGAGCACATCAGGCGGTTCCCGTTCCCGTTCCATGAAGACGCCTACATGTATGCGGTCAACATCGAGCCGCATGTCGTCGGGCCGAAGGGCAGCGTGCTGGAGAACCTGATCGACGTCGACGAGCACTATGTCGCCGAGATGCAGGACCGCGCTTTGGTGCTGGCCGAGGACCCGCTGCGCTGCCAGTCGCTGCCGCATATGACGCTGGCCGGCTGGGATCTGCTCGAACTCTTGATGGAACAGCAGGCGCTTGGCTATCCCGAGCATTTCACGCTGACGCGTGACGGCGACCGCTGGCGCTGGATCAACCGGCCGCTCGGCATCGACGACACTTTCACCTTCGGCGACACCTCGACCCTGCCTTACGGTCCGATGGAATACATCACCCGCCAGAGCCAGGGCGATTTCTGCATCCTCGACCAGCGCGACGGCAATCTGTGGATGGACGCCGGCATGGTCACCACCCAGGCCGACTGGTCGCTCGATTTCGACATCGGGATGAATTTTTTCGAGTGGCACGCGCCGGTGCCGCTGGCGCATGAGAAGGGGATTTTCACCAGGGCGTTGAAATTCCTCACCAACATCCAGCAGGGCAAGCCGGCACGGCGTCTCAACTGGACGATGACCATCAATCCGCGCCTCGATACCAGCCCGGAAAATTACCACAAATGGGGGCCGGACCGGACGACCGTGACGCCCGAGAATGTCGGCGACAAGGTGCATCTGCGCGTCGAGCTGCAGAGCTTCTGGCGACTGCCTCGCTCCAATGGCATCGTCTTCCCGATCCGCTGCTATCTGATCAAGATGGACGAGTTGGTCACCCAGCCGAAATGGGCGCGGCGTCTGCACCGCGTCATCCGCGACCTGCCCGAGGAACTCGCCACCTACAAGGGCCTGACACGGTACCGGCCGACACTGGTCGAATGGCTGTCGAAGCTGGACGACGGCAGTCCGACCAGCCCGGGGTTCGGGCCTGACTAACCCGCGCTGTTCTGCGGATAGCAGATGATCGAGAGATACCGCATTGGCAGTTTCGTCAGCTGCTCCGGCCCATGCGGTGCGTCGGCGTCGAAGAACAGGCTGTCGCCTGGCTTCATCGGGTAGAGGTTGCTGCCGTGCCGGTAAACGACTTCGCCCTCGAGCATGTAGAGGAACTCCATGCCCTCATGCTGGAAAGTCGGGAACACGTCCGAATCCTCGGTCAGTGTGATCAGGTAGGGTTCGACGACGACACCGCTGGTGTTCGACCCAATATGGCCGAGCAGATTATACTGGTGGCCGGCGCGCGTGCCGCGGCGCTCGACATCCAGCCCTTCGCCGGCCTTGACGAAGACAGCGCTGCGCTCTTCCTCGAAGCGGCGGAAGAAGGCGGTGACGGGAACGCCGAGCGCCCGCGACAGCGCCTGCAGCGTGGTCAGCGACGGAGAGGTTATGCCGTTCTCGATCTTCGACAGCATGCCCAGCGAAATGTCGGTGGCGACGGCGAGATCGGCGACGGTGATGCCGAGCTTCTTGCGGAACGCCCGCACCTCGCGGCCGATCGCCACCTCCAGCACCTTCTCGCGTGTATCGCGGATGGCATGCGGGTTTTGCGTCAGCGGTGCGCGGATGGTCTTGCCGTCCGCCGAGACCTTTGGCTGGGGCTTCGGCTTGGCGCCGGCAAGGCCGGCCTTGGAACTGTCTTTCGCCATGTCGCCCCCGGACTTCGCGGATTTATTTCACTCAAGGTGAACATGTCACGTGGCGATACAGCAGCGCGGCGGTGTCGGCAAGCCGTCTTAAGTCCCATCGGACGATCCCATGGATTCCGCCAGCGACGGTTTTTCGCAGGAATCCTTTGCGGGCAAACGCCGTTCCCGCAGATGTCTGTTGACAGCACCAAAGGGCCAATTAGTGTCACTGTCAGTGAAATTTGTTTCGCTGGGGAAATCAAAAAATGAGGAGACCCTGGAAATGAAAACGCGCGTTGCCGTCATCGGCGCCGGACCGTCCGGCCTGGCACAGCTCAGGGCCTTCAAGTCGGCTGAAGACAAGGGTGCTGACATCCCCGAGATCGTCTGCTTCGAAAAGCAGTCGGATTGGGGCGGTCTGTGGAACTACACCTGGCGCACCGGCCTCGACGAGCATGGCGATCCCGTGCATGGCTCGATGTACCGCTACCTCTGGTCGAACGGACCGAAGGAATGCCTGGAATTCGCCGACTACACGTTCGAGGAGCATTTCGGCCGGCCGATCGGCTCCTATCCGCCGCGCGCCGTGCTGTGGGATTACATCAAGGGCCGTGTCGAGAAATCGGGCTTGCGCAAATGGGTGCGCTTCAACAGTCCGGTACGCATGGTCACCTTCTCGGACGAGACCAAGAAATTCACCGTCACCGCGCATGACCGCACCAACGACGTCACCTATTCCGAAGAGTTCGACAACGTCGTCGTCGCCTCCGGTCACTTCTCCGTCCCCAACGTTCCCTATTTCGAGGGTTTTGCCACCTTCAACGGCCGCATCCTGCACAGCCATGATTTCCGCGACGCGATGGAGTTCAAGGGCAAGGACATATTGATCATCGGCCGCTCCTATTCGGCCGAGGACATCGGTTCGCAGTGCTACAAATATGGCGCCAAATCCATCACCTCCAGCTACCGTTCGAAGCCGATGGGCTTCAAATGGCCGGAGAATTGGAAGGAAGTGCCGCTCTTGCAGAAGGTCGTCGGCAAGACCGCCCACTTCAAGGACGGCTCGACCAAGGATGTCGACGCCATCATCCTGTGCACCGGCTATCTGCATTCCTTCCCCTTCCTCACCGACGACCTCAAGCTCAAGACCGCCAACCGCATGTGGCCGCTCGACCTCTATGAAGGCGTTGTGTGGGAAAAGAACCCGATGCTGTCCTATATCGGCATGCAGGACCAGTTCTACACCTTCAACATGTTCGACGCGCAGGCCTGGTTCGCCCGCGACGTGATCATGGGCCGCATCAAACTGCCCTCGGCCGAAGCGATGGCGGCGCACGGCGCAAAATGGCGTGCGCGTGAGGAAACGCTGGAAGATGCCGAGCAGATGATCTGGTTCCAGGGCGACTACACCAAGGAACTGATGGATCAGACCGACTATCCCGGCTTCGATGTCGAGGCAGTCAACCAGACCTTCATGGAATGGGAACACCATAAGGCGGAAGACATTATGAGCTTCCGCGACCACGCCTACCGCTCGCTGATGACCGGCACCATGGCGCCGCTGCACCATACGCCCTGGTTGCAGGCGCTGGACGATTCCATGGAGAGCTATCTCGAGGTGAAGGGCGTGGCGGCGGAATAGCCGCCGCGCATCTTGCTGCCTATCCCAGCCTCGCCCGCGCTTTCGCCGTCCAGGCGCTGAACAGCCGGTCGGCGACGATGCCGATGAAGGCGATTGCCAGGCCGGCGACGATGCCGCGGCCGGAATCGGCCTTGGACAGTGCGATGAACACCTCCTGGCCGAGGTCACGCGTGCCGACCATGGCGCAGATGATGATCATCGCCAGCGCCATCAGGATGGTCTGGTTGACGCCGAGCATGATCTCCGGCAGCGCCAGCGGCAATTGCACGCGAAAGAAGGTCTGGCGCGGCGTGCAGCCCGATACCTTGGCCGCCTCGATCAGGGCCGGCGGCACCTGGCGGATGCCGTGATTGGTGTAGCGGATCGCCGGCACCACGGCGAAGGCGATCGTCGCGATCATCGCGGTCACGTCACCGACTCTGAACAGCATCACCACCGGAATGATGAAGCAGAAGGACGGTAGTACCTGCAGCGTGTCGATGATCGGCGTGACGATCTTCTCGAAGCGGTCGCTGCGTGCGGCCATCAGCCCGATCGGGATGCCGATCAGGCAGGCGATGAAGGCCGAGATGCCGCAGAGATAGACCGTCGCCATGGTCTTTTCCCACAGCCCGGTGATGGCGCAGAAGGCGGTCAGCGCGGCGACCAGCGCCGCCAGGCGCAGGCCTGAAAGCTGATAGCCGGCAAGCCCGAGCAGGAACACCGCGCCCAGCCAGGGAAAGCCTTCGCAGAAGGCGCGCACCGGGTTGAGCACATTAAGGATCAGCGCCACGCGAAAGGCTTCGATCGCATCGAAGAAGTTGATCGTCACCCAGTTCACCGCCGCCTTCCACAGCGGCGCGGTGGTGAAGGTGATCGCCTTCGGCACCGCGGCGAAGGCCGGCACGAACAGGCCGAGCAGCGTGGTGGCGGCAAGGATGGCGATGGCCAGCGTCAGATTGGGATAGCGCCGCCAGAAGCTCGGGCTCACCGCCTGATGGGCATGGCCCTTCGCCTGCTTGTGCGCGATGGCCTGGCTCAGCCGGTCGAGTGCGATCGCCAGCGCCACGATGGCAAGGCCAGCTTCCATCGCTTCGCCGACCTTCAGCGCGCGCAGCGCCAGAAGCACGTCGTAGCCGAGGCCGCCGGCGCCGATCATCGAGGCGATGATCACCATGTTGAGCGCCAGCATGATCACCTGGTTGACGCCGACCATCAGCGTCGGCCGCGCCGACGGGAGCAGCACCCGCCACAGTTTCTGCCGCGCCGTACAGCCGGCCATGTCGCTGAATTCGCTGATCTCCAGCGGCACCCGCGTCAGGCCGAGCATCGTCGCCCGCACCATCGGCGGCGTTGCAAAAATGGCGGTGGCAATCATCGCCGACACCGGGCTGTTGCCGAACAGAAGCAGCATCGGGATCAGATAGGCGAAGGTCGGGATGGTCTGCATCAGGTCGAGGGCAGGGGAGACGATCAGCCTTTCCGCCCAAGGCTTGCGCCAGGCCCAGATGCCGGCGAACAGGCCGGTGACGATGCAGAACGGCACGGCGATGGAGATCAGCGCCAGCGTCAGCATGGCGCTGGTCCATTGGCCGAACAGCGCGATGTAGAGGAAACAGCCGCCGACCAGCAGGCTGAGTTTCCGGCCGCCCACGACATGGCCGGCGAGGAAGGCGACAGCGCAGACGCCAACCCAGGACAGGCGCGGCAAGATATAGGCGTCAGCGCCATGGCCGATCTTGAAATTCTTGGCCAAGAGATTGAGCGCGAAATCGAGCGGCACGCCGAGAACCGCGGTGATCGAGCGCGTCAGCCACGACAGGTTCGACTTGATCCAGCCCATCAGCGCGCTGACCCAGTCGGCGACGGGCACGACGGCGCTGGCTGGATAGTCGACAGCCCAAGGGACGCTGTCTTGCAGCAGGAACACCAACAGCACGGCGGCAAGGGCCGCCGCCCAGACAAGCAGCCACCGCTGAAGCGGCGGCCTCGGCTCGCTGGCGCTGGCCGTCACCGTCATGCGTGGGCTCTCGCGTGCTCGATGCCGGCCAGCAGGTCGATGACCGCTTGCGGCGTCACTTCGCCGATCGGCTTGCCGGTGCCGTTGACCACGGCGAACGGCTTGCCGGCGGAGACGATGCTGGCCGAGAAGCTGGCGATCTTGGCATCCGGCGAGACCGTGCCGCCATGCTCGGCGCCGTCGCAGGCGCGCATCAGGCTGCGGGCCGAGATCACCTTGGCGCGGTCGACGTCGCGGGTGAACTCGGCGACATAATCGGTCGCCGGATTGACCACCAGTTCCTCCGGCGTGCCGATCTGGATGATCTCGCCATCCTTCATGATGGCAATACGGTCGGCGAGCCGAATGGCCTCGTCGAAATCATGGGTGATGAAGACGATGGTCTTGTGCAGCATGGTCTGCAGCCGCATAAGCTCGTCCTGCATCTCGCGGCGGATCAGGGGGTCGAGCGCGGAGAATGGTTCGTCTAGGAACCAGATCTCCGGTTTGGTTGCGAGACTCCGGGCGATGCCGACACGCTGCTGCTGGCCACCGGACAATTCGCGCGGATAGAAATGCTCGCGGCCGCGCAAGCCGACCAGTTCGATGACCTCACGGGCGCGCGCCTCGCGCGTTGCCCGGTCCTGCCCCTGGATGCTGAGCGGGAAGGCGATGTTGTCGAGCACGTTGAGATGCGGCAGCAGCGCGAAATTCTGGAACACCATGCCCATGCGGTGGCGGCGCAATTCGATGAGCGCCGCGTCGGAAATCTTGAGCAGGTCCTTGCCTTCGAACTCGACCTTGCCGTGGCTCGGCTCGACAAGCCGCGACATGCAGCGCACCAGTGTCGATTTGCCGGAGCCCGACAGGCCCATGATGATGAAGATCTCGCCCTGGCGGATTTCGAGATCGACCGCGCGCACGGCGCCGACCAGACCGGCAGCAGAGACATCGGCCATGCTGGCCTTGCCGTCGCGCTCGCGGATGAAACTGGCCGCGTTCGCGCCGAACAGCTTCCAGACATTGCGGCAGGCAAGTTTTACCGGGCGGTCGTTGGTGCCCGGTTGCGTCGATCCCAGTTCAGTCGTCATCCAATCGTCCTTCTGGAACATCAAGATTTGAGGCCCGGCCGATCAACGGCCAGGCCTCATTTTTCCAGTCGGAACTATCACTGCGCCCAGGCTTTCCAGTCAGCCTCGTGCGCGGCGATCCAGGCGGCGGCGACCTCTTCCGGCTTCTTGCCGTCAAGGTCGATCTCTCCGCTCATCTTGTTGAGCTCGTCGGTATCGATCGTGAAGGCCTTGGCCACCTTGTAGGCGACCGGCCATTTGTCCTTCATGCCGTTCCAGGAGTATTTCCAGATCTCGCCATGCGGCTTGCCGCAATCATATTTGGCGTCGGGGTTCACGCCCCATTTCGGATCGTTGTAGCATTCGGGCGTGTATTCGGGGAATTGCACCCATTCGCCCTTGTACTTGGCCGGCGCCCAGTGTGGCGAATAGATCCACAGCATGATCGGTGCCTTGCGCTGATAGGCGGAATCGAGTTCGGCGAACATCGCCGCATCGGTGCCGGCATGGATCACGGTGAAGGGCAGTTTGAGCGCCGCGACGCGCTCGTCGTCAAAGCCTTCCCAGGTCACCGGACCGCCGAGATAGCGCCCCTTCGGCGCGGTCTCCGCCGTCGAGAACGAAGCCGCGCATGTGGCGTCGAGCAGCGCGTGCCAGTCCGGCAAGGTTGGGCATTTTTCCTTCATATATTCGGGAAACCACCATTCTTCCTTGGCTTTCGGTCCAAGCTTGCCCAGCCGCTCCGTCTGGCCGGTCGCATCGGAGGCCTTCATCGCCTCGCCGGCGGTGGTGTCCCAGAACTCCAGGCCGACATCGAGATCGCCATTGGTGAGGCCGGTGGTCAGGCTGGAGAGATAGTCGGCGGTCGGGTATTCAACGGTATAGCCGAGCTTTTCCAGGATGCCGCCAAGGATCTTGGCGTTGAGATTGACGCTGGTCCAGTCGAACAGCGCGATCTTTATCGGGTCATTGGATTCCGGTGCTGCGGCCTGGGCGGAGGGTGTCAACAGACTTAGTGTCGCGAGCGCGACGGCGCCCATCGATAATTTCGAAACTCGACTGCGAAATGACATGCTTGTTCTCCTTCAAGCTGTGACGGTTATCGGTCGTTCCCTTCTTGCGGCTTTTCTTGCCCGGGCTTCTTACTTCCCAGAGTGTGTTGGACAGGCGGTTCGCTGCGCAAGGCCGTCGGAGCCAAAATTGTCGCCCTGGCCTTGGCCAGCGCAGGCAAGATGGTGCTCAATTCGCGTGATGATGGAATAGGCTGTCGGGTTCGTGGCTGCCGATGGATCGCTACGGCAGCGATCACCCGCGGATCAATTGCCAGTCTTGCGGCGCCCGGCAAGGTGCAAGCCATCAAGGTCCCATGATCTCGGCTGTCGGCATGGCAAGCCCCGTCTCGCCAAGCCCTTTCATAGGATGAAATTATATATACCAACGTTCATCTCGCGCAACGACTAACGCTTCGCGGATGCACAAATTCGGACCATGGGCGAAGTTCTGCGAGATGCGGTCCTACCAGCAGACGTAGCCGCCATCGACGATCAGGTCGAGGCCGGTGACGAAGCTCGACGCGCGGCTGGCGAGGAACACCGTCGGCCCGACCATTTCCTCAGGCGTCGCCATGCGCCCCATCGGCGTGTCGCGCTTGAAGATCTTGATCTCCTCCGCCACCTCGGGCCGCTTGTTCATCGGCGTCAGCGTGTAGCCGGGACTGATGACGTTGACGCGCAGTCCGCGATCAGCCCATTCCATGGCAAGGCTCTTCGACATGTGGATGACGGCGGCCTTCGAGGAGTTGTAGTGCGCCTGCGTCAATCCGCGATTGACAATGGTGCCGGACATCGAGGCGATGTTGATGATCGAGCCCTTGCGGCGCGCCAGCATCTTGCGGGCTTCGGCCTGGCAGGACAGGAACACGCCGGCGACATTGACCTCGTGCACCTTCTGCCATGTCTCGAGTGACAAGGTCTCGGCCGGTTCCGAACCGGCGATGCCGGCATTGTTGACGGCGACAGTCAACGCACCGAGTTCGGCCTCGACGCGATCGATTGCCGCCGCCAGATCGCTCTGCGATGTGACCGTGCCCGTCAGCACCAAAGCCTTGCGCCCGAGAGCCGTGATTTGCTGCGCGGTCTCTTCCAGCCCGCCTTTCGATGCATGACCGAAACAGGCGACGTCGGCCCCTGCCTCTGCCAGTCCTATCGCGATTGCCTGGCCAATGCCGCTGCCGGCACCGGTAACCAGCGCGACATCGCCGTCCAGCTTGAAAAGATCCATCGATAGCCCTCCCGTTTCAGGGAAGGTATGCGCTGCGTCATGTTTCGATCAAGCGCTCAATGCACAAGCTGGTAGCGGGGCAGCGATGCCTAGAAATAGCCGTCAGATGCTGCGGTCGCCTCTTTCGGGATATCCACACCGTCGACCAGGATCTTGTCGACCAGTTCGTGGTGGAAGCAGACCAGGCCCTTGATGCGCTCGGCCTCATGCACCGGCTCGGGATAGTACCAGACGAGGTTCTCGTGCCGCTTCTTGGGCGTCGTCACGTGATAGTAGTTGGAGATGCCCTTGTAGGACCAGCGCGAAATGGAGCGGCTGGGCGCGAACATATCGAGCCGCGTGCGGATTGCGCCTCACCGAGGGACTTCACCGCCATCGATGACAAGGCCGGCAGCGTGCTGCGCGCCACCGACCTTGATCCGGCGCCTTGGCTTCAATTTCAAAGCATGTTTCTCGACCAAGTGCCACGAACCCACCCCCGCGGCGATGGACAATACAAGCGAGCTGGCGATCATCTCGGCAGCAGAAATCCTGCCATCCAGCAGGTACCAAAGCGTTTGCTGGATCGGGAAAGCATATAGGTAAATGCCGTAGGAAAAGTCACCCGGTCTGTCCCATCTGTTGAGAATCGGGAACGACGCGAACCCGAAGGACAGGGCGAAGTAGCTCAGGACCAACCAATTCAGTGCCAGCCTGACATAAGGCGATCCTCCCGGGAAAAGGAAATAGCCGACGAGCAGGGCGGCCGCGACATACACATTGAGCGGAACGCGAAACAGTCGGATCATCGCGCCCACCATGAAGAACATCATTACAGAAGCGGCCTGAAAGGCGTCAGTCGCGTAAAACACGATTTGCGGTCCGGTGTAACCCGGGTAGTAAAAGCACGCGGCAGCAAGACCGATGAACAGTGCAAAGAACGCATACCCGCGCAGATTGGGGCTGCTCAGCCCGACCGCTGCGACAATGGTGTAGCACAGGAATTCGGGCGCAAGGCTCCAGAGCGACCCGTTGACAGCGTTTGGAATTGGGTTGTGTTCAAAAACACCCGGCAGGAAGTAGGTGGTGTAGAGCCACAAATTTCGAAGAAAATACAGAAGATTCGGGTTGCTGAAGTAATCACCAACCGAAAGCGACGTGATGGTCGGACCGAGGACGAAAGCGGTCAGTATCGTGACAACCGCTAGCGCTGGAAAGATGCGCAGACAACGGTTGGCAAAGAAAATTCCAAGGGAAGGGTTCCGCTCCCAGCTATCAGTTATGAGATAGCCGCTTATTGCGAAGAAAACCATCACGCCAACCACGGCAACTGATCCACCGAAAATTTGCGTTTGAATGTGTCCGACGATGGCCTGTGCGTGGCCTATTACGACAATACATGCGGCGACAAACCGAACGAATGTCAGGTTGTTTCGTCTCTCGTTCAAGGTTCGCTCTCTCGGCTAGGATGCCTCCAAATACCGCCTTGGCTGCCCCTTCTCAATTCCCGCAAATCGTCTCCAAGCGCACTAGACACTGCCTTCGCCTGCGCCGCAACCGCTGCCGGGCGCATCAGGCGCCTGGCCAGATTTGACGCCAAGCGCGTGGCTGGCGCATCGACGTGCCGCTCGAAACATGCGGCTGCCACAAGGACGAACGCCAACGTCGAGGTCAGCACGATCAATGCGGCTGTCTGGTGATCGAGGCCAAGCTTCAGTTTCAGGACGTAGAGCGTCCCGAAACTGAAAGAACAGATGATCGGCCAATGGACCAGGTAGCTGGAATACGACACCCCGCCGAGAACAACGGGGGCTTTAGACGCAAGGCGCGCGGCGAATGCTGGATTGGCCAGTACGCCGGCAACCAGAAGCACGGCGCCGAGTGTGTTCATGACCAGCTTTTCCTCGCCGCCCATTACAGGTACCCAGGCATAGAATTCGGAATAGTCAAAGCCGCCGCCGATCAACCCGGCCGCGATCAGATACCAGGATATCCTGGACAGATTGAGGGGGCGGTTCAACAGGCTGCCTCCGAAGATCGCTATGAAATGGACGATGCTTGTGTTCGCCCAATTGGTCAGTAGGACCATGAGGAGGTAAGCGAGAAAAGCGACGACGGGCCTCTTCGTTCCACCAATGGCATAGGCTGCAAACAGGAACAGAGATCCAAGCAGCTCAATGCGAATTGTCCATAACGGGTTGTTAAGCGCCGTTTCTCCAAGAAGTGGTGCCCCGACAAATGCCATGCGAACGGCTTCGACGAAGGATACTGGCTCGTGATACTGCCCATATGGCCACCCTGCGCTCCCCAGGACGGGGATAAGGTCGTTGTTCATTGCGCCCGCCGATAGAAGCGTCCATGCAAAAAACACAGAAACCGACGCCGGGATAACCAGCCTTGGATAACGCTTGACCGCACCGCTGTAGAGTACGCGCGTGTCGCCGGTCTCATAGAATTTCTTGGTCAGGACATACCCGCTGAGGACGAAGAAGATCGAGACCGCAAAGCTGCCATTGTAGAAGACACTGAAAATTGGCTGGATAGCGATGCTTTCCCACCCGAAAGCTTGGGGGATATTGCTGTTGGGAACCATGTTGTTCGCCAAGTAGGGGAACAGCGAGAACAGCAGATGACTGAACACGACGCCAAGCGCCGCGATGCCGCGAAGTCCCTCCAGCGCGTCGTTTTTCAATGGTTCTGCCTCCCGGCTAGCAGAGAGGACACGGCAACCCCAACCGCTTCCGCGATCGTTTCTCAATTCCCGCACCGAACGGCAACGCCTCGAAGGCGATCATCGCAGGCGTACTTTGGCGTCATCCGGTTCAAACCGTACTTCCATAGCCCAAATCTCCCATAACCGCGCCATGATACTGGTCGAATAGATCGGAGGAGGGACGATTTCCGCGATGTTGGCCGAGCCGCCGCGGAAAAAAGCTGGCGTCCATACTAGCATCTCCCACCCTCGCGGATACAACAACTACACCGCTTGGATCCGGTCGGATGTTTCGTTGGCGCAAAAAAAGCTTTGAGGTTCTGCCGCGCCAGCGGGTGTGGGAAGATCTTGCGCATGGCTGCGCCGGTGCGGAAGTCTGGCAAACGGCTTTGAGTGAAATCGCCTCCGCCGAAGCCAGAGTCTACAGCGCACACATGAAAGCTAACCCGACGCCTCGCAAGACCTTGAACTCATGGCTCACATTCGATTCAGACTCCAAAATTCAACGCCGCCGCATCCAGAAAGCGCCACCGACCGCCATAGCGTCCTTGATTGAAGGCCCTTTGGTGATTGGATCTAATATCGCCAGCAACTCGGCTTGCTGTCTGATATGTGCCATCGGGAGGATTATCTTGTCCCCGCCAGCGCCGCCAAGAAGGTACATCTGCAGCAAATACTGTTCGTTGTAGAAGCGTCCCAGCCATTCCTCCGGATAATCGAGCGGGAGGAAGATGTCGTGGATGCCGTAGTGGCACCCAGACTTCAACGCCGGCAATATCTCTGTAAAGAAAACTGTAACATCAGAGTTTTGAAAGCTGCGATGCGAGTTATCGATGAATACGATATCTTCTGCGCCTAGATCGAAAAACAGCGATAGGTCCGTGTCCTGCAGGCCGGACCTGATCACCCGATCGCAGATCCCATCGATCTCCGCGCGTGGAAAAGGATCAATCGATATGATCGTCGTTCTAAGATTATTGTCGCGAATGGCGCGTCTTGCAAACTTCGTGGAGTTGCCAGATCCAACTTCAACGTAAAAACGCGGATTTAGCTTTGTAAGTAACCCATAGATGCTGATGCCATCGAGCGGCGGCAACCAGTCATTGGACCAATAAGGTTGTTCTGAGTCCGGTGGTTCGTTCGCTGAAATTGCCAACAGTCGGTCCCGGTAACCTAAAAATTCCCTCAAAACGTCGCTATACGCTGCGTCTCTCGCGCTGATAATTGAACGAATTGGACTGCCAGCCGCAAGATCGTCCCACTGCCGCACCCTTGGCTGGTACGGATAATCCATTTCGATGATGAACCCCTGGGCAAGTCTCTGCTCGTTATAAGACCGATAAGCCCTCAGTCGGGTTAGCTCGTCGTGCTCAGCCAAAGGGGATCCTCTTGATTTTGCCATAGGCAGCACTGGCAGCTGCGCCACAACCCAACGCATGGGAGTTATGTCAACGGGGCCTGCGCCTTGTTGAAATCTTGGGTTCAACCTCGCGATTTTCGTGCCCTCAAGCGCTACCGAGCTGTCAAGGCGATTCGGATAGATCCGCTAACAGATTTGCCAGGCGGGGGCTACAATGTGTTTCAGAAATTCAACGAACTTACTGATCCAAGGCTCGCCCCTGAAGATCGCGGTGCTCGGCTATCGATGCGACCTTCCGTTTCGTGACGGCATGGCAAAAATAAGCGAACAGCTTACGCTCAGTGGTTGAAATTGGCCGCTTGCTACCATATCCACAGTCGCCTCATGGCGTTTGCTGGTGCGAGCTCTTTGAATATTCAGGTTGTGATCGTCACCCTGAGAATGCCGCACCATAGAAGATATTAGACAAAAAATTCGAAAGAGGTCGAATCTGATATGCCGATATCCATACAACAGCAGTCGGTAATTTACAGAACTGACATATATGCAATCGAACGCTCTCTGGAGAGCATCGCCAGAGCCGCAGAGCTTGCTGTACCCTTCGGCGTCAGCGAATTTTGTCTTGTCTATGGAGATTCGTCCCCTGACCCCTGCCTTACCGACGATCAGATATCAGTTCTGAGAAACAGGTTCTCCAATATCACGATAAAATATGATTTCTTCAATGGAAATTTGGGATCGGCAGGCGGTCACAATCGTCTAGCGGCGGCAGCGACCGCTGACTTTATCCTGATCCAAAATCCCGATGTTGTTCCGGCTCCGCGCCTCCTGGAGAATTTGATCGCCCCTTTTTCCGACAAGGGGATTGGGATGGTGGAAGCGAAGCAGATTCCGATAGAGCATCCAAAGGAGTACGACACGCAAACTGGAGATACGTCCTGGGCCAGCACTGCGTGCGCGATTGTTAGAAGAGATACGTATGAGCGGATCGGAGGGTTCGACGCGAAGACCTTCTTCCTGTACTGCGATGACGTTGATTTTTCGTGGCGGGTGCGCGAGTTGGGCCTGCGCGTTGTCTTCCAGCCCTCTGCTGTTGCATTCCATGACAAGCGGCTATCAACGCAAGGTGGATGGCAGCCCTCGTCTTCCGAGAGGTTTTACTCTGCAGAGGCTGCACTTCTTCTCACTTATAAATGGTCACGCGAAGATTTGACCGAGAAAATACTTGAAGATTTTCTCCAGCATGGTGATGAGTTTCAGAAGAAGGCTGTCGTCGAGTTTAATGAGAGGAAAGAGAGGGGCTTGTTGCCAAAGCAGAGGGATCAAAGTCGGGCAGTAGCTCAGTTTGTCGATGGAAACTATGCAAAGCATAGGTATGCAATATGATTACGAATCCTTTCAACGAATATAAAAATGAATACGCGTTTGACAACGTTTATGGGCACTTAATAGAAATATTGAAGCGTAATCTAGATACGTCAACGCAGTCTGGTGCCGTTCATCTTGATATCGGCTGCGGCTATGGGGCTATCGCTGAACATATTACGGGAGAAGTTGGAAGAATTTATGTTGGGATCGATGCGAACAAAAGCGGCTTGAAATCGCTGAAAGATCGGGGATTTGAAACGCATGAGCATTTCCTGGAAAGCCAAGAGGGGGCGCTTTCCTTTTTCGAACGGGTCATTGGCGATCGTAAACTGGGTTCGATCTCCATGTTGGACACTCTTGAGCATCTTCCCAACGGCCTCTCGATTCTGAAGGCTATAGCTACGCTCGCGAGCAAGCACCGGGCCATGGTGGCAATCAGTGTTCCAAATATTCAACATCGTGACATCGGTTTCAAACTCGCATTGGGGTCGATAGCCTACACGGACGCCGGACTTCTGGATCACACGCATGTGATGATGTACGACTACGATCACCTGGATCGTGTTCTTCGCCATGCTGGACTTCGCATCTGCGATCAGAATCATGTCAGAGTTAATCACAGCGATCAGTTCTTTCCGCGAGACCATCCTGTTCTTCAGAGCGCCACCACAATTAGGGCTTTCCTGAAATACATCAGGGCGGGCGTTAACGATCAGGACCAGATAAACCAGTTCGTGGTGGCGGCACTGCCTTGTGAACCAATTACCGGGCCAACCTTTGAGACTGTCCACGACGTCGACCGCCCATTTCTGTCCATTGTCACCAGGACCCAAGGCAAGCGTATCCATACCTTGGTCGAGTACTTCACGTGTCTTGCCGGGCAGGTGTGCCGAGACTTCGAGGTTTTTGTCGTAGGCCATCGCCTGTCGCTGGAAAGGCAGATAGCAATAGAGCAAGTCATTGAAGATTTGCCTCTATGGCTCAAGGATAAGACAAAGTTAATCAGGGTTGATCACGGAAATAGAACCCATCCGTTGAATGTGGGCTTTGCGCAGGCGAACGGTCGATATATTGCGATACACGATGATGACGACATCCCAATGGGCCACTGGGTTGACAGTTTTCGGAAGCTCGCCATTGACAATGATGGTGCATTGTTAAGATGCGTATCTTCGCTGCAGAATGTTGAGACGGTTTCCATCAGGGGGCGAGATGGAGTTAGATCGATTGGGAAAGCAGCACCATATCCTTCGGAATTTGACTTTATTCAGCACCTGAGTGGTAATTACTCACCCAATAACACGCTCGCTTTTCCGAGGGGGGTTTTCCACCATTTGAATATGAGATTTGACGAAAGCCTTA
The DNA here is from genome assembly GCF_030160235.1 of Mesorhizobium huakuii. Classification (GTDB taxonomy): domain Bacteria; phylum Pseudomonadota; class Alphaproteobacteria; order Rhizobiales; family Rhizobiaceae; genus Mesorhizobium; species Mesorhizobium huakuii. The sequence continues at coordinate 445,256 of NZ_BSNY01000012.1, forward strand.
CCACGACAGAGGATTGGGACTACATCATGCGTGTAGCCAGCGTGGTTGGCGTTGCATCAAGCCCAGAGATTACCGGGACCTATCAATGGTGGGAGACGGGTAACTCACGGGCCATGCATACGGACAACGAATGGACGCTGAACATGGCTTGGATACAAGAAAAACTGGATTCACGGCCGATCCTTATTCCGGCTGGAACCGTCAGAAAGATTCTTAGTCTGTGGGAGCGTGCTGAGCACGTGAATTTCTTGCGGAGCGAAATTGACAGAAACCGAAATGAGGCTGTCGATCAGCAAAACCTGTTGCGTGAAATTGACGATATTATCAACTCGACCTCTTGGAAACTCTCGGCGCCCATGCGTTGGCCGAAGAGAATGTTGGGCGCCCGTAGCTCAAGATTGACGGATTACCTCGGTTTGTCAGTGCAGCAGTTGCAAGAAACGAGGAGAAGGCTTTTGTCATCCAGATCATGGCGCGCAACGAGACCTATGCGCGCCGTGGCAAGATTATTTAAAGTGCCCCCCAATTGAAGGGGTTGGCGTCGTTGCTCAGAAATAGCCGTCAGATGCCGCGGTCGCCTCTTTCGGGATCTCCACACCGTCGACCAGGATCTTGTCGACCAGTTCGTGGTGGAAGCAGACCAGGCCCTTGATGCGCTCGGCCTCATGCACCGGCTCGGGATAGTACCAGACGAGGTTCTCGTGCCGCTTCTTGGGCGTCGTCACGTGATAGTAGTTGGAGATACCCTTGTAGGGGCAGCGCGAAATGTAGCGGCTGGGCGCGAACATATCGAGCCGCGTGTCCGAGATCGGCAGATAGTGGCGCACCGGATGGCCGGTTTCGAACAGGAACACGCCACGGCGTGAATCGGCGACCTGCTCACCGTCGAGGATGACCTGCACCCGTCGCGAGGAGGGCAGGCAGTCGACCCGGCGGAACGGGTCGCGGGCGTGGACGAAGATCTCTTCGTCCTCCTCATACCAGTGCGTCATCTTGGGCCAATAGAAGGACATGTGGTCCGACAGGTCAGGCGATCCCTTGACCGGATCGAGATAGCGCCAGGCGGCATCCTCGACCAGCGTGATGCCGGTGTTCAGCGAATAATGCGTGGCGATGCCCTTGAACGGGCTCTCTGTCGTCGTCCTGCTCGGCAGCAGAAACTCCTCGCGCACGTCGCTCATGGGGAAATAGTAGACGGGCAGATGGTCGCTCTCGTAGAGCACCAACGCCTTGGTCGTGTCGGCGACGATCATCGATCCCACCTGCACGCGCAGCCGCTTCTGCATTGGCATGGTGAAGGCGACATAGCCCGGCTCGAACTCATACTGCACGATCGTGTCGAGCAAGGGGAAATGCGGCCCGCGGCCGCGCAAATGAGGCTTGCGAATGGTAGTCTCCCGTTTCTTGTCTCTTGTCATCGAGCGTTGGCGCACAGCGAGATGAACCTGGATTGAGCCATGGTGCCGGAGAGGGTTTCCAGGCGGCGGGCTTCCCCTGCATCGAGCCGCTCGAACGATGGCCCCCCATCGCTCTTCGCAGCCTGCCAGCGGATAGCCTCACCGCCCGAAAGCAGAATTGTCCAATCCAGCCTCTATCCCAGCGACACGCGGTCGAGCAGCAGACCGGCGGCGATCGGCGGCAGGCCGCTGACATTCTTGCGCACCGGCACCAGCAGGTCCGGGAAGTAGCTGAAAATGACCGGCGTCTCGTCGAGCAGCAGCTTCTGGATGTCGGAGGCCGCCGCACGCTGCGCGCCGATGTCGAGCGCCTTGAGGTATGAAGTGACCATGCCGTCATAGGCTGGATTCTTGAAATGCGCCGCATTCCACGGGCCGTCGCTGACCAGCGGGCTTTTCAGGAACACGTTCGGCACGCTGCGGTGCGCGTAGTCGGTGATCCCCAGCGGGCTGTCCAGCCAGTCCGACTGGCCGAACACCGCCTTGCCGTAATATTTGTCCTGGTCCTCGATGTTGAGCGCGATGCGGGCGCCGATCTCCTTGGCGAAATTCTGGAACAGCTGCGCGTAGCCCGGAATGTCGGAATAGCGCAGCGTCGTCAGGGTAATGTCGAAGCCGTTGGCGAGGCCGGCCGCCTCCATCAGCTGCTTGGCCTTGGCGATGTCCTGGACGCGCTGCGGCACCGTCTTGTCAGTGGCTGGAAAGGCCGGCGCGAACGGGCTGTCATTCCCGGTCGCCGCCATGCCGCGGCACAGGCCGTCGACCAGCTTGGAGCGGTCGATGCTAAGCGCCAGTGCCTGGCGTACGCGCTTGTCGGTGAAGGGACCGGTGTCGCAGCGCATGTGCAACTGGCGGTGCGCGGTCGAGGCGACGCGCAGCACCGTGATGTCGGGACTGTTGAGCACCACCTGGCTGACGTCGAGCGGCACCGCGTCGAGGACGTCGACCTCGCCGGCCTGCAGCGCCAGGATGCGCGGCTGCACGTCGCCGTAGAACTTGAACTCGAGCCGGTCGGGCAGCGCCTTCTCGCCCCAATAGTCGGGATTGCGCACGAAGGTGGCGCCGACCTTCGGCGTGTAGCTTTCCAGCCGGAACGGCCCGGTGCCCTCAAAGGTCTTTTCGTAGTCGCCCTTGTAGCTCGCCGGCAGGATGACGGCGTTGTAATTGTCGATCGACACCGAATAAGGAAAGCTGCCGTTCGGCGCATCGAGATGGAAAGCGACGGTGTGGTCGTCGACTTTCTGCGTGCCGCCCTTCGACAGCAGGCCCTTGAACACCGAAAGCGCGTTCGAGGCGCCTTTGGGGTCGGCGAGGCGATCGAAGGTCGCGACGACGTCGTCGGCCTTGAAGTCCTCGCCATTGTGGAACTTCACGCCCTTGCGCAGCTTGAAGGTCCAGACACTGCCGTCCGCGTTCGGCGACCAGCTTTCTGCCAGCACCGGCTTCAGGGTGAGGTCCGGCTGCGTGATGCAGAGGAATTCGGCGGTCTGGAAAACCAGCTGGTAGCTGCCGCTGTCATAGTAGGTGACGGGATCGATGGCGCCGCCCGGCGTTGCCACGCCGGCGCGCACCGTGCCGCCCGGCTTGCCCTCGGCGCGGGCTTTCTGGGTGCCGAGGCCCGCGGCCGCGACAAGGCTGCCCAGGAACGGCAGGGAAAGACCGAGAACGCTGCCATGGCGCAGGAAATCGCGGCGGTCGAGCCGGCCGGCCAGCAATTCATCGACAGCGGAATTTTCGATTGCCGTCAGGTTTTTGCGAGCAGTGTCGATCGTCATGAAATGCCTTGGCATGGCTGCATTCCTCGCTTGCCCTTGGGGGATCGGCCATTTAGGTCATTGTTGATCGCGACCGGAAAGCGATATTTTTTGATAGGGTCCATCGAAATTTTCGATGCGGGAGTGAATGCCATGGACACCGAGAACCTGCGCAGTTTCCTGGAGGTTGCCGAGCATGGCAGCTTCACTGTCGCGGCCGGCCGGCTCAACCTCGCGCAATCCACGGTCAGTGCGCGCATCAGGGGGTTGGAGGAGCAGTTGGGGCGCCGGCTTTTCGTGCGCGACCGCGACGGCGTCACGCTGACGCCGGCCGGGCGGCAATTCCTGCCGCACGCCTCCTCCATCACCCGCACCTGGGAGCAGTCGCGGCAAGACATCGCCGTTCCCGATGGCTATGAGAGCCTGCTGCGGCTGACTGGTCCCGCCTATCTGTGGGAGCGCATCACCTCTCCATGGGTCGAGTGGATGCGCGCCAGGCGGCCGAACGTGGCGCTGCGGCTCGAAGGCAGCTTTCCGGATCTGGCCATTGACCAACTGGCGGAAGGCCTACTCGACATCTGTATCCTCTATTTGCCGCGCCCGCATCCCGGCATCGTCTATGAGACGCTGGCCGTCGATCAGGTCGTGCTCGTCCAGCACGCGGCACAGACCAAGCCCTGGACCGAGAACTATATTCTCATGGACTGGGGGCTCGAATTCCGCATCGAGCATGACCGCGCCTTTGCCGGCATGGTCAAGCCGGCGATTTCCGCCGGGCTGGTCTTCATCGGGCTGCAGCATGTGCTGTCGCAGCAGGCGGCCGCCTATCTGCCGCTCAGCGCCGTCAGCGGCCATATCGAGCGCGGCGAGATGCGACGCATCGACGACGCGCCGATTTTCCAGCGGCCGATCTATCTCGCCTATCCCTCGAACCCGGTCTCGTCCGACGTGCTCGACGTCGCGCTGACGGGCTTGCGCTCGCTGGCCAGGAACTGGGCGGACGGTCAGGGCTTTTCGGAAGGCGACCGTTCCCTGGGCCTGCCCAGCCGGAGGTAGCCGGCCGCGATGCCTTGCTATGCCGGTTCGGTGACGACCGCCTTCTGCAGCCTGGCGAGCTCCGGGTACGGGATATGGCAGCGGATCGAATGGCCGGGCTGCGCCTCGGCCAGCGGCGGCTCCTGCTGCTCGCAGATCGGGCCGATCTTGCGCGGGCAGCGCGTGTTGAAGACGCAGCCCGGGGGTGGGTTGGTGGCGCTGGGGATCTCGCCGTCGAGCCGGATGCGCGCCGTCTCGGTCTGGTCGAGCTGGGGCACGGCCGACAGCAGCGCTTCGGTATAGGGGTGATGCGGCCCGGAGAAGACTTCCTCCGATGGCCCGATCTCCATGATGCGGCCGAGATAGAGCACGGCAATCTTGTCGGAGAGGTAACGCACGACGCCAAGGTCGTGCGAGATGAAGATGTAGCTGACGTCCTCCTTCGATTGCAGGTCGGCGAGCAGGTTGAGGATCGCCGCCTGGACGGAGACGTCGAGTGCCGAGGTCGGCTCGTCGCAGACGACGATGCGCGGATCGCCGGCGAAGGCGCGCGCAATGGCGACGCGCTGCTTCAGGCCGCCCGAGAGCTGGCGCGGCTTGACGGCCAGATGCCGGTCGGTGAGGCGCACCGCGCGGACGAGGTCGTCGAGGCGTGCCTCCTGCGCCTTGCCGGAAAGGCCGGCCAGCCGCTTCAAGGCGCGGCTAAGGATGTGGCGGATCGAATGCGAGCGGTTGAGGGCCGAGTCCGGGTTCTGGAAGACGATCTGCATCGCCTTGACCTGATCGTCGCCGCGGTTTTCCAGTTTCGGCGCCAGCGCCTTGCCCTCGAGTTCGATGGTGCCGCCGTCATCGGGCGGCACCAGGCCGAGCAGCAGCCTGGCGAAGGTGGTCTTGCCGCTGCCGGATTCGCCGACCAGCCCCAGCGTCTCGCCGGGCCTGAGATCAAGCGAGACATCCTTGACGGCGCGCAAGGGATGGCCATGGCTGGCATAGGTCTTGTTCAGCCCGGCGACGCGCAGCACCGGCGCGGTTGTCGGCTTGGGCGCTGTCGCAACATCGCTCGGTGTGGCGCGCGGCAGAGCTTGCGCCTTGTCGTGGTGGAAGCAACGAGACAGGCGCTTGCCGCGCTCGTCACTCAGATCATAGAGCGGCGGCAATTCGGTGCGGCAGCGATTGTCGGCGAGCGCGCAGCGGTCGGCAAAGGCGCAACCCTTGATGTCGGCGCCAATGCCCGGCAGGAAGCCCGGAATGGTGTCGAGCCGGCCCTGGTCCTTGCGCTGGCCGCCGCGTGGCAGGCAGCGAAGCAGCGCGACCGTATAGGGATGGCGCGGGTCGTTGAAGACGACATCCGTCGGTCCTTCCTCGACAAGCATGCCGGCATAGAGCACGCCGACGCGGTCGCACATGTTGGAGACGACAGCAAGGTTGTGGCTGATGAACAGGATGGAGGCCGACAGCTCTTGCCTGAGCTGCGCGATGAGGTCGAGCACCTCTGCCTCGACCGTCGCGTCGAGGCCGGTGGTCGGCTCGTCGAGGATCAGCATCGAGGGGTCGTTGGCCAGCGCCATGGCGATCGCCACGCGCTGCTGCATGCCGCCGGAGAGCTGGTGCGGATAGCGCTGCATGACGCTTGGCGGATCGGAGATACGCACCCGGTTGAGCATGGCAATGGCGCGATCGGTCGCCGCCTGTCCCGTGACACCGCCAAGCTCGAAGATCTCGGTCAGTTGCCGGCCGATGCGGATCGACGGGTTCAGCGCCTTGCCGGGATCCTGATAGACCATCGAGACGCTTTCGGCGCGCGCCCGCCGCAAGGCCTCGGCATCGAGCTTCATGACGTCCTGGCCATCGAGCGAGATCACGCCGCCCAATATCGAGCCGTTTCTTGGCAAATAGCGCACGACGGTGAGCGCCACGGTGGATTTGCCGCAGCCGGACTCGCCGACCAGCCCATAGGCCTCGCCTTGCCTGATGTTGAGGCTGAGATTGCGTAGCACGGCACGATTGCGCCCGGCCACCCGGTAGGCGACCGACAGATCGGTGAGTTCGAGGGCGTTTTCAGCCTTTGCCGGTTTAGTCGGGGCGGAGTTAGTCATTGAGCGCTCCATGAACGCCGTCGGCCACCAGGTTGACACCGATCACCAGCGAGGCAATGGCGAGCGCGTCGAACAGCACCGTCCACCAGAAGCCGCCGCCGATCATGCCGTAATTGCTGGAGATCGAAAGTCCCCAGTCGGGAGAGGGCGGCTGGATGCCGAAACCCATGAAGGAGAGCGTGGCGACCGCGAAGATGGCGTAGCCCAGCCGCACGGTGGTTTCGACCAGGATCGGCGGGATGACGTTGGGTAGGATCTCGACGAACATCGTGTGGAAGGCGCTCTCGTGCCTCAGCTGCGCGGCGGCGACATAATCGAGTTCGCGCTCGGCCAGCACCGCCGAGCGCACGGTGCGCGCAATGATCGGCGCGAAGCTCAAGCCGATGACGATGATGACGGTGGCCTTGGAGGTGCCCAGCGCAACGATGGCGAGCAGCGCGACAATGACCACCGGGATGGCCATGAAGGCTTCGAGGATGCGGCTGACGACATCGTCGACGATGCCGCGGAAATAGCCGGTAAGCAGGCCTAGTGCCGTGCCGGCGATCGTCGCCAGCAGGGTTGCCAGCGGGGCGACGGTGAGGATGTCGCGCGAGCCGACGATAACGCGCGAGAAGACGTCGCGGCCGATCTGGTCGGTGCCGAACCAATGTTCCGACGAAGGCGGCGCCAGCGCGTTGATGATGTCGTCGGCGAGCGGATCGTAGGGTGCGAAGTGCTCGCCGAACAGTGCGCAGGCGACCCAGAACAGCACGATGACAAGACCGACAAGGAAGGTGCGCGAGCGCATGAGCGAGAAAAAGACGTCCGCCATGGGGCTGCGCCGGCGCGTGTCATCTTGCGTGGGAGAAGTGGTCTGGACGGCGCTCATTGGTCTGACCCCAGCCGGATGCGTGGATTGAGCACGGAATAGAGGAAGTCGGCGATCAATGTCGCCACGGCATAGACGATGCCGATGGTGAGGATGCCGGATTCCAGCATCGGAAAGTCCTTGCCGCGCGCGGCGGTGAAGATCAACGAACCGATGCCCTGGTAGCGGAACAGCGTCTCGATCACCACCAGGCCGCCGATGAGATAGCCGGTCTGGGTGGCAATGACGGTAATAGTCGGCAGCAGCGCATTGCGCAGCACATGGCGCCAGATCACCGTGCGCCAGGGGAGGCCCTTGAGCACCGCCGTTCGCGTATAGTCGGAATCGAGCGCCTCGATCATGCCGGAGCGCGCCATGCGGGCGATATAGCCGAACAGCACCAGGAACAGCGGCAGCGACGGCAGGATCAGATAGTAGAGCTGGGTGAAGAAGCCTGCATCCTTCGGCCATGCCGCCGAGATCGGCAGCCAGCGCAGCCACACGCCGAAGATCAGGATCAGGATGATGCCGGTGACGAATTCAGGCAGCACCGTCACGGACAGGCCGCCCAGGCTGATGATGCGATCGAGCGGGCGGTTGAGGTTGAGCGCGGCCACCACCCCGCCCAGAATGCCGATCGGCACCACCAGCACGAAGGCGACCGCGGCCAGCTTCATCGAATTGCCCAAGGCATCGATGACGAACGGCGCCACCGGCGAGCGGAAGATGTAGGACGTGCCCATGTCGCCGCGCACGAAGTTCCAGATCCAGGTCGCATATTGGGTGAGCAGCGGGCGATCGACGCCCAACGTATGATTGAGGGCGTCGACCGCGCGCTGGTCGGCAAACGGCCCCAGGATCGCGCGTCCGACATTGCCGGGCAGCACCTGGCCGCCCAGGAACACCATGATGCTGAGCAGGAACAACGTAACCAGCGACAGCGACACACGCCGTGCAAAGAAGGAGAGAATGGCTAAGACTCCTTGTGGAGCCAGCTCCGCGCGGGAGCTGGCTGTTAGAGGATTGGCTTTCCCTTTTCGTTTTAGGCCTTCGATGCCTTTTCCAGGAACAGCTGCGACATGGCCGTCGGCTGCACGCCGGCTACGCCTTTCGCCGTCGCCGTCAGATAGTCGTAGAAGTAGCCGAAGATGACGGGCGTTTCCTCGAGCAGCAGCTTCTGGATCTTGCCCGCCGTCGCCTTTTGCGCCTCGAGATCGAGCGCCGCGATATAGCTGGTCGCCAGCGTGTCATAGTCCTTGTTCTTGAAGTGCGCGGCGTTCCAGGTGCCGTCGCTCTTCAGCGGTGCTGCAAGGTACACGTTCGGCACGCCGCGGTGTCCGTAGTCGGTGATGCCCATCACCGAATCCAGCCAGTTTGACTTGCCGAACACGGCGTCGCCGTAATAGGCGCCCTGGTCGAGGATGTTGAGCTCGAGCTCGATGCCGATTTCCTTGACCCAGTTCTGGATGAGCTGCGCGTATTCTGGGATTTCCAGGTAGCGCTCGGTGGTCAGCGTCACCTTGAAGCCCTTGCCGGCGCCCGCCGCTTCCATCAGCTGCTTGGCCTGCGCGATGTCCTGCTTGCGCTGAGGCACGCTGGTATCGGTCGAAGGATAGGCAGGCGCGAACGGGCTGTCGTTGCCGGGCGAGGCGCGGCCCTTCATCAGGCCGGCGACCAGCTTGTCGCGATCGAGGCTGAGCGCGATGGCGCGGCGCACGCGTGGGTCCTTGAACGGATCGGAATCGCAGCGCAGATGAAGTTGCTGGTGCGCGACCGACTTCAGGCTGATGATGTCGACGCTCGGATCATTGAGCAGGGCGACGCCCGCGAGCACCGGCATCTGGTTGATGATATCGATCTGTCCGCCCTGCAGCGCCAGGATCTGCGGCTGCATGTCGGCGAAGAAGGTGAATTCGGTGCGCGCCGGCAGCGCCTTTTCGCCCCAGTAGTCTTCGTTGCGGACGAAGGACGCGCCGACCTTGGCGGTGTATTTTTCGATCTTGAACGGCCCGGTGCCGTCGAAGCTTTTCTCGTAGTCGCCCTTGTAGCTCGCCGGTATGATGACGGCGTTGTAATTGTCCGACGACACCATGTAGGGGAAGTTGCCATTCGGCGCGTCGAGATGGAATTCCACCGTGTAGTCGTCGACCTTCTTGGTGGCGCCCTTCTGCAGGATCCCGGTGAACACCGACAGCGCGTTGGACGAGTTTGCCGGGTCGGCGAGGCGATCGATGCTGGCCACGACGTCGTCGGCCTTCATCTCGCCGCCTGAGTGGAATTTCACGCCCTTGCGCAGCTTGAACGTCCACACCGTGCCGTTGTCGTTCGGCTTCCAGCTTTCAGCGAGTGCCGGCTTGAGCACCAGGTCGGGGCCGTCGACGCAGAGGAATTCGGCAACCTGCTGCATGACCAGCAGGCCGCCGGCGTCGGCGATCGTGACCGGGTCGATGGTTGCCGCCGGCACGCTGCTGCCGACGCGGATGGTGGCGCCGGGCGCGCCCTGCGCGCGGGCGAGCGATGTCATGCTGCCGAAGCCGGCAGCAGTGGTGATGCCGCCCAGAAGCGGCAGCGACAGGCCGAGCAGGCTGCCGTGGCGAATGAAGTCGCGGCGGCTCACACGGCCGTCGACGAGACCGTCGATGAGATGGTTTTCGAGCGGCGAGCGATTGCGCCGGATGAGGTCGAGAATGCGGTAGTTCTTGCTCATGGGTTTAACCCTTTCCCCTTGTTTCTTATGGCTGAAGAATGCACTTTCAGTTGACGAAATTCCGTGGAGTTCTCCTGTCCCGGCCATCAACAAAGTCAGTCGACCGGGACTGTAGCATGCTGTCTTTTCTGGTCCATCCGATCCTTGCGGCGCGAGGGTCAGATTTTCTTGAGGTCATGCTTTCACCTGTCAGGCGCTGCCGTGGCGATCCAGCTGCGGCGGACCCTTTGTTGTCGGCCAGTCTCCTTTCCTTCTCGGTCTCCTAGTTCAGCGGCAGGCGGCGATACGTGCCGGGCTTCGCCGGGTCGTGATATTTGTTGCACGGGCCGTTCTCGACGAAATCGCGGTGGCAGGCCGCGAGGTTTTTCCGCGACAAGGTGACGCCGAGACCGGGGCCTTCCGGGACGCGCACGACGTTGTTCCTCGGCGAAAACGGCCCTTCCTCGGTGATATCCATGGGCTGCATGCGAAACAGCGACTGGTTCGGCTCCCGGATCCAGCCGAGCGCCGCGCACAGATGCAGATAGGCCGCGCTGCCGATGCCGCTATCGCCGCTGTAGCACCAGAAATCGACGCCGGCGTGCTCGCAGGCGCCGACGAAACGCGTGAGGCGGCCGATGCCGCCATGCGCCGTCGGATTGCCGACGAAGGCATCGGGAACCTTGAGGTCCATGGCGCGTGCTATGTCGATGTTGTGGGTCGAGAACGGGATCGAGCAATGCTGCCGCAACTGGCGCATCTCCTCGAGCGTCGCCACCGGATCCTCCCAGTTGCGTACGCCGAGCTCTTCGAGCGGCCGGGCCAGCCGCCGCGCCGTTGCCAACGAATAGGCCTGGTTGGAATCGACGCGGATCATCGCCTCGTCGCCGAGTTTTGCGCGGATCAGTTCGACCATTCTGAGCGAGATTTTCGGGTCTTCGGTCGAGAATTTGCCTTCGAAGAAGGTCGTTCCATGCGTCTCGTGCAGCTCGACGCAATAGTCGGCGACTTCTTCCGGCGTCGTCTCGCCCTTCACATTAGGCCCCTCGCCGCGCAGCGAAAAGTAATCGGTGAACGGGATGTCCTTGCGTACGGCGCCGCCGAGGAGCTGGTAGAGCGGCTGCTTCCACGCCTTGCCGCGCAGGTCCCAAAGCGCCATCTCGACCGCGCCGAAGGCCATGATGCGGCTGCGGTCGTTGATCGACTGGACGCCTGTCCAGTAGGGCAGGCAGACATGCTCGGCGCCGGCGATGTCGAAGGCATCGCGGCCTACCAGGCGTTCGGCCAGAATACCATTGATGATCGCGGCAGCCGCCGGCGTCGGCGCCTCGCCGAGGCCGATCAGCCCATCCTCGGTCTCGACCTCGACAATGGTCTGCGAAAAACCGTCGAGCTCGCCGAACACCCAGCCATAGGGAGCTTCGAGACGAAGATTGATCGGTGTGGCCGTGATGCCGCGGATCTTCATCTCAGCCGATCTCGAAGAAAGGTTTGCCGAGCAGGCTCGGGTCCACGTCGATGCCGAGGCCGGGTCCGTCTGGAATGCCCATATGGCTGCCGGTGACCGGCGGGGCGTTGAAGGCCGTGCGCACCGTCACCCACTCATGGAAGGCGATGGCATGCAATCGCCGCTCCTGCGGCGTAGACAGCGATAGATGCGCCATCGCTGCCGTGTCGATCTCGGCGCCGCCTGTGTCCTCTACCGTGATCATGAAGCCAAGGTCGACGGCAACGTCGCGGATCTGGCGCGTCTTCGTCACGCCGCCCAGCCGCGAGATCTTCAGTGTCAACCCGTCGGCCGCGCCCAGGCGGTGAATCTCCAGCATCTCTTCCAGCGAGGTGACGGATTCGTCGAGCACCATCGGCTTGTCGAGCATGCGGCGCACCGACATGTTCTCCTCGATCGTCGTGCAGGGCTGTTCGAATGTGTAGTCGATGCCACGCGTGGCATCGGCGAACTGCCGTGCCTGATAGGGCGTCCAGCCGGCATTGGCGTCGCAGAAAATCACCGTACCTTTCGGCACGGCCGAGGCGACTGTCGTTACCCGCTCGATGTCGTCGTGCACATTGCCGCCGACCTTGACCTGCAGACGGCGACAGCCCTCTGCGATGATCCTCTTTGCCAGCGCCGCCATCTGATCGAGCGTGCCGTGGGTGACGACCCGGTAGGTCTCCGCCATATCGCTTTCGCGGCCGCCGAGCATGGTCACCAGCGGCACGTCGGCGGCGCGCGCGGCGAGATCCCAGCAGGCCATGTCAAGCGCCGACTTGATGTAGGGATGGCCCTTGAACACCGTGTCCATCAGCCGGCCGATGCTGGCCAAGCCGCGCGGATCGTGGCCGATGAGATGCGGCGCGATTTCCGGCACGCCGGCGCGGGCGCCGGCCGGAAACGCGGCCGAGTAGAAATTGCCGAGCGGCGCCATCTCGCCCCAGCCGGTCAGGCCGCTGTCGGCGGTGATGGCGACGATCACCGCGTCGAAGGCGTCGGCCTGGCGTCCCTTGGACATGCGGTAGGGGCCGTCCACGAAAGGCTGCACGACATGGTAGGCTTTGATGGATTTGATCTGCACTCTGTCTGTCCGCTGGTCACAATGTCTGGGAGTTGGTCAGGCGCCCTTTGACGGGCGCTGTTCGAGGCTGCGCGCATAGGAGAGCAACTGCTCGAAGTCGAGATTGATATGCTCGCGTGCATGACGCTGGGCAGCGCGCATATCGGTGCCCTTCATCAGTTGCACGTAAGTCTCATGGACGTCCTCGGCCGGCACCGGCTCGTTGCGCGCATGCTGGTGCAGTGCGAAATACATCTGCAGCCGGCTGGTCAGCCGCTGCCAGGTTTCCAGAAGCACTGAATTGTCGGCCCATTCGTAGATCAGTCCATGCAGTTGCAGCGCCGTTTCGATCTGCCTTGTGGTGTCGAGGTTGCGTGTCGCCTGCTTCACCGCTTCGTGGCGCCGGTCAAGTTCATCGAAGAAACGCTGGTCGCGCTGTGGCCATGTCCGTTCGATGGCGAACTCGTCCAGCACCTGGTTGAGCGAATAGGCATCGTCTATGTCCTTGGCGGTGACGTCGATGACGAATGTGCCGGCATAGGGAATGCTGGTCAGGATGCCTTCCTGCACCAGCTCGCGCATCGCCTCGCGCAATGGCGCGCGGCTGACCCGCATCTGTTCGGAGATCCTGAGCTCATTGAGCTTCTGGCCTGGTTGCAGTTGCCCGGTCAGGATGGCGCGCCGCAGCAGCGCGACGATTTCGGCGCGACGCGTCGTATCGGCAATCGGGCTGAAATCCGTCTTCACCATCCGGCCCACTCCAGCGAGTACAGTCGGCAAGACAATCAGATTGTCGACAATCTAACAAGATGGCATTTTCGGATTTTTCGTCGCCGTCCGCACCTCCGGAACGGACGCGGTCTGGCGGCTCAGGCCGTGCGGCCGTAGAAGCCGACCCGCTCCTCGGCGCTGAACATCACACCTGGTTTCTCGTAGTAGGAGAACACCGCGATCATGCGTTCGCGCTCGCCTTCGACCGTGGTGACGCGGTGCGCGGTGTTCTTGCCGCGGAAGACATTGAGCGTACCCGGCTTCATGCGCAGGATCTTGGCGTCGGGATCACGCCCTTCGAGCAGCCGCGCGACACCATCATAATTCGGGTCGTCATCCGATCTGAGGTCGGTGCGGTATTCCAGGTCGCCGCCGCGCTCCGCCTGCTGCAGCAGCAGCGTCGTGGTGAATTCCGAGCGGTCGAAATGCCAGTTCAACGCCTCGCCGGCGCGATAGGCCATCACATTGGTGCGGGCCAGCGGATCCTGCATGACATGCAGCCTTTCCTTGCCCATCGTCGCCGCCAGGAACCGCACCAGCGGTTCGTACTCATAGATCGCCAGAACCGTGCTGTCGGGAATCTGGTCGGCGCAGACGGTGTGGCTGATGGTCTCGACCTTGCGCAGGGCCGGATGGTCGGGTGCGAGTTCGGGAATGCTGGGCTTGAAATAGATGTTGTGCATCCGTTTGTGGACATGGGACCGCGTGTCCATGACCGGCTTGATTTCCCGCACCGCCTGTTCGGCGACGCCGGGCCGCAAAAAGCCTTCGAGATTGAACATGCCGTCGGCCCTGAGGGCTTCGATCGACTGTTCGACGAGGCGCTTCCATTCGGCGCTGCCTTCGCGGTCAAGCGGATAACGGTCGAGATCGAGGATGTCTTTCATGTCGCGTGCTCCATCGGTTGGGCACAGAAGACCGCAAAAAATTCTTTCTCTCAACGCCGAAAATTATTAGGATTGATCAAGAAAAACTTATGGAGCCTGGCATGGAAAAACTGCCGCCGCTGAACGCGATCAAGGCCTTCGAGGTCGCCGCCCGCTCCGGCACCTTCACTTTGGCGGCAGTTGAGCTTGGCGTGTCCTCGGCGGCGGTCAGCCAGCAGATCCGCAATCTCGAAACCTGGTTCGGTAAGCAGCTGTTCGTGCGCACAGGCAACCGCATCACCCTGACAGACGCCGGTCACGCCATCTATCCGCAGACCGCGCGGGCGCTGGGCGACATCGCCGCCATCGGCCAGCGCATGCTTGAGGGTGGCTTGAGGACGCGGCTTGTCGTCAGCGTGCCGTTCTCGCTGGCGGAGCTGTGGCTGGCGCCGAGGCTGGCCGCTCTTCTCGAGGCCTTCCCGCATATGGCGATCGACGTGCGCGCGGAGGACGATCCGATCGACTTGATGCGCCAAAATGTCGATCTGCGCATCTCCTATGGCGACTATCACTATCCCGGCTTGCGCATGGTCCGCCTCGTCCATGACGATGTGCTGCCCGTCTGCGCGCCGGAATTCTGGCACCGGCACGGCAGTGGCGATCCGGGGCTCACGGACCTGCATGAGAGCCTGTTCATCCACACCAATTGGGGGCCGAACTATGCCTCGCACCCGAGCTGGGCCGACTGGTTCGCGGCATGTGGCGGCAGTCGCTCGCCCGATCCGTCGCATGGGCGGCGTGTCGGTCTTTCAAGCCTGGCGATCGCCTCGGCGAGGCTGGGTCTGGGTATTGCGCTCGGACAGCGTGTGATGGCGCAGGCCGATCTGGAGGCCGGCCGTTTGATCGCGCTGTCATCGGTCTCGGTGCGCCTCGGTCATCCCTATTGCGCCTTCATGCCGCCGGCCAAGGCCGACCGCGCCGATGTGGCCGCTCTTGTCGGCCTGCTTGTGAATGCGGCGCCCACGACCCGTGGGTAGGTCGAGGGCGCCGCGCGGAAACCGGGCCTGCGGGGGTGTCAGGTAGCCGGTTTCTGTGGCAGTGGCGAGATCGGCATTCCGGGCCCGATCTTCTGCAGATTGCCTGTGATCACCTGGTCGCCTTCCGAGACGCCGCTCAGGATGGCCACCAGATCGCCGCTGGTCGGGCCGAGCGAGACCAGCCGCTGGTCGACCGTATTGCCCTTGCCGACGACGTAGAGATATTTGCCGAGCTGACTCGAACCCAGCGCCGTCTGCGGCACCATCAGCGCGTCAGGCTGTTGCCTGATATGCAGCCGCACGCGGACGTATTGGCCAGGCATGAGCGCGAACTTCGCATTGCCGATGGTGGCGCGCGCGGTGATGGTGCCGGTCGAGTGGTCGACCGTGTTGTCGATGAAGGTGAGTTCGCCCTTCTGGCTGGTCTCGGTCTGGCCCGGCAGCAGGACTTCGACATCGACCGGGCCGGCCGCGCGGGCCTGCTCGATCTCGGCCAGATCCGTCTCGCTCGGATTGAAGGTGACATAGATCGGGTCGAGCTGCACCAGCGTGTTGAGCACCGTGCCGGCGACGCTGACCAGCGTTCCGACCGAAGCCTGGTTGCGGCCGAGGCGCCCGGTGAACGGAGCATGGATCTCGGCGTAGCTCAGATTGAGCTCCGCCGTGCGCACGGCCGCCTGGTTGAGCGCCAGCGACGCCTGCGCTTCGCGCAAGGTGCTGGTGCGCTGGTCGAAACTGTCCTTGTCCAGGTAACCGCTCTTGGCGAGCTCGGTGCCGCGGCCGAGATTGGACCGCGCGTAGTCGAGCGTCGCCGTATCGCGCTGGACCTGGGCTTTCGCCTGGTCGAGCGCGGCCTGGAAGTCGTCAGGCGAGATCCTGTAGAGAAGGTCGCCCTGCCGTACATCCGCGCCGTCCTGCGCCGTCTGTTCCTGCAAATATCCGGGCACGCGCGCCTGCAGCGTGATGCTGCGGATGGGCTCGATGCGGGCGGCATAGTCGAGATAGATCGGGATCGTCTTCTTGACGACATTTGCCACCGGCACCGGCATGACGAATGCGGCCGGAGCGGGTGTTGCCGCACCGGCCGTGCCGGCGCTCAGCCTGAGATTGCCCATATCGAGCAGGTGAACGCTGGCCACGGAGATCGCGCCCAGCGCGACGGCCGCTCCCAAAGCAATTTTCCATTTACGCATAATATTTCTCCAATCTTATTCGGCCGCTTCCGCCAGGGGAGGGAAGGCGGGTTCGGCAGTTGGTTCAGTATGCTTGGAGGCGGGTTCGCCGCTTTCGCGGCGCTCCCGCAGCTGTTCGATGACCGCGTAGAAGACCGGCACGAACACCAGCGACAGGATGGTCGCGGCGACCATGCCGCCAAACACCGTGGTGCCGATTGACTGGCGGCTTGCGGCACCGGCGCCCGTCGCGAACATCAGCGGCAGCACGCCGAGGATGAAGGCGAAGGCCGTCATCAGGATCGGCCGCAGCCTGAGCCGCGCGGCTTCCATCGCCGCCTCGACGATGCTCAAGCCTTCCTCGCGCCGCCGCCTGGCGAACTCGACGATCAGGATCGCGTTCTTCGCCGCCAGGCCGATCAGCATGACGAAGCCGATCTGCGAGTAGACGTCGATCTGCATGCCGCGCACCGACAGGGCCGCGAAGGCGCCGAACAAGGCCAATGGCACCGCCAGCAGCACCATGAACGGCATCGCCCAGCTCTCATACTGCGCCGCCAGGATCAGGAAGACGAAGACGATGGCGAGGCCGAAGACGACGGACGCGATCGAACCCGCCTTGAGCTCCTGGAAGGTGATGCCGGTCCATTCGAAACCGAAATCTCGGGGGAGCGCGGTGGCCGCCGCCCGTTCCATGGCAGCGACCGCCTGGCCCGAGGAGAAGCCCGGTGCGGCACCGCCATTGATCGAGGCCGACGCGTTGTTGTTGTAGTGCGGCACGGTCTCCGGGCCGACGAACGGCACCAGCTTGCCCAGCGTGCTGAGCGGCACCATGCCGCCCGAGGCGTTGCGCACATAGAGCCGCGAAATGTCGGCAGCACCCGCGCGTGCATCCTTGTCGGCCTGGATGGTGACCCGGAAGGTGCGGCCGAACAGGTTGAAGTCGTTCACGTAGAGCGAGCCGAGATAGATCTGCAGCGTGTTGAAGACGTCGGGCAGGTTGAGGCCGAGAAGCTTGGCCTTGCTGCGGTCGAGGTCGTAGTTGAACTGCGGCGTCGAGGTCGAGAACGGCGAGAACAGCTGCTGCGGATTGATTTCCGGCTGCTTGCGCGCCTCGGCGATCACGGCTTGCGTCGCATCGTTGAGGGCCGTGCTGCCGCGACCGGTGAGATCCTCGACGACGAACTCGAAGCCGCCCGTGGTGCCGATGCCCGGGATCGAAGGCGGATCGAAGGAGAGCGCGAAAGCTTCCGGAATCTGCATCAGCTTGCCGCGCACATCGGCGACGAGCTTCGATGCACTCTGGTCGGGGCCACGCTCTTCCCATGGCTTGAGGATGGCGAACTCGACCGCCGAGTTCGACTGTGCCGCGCTGGTCAGGAAGTTCAGGCCGCTGATCGAGCCGACAATGTCGACGCCGGGCGTCGCCTGCAGGATGTCGCGCGCCTTCTGGGCCACCGCGTCGGTGCGCTCCAGCGAGGCACCGTCGGGCAACTGGATGACGACGAAGAAATAGCCCTGGTCCTCGACCGGAAGGAAGGTCGAGGGCAGTTTCTGCCAGACGAAATAGGTGGCGACCAGTCCGGCCGCGAACAGGCCGAGCATGATCCAGCGCAGGCGGATGAGGAAACGCACGCCATGGGCGTAGGCGTGGGATATCTTGTCGAAGCCGGTGTTGAACCAGCGGAACAGGAAGAACTGCGGCCCATGCCGATGGCGCAGGAAAGCGGCACTGAGGGCAGGGCTCAGCGTCAGCGAATTGAAGGCCGAGATGCCGACCGAAATCGCCACCGTCAGCGCGAACTGGTTGTAAAGCCGCCCGGAGACGCCGGGAATGAAGGCGACCGGCACGAACACGGCCATCAGCACCGCTGTGGTGGCGATGATCGGGCCGGTGACTTCGGCCATTGCGGCCTTGGTCGCCGCCAATGGTTTCAGTCCCGCCTCGAGTTGTCGCTCGACATTCTCGACCACGACAATGGCGTCGTCGACAACGAGGCCGATCGCCAGCACCATGCCGAGCAGGGACAGCATGTTGAGCGAGAAGCCCAGCATCTCCATGACGACCAGCGTCGCCACCAGCGACACCGGAATGGCGATGGTCGGGATGATGGTCGTGCGCCAGCTCTGCAGGAAGATGAACACCACGGCGACGACCAGAACCAGCGCTTCGCCGAGCGTGATCAGCACGTCATGCATCGATGCCGAGACGAAGCGCGTCGTGTCGTAGTGCATGGCGTAGGACACGCCCTTCGGAAAACGCGCCGACAGTTCCTGCATCTTGTCCTTGACGCGCTGCTGGAGGTCGAGCGCGTTGGAACCGGGCATCTGGTAGACCGCGAGAACCACGGTCGGGTCCTTGCCGAAGAAGGCCGAGGACGAATATTGCAGCGCGCCGAGCTCGATGCGCGCGACGTCGCGCAGCCGCACCAGCGAGCCTGTGTCGGTGTTGGCGCGCACCACGATGTCGCCGAACTCCTTTGGGTCGCTCAGGCGGCCGACCGCGTTGACCTGCATCTCGAAGGCGGTGCCGGCGGGCGCCGGCGACTGGCCGATCTTGCCGGCCGCCACCTGGACGTTCTGCTCGGCGATGGCATTCTGCACGTCGACGGCGGTGATGCCGAGATTGGCGAGCTTGTCCGGATCGAGCCAGACGCGCATCGAATAGCGCCGCTCGCCGAAGATCTGCACGTCGCCGACGCCTTGCAGCCGCTTCAGCGGATCGACAACTTGCAAATAGGCGAGGTTCGACAGCGCCACCGGATCGACCGACTTGTCGGGCGAGGTGAGGTTGACGATGAGGACGAAGTTCGGGTTCTGCTTCTTGATCGTCACGCCGCCCTGGTTGACGATCGCCGGCAGCGAGGAGGCCGCCTGCGAGACGCGGTTCTGGACGTCGACGGCGGCGGTGCTCAGGGAATAGCCGACATCGAAGGTGATGGTGATGGTCGAGGAGCCGTCATTGGAGCTCGTCGACGACATGTAGGTCATGCCCTGCACGCCGTTGATCTGCTGCTCCAGCGGCGTCGTCACCGTATCGGCCACGACTTGCGCGCTGGCGCCCGGATAGTGGGCGCTGACCACGACCTGGGGCGGCGTGATGTCTGGGAACTGCGAGACCGGCAGCAGGAAATAACAAATCGTCCCGGCGAGCACCATGATGATGGCGATCGCCGAGGCGAAGATCGGACGGTGAATGAAGAAGTTTACCACGACACACATGCCTCGCCGGCTGCTCTTGCCCGCCCGAAGGCGCTGGCAACTCTGGACAACTGGCCGTGCCCGTCACGGGAGGCTTCCCGTGAACGCAGCAACGGCACCTCATCACGCTGCCCATCGGCAAGCGAACGAAGCATCCTCTCGAAGGCTCGGGGGTCGACCCCATCTGCCTTCATGACCAGCCGGATCATCGGATCCCGGACGGCCTCATCTATGGTAAGATCGCGGCGCTGTGGCATTGGCCGGCTCCTTGTCT
This sequence comes from Mesorhizobium huakuii, assembly GCF_030160235.1. GTDB lineage: Bacteria > Pseudomonadota > Alphaproteobacteria > Rhizobiales > Rhizobiaceae > Mesorhizobium > Mesorhizobium huakuii. The sequence goes on from NZ_BSNY01000012.1 coordinate 465,007, forward strand.
GTCGATTCGCAGCCCATGCTCGCGAACCGTTTTTCATTTCCTCACCGGCCGGAGCCGCATGATTGGCAGTTTTTCGTCCGTCTCATCTGGCAGGACCAGTTCACCGCCTTGTTATTGACGACGGGCGACATAGGTGTTACCAGTAAGTAACATTCTGGAAGTTACAGACCGGTAACACCCTAGTCAAGAGGTGGCCGAGGGTTTTTTGGAAACGAAAGGAGATCATGATGACAGACGGCGTCGTGGAGCGCTCTCGTCCCCGGGATCGGATCCTGGAGACGGCACGCGACATGTTCCACAAGCACGGCATCAAGGGCGTCGGCGTCGACGCCATCACCGAAGCTGCCGGCACGAACAAGATGACGCTCTATCGTCACTTCGAATCCAAGGACGAACTGATCGTCGAGTGCCTGCGTGCCAATGCGGCCAAGGCCGGCGCCATGTGGGACGCTTTCGAGGCCGAGTTTCCCGGCGACAAGCTCGCGCAGTTGCATGCCTGGGTTCGCAAGGCGGCCGCCATGCTCAATGCCGACGGCCGCGGCTGCGACATGGCCAATGCCGCCGCTGAGCTGACCGAGCCGGACCATCCGGCGAGGCTGGTGATCAAGGAACTTAAGGAAGCCCAGCGCGAACGCCTTGTGGCGCTATGCCGGGGTGCAGGCATCGGTCAGGCCGAACTGCTTGCCGATACGCTGTCGCTGCTGTTCGAGGGCGCCCGTGTCAGCGTGCAGACCGTGGGCGCCGAAGGCCCGAGCACGCAGTTCGTGCGCATGGCCGAAGGGCTGATTGTTTCCTTCCGGGGTACCGCCGCCGGTTGAAATCCGCCGCGCCTGTCGGCGATTTGCCGGTCGTATGACTGAGCGATGCCTGCCGCCCTTTAGTGCGGGCGGCACAGGAATTCCGACGGCTGAATGAAAAAAGCCCGCTGCCGGGAGGAGGTGGCAGCGGGCTCGATTTCGAATGTGGCGCGGGAGGAGGTGCACCCCATTCAGCGTCGGCATCGCATCTGGGAGGAGTAGATGGCCGACAACCAGAACCTACGAATTGCCCAATGATTCGGCAACAATGAATTGTGCATAGCTGCTGTGCAGATTTGCCGTATCAATTATCAGACAAATCCATGAAGCTGGGCTTGCCCCGAGGCGACCCCGCCTTATTGCACCGGCACATTTTCCCTGAAGATCAGGCGCGGCTCGATGAATTTCCGGGTGAGATAGGGCGCCGACGAGGCGATGGACCCGAGCAGGCGGATGACCGACTGTTCGGCGATCAGCCTGGCGTTCTGGTCGATGACGACGTCGGCGAGGTCGTCGACGAGATAGCCGCGCGTCTCCTTCGTCAGGTCGTGGCAGATGAACACCGGCTTGCGGTTGGGTCTTGCTTCCCGGATGGCTTTGGCGACGCCGGAGCGTCCGGCCCCGACGCAATAGATGCCGAGCAGTTCCGGTTCGTTGTGCAGCGCCTTCATGGTCTCGGCATAGCTCGCATCCGGTTCGTCATTGATCTCGACGGCGCTGGTCACGGTGAGGTTGGGAAACTCTTCCCCGAGCACCGAGCGAAAGCCCATTTCCCGCTCCTCATGGCCGCGATAGGAGCGTGAGCCCACGACCATCGCCAGATGGCCCTCGCGGCCGCCGAGGAAGCGGCCCATCAGAAGTGCCGCCGTTCGCCCCGCCACCCGGTTGTCGATGCCGACATAGGCCGAGCGGGGAGCGGCCGGAATATCGGACACCAGCGTCACCAGGCGGATACCGGCTTCGACAATGTCGCGCAGGATGTTGCGGGTTCGCGGATGGTCGATGGCGATGACACCGACGCCATTGGCCCTCAGCGACAGGTTTTCCACCGCGCTCTGCAGCGCGTTCGGCGAGATGCCGGCGAGGCTGTGGATCCGGCAGGAGGCGACCAGCGGCAGGCGCGATGCATAGTCCTCGATGTGCCTTGCCAGGTCCTGCATGAAGGCGTTGCTGCCGATCGGCAGGAAGAATTCGAGGTTTGCGGGCTTGGAGGGAAGCGTCACCTGGTCGGCGACCGGCAGATAGCCGAGCTGCTTGGCGGCCTCCATCACGCGCTGCCGGTTGGCGGCGCTGGCGCCCGGCCTGTTGTTGAGCACCCTGTCGACCGTCGCGGTCGAGAGCCCGCAATTCCTGGCGATGTCGGAGACGGTGGCCTTCATGCCGCAACCCTACGCGCCGATGCGATCGCGCGCCAGACAAGCGATTTGTCGGGCGATACGTTCCGAGGGACAGGCGATCGGCACCCATCACCGCCATGCGCATTGAGTTCATTCGGCAAGACGGATCCGCCCGTCCTCAGTGCGACGGCTTGCCGTCGGCGACGGCGTCGCGAATTTCCTTGTCCGACATGCCGGTGATGATCCGTTCGACTTCCGCCACGGTTGTCTTCTTCGGGTCGATGTCGTCGGCGACCACCTTGCCCCGGCGCATGACGACGATACGGTCGACCACCTGGAAGACGTGATGGATGTTGTGCGCGATGAAGATGCAGGAATGGCCGGAATCGCGGGCGCTGCGCACGAAGCTCAGCACGCCTTGTGTCTCGGCGACGCCAAGATTGTTGGTCGGCTCGTCGAGGATGATGAGGTCGCTGTCGAAATGCATGGCGCGTGCTATCGCCACCGCCTGGCGCTCGCCGCCAGAGAGCGAGCCGATTGGCGTCGTCGGTGGAATGTTCTTCGAGATGCCGACCTGTTTGAGCAGGTCGCGGGCGACGTTGTTCATCGCCTCCTGGTCCATGCGGTTGAGGAAACGCGGCGGCTTGATCGGCTCGCGCCCGAGGAACAGATTGCGGGCGATCGACAGTTGCGTGACCAACGCGGAATCCTGGTAGATCGTCTCGATGCCCTGCGCGATGGCGTCGCTGGTGCTGCGCAAGGTGACCTTCTTGCCGCGGATGAAGATGTCGCCGCTGGTCAGCGGCACCGCGCCCGACAAGACCTTGATCAGCGTCGACTTGCCGGCGCCATTGTCGCCGAGCAGGCCGACGATCTCGCGCTCGTTGACATGGAAATTGGCATCCTCCAGCGCCTGGACGCGACCATAGGACTTGCGGATGTTCTGCATGCGGATCAATGGCTCGGCCATGGTTCAAGTCCCTGCCTGATGCCGGCGTTCCAGCCATGAGTGAAGCGCCATCATGCCAAGGATGATCGCACCGATGAAGATGTTGTAGGCAAGGCCGGGCACGCCGATCAGCACAATGCCGTTGCGCATCACGCGCAGGATCAGGATGCCGAGCACCGTGCCGATGATGGTGCCGCGTCCGCCGGTCAGCGCCGTGCCGCCGATCACCACCATGGCGATGACTTCGAGTTCGTAGCCGGTGCCGCTGTTGGGATTGGCGGCCGACGTGCGCAGCGAGGAGATGACGCCGGCCAGCGAAGCCATGAGCGACGACAAGACGAACAGGCCGATCTTGACGCGGTTGACATTGACGCCACGGGCACGCGCTGCGTTGGGATTGCCGCCCGCCGCCTGGATCCAGTTCCCGACCCGGCTCTGCGTCAGCACATAGCCGAGCGCGATCGCAGCGGCGATGAACCAGAACAGCGACATGTAGATGCGGAATGGCCCGATGAAGAAGTCGCCGACCAGCGCTTCCGCCAGCCAGCTGCCCTCGGCGCTCCAGGTGCGCTGCGGAAAACCGTCGGTGATGAAAAGCGCGCTGCCGCGCACCACGAGCAGCATGCCGAGCGTTACCAGGAAGGACGGGATCTTGAGTTGCGTGACGAACCAGCCATTGACCAGGCCGATCAAGGCGGCAACCACCAGCGCGGCAACGAAGCCCATCTCCAGCGAGGTGACGCCGCTGTTGAACAGCGTCCACATCAGCACCGGCGAAAAGCCGAACAGGGAACCGACGGACAGGTCGAATTCGCCTGATGTCATCAGCAAGGTCATGGCCAAAGCAATCAGGCCGAGTTCGACCGTGAAGGCCAGCGTGTTGGAGATGTTCTGCGGCGACAGGAAGTCATGGTTGAAGCCCCAGAAAACGCCGATCTCGACGATGAGCAGCACAAAGGGACCGAATTCAGGCCGCGCAATCAGGCGTTGGACAAGCGAATGATTTTCCACTGGGAACCCGCGACATGGTTGGAATGAGCCGCGATCTCCACCGCATCGGATGGATAGGTCACGGCGCAGGAGATATCTGGCGCCGCGTGTCAGACGAGCGCGGCGCCAGGGATCGCGGTTTATTTGCCGGACAGGATCTTGTCGTAGACGCCGGCGGTGTCCTTCTCGTAGAGCGCGCCGGTGATGACGTTGAAGCCCGGGGGAATGCCTGACGCCGCCATGTTGGCGAGCGACAGCGCGACATAGCTGGTCGCCTGCGGGTCCTGCCACTGGCCGGCATTGACGTAGCCGTTCAGCACTTCCTGGGTGGTGTCGAGCGAATTGCCCCAGCCGACGACAGGGATTTCGCCCGGCTTGACGCCGACCTGGTCGAACACCCGCTTGATCGAGCCGGTGACGAGATCGCCCAGGCCGATGATGGCGTTGACCTTGCCCTTGTGGGCAGTGAGGTAGTCGACCATGCGGTTGATCACCTCGGCCTGATCGAGCGTCGCTTCGGTCACTTCATAGGTAATGCCGAGTGGTCCGAAGACGCTCTTGATGCCTTCCTCTTCCTGGACGCCATAAGTGGCGCCGGGGATCTCGACCGGCATCCAGACGAAGTCACCCTTCTTCACCAGGCCCTTGTCGACCAGATATTGCGCCCAGTGCTTGCCGAAGGTGACGTTGTCGCCGCCGACATAGGCATTGAAGTTGGCTTTTGGATCGGGCGTATTGAAGTTGATGATCGGGATGTTGGCCGCGCGGGCTTCCTTGACGATCTCGACAAGGCTGCCCGGATCTGGGCTGGTGGTGACGATGCCATCGGCCTTGGCCGAGAGGGCGGCGCGAACCGCTTCCTGTTGGGAAGCGACATCACCGTTGTGGAACGACGTGTTGACGGTGTTGCCGGTGTCCTTGGCCCACTGCTTGGCGCCGGCCAGGAAGTAGGTCCAGACTGGGTCGGCCGGGCCGCCATGCGAAATCCAGTAGAAGGTCTTGGCCTGCGCGGCTGCCGGAATGACCGTCAGCGCGACCAGCAGGCCGTAGAGCACAAGTCTCAGTCTTGTCAGCATTTGATTTCCTCCCGGTTGTAGATGATCCGTCGCCGTTCCGGCATCGGCCGGATTGCGTCTTTGCCAGCGCCGCTCGGATGCCTCAGAGCATTCCCTTTTTCGACGGATGGCAAGCCTCCATCTGCAGATGTAGTTGGCGCCTGACGCGGCGCCATCAACGGTCCCATCAGATTGCATCAGTCGGGGTGATTTTTTCAGGACGCCGGATGATTGGCGTTGAGGCTCAGCCGGGCGGATTGTGCTGATCGTGTCGGACACGCCGGCTGCGCCACAGCTTGACCAGCCGGTCGATCGCCAGGGCAAGCACGACCAGGGCGCCGGCGGCAAAGGTGCTCCACGCGGCATCGACGCCAAGCATGCCCATGGCGCTGAGGATCACCTGGAGGATCAGCATGCCGATCGCGGCGCCGATGACGCTGCCGTGGCCGCCCGAAAGCGATGTGCCGCCGATGATGGCCGCCGCGATCGCCTGCAGCGCGAAATTGCTGCCTTCGCCAGGGGCAATGGCGCCATGCGTCCCGACATGGATCACCCCGGCCAGTCCCGCCATCGCGCCCATCAGAACCAGTGTCAGCAGCCGTACCTTGGAGGTTGGAATGCCGGCATAGGCGGCAGCCTGCGGATTGCTGCCCACGGCCTGGACGCGATAACCGAAGCGCGTGCGGTGAAGCACGGCATGCATCACGAGCGCCAGCAAGACAAAGACGATGGCCGTCGCCGGCACCATCAAGAACGCTTTGCCCGACAGTGTCGTGAAGAAGCCGCTATCCAAGCCCGGCGGCACGATTGCCTGTCCCTTGCCGACGACCAGAGACAGGCCCTGGATCATCCACCATGTGCCGAGCGTCACCATCAGGGCCGGCAAACGCAGTGCGATCGCCAGCAGGCCGTTGATCAGGCCAAGGCAAGCGCCTGCCGCGACACTCGCCAGGCCGGCAAGCCATGGGTCCATTCCGGCAAGCATCAACAAGGCCGCGAAGGCCGCCGAGAGATGGAACACGGCACCCGCAGAAAGGTCGATTTCGCGGGCCGAGAGCACGAACACCATGCCGATCGCCAGCAGGCCGGGCAGGGCGGCCTGGCCCAGCACCGAGAGCAGATTGGCTGGTTCGAGGAAAGAAGGGTTCAGCCAACCAAGCAGTGCGACCAGCACGGCGAGCGCAACGGCAGCACCGGTCTCGGCCGGCAGGCGAATGCTGCGTCTGGTTTGATGGTTCACCGAGCCGGCAAGCGGCGGCGCGGTCTCTGTCCTGGTCATGCCACGCTCTCCCGATTGCTCCGGCGGTTTTCGTCCGCCGGCTTGCCCGAAATGATCAGCTTCAGAAGCTTGCCCGCATCCATATCGTCGCCGGCGATTTCGCCGCCCAGTCTGCCCTGGTGGAAAGCCAGGATGCGATCGCAGAGCCCTGTCAGTTCGGACAGCTCGTTGGAATGCAAGAGCACAATGCAGCCGCTGGCGGCCATCTGGCGGATCAGGGCGTAGATCTCCTGCTTGCCGCCGATGTCGATGCCGCGGGCAGGCTCGTCAAGCAGCACCACCTGCGGTCCGATCTCCAGCCATTTGGCGATGATCACCTTCTGCTGGCAACCAACCGAGAGTGATCCCGCCGGCATCTCCGGCGCGCTCCTGATGCGCAGTGCCTCGATCTGCCGCGTGGCGCGGCCGCGCGCCGCCTTGGGCGAATACCAGCGCGATCCCCAGTCGCGTGCGCCGACGACGACGTTCGCCATGTTGAAGGCGATGGATTTGTCCGGCATCAACCCGTTGCCGCGCTCGCCTGAAATCATGCAGATGTTGCGCCGCGCCGCTTCCGTCTGGGTCCTTGGCAAGCCGTCACCGTCGGGAAACCGCACCAGGCCTTGGCGCGGCTTGCGCAGCCCGAACAATAGGGCAAGCAGGTCCTGCGCTCCGGAACCGGCAAGCCCGAGAATCTCGCCTGCGCGGGCCGTCAGGCTCACCCCGAACAGACTGCCGCCGGTCAGCCCTTCGACGGTGATCTGCGGCCGCAGCGTGCCGGCAAGCGTCGGCAGGGTCCTGAACGGCAGCGGGAACAGCGACTGGCGCAACTGGCCGACCATCGCTTCCTCGGACGCCGTCAACTCCTGCCGCGCCTTTGACAGCACGTCACGGCCGTTACGGATCACCGTCAGCTGATCGGCGATGGCAAGGGCGTCCCCGAGACGGTTCGACGCGTAGAGCATGCTCATGCCCCTGGCTTTCAGCCCCCGCAGCACGGCGAACAGCCGCTCGCTCCGGCGCTGGTCGAGCGCCGAATTCGGGTCGTCGAGGAGGAGCAGCCTCGGGTTTTCCAGAAGCGCGCGGGCGATCGCGACCAGTTGCCGTTCACCGGGCCCGAGATCGCCGAGCGGGGCATGGACGTCGACATCGAGAGCAAGCTGGCGAAGCAGTTCGCGGCTGCGTGCCTCCATCTCGCGCCGCGAGATCAGCCCGTTGTGGAGCGGCTCGCGGTTGACGAAGAGATTGGCCAGCACCGGGCGCTCGGGAAATAGCCCCGGCTGTTGCAGGACCACGCCGATGCCGAGCTTGCGCGCCGCGTTGGGGCTGTCGATCGTCGCGGTCTTGCCATCGAATTCGATGATACCACGGTCCGGCCGGACAATGCCCGCCAGCACCTTGGTCAGCGTCGACTTGCCGGCGCCGCTTTCGCCGACCAGCGCGTGGATCGAGCCGCGCTCGACCACAAGGCTCATATCATCGAGCACCACCGTGCCGCCAAAGCGCCTGGCGACGTTGCGCACGAACAGAATCGGCGAATCGGACATCGGAACGGCCCCCCGACCGCATCGCGATCTTGAAGCGGATTGTGTCCGCCGTCATCCGGGTTCCGCATAAAATTGTGTTGATTGCGGTCGTTTTGGATAGATTCTAGATCAGATCGGCCTTTGCCAGGTCGCGCATGAGATGGCTTGCGCCGTAGGTCCAGTGCGGGCAATCGGGCGACAGCCGCACCCGGTTGACCAGCGCGCCGAATTTTTCCGACGAGATTGTGACGATGTCGCCGACCTTGTGGGTAAACCCCTTGCCCTTCTCGCCACGGTCCTTCGATGGCACGAACATGGTGCCGAGATAGAGCGCCAGCCCGTCCGGATACTGGTGGTGCGGCCCCATCGCGGCGGCAACCAGCTCTTCCGGTGAACGGCTGATCTCGGCCATCGAGCTAGCGCCCTCCAGCGAGAAGCCATCCTCGCCCTCGACCTTGAGGCGCACCACGGCGCGCTTCACGTCGTCGATCGAGAACGTGTCGTCGAACAGGCGGATGAAGGGTCCAAGCGAGGCTGAAGCATTGTTGTCCTTGGCCTTGCCGAGCAGCAGTGCGGAGCGCCCTTCGACGTCGCGCAGATTGACGTCGTTGCCGATGGTGGCGCCGACGATCCTGCCGCTTGAGGCGGCGATCATGGCGATCTCCGGCTCCGGATTGTTCCATGTCGACACCGGGTGCAGGCCGACATCGGCGCCGAAGCCGACCGAGGCCATCGGCTGGCACTTGGTGAAGATCTCGGCGTCGGGGCCGATGCCCACCTCGAGATATTGCGACCAGGCGCCACGCGCGATCAGCTTGGCCTTGATCTCCATGGCTTCCGGCGAACCGGGCTTGAGCTTCGAAAGGTCGTGGCCGATCAGCCCGGCAATGTCGGCGCGGATGGCGTCGGCCTTTTCCGCCGAGCCGCGCGCCTGTTCCTCGATCACCCGCTCGAGCAGGCTGACGACGAAGGTCACGCCCGACGCCTTGACCGCCTGAAGGTCGACCGGGGAGAGGAGATAAGGTTTTGCCGGATCGCGCTTGACCTCGAAACTGTTGGCCGCGATGTCGTCGAGCGAGCCGATCGGCTTGCCCTTGGCCGAGCGCACATGCCCTGCCGGATCGGCCATCTCGCAGATGTCTCGCACCGTCGGCGCCGCGCTCGAGGTGATGTCGAAGACGGTGCCGTCACGCACCGTGACGATCAGGGGATGGCGCACATCAGGTGATCGAGCGCGGCCGAGAAAGACGCCATCGCCAGGCAGAAACGTCATATTTGTCATTGAACTCTCGTCATTACGCAGGATGGTTCACTGTTATGTGGTGCGTATGGTCTCTTCAAGTCGACACGCCCTGAAGCAGCATGTGCCAAGCGCTACAGCTCGCCCCAGCGTAACCGCAAATGCGCGCTTGTCGATCCGCCTTTTTCCAGCGTGGTCAGGCCGCTGCCGTGATGGGCGTCCACCACATGCGAAACGGGTTCGAAGCAGAAGAAATCAGCGTCTCGTGACGGCGAATAGAGGACGAAGACATTCAGTGAGGGCGAAGCCTCGACCGTGACGACGATAGCGTCATCCGGCTGGATGATCGAGGCGTGCCCGTTCCAGCCTTCGAAGGCATTGTTGATCCAGGCGTCGGGAAGCGGCGCGGCTTGCGAAAAATCCCAGTCCGGCCGGGAGGCTAGCGGCACCACCCCCGTCGGCAGGTGTCGTTCGTCCTCCAGCCAGACACTGTGCGCCGATGCTTGCAGCAAAGTGCGCGGGCGGCGCGGAAACCAGGGGTGGAAACCGAGCCCGTAGGGCAGGCGTATGGCGGCCCGGTTCTCGACCGCCAGCACGACGGACAGCGCGCCTTCCTCCAATGCATAGCGGACACTCGCATGGTAGCGGTAGGGTCCGATCGCCCCATCCTCCAGAACCAGCTCCAATTCAGTGCCCGTTCGCCTCGTCAACCGCCACGGCCTTTGAAATGCGTCGCCGTGGAGTGGGAACGGCTCGCCGTCGACATTGGGCTCTATCGCATGGAAGCGCCCGTCAAACTCGAAGCCTCCGCCGGAAATGCGGTTTGACCAGGGGATCAGCAGCTGGGACCCGAATTTCAGCAGCCCCCTCGATGGCTCAAGCAGAGGCGTGGGGGCTCGGCCGGGGCGGAGCGCGTCGTAGCGCAGGATGGCTGCACCCTCGCGCGGACGCACCACGAGGCTTGCACGCCCATCGGCAAGTTCGATCTCATCGCTATTGGTCATTGAAAGGCCGCTCTGGCTACCATCCGCCATCGATGTTGATGTTCTGGCCGCTGATCATGTCCGAGGCCGGAGAGACGAGGAACAGCACGAGATCGGCGATATGCTGCGGCTCGATGCGTCGCTTCAGGCTTTGGTTGGTGAGGATCCAGTCATTGTATTCCTCGAGCCGTTCTCCGAAGACGCGCTCCTCTGCCTCGGAAACGACGGCGCCGGGCGACACCGCGTTCACGGTGATGCCGTATGGCCCCAATTCCCGCGCCAGCGACTTGGTGAGTCCCAGCATGGCGCCCTTCGAGGCCACATAGGGCACGTAGCCCTCCCAGCGGCCGTTCAGCGTCACTGAGCAGAAATTGACGATCCTGCCCTGACCCTTCTTCTTCATGCCAGGGGCGCAGGCGCGCGCCAGCGCGAAGGCGGCCGATGAATTCACACGGATCTGGTCCTCGTACTCGCCAAGTGAGAATTCCTCGAACGGACGGTTGATGATGAGTGCGGCGTTGTTGATCAGAATGTCGATCGTGCCTTCCTCGTCGGCGAGCGCCTTGACCGCTGACTCGGCTTCGGCCAGCCGGTTCAAGTCGCAACCGACGTAGATGACCGTACCCTTGTTTGCCGCCGCCAATTCCGCTGCGATTCCAGGCCCTTCCGCATTCTCCGGCCGATCAAGCAAAAGCACGCGCGCACCAGAGCGAGCAAGCGCGGCAGCCTGGGCTCGGCCGAGCGAACCCAGACCACCGGTGAGGAGCACAACTTTACCGGAAAGGTTCGTCATCACCGTTCCCGCTCCTCAAAGCACGTTATGGACTTCATCGATTGAGGTTTCCTCGATGCGTTTGTCGAGCACGACCTCGCCGCGCGCCATCGCGACCACGCGATCACAGCAATCAAAAACGTGGTGCATGTTGTGGCTGATGAAGACGCCGGTCACCCCTTGCGCCTTCAATCCACGCACAAAGCCGATGACCTTGCTGGTCTCCTTGACCGAAAGGTGATTGGTCGGCTCGTCGAGGATCATCACCTTCGATTTGAAGTGCATGGCCCGCGCGATGGCGACGCCCTGCCGCTGGCCGCCTGACAGTTCACCGACCAGTGCGTCGGGCGAGCGCAGATGCAGGTCGACATTGGCGATCGCCTTGATGCTTTCGCTGCCCATCTTCTTCTGATCCAGTATGCCGACGCCGAACACGGAAAACAGCGTCGGCTCGCGGCCGATAAACAGGTTCCTGGCGATCGACATGGTGGGAACCATCGAATTGTACTGGTAGATGGTCTCGATACCGAGGTTCATCGCGTCGCGCGGCCTGGCGATCCGCACCGGTCTGCCTTCGACCAGGATCTCGCCCTCGTCGGCGGTATGGACGCCTGACAGAATGTTGATGAGCGTCGATTTGCCGGCGCCGTTGTCGCCGACCAGCCCAAGTGCCTCGCCGCGCTTCAGGTCGAGGCTCACGCCCTTCAACGCATGGACGCCGGAATACCATTTGTGGAGATTGCGGACGGAGATGATTGCGTCTTCCATGGCTCAGCCCTCCATCTTGATCGCCTTGGCGCGCTTGCGCATCCAGGCATTGGCGACGACGGCGAAAATGGTCAGGAAGCCGATCGCGAATTTGAACCAGTTCGCGTCGACATTGGAGAGCACCAGCCCATTGTCGATGATACGGATGAGGATCGTGCCGATGATGCCGCCAGCGACCGTGCCGATGCCGCCTGCGAGCGAAGCGCCGCCGATAACCGCCGAGGCGACCGCCTGGAGTTCCAGACCTTCGCCGATCGAAGGCAAAGGAGAGCCCAGCCTCAGCACTTGCAACATGCCGGCGAAACCCGACAGCATCGAGCAAAGCACGAAGCATGCGAGTTTTACCCTCGCGGTCGGAATGCCCATCGAGGCGGCAGCCGGGTGGAAGCCGCCGGTGGCCTTTATCCAGTTGCCGAAATTGGTTCTGGAAAGCATCAATGACGTCAGCAGGGCAATTCCCGCAAACCACAGGAACGACATGCGGAACATGTTGCCGGGGCCGACGAACGAGGTGAACAGCCAGTTCGGCAGATCGGCGGGAAGCAAGGGCGGAAACCCGCCCGAGACGACGATCGTCAGCGACCGGGCGATGAAAAGCATGCCGAGCGTGGTGATGAAGCTCGGGATCTCGAACCAGATCGTCACATAGCCGTTGATAAATCCGATCACCGCGCAAACGACAAGCCCGGCCAGCAAGGCAAGGGGGAAAGGCACCCCTTCGACCATGAGGACCGCCATGCACATCGGCATCAGTGCAAACACCGATCCAACCGACAGGTCGAACTCGCCGCTGATCATCAAGATCGTGACGCCGATGGCGACGAGGCCCGTTTCCGGCAGAATGCCGAGTATGCCGCGAAGGTTATCCTGGTTGAGGAATACGCCATTCGAGCGGATCTCGAAAATCACCACCAGAAGCACCAGCAGGATCAGTCCCGCCAGTTCCGGCTTTTCCAGATAGGTCTTGAAGAGGCGTTTCAAGGCAGGGCTCCAGGAATTCGAGGCAAGGGACCACCCGGCAGTGCGAACACCGCCGGGTGAACACATGGCGGGCGTGGGCTTAACGCAGACCTTGCGAGGAAAGCGTCATGATCGCGTTGGCCTGATCCGGGCGCACAATGCCTTGACCCGTATCGATGTCGGAGGGGGCCAGACCGACCTTCTTGTTCAGGTAGGCTTCCATGACGGGCATGAAGCCCTGCATGTAGGGCTGTTGGTCCACCAAAGCCTGTACGTAGCCCTTCTGCATCTGCTGCAGGACTTCCGGCACCAGATCGAAACCGCCAAGCAGGACCTTGCCCGGCGCGACGCCGCGGTCCTGCAGCGACCGCGCAACGCCCGCGCACCAGAAGCCGGTGTCGAAATAGGCTGTGGTGTCGGGATGCGCGTTGAGATAGGCGCCGACACGGTCGGACGTGATCGCAAGGTCGGTTCCGCTGTCGATCCGCTCCCATGAGACCTGGCGGTCGGGGTGGGCCGCCTTGTACTCTTCCAGGAATTGCATCACGCCCGCGCCGCGGCTTTCGGACCAGTTCTGGCCGGGTGCGGAAATGCCGACCAGGACCTTGATTGGCCCCTCTTTCGGGAAGCTCTCGGAAATCGCCTTGCCGAGCGAATAGCCCGCCGGCTTGAAACCTTGCCCTATGAAGGCCTGCCGCGCATTGCCCTTGGCGCCTTCCGTGTCATCGACATTGACGGCAATCACCACGACACCGGCATCTCGCGCCTCCTTGATGACGTCGTCGAACGCCTTGTTGTCGACAATCGAGGTCAGCAGGGCATCCGGCTTGGCCGCGAGCGCGGCGCGCATGTTGGCGAGTTGCTGTTCGACCGAGCCTTCGGTCTGGGTGAAGATCATGTTGCACTTGGCCTCGACCTTGCCGCAGGCATCGTCAAAGCCCTTCTTCACCGCCTGCCAGAAGGTGTTCGAGGCCGACGAATGGTGCGTAAAGACGATGTTGAGCCCGTCGGCGCTGGCGACGGAAGGCCCGGCAAGCAGCGTCGTGGCGAGCAAAAGCGTTGCAGTCAGTCGTTTCATTTCTATTCCTCCCGTTGAGTGTTCTTCAGATGTCCGCCTTGTCGGAGACACGGCGATGGACGGTGTAGGCCCGACCGAGGTCGGGATTGAGCTCCAGCCCGAGGCCGGGGCCAGGCGGCACGGTGATCATGCCGTCCTTGACTTCCGGCAGCGCGGTCACGAGGTCGCGATACCAGGTCCTGTAAAATGCCCGCACACTCTCCTGTACGAGTGCGTTGGGCGCGTTGAGGGACAAATGCGTGGACGCCGCCAGGACCACCGGCCCTGTGCAGTCGTGCGGCGCGACCGGCAAATGCCAGGCCTCCGCCATCGCGGCGATCTTGCGTGCCTCGGACAGTCCGCCGCACCAGGAAATGTCCAGCATGACGATGCCCGCGGCGCCCGTCTCCAGAAGGTCGCGGAATGCCCAGCGACTGCCCAGGGTTTCCGACGCCGAGATCGGTGCCGGGCTCGCGGCCTCATAGCGCTTGAGATCGGCGAGGCTGTCCATGCGGATGGGATCCTCATGCCAGTACGTGCCATAAGGTCCGAGGGCCTTGGCGATCTTGATCGCGGGCAGGAGCTGCCACATGGAGTGGAACTCGACCATGATGTCGATCTTGTCGCCGACAGCTTTGCGGATCTTCTCGAAAGGCTGCAGCGCGGCTTTGAGGTCGGTGGCGGTAATGTCTTGCCCCCGGCTTTTCTCGGCGGCATGGTCGAAAGGCCAGATCTTCATGGCCGTGATGCCGTCCTCGAGCAGCTCCGCCGCCAACTCGTCGGCGCGGTGGAGAAATCCGTTCAGGTCGTCGTATCCCTGCCTCGTGCCGAGACCATAATTCGCGGTGGTCTGTCCCTTGCCGTCCTTGATGTATTCGGTACCGGCGCAGGTGTTGTAGGTACGGATGGACTGCCGCGAAAAGCCTCCCAGGAGCTGCGCGATCGGCTGGTTCATGGCCTTGCCGAAAATATCCCAGAGCGCGATGTCGAAGGCGGAATTGCCGCGGACTTCGACCCCGCTTGAGCGGAACCCGAGATAGCCGACCAGATCGGCGGAAAGCAGGTCGATCTGCAGCGGATCGCGGCCGATGACGCGTGGCGCGACATATTCGTGGACATATTCCTCAACCGTGCGGGCCAAGAAAAAGGTTTCGCCAAGGCCGGTGATGCCCTCGTCTGTATGCACCTCGACCCAGAGCAGATTGGGCCGCTCTTCGATGCGGATGGTCTCGATCGAGCGGATTTTCATGCGATCCCCGCATCGATCAGTGCCTTGACGCTTTTGTCGAAATGCGCGGCCATATGTTCGGCGGCGAGTTGCGGGTTCCCCGCGACGATCGCCCGAGCAATATCTGCGTGCCCCTCGATCATCCTGATCTGCTCTTCCTCGGTTGCGCGCGTACGCCAGCCGATCACCCAGGTGCGTCGCGTGACACCGCTGAAGGCGTTGATGATCAACGAAAATACCGGGTTGTGAGAGGCTCGCGCGATCGCTTCATGGAATGCGATGTCGTGTTCCATGACGATCTCGGGCGCACGGTAGTTCTCGCGCATCAGCTGCGCGCATTTTTGTATTTCAGCCGCCTCTGCGTCGGTCCGCCGGAGTGCGGCGAGTGCCACCGTGCGCATTTCGATGGTGCGGCGCACATCATACACCTGCTGGATGCTGATCTGTTCGGTGGTGACGCCGTGCTCGATCACCATCGACATGGCGCCAATGTCGAGTTTGGCAACGCTGGCGCGCCGGCCGGCGCTCATGTCGATGAGGCGCATCGCCGACAGCGACCGAAACGCCTCCCGCACCACCGTCCGCGAGACACTGAGCTTGCGGGTCATGTCGGCCTCACTGGGCAAGAGGTCGCCAGGGCCAAGACCTTCAACACGGATGTGTTGGGTGATGGCCTGAATGGCGGCGCTCACCAGCCCGGGATTTGTCTCGTCAGGTCCTATGCCGCGATCGCTTACCATTTGCTCAAAACCTGTATGACATGTTTTCTTGAAATGTTTATATCTTTGTGAAATCTTGTCTGTCAATAGCGGTTGACCGCGCGACATTTGGGAGAGGAAGGGCAGTGGGTAGCGAAGAAAAGCAGCCAGGCTTCATGTTTGATGCCCGGGATATCGTCGGTGAGAGCCTGCTCTGGGACGACAACAGGAAGACACTGATCTGGGTGGACATCATCGGACGGCGCATTCACCAGCTCGATCCGGTCACTCGCGATCACCAGAGCTGGCAGACACCGGACCTCGCAACCTCGATTGGCCTGCGCAGGGACGGTGGCGCGATCGTCGGGCTGCGAAAGGATGTGGCTCTGTGGGATTTCGCAGAAGCCTTCAGGACGATCGCGACGATCGAACCGGACAGCCCTGACACACGGTTGAATGAGGGCGTGGTCGCCCCGGACGGCTCATTCTGGGTTGGCACCATGGAAAACAACATCGGCGCCGACGATAGTCCGCGCGATATTTCGCGAGATGCGGGGCGGATCTATCGCGTCGACATGGCCGGCATTGTCGAGGCGCTCAGTGCCGACCGCTTCGGCATCACCAATACGATGGTCTGGACAGCGGATGATACGTTCATCACGGCGGACACGACGAAGAACCAGATCTTTCGCTATCACTGGGACAGGGTGCGGTCGCGAATAACCGAAAGGCGCCCTTTCTTCCCGGATTTTCCACGCGGCCTGCCGGACGGGTCGTGCATGGATGCGGAAGGCTATATCTGGAACTGTCGCGTTGCGGGGGGCGGCTGCGTGGTTCGCATTTCACCCGACGGAGTTCTGGACAGAGTGGTGGACCTGCCCTGCAGCTGGCCGACGAGCTGTGCTTTCGGCGGCGAGAACTTCGATATCCTCTTCGTCACTTCGGCGCGGTTTACCATGAGCGAGAGACATTTGCGGGCGAACCCGCAGGAGGGCGGGTTGTTCGCGGTGCGTACAGGCGTTCGAGGCGCACCGACCAAACGGTTCGGATGAGATGACCCAGCCAACGCGGCCGGGAACGGCAGGCTGACCAGGTCGGCTACCGCCTTTCGGCCATTTCGGGCAAAGCCCCAGGCGTTCCGGCAATCGCTGGAACGTTGATGGCGACCAATTCAGGAAGCCGGATTCCGCTTGACAGTTTTCATGAATATGAAAAAGTCTTAGCCAATTTCAAAATTGGTGGGCAGGTCGATGTCGACCCTAGTTGCAGCGGAAGTGCCCGAGTCCCGGTCTTCATCGGGCTTCCGGTTCGCCATGCTGCTGCCGGGGGCGCTGGTCACCTTCCTGCTGATCCTGTTCGCACTTGGCCTGGTGCTGTTCCTCGCCTTCCGCGGCAATGACGGCTCGCTGCTCGGCGTCGGGCTGACCGTCGAGAACTTCGTCACCGTGGCCACCGATCCGCTCTACTGGACGGTGACGCTGCGCTCGCTGGTCATCGCCGGCCTGGTGACGCTGGCAACCGTCGTCACCGCCTATCCCGTCGCCTATTATCTCGCCTTCCATGCCGGGCGCCGGCGCGGCCTGCTCTTGTTCCTGGTGACGCTGCCGTTCTGGACCAGCTATCTGCTCCGCGTCTTCGCCTGGAAGATCGTGCTCGCCTATAATGGCGTCCTGAACTCGGCGTTGATCGAAAGCGGCATCTGGTCGGAGCCGACACTGGCCTTTCTCAACACGCCGGCCGCCGTGGTCGTCACGCTGGCCCACGCCTATGCGCCCTTCGCCATCCTGCCGATCTATGTGGCGCTGGATACGATCCCGAAATCGCTGCTCGAGGCTGCCTCCGACCTCGGCGCGCGGCCGTTCACCGCGTTCCGCCGCGTCGTGCTGCCCAATTCGATGCCGGGCGTGCTGGCCGCGGCGCTCGTCGTCTTCGTGCCGACGGTCGGCGACTATGTCACGCCAGCCATGGTCGGCGGCCCGGCCAGCACCATGATCGGCACGCTGATCCAGTCGCAGTTCGGCAAGGCCAATGATTGGCCGTTCGGCGCCGCGCTTTCGGTCTGCGTCATGCTGGTCATCCTCGTCGTGGTGCTGGTCGCGCGCGGCGCCGACCGCAGATTTGGCAGCCGCACATGAAAGCCGAACGCGCCGGCACGAAACGGGATGGCCGCTGGCTCGGCCTCTACGTGCTTGCCTATCTGGTGTTCCTCTATCTGCCGGTGCTACTGATCCCGCTGTTTTCCTTCAACGATTCCATCCAGGCGGCGTTTCCGCTGCAGGGCTTCACGCTGCAATGGTACGAGACGCTCTATGGCAATCCGGCGCTGTCGGGCGCGCTCGTCAACAGTCTCGTCATCGGCGCCATCGCCGCTTCCGGCGCCACGCTGTGCGGCATCACCGTGTCCTATATGGACCTCTATGGCCGTTCGCCATTGGCCGCCACGATCAGCGCCATCGCCCGGCTGCCGATCCTCATTCCCGGTGTCATCGTCGGCATATCGCTGCTGATTCTGATCAATCTCATCGGCCTCGGGCCATCGCGCGTCGCCATCGTGCTCGGTCACATACTGGTGGCGTTGCCAACGACCGTGGTCGTCATGCGCAGCCGCTTCGCAGCCATCCCAAGGTCGGTTCGCGAGGCGGCGCTCGATCTCGGCGCCTCCGACTGGACGACGTTCCGGCGGGTCATGCTGCCGCTCAGCCTGCCCGCCGTGCTGTCGGCCTTCATGCTGGCCTTCCTGATCTCCTTCGACGAATTCATCGTCGTCTTCTTCCTTGCCGGAACCGAGCCGACCCTGCCGCTCTACATCTGGAGCCAGCTGCGCTTCCCCCGCTCGCTGCCGACCGTCATGGCGCTGGGAACGGTTATCCTGGCCGTATCCTTCATTATCGCCGGCACCGCCGAGTTCCTGCGCCATCGCGGGCTCGGTGCCGCGCGCCGCAATCCAGCCTGACCATAACAATGAGAGGAGAACGAAAATGACATTCCACCTGACAACGATAAGCGGACACAAGGTCCGCGCCGGCCTCGCCGCGCTGGCGCTCGCTTTGTCGTCGACCGTGGCGCCGGCCGCCGAGAAGCTGCAGTATTTCACCTGGTCGGGTTACGAGCTGCCCGACTTCAACAAGAGCTTCCTCGCCGCGCACCCCGATGGCGTCGAGGCCTCGATCTTCGGCGACGACGACGATGCCTTCACCAAGGTCAAGGCCGGCTTCCGGCCCGACATCGCGCATCCCTGCTACGACAAGGTGGCGCGATGGAACAAGGAAGGCCTGCTGCAGCCGATCGACACCAAGCGCATCAAGAACTGGGATTCGATCTTTCCGGTGTTCAAGAACCTGCCCGATCTGCAGGCCGGCGACGGCAAGGTCTGGATGGTGCCGTGGGACTGGGGCAACACCTCGATCCTCTACCGCACCGATCTGGTGAAGAACCCGGAAGCAAGCTGGAACCTGCTCTGGGACAAGCAATATGCCGGCCGCATGGCGACCATCGACGCCGTGCACGACACGCCGATCGTTGCCGCACTTCTGGCCGGGGTGAATCCGTTCGACATGACACCTGAACAGATGGACAAGGTCGCGGCAAAACTGCGCGAGCAGCGGCCGCTGCTGTCGAGCTACACCACGGACATGACGTCGGTCGAGCAGGCGCTGGCCAGCGGCCAGTTGGTCGCCGCCATGACCTGGAATGCGTCGGCCACCTCGCTGAAGAAGCAGGGCGTGCCGGTCGAGTTCATGAAGCCGAAAGAAGGCATGCTGACCTGGGCCTGCGGCTTCGTGATGCTGAAGGACGCCAAGAATGTCGATCTCGCCTATGATTTCATCAACAGCCGGTTGGACGCCGATTCGGGCAAATTCCTGATCCAGTCCTATGGCTATGGCAGTTCGTTGAGCACTGCCTTCGCCGGGGTGGCCAAGGACGAGCTGGAGAAACTGCAACTGCCGTCCGACCCCGAGGTGATGCTGAAGAGCACCATCTTCACCGGACCGATGAAACAGAATGACGATGTGGCCAAGATGTTCGAGAAAGTGAAGGCTGGCGGGTGAGGCTGATTCTTCCTTCCCCCCTTGTGGGGGAAGGTGGATCGGCGCGCAGCGCCGAGACGGATGAGGGGTAATCCAGGAAACGCAACGTCTCACTTCGCTGGAACACCCCTAATCTGTCGCCTTCTCCCTCAGGGGGAGAGGGGGAGCTTGGCGGCGCTGTGCCCGCGTCGATATGAGGAGACAACAAGGACCGATGCATGGACATGCTTGACGAGGCATCTGAAAAAACCAAAGACGATGCCGATGTGCGCGTCGGCCGCCGCGTGCGGGCGCTGCGGCTGGAGCGGCGCCTGTCGCTGGCCGAGCTGGCGGCAAAAGCTGGCGTGTCGATCGGTGCGCTGAGCCAGATCGAGCGCGGCATGTCTTCGCTGCGCGTCAAGGTGATCTGGCCGCTCGCCGCCGCCCTCGACATCGAGCCTTCGGCGCTGATCGCCGATGGCGACGAGGCCGTCAACGATCTCTATTGCGTGCGCGCCGACAAGCGGCGCTCCATTCCGGTGAAGTCGGAAGGCATCGCCAAGGCGCTGCTGTCGCCGCCGGGCGCGACGCTCACCGGCATGCTGGTGACGGTGGAGGCCGGTGGCGGCACGGCCGAAGCCTACGCCCATGCCGGCCATGAATTCGGCTACGTGCTTTCGGGCGAGGTCGAGCTGGTGGTGGATTCGACAAAATACGGGCTGAAGACCGGCGACAGTTTTGCCTTCAAGAGCACGCTGTTGCACGCTTTCCGCAATCGCGGCGCCGAGCAGTGCCAGATCCTGTGGGTCAACACCACGAAGCCCTCCGAGGTTCGCGATGGCGCCTGATCCACTCGTCCGGCTGCAGGCGGTCTCCAAGGTTTTCCCGGGCGGCATCGTTGGGCTCGATGCCGTCGATCTCGACATTATCAGCGGCGAGTTCATCACACTGCTTGGGCCTTCCGGCTGCGGCAAGACCACCAGCCTGCGCGTCATCGCCGGCTTCGAAAGCCCGTCGAGCGGCAAGGTCTTGCTCGACGGCCGCGACATCACCGCACTTCGCCCCTTCGACCGGCCGGTCAATACCGTGTTCCAGGATTACGCGCTGTTTCCGCATATGGACGTCGCCGATAATGTCGGCTTCGGCCTGTCGCTGCGCAAACTCTCCGGCACCGAGCAGGCGAAGCGTGTCGGTGAAGCCCTCGACATGGTCGGTCTCGCCGACAAGCTCCGCGCCCGTGTCTCCGAACTGTCGGGCGGCCAGCGCCAGCGTGTCGCGCTTGCCCGCGCCATCGTCTGCGAGCCGCGTGTGCTGCTCCTCGACGAACCGCTGTCGGCGCTCGACGCGCATCTGCGCGAACAGATGCAGGTCGAGTTGAAGCGGCTGCAGTCGCGGCTCGGCACCACCTTCGTCATGGTCACCCATGACCAGACCGAGGCGCTGTCGATCTCCGATCGCATCGTCGTCATGAACAAGGGCCGCATCGAGCAGATCGCGCCGCCGGCGACGCTCTATGACCGGCCCGCGACGACGTTCGTGGCGAGCTTCATCGGCACCATGAACCTCCTGCGGTCGCGCTTTGTCGGCCGCGATGGCGATCGTTTGCGCTTCGCTGCCGGCGCTCTGCCGCTGGAGGCCACCTCCGAAACCGGCCAACCGCCCGGCGAAGGCGAGATGCGCACCATCGGCGTGCGTCCTGAGGATTTGCTGGCCGCCACCGAGGCCGCCGAAGGAACCGCGCCGGCGCGGGTGAACAGCATTGTCTTCCACGGCCGTACCTTGCGGCTGCATGCTGAACTGGGGCAGGGGTTGCCGGTGGTGATCGATGCACCGCGCCAGGCCGAGGGGTTTCAATTCAGCATTGGCGACGTGGCGCATATTAGCCTGCGCCGCGGCGCCAACTGCCCCATGCTGCCGGGCTAGCCTCATCCACCTTCGCAAGGTCGTCGCACGGTTTCGTGCGGGCTGGTCTGATCGACATGTTAACAAACGGCCATGGAAATAAGTAGGAATTGACTAATCTAGGAAGACATTCCTAAATTAGTTGATGCCGGAAATGAGCACCCGACCGCGCCGAAATGTGCAAACCCTATGCCTCGCGCACGAAGTCGGGCAACTCATTCGTGTCCGATGCCGGCACTGCAACATCATCCGGCACTATCTGCCCGGCGACCTGGCAAAGCTTGTCGGTGACATTCCCTTTTGGGATGTCGAACGGCATATGCGGTGCGAGCGCTGCAAGCTTCGCGAGCTTGATGCCGACATAATTCTGCCGAGTGCTGCCGAGCGCTTGAAAATTCGTGTCAGACGCCTTGTCGAAATCCGCATGGTTCGCCGTGTGATATGGCGAGACGAGGAGTGAAGAACGCGGCCTTCAACTCGATCAACCTAGAACAGGGATCCTTGGGCCGGAGCCTGCTGCGGAAACTTGATTTGCGTGGCTGGCTTCTCAACGATCACCAACGCGGCGTCTGGCGCTGTTCTCTGCAAATGCCGCGCCTCTGCCCACGGCGCTGTCAGCCAGGCCTCGGTCTCTTCCGTCGTGGTCAGGATCACGGGCATAGCCTTCTCATGGATCGGCGCGATGAGAGCATTAGGCTTGGTTGTCATGAAGGCAAACAACTCAAAGTCGCCAGGTCCGTCCTTGACCTTTCGTACGCCCTGCCACTGGGTCCAGAACCCAGCGAAGAAGAACAGCGGTAGGCTTTCGTCGCGGGCAAACCAGTAATTGCGCTGGATGCCCGTTTCCGGGTCCTTGTCGCTCGGTGTCGGGCTGGGTTCGGCAAAACTGGTGACCGGCACGACGCATCTGTGCTCGACCCCGACAAACTGTTGCCAGTGCGAGTATTGTGGGTTGCGAACGTTGGTCGTGCCGTAGTCGGCCTTGCCTTTCATGCGCTCTGGTGGCGTTGGCAATCCCCAAAGCAGGTTCGCAAGCTCACGCTTCCCATCCGCCGTATTGCGGATGACCGGGCCGGGCTGATTGGGATAGATGTCAACGGAAGGTTCAAGGTTGCCGCTGATATCGCGCAATGCGCGCGTCCATTGGCGGATCGCCTCTTGCGTCGTGGTGATGTTGTAGAGGTTGCACATGCACCTAGCATTGCGGAATTGGCTTGTGTCTGCAACCGAGGCCGCCGATCGCCCTCCCTCAATTCGTCCTCACAGAGCCGCGCTATATCGATCGTCCTGACACGCCTTGTCAGCTGTCATGTGAGCACAGGTGGCAGACGGGCAGGCTCTTCCCTAATTGCAGTGCGTCTGAACAGGAGGAACACAAAATGACCATCACGGACATTGCCAAGGATTTCACCGAGCTCCTCAAGCAGGGCGATCACGACGGCGCCGCCGAAAAATACAATGCCGACGACATAGCCAGTTACGAAGCCATGGAGGGGCCAATGGCCGTCAGCCACGGCAAGGAGGCTCTCAGGCAGAAAAGCCAGTGGTGGCAGGAGAACCACGAAGTCCATGGCGGCTCGGTCGAAGGGCCGTATGTCAATGGCGACCAGTTCGCGGTGCGGTTCACGTTCGACATAACGCCCAAGGCCACCGGCCAGCGTGTCACCATGGATGAGGTTGGCCTGTACACGGTCAAGAACGGCAAGATCACCGAAGAGCGCTTTTACTACTGAGACCGGAAGCTTCGGCTTCGGAGTCTGCTCCTCGCTACAGGATCGAGAAGCAGGCATGGCGGCCGGGACGGTTTCCTGGCCGCCATCTCAGAGGTTCAAATCGTCTTCACATACGCCGCAAGCTGATCGGCCACCGTGCCCCAGCCGTCGAAGAAACCCATCTCCTCATGGTTGTTGCGGGTCGCCTCGTCGCGGTGGATGGCGGTCGCGGTGTAGCGCGTGCCCCGGCCATCCGGCTGGAGGGAAATGACCGCGGTGATGAAGGGGTCGCCTGACGGCCGATAGCCCGGCAGCAACGCATCCGTCCACACCAGCCGCTCGTTCGGCACGATGTCGAGATAGCAGCAATGGCGGTCGTTGGTCTCCTTGCCATCGGGCGACTGCATGCGCGTCCGGAACAACCCGCCAGGCTTGAGATCGATCTCGCAATCGGTGATCAGCCATGGCTTGGGCGTGAACCACTGCTTGACATGGTCCGGGGTCGTCCAAGCCCGCCACAACAATTCGCGTGGCGCGTCGACGACGCGCTCCAGCACGAGGTCCAGCCTGGGATCCGGCTTGAAGGGATAGGTCATTTTTCCTGCTCCTTGAGGCTCATCACATAGGCGTCGAATTGGTCGAGGCGGCGCTCCCACAGCGTGCGCTGTTCGGCCAGCCAGTTCTCGGCAAGCTGCAGCGGTTCGGGCGCCAGTTGGTAGGTCCGGGTACGGCCGTTCTTTTCCGATCGCACCAGCCCGCAGCCTTCCAGCACCTTGAGGTGCTCGATGAAGGAGGGCAGGGCCATCTCGAAAGGCTGCGCCAGTTCGCTGACCGAGGCCGGGCTTCTGTTCAGCCGCTCGACCACACGCCGCCGCGTCGGGTCGGCAAGCGCGCGGAAGATGCCATCGATCGGCGGAGGACTTGGATTGGTGGTCTGAAGGCTTGTCATTGGTCGGTCCTGCGGTGTCGCCAAAAGTGGCTTGGAAAATACTTAGGAAAATTCCTTAGTATTGGCAAGCCTAAAAATTCAGGAGATGCGGGTCGGGGCGCTGGCAAAGCGGGAAGGGCGGTTTTAGGTTGTGGGACGGATTCGACTTGTCAGTCCAAGGGAAGCGCGCTTTGACGATCACGATCTACGGCATCACCACTTGCGACACGGTCAAGAAGGCGCGCGTCTGGCTGGAGAGCCATGACGTGGCCCATCGTTTTCACGATTTCCGCGCGGAGGGGCTGGACGCGAAGCGGCTGGATGGCTGGGTCGGCAAGGTCGGCTGGGAAAAGCTGCTCAACAAGGGCAGCACCACATTCCGCGAACTGACGGACAAGGACAAGCAAGGCCTCGATGAAAAGAAGGCCAAGGCGCTGATGCTGGCCAAGCCGACGATGGTCAAGCGGCCGGTGCTGGAGGTCGGCGACCAGGTTCTGGTTGGCTTCAAGCCGGAGGTTTATGAGCAGGCGGTGAAGTAGGGCTCGGCAGGCCGCACCGCACCTATCCCCTCGTCATTCCATGGCGAAGGGCAGGTTACTGTCCTCTCAAATACTCCGCCAGCGCCACCGCATTGTTGTGCGCCTCATCATGAGCGCCGTAGAGCAGCGTCACCTTGCCCTCGCCAAGCAGGCCGTGCAGCGTCGCCACCACCTCGCCATTCCCGTCCAGTTCAGCCCCGTACCGCTTCCGAAACTCCGCCCAGCGCGCGGGCTCATGCCCGAACCATTTGCGCAGCTCATCGCTGGGCGCGATCTCCTTCAGCCACAGCGCCAGCGCGGCATGCTCCTTGCTGATGCCGCGCGGCCAGATGCGATCGACCAGCACCCGCTGCCCGTCATCGGCAGCGGGCGGCTCGTAGATCCGCTTGACCATCAGGTCGAAAGCCATTCGACCTCCCTGCGCCGAAACCCTCAGGCCCATTCGCCCTTGCGCATCACCGGCACGCGCCTGCCGTCCTTGTGGACGCCGTCGATGTCGATCTTGTCCGAGCCGATCATCCAGTCGATGTGGATGAAACTCTTGTTGCCGCCGCGCGCGGCGATCTCGTCCTGGCTGAGCGAGGCGCCGTCGACGAAGCATTTGGAATAACACTGGCCGAGCGCGATATGGCACGCGGCGTTTTCGTCGAACAACGTGTTGAAGAACAGAAGGCCGCTGGCCGAGATCGGCGAGGAATGCGGCACCAGCGCCACTTCGCCGAGACGCCGCGCGCCCTCGTCGGTGTCGAGCACCTTCTTCAGCACGTCCTCGCCCTTCGACGCCTTGGCCTCGACAATCCTGCCTTCCTCGAACCGCACCGAGATCTCGTCGATCAGCGTGCCCTGGTAGGACAGTGGCTTGGTCGAGGAGACATGCCCCTCGACGCGCCTGGCGTGCGGCGTGGTGAAGACCTCCTCGGTCGGGATGTTGGGATTGCAGGTGATGCCGTTCTTGGCGGTCGATGCGCCGCCCATCCATTCATGGCCGTCCGCCAGCCCGACCGTCAGGTCGGTGCCGGGTCCGGTGAAATGCAGCGCGTGGAAATTATGGCCGTTCAGCCATTCGGTGCGGCCGCGAAGCGCTGCATTGTGCGCCTTCCAATTGCCGATCGGGTCTTCCACATCGACCCGCGAGGCGGCGAAAATGGCATCGGCGAGCTTCGCCACCGCGACATCGTCGGCATCATCGGGAAACACCTGTTTGGCCCAGGCGAGATCCGGGTAGGCGACGATGTTCCAGTTGATGTCGAAGCCGGTGATCTTTTCCAGTGCCGGCTGATAGGCCATGGAATTGGCCTTGTTGGCGCGCGCCACTTTGGCCGGATCCTGCGCCGACAACAGCGAGGGATCCTCGCCGCGCACGGCAAGTCTGGCCGCATTGTTGGAAAAAGCCTTCGCCATGCCTTCATAGAGCCAGCCGGCGGCGCGGTCGAAGCTGGCGTCGGCGCCGAAGCGGTAGCGCGCCAGCGTCATCTCGTCATCGTTGAAGATCGGCGTCACCAGACCGGCGCCGGCCTTGTAGGCATGCTCGACGATCCGCCTGGTCAGAGGCAATGCCGCGATCGACGAGGTCAGGACGAGATCCTGGCCGGGCTGCAATTGCAGGCCGACCTTGATGGCGACCTCCGCCAGCCTGTCGAGCTTCACCGGGTCGATCGTTGCGGAAACGCCGCGCGAATGTGTGGTCATGATCCTGCCTGCCATGATGTGAGGTCCGATACCTTACATAGACCGGCGCCACCCTCCTTTCCACCGCGATTGCGCTGGGCCAGTACAGGCCATGGTCCCGAAAAGTGGGAACCGGCTTTCCGAAAAGATCATGGTCGACCAAAAGAGACGGAGCCCTATCCCGATTCCATCGGGACGGAACAGGCTCTAGGCTGCGCTTTCGAGTGATCCGAACTGCGCCATCGTCGCCTCGATCTCTTCCTTGATCCAGGCCTTGAAGTCCCGGACCTTGCGGCTCTCCGTCTTGGCCGAAGCCGTCACCAGCCAGTAGCCGAGCCCGCTCTGGGCGCGGATCCCGAACGGCGCCACCAGCCGCCCGTCGGCCAGCGCATCCGCCGTCAGCAACTGCCAGCCCAGCATCACGCCATGGCCGGCAATCGCCGATTCCAGGCACAGCATCGGGTCGGTGAAGCGCGCGCCCTTCTGGAAGGTGACGGGCGGAACACCGGCGGCCGCGAACCAGCTCTCCCAGTTGATCATCGCCCGCTCGTCGGTGATGGCGCAGGTCTGGGCAAGGTCCTCGATCGATTTCAGTTTCCGGGCGATTGCAGGCGCGCAGACCGGGAACACTTCCTGCGCCAGGAGCAGTTCGGCCTGCCCGCCGGACCATTTGCCGTCGCCAAGCCGGATGGCGATGTCGACGTCGGAATGATCGAGATTGGCCAGCCGCACCGACGCGTCGATGCGCAGCAGCACATTGGGATGCCGGTCGAAGTGACGTGACAGTCTGGGCAGCAGCCATTTCGAAGCGAAGGCCGGAGCCGCCGAGACGACCAATGTGCATTGGCTCGCTTCGTCGGCCAGCGCCACGGCCTGGGCAAGCTCGCGAAATCCGGCCCCAAGGCGGGCCGCGAAAACTGTGCCGAACTCGGTCAGCACCAGACCGCTCGCCGTGCGCTCGAACAGCGCCTGGCCGAGCTGCTTTTCGGTGCGGCTTATTTGCTGGCTGACGGCACTGACTGAAACGTTGAGCTCGCCGGCGGCCGCCGCAAGCGAGCCGAGACGGGCAACGGTTTCGACGGCGCGAAGGCCGTTGAGATGGACGCGGTTGAGCATGGCCATTTGAGATTTTCTAAACTGTTCCGGCTGAAATCTCAATTGAAAGACGCGCCGGAACGGCAGACTTTATCGATGGGAGCCAGATCCTGGGAGCCGAAAATGTTAAGGCTGTTGTCATCGCTGAAGGTTCTGTTTGCCACGGGCACGCCGTCCGGGTCACACTCGCAGATCGATACGCAGACATGGCTGACCGATCCGCTGTCGCATCCCGTGCTGAACACCATGTCGGAGCGTGAATTGGGCGACGTGCCGTTCAGGCTGACGGCGCGGCGAACGGCGCACGAGACCGCTTCATTGCATGCCGGGCGCTGCTGAGCCGATGACGCGCCTTCAGCTCAATTAGAAGTCGAGCCGGTCGCGCCTCTCTGCGCTGACTGGCCCAACGGATGGCGGATTGTTTCAGCGATCCCTGCATTTATTGTGCGCTGCGATGAGATATGCCACCTCAACAGCGCTGCGCTTCACCGTCGCCGGCATGATCGCGATGGCGATGGCCATGGGCATCGGACGCTTCGTTTACACGCCGATCCTGCCCGGCATGATGGAAGAACTGCATCTGTCACCGGCCAATGCCGGATGGATCGCCTCGGCGAATTATCTCGGCTACCTTGTCGGCGCGTTTGTGGCGGCGGGCGGCTGGGCGCATGGCCGCGAGCGTCTGCTGATGCTGGGCGGTCTTGGCGCCAGCACCGTCCTGGCGGCGCTGATGGGGTTGACCGACGCCATGGCCGCCTTTCTCCTCATCCGCTTCTTGGCCGGTCTGGCCAGCGCTTTCGTCATGGTGTTCATGGCCAGCATCGTTTTCAGCCATATCAATGCCTCCGGTCGTGGCGACCTACAGGCCTGGCATTTCGGCGGTGTCGGCCTCGGCATCGCGGTCTCCGCGGTAATGATGGCGGTGCTGGTCACCGAGCATGCCGGCTGGGCGGCGGGCTGGTTGTGGTCAGCGGCGATTTCGGCTTGTGGCTTCGTGGTCGTGGCGCTGCTGGTGAACGAAGGCCTGCTCGCCAACGGCCAAGCCGCCCGTGAACCGGCCCTGCCGAAAGACCGGTCGCTGATGAAGATCATCGTCGCCTACGGCCTGTTTGGTTTTGGCTACGTGGTGACGGCAACGTTCCTGGTCGCCATTGTCCGCCAGGGCGGCGGCAGCCGCGTCTTCGAGGCCATGGTCTGGCTGGTCGCCGGTCTCGCCGGTTTTCCCTCGACCTGGTTGTGGCAGAAGATCGCCGGGCGGGTCGGGCTCAACGCTGCCTATGCGCTGGCATGTTTCATAGAAGTGATCGGCGTCGCCGCCAGCGTGGCCCTTGGCGGATATTCGGGGCCGCTGCTTGGCGGTCTGCTGCTCGGCGGCACCTTCATCGCCATCACCGCGCTTGGCCTGCAGGCCGCCCGCCGGCAGGCGCCACAGGCGCCCCGGCGCATCTTTGCCCTGATGACGGCGTCGTTCGGCCTTGGCCAGATCGTCGGCCCGATCGCCGCCGGCCTCTTGGCGCAGATGTCGGGCGATTTCTTCCTCGCTTCGATCGTCGCCGCGGCCATGCTGGTGGTCTCCGGCGTCATCACATGGTCGGCCGCGCCAAAATCGCCATGATTTGTGGTCTTGCTCTGCGCCGGGCATCGGGCAGGCATTTTCTTTCCCCCTAATGTGTGACTTTATGCCCGCCGAAGTCAGCTGATTTGCCCATCAAGCAAGGAATTCGCCACAGTGTTCGTATCCTTCTTCCCGCAGCCGAAGCTCTTTTTCTCTTCGGCCGCCATCTGGAGCCTTGCGGCGATCCTGTTCTGGTTTTTCGGTGGTGAACAATTGGGGGCCGTTTTCGGCCTGCCGGCAGCCGCCGCCGACGCGCCGCCCATCATCGGCATCGCCGTTCTCGTGTCAAAGCCGTTCCTCTGGTTCTACATCTACTTCGTGGCCTGCGTGGCCATCTTCTACGCATTCTGGAGCTGGTATTCCCCGCATCCGTGGCAGCGCTGGTCGATCCTGATGACGGCGGTCATCCTGTTCTTCATTTATTTCAACGTGCAGGTCAGCGTCGCCGTCAACGCCTGGTATGGCCCATTCTTCGACTATGTGCAGGGGCTAATGTCAGGGACCGGGAAATCGACCAACGGTGAATTCTACACCGGATTGGCTGACTTCTCGTGGCTCGCGCTGGTCGGCATGAACGTGCAGGTGGTCAATGCCTTCATCGTCAGCCATTGGATCTTCCGCTGGCGCACGGCAATGAACAACTACTTCATAGAGAACTGGTCCAGGCTGCGCCATATCGAGGGTGCTTCGCAGCGCATCCAGGAGGACACGATGCGGTTCTCCCAGATCATGGAGGATCTCGGCTCCAGCTTCGTCCAGTCGATCATGACCTTGATCGCCTTCCTGCCAGTGATGATCCAGTTGCAGGCCCACATCAGCGAGTTGCCGATCGTCGGCGCGGTCCCGCAGCCCCTGGTGGTCGCGGCACTGGCCTGGTGTCTGTTCGGAACGATCTCGGTAATGATTGCTGGCCTGAAGCTTCCGGGGCTGCAGTTCCGCAACCAACGGGTCGAAGCCGCTTACCGCAAGGAACTGGTTTACGGCGAGGATCATGCGGACCGTGCACAGCCCGCCACCACCGCCGAGCTGTTCGCCAACGTCCGCCACAATTACTTCAGGCTCTATTTCCATTACATCTATTTCAACGTCGTCCGGTACACCTACCTGCAGGCCGACAACATCTTCTCGCTACTGATCCTGGGTCCGTCGCTGGTCGCGCACAAGATAACGTTCGGTGCGCTGAACCAGATCTCGAATGCCTTCGGCAAGGTGACGGGTTCGCTGCAATTCTTGCTTACCTCGTGGTCGACCATCGTCGAACTGCAATCGGTCCACAAGCGCCTGCGCGCCTTCGAGGCGACGCTGTTGGGCGAGCCGCTGCCTGACATAGACCAGCGTTATCTGGCAAGGCAGGGCGCTGAGGATCCCGCCTAGGAGCACTCAGGCGTCGATGCAAGACAGGTTGGCGGCTCAGCCGCCAACCGAGGCCTGCTTCTGGCCGACATCCTGCCGCGACAGGTAGTCGCGAAAGCTGATGCATTCGACATCTGATTTGACGCAGACCTCGCCGGCGAAGCGCTCCAGCGCGTTCCAGTAGGCGCCATCATTCATCAGCGTGAAGTGGAAGCCGAGTTCCAGCGGAATGCGCTTGCCCTGGTACTGTGCATCGAAGGCGGCGCGAAACGCCTGATAGGTCCGGTCGGCGAACTCGTCCGCCTTGCTCGGCCGCTCGAAGCCGCCGGAATGCCTGACATAGAGATTGTAATCCATGGCGATCACCGGCCTGGAATTCGGACCTTCCGGGATCTGCGGCAGTGAAAAGCGGGTGATGCCGCCAACGGTTGGCGGCAGAACAGGGCCTTGTGAGACGCCGCTGGCGTCGAACTGGTAGCCGGCGGCCGGCAGCGCCTCATAAAGCGCCTTGCTGGTCGACAGATAGGGCGCGCGGAAACCGACCACGGCATGCCGGGTGAAATCGCGCCAGCCGTCGGGTTCCGGCGTAATGCCGTTGATTGCATAGGCGTTCTCGAGAATGTGTTCGAACGAGGCGAATTCCTTCAGCCAGTCGGCCTTGCTCCAGTCCTTGCCGTCGAAATGGCCGCAAGCGTGGCTGGCGATGTCGTGGCCTTCATGCGCGGCGAGGCCGATCTGTTCGAGCCGCTCGGCCACTTCCTGTTTGGAGGCGGCAAAGCCGATATTGGATTTGCCTGCTGTTTTGCCTGGTGGGGTGTATTCCTTGCGTGTCTCCGGCGACAGCAGGAAGACGCAGGAGAGAAAATAGGTGAAATGCGCGCCGGTGCGCTGCGCCAAAGCGCGGCTGCGCTTCCACTGCGAGATGTCGCGGGCACTGTCGAAGGAGATGATCACCACCTGCTTCAGCTTTGCCGGCATTGGCGGCGCGGGCGGATCGGCCAGGGCCACGCCGGCGGTGGCTAGCGAGACAAGCGAAAACACGGCAACGCGGGACAAACAAGGCATCGGCAAATTTACGAGCTCCGGGCGGTCAGCAAGCCGGCTATCCCGGAAATGTGGCGTGGGTGCGATTGGGCTTTTTTGCCGGTTTGCCCCGGGGCAAACATCGGCTTGCCCAGGGGCAAGCATCCGTTTGCCCCTGGGGATTGGGCGATTTTCCGGCCGGACCCCTTCCATGCCGACAAAATTTCGCTAAAACGCGGGCTCATGAACCGCCCCGGCCCGGGGCAGGAATGGTTTTGATTGATGTCCGACGACAGTTTTATCCGTGAAGTCAACGACGAGATGCGTCGCGAGCAGGCGCAGAAGCTGTGGGACCGTTTCGGCCCGGCTTTGCTCGGCATCGCGATCCTCGTGGTGCTCGGCACCGCCGCCTTCGTCGGCTATCGCTATTGGGATGAGACGCGCGCCAACCGCTCCGGCGATGCCTTCTCGCAAGCCTTGAAACTTGCCAATGACGGCAAGAACGACGAAGCGCTGGCCGCGCTCGATCAGCTGGAGAAGGACGGCTACGGCGCCTATCCGCTGCTGGCCCGCATGCGCGCCGCCACCGTCAAGGCGAGCAAGGGCGACACTGCCGCCGCCGTCAAGGATTTCGACGACGTCGCCGCCGACACCGCCATCCCCCAGGGCATTCGTGACATGGCGCGGCTCAGGGCAGCCCTGCTGCTCGTCGACCACGGTTCCTTCGCCGATGTCTCCAGCCGAGTCGAGGCGCTGACATCGGACACCAACACGCTGCGCCACACGGCGCGCGAGGCGCTCGGCCTTGCCGCCTGGAAGGAAGGCAAGACCCAGGACGCGTTGAAGCTGTTCGACCAGATCGCCGCCGATGACGGCGCCCCGCGCAACACCCGCGAGCGGGCAACGCTGATGTCCGAGCTGATCCGCGGCTCGGGCAATGCCTCGTAAATGCATGTCGCCCAAAAGTGTGCAGCGGTTTTGGGACAACGACATGCATGATTGTAGGACCGTATGACCTTCAAAGTCGCCATCATCGGCAGACCTAACGTCGGCAAATCGACCCTTTTCAATCGGCTGGTGGGAAGGAAGCTGGCGCTTGTCGATGACACGCCGGGCGTCACCCGCGACCGTCGCGTCCATGCCGCCAAGCTCTACGATTTGCATTTCGACGTCATCGACACTGCCGGTTTCGAGGACGCCGGCGCCTCGACCTTGCCCGGCCGCATGCGCGCGCAGACCGAGATCGCCATCCACGAAGCCGACCTGATCTTCTTCACCATCGACGCCAAGTCCGGCCTGCTGCCCGACGACAGGACCTTCGCCGAGATCGTGCGCAAGTCCGGCAAGCCCGTGGTGCTGGTCGCCAACAAGGCCGAGGCCAAGGGCGCGCAGGGCGGCATGCTGGAAGCCTGGGAGCTTGGACTTGGCGAGCCGATCCCGGTTTCCGCCGAACATGGACAGGGCATGCCCGATCTGCGCGATGCGGTGATCGCGGCCCTCGGCGAGGCGCGCGCCTTCGGCGAAGAGGAAGAGGCCGAGGACGACGAGATCGCCGCCACCGAGGTGCTGATCGGCGAGGACATTGCCGACCCAGACGCCGATGATGACCATACTTACGACGACACCAAGCCGATGCGCATCGCCGTCGTCGGCCGCCCGAACGCCGGCAAGTCGACGCTGATCAATGCGCTGATCGGCGAGGAGCGGCTTTTGACCGGACCGGAAGCCGGCATCACCCGCGATTCGATTTCCGTCGACTGGGATTGGCATGGCCGCCGGCTGAAACTGTTCGACACGGCCGGCATGCGCCGCAAGGCCAGGATCCACGAAAAGCTGGAAGTGATGTCGGTGCAGGACGGCTTGCGCGCCATCCGTTTCGCCGAGATCGTCATCATCGTGCTCGATGCCACCATTCCCTTCGAGAAGCAGGACCTGCAGATCGCCGACCTGATCATCCGCGAGGGAAGGGCGCCGGTGATCGCCTTCAACAAATGGGACCTGATCGATCATCCGCAGGAGCTGCTGGCGGAACTGCGCGAGAAGACCGAGCGGCTGCTGCCGCAGGTGCGCGGCATCCAGGCGGTGCCGGTCTCGGCCGAGACCGGGCGTGGCCTCGACAAGCTGATGGATGCGGTTCTTAGGACCCACAAGGTTTGGAACAGCCGTGTCTCGACCGGCAAGCTCAACCGCTGGCTGGAAGCCATACTGGCGCATCATCCGCCGCCCGCCGTTGCCGGGCGCCGGCTGAAGGTCAAATACGTCACCCAGGCCAAGACGCGGCCGCCGGGTTTTGTGGTCCAGTGCTCGCGGCCGGATGCGATGCCACAATCCTATGTGCGCTATCTCTCCAACAGCCTGCGCGAAGCCTTCGACATGCCGGGCGTGCCGATCCGCATCGCGCTGCGCACCTCCGACAATCCATTCGCCGGCCGGGCCAAGAAGCGCGGCTGAGCGTCAGTACCCATCCGATCAGGCGACCGCGCGCAAGCCGGCGGTCCGCGCATTGCCCGGCAAGGCCTGCCGCGCCGCTTCCAGCAATATGTCTCCCAGACGGGCCGCCACCGGCTCGGGTTCGGCATCCCGGCGGTGCAGGAACAATGCCATCTTGGGCAGCGCCGGCAGACCGGCAATCTCCGGCGTCATCGCGCTGACGCTGGCCGGCAGGCCGATGTCGGTGCGGATCGTCAGTCCCAGCCCAGCCGCCACGGCCGCCCAGATGCCGCCAAGGCTCGGGCTGGAGAAGGCCATGCGCCAGGGCAGCCCGGCGCGGTCGAGCGTCTCCGTCGCCACCGTGCGCAACAGGCACGGCGCCTCGAGGGCCACCAGCGGCAGCGGTTCGCCGTCGCGCAGGCTGGTCTCGATGCGCTTTGCCGGACCGATCCAGCGCATGGGAACATCGGCGACATGCTCGCTGTAGGGCAGCGTCTGGCCGCTGTGCCAGGCGAGCGCGATGTCGAGGCTACCTGACATCACCCTTTCGGCCAGCTCGTGGCTGCGCGCGATCCTGGCCTCGATCTTGACCTTGGGGTGGGCGCGGGCGAAGCGGCCGAGCACGTCCGGCAGCACGGCCTCGCCGAAATCCTCCTGCAAGCCGAGCCGCACCCAGCCTTCCAGTTCGACATCGTGGATCGCCGCCGTCGCCTCGTCATTCAGCTCGAGCAGCCGCCGCGCATAGCCGAGCATGGTCTCGCCGGCCTCGGTCAAGGCCAGCCCACGCCCCGATTTGCGGAAGATCGGCGTCGCTGCCTGTTCTTCCAGTTTCTTCAATTGCGCGCTGACCGCCGAGGTCGACCGGCCGAGCCGGTCGGCGGCCTTGGCAAAGCTGCCGAGCTCCATGCCGGTGACGAAACTGCGGAGAACGTCGAGGTCGAATGTCACGCGTTGCATCAAAACGTCCTGTTTTTCAGGATCGATAGTCAAAAACTTCCTGATTTTCAGGATTAACCTATGGCGCTAGGGAAATGCCGTCAAGGTCCAGGCGACTGGACCACCACGGGAATGAAATCATGTCCGCCATCGTCGACTGCACCGACAAAGACACGCAGAAACTCCTGGGAGGCAGCGCTGCCGGCCCTGCCGGAAGGGTGTTCAGCCCTGGCCACCGCTGGAAGGTCCTGGGCATCGGTGTCGCCGCGAACGCCAGTTTCTCCGCCACCTTCTCCGGCATACCGGCAACGGCGGTCGTGCTCCGACAGGGCTATCACCTGAGCAATGCCGAACTTGGCCTGGCACTTGGCCTTCTCGGCCTGGGTGTTGCGCTCAGCGAATTGCCCTGGGGCTTGCTCACCGATCGCTGGGGCGATCGCCGCGTGCTCCTGATCGGGCTTGGCGCGACGGCCGCCTGGCTTCTTGCCATGGCCATGCTCGTGGTGCCGACAAGGTCGGGCATTCCCGATGTTGCGCTGCTGTCGGCAAGCCTGCTTCTCACCGGGCTGCTCGGCGGCAGCGTCAACGGCTCGAGCGGCCGCGCCATCATGGGCTGGTTCCGGGAAAACGAGCGCGGCTTCGCCATGAGCATAAGGCAGACAGCGGTGCCGCTTGGCGGCGGCCTCGGCGCGCTTGTCCTGCCGTCGCTTGCGCTCGCCTTTGGCTTTTCCGCAGTGTTCGGGCTTCTGGCTGGCGCATCGGCTCTCTCCGCGCTGTTTGCCTGGCGTTGGCTGCACGAGCCGCCGGCGGCGGGGCACGTGGTTTCGTCGGCCGCGGCCGGACCGGCGCCGCTGCGCAACATCGAGGTCTGGCGCATCGCCACCGCCATCGGCCTGCTCTGTTTCCCGCAGGTGGCGGTGCTGACCTTCGCATCAGTGTTCCTGCACGACTTCGTCGGGTTGGGGACGGCGCCGATCAGCGCGAGCCTCGCCGCGGTGCAGATCGGCGCCATGGTCATGCGCGTCTGGAGCGGCCGCTTCACCGATCGCCATGGCAACCGTCGCCAGTTCCTGCGCTCATGCAGTGCGCTCAGCGGGCTGGCCTTCGCCGTGCTTTGGGTGATGGTCCTGGCCAGCCCTGCAATGCCGGGCGGCCAGTCCTTCCTGGTTGCGGTCCTTCCCTTGGTATTGATTGTCGCGGGCATCTCGGTCTCGGCCTGGCACGGCGTTGCCTATACCGAGCTTGCCACGCTGGCCGGCGCCGGCCATGTCGGCACCGCGCTCAGCCTGGCCAACACCTTTGTCTTCGTTGGGTTCTTCCTGGTACCGGTGGCCATTCCGGGGCTGCTGCACCTCTGGTCCTGGTCCGGCGTCTGGCTGTCCGCCGCTATCTGCGCGCTGGTCGCCTGGCCGGTCTTCCTGCGGCCGGTCTGAACGCCCCGCCGCAAAACCGCCTGACTTCGAAACCACGACCTTAAGCCGACTGAGAAACCCGATCGATCTTGTTAACGTCCCATCAAGGTTAATGCATCATTTTGCTCTCCAGTGGGGTCAGTAGCGTTCCTGGAGATTGTTCCGTGCATCGACGCGTCTTGAAGCGGCTTGTCGCCGCCGCCGGTGAGAAGAAACGCAATTTTGTGTCTCCTTTCATCATCGGCCTCGGCATCTGGATCGGCTTCCCGACCGTCGCCGCCTACCAGGACATGACGAGCCTTGTTTCCGGCCTCGAATCGCCGACCGCGCGCTGGAATTCCTATGTCGAGAGATCCGTCGCCGGCTCGACCCATGCCGCCGAGATGCCGTTCATCGATTCCGATGTCACCGGCTCGATCTCCGGATCGGGTATTCACCTGGCAGGCGTCGGCAACGTGTCGTTTCGCGGCAAGGGCGGCAAGGTCAGCGGCACGCCCGACGAGGATCGCGTGGTGCGTGCCGACAAGAAGGGCCGCATCGTCCAGGTGTCGCCTGTCGCGCCGCCAAAGAACTTCAACGCCGGTTCGATATTCCAGCGGACCTCCTCCTTGATGCGTCCGAGCATGGACGGCGGCCTGAAGATGGCTTTCGCCAAGCCGCAGATCAAAGGCAAGGAGATCCAGATCGCCGCGGAATTCCATGCGCGTGAGGACAAGAAGCCGGATCCCGGCGTGCCCGCCATGCTTGCCGCCCTGGTCAACAACGACCATCCCGATGTTCTGGCGACGGCCTATGCGCAATCCGAGCCGGACTATGCCAAGGCCTCGCCCTTCGAGGCCCTGCTGCAGGACGAGCAGCCCAACAGCGGCCGCTTCATTCCGCCGATGGCCAAGGGCGACCATTGGTGGATCCAGAACCCGCTTCCCGCCAGCGTCTTCTCCAAGCCGGAGCAAAAGTGCCTGGCCAATGGCATCTATTTCGAGGCGCGGAGCGAATCCGTTCGCGGCCAGGCCGCCGTTGCCCAGGTCATCCTCAACCGCGTCCGCAATCCTGCCTATCCCAATTCGATCTGCGGCGTGGTCTATCAAAACGACAGCTGGTTCAACCGCTGCCAGTTCTCCTTCGCCTGCGACGGCCGGAAGAAGCGCATCGACAGCCCGGCCGCCTACAAGACCGCGCAGGACATCGCCATGGCCGTCACCGCCGGCAAGATCTTCATCCCGGAGGTCGGATCGTCGACCCACTACTATGCCCAGTATGTCCATCCGGGCTGGGCGCGCACGATGCAGAAGATGACGAAGATAGGCCTGCATATCTTCTACCGCACCTATGGCGGAGGCTGGAGCTGAGGGCTCGCCAGCCGATGGTCTTTTCCATCGGTCACGGGCTCGATCAGGCAGCCATTGCCGGGGGGATTCGCGCAGTACATCCCCATCGTCGCGGCGGGCACGATGTCGCACCTCACTAATTATTTGATTTTATTGCCTAAAATACATGGCAATGATCTTCCGCCCGTGGCTTGACGGGCGCAAACCCTCTAACTATGTTGCCGGCGACTTTAGAAGCGGACGGACGGTGACGGTCTGACCGGGCAGGGGGGTTGCGATGGCCGATAAAAGCAGGCCAGACGGAACCGGAGAAACCGGCCGCGGCAATCAGCATGAAACCGGCATCCGCGACGACGATCTTGAGCGACGTCGGCGTGAACTTGAAGCATCGCTTGCGACAAGGCTGCCGAACCGGCTCGAGGGGAAAGACGACGCGAAAGCGGGCAGTGCGGCCGGTTATGGCCAGGCGGTCAAACTCTCCAGTGAATTTATCGCTGGCGTGGTGGTGGGCGCCGGCATCGGCTGGATCATCGACCGTATGGCGGGGACATCGCCATGGGGTCTGATCGTTTTCCTGCTGCTTGGTTTTGGCGCCGGCGTGCTCAATGTCATGCGTTCGGCGGGCGTTGTAGCAGAATTCGGACAGGGCGATAAATCGCGCTCTGGCCGGGACGACAGCAAGTGACCGCCCTTCAGGCGGCATTCGGAAATAGCCGCCCTTATGCGGCAGTGGTAATTTGGCCGTACGCGGCATTGACGGGGTTAGAACGTGGCAGCTGACAAGGTCGATCCGATCCACCAGTTCCATATCATCAAGCTGGTTCCGATTAACATCGGCGGCTACGACCTGTCCTTCACGAATTCGGCACTGTTCATGGTCGCGACCGTTGTTGTCGCTGCCGCGTTCCTGTTCCTGACGACGTCGAGCCGCAGCCTGGTTCCCGGCCGGCTGCAGTCGATCTCCGAGATGGCCTACGAATTCGTCGGCAACATGTTGCGCGATGCCGCCGGCACGCAGGGCATGAAGTTCTTCCCCTTCGTGTTCTCGCTGTTCATGTTCGTGCTGGTCGCCAATCTGCTCGGCCTGTTTCCTTATTTCTTCACCGTCACCAGCCACATCATCGTCACCTTCGGGCTCGCCGCCTTGGTGATCGGAACCGTGGTGGTCTACGGCTTCATGAAGCATGGTCTTGGTTTCCTGAAACTGTTCGTGCCGCATGGCGTGCCGGTGTTCCTGCTGCCGCTGGTGGTGCTGATCGAAGTCATTTCCTTCGTCTCGCGCCCGGTCAGCCTCTCGGTTCGTTTGTTCGCCAACATGCTTGCCGGTCACATCACGCTGAAGGTGTTTTCGGGCTTCGTGGTCAGCCTCTCCGCGCTCGGCGCGGTCGGCGTCGCGGGCTCGGTCCTGCCGCTGGCCATGGCGGTGGCGCTGACGGCGCTTGAATTGCTGGTCGCCTTCCTGCAGGCCTATGTCTTCGCGGTGTTGACCTGCATGTATCTCAACGACGCCCTGCATCCCGGGCATTGAGGAAGAGTTTCCGGCCCAGGGACATTGGCGCCGGATGGAAACGCAACGGAATTTCAGATCCAAAGGAGTTGAACAAATGGACGCAGAAGCAGCAAAGTACATCGGCGCCGGCATCGCTTGCCTGGGCATGGGTGGCGCGGGCATTGGCCTGGGCAACATCTTCGGCAGCTACCTGTCGGGCGCGCTGCGCAACCCGTCGGC
Organism: Mesorhizobium huakuii; assembly: GCF_030160235.1. Classification (GTDB taxonomy): domain Bacteria; phylum Pseudomonadota; class Alphaproteobacteria; order Rhizobiales; family Rhizobiaceae; genus Mesorhizobium; species Mesorhizobium huakuii. The sequence goes on from NZ_BSNY01000012.1 coordinate 504,302, forward strand.
TGCTGATGGCCAGTTCGGCCGCCTGATCTTCGGCTTCGCCGTGACCGAAGCTCTGGGCATCTTCTCGCTTCTCATCGCGCTGCTGGCCCTGTTCGGCTGAGCCAGACTTTGGGAAGATTGGACAGGCCGGCCGCGCAAGCGGCGGGCCTGATATCTGGGGATAGTCCATGTTCGTGACATCTGCCTTCGCGCAAGAGTCCGCGCCTGCCGCCGATACCAGCCACGCTGCGACCGGAGCCGATACGCATTCCGGTACCAGCGTGCCTGCCGAAGCGCATGGCGCATTTCCGCCCTTCGATCCTGCGACCTTCCCGTCGCAGCTCCTCTGGCTGGCGATCACTTTCGGGCTGTTCTACCTCTTCCTGAAGCGGGTCGTGGTGCCGCGCGTCGGCGGCATCATCGATGTCCGCAACGATCGCATCAGCCAGGACCTCGATCAGGCATCGAAGTTGAAGGGCGAGGCCGACGCCGCCGTTGCCGCTTACGAACAGGAACTGGCGGAGGCCAAGAAGAACGCCAGCTCTATCGGCCAGCAGGCCGCCGATGCGGCCAAGGCGGAAGCCGAGACCGCACGCAAGAAGATCGAGGCCGCTCTCGACGAGAAGCTTGGCGAAGCCGAGGCACGCATTTCTTCCATCAAGGCCAACGCCATGAAGGAAGTCGGCAGCATCGCCGAGGACACCGCTTCGGCGATCGTCGAGGCCCTGGTCGGCGGCAAGGCCAGCAAGGCCGAGATCGCGGCCGCGGTCAAATCCGTGGCCCGGTGAGGAGCGCATCATGGACGCTACATCTCTCGCAACGCTTTGGGCCACGATTGCCCTGATCATCTTCCTGGGCGTCGCCATCTACATCAAGGTGCCCGGTCTTATAGCCAAGGCGCTCGACGCCCGTGCTGCCAGGATCAGCAGCGAACTCGACGAGGCACGCAAGCTGCGCGACGAGGCCCAGCAACTGCTCGGCCAGTACAAGAAGAAGCGCAAGGAAGCCGAGCAGGAGGCTGCCGATATCGTCGCAGCCGCCAAGCGCGAAGCCGAGATGCTTGCCGCCGAAGCGCACAAGAAGACCGAGGACTATGTGGCCCGGCGTACCGCGCTTGCCGAGCAGAAGATCGGTCAGGCCGAGCGTGACGCGGTCGCCGAGGTGCGCGCCAGCGCCGTCGACATCGCCGTCGAGGCCGCCCGCGCGCTGCTCGCCGCCAAGGTAGACGTCAAGGCCGGCGCCGACCTGTTCAAGGCTTCGCTCGCGGATGTGAAGGCCAAGCTCAACTGAGCGGTTCTTGAACCGCCGACATGGAGCCGCCCGGGCAACCTGGCGGCTTTTTTGTTGTGGGACTGAGGTCAAGGTTGCCAATCTCCCCTTTGTGGGGGAGATGCCCGGCAGGGCAGAGAGGGGCGTGACGGAACGCCGGCAGTTCGATTTCCATCCCCTGCGTCAGGTGCGAATTATCCCAGGAGCCTGGGCGCAACTGGCCCATGAGGAGGGAGTCCAGCTGTCATCGCTGTTGCTCAATCCAGTCCGGCCAAGCTTTCTTCTTCCGCCACTTCAGCCCCGCCCAGCCTGAACGGCGCGAACGAAACGCGGTGTAGCCGTGCTACCGGGCCATGCGCCTCGATCGCCGTGCGATGGCGGGCCGTGGCGTAGCCCATATGGACCTCGAAGCCGTAGCGGTCGTGGTGGCTGCCGCAGCCGCACATCATGCGATCGCGCATCACCTTGGCGACGATTGAGGCGGCGGCGATCGACTGCGAGCGCTGATCGCCCTTGATCAGGGCGCGGCCGTCGCACGGCAGCCCAGGCGGCACGTCGCGTCCATCCGCAAGCGCGAGCTTCGGCCGAACCGACAGCCCGACCAGGGCGCGGCGCATCGCCTCGAGGCTCGCCTTGAGGATGTTGCTGCCGTCGATGCCTTCGGCGCTGATCGAGGCCATCGAAACCGCCTGCGCGGAGCCGAGAATGCGCAGGAACAGCGCTTCGCGCTGCAAATGGCTGAGCCGTTTGGAATCGTCGAGGCCTTCGGGGATGTTGGCGGGGTCGAGCACCACCGCCGCGGCGACCACCGGCCCGGCCAGCGGCCCGCGGCCGGCCTCGTCCATGCCGGCCACTGGCCACAGGCCGTCGGCCATCGCCTTCGTCTCGAAGGAGAAATCGGGTTTCTCGACGATTTCGAAGAGAAGCGGAGAATCGGAACGCGCGCGAGCCATGTTGCGGCGAGGTTCGCATCGGCTCCGATTCTCCGCAAGTCCCTCCGGGTCGGGTGGGGCGCCGGACCGGGAGGGCACCGTCTGCAGGCCGGGGCAGGCCGGACGGGATTTTGTGTGCCGTGGCAGCTCAAACCGCCGCGACGAATTCCGGTCTTAGAGCAGCATCAACTGCTCCTGGTCTTTTCCGGCGGCGACGAACTGGTCGGTGCGCAGCGTGCGCCGTTCGATATTGAGGCCAAGCCGCTTGGCGGTGATCTCGAAACGCCGGCCGATCTGCCAGGCGTAGGGGCCGGCGCCCTTCATGCGCTTGCCCCATTCCGAATCGTAATCTTTGCCGTCGCGCATCGACCGGATCAGCGACATCACGTGGCGGTAGCGGTCGGGATAGTGGCGCAGCAGCCAGTCCTTGAAGATCGGGCTGACCTCCAGCGGCAGGCGCAGCACGACGTACCCCGCCTCGCGCGCACCGGCAGCGTATGCCGAATCGAGGATCCGCTCCATCTCCTGGTCGGTGAGGCCGGGGATGATCGGCGCGACCATGACCGACGTCGGAATGCCGGCATCCGAAAGCTGCCGGATCGCCTCCAGCCGCTTGGTCGGCGTCGACGCGCGGGGTTCCATCGTCCTGGCCAGCATGCGGTCCATTGTCGTCACCGAAAGCGCAACCTTGGCCAGTCCGCGTTCGGCCATGCGCGACAATATGTCGATGTCGCGCGTCACCAGAGCGGATTTGGTGACGATGCCGACCGGATGGCCGCGCGCCTCCAGCACTTCGAGGATCTCGCGCATGATCCGGTACTGCTTCTCGATCGGCTGGTAGGGATCGGTGTTGGTGCCGATGGCGATGGTGCGCGGCTGGTAACCGTGCTTGGACAACTCCTTGTCGAGCAGCCGCGCCGCATCCGGCTTGGCGAACAGCTTGGATTCGAAATCCAGCCCCGGCGACAGGCCCATGAAGGCGTGCGTCGGCCGCGCGAAACAATAGACGCAGCCATGTTCGCAGCCGCGATAGGGGTTGATCGACCGGTCGAAGGAGATGTCGGGCGATTCGTTGCGGGTGATGACGGTGCGCGGCTTTTCCACCTGCACCTCGGTCTTGAACGGCGGCAGTTCCTCCAGCGAACTCCAGCCATCGTCGAATACATGCCGGCTGACCGGTTCGAAGCGGCCGGACGGATTGATGCCCGCCGACCGGCCGCGGTTGCGGTCCGGACGGATACGCATGCCACTCTGCTCGATCATCGCATTGGCCATTTCGGCACGTCCTGCCCCGAAGGCTGCAATGTCGGCACGCACGATCGGTTCCATCTTGGCCCGCTCCCAGGGACTGTCCATGTTGTTTCGAATCGCTCTGTTCATGAAATTATTCCTATTTTGCCGATGAGAACAAAGCAAGAACTTTTTATGCTGCGCCGCAAAAACTGGCGCAGTGCGCGGCTTTCCGCTATTCGGCTAAATATGCTCAGTGTTCTCATCGAAACCCGCAATGACGAGGAGGCTCTCGCCCGCACGCTAGGCTCGCTGATTGGCGGCGCGGTCGAGGGCGTTGTGCGCGACGTGATCGTCTGCGACACCGGCTCCACCGACCAGACCCATCATGTCGCCGAGCATGCCGGCTGCCACTATGTGGCAAGCGGCGGCATCGCCGCCGGGATAAGGCAGGCCAAGGGTGACTGGCTGTTGCTGCTGGAGCCGGGCGCGCGGCTGGTGGAGGGCTGGATCGATGCGGTCGTCGCCCACACGGCGAGGCAAACCATGGCGGCGCGGTTCTCTCGTGCGCGCGGCAGCCGCACAGCGTTCCTCGCCCGGGTCTTTTCGGGGAACCGCGCGCTCGCCGATGGGCTGGTGATCAGCAAGCGCCAGGCGGCGTCCTTGTCGAAAAACGCCGGCAGCGCCGAGGCGCTGGCGCGCGGCCTGGCGACGAAGAAGCTCGAAGCCGAGATCTGGGTGGCGCCACCGAAGCAGCACCGCGCGACGAAGTGATTTTTTGCATCTGCTCAGTCTATTGTGCGTTGCACAAGATCTGACGTGAGGTTAGCCTTCCCTCAGGTGGGTGAATTGGGTTTGGGTCATACGAGTGGTGAGCACCGATGCGGCATCGGTGGCACCCTCATGGACGAGGACCCGATGACCCTTTCAACATCCGACGAATCCGGTGCCGCCAGTCTCGAGGCCATTGCGCGCAACGGCAGCCTGCTGCGGCGCATCGCGGTGCGCATTCCGACCTATCTCACGGACCTGCGCGAAAACCCTGCCTGGTTGCCGATGTTCATGCTGGCGCGCACAATGCCCGGGCGCCGCATACATTGGCTGGGCGCAAAGCGTGCGCGTCCTGCCGACAATGCCGGGGATACGATGTTTTCCGGTGTCGAGCGGGCCGCGGTGGTCGATGCTTTGCGTTCCGATGGCCTGTTTTCAGGCCTCCTCCTGCCTTCGGAGATCCATGAAGAGATCGCGGATTTCGCGGCGCGTACGCCTTGCTTCGGCAATTTCGACCGCCGTCTCGAATTCATGCCGGGCGAGCATGCCCAGGCCGAGAAACGCCTGGGCCGTTCGCTGCTTAGCGGGCACTATTTCGAACGCATCCTCGACTGCCCGGCAGCACTTGCCATACAGCGCGATCCGCTGCTTCTCGACATTGCCGCGCACTATCTCGGTGCTCAGGCGAAGCTGATTACGACGCGAGTCTGGTGGAGCTTTCCGACCGGCGAAGCCTCGGACGCCGACAAGAACCTTGCCTCGCTCGGCAAGTATCATTTCGACCTCGACGACTGGCGCATGCTGAAGTTCTTCTTCTACCTCAAGCCCGTCGATGTCGACACCGGTCCGCATGTCTATGTCAGGGGCAGCCACAGGCGCCGCGCCATCAAGCATCAGCTCACCCTGTTGGTCGGCCATTCCGCCCAGGAGGTGCTGGACGTCTATGGCGAGCACAGCCCGGTGACGCTGACCGGCGAAGCCGGCCTCGGCTTCGTCGAGGATCCGTTCGGCTTTCACATGGGCACCGTGCCGGCGCGCACGCCGCGGCTGATGATGGAAGTCGGCTTCGGCGTCTCACGCCCCTCGCGCCGGCGCTTTCATGGCGAACCGGTGATCCGCTGAAGGCGGGGAAGCGCAATTCCGTGTGTCACTTCCCGCGCCGCAGATGTTCGTCCAGGCGCGGCATGATCTCGACGAAGTTGCAGGGCATGTGGCGATAGTCGAGCTGCGCCTTGAGGATGCCGTCCCAGGCGTCCTTGCAGGCGCCGGGCGAGCCCGGCAGCACGAAGACGAAGGTGGCGTTGACGACGCCGCCGGTCGCCCGGCTCTGGATCGTCGACGTGCCGATCTTGTCGTAGGAGATGCGGTGGAACACTTCGGAAAAGCCGTCCATGCGCTTTTCGAAGATCGGCTCCAGCGCCTCCGGCGTCACGTCGCGGCCGGTGAAGCCGGTACCGCCGGTGGTGATGACGACATCGATGTCCTTGTCCCGCGACCACGCCAGAACCATGTCGCGGATCTTGTCGCGGTCATCGGTGACGATATCGCGGGCCGCCAGGATGTGGCCGGCCTCGGTGATGCGGTCGGCCAGCGTCTGTCCGGATTTATCGTCGGCAAGGCTGCGCGTGTCGGAAACCGTCAGCACGGCGATGCGCACCGGAATGAACGAACGGCTCTCGTTGATCCCAGCCATTTCACTCAGCCTCCGAGGACATGCTGCGCGTCGCCGCGACGAACCAGTCGGGCTGGCGGTTGCGGATCTCGGCCGCCGCGCGCTTGGCGACATTGCCGGTCTCGAACAGCCCGAAGCATGTCGCGCCCGATCCGGACATCCGTGAAAAGCCAGATCCGGCCTTATCAAGCCATGACAGAGCCCGGCCTATAGCGGGCTGCAGCGCAAGGGCTGCCGGCTCCAGATCATTGCGGGTGATCTCCAGCCAGTTGCGCAGGCTGTGAAAATCGATGCTGCGCGGCAGCGGCGGCATGGGCTCGTTGTCACGGCGGGGCAGGGCCGCGAAGACATCCGCCGTCGAGACCGGCGTGCCCGGATTGACCAGCACCAGTCCCAGCGCCGAAAAGTCCGGTAGCATCGACAACTCGTCACCAATGCCGCGCGCCACCAGCGGCTTTGCCGCCAGGCACATCGGCACGTCGGCGCCAAGCGAGAGGCCGATCCGCGCCAGCTCGGCGTCGTTTATGTCCAGGCCCCAAGTCTGTGCCAGCCCGCGCAGTACGGCCGCCGCATCGCTCGACCCGCCGCCGACTCCCGAGGCGACCGGCAGGTTCTTTTCCAACCTTATCGAGACGGACGGGGTGCGCCCGGAGCCGGCCTCCCGTCGCAAGGCATCGCGCGCCTTGAGCACAAGATTGCTGGCGTCGAGCGGAACCGCCGGCGCATAGCGGCCGGACAGGGTGAAATCGTCGCTGTCGGCTAGGGCGATCTCGACCCTGTCGCCGAAACGCGTGAAAACCGCCAGGCTGTCGATCAGGTGATAGCCGTCAGGGCGCCTGCCGGTTACATGCAGCGCCAGATTGATCTTGGCGTGCGCGTGCCAGGTGCGCGAACCGATTTCGGTGTCCACGGCGTCAGTCGTATTGGGGATGATGCTCAGTCCTTGGCCAGCCGGTATTCGCCGGTCTTCGGGTCCTTGACCAGCGTTCCCATCGCGCCATTGGCCGCCTGCTTTTCGGTGCGCCTCACCTTGGCCGTCACGCGCTCGGCTTCCCGGATGAAAGTGCGGTAGCCGAAATAGGCGGCGACGCCGACGACGGCGAAGAAGATGATCTGCGGCATGTCACAACTCCTACCACGCTGGGCCGGCGAAGGCGGCCGGTCGGGTCGGTTCATGCATGTCGCCCAAAACTGTGTCCGGTTTTGGGAAAACGGCATGCATAGGACTTCAAGCATTCATGCTAGACGCTTTTGCGCGGTTTTCAAAGCCCGAAGCGAGCCCACGATGCGCGCTCTTCCGCCGCATCGATGACGCCGCTGGCGGCAGCAGCGGCGATATCGGGCGCTGAAAAGCCCTTGCTTGAGCCGAACAGGCCGAAACGGCCGAGGAAACCGCGCGGCGCGGTGATCAGCCTGAGCTGGGTTTTCGCGCCAAACCGGGTCTTCAGCACAGTGCGCATGTCGCCGAGCGCATCGACGAGGCCGAGTTCCAGGCCCTTCTTGCCGGTCCAGAACAGGCCGGTGAACAGATCCGGGTCGTCCTTCAGCTTCGTGCCGCGCCGCTCCTTGACCAGATCGATGAAGGTCTCGTGCACCTCGAGCTGCAGCGCCTTCAGCCGCTCCACGTCTTCCTTTTTCTCGGGCTTGAACGGGTCAAGCACCGCCTTGTTCTGGCCCGCGGTATGGACACGGCGCTCGACGCCGATCTTCTTCATCAGTTCGGGAAAGCCGAACGAGGCCGAAACCACGCCGATGGAGCCGACGATGGAGGACGGATCGGCAAAGATCTCGTCACCGGCGACCGCGATCATGTAGCCGCCCGAGGCCGCGACATCCTCGACGAAGACCAGAACTTGCCTGTTCTTTTCAACCGCCAGGTCACGGATGCGCCTGAAGATCAGCCGCGACTGCACCGGCGAGCCGCCGGGCGAATTGATCGAGATGGCGACCGCCGGCGCGTCGAAGGAAAACGCCTTCTCGATAAGACCGGCGGTCGAGGCCAGCGAGAGGTTTTGCCGAAACTGGCCGCCCGACATGATCGTGCCGTGCAGCCGGATGACCGGAATGGTGACGACGGTGGAGCGCCAGGATTTCGGCAGAAGGCGGTTGAAAAGGCGTTTCACGAGGGCGTGGTCTCCGGTCGATGGTTGCAGGCATGTAGGGATTTCCCGGCCAACGGCAATGCGGCGGCCAGGAATAGCTCAATCTCCAAACAGCGAGGCGAGACCGTTGGTAATCATTTCGCTGCGCTCGTCGGGGCCATTGCCCGATTGCGCGTGCAGCATCAAAGGCGGACGAATGGCAAGCTTTCCGCGCGCGCCGAGCGCTGCCCGCACAATAATGCGGATCGCCGCCGCGTCGGGGCGAGGGTGCACGGCCAGCATCTCGGCATCGCCGAAACGGCCTGATATCGCGTCGAGAATGGCGCCGAGCTGTTCGGGCCGCGCGATGACGGCAAGCCCGCCGCGCGGCCTGACCACCGCCGCCGCGCTGCGGATCCAGCTCTCGAACAGCCCGTCCTCCATCACGTGGGCTTCCTTTCGCAACCGGTCCGGCGTGGCGCGGTCCCTGGCTGCGTTGAAGGGCGGGTTCATGATGACGTAGTCGAAGTCGTTGTCGGCCAGACCTGCCGCCACCCGGGCCTGGCCTGAAACCGTGACGTCGGCGACGAGCACGGATGCGCGATCGCTGAGATGCGCATTGCCGGGGTGAGCAAGGGTGGCCGATGCGAAGGCGGCCATTTCCGGCGCGCGTTCGACCAGAACGGCCTGGGCAGCCGGGCAGCGCGAAAGCACCGCCAGGCCAGCAGCGCCGGCGCCGGCGCCGAAATCGGCGAGACGTCCGCCGAAGACCGACGGCACGGACGCCGCCAGCATCATCGCATCCATGCCGGCGCGATGGCCGCCATGCTTGGGCTGCACCAGCCAGAACCGGCCGCGATGGAAGGCATCGACCGTATGGGCCGGCGTGTCCGGGCCAAGGGCGTCAAGGGCAGGGGCGGCTGGCGCGGCCGACATTATTTTGTGCGGATCTCGTTGGCGATGCCGGCATCCCTGAGGATGCGACGAGCGGCATCGGCCTGGTCGGCGTCGACCATGACGCGCTTCTGCAAAAGACCGATCGACCCTTCGAGAATGCTCATATTCTGATCGGCGACAAAGCAGGCGATACCGGCGTCGCGCATCAGCGATTCGACAAAGGAGATGATCACGGCATCGTTGGTACGGACAAGTTCTATCATCCAACGAAACTCGCAGTTTGCGCCATTGATGTAAACGGGCGGGGATTCCATGGCGACAGCCTCGCTCCTCCGTGCCGTTGACAGCCTGTCGCCGACGCCGCGCCAATTCGCCACTTGCCGTGGCCGTGTCCGCCGCCCTAGAGTCCTTCTCGGGATTAGGGTGCCGTCGCACGCGTTATAACAAGACGGGAGTGATTGTCGTGGGTGTCGTTCTCAACATCGAAAACGGGAAGCGGGAGCCCGCCTCCATCAAGGATCTGATCGATCTGACGGCGGCCGATATGGGACGCGTCAACGAACTGATCCTGTCCAAGGCCGGCTCCGACGTCGAGATGATTCCGGAGGTCGCCAACCACCTGATCTCGTCCGGCGGCAAGCGGCTCAGGCCGATGCTGACGCTCGCCGCCGCGCAGATGTTCGCCTATGCCGGCGAAGGCCATGTCAAGCTCGCCACCTCGGTCGAGTTCATGCACACCGCGACCTTGCTGCACGACGACGTCGTTGACGAGAGCGGCATGCGCCGCGGCAAGAAGACCGCCCGCATGATCTGGGGCAACCAGGCAAGCGTGCTGGTGGGCGATTTCCTGCTCGGCCAGGCCTTCCGCATGATGGTCGATGTCGGCTCGCTCGAAGCGCTCGACATCTTGTCGAGCGCTGCCTCGATCATCGCCGAGGGCGAGGTCATGCAGCTCGCCGCCGCCAAGAACCTCGAAACCACCGAGGACGAGCACTTCGCCGTCATCAAGGCCAAGACAGCCGCGCTGTTTTCGGCCGCTGCCGAGGTTGGACCGGTCATCGCCCAGGCGACCCGCAATGATCGCGCCGCGCTGCGCTCCTACGGCATGAATCTCGGGCTCGCCTTCCAGCTCATCGACGATGCGCTGGACTATGGCGGCACCAGCAAGGATCTGGGCAAGAATGTCGGCGACGATTTCCGCGAGGGCAAGGTGACCTTGCCGGTCATCCTCGCCTACCGGCGCGGCACCAAGGCCGAGCGCACCTTCTGGAAGCGCGCCATCGAGGACAATGTCGTCGACGATGCGGGCCTGGAAAAGGCGATCGGCCTGATGACCCGGCACGGCGCCATCGCCGATACGATCGGGCGCGCCCGCCATTTCGGCGAGATCGCCCGCGACGCGCTCGCGCCGCTGGAAGAAACGCCGCAGAAATCGGCGCTGATCGACGTCATCGATTTCTGCATCAGCCGGGTGAACTGAGAAGGCCGACCTTTCTCGGAATTCCCTCGCTTCGACTGGGGAGAACGTTGGCGAACACGGCGCCGCCGTCTCGACAAGCGGCCTTGCCGCAAATTATCTATAAAACATGGCAAAGGGCACGGACGACACCATCGCGGTGCGCATCAGCAAGGTGCTGGCGGACCGCATCATCTCGGGCGCGATCGAGCCGGGGACGCGGCTGCGCCAGGATCATGTCGCCGAGGAATTCCACACCAGCCATGTTCCGGTGCGCGAGGCCTTCCGCCGTCTGGAGGCGCAAGGCCTTGCCGTCAGCGAACCGCGCCGGGGCGTGCGCGTCGCGGCTTTTGATCTCGGCGAGGTCAAGGAGGTCGCCGAAATGCGGGCGGCCCTCGAAGTGCTGGCGCTGCGCCATGCAGCGCCGCATCTGACGTCGGCCATTCTCGATCTCGCCGAAGAGGCGACCAAGGCCGGCGACAAATCCCGCGATGTCCGGTCATGGGAGGAAGCCAACCGCGCCTTCCACCGGCTGATCCTGGCGCCCTGCGGCATGCCGCGCCTGCTCGCCACCATTGACGATCTGCATGCGGCCAGCGCCCGCTTCCTGTTCGCTGCATGGCGATCGGAGTGGGAAGCGCGCACCGACCAGGACCATCGGGCGATCCTGACCGCCTTGCGGCAAGGAAACACCGAATCGGCGGCCGCGACGCTGGGGCGACATGTCCAGTGGATCGGTCGCAAGCCGGTCAGGACGGCCTCCGGCGCGACGCGCGAGGCCTTCGCGATCGTGGGTTGACGCCTGTCACCCAAAACTGCCGCCCGGTTCCGGGAGGACGACATGCATGAAGCATGGTCTGAAGCGCGTTGCGACGCAGTTCAGACGCTCTTTGTCGTGGGAAGGCTTGCTATGTCGTGAGAAATGTGGATTCGATAATAGATCGAAAACAGAAATTATCTATAATTTCAAATCGACCGAAGGGATCCTCATGACTGACATCGCATTCACGTCCAGCAAGCCGTCCTTCAGCCCGCTCCGGCTTCAGGATCGCTCGCTCGCCTGGCAGGTCGGAGCCGTGGTGCTCGGCACGCTGTTCCTGGCGCTATCCTCATACATCGAAGTGCCGATGGTGCCGGTTCCCGTGACCATGCAGACCTTCGCGGTGACGCTGATCGGCGCGCTCTATGGCTGGCGGCTTGGCGCGGTCACCATCGCCGCATGGCTGGTCGAGGGTGCTGTCGGCTTTCCGGTGCTGGCTGGAGGCGCTGCCGGCGTAGCGCATTTCGTCGGGCCGACCGGTGGCTATCTCTTCGCTTTCCCGATCACCGGCGCGCTCGTCGGCTGGCTGGCCGAACGCGGCTGGAACGGCAACAGGGTGGTGCTTGCCTTCGCCGCCATGCTGCTCGGCAATCTTGCCTGCCTGGTGCTCGGCACGGCATGGCTGGCCGTCATGATCGGCACCGAACAGGCCATTACCTTCGGCTTCCTGCCGTTCATCGTCGGCGGCCTGCTGAAGTCGGCGCTTGGTGCCGCGACACTGATGGCGCTCCCCCGTGGCAAGGCGAAGCCGGCAAATCCGTGACGATCCGGCTGCGCGCCCATCATCTCCTTTGCCTGCTCACCTATGTGGGCAAGGGATACAGCCCCGCCTTCACCGTCAATTATGACGCGATCGCGGAGCGCCTGGGCCGGGGCGAGGACATCCTCCTCGTTTCCGGTCCCGACGACATCTGCGCGCCCTTGCTCGACGGGCCGGAGCCGCATTGTCTCAACGAGAGCGTCGTCGAGCGGGACCGGCTTGCCGCACGCGAAGTCGGGGACCTTCTGGCCCTGCCAATCCAGCCCGGCGTCCGCCTCGATCTCGATGCGGCAATCCTGGCGCGGATGCGACAGGCGTTTTCTGTTGGTGGCGTACGCAAGGCTTGCGGCGGCTGTGAATGGAGCGAACTGTGCGGCGCGATCGCGGCCGGCGGCTTCCCCGGTGTGAAAGTGCAGCGATCCGTCGCGCCGGGAGAGCCCGGACCTTGACGCCGACCTTTCCTCGGCCGAAAATCCCGCCCAGCCATGGTTTGTTAATCGGCTGACCCGATTGTGAATTTCAGGCGGATTGAAGCGCGACCCCAAAAAGGCCATGCTTTGCCCGGAAAGATCGAGTCTACGTCGATCCCGCTGACGCGGAGATGGCGCCTGGCTGAAAGGGATACGATGCAGCAAGGACGTGCGCGCTGGCTGACAAGGCTGGCAATTGTGGCGGGTATGGCGGTCTCGGCTCTGCCGGCCTATGCCAAGCAATCCACCGAACCGGTCAAGATCTCGTCGTTCTCGGGCGCCTATCTGGCAGCCCGGATCGCCGAAGGCGACAACGATCTCGACAGCGCCATCGCCTACTACAAGCAGGCCCTGGCCTTCGATCCGAGCGACACCGGCCTGCAGCAGAGCCTGATGCTGTCGCTGATCGCGCAAGGCCGCTTCGACGAATCCCTGGTCTATGCCGACAAGCTCAAGGAAGTGCCCGATGTCGAGCGCTTCTCGCGTCTGGCGCTGGCCGTCGATTCGTTCCACAAGAAGGATTTCACCAAGGCGCAGTACTGGCTCAAACTGTCGCTGGAATCCGACCTCGACCGGCTGATCTCCGGCGTCATGTCCGGCTGGGCCGAACAGGGTGCTGGCCACGCTGTCGACGCGATGGCTTCGATCGACAAGCTTCAGGGCCCGGACTGGTTCGGCCTGTTCAAATCCTTCCACCGCGCGCTTGTCGCCGATGCCTCCAACATGCCCGAAAAGGCCGAGGCGATCTACGCCGCGACGATGCAGGATACCGCCGCCGGCGGTGCCGCGCCCGAGACCTGGATGCGCAACGCGCAGGCCTATGCCTCGTTCCTGGCCCGCAAGGGCGACAAGGCCAAGGCGATCTCGGTGCTCGACCAGGCCGAGGCGTTTTCGCCGGGCAAGCTCGAAATCGTCGCCCTGCGTGACCGGATCAGCAAGGGCGACAAGATCGCGCCCTTCGTTTCCGGTCCGTCCGACGGCGCTTCTGAAATCCTGCTCGACCTTGCCACCGCGCTCAACCGGGGCGGCGGCGAGCCGTTCGTTCGCCTTTACCTGCAATATGCGCTCGCCCTGCGGCCTGACAGTGATGCGGCTCTCGTGCAGCTCGCCGCCGTCGCCGAGCAGTTGAAGGACGGCGAGGGCGCCATCGCGCTCTATCGGCGCATCCCTGATTCTTCGCCGCTGAAAGAGCTTTCGGACCTGCAGCTTGGCCTCAACCTTGCCGATCTCGACCGCCATGACGAAGCGATCACCCATCTCAAGGCCTTCGTCGAGGCTCATCCGAACGACATGCGCGCCTATCTGGCGCTTGGCGGGGTCTATTCCTCGAAGGATGATTTCCGCTCGGCCGCCAACCTCTACGACAAGGCCGTCGAGGTGCTGAAGACACCGACCGCTGCCAACTGGAACATCTTCTACCAGCGCGGCATCGCCTATGAGCGGCTGAAGGAATGGCCGAAGGCCGAGCCGAATTTCCGCAAGGCGCTGGAACTGCAGCCGGACCAGCCGCAGGTGCTGAACTATCTCGGCTATTCCTGGGTCGACATGAACACCAACCTGAAGGAAGGCCTGGCGATGATCCAGAAGGCCGTCGACCTCAGGCCGAGCGACGGTTACATCGTGGATTCCCTGGGCTGGGCCTATTTCCGCCTCGGCCGCTTCGATGACGCGGTGCGCGAGATGGAGCGCGCCGTATCGCTGAAGCCGGAAGATCCGGTTCTCAACGACCATCTCGGCGATGCCTACTGGCGCGTCGGCCGCAAGCTGGAAGCTACTTTCCAGTGGAATCAGGCGCGTGACCTGAAGCCCGATCCCGACGTTCTGGCCACCTTGCAGCAGAAGCTGATGAAGGGCCTGCCGCCGATCGAATCCAACACGGCGCAGGAGACCCCCAAGGTCAAGCCCGAGCCGGTGCCTGTCCCGAAAGGCTGAGATCGGCTATTTGAATGCGAACGGGGCTTCTTTGGGAGCCCCGTTTTCGTTTGGAGGCGCGCAGCCCTCAAAACAGCTTCCGGTAGACGACGAACCCGGAGCGTTCGCCGACCTTGTCGTAGAGCTTCATCGCGGTCTGGTTGGTTTCATGCGTCAGCCAATACACCCGTCCGGAGCCGGCGGCCTGGGCGCGCTGATAGACGCCTTCGATGAGCGCCCGGCCGAAGCCTTTGCCACGCGAAGCCTGCGCGGTGAAAAGATCCTGCAAATAGCAGTTCGGTGAGATCGCCGTCGTGCTGCGGTGAAAGAGATAGTGCACGAGGCCGAGGAGGTTTCCGCCGCTTTCGGCCACCAGCGCATGCACCGGCTCATAGGCGTCGAAGAAGCGCGACCATGTCATCGCCGTGATCTCGCTTGCCAGCGCCGTCTCGCCGGAGCGGCCATAAAATGCGTTGTAGCCGTCCCACAGCGGCAGCCATTGCTCGTAATCCTGTCGCGTGACCGGGCGTACGATGATGGAGCTGGGCATGGCAGGACCTGTCGCCGTTGATGTGGGCCGTAGGGGGCGAACAGACCGCAGGCTTCCGAGCCCGGCAATGGGCCAGTCCCCGGCAAAGTCTTCAACACAGCGCGGCACTCATGGCGGCCGGCATCCGGTGCGCCTTGCTTGACGCTTCGCTGCCGTGTCTCTAGGACGGGCCGGCAAGAGCATGATCCCGAAAAATGGATACCGGTTTTCGGAAAGATCATGCTCGAGGACAGGCTCTAGCCTTTGATGTCGAGGCCACCCGTGACGATTGAAATCCCTGCCCATATGCACCCCAGCCGCTCGTTCCAGGGGCTGATCCTGACCTTGCACAATTACTGGGCGGCCTATGGTTGCGTCATCCTCCAGCCCTACGACATGGAGGTCGGCGCCGGCACGTTTCACCCGGCAACGACGCTGCGCGCGCTCGGGCCGAAGCGCTGGAACGCCGCCTATGTCCAGCCCTCACGCCGTCCCAAGGATGGCCGCTATGGCGAGAACCCGAACCGGCTGCAACATTATTACCAGTACCAGGTGATCCTGAAGCCGAACCCGCCGAACCTGCAGGAGCTCTACCTCGGCTCGTTGGCGGCGATCGGCGTCGATCCGCTGCTGCATGACATCCGCTTTGTCGAGGACGACTGGGAAAGCCCGACGCTCGGCGCCTGGGGGCTGGGCTGGGAATGCTGGTGCGACGGCATGGAAGTCTCGCAGTTCACCTATTTCCAGCAGGTCTGCGGCATCGAATGCGCGCCGGTGGCGGGCGAGCTGACCTATGGGCTGGAGCGGCTGGCCATGTATGTGCAGGGCGTCGACAATGTCTACGACCTCAACTTCAATGGCCGCGAGGGCGCCGACAAGGTGACTTATGGCGACGTCTTCCTGCAGGCCGAGCAGGAATATTCGCGCCACAATTTCGAATACGCCAACACGGCGATGCTGCTCAGGCATTTCGAAGACGCCGAGGCTGAGTGCAAGGCGCTGCTCGAGGCCGGCGCGCCGGCTTCGAACGACAATCTGCCCATGCACAAGATGGTCTTTCCGGCCTACGATCAGTGCATCAAGGCCAGCCATGTCTTCAACCTGCTCGATGCGCGCGGCGTGATCTCGGTCACCGAGCGGCAGAGCTACATCTTGCGGGTGCGCAATCTGGCGAAGGCCTGCGGCGAGGCGTTTTTGAAGACACAGGCGGGTGGATTGGCTGCTTAGCCAACGGCTTTCAGGAACATCGCGACGGTACCGACCGATGGCGCGTTCTGAGTGCTGGCACCGTCGATGGTCCGCAATGCCTGCCTCACACCTGGCATCGAAAAGGCGCCGTGGACCTGCGCGGTGAAGCAGGCGCTGAGTGCGAGGATCTGCAGAAGTCTGGATGCCGTTTTCATGGTCGTTCAGCCAATAGTTTCCTGCCTGAGCGTGGGTCGCTTCAGCGCTGCGTTCGGTTCATGGAAATCTTTGATCCAAGGACGGACTGGGTCGCCGCGTCCCGACAGGGCGGCCAAAATTTCTGGAAAGGGTGACAGCGGCCAGCCGAGTTGCTATGCCGCGCTCACCATTGCTGCGCGAGCCTCCACATGCCTGACCTGCTTCTAGAACTTCGCTCCGAGGAAATCCCCGCGCGCATGCAGCGCAAGGCGGCGGGTGACCTGAGGAAGATGCTGACCGACGGTCTGGTCGAGGCGGGTCTGACCTATGAGGCGGCGCGTGAGTACTGGACGCCGCGGCGTCTGACCCTCGACATCAGGGGCCTGACGGCGCGCTCGAAGGACATCCGTGAAGAAATCAAGGGACCGTCGACGACGGCGCCCGAGCAGGCGGTCCAGGGGTTCCTACGCAAGGCCGGGCTGTCTTCGGTCGCCGAGGCGCATGTCCATTCCGACCCGAAGAAGGGCGATTTCTATGTCGCCCACATTTCGAAGCCGGGCAGGGCGACCGAAGAGATCATTGCCGAACTGGTGCCAGGCATCATCCGCAATTTTCCCTGGCCGAAATCGATGCGCTGGGGGCCGGCCTCGGCCAAGCCGGGCTCGCTGCGCTGGGTGCGGCCGCTGCAGTCGATCCTGTGCACCTTCGGCCCGGAGACCGAGGAGCCTGTTGTGGTCGACTTCGAGATCGACGGCATCCACTCGGGCAACGCCACCTTTGGTCACCGCTTCCTGGCGCCCGGCGAAATCACCGTGCGCCGCTTCGACGATTATGTGAGCAAGCTGGAAGCGGCCAAGGTCGTGCTCGACGCCGACCGGCGCAAGGAGATCATCCTTGCCGACGCCCGCAACCTCGCTTTCGCCAACGGGCTCGACCTGGTCGAGGACGAAGGGTTGTTGGAGGAAGTGTCCGGTCTCGTCGAATGGCCTGTCGTGCTGATGGGCGAGTTCGAGCAGGATTTCCTGGCCATTCCGGCCGAAGTGATCCGGCTGACCATCCGCGCCAACCAGAAGTGCTTTGTCACGCGTCCGCAAGGTGAAGGCGAGGCGCTCTCCAACCGCTTCATCCTCACCGCCAACATCGAGGCGAGAGACGGCGGCAAGGAGATCGCGCACGGCAATGGCAAGGTGGTGCGCGCGCGCCTCTCCGATGCGCTTTATTTCTGGACGACGGACCAGGGCGATCTGCCTGACCTTGGACAGCTCGATGCCTCCGCGAAAAAGTTTGGGCTCGATCTGAAGAAGCCGCTCGACCAGCGCATGGCTCGCCTCGACCATCTCGGCGTGACCTTCCATGCCAAGCTCGGCACGCAAGGCGAGCGGGTGGAGCGGATCAGGCGGCTCGCCGAAGAACTGGCGCCGACCGTCGGTGCTGACCCGGCGCTCGCGGCTCGCGCAGCGGTTCTGGCCAAGGCCGACCTGCAGACCGAGGTGGTCGGCGAGTTCCCGGAATTGCAGGGCGCCATGGGCCGCAAATATGCGCTGCTGCAGGGCGAACACCCGTCCGTGGCAGCAGCCATCGAGGAACATTACAAGCCGCAAGGCCCGTCCGACTACGTGCCGAGCGATCCTGTGTCGGTCGCAGTGGCGTTGGCGGACAAGCTCGACACGCTGGTCGGCTTCTGGGCCATCGATGAAAAGCCGACGGGGTCGAAGGATCCGTATGCGCTGCGTCGTGCAGCGCTGGGTGTAGTGAGAATCTTGGTTGAAGACCGAATTCAACTGCGGCTGTCTTCCATCTTCGCGAGCGCCGGCGCGCGTTACGAGGGCAGTGGCGCGGACCAGATACGAGACCTCCTCGCCTTCTTCCACGACCGCCTCAAGGTCTACCTCCGTGACCAAGGCGCCCGCCACGATCTCATCGACGCAGTGATCACCCCGCAGTCCGACGACCTCTTGCAGATCGTCCGTCGCGTGGAGGCACTCGGCTCCTTCCTCGACACCGAGGACGGCAAGAACCTGCTCGCCGGCACCAAGCGTGCGGCCAACATCCTGGCCGCCGAGGAGAAGAAGAAAACAGCTGTCGCCGAGACCGTTGAGCCGGCTCTGTTCAAGGAGAATGCCGAGAAATCGCTGTTTGCGGCGGTGAATCAGGCCGAGAAGCAAGCCGGCGAAGCGATTCAAAACGAAGACTTTTCCGCCGCCATGCTGGCGCTTAGCGCGTTGCGCGAACCCGTTGATTCATTCTTTGAAGGTGTTCTCGTGAATGATGAAGATCTGGCGGTGCGAGCCAACCGCCTGGCGCTTCTCAACCGCATCCGTGCAGCCACCAGTCAGGTCGCGGATTTCGCGAAAATCGCGGGCTGAGCGCCTGAGAAAAATATCTGTAAGCCGGCCCATCGAGCCGGCTTACAGTCATATGACGATGATCTCTGCGTGGCAAAAGGGACATGTTCCCCAACCCAACGGAGGCTTCCATGAATTCCGATCACGACATCGAAGTGACTGAAGAAACCTCGGCCGCCGCCGAGGCGCTTGAATCCGCTTCCGAAACCGCCCTCGATCATGCCGCGGCCTCGGCGGTCGAAGCCGCCGATCACTCTGATGACGAGGACGGCGACGAAGAAGAAGGCGACGACGAAGACGGCGCTGAAGCCGCCACGCTCTCAGGCGATGACGACGAAGACGAAGATGAAGACGACGCTGATGACGCCGTGAAGGCGGAAGTCGATGACGCCGAAGAAGAATCCGAAGACGGCGAGTCCGAAGAGGACGACGACGACAAGGAAGAAGCGGCCTGAGATTTCTATCCGGCTCTGTCGAGAAAAGCGGCGGCGCATCGGCGTCGCCCCTTTTCTTATCCGTCTTCCCGGATGCTTGTCAGTTCTCCAGGATGCTGACGCGCACGCTGTTTTCGTAGACGTCGACCTGGATCAGCGGCTCGCCATTGACGATGGCGCGCTTGGTCGACGAACTCATCGCGCCGGGGCGCTCCAGCATGCGCTGCAGGTCGGCGCGCTGGTCGTTGGTCCTGAACCAGGCATCACCCTCGTCGTCGCTGTCGCGGCGATGGAATTTGTGCCAGTTGGCGCGGTCCTGCCGCACCATCTGTGCGGCGCTGTCCAGCGCATAGCCGTCGCTCGCCTGATGATCCCGATCGGAAATGCGCGCGACATAGGATCCCAGCATGTCATCGGCATGCGCTGTACCGGCGCCCAGCAGCGATGCCATCAGAAGCCCGGCCACGGTAACGGTCTTGGATAGTCTCATGATCAACCCCCTTTGAAACGACGAACTCGTCTGTCGGCGCCACTTGACCAAATTCAGGCGGCGGCTTCGAGCGGCAAGATATGCCGGCACGAACTCGCGCTGCAATGGTGCGCAGGGCGCCGTCCAGCTGTCAACGAGCTGGCCAGTCCAGCAATTCGTGGCCGCTACTTGACCTTGCCGACCCCGGGAACGGGCTTAGACGCGGCTGGCGGTGCGGCCGGCTTCTTCTGCGTGCCTGACGCCGGAGCCGCCGAGGCGGTCGCCTGGGCCGGAGCCGGAGCAGGAGCAGCGGCGGTGGTCGCGGCGGGCGCCTTGGCTTGCGCCGGTGTCGAGAAATCGCCGCCGACGATGCCGCCGCGAATGATCATCGGGCGTGGCATGAAGCCGTGCCGTGCCTCGGGCGCGTTGGGGATCGCCGCCACCTTCTCATAGGTGACGTCGGGCTCGCCGAGCGCGACGACGGACACCACATCGCTTGCCTTGATATCGGCCGCCTTCAGGGTCAGGATGGACGGCGTCGCGGCCGGCGCGCCGGGAAAGACCAGCGACGAGGCCTGAACTCCGCTGGCCATCGTGGCCAGGGCTATTCCCAGCAATACGCGCACAGACACCGATATAGCTCCCCTTGCCCAGAAGCTGCTCAATAGCAGGCCGGAATTGATGCCGGCTTTCTCGGAAGCATAGCATTTTAGGGATTGATAAATCGCCAAGGCCCTCTCTTGCCCAACAGCCGTCATCGTACTACGCAGCCGGCATCTGCGAGGTGACGAGAGTGGCTGAGATACTTGCCGTCGGCGAGGCGTTGGAGCGGGCGCTGACTTTGCTTCAGGCCGGCGATGTCGTCGCCATCCCGACGGAAACCGTCTACGGGCTCGCCGGCGACGCCACCAACGGCATCGGCGTGGCGCGCATCTTCGAAGCCAAGGGGCGGCCGCGCTTCAATCCGCTGATCGCCCATGTCGCCGACATGGCCATGGCCGAGCGCATCGCCGTGTTCGATCCGCTGTCGAAGAAACTCGCACAGGCGTTCTGGCCGGGTCCGCTGACGTTGGTGCTGCCGCAGCGACCTGGCAACGGCATCCATCCACTGGTCACGGCGGGGCTCGACACCATCGCCTTGCGCATGCCGAGGGGTTTTGGCGGCGACCTCATCGCAAAGCTCGGCCGGCCGCTTGCCGCGCCCAGCGCCAATTCCTCCGGCAGGATCAGTGCAACGACCGCGCAAGCGGTGGCGGCCGATCTCGGCGCCCGTATCAAGCTGGTGGTCGATGGCGGCGCGACGCCGGTCGGGCTGGAATCGACCATCGTCAAGGCCGAGGGAGCAGGAGTGCGCCTGCTCCGGCCAGGCGGTATCGCCGCCGCGGAGATCGAGGCAGCCATCAGCATGGAACTGTTGCGCGGCGGAGGAGCCGGCGTCGAGGCGCCGGGCATGCTTGCCTCGCACTATGCGCCGGGTGCTGCCATGCGGCTCAACGCCGGAACGGTTGGCAAGGATGAGGCGCTGCTGGGCTTCGGCGGTCAGCGGGCCGAAGGCTGGCGCAATGCTGCCGCGTTCCTCAACCTGTCTGTATCGGGTGACCTGCGCGAAGCGGCGAGCAATCTCTTCGCCTATATGCAGGAACTCGATCGCAGCGGCGCGCGCACCATCGCGGTGGAGACGATTCCTTTCGATGGGCTCGGCGAGGCCATCAACGACCGGCTCTCGCGTGCGGCCGCCCCACGTGACAACGCACAGCCCACAACATAGTTTTCCCGCATGACCGAAACCGCAAAGACACTCGACCCCGCTGTCATCGACCGTTTCGCGGCGATCGTCGGCGACAAATACGCGCTGCGCGACGAGCAGGACATCGCGCCTTACCTCGTCGAGCGACGCGGTCTCTGGCATGGCGCGACGTCGCTGGTGCTGCGGCCGGGCAGCGTCGACGAGGTCAGCCGCATCATGCGGCTGGCGACGGAGACCGGGACACCGATCGTGCCGCAAAGCGGCAACACCGGGCTGGTGGGCGCCCAGGTGCCGGACAAATCCGGCCGCGAGATCATCCTCTCGCTGTCGCGGCTGAACCGCATCCGCGAGATCGACGTTCTGTCCAACACGGTGACGGCGGAGGCCGGCGTCATCCTGCAGACGCTGCAGGAGGCGGCCGACGCCGCCGACCGGCTGTTTCCGCTGTCGCTCGCCGCGCAAGGCTCCTGCCAGATCGGCGGCAATCTTTCTTCCAACGCCGGCGGCACCGGTGTGCTGGCCTACGGCAATGCACGCGAACTCTGTCTCGGCGTCGAAGTGGTGCTGCCGACAGGCGAGGTCTTCGACGATCTGCGCAAATTGAAAAAGGACAACACCGGCTACGATTTGAAGGACTTGTTCGTCGGAGCCGAAGGTACGCTCGGCGTCATCACCGCCGCCGTCCTGAAACTGTTTCCGAAGCCGAAGGGGCGTGAGGTCGCATTCGTCGGCCTGTCGTCTGCCGAAGCGGCACTGTCGCTGTTCAGCATGGCGATGGACCGGGCCGGTGCTTCGCTCACGGCCTTCGAATTGATCGGCCAGAGACCCTACGATTTCACGCTCAGGCATGGCCAAGGTGTCGTGCGGCCGCTGGCCGACGACTGGCCCTGGTATGTCTTGATGCAGGTTTCCTCCGGCCGCTCGGAAGACGACGGCCGGGCGCTGATCGAGGAGGTGCTGGCGGATGGTCTCGAGCAAGGCATCGTCGGCGATGCCGTGGTCGCGGCAAGCCTTGCCCAGGGCGACGCTTTCTGGAATTTCCGCGAGACGCTGCCCGAGTGCCAGAAGCCGGAGGGCGCGTCGATCAAGCACGACATTTCGGTGCCGATCGCCTCGATCCCGCGCTTCATCGAAGAGGCCGCAGGCGCGGTGGCGTCAGTCAGTGCCGGCGCCCGCGTGGTCTGCTTCGGCCATATGGGTGACGGCAATCTTCATTATAACATCTCGCGGCCCGTCGATGGCGACGATGAGGCGTTTCTCGCCCTTTACCATCCCATGAACAAGGCCGTGCACGATGTCGTGCGCTCCTTCCACGGTTCGATCTCGGCCGAGCATGGCATCGGCCAGTTGAAGCGCGACGAACTGATCGCCACGGCCCCGCCGATGGCCATCGATCTGATGCGCCGGGTAAAAGCCGCCTTCGATCCGGCCGGCATCATGAATCCTGGTAAGGTTATCTGATCCTTTCAACATCTTGTGGTCGGTGGCATTCCGATAACCATCCCTGAGATCAGCAAAATTTAACCGACTTTCTTAAGCGCGGCGGTAAGGAGCCCGCGCTACTGTTTCCCCATAACGAGGCCGGGAAAACTGGCCCGGAGAGAACCGGACACCGGCTCTCAGGAGACAGACAGGAAGGCACTCTATGAACACCGGACTGAAGCCAGTCTGGGCGGGACGCAACATGCGCCTCGACCCATTCCGACTGCCCCAGATGGTCAGCTACGCCACCCGCGACGACTATGGCGACGTGACGTTCACCATCGACCATCGTGGCGCCGTGATCCGCCGCATGCTCGAAATGAGCGGCGTGCCGGCGATCATCGCCCTGCCGGCCAATGCGTTCCGCGGGGTCGCCGCCCGCGCTATGGAGGATCCGGAAGGCAGTGTCACGGTGACCCTGGAACTCCTGCACAATGATCCGATGCTGTCGGTGCCACTGCTGGTGGCCGATGATCTCGACGATGTCGCCGCCGACTGGCGCGCCTGGGCCGATGCCTACCGCCTGCCGATGCTGTTGATAGAATCGGATGGCGTCGCCCGCACCCTGGAAGAATCGCTCGGCGCCGCCATCAAGACGCTGCCGCCGCAGGATCGCCGCAAGGGCCGCGTTTCCAACACGCGCCGCCCGCGCTTCCTTGCCCGCCGCAGGGCCGGCAACCTCGGTCTCAGGCTGGTCATCGACGGCCAGGAGATCATTTCGCGCGACTGAATAACCCCGATCGCAGGAGTTGCCTGAAGCCGCTACACCAGCGGCTTCAGCGCCACCCACAATGCGCCGCCGATCAGGCCGAGGAAGATCAGCCAGCCGACCTGGTTGTTCGACCGGAACAGCCGCAGGCATTGGTCCGCATCGTTGATATCCAGAACCGCGATTTGCCGCGCCATATGGGCGCCGGCGGCGATCAATCCGGCGAGCGCTACCACCGGCGCCTGCGCCGAGGCGAAGGCGATGGCGAAGCAGATCAGCGTGCCGCCATAAAGCCCGGCCAGCCACGCCTTGGTGTTGTCGCCGAACAGCCGCGCCGTCGAGCGCACGCCGACAATGGCGTCGTCTTCCTTGTCCTGATGCGCGTAGATGGTGTCGTAGCCGATGACCCACAGGATCGAGCCGACATAGAGCATGATGGCGGGGCCATCGAGATCGCCGAACTCGACCGCCCATCCCATCAGCGCGCCCCAGGAAAAGGCAAGGCCGAGAAACAGTTGCGGCCAGTTGGTTATCCGCTTCATGAATGGATAGATGGCGACGATCACCAGCGAGCAGATGCCGAGCAGGATGGCGAAGCTGTTGAACTGCAGCAGCACGGCAAGGCCGACCAGGGCCTGCAGGACAAGAAACAGCCAGGCCCGCCGGCGCGTGGTCTGGCCCGACGGCAGCGGACGCGAGCGGGTGCGCTCGACCTGGTTGTCGATGTTCTCGTCGACGATGTCGTTATAGGTGCAGCCTGCGCCGCGCATGGCGATGGCGCCGGCCAGGAACAGCACGAGATACAAGGGCGCCGGCAGCAATGAAAGCAGCGGGTCGCCGGGGCGGGGATAGGCGCTCGCGGCGAGCGCCGCCGACCACCAGCAGGGCCACAAAAGCAATTGCCAGCCGATCGGCCTGTCCCATCGCGCGAGCTGCGCGTAGGGCCAAATCGAACGCGGCAGCACACGATAGACCCAATGGCCGTTCGGGGCATCGGCAACGCGGCCCTGGGCCGCCTTCGACTGGACAGGTTCCATGTCCATGGAGTGGCAGCAGCCGCGGAAACCGTCAAGCGGCAAGCGGACGAGGAGCGACCGTCAACCCGTCAGGAGGCGAAGATGTCGCGTGTGGAGAACCTGGCTTTCGCCGTCTCGACGAATGCCAGTGCCGCATTCGACACGCGCTGATGCGTGTCATAGGTGAGGATGATGCGCTGCATCGGCAGTGGATCCGACAGCGGCTTGCAGATCAAGGGCAGTCCATCATAGCTGCGGTCGCCTTGCGGGCGGGTGTAGCTGACGGCGACACCAAAGCCGTTCGCCACCATGCTGCGCTGGAGTTCGAACGAACTTGTCGCCCTGTCGGCCACCGGCGAGAGGCCACGGCCGCGGAACAGGTCGAGCATGTGCTGCCAGCTCTGCGGCTGGTCCGTCGTGATCAGCGGATAGGCGGCCAGATCCGCCAGGCTGACCTCGGTGTGGTCGGCCAGCGCATGGCCTGCCGGCAGCAATGCATGCGGCCGCAGCTCGTGCAGCAGGATGCGGGCGAAATGCGAGGGCAGACCGAGATCATAGCTGAGGCCGAGATCGATGGCGGCATCCGTCAGACGCCGCCCGAGCGTCTCGAACGTCTCGTCGCGAACGATCACTGCAACGCTTGGGTGGCGTTCGGAAAAGGCGCGGATGAGACCCGGCGCGAAATAGGGCGCCAGATCCTCGAAACATCCAAGCACCAGCTCGCCGCCGACGGCTGAATTGCCCGAGCCCAGGCTCATGAGTTCATCCGTCTCGGCAAGAACCTGTTTGGCCTTGGCCACGACGACGCGGCCGAAGGAGGTCAGCGAAACGCCGCTGCCGCGCTGGCGAACGAACAGTTTCTGGCCAAAATCCTTTTCGATCGCGTCTATCGCCACCGAAATCGAGGGCTGGGAGATGTTCTGCGCCCTGGCCGCGCCGGTGACGCTGCCATGGCGAGCGACCGCAACCAGATAACGCAATTGAGTAAGGCTCAGGCTCATAGTCTTGTTCTATGTGTCAGATGAGAAGTTATTATTTTACTGAATGAGCGTGGGTTGCGATAGTCGGCTTGATCCTGAAAGGAGGACACCCATGGCTCCCCAGACTGCCGCCCGCGCCATCGACACCGGCCTCATCGATGCGGAGACGATTGCCGACTACCAGCGTGACGGCGCGGTCTGTATCCGCGGCGCTTTCAAGGGCTGGGTCGATACGATTGCCGACGGCATCGAGCGCAACATGCAAAACCGCAGTGCCACCGCGTCCGACATCGCCAATGGCCGCGGCAGTTTCTTCGACGACTACTGCAACTGGGAGCGCATTCCTGAATTCGTCGAGGTGGTGCGGAAATCGCCGGCCGCCGAACTGGCGGCGGCGGTGATGCAGTCGCGCACGGCGCAGTTCTTCCACGATCACGTTCTGGTCAAGGAACCCGGCACGCAGAAGCCGACGCCCTGGCATCAGGACATCCCCTATTATTTCGTCGATGGCCAGCAGACGGTCAGCTTCTGGATCCCCATCGACCCGGTGAAGGAAGCGACGCTGCGCCTGATCGCCGGCTCGCACAAATGGGACAAGATGATCCTGCCGGTGCGCTGGCTCGACGACAGCAATTTCTATGCCGGTGAGGGCGACTATCTGCCGGTGCCGGACCCCGACAAGGACCCGTCGATGAAGGTGCTCGAATGGGAGATGGAGCCGGGCGACGCCATCCTGTTCGACTTCCGCACCGCTCATGGCGCGCGCGGCAATCTGACCGCGGCACGGCGCCGGGCGCTGTCACTGCGCTGGGTCGGCGACGATGCCCATTATGTCGAGCGGCCGGGCCGCACCTCGCCGCCCTATCATGGCCATGGCATGCGGCCGGGCCAGAAATTGCGCGAGGACTGGTTCCCGGTGGTTTTCCCGGGTTGAAGCGGGCCAGAATATGGGCGCCGGAATTCGGCGCCCATATTCGGCCGGGGATAACGTTCCCGTGCGCAATTTCGATCAAAACACCCTGATGCCTTGACCCGTCGCCCGGAGAGCAATAGCGGGTGCTCTCCAAGGTTAGCATCAAGAGGTGGCCATGAACGTTCTTCTTCTGGGCTCCGGCGGCCGCGAACATGCGCTTGCCTGGAAGATTGCCGCATCTCCCCTGCTGACCAAGCTCTACGCGGCTCCCGGCAATCCGGGCATCGGCGCTGAAGCCGAACTGGTGAAGCTGGACGTTACGGATCACGCCGCCGTGGCCGCTTTCTGTCACGAGAAAAAAATAGACCTCGTTGTGGTCGGTCCGGAGGGGCCGCTCGTCGCCGGTATTGCAGATGATCTGCGCGCCGAAAACATCCGCGTCTTCGGGCCCTCGAAGGCCGCCGCGCGGCTGGAAGGCTCGAAGGGTTTCACCAAGGATCTCTGCGCCCGATACAACATTCCGACAGCCGCCTATGGCCGTTTCGGCGATGTGGCCTCCGCCAAAGCCTATGTCGAAAAGACGGGCGCGCCGATCGTCATCAAGGCCGATGGGCTCGCCGCCGGGAAGGGTGTCACTGTCGCCATGACGCTGGAGGAGGCGCGGGCGGCCCTCGATGCCTGTTTCGAGGGTTCCTTCGGCGCGGCTGGGGCGGAGGTGGTGATCGAGGAATTCATGACCGGCGAGGAGGCGAGTTTTTTCTGCCTTTGCGACGGGACGACCGCGCTGCCTTTCGGCACGGCCCAGGACCATAAGCGTGTCGGCGACGGCGACACCGGCCCCAACACCGGCGGCATGGGCGCCTATTCGCCGGCCCCGGTGATGACACCGGAAACGGTCGAGCGCACCATGCGCGAAATCATCGAGCCGACCATGCGCGGCATGGCCGAGCTTGGCGCGCCCTTCGCCGGCATTCTCTTCGCCGGGCTGATGATATCAGACAAGGGCCCGAAGCTGATCGAATACAACACCCGTTTCGGCGATCCCGAATGCCAGGTGCTGATGATGCGGCTGAAGGACGACCTGCTGGTACTGCTCAATGCCGCCGTCGACGGTCAGCTGGCACACACGTCCATACGCTGGCGCGATGAGGCGGCACTCACCGTGGTGATGGCGGCGCGGGGCTATCCCGGCACACCGGAAAAAGGCTCGGTCATTCGCGGAGTCGAGGACGCGGCTGGCGAAGGTGTCCAGATCTTCCACGCGGGCACCGCCATCAATGGCGGCGCGCTGGTCGCCAATGGCGGCCGCGTCCTCAATGTCACCGCGACCGGCGCCACGGTCGGCGAGGCGCAGGCGCGGGCCTATGCCGCGCTCGACCGGATCGATTGGCCGGACGGCTTCTGCCGCCGCGACATCGGCTGGCAGGCCGTGGCGCGCGAGAAGGCGAGCTGAGATTTCGGAGCGTCGGCTTACGGCTGGCCGCGATCGATTTCGGTCGAGGCGGTGCTGACCGGGTCGGCCACGGCAAAGGCGGCATCGAGCTGCTCGGGCGAACGCTGCCCGGTCCGCTTCCAGGCGACATATTGCACGATGCCGAAGCCCGGCCTGCGCGGCACCGTCTTCACCACAGGCATGCGGAAGCCGTCGCGGAATTTCGACCAGCGCGAACCGAGCACCGCGACCATTTCCTCGAAGGTCGGCGGCGTTGCGACATCGGCATAGATGAGGGTGGTCTTGCCGGCGAGCGCTGCCTCGCGCGACAGCGGCACCGGCACGCTGGCAAGGTAGTCGGATGGCACGTCGATCAGCCCGCCAAAGGGCCATTGCTGGCGCAGTGTGGCGGCGTCCGCCGGCACGACGTTGACGTCGATATTGTTAGGCGTGCCGGCAACCCTGTAGGGGCAACGGAAGCGGCCGCAATTGGCCTGCGCCGAGAATTGCCAGAGCGC
Organism: Mesorhizobium huakuii; assembly: GCF_030160235.1. Classification (GTDB taxonomy): domain Bacteria; phylum Pseudomonadota; class Alphaproteobacteria; order Rhizobiales; family Rhizobiaceae; genus Mesorhizobium; species Mesorhizobium huakuii. The sequence goes on from NZ_BSNY01000012.1 coordinate 532,507, forward strand.
GTAGCCCTGCCAGTTGCCCATCGGGAAATGCACGTCGATGTCGGGCTTGTAGCGTGCGTACCAAAGCGGCAGCCGCGACAGGAGCCGGTATTTGTAGCGATTGTCGGCGATATACTGCGCGGTCTTGCCGTTGGTGTAGAGCACCGGGAAGCGGCCGATGCGCCGGTGCACCTGGCGCACGAACTCCTCGGCGTCGTCGAGCGACATCCATTGCGACGGATCGATGCCCTCGATGTCGAGCGCCATGAGATCGTCCGGCGCGGGGTCGGCGAAATCGAGGAAATTATTGGCCTGCTCGACCGGATTGCCGGGGCGGGCAAGATGATAGGCGCCCCATTTCAGCCCAAGCGCCTTGGCCACGACGCGACGCGTCTGGAACAGTTCGCGCGTCACCGCATGGCGCTTCCACAGCGCCTTGCAGAGCTTCACGTCGGTGTCGCTGCCGAAACAGAAATAGGGCGGCGGCATGCCGTCGGAGGCCTTGTTGATGAAGGCGGCTATGCGCTTGTCGGTGGCCAACTGCGCCCAGTCGATGGAATTGTATTCGTAGGCGTCGATCACCAAAGCGCGATCGGCACTCTTCCACGGCTCGGAGAAATCCGAAGCCTTTGCCGCCGATATCAGCGCCATCATCGCCGCGAGAGCGATCGCTGAGCGGCGAAGAAGATGCGCCGGCGTTTTCAAACAGGGGGTCCCCGTTGATCAAACACCGATGGTGAACCGCTATGGTTAAGGAATGCTTCTCGACGCTGGGACACCCAGTGCCAGGTTAGAACACACCGCCAATCCCAATTCCGCCACTGATGTCTGGAGGGGCGGCAGCGGGACGCGACGACGGCGAACGCTGGGACGTTGAAGGTTTTCGGACTGCCGCTCCCTTTTTGCGCGGCGAAGCGGCATCCGACACGACCTTTGCCGGATTGACCTTCACGATGACCGGATCCTTGCAGACACGGCCGGAGTGCAAGAAGAGATCGCTCAGAAGTTCAACCGTTGGCTCGGTCGCCGACAAGCTCCGCTTGGTATTCTTGTAGTAGTCGTTGAGAGCTTGGACCGAGCGCTTGCCCCAATCTCCATCGACCGTCATGCGATAGCAGCCCAAGCGGCGCAATTCCGTCTGAATGCTGCGTGCGAGATCGGTCGCCTTCGCAGGACCCGGCTCAGCTGCCGACTCGCCGACGATCAATGTCTCAAGACCGGAAACCACGCTTTGCCGGGCCCCTTCAAGGCTGGCAAGCTGCGTACCTGCCGGTCCCGGTGAAGCGCCAGGTGGCGCTGAAATCTCGGCCGATCGCAATGTTTGTCCTACGATGAGCACGGCGGTCTGTAGGTCGTTGGACGCAAGCTCGACCTGCAGTTTCTTCTTGGCGGCAGGGTCCGACAGAATGCGAGACAGGCTGGCGCTCAACTGAGCCGGGTCGAGCACTTGCTGCTCAGTGAAATAAAACTGCTCACGAAGGTTCGACTGGTCCCATGGAACCTGACGACCTGCGGTCAGTGCCTCGGTCTCGTTGCGAACGCGGATCATCATGTCGGAGATGCTGAGCCCGGGAATCTCGACGTTCCTCAACAGGGCCGTGGTGAAGGGACTGTTGTCACCCGAGCCATCGGCCGTGATGTTGCCCGGCTGGGTAGCGAAGGCAACAAACGTGTTTTCGCCCACTTCGACTTGGGCAAGGCCATCCATGACGCTGGCGCCTTTGCTCACCGGGTTGTTCCGGCAAGCGTCAAGGAAAATGAACGTCTGCCTTTCCCGGTTGGAAAATCTTGCGATGACGTCGTTTATCTTGACTGCGCCGGCGGTCAGTTTTTCCAGGGTTTCGGGATCCGGTGTATCGACGGGTAGGAGATAGTTCTCTCCTTGCACCTGAACGCCGTGACCGGCGTAGAATATCACCACGGCGCTGGCGGCCGCGACTTTGCGGTCAGCGCTGTCAAAGAGCTTGGCGAACCCGTTCGACGAAAGGTCGAGCCCCGTCAGCACGTCGAAATTCAGCCTCTTCAGACTCTCGGACAGTTGCGTGGCGTCGTTTACCGCATTGGTCAAATATTGAAGGCGGGCGCTTTGGTAATGCGAATTGCCAATGACGATGGCAAGCCGTTTGCTTGGCTTTGACGCAAGCACTCCCTCGACTGCGGCTTGGGCGCTGATCGAGCCGAAAAACGCGACCAGAAGAACCGCAGCGAAGCGCCGGAAGAAACTATAGGTCATGTCACGCGCTCTTCTCAGCTGCGACAATGTTCGCGCCGTCGAGGTTTCCGTCCGACCGATGCGCCACCCCTCGGACGCACGAACCCCGCATCTCCGAAGACCACTGAATTTTACACCACCAACCGCCTCAAAGAAAGGGCGAGGGTCTCGCGACCCGCGTTCGATCGCCGAGTGGCCGGCGCGAACCATCGTCTTGAACGCGCTTCAAAAGGCTCGCTTGTCAAGTACCGCAGCCGCGCCGTCATGCAGAGCCGGTTCCGACGCTCAAGGCCGTATATTCCCGGGGCATAACCTGTTATAATGCAGTCGCAGTATGTCGAGCGCGCACGCTGAAGTCGGGCGGATATCTTGAATATCGCCGGCGAATTGCATCCCTGATTATTATTGTATTTATTGTAATAAAGAGGGGAAAAGACCAATGGCAGAAAAGAAGTGGTATTATGAATCGGTAAACGCGATTGCGCTCTCGATCGTTGCCATGTTTATTCTTGTACCTTCGAAGGCGGTTGCCTGCATCTTCGTCGGTGAGGGAACTACTCTGTCAGGGCAATGTTATCTTAACGGCATCGCCAATGGCGCGATTGTCGACACTTCCCTGGATGCGCTTCTGGGTGTTGTCGATGATGCAATCGCGTCAGATGTCGGCCTTGTGAGCGGCCCTCCGCAAGCTCTGTCGACGCCGTTCGGGGTCTTCGCTTCGGGCCAGTTGGCTCACACGGAGCACGACGGCTTCACGATTTCACAGGGTCCGACGGTGATCACCGGACCGGACTTTGACGTTGATGAATTCTCCTCCGCGGTCAGCGTGGACTTCAACGCCGCAAAGCATTTCGGTTTCGACAATGAGTACGGGCTAAACCTGGGTTTGTTCGGCGGCTACGCATCGGCCAAAGTAGACGCCAGTGCGCTCGGCTTTTTCCCTCCTAATGGTGAAGCCACCAACAGAAGCGGCATGTTCGGCGGTTATGGGCTTTATCGTCGCGGCACCAGCTATGTGCTTGTGGCGGCATCGGCGTTCCTCGGCAACACCAATGTCGAAAGCAGCGGCCTCGGCTCGGGCACGTATGACACGAAGGGCTATGCCGTGACGGGGTCGATCGGCCACATCTTCAATTTGAGCGATCGGGTGCGCTTTGATCTGCGTGGAGGATTGCTCGGTGTCAGTTTCACCGGCGACGAATACACGGACAGCTCTGGCGTTTCGTACGGAAAAAGCCGCTTGTCATTTGGCGCAATCAAGTTCGAGCCTGGAGTTTATGCCGATTATCAACTCGAAAACGGCATGGTGATAAGTCCTTATGCACGGGCTGAACTGCAACAGCGCTTCGGCTATTCAAACACCGCGAGCGTATCCGGTATCGAGAGTAGCTTCGAAGATGCCGACTTCTCGGCGGCGGTGTCGGCAGGCTTCAATCTGAAAATGTCCCAATCGACCACCCTCAGCAGTGAGATTCGGGGCAAGGGGTCCCAGGACAGTTCAACCGTCAGTGGCAAGCTGGGCCTAAAGATCGCCTTCTGAACGTCAGACGACAGAACGGTCATTTTCTGTCGCCAGCAACGGAAGTTGCTCGAGTGTCGATTATCTGGCTAGCGCCGGCTGAACGGCCGAAATTCAAACGGATCGGGCGCGGGGTCCTGCTGCAGCGTGCCTTCGGCAGCGCGCTTGCGGTGGTGGGCGAGCGAACATTGCGGCGAGCACAATATGCCGCGATCCGACCAGTAGGCCGCACCGTGTTCCAACTGGCCGCCATGATGCCAGAACCCCGTCGCGCGGTAGGGCAAACCGCATTCGATGCAGCGATCGGCGTCGGGTCTGGCGAGCATGGGCTGGTTCCGGTCGGCTGGTTCTTGACTGTCGCCGGTCGACTTGATGCGGCGTCTATCGAATCTAATACAGGCCGGCGCGATTGCAAAATCCACGTGACAAAGTTTGACGTTTACGTAAAAAGAAGCGGGGAGGCCGCCTAAAGGCGGATGGTTTTGCGGGTTCGTCAGCCCATAGGGGCGGCAGGCGGAAGGTGAGGAGGAAAGCGGCATGTATCGGGCACCGGTCGAGGATATCGCGTTCACGCTCAAACATGTGGCGGGCATGAAGTCAGCCCTCGATGCTGGCACGTTCGGCGATCTCGGCGAGGACCTGGTCGATGCCGTCCTTGGCGAAGCCGGCCGTTTTGCCACCGAGGAGGTGGCACCGCTTTATAAAATCGGCGACGAACACGGTGCCGTGCTGAAGGACGCCGCCGTCACGACGCCGCCCGGCTGGAAGGAGCTTTATCGGCGCTGGATCGATGGCGGTTGGAACGCGCTGTCGGGGCCCGAAGAATATGGCGGCCAGGCTCTGCCGACCATGCTGGGCGTCGCCGCGCTCGAAATGTGGAACTCGGCCGCCATGGCCTTCGGCATCGGCCCGACGCTGACCATGGGCGCGGTCGAAGCACTCGACAAGTACGCCTCGGAAGACCTCAAGGCGAAATATCTCGCCAAGCTCGTCTCCGGCGAATGGATGGGCACGATGAACCTGACCGAGCCGCAGGCCGGTTCCGATCTTGCTGCCTTGCGCGCCCGCGCCGAGCCGGCCGGCGACGGCACCTACCGTATCTTCGGCCAGAAGATCTTCATCACTTACGGCGAGCACGATTTCACCGACAACATCATCCATCTGGTGCTGGCGCGGCTGCCGGATGCGCCTGCCGGCACGCGCGGCATCTCGCTGTTCCTTGTGCCGAAATTTTTCGTCGACGAGGATGGCTCGCTCGGTGCGCGCAACGATGTCTTCTGTTCCGGCCTCGAGCACAAGCTCGGCATCCATGCCTCGCCGACCTGCACCATGATCTATGGCGACGGGTTCCAGGGCGCCAGGCCCGGCGCCGTCGGCTGGCTGATCGGCGAGGAGAACAAGGGCCTCGCCTGCATGTTCACCATGATGAACAATGCCCGCCTGGCCGTCGGCATGCAGGGCGTCGCGGTCGCGGAAGCCGCCACCCAGAAGGCGATCGCCTATGCCAATGAGCGCCGCCAGGGCAAGGCGGCGGATTATACCGGCGCCGGCATGGCTCCGATCGTCCATCACCCCGACGTGCAGCGCAATCTCCTGACCATGAAGGCGCTGACGCAGATCGCGCGGGCGATCAGCTATTCCTGTGCCCACGCCATCGATATGGCGCGCGTGTCGGACGGTGGTCAGGCAGCGCATTGGCGCGACCGCGCCAATCTTTTGACGCCGCTCGCCAAGGCGTTTTCGACCGATGTCGGCGTCGAAGTGGCTTCGCTCGGCGTGCAGGTGCATGGCGGCATGGGCTTCATCGAGGAGACGGGCGCTGCGGCCTTCTACCGCGACGCGCGCATCGCGCCGATCTACGAGGGCACCAACGGCATCCAGGCGATCGATCTGGTCACCCGCAAGCTGCCGCTCGGCGGCGGTGAGCATGTGCATGGCTTTATCGGCGAACTGGCCGCGGTCGCCAACGCCGTGCGGACCTCAAACCTGCAGGGTTTCGGACGCACCGCCGATGCCCTCGACGCAGCCCTTGGCGACCTGACGCAAGCGACGCGCTTCCTGCAGAACCTGTCGGCCGACGGCCGGATGGAAGAGGCGTTGGCAGGAGCGACGCCATATCTCAGGCTGATCTCGCTGGCCGCCGGCGGCGCCTGTCTGGCGCGGGGCGCGCTTGCCGATCAGGGCCGCATCGCCCTTTGCCGCTTCTTCGCCGAAAACTTGCTGGGTGAGGCACGCGCCTTGAGGGAACGCATCATCGACGGTGCGGAGAGCCTCGCTGCCGCCGGCAAGACGCTGATATCAGCTTGAATTCTCACAGCGCTCACCAGGGAAGAAGACCGTGACAGACCATATCCTCGTCGAGCGCCAGGGCGCCATCCAGATCATCCGCATGAACCGTCCGGACAAGAAGAACGCGCTGACGCGTGCCATGTATGCGAAGATGTCGGCGGCCCTTGCCGAAGGCGACGCCGATCCGGCGATCCGCGTCCATGTCTTCCTCGGCGTGCCCGGCGCTTTCTCTTCCGGCAACGACCTTGCCGATTTCATGGTTGTCGCCACCGGCGGCGACGGCGGCACGGAAGTGTGGGATTTCCTGATGGCGCTGGCCAGGGTCGAAAAACCCATCGTCTCCGGCGTCGACGGCATCGCGGTCGGCATCGGCACGACGATCAACCTGCATTGCGACCTGACCTTCGCCACGCCGCGCACCGTGTTCAGGACGCCTTTCGTCGACCTTGGCCTTGTGCCCGAGGCCGGCTCCAGTCTGCTGGCGCCGCGCATCCTGGGCCAGCAGGGCGCTTTTGCGCTGCTCGGCCTTGGCGAAGGACTTTCCGCCGAGCGCGCCAAGGCCGCCGGCCTGATCTACGATGTGGTCGAGGAGGGTGCGCTGGAAGCCTCGGTCCTAGCGGCCGCCGGCCAGATCGCCACCAAGCCGCCGCAGGCGCTGAAGATCGCGCGCGACCTCATGCGCGGCTCGCGCGACGACCTCGTCGCCCGCATCGGCGAGGAGAGCGAACATTTTCGCGAGCGGCTGAAGTCGGATGAGGCGCGCGCCGCGCTCACCGCGTTCATGACCAGGAAGAAGAGCTGAGGCCTTGCCCTTTCAGGGATAAAGCCGCGTCTTGTCCCAATCGCCCTTGGCGTTGCGGGAAAAGACCACCCGGTCATGCAGCCGGAACGGACGGTCGTGCCAGAACTCGATCGTCTTCGGCACGATGCGGAACCCCGACCAGTGCTTCGGGCGCGGAATCTCGCCGATGGCGTAGCGCGCCGTGTATTCGGCGACAGCCTTCTCCAGTGCGAATCGGCTTTCCAGCGGCCGTGACTGCTTCGACGCCCAGGCGCCGATGCGGCTGCCGCGCGGCCGTGTCGCGTAATAGGCGTCGGCTTCGGCGTCGCTGACGATCTCCACCGGGCCGCGAATGCGCACCTGGCGGCGCAGCGATTTCCAGTGGAAACACATCGCCGCCTTCATGCTGCCAAGAATCTCCTGGCCCTTCGCGCTCTCGAAATTCGTGTAGAAGACAAAGCCGCCTTCATCGAACCCTTTCAGCAGCACCATCCGCACATCCGGCATGCCTTCGGCGTCGACGGTCGCCAGCGCCACGCCGTTGGCATCGTTGATTTCGCTCTTGGTGGCGTCGTCCAGCCATGCGGCAAAGAGGCGAAACGGCTCGGCCGCTTCGGTAAAGTCACCGGTTGTTAACTCTGTGTCACTCATAGTTTTTCTCAAATTGTCACGAAATCAGGGAGGTTGCCGATTGTCGCGTATCGCGCAAGCTTTTGACAGCAGGCAATGGGGCGTTATCGCTTCGGCCAGCGCGAAAGCAGCGATCGTGGCGGCGGCCTTGCCGCTTGCCGCCTGCGGCGCGGGTGGCTTCAGCCTGGAAAAGGCCGAAGTCGACCGCTCGATCCTGACCAGCAGCACATCGTCTTCATCAGTGCCGGCCGATTCGGATCGCGACTCCGACCAGACGACGATCGGCAACGCGGTGTCCTCCGCCGACATCGAGCAGCTTGGCGGCCAGGCCGTGCCGTGGGCCAATGCCGGCACCGGTTCACGCGGCTCCATCACCGAACTGGCGGAATTGAAGGACAGGGGCCAGACCTGCCGCCGTTTCAAGGCCTCGCGCGAAAGCTTTGACGGCGTTGCCATGTTCGAAGGCGAACTCTGCCTTGCAAGTGCCGGCGGCTGGCGCATGCAAGGCTTCAAGGCACTCTAAGCCGGGCTCCAATTTTCCGCTTTCAATATGGCCATCCGCTACTGGAATTTCTTCCTATGCGAGCGCATATAGGGGGCAAGTATGGACTCAACTCATTTCCAGGGCAGGAAGCATGCGCGACCCGTATGAGGTCCTGGGCGTTGCAAAGAACGCATCGGCCAAGGACATAAAATCGGCGTACCGGAAACTCGCCAAGAAACATCATCCGGACCAGAATCCGAATGATCCCAAGGCGAAGGACCGTTTTGCCGCGGCCAACCAGGCCTATGAGATCGTCGGCGACGAGAAGAACCGTGCCGCTTTCGATCGCGGCGAGATTGACGCCGACGGCAAGCCGCGCTTCCAGGGTTTTGAGGGTGCCGCCGGTGGCGGCGACCCCTTCGCCGGGTTTCGCCGCCAGCAAGGCGCCGGCGGCTCGCGATTCGAATTCCGTTCGGGGCGCCCGGGCGGCGATCCGTTCGACGGCAACAGCGATATTTTCAGCCAGATTTTCGGCGACGCCTTTTCCGGCGCGCGCGGTGCCGGCATGGGCGACCGCCGCCAGCCCGCGACGGCGGCCGATCTGAACGTCACGCTCGACGTCACCATCGAGGAAGCCGCGACCGCCGAAAAGGTGACGGCAATGTTCCCGGATGGCCGCAAGGTCGCGGTCAAGCTGCCGGCATTTGTCGAGGATGGCCAGACCATCCGGCTGAAGGGGCAGGGTGAGCAGGGGCCGGGCCAGCCTGGCGACGCGCTGGTCAAGATCCATATCCGCCGGCATCCGCGCTACCGCATCGAAGGCCGCGACCTGCATGCCGATCTGCCGGTGTCGCTGGCGGATGCGGTGCTGGGCGCCAAGGTGGCGGTCGAGACGCCGACCGGCAGGCTGGCTGTCAACGTTCCCGCCTGGTCGAGCTCGGACAAGGTCCTGCGGCTCAAGGGCAGGGGCCTGCCTGAAAAGGCTGGCGGCCATGGCGATCTCTACGCCCATGTCCGCATCATGCTGCCGGAGGGCGGCGACAGCGCTCTCGAGGCGTTGCTGCGTGGCCAAAAAGGCTGATCCAGCGCTCTTGTCCCCCGAACTGTCCGGTTTGAGCGCTTGAAGGGGCTGTGTGCCTGTGCGATAGGCACTCCACAAAGCACAAACCTTGCGGAGAGCGCTCACATGGCGGGTGGACAGGGCCTGATGGCCGGCAAGCGCGGCCTTATTCTTGGCGTCGCGAACAACAGGTCGATTGCCTACGGCATTGCCAAGGCATGCGTCGACCATGGCGCCGAGATCGCGCTGACCTATCAGGGCGAGGCGTTCAAGAAGCGCGTCGAGCCGTTGGCGGCGGAACTGGGCGCCTTTGTCGCCGGCCATTGCGACGTCACGGATCCGGCGAGCCTCGACGAGGTTTTCGCCAATGTGGCCAAGCATTGGGGCAAGCTCGACTTCCTCGTCCATGCCATCGCCTTCTCCGACAAGGACGAGCTGACCGGCCGCTATGTCGAGACGACGCGCGACAATTTCCTGCGCACGATGGACATTTCGGTGTTTTCCTTCACCACCATCGCCAAGCGCGCCGAGGCGCTGATGACCGAGGGCGGTTCACTGCTCACGCTGACCTACTACGGCGCCGAGAAGGTGATGCCGCACTACAACGTCATGGGCGTCGCCAAGGCCGCGCTCGAAGCCAGCGTGCGTTATCTGGCCGTCGATCTCGGCGGCAAGAAGATCCGCGTCAACGCCATCTCGGCCGGTCCGATCAAGACGCTGGCCGCCTCGGGCATCGGCGATTTCCGCTACATACTGAAGTGGAACGAATACAATTCGCCGCTGAAGCAGACGGTCACGCAGGAGGAGGTCGGCGATTCCGGCGTCTATTTCCTGTCCGACCTGTCGCGTGGCGTCACCGGCGAAGTGCACCATGTCGATTCCGGTTATCACGTGGTCGGCATGAAGGCGGTCGACGCGCCTGACATTTCGACGGTCAAGGAATAACTCCCCCGCTTCCTCCGCCCAGGCCCTGGCCCGACCTCCGGAAGACCTGATGTACCCGCTGGTTTATATCGTGCGCCACGGCCAGACCGCGTGGAACGCCGAATTCCGGCTTCAGGGGCAGGCCGACACCGATCTCAACGCCCTTGGGCGCGAGCAGGCGTCCGGAAACGGACATCGGCTGGCCGAACTTGTCGGCAACCCCGAGGAATTCGACTTCGTCGCCAGCCCGATGCGGCGGACGCGCGAAACGATGGAACGCATCCGCGCCGCGATGAAGCTCGATCCGCTCGCCTATCGAACCGATATCAGGCTGATCGAGGTCAACTTCGGCGACTGGCAGAGCTTTACCTTCGCCGAGCTCGAGACGCAGTCTCCTGGAGCAAGCCGGTCCCGCGCACTGGACAAATGGAATTTTCAGCCGCCCGGCGAGGGGGCGGAAAGCTACCAGATGCTGCTCGAACGGGTGAAACCCTGCTTCGACGAGATCGACCGCAAGACGGTCTGCGTGACGCATGGCGGCGTCATGCGCACCCTGTTCCGTTTCGTGCTCGACATGGCTGAGGACGAGGCCGCGAACCTGGATATTCCGCAGGATCGCGTGCTCAAACTCGAAGGCCGAAGCCTTGAGTGGCTTTAGAGAAATTCAGGAAAAGCGCGTAGCGCTTTCCCTTGGGAATTGCGTCAAAACAAGGAGTTAGCGCGTTTCGCTGTTTCCATGAAACGGTGAAGCACTCGGGGAGAAAAAACCTAGTTCGTGTCGCTGTCCGGCAGCTGCATATCGGTCACGACATTCTCGCCATTGGTCACGTCGTAAGCGATGACGATGTCCATGCCCGGCTTCAGCGAGTCGAGATCGGTTTCGGCGTTCAGCTTGTAGGATTTGCCGTCGTCCAGCGTAAGGGTCAGCGCGTCCTTGTCGATCTTCTTGATCAGGCCTTCGGTCTGTCCGGCGAAGGCGGCGGTGGAATAGAGCAGGGCGGCGGCAACAGCGCCAATCAGGGTACGCATCATCGTCCTCTTTGGTCATTGCGCCGGCACTGTGGCGGCGGATCCTCAACGGCGGATGGAAGAAAGCAGAAACCAGCCGAATGTGTCAAAACTTAAACGGCAGGGATGAGAGTTTGACCACCGCAAAAAACGCCAATAGAAGGCAGGCTTCAACCGGCTTCGCTGCCGGGCAGGGCACTTTTCCATGTCTCACAACACGTTCGGCCATCTTTTCCGCGTCACCACCTGGGGCGAAAGCCATGGGGCGGCACTTGGCTGCGTGGTCGACGGTTGCCCGCCCGGCATCCGCTTCACGCGCGATGAAATCCAGGCCGAACTCGACAAGCGCCGGCCAGGCCAGTCGCGCTTCGTCACCCAGCGCCGCGAACCCGACGAGGTGAAGGTGCTCTCGGGTTTCGTCCTAGACGAGGACGGCGAGACGATGATCACCACCGGCACGCCGGTCTCCATGCTGATCGAGAATGTCGACCAGCGATCGAAGGACTATGGCGAGATCGCCCGCCAGTACCGGCCGGGCCATGCCGACTACACCTATGACGTGAAATACGGCATACGCGACTATCGCGGCGGCGGCCGCTCCTCGGCCCGCGAGACCGCGGCCAGGGTCGCCGCAGGCGCGCTCGCCCGTAAGGTGGTGCCCGGCATGGTGGTGCGCGGCGCCCTGGTCTCGATGGGCGAAAAATCGATCGACCGCGCCAACTGGAACTGGAATTTCATCGGCGACGCGGAAAATCCGTTCTTCACGCCCGATCCCGCTTCGGTTCCCGTCTTCACGCAGTATCTTGACGGTATCCGCAAGGCCGGATCCTCGGTCGGCGCGGTGATCGAGATCGTCGCCGACGGCGTTCCGCCGGGGCTTGGCGCGCCGATCTACGCCAAGCTCGACCAGGACATCGCGTCGGGCCTGATGTCGATCAATGCCGTCAAGGGCGTCGAGATCGGCAATGGCTTCGAGGCGGCGCGCATCACCGGCGAACAGAATGCCGACGAGATGCGCATCGGCAATGACGGCAAGCCGGTGTTCCTGTCCAACAATGCCGGCGGCATCCTTGGCGGCATCTCGACCGGCCAGGCGATCGTCGCCCGCTTCGCCGTCAAGCCGACCTCGTCGATCCTGACGCCGCGAAAATCCATCGACAAGGACGGCAAAGACGTCGAGGTAATGACCAAAGGCCGCCACGACCCCTGCGTCGGCATCCGCGCCGTGCCGATCGGAGAGGCGATGGTTGCCTGCGCGATTGCCGATCACTATCTGCGGCATAGAGGACAGACGGGGAAGGGAATAGGCAGTAGGGAATAGGCAGTAGGCCGCCCGAAAGAACCTTTTTCTTCCTACTGCCTACCCCCTAATCCCTGCGAGCGAAGCGAGCATCCCATGCCTTACGATCAGAAGAAGATTGTCGAAGCCATCCGCGCTTTCGAACGCGGCGAGATCGTCGTCGTCATGGATGATGACGGGCGCGAGAACGAAGGCGATCTGATCGTCGCCGCCGTTCACTGCACGCCGGAAAAGATGGCCTTCATCGTGCGCAACACCTCCGGCATCGTCTGCACGCCGATGCCGCGCGAGGAAGCCAAGCGGCTCAACCTGCAGCCGATGGTCGCCGACAATGATTCCGCCCACACCACCGCCTTCACCGTCAGCGTCGATTTCAAGCATGGCACGACGACAGGCATCTCGGCCGACGACCGCACGCTCACGGTGCGCAACCTCGCCAACGGCAATGTCGGCGCCTCCGATTTCGTCCGCCCCGGCCACATCTTCCCGCTGATCGCGCGCGAAGGCGGCGTCCTGATGCGTTCGGGCCATACCGAAGCGGCGGTCGATCTCTGCAAGCTCGCCGGCTTGCCGCCGATCGGCGTCATTTCAGAACTCGTCAACGATGACGGCACCGTCAAGCGCGGCCCGCAGGTCCAGGCTTTCGCCGAAGAGCATGGCCTGAAGCAGGTCTCGGTCGCCGACCTCATCGCCTACCGCCAGCGCAAGGAAACGCTGGTCGAGCGTGTCGCCTGCTCCGATATCGACACGCTTGGCGGCAAGGCGCAGGTATTCACCTACACGCTGCCCTGGGACACGATGCATCACGTCGCTGTCGTCTTCGGCGACATACGCGATGGCGAGGACGTGCCGGTGCGGCTGCATTCCGAGGATGTGGTGACCGACGTCTTCGGCACCAGCCATCGCCTGGACGGCATCATGAAGGCGATGGGCGAGCGCAAGCGCGGCGTCATCGTCTATCTCAGAGAGGGCTCCGTCGGCGTTGCGCATCAGGAGCGCAAGCGTCCGCTGAGCGGCGACCGCGAGGATCACGAAGAGGCCCGCCGTCGCGAGAATGAATGGCGCGAAATCGGCCTCGGCGCGCAGATCCTGAAGGATCTCGGCATTTCCTCGATCAACCTGATCGCCTCGCGCGAGCGTCATTATGTCGGCCTCGAAGGCTTTGGCATCCACATCGCCAAAACCGAAATCCTCTAGGGATATCTTGATGTTCGGCTGAGGCCGGCCTGGCCTTCTGCGTACCGGGTGCTTGAGGGCCGGAACGTCCGCTGGGCTCCGGCTCTCGAAATCCATCTTGTTTCGTCGCCTCGCGCCCGACCTATTCTGCCGTCACTCGGCCGGAGCGGCGGCCGTTTCACACCCATCCAGATCGCATTTTTGGGTGGCCAGGATGCGCTGGCCGAGCAGCACGGTGGCGAGCGCAATCGTGCCTGATGCTACCGAGACCCAGAACCCGTTCTGGGCGCCAAACGCATCCACCACGGCGCCGGCGGCGAAGGAACCCAGCGCCATGCCGATGCCGATGCCGGTGGTCACCCAGGTGATGCCTTCGGTCAGCATCGCTTCCGGCACATGCCGTTCGATCAGGCCGAAGGCCGTGATGAAGGTCGGCGAGATCGCCACGCCGCTGAGGAAGACGGTCAGCGCCAGGAGCGGCACGCTGCCGGCGGTGAGCGGCAGCAAGGTGCCGAGCGCGACCAGGGCGACCGCGATGGCGAGTTGGCGCTGCAGCGGTGCCCTCAGGTTGAGCGCGCCGACAATGATGCCGAGCACGAACGACCCCAGCGCGTAGACGCCGATGACGAGGCTGGCGGCGCCGGGCTGGCCGAGCTCCTTGGTGATCGCCACCGTGCTCACTTCCGTCGTCGCGAAGGTCGCGCCGATGAAGATCAGGGCAAAGGTGATGATCTGCACCGGCCGCAGGCGGATCGCCGAGCCGCTCGAGCCATGGTCCACCGGGCGCACTTGCGGCTCGGTCGAGCGCTGCAGGATGAACGCGGTCGAACCCAGGGCGAGGAACAATGTGCTCGCCAGCATGCCCGCTTCCGGGAAAAGGGCGGCGCTGAGGCCGACCGACAGCGATGCGCCGGCGATATAGACCAGTTCATCCGCCGCCGATTCGAAGGCGAAGGCGGTGTTCATCTCAGGTCGTCCCCGGAAAAGCTCGGTCCAGCGCGCGCGCACCATGGCGGGCATGCTGGGCATCGCCGCCGCCAACAGCGCCGACACGAACAGCGTCCAGACCGGCCAGTCCTGATTGGCGGCCGCAACCAGCGTGATGAAGGCGAGCACGGAGATGATTGTCGTGGGCACGACGATCCGCGTCTGGCCAAGGCGGTCGACCAGTCTTGATATTTGCGGCGCCAGGAATGCGTTGGCCAACGCGAATGTCGCCGAGACGGCGCCCGCCAGCCAATATTCGCCGCGCGTCTGCGACAGCATTGCCACGATACCGATCGGCGCCATGGCGATCGGCAGGCGCGCCATGAAGCCGGCGGCTGCAAAGCCCTTGGCTCCAGGGGCGCGGAAAATTTCCGAATAGGGGTTTTGCATGATGGTTCCTCGACAAAGTCCGGTTCGACAATTACATACGAAGCGTATGAGGGTTAGATAGGGCATACGCGACGTATGTCAATTGGCATACGCAACGTATGTGAATAGGACCAGACGGAAATGCACAGACCCCGCAAGGAAATGATCGCCGAGACGCGTGCCAAGCTGATTGCCGCCGCCCGTCGGGCCTTCGGTACGATCGGATATGCCGAAGCGTCGATGGATGATTTCACGGCATCGGCCGGGCTGACGCGCGGCGCCCTCTATCATCACTTCGGCGACAAGAAGGGGCTGCTGGAGGCGGTTATCGCCGAAATCGACGGCGAGATGGCGGCCCGGGTGAATGAGGTCGCGTCGAGAGCGCCGACCCGCTGGCAGCATTTCGTCGACGAATGCACGACCTATATCGAAATGGCGCTCGAGCCGGAAATCCAGCGCATCATGTTCCGCGACGGTCCAGCCGTACTGGGCGATCCCGCGCAATGGCCGAATGCCAATGCCTGCGTCGGTTCAATGACCGATCATCTGACCGCGCTGCAGGGAGAAGGGGTGGTCGTCCCGAGCGTCGACCCGGAGACCGCCGCGCGGCTGATCAACGGGGCGAGCAGTCAGGCGGCGCAGCGGATCGCCAATTCGAACGACCCCGAAGCGACATCGAAGATCGTGGTTGCGGCGTTCAAGCAATTGCTCGAAGGCCTGCTCAGAAAACCAGCTGCGTAACAGAACCAAATCCGCGTTGGGCTGCGATTGACAATCCTGGGGGCGAGCGCATCCTTCCGAGCCATCTCTGAGGGGAGATTCGGGCATGTGGGATTTCGATATCGGCAGGTCGGTGTCCATCATGATGCGGACCTGGCCTTTCATTGTCTTTCGTATGATCGTCTATTTCGGCATCACGCTTGCCTATATCGTGGCGACCGGCACCGGTGCGTCGGTCGGCTATGGTGTCGGCCATATCTCCACGGACCCCGACGGGCCGATGTCCTTCGCCCTGTGGGGCGGCGTGGTCGGTTTCGGCGTGGTTTCGATCGCCGTCTACTGGATCCGCGAATACATCCTCTACGTCGTCAAGGCCGGCCATATCGCCGTGATGGTCCATCTGATCGACGGCCGGGATGTCCCCGACGGCCAGAACCAGATCGCCTATGCCAGGAAGGTCGTGACCGAGCGTTTCGCCGAGGCCAACATCCTTTTTGTCGTCGACCAGTTGGTCAAGGGCGCCATCCGCGCCATCACCGGCCTGCTCGGCGGCATCGCCGCCTTCCTGCCCATTCCGGGCCTGAGCGGTCTTGTCTCTTTCATCAACACGGTGATCCGCCTGTCGCTCACCTACGTCGACGAGATCATCCTCGGCTACAACATCCGCATCAATTCGTCCTCGCCCTTCGAGACGGCGCGCCAAGGCGTCGTGCTCTATGCCCAGAACGGCAAGACCATGGTCAAGAACGCCGTCTGGCTGGCGGTCATCATGTGGGGCGTGTCCTTCGTCATCTTCCTGTTGATGCTGGCTCCGGCCGGCGCCATTCTCTTCATCATGCCCGGACAGCTCGCCGGCTGGGCCTTCGTGCTCGCCATTGTCTTCGCCTGGGCCTTCAAGGCGGCCTTCATCGAGCCCTTCGCCATCGCTTGCCTGATGCAGGTCTATTTCAAGACCATCGCCGGCCAGGTGCCTGATCCGGCCTGGGACATCAGGCTGGCCGAAGCGTCATCGAAGTTCCGGGAACTCAAGGACAAGGCGCTTGCCTCTTTCGGCGGCTCGCGCTGGGGCACGGCCGGCGCGACGCGCTGATCGGCCGGGCAGGTGGTGGCCGGCGCGGCATCGGAGCCGTTGAGGCGCGCCACGGCCGATTTCAGCGGCGCTTCACCTTGCCCGCAAAAAGTCTCGCTCATGATCAGTTCGGGCAGCGGCAGCCGCCGGCTCCAGCCGTGTGTTTCAAGGTCGGGTTTGGGCGCGAACTCGGAAACCCGACCGACGCAGAGATAGGCGATCGGCGTCACGTGCTCGGGAATGGACAGCAGGCTTTTGAGCGCTTGCGTCTCTATGATGCTGACCCAACCGACGCCGACCCCTTCGGCACGCGCGGCCAGCCAGAAATTCTGCACCGCGCAGACCGTGCTGTAGAGATCCATCTCCGGATTGTGCCAGCGGCCCAGCGGCGAGTTTTTTGAGCGCTCGCGGTCGCAGGTGATGCAGATGTTGAGCGCGCTTTCGCAGATGCCTTCCAGTTTGAGCTTGCTGTAGAGCGCCTGTCTCTCGGCCTCGATTTCAGGCAATTCCTGCTCGCGGGCGGCCAGGAAAAGGTCGCGCACCTCTGCCCGTCGCGCGGCGTCGCGAATGACGATGAAGTTCCACGGCTGCATGAAGCCGACCGACGGCGCGTGATGGGCGGCAAGCAGAAGCCGCGCCAGCACCTCGTCGTCGAGCGCGTCAGGCACGAAATGGCTGCGCACGTCGCGCCGCGTGAACATGGCGCGATAGACCGCGTCACGCGCCATCTGGTCAAATCCGTCGCCCATAGGAGCGGTCATTGGGTCTGGCATCGCTTGTCCCCTTGCGATTGCGATAGTTTCACACCGTCAGAGCGTACTTTGTGCGTCAAACTGGACGCACGTCGCTCTGATGCCATCCGCCTGACCATGCGGATGACGATGCCTGCCAGGCCGGTCTTCTGGCTCGGGATCAACCCGCGTCCGGTGCCTTCCCGTCATCGACAGTGGCATTTACCGGCGCGGTCCCCCTCACAGCGTTGGGCACGCCACGGAATTCAACCGTGTTCCCGATTCTCCCGCCAGAGCATTTGCAGCCAAGTGGAATCACTTGGCGTCGCAGAATGCGGCTAAACAAACAGACCGGCGGGCACCAGGCAGTGGCGGCGACCTTACGCCGAAGCCTCGCCCGCGCCAATCCCCGCGGCGACGCCAATGGACGCAGGCTCGATTTTCCCCAGCGATCGAGCCGCAATGCATGGCCATCGCGGCGCCGGGGCACTAGATAGGGAGCATGACAACCCGTCTCTACACGCATCCGATCTTCCTCGAGCACATCACGCCGCCCGGCCACCCCGAGCGGCCGGACCGCTTGCGCGCCATCGAACGCGTGCTTGACGACGAGGCCTTTGCCGCGCTCGATCGTGTCAAGGCGCCGGAGGGCGACGAGGCCACAATCCTCTACGCGCACCCAGCCGATTTCGTCGCCCGTGTGCGTGCCGCCATTCCCGAAGAGGGCATTGCCCGTATCGATGCCGACACCACCGCCAGCCCGAAGAGCTGGCAGGCGGTGATCGCCGCGATCGGCGCCGCCAACGCCGCCGTCGACGACGTGTTTGCCGGCCGTGCCGACAATGTCTTCGTTGCCGCCCGGCCGCCCGGCCACCATGCCGAAAAGACCACCGCAATGGGCTTCTGTTTCTTCAACACGGCGGCGATCGCCGCGCGCCATGCGCAGAAGAAGCATGGCGCCGAGCGCGTCGCGATCGTCGACTGGGACGTGCATCACGGCAACGGCACGCAGGATATTTTCTGGGACGACCCCTCGGTGCTCTATTGCTCGACGCATCAGATGCCGCTCTATCCCGGCACTGGCGCGAAGAGCGAAACCGGCGCGGGCAACATCGTCAACGCGCCGCTGGCGCCGCAGACCGGCGGCGAGGTGTTTCGCGACGCCTTCCTTTCGCGCGTCCTGCCGGCGCTCGACAATTTCGCGCCCGATCTGATCATCATCTCGGCTGGTTTCGACGCGCACCACCGCGATCCGCTGGCCGAGATCAATCTGACCGAGGACGATTTCGACTGGGCGACCGGCCAGCTGATGCAGCGTGCGGCGCGCCACAGCGGCAACCGGCTCGTCAGCCTGCTCGAGGGCGGCTACGATCTGCAGGGACTGGCATTTTCGGTCGCCGCCCATGTCGGGCGACTGATGAAAGGATGAATGATGGCTGGTGAAACCAACGAAGACGTCAAGGCGATGAGCTTCGAACAGGCACTCGACGCGCTGGAGAAGATCGTCGATGATCTGGAGCGTGGCGACGTGCCGCTCGACCAGTCGATCAAGATCTACGAGCGCGGCGAGGCGCTGAAGGCGCATTGCGACCGGCTGCTGAAAGCCGCCGAGGACAAGGTCGAGAAGATCAGGCTGTCGCGCGACGGCAAGCCGGTCGGAACCGAGCCGCTCGACGCGGACTGAGGCATGGAGCAGCCCTACCGGTTTTTGGACACGATCATGGTTGAGGATTAAGCTCGTCCCGATTGAAACGGCTCCAGGACAAGAGGAGATACGGAAGCGATGTGCAGAAACATCAAGACCCTGTTCAATTTTGATCCGCCGGCAACCAATGATGAAGTGCGCGACGCAGCCCTTCAGTTCGTTCGCAAGCTGAGCGGAACGACGCGGCCCTCGAAACAGAACCAGCATGCGTTCGATCACGCCGTCGAAGCCATCGCGGCATCGGCGCGCGAACTTCTCGATTCGCTCGAGACCAACCAGCATCCACGCAATCGCGAAGAGGTGGCGGCCAAATTGCGGGCGAAGGCGGCGATCCGCTTTGCCTGACGCGGCTAAAGCGGTCCTCGACCGCTGCAAGGAGAGTTCATGAGCTTCTTCCCCGGGAAAGACCCTGAAGCCGGCGACGCCTTTGCCAGCGACCAGATTGAGTTGATGGTCATCCCGAACGCCAAGGACATTGGCGGCTTCGAGGTGCGCCGCGCTCTGCCGACCGCCAGGCGGCGGCTGGTCGGCCCGTTCATCTTCTTCGACCGCATGGGTCCGGCGATCCTGCGCGGCGGCCAGGCGATGGATGTCCGTCCGCATCCGCATATCGGCCTGTCGACGGTTACCTATCTGTTCGATGGCAAGATCCGTCATCGCGATTCGCTCGGCACCGAAATGGTGATCCAGCCCGGCGACGTGAATTTGATGACCGCTGGGCGCGGCATCGTACATTCCGAGCGCACGCCGGAGGAGCTGCGCGGCTCGCCGATGTCGATCTCCGGCCTGCAGACATGGCTGGCCTTGCCCGACGGCAAGGAGGAAGTGGCGCCGGTGTTCGAGAACACCGCTGCCTTGCGGCTGCCCGAGATCGACACCGAAGGCGTCCGCGGGCGGATCGTCATCGGCGATTTCCAGGGACTGCGCTCCCCGGTAAGGGCCGATACCGAGACGCTTTACGCCGACCTCAGGCTGGCGCCGGGCGCCAGCGTGAAAATCCCGGCGGATGCCGAAGAGCGCGCCATCTACACGCTGGAAGGCGAGGTCGCGATTTCGGGCGACGTCTTTCCGGCCGAACGGCTGCTGGTATTCCGGCCCGGTGACGAGATCATCATATCGTCGCAAACCGGTGCGCATTTCATGCTGTTCGGTGGCGCCTCGCTCGGTTCGCAGCGTTACATCTGGTGGAATTTCGTCTCCTCGTCGAAGGAGCGCATCGAACAGGCCAAGCAGGAATGGAAGACGGGCCGCTTCGATATCGTTCCTGGAGATGAGAAAGAGTTCATCCCGCTGCCGGAAAACTGAGGAAGTCGGCGAGGGGACCTGATTGATCCGCGTCACCGACACGCATTTACTTTCGCCGGCCGGCGGCCTATCCCGCCGTTGAACAGAAAGCCTGAGCTCCCGTGAACGCAACGCCGCATACGCCGCTACTCGACAAGGTCCGCATTCCGGCGGATCTGCGCGCGCTTGACGAGAGCGAGCTGCCGCAACTGGCGTCCGAGCTTCGCCTCGAACTGGTCGACGCAGTGTCGCGCACCGGCGGCCATCTTGGCGCCGGCCTCGGCGTGGTCGAACTGACGGTGGCGCTGCATTACGTCTTCAACACGCCTGATGATCGCCTGATCTGGGATGTCGGCCACCAGGCCTATCCACACAAGATTCTGACCGGCCGACGCGACCGCATCCGCACATTGCGCCAGGAAGGCGGCCTGTCCGGCTTCACCCGCCGTGCTGAAAGCGAATACGATCCCTTCGGCGCCGCGCACTCCTCGACGTCGATCTCGGCAGGCCTCGGCATGGCCGCCGCCCGCGACCTCTCCGGTGGCCGCAACAATGTCATTGCCGTTATCGGCGACGGCGCCATGTCGGCCGGCATGGCCTATGAGGCGATGAACAATGCCGGCGCGCTCGATGCCCGGCTCATCGTCATCCTCAACGACAACGATATGTCGATCGCGCCGCCGACCGGCGCCATGAGCGCCTATCTGGCGCGCCTCGCCTCGGGCAAGGCCTATGCCGGCCTGCGCGACTTCGGCAAGAAGCTGACATCCTATCTCGGCAAGCGTGCCGATCGTGCGATCACAAGGGCGGTCGAGCATGCACGCGGCTATGTCACCGGCGGCACTTTGTTCGAAGAGCTCGGTTTCTACCACATCGGCCCGATCGACGGCCACAATCTCGAACATCTGATCCCGGTGCTCAAAAACGTCCGCGACAATGGCGAAGGCCCGGTGCTGATCCATGTCGTCACCCAGAAGGGCAAGGGCTACGCGCCGGCGGAAGCCGCCGCCGACAAATACCACGGCGTCAACAAGTTCGACGTCATCACCGGCGCGCAGGCCAAGGCGCCGGCCAACGCACCGGCCTACACCAAGGTGTTCGCCGAAAGCCTGATTCAGGAAGCCCGCGAGGACGACCGCATCGTCGCCGTCACCGCCGCCATGCCGAGCGGCACGGGGCTGGACCTGTTCGGCGAAGTGTTCCCGTCACGGACTTTCGATGTCGGCATCGCCGAACAGCATGCTGTGACCTTCGCAGCCGGTCTTGCGACCGAAGGCTACAAGCCGTTCGCGGCGATCTATTCGACCTTCCTGCAGCGCGCCTACGACCAGGTCGTCCATGACGTCGCGATCCAGAAACTGCCGGTGCGTTTCCCGATCGACCGTGCCGGTTTCGTCGGCGCCGATGGCGCCACCCATTGCGGCGCGTTCGACACAACTTTCCTGGCAAGCCTGCCGGGCTTTGTCGTGATGGCGGCCGCCGACGAGGCGGAGCTGCGCCACATGGTGCGCACCGCGGCAAGCTATGATGACGGCCCGATCGCCTTCCGCTATCCGCGCGGCAATGGCGTTGGCGTCGACATGCCGGAGCGCGGCTCGGTTCTCGAACTCGGCAAGGGCCGCATCGTGCGCGAAGGCACAAAGGTGGCGCTGTTGTCCTTCGGCACGCGCCTGCAGGATTGCCTGATCGCCGCCGAGGAACTGGGTGCTGCCGGGCTTTCCACCACGGTTGCCGATGCCCGCTTCGCCAAGCCGCTCGACGAGGATATGATCCGCCGGCTCGCCCGGTCGCACGAGGTTCTGGTTACGGTGGAGGAGGGCGCCATCGGCGGCTTCGCCAGCCATGTGCTGCAGTTCCTTGCCCATGAAGGACTGCTGGAAAGCGGCCTGAAGGTACGCCCGCTGGTGCTGCCCGACATATTCGCCGACCACGCCAAGCCAGAAAAGATGTATGCCGATGCCGGTCTCGATGCCGCAGGCATCGTGCGCACGGTTTTTACCGCGCTCGGTCAGACGGCCCGCGCCCAGCGCGCCTGATTCAAAACCTCAAGCGCTTGAATCAGTTTGCCGGCTTGATTTCGTAACACATTGTTAACACTGCCGTTTGGCGTTTTGCTTACCGTATCCCTTGGCCGTTTTTCAACGGCGCCCTGCTAGATCGGTGTCAGGCAGGGAGACAACGACAATGAAGACGCTTATGTGCGGCGTGGCATTTCTGACCATGATCGCTGCACCCGCCGCCGCCGAGACGCGCTATGACCGCAATCTCGAAAAGGCGGCGCTGGGCATCGTTGCCAGCAAGATGGGTGATATCCGCGGCGGCTTTTCCTACAAGCAGGTGCCCCAGCTCGTGATCCTGCCAGATACTGTTCCGCCGCCCGCCACTGCCACCGAGCATCCTGCCGTGCAAGCGTCAGGAGATCGCGACGACGGCTTGTCTCCGGCCATCGAGCGCCAGGTGTCGCGGACCATCTTCTAGAACCACATATCGCGCACGCAACGCCCGTCGCGGGGCAGGTCGTCATATGTGTCGAGGCCGTCGAAATGGTCGATCGGCAGATCGGCGACCGCCTCGGGCGGCGCCAGCCTTACATTGACGGCGATGCGTGTTCGACCAGATGCCTCGGCGCGCAAACCACGCCAGGCGAGCACGCAGGCGCAGGTCGGGCAGAACAGGATTTCGAGCGACGGCGTGTCCTTTCCGACGCGGGTATAGCTGGCCATCGGCCCCGAGACACGAATGCGCTCGTCGACATAGTCATAGGCCCAGAGCACGCCATAACGACGGCAGAGCGTGCAGTTGCAGGCTGTCACCGGCCCGGGATCGCCCTCCAGGGTCCAGTGGGTTGCGCCACAATGGCAGGTTCCCGTCAGCATTCGTTCCCTCCGAGTTCCGACAGCAGACGGCTGTCCTCCCTCTTATTGTGCCGGACCCAAAGCGATTCCTGCAAGCCACGGAGCGGCTTGATGCATTCGCGTGCGTGCGGCGATGTTCTTCGTCCCGTTCCAATGTCCTTGCCTTCGCTGCCGGCTTTCGCCATGAAGGCCGATGAACTCGCCTCTGCCAGCCAGCACCCGCCAGCGGCTCGACGACCTGCTCGTCCAGCGCGGCCTGTTTGCCAGCCGTTCGCGTGCCCGCGACGCGGTCGAGCGCGGCACGGTGACGGTTGACGGCACCATCGCCCGCAAGCCGGGTCAGAACGTTTCGCCGCAATGCCTTGTTGCCATCGATGATCCGGCGCAGGGCTATGTCTCGCGCGCGGCGCTGAAGCTCATCGGCGGGCTCGACCACTTCAGCCTCGATCCAACCGGTCGCGAGGCCCTCGACATCGGCGCTTCGACCGGCGGGTTCACCCAGGTGCTGCTCGAACGCGGCGCATCCCACGTCACCGCAATCGATGTCGGCCATGGCCAGATGCATCCCGATGTCGGCAAGGATCCGCGCGTGACGGTCGTCGAAGGGCTGAATGCCCGCGACCTCACCACCGCCGATCTTGCCGGCCGCATTCCGGATTTCATTGTCTCCGACGTCAGCTTCATCTCGCTGAGACTGGCGCTGCCCCCGGCGCTCGCCATCGCAAAGCCTGGTGCTGCCGCGGTCTTTCTGGTCAAGCCGCAATTCGAGGCGGGTCGCGAGGCGATCGGCAAGGGTGGCCTGTTGAAGGACCCCTTCGATGCCGCCCGTGTCGCCGGCCTGCTGCAGGATTGGCTGGATGCCGTTCCGGGCTGGCGTTCGCTCGGCCTGCACCTGTCGCCGATCGAAGGTGGCGACGGCAATCGCGAATTCCTGCTCGGTGGGATCAAGGATCGATGAGCGCGCGCTTCACCATCAAAAAGCTTGGCGCCCAGGGCGACGGCATTGCCGAGACCGAAAGCGGCGACCTGTTCATCCCTTTCACGCTGCCAGGCGAGACCGTCACCGCGGCGCGCGAGAGGGATCGTGCCGCGTTGATGGCGGTGCTGGAGGCCTCGCCGCTGCGCATCGAACCCGCCTGCCGCCATTTCACCGAATGCGGCGGCTGCGCCCTCCAGCATTTCGAGGCCGAAGCCTATCGCCAGTGGAAACGCGACAAGGTGGTGCATGCCCTGAAGGGCATCGATTGCAACATCGACGAACTGGTCGCCGGTGCGCCGCACACGCGCCGCCGTGTCGTGCTTGCCGCCCGTCGCACCGATACGGGCATGCTGCTCGGCTTCAACCGTCATCTGTCGCCGGAAATCATTTCCATATCGGAATGCCCGATCTCGCTGCCCGAGATCGTTGCCGCGCTTCACCGGCTGAGGGCGCTGGCAGACTTGATATGCGCCACCAGCAAATCATTCCGGATGGCGGTCACCGTGACGGGTTCCGGCCTCGATGTCGCGGTGCATGAGTCCGGCAAGCTTGGCGAACACCAGCGCCGCATCGCTTCCAATTTTGTCCTGGCGCAAGGCTTTGCCAGGCTGTCCATCGATGACGAGATCGTCATCGAACCGAGGAAGCCCGTGGTGATGTTCGGCAGCGTGGCGGTCGCCGTGCCGCCCGGCGCGTTCCTGCAGGCGACCGAGGCAGCCGAGCAGGCCATGGCCGAGATCGTCGGTACACATCTGAGACGCGCCAAGAAGGTCGCCGATCTTTTCGCCGGTTGCGGCAGCTTTGCCTTGCGGTTGGCCGCAAAGTCGGAAGTCCATGCGGTGGAGGGCGATGCGGCTGCCCTCTCGGCGCTCGATCGGGGCGCGCGATTCGCCACCGGTCTTAAGCGGGTGACGGGCGAACGCCGCGACCTGTTCCGCCGGCCGCTGACGTTCAAGGAGTTGAACGCCTTCGACGGCCTTGTCTTCGATCCGCCGCGCGCGGGTGCCGAGGACCAGTCGAAGCAGATCGCCCGCTCGGATGTTCCCTTGGTTGCCGCGGTGTCCTGCAATCCGGTGACGCTGGCTCGCGACCTGCGCATCCTCATCGACGGCGGCTATCAACTGAAGAGCGTGACGCCGATCGACCAGTTCCTGTGGTCGCCCCATGTCGAGGCTGTCGCCCTGCTGGAAAAGCCTAGGAGAAGGCGCGGCTGAGACCGGCCTTGATCACGTTTCGTTGAGACCAGGCACTTCAGCCTCTCCCGGCCCAAAGCGGCCGGATTGATGCCGCAAAGCCGCCTTCTTGTGCCAGCCTAGTCCGGCTGGGCGGATCGGCACTCTCACCTGACGGATGATCGTAATGCGGACGGTCTCGAAACTCCTCGCTTTCTTTCTTGCCCTCTCCATTTTCGCGTTCGGGTCGACAGCCCTGGCGCTGGCGCAAAGCCAAAAGCGCCTCGCCTTCGTCATCGGCAATGCTGCCTATCCCTCGGGCGCGCTGGCGACGCCGGCCAACGACGCCGGCCTGATTGCCCAGACATTGCAGGCGGCGGGGTTCGACGTGGTTGGCGCGCGCGATGTCGACCAGGAATCGCTGCGAGGCGCCTATCGCGACTTCCTCGCCAAGGTGACGGCGGCCGGTCCCGATGCGGTGGTGTTCGTCTATCTGGCCGGCCAGGGCCTGCAGTTCGAAGGCGAGAACTATTTCGCGCCCGTCGATGCCCAGATCGCGACTGCCACAGATGTGCCGATGGCTGCGGTGCGGATCTCCGACCTCACCAAGCCGCTTGCAGCACTGCCGACCAAGGTCAACATCGTCGTGCTCGACGCGGCGCGGCCAAACGCCTTCGCGAAGTCGAACCAGCCGCTGGCCGGCGGCCTTGCACTGGTCGATCCCGACCCGAACATGCTGATCGCCTTCAACGCCGCGCCGGGCACGGTCGCGCCGGAAGGCAAGGGCCCGTACGGCGCCTATGCGCAAGCGCTTGCCGAGATGATCAGGGATGGCGGTCTGCAGCCTGGTGATGTCTTCGACCGCACGCGCCTGCGCGTCAACGAGGTGACGCAGGGCGCGGAACTGCCCTGGGACGCCTCCAAGATCACCCAGCCTTTCGTCTTCTTCGACCGCGGGCCGGATGCCCCGCCGTCACAGGTTTCGTCAGCCGAGATCCGCACCATGCGGACCAAGGAAATCCGCGACTTCGACGCGCATGATGCCTATGTCGCGACTCTCGATCGCGACACGATGCGCGGCTACGAGGACTTTCTGGTCGCCTACCCCCACGATCCCCTGGCCAGGCGCGTGCGCGCCATCCTGGCGGCGCGGCGCGAGGCGATCACCTGGCGCCAGACCTGGCTGAGGGACACCCCCGAAGCCTACTGGTCCTATCTCGATCGCTATCCGCATGGGCCGCACGCCTGGGATGCTCGCCGCAGGCTCGAGCATTTCGATGCCGCGCTTGAACCGCCGCAGGGTTTTGCCGTCTATGCCTACGACGTGCCGCCGCCACCGCCCGATGAGATCGTCTATGTCGACCGGCCCGTGCTCTATTTCGACGACCCGGAATTCGATTTCGCGCCACCGCCGCCCGTGGCGGTGATCTTCCTGCCGCCGCGGCCGCGCGACTTCATCGAACTGGCTCCGCCGCCGCCGCCGGTCGGCGTCTTCCTTCTGCCGACGCCTGTTTTCGTGCCGGTGCCTGCCTGGGTGAACCCGCCGCGTGATATCTACCCGCCGCCGAACGACGTCATCTTCAACAACATCCACAACACCACGATCATCAACAATACGACGATCAACGAGAACAATAGCCAAGGCGGTGGCCTCACCACCGGCCAGAAGCTGACCGCGGGTGCCGTGGGTGTCGGCGCGGCGGCACTGGCCACCAAGGTGGCGCTGCCGGCCTTCCTGCAGAAAAAGGAGGCCGTGCTGTCCAAGCAGAACCCGGGCGGCATCCCGCTGAAGCCGGGGCAGGGTGGGCAGCAGCCGGGCGGTGTCACGCCGCTGTCGAAGACATTGCCTGCCAACAAGCTCACAGGTCATGCCTTGCCCGGCGCCGACGGCAACACGCTGCCCCTCGTCAATGGCAAGCCGGTGCTAAATGGACAGAACCTGCCCAACAACCCGAACCTGCCGAAGGACAAGTCCAGGAAGCTCCTGAACAAGCGGGGCACGGCAGGTGGAAACGCCGTGACCGGCAACCCGGTGGTGAGTGGGCAAAACGGGGCCAATGGCCAAGGCAATGGGCAAGGCCAGAACGGTACCGGCAAGACCGGCAAGGATGCCAAGTTCCGCAAGATCCCAGGGGCCAACGCCGGGCCTGCAGCGAATGGAGTGAAAAACCCATCGGCGCTCAATGGCCAGAATTCAGGCCAGAACCCGCCCAACGGCAAGTTCAAGAAGCTCCACAATCAGGGCGGCGGCCAGACAAACGGCCAGGTCAATGGGCAAGGCAACCAGGCCCAGGGCAATGGCAACGGGCCGAAACTCCACAAATTGCCTGCCAACGGCAACGGTGGCGGCAATGTCCAGCAGAAATTCAAGGTCAGCAATGGCAACCCGCAGCTGAAGGTGCAGGGTCAGCCCAAGCCGGAGTTCCACGCCCAGCCCAAGCCGGAGTTCCATGCCCAGCCGAAGCAGCAGATCCAGCAAGTGCACCGGCAGCCGCAGGCACAGCCAAAGCCGCAGCAGCCGCCAGCCGTCAAGAAGCCGTCTTGCGGGCACCCCAATGAGCCCGCCTGCAAGAAATAGGGCGTGTCGCCGGATGTGATCCAGCTTGGTCGGACCGCGATTTCCAGGCAATGCTCCGCGATTGCGGACGCCAAGAAGCTGCATGGCAAGGCGCGCGAGAAGTTTCGGGCTGACTGCAAGAAGAACGGTGGCAAAGCCACCCGATCAGCCGCCGATTTCGGCTGTTGTTGCCAGCCTGCCCTGCCGGGAAGGCTGGCGGCGGTTCCTTCATCCCGAGCGCTGAACTCACCGGACGATGGCGCCTGGACCGCCGCGGCCTGAAAGATTGCTCAGTCTACGAGCTTGGCAATGTTCGTCAGGGTCTTCGGCGTACCGCCCCGCCGGTTGATCGAGACCCAGATATTCGGGTTCTGCTGCGACTGGCGTTTCACGAAGTAATAGCCGGTCGCGTTCCAGGGCCTGATCTCGTCGACCAGATTGTCGAGGACCAGATCGCCCTTGTCGGTTTTCACCGTCAGGATGGTGTGGCCTTCATTGTCGAGGTCGTGGACCACGGTCATCAGCAGCGCCTGCCGGGGAAATCCCGCCTCCATGAGAAGCTTGCGCTTGTAGAGCGCGTAGATCTTGCAGTCGCCCTTGCCGTCCACCGGATAGTCCCAGTGGTCCATCATCGTGCCCCAGTGATCGAAATTGCTGACGGGCTTGATGGACCTGTTCGCCTGCTGATTTATCCGCTTCAGGGTGCGCAGGTTCTGCGCGGTCAGCTTGACATTCGTGGCCGGCAGAGCGGGCACCTTGCACTCTTTTGGTCGGCGATGGCAGAAATCGACCCAGCCGTAGGGGACGCTGGTGGGGCCGCCAACCGCGACCGAGAGCGAGGCACCCGAGGACGATTGCGTTTTCCCGAACAAGGTCGACTGCTTGGGCAAGGTGGATTGCGCCGACGCAGAGCCGACATCCAGCGACGTTGCGCCGAGCGAAACACAGCCAAGCAGGAAGGAGGAAGTCAGGACGCCGAGGGAACGCAGCACTGGCAACACCATCGCACGAGAGGATCGATCAAAGCTAATGTGGCGATCGTGCGCGATCAATTAAACATTTAAGAAGGCGTTAACATGTTCGTGTTCGCGGCCCGCAACGCGCCGTGGCGCCGGCACAAGGCAATGCGCCACGCAGTCATCGCTATGCTTCTTGCACGTCCCCAAACCCGGCGGCTTGCGCGGTCTTGATCAATTGGCGGTCGAAGGTCGCAAATCCCGTGCAATGCGCCGATTTGCCGAGGTGTAGCGCATTCGCGAAATCCACACCGGTCTCGACCAGATCGAGCGCGGAAGAGACCATTGCCGCGTCTTCGATTTCAACCGTAGGAAGGCCGCCGAACGCCCGCAAAGCTCTGACGATAGCGGCCTGATCATAGCCGTAGGCGCTGCGCAGCACCCACTCGACTTCCAGGACAACTGTCACGGCGACAAAAACCGGTCGGTCATCGATGACGCGCCGGGCGCGCGGGGATTGGTCGGGATGATCGTTGGTCAGGTACCGAACGACGACATTGGTATCAATCGCGAGCATGCCGTCGCCGTGCTTCGGCAAGAACGCCCGCATCCATGTCTTCAAGCGTTTTCGGTCTGCCGTTATGAGGCAGCAAACCAAAGACGTCTTGAGGCCGGGTAGCGGCGAAGGCAGGTGCTGGCCTTAAGAGAACGCCTTCAGGCGTGTCTTCGACCACCAGGCGGGTGCCGGCGCCCCATTTCCTGCGTTTGCGGATGGCGCTCGGCAGGATCACTTGCCCCTTGGTTGAGACGGTGGTGGTGAGCTTTTCAGAGCCGGCCATTGTCGTTTGCCTCGATGTAAGACAAGCGTAAGATAGCTGGAAGCAACGCCGACCTCAAGGCTATAGGGTCCCCGTCAAACCCTGGTGCCGCCCACCGTCATCTGGTTCATCCTGAGATGCGGCTGGCCGACGCCGACCGGCACGCCCTGTCCGGCCTTGCCGCACATGCCGATGCCATTGTCGAGCTTCATGTCGTTGCCGACCATCGAGACGCGGTGCATGGCGTCAGGCCCGTTGCCGATCAGCATGGCGCCCTTGATCGGCTGCGTCACCTTGCCGTTCTCGATCATGTAAGCCTCGGTGCAGCCGAACACGAATTTGCCCGAGGTGATGTCCACCTGGCCGCCGCCGAAGGAGACGGCGTAGATGCCGTTCTTGACCGAGGCGATGATCTCGTCCGGCTCCATGTCGCCTGACGTCATGTACGTGTTGGTCATGCGCGGCATCGGCTGGTGCGCATACCCTTCGCGCCGGCCGTTGCCGGTGGCCTTCATGCCCATCAGCCGGGCGTTCTGTCGGTCCTGCATGTAGCCGACCAGTTTACCGTCCTCGATCAGCACGTTGCGGGCCGAAGGCGTGCCTTCATCATCGACGGTGAGAGAGCCGCGCCGCTCCGGGATGGTGCCGTCATCGACGACGGTGACGCCCTTGGCGGCGACCTGCTGGCCGAGCAGGCCGGCGAAGGCCGACGTCTTCTTGCGGTTGAAATCGCCTTCCAGCCCGTGCCCGACGGCCTCGTGCAGCATGACGCCCGGCCAGCCGCTGGACAGCACGATGTCGAAGGTGCCGGCAGGAGCGGGGATGGCTTCGAGATTGACCAGCGCCTGCCTCAGAGCCTCCTTGGCGGCATGCTTCCAGCTGTCCTCGATCAGGAAGTCGCCGAACGCCTTGCGTCCGCCCATGCCGTAGGAGCCGCTTTCCTGGCGGTCGCCGTCGCCGACGACAACCGAGACGTTGATGCGGACCAGCGGCCTGATATCGCGCACCATCTGGCCGTCGGCGCGCACGATCTCGACATGCTGCCAGGATGCCGCGAGCGAGGCCGTCACCTGGCGCACGCGCGGATCCTCGGCGCGCAGCCAGGCGTCGATCTCCTGCAGCAGCTTTGCCTTGGCCTCGAAGGAGGGCGAGGGGATCGGGTTCTCGTCGCCGTAGAGATGGCGGTTGGTGCGGGCGGGGGCGGCGGCAAGCGTACCGGAATAACCACCCTTGACCGTCGAGACGGCGGCGGCCGCGCGCAGCAGCGAGGCCTCTGACAGGTCGCTCGAATGGGCATAGCCGCTGGCTTCACCCGCGACCGCGCGCAGGCCAAACCCCTGGTCGGTGTTGAAATTGGCGGTTTTCAGCCGGCCATTGTCGAACATCAGCGCCTCGCTCTCGCTGTATTCGAGAAAAAGTTCGCCGTCGTCGGCGCCGTTGATGGTGTCGGCGACGATCCGCTTGATGCGATCGTCGGAAATGTCGAATTGGCCGATCAGGCTGTTCATGGCGCGTCCGTCCGTGGGAAGATTGCTTTCCCCCGATGTAGGCGCGAAGCCGCGCCCGCACAATCGGCAATGAGGATCAGCACCGACGAATGGCAAAGGCCGGCCGATGCGGCATTCAGGAAAGCCGCGTCAGAACCCCGTTCTGCGCCAAGCACAGGATCAGGGGAGGGCGGCGAAGCCGTCGGCAAAACCCTTGAGGTCGACCGGGATGCCGATGCCTTCTTCCGGCGTCTGGAAGACGATGAACGTCGCCGACGTGCCGGTCTTAAGCGTGTCGAGCAGCGGCTTTTCGAGGATGACCTCGGCATAGCAGCCGTCCTGGAAGCAGCGCACGAAATAGGCGCGGCCGATGTCCTTGCCGTCGACATTGAGGCCGAGCCCGTTCGGCAAAAGCACGCCAAGCGGCGCCAGCACGCGCAGGATCTCCGCCTTGTTGTCGGCGGTGCGCAGCACGACCACCGACAGTCCCATCTCCGGACGGTCCTCGGCGACGACATTCTGCATCATCACGCATTGTTCGGAGGTGGCACCCGCCGGCGTGTCGCAGATGATCGACCATGCGCCATGCGTCGAGCGCACCGTGCCGCTTGGCTGGGCGGCATTGGCCTGACCGGCGACGAACAGACCGGCCGCGGACAAGGCGGCAAGAAACACGGCCCTGACCAAGGTGCTCGAAAGCCCCTGTCTCGTATGCCCCAGTCTCGAAAGCCAAGAGTTCATGACGGCTCCATTGCGAATCACGGCACTTTAAGCCGCGCCAATGCCAAGTAAAGGACGAGACCGCTGCCGAACTGTCCCGAAACAGGCAATACAGCGCTTTTCCCTCCCAAATTTGCCTGAATTACGACGCTTCGCACACACCGTCGGCGTGAGGCGGGCGGCCCGCCGAACATACGCGATTCGCTGCCATGGCCGGTGGCCCGGAAGAGCCATCTCAGCTTGCGCGCAAAAATGCCGCACAGTTTCCTCCGCTCCTTTCTTGCGGAGGGAAAAAGAGTATGGTTTGAACCACCTTGAGACTGTTGGGATTCCCGTCCCGGCATTGTTCGTTATTCTCGTTGGCGCCGCCGCGAGGAACTGGGAGACGAAGAGGGCGATGAGAAATTTCCTAGCAGACGCCAAGTTTCTAGCCAGTGCTGGGGCTGCCACCGCGCTTTTCGCCGGCACGTCCGCCCATGCCGATCAGCCCGTGGCGTGGGAGACGACCTTCCAGGCGCCGGCGACCGACATGATGCGGCAGATCGAATGGTTCGGAAACTACACGATGTGGTTCATCGTCCCGATCACCATTCTGGTGCTGCTTCTCCTCGCCTACTGCATCATCAGGTTCCGTGCGAGCGCAAACCCGGTTCCCTCCAAGACCAGCCACAATACACTGATCGAGGTGATCTGGACCGTCGGCCCGGTCGTCGTCCTGCTCTGTCTCGCCATCCCCTCGTTCCAGCTCCTGACCGCGCAGTACACACCGCCGGAAGAAGCCAAGCTGACCGTCAAGGCGACCGGCAACCAGTGGAATTGGGACTACGAATACCAGACCGACAACACGCTCTCCTTCAATTCGGCCATCCTCCAGGATGGCGACCGCGCCAAGGCCGGCAAGGAGGATCGCAAGGTTTATCCGCGCCTGCTCGCCGTCGACAATGAACTGGTGGTGCCGGTCAACACGATGACGCGCGTGCTCGTCACCGCGACCGATGTGATCCATTCCTTCGCCATGCCGTCTTTCGGCATCAAGATCGACGCCATTCCGGGACGCACCAACGAGACCTGGTTCAAGGCGGAGAAGGAAGGCCTCTACTATGGTCAGTGCTCGCAGCTTTGCGGCAAGGACCACGCCTTCATGCCGATCGCCATTCGTGTCGTCTCCGACGCGCAGTTCAAGACCTGGCTGGCCGCGGCCAAGACCGATCTGCCCGGCGCCAACAAGACGCTGATGGCCGAGGTCGATGGCCAGAACAAGGTAGCGGCCGCCGGCAATTGATGCCGCGGCTTAGCAAGATTTAGGGAACGGAGCGGAACATGGCAGACGCTGCAGCTCACGACGGCCACGACCACAAGCCTTATCATGGCTGGGTGCGCTGGGTCTATTCGACCAATCACAAGGACATCGGCACGCTCTACCTGATCTTCGCGATCATGGCCGGCATCATCGGCGGCGCGCTGTCGGTCGCCATCCGCATGGAGCTGCAGGAGCCCGGCATCCAGATCTTCAGCGGTCTGGCGCAGATGGTCTACGGCATGAACGGTGACGCCGCGATCGACGGCGGCAAGAGCATGTACAATGCCTTCGCCACCGCGCATGCGCTGATCATGATCTTCTTCATGGTCATGCCGGCCCTGATCGGCGGCTTCGCCAACTGGATGGTGCCGATCATGATCGGCGCGCCCGACATGGCGTTCCCGCGCATGAACAACATCTCCTTCTGGCTGCTGCCGCCTGCCTTTATCCTGCTGCTCACCTCTATGTTCGTGCCCAGCGCACCGGGCGCCTTCGGTGTCGGCGGTGGCTGGACGCTTTATCCGCCGCTGTCGACCTCGGGTCAGCCCGGCCCGGCCATGGATCTGGCGATCCTGTCGATCCACATCGCCGGTGCCTCGTCGATTCTCGGCGCCATCAACTTCATCACCACCATCTTCAACATGCGCGCTCCGGGCATGACGCTGCACAAGATGCCGCTGTTCGCCTGGTCGGTGCTGGTCACCGCCTTCCTGCTGCTGTTGTCCCTGCCGGTCCTGGCCGGCGGCATCACCATGCTGCTCACCGACCGCAACTTCGGCACCACCTTCTTTGCTCCCGATGGCGGCGGCGACCCGCTGCTGTTCCAGCACCTGTTCTGGTTCTTCGGCCATCCGGAAGTGTACATCCTGATCCTGCCGGGCTTCGGCATCATCAGCCATATCGTCTCGACCTTCTCGAAGAAGCCGGTGTTCGGTTATCTCGGCATGGCCTACGCCATGGTCGCGATCGGCGCCGTCGGCTTCATCGTCTGGGCGCACCACATGTACACGACCGGCTTGTCGCTCGACACGCAGCGCTACTTCGTCTTCGCCACCATGGTCATCGCGGTGCCGACGGGCGTGAAGATCTTCTCCTGGATCGCGACGATGTGGGGCGGGTCGATCTCGTTCAAGACGCCGATGCTGTGGGCGCTGGGCTTCATCTTCCTGTTCACCATCGGTGGCGTCACCGGCGTCCAGCTGGCTAATGCCGGCCTCGACCGCTCGCTGCATGACACCTATTTCGTCATCGCCCATTTCCACTATGTGCTGTCGCTGGGCGCGGTGTTCGCCATCTTCGCCGGTTGGTACTACTGGTTCCCCAAGATGACCGGCTACATGTATTCGCCCGTCATCGCCAACACCCACTTCTGGGTCACCTTCGTCGGCGTCAACCTGATCTTCTTCCCGCAGCATTTCCTTGGCCTGGCCGGCATGCCGCGCCGCACCATCGATTATCCGGACGCGTTTGCCGGCTGGAACTACGTGTCGTCGATCGGCTCCTATATCTCGGCCGTCGGCGTGGCGATCTTCCTCTACGGCGTGTTCGAAGCCTTCCAGAAGAAGCGGATCGCCGGCGCCAATCCATGGGGCGAGGGCGCCACCACGCTCGAATGGCAGCTGCCTTCGCCACCGCCGTTCCACCAGTGGGAGCAGCTGCCGAAGATCAAGTAAGGCGGCTCCTCGCCCGAATACGAAACCGCCGGCTCGCCGGCGGTTTTGGCCAACGGAATGATGGACTGAGTACGCATGGCCCTAGTCGACGAAACCAGCATTGACGAAGCGGGCTTCCGCATGTCGGAAGCGACGGCGGGCGATTTCTTCGCCCTGCTGAAGCCGCGCGTCATGTCGCTGGTGGTGTTCACCGCCTTTGTCGGGCTGGTCGCCGCGCCGGTGACCATCAATCCGTTGCTGGCGGTGATCGCCATCCTGTCCATTGCCATTGGCGCCGGTGCCTCGGGCGCGCTGAACATGTGGTACGACGCCGACATCGACGCGGTGATGACCAGGACCGCAAGCCGGCCGGTGCCATCCGGCCGCATCCAGCCACACGAGGCGCTCAGCTTCGGCCTGGTGCTGTCGGTGCTGTCGGTGATGACCCTCGGCGTGCTCGTCAATTGGCTGTCGGCGACGCTGCTGGCGTTCACCATCTTCTTTTATGCCGTCGTCTACACGATGTGGCTCAAGCGCTGGACGCCGCAGAACATCGTCATCGGCGGCGCGGCCGGTGCCATTCCGCCGGTCATCGGATGGGCCGCGGTGACCGGTTCGGTCAGCCTCGAAAGCATCGTCCTGTTCCTGATCATCTTCCTGTGGACGCCGCCGCATTTCTGGGCGCTGGCGCTGTTCAAGTCCGAGGACTATGGGCGTGCCGGCATCCCGATGATGCCCAATGTCGCCGGCCAGGCGTCGACTCGCCGTCAGATCTTCGCCTATGCGCTGGTGCTGGCCCCGGTCGGCGTGGCGCCGTGGCTGCTCGGCTACACCACGCCCTTCTATGGCGTGGCCGCCATGCTGCTAGGGATCGGCTTTGTCTGGTATGCGTGGAAAGTGCTCGGCATGGCCGACGACGACCGCGTCATGAAGCCGGCCAAGGCGCTGTTTGCCTATTCGCTGCTTTATCTCTTCGCCATCTTCGCTGCCTACCTGGCCGACAGCGTTGTCGAACGCGCGCTTGCCATGGGTGGGGCATGATCATGGTCGAGGAAAAGCTTGAGACGGTCACCTTGACCGATCGCCAGAGGAAAGCCCAGCGCAGCCGATCCATTGCTATCGGCGTGGCGCTGGCGGTGCTTGTCGTGATTTTCTACATCGCCACGATCGTCAAGTTCGGCCACAATCTGGGCACGATGTGATGAGCGTCGAGATATCCAAAAAGCCGGCCGGCAAGAACAGCAACGCGATCGTCGCGGCTGTCTGCCTTGCCTTCTTCACCGGCATGATCGGCATGGCCTATGCGGCCGTGCCGCTCTACAAGATGTTCTGCCAGGCGACCGGCTATGGCGGCACGACGCAACGTGTCGAGAAGCAATATGCCGGCCGCGTGCTTGACCGTGAGATCACCGTGCGCTTCGACGCCAACATTGCCGGCGTGCCATGGGAATTCCAGCCGGTCCAGCGCGCGATGACCATGAAGATCGGCGAGACCGTGCAGGCGCACTATCAGGCGACCAACAAGTTCGATCGTCCCGTCACCGGCCGCGCCACCTTTAACGTACAGCCGGAACTGGCAGGCCCGTATTTCAACAAGGTCGAGTGTTTCTGCTTCACCGATACGTCGCTGAAGCCTGGCGAGACGCTGGACATGCCGGTCCTGTTCTATGTGGACCCCGATATCGTGAATGTGCCGGAACTGAAGGACGTGAAGACGATCACGCTGTCCTATACGATGTTCCCGGTCGAGAAGAACAAGCCGGTCGCCTCTTCGGAGCCGGTCCAAGGCACCAGCAAGACAGTTTCAGATACCGAAGCAAATCTCGGGGGTTGATATGGCAGACGCGCACGCAAAACATCACGACTATCATCTCGTCGATCCAAGCCCGTGGCCTTTCCTGGGCTCGATCGGGGCGCTCGTCATGGCCTTTGGCGGCGTCTGCCTCATGGAGTATTTGAAGGGCGGCTCCTTCCCGATCTTCGGTCACAACATCGCCAATCCGTGGCTGTTCTTCATCGGCCTGGTGATCGTGCTCTACACCATGTTCGCCTGGTGGTCGGACACGATCAAGGAAGCGCATGAGGGTCATCACACGCGCGTCGTGTCGCTGCATCTGCGCTACGGCATGATCATGTTCATCGCCTCGGAGGTGATGTTCTTCGTCGCCTGGTTCTGGGCCTATTTCGATGCCAGCCTTTTTGCTGGCGAGGCACAGAATTACGCGCGCCACACATTTACCGGTGGCGTCTGGCCGCCGAAGGGCATGGAAGTTCTCGATCCCTTCCACCTGCCGCTCTACAACACCGTCATCCTGCTGCTGTCAGGCACCACGGTCACCTGGGCGCACCATTCGCTGCTTCACGGCGACCGCAAGGGGCTGATCAACGGCCTGGTGCTGACCGTCGGCCTCGGAATGCTGTTCACCATGGTGCAGGCGTACGAGTATATGCATGCTCCGTTCGGCTTCAAGGATTCGATCTACGGCGCCACCTTCTTCATGGCCACCGGCTTCCATGGCTTCCATGTCATCATCGGCACCATCTTCCTGCTGGTCTGCCTGATCCGTGCGATCAAGGGCGACTTCACCCCCAAGCAGCATTTCGGCTTCGAGGCGGCCGCCTGGTACTGGCACTTCGTCGACGTGGTCTGGCTGTTCCTGTTCGCCTCGATCTATGTCTGGGGATCGGTAGGCGCGGTGATCGAAGGCCACTGATCCGACCTTTCGCATTCGGAATTTCAAGAAGGCGGCCGCGGCGACGCGGCCGCCTTCTTCATTTCGGCGCAATGATCGCCGACCGATCGGCTGGCTGCTTCAATTGGTCGACTGGACCGATGGCTGCATTGCCGTTACGGATTCAGACATGGACGAAATCCGGGCAAGGGTGACCTGTGGGACACCGATCGAGATCGAGCAATAATCATGAGTGACGGCCCCATCCATGACTGAAGACAAGGCGATCTGGCCTCCGATCGACCCGATTTCGGCCGGCCTGCACGGCCGCTGCCCGCGTTGCGGCGAAGGGCGGCTGTTTTCCGGCTTCCTCACCGTCGGCAAACGCTGCGTCAATTGCGGCCTCGACTATTCCTTCGCCGATGCCGGCGACGGACCGGCGGTCTTCGTCATCCTGATCATCGGCTTCATCATCGTCGGTCTGGCGCTCTGGGTCGAGGTGACGTTGAGCCCGCCGCTCTGGCTGCATCTGCTGGTCTGGATCCCGCTGGCCCTGGTGCTGTGCCTGACGGCGCTGCGGCTGATCAAGGGCGTGCTCCTCACTCTCCAATATGCCAACAAGGCGGCCGAAGGCCGGTTGGACCGCGGCGAATGAACGAGGCATCCATCAAAGGTGCCGGCCGTTCGCGGCCACGATCGGCATTGCTGCTCGGCCTTGGCCTGGTGTTGCTTTTGATCCTGCTGGCGCTCGGCACCTGGCAGGTCCAGCGCCTGCACTGGAAGGAAGGCCTCCTGCAGACCATCGACCAGCGCACGCATTCGGCGCCGCTGCCGCTGGCCGAAGTCGAGAAGGAATTCGCCACGACCGGCGACGTCGACTACACGCCGGTCACGGTCTCCGGCACGTTCCTGCATTCGGGCGAACGGCATTTCTACGCGACCTGGGAAGGCGACGCCGGCTTCAACGTCTACACACCGCTTGCCCTCGACGATGGCCGCTTCGTGCTGATCAATCGTGGTTTCATACCCTATGATCTGAAGGACCCGGCCAAGCGCGCCAAGGGGCAGATCCCAGGCAAGGTGACCATCACCGGGCTTGCCCGCAACCCGCTGCCGGCAAAGCCGTCGATGATGCTTCCCGACAATGACGTGGCGAAGAACATCTTCTACTGGAAGGATCGCGACGCCATGGCGGCGAGCGCCGGCCTG
Organism: Mesorhizobium huakuii; assembly: GCF_030160235.1. GTDB lineage: Bacteria > Pseudomonadota > Alphaproteobacteria > Rhizobiales > Rhizobiaceae > Mesorhizobium > Mesorhizobium huakuii. Next base: position 571,111 of record NZ_BSNY01000012.1, read on the forward strand.
CCGGCCGGATTCAGGCTGGCGCAAATCTTCATCGATGCCGACAAGACGCCGAATCCCGGCGGTTTGCCGATCGGCGGCGTCACCATCATCGACCTGCCGAACAGCCATCTGCAATATGCGATGACCTGGTATGGACTTGCGGCGGCACTCGCCGCCGTGCTCATCCTGCGGCTTCGCCGTCCCGCCAAAGAGGAATGACCGCGCGCGACGCCCCCCTTTCCACCCACGCCCTTGACAGGGCCTGCTCTTGACAGAACAGGGGTAGGCACCTCATTTCGGCGCTGACGAACCGGCCAGGATTCAATGCTTCAGACAACCTACAAGCCTCCGCTGACGATCCGGCTCTGCCAGCCGCGCGGTTTCTGCGCCGGCGTTGACCGCGCCATTCAGATCGTGGTGCTGGCGCTGAAGAAATACGGCGCGCCGGTCTATGTCCGCCACGAGATCGTGCATAACCGTTACGTTGTCGAAGGGCTGCAAAGCCTTGGCGCCGTCTTCATCGAGGAGCTTTCGGAGATCCCGGCCGAACACCGGCAGTCGCCGGTCGTCTTCTCGGCGCATGGCGTGCCGAAATCGGTGCCGGCGGACGCGCAGGCGCGCAATCTGTTCTATCTCGACGCCACCTGCCCGCTGGTCTCCAAGGTCCACAAACAGGCGATGCGCCATCAGCGGCTTGGCCGCCATGTGCTGTTGATCGGTCATGCCGGCCACCCCGAGGTGATCGGCACGATGGGCCAATTGCCGGAAGGCGCGGTTACGCTGGTCGAGACCGAGGCCGATGCCGCCAGGCTCGTGCCCGCCGATCCGAAGGCGCTTGGCTTCGTCACCCAGACCACACTGTCGGTCGAGGACACTGCCGGCATCATTCGTGCGCTGCGGGAGCGCTTTCCCGATCTGCAGGCGCCGGCGGCTGAATCGATCTGCTACGCCACCACCAACCGCCAGGAAGCGGTCAAGGACACCGCCCCGGGCGCTGATCTCTATCTGATCGTCGGCGCTCCCAATTCCTCCAATTCGCGGCGCCTCGTCGAAGTGGCCGAGCGTGCCGGCGCCACAATGTCGCTTCTCGTGCAGCGCGCCGCCGAGATTCCGTGGAATGACATCGGCACCATTTCGACGCTCGGCCTGTCGGCGGGGGCATCGGCGCCGGAGATCATCGTCGACGAGATCATCGACGCGTTCCGCCAGCGCTTCGACGTCACCATCGACCTCGCCATCACGGCCACCGAAACAGAGGATTTTCCGGTCATGCGGGTACTGCGCGATGTCGAACTGACACCGGCCGACATGGCCTTCGTCAATGGGGCCGCGTAAGGCACATGGCGGTCTATACCGACGTTGCGGAGGGCGAGCTCGGCGCTTTCCTGAAACACTACCCGGTCGGCGATCTCCTGTCTTACAAGGGCATCGCCGAAGGCACCGAGAATTCGAACTTCCTGCTGCACACCTCAAGCGGTTCCTACATCCTGACGCTGTATGAAAAGCGGGTCGACAAAGCGGATCTGCCGTTTTTCCTCGGACTGATGGGCCATCTCGCCAACAAGGGCGTGTCCTGCCCGCTTCCGGTGACCGCGCATGACGGCAGCGTCATCGGTACGCTGGCCGGTCGCCCGGCGGTCATCATCACCTTCCTCGAAGGGCTTTCGCTGCGGCGCCCAACGGCAACGCACTGCGCCGAGGTCGGCAAGGCGCTGGCCGCCTTGCACCTGGCCGGCGCCGATTTTCCGATGACCCGCCCGAATGCGCTCGCCATCGACGGTTGGCGCAAGCTTTGGAATGCAGCCCGCGACCGGGCCGACGAGGTCGAGCCGGGCCTGGCGGCCGAGGTCGATGCCGACTTCGCCGATTTCGAGCGGAACTGGCCGAAGGGGCTTCCGGCAGGCATCATCCATGCCGATCTGTTTCCGGACAACGTCTTCTTCCTGGGCGAAAAGCTGTCCGGCCTGATCGACTTCTATTTCGCCTGCGACGACCTCTACGCCTATGATGTCGCCACCTGCCTCAACGCCTGGTGTTTCGAGAAGGATTTCTCCTTCAACCTCACCAAGGGCAAGGCATTGCTCGCCGGCTATCAGAGCGTGCGTCCTCTGAGCGCAGAGGAAAAAGCGGCACTGCCGATGCTGTCGCGCGGTTCGGCGCTGCGTTTCATGCTGACCCGGCTCTACGACTGGCTGACCGTTCCCGATGGCGGCCTGGTCATGAAACGCGACCCGACCGAATATATCAGGCGGATGCGATTCCATCGGGCGATCAAATCTGCTTCGGAATATGGATTGGCCTGACTGGGGTATCATGAGCAAACAGGTTGAAATCTTCACCGACGGCGCCTGTTCGGGCAATCCCGGCCCTGGCGGCTGGGGCGCCATCCTGCGCTTCAACGGCACCACCAAGGAGCTTTCCGGCGGCGAGGCCGAAACGACCAACAACCGCATGGAACTGCTGGCGGCCATCTCGGCGTTGAACGCGCTGAAGGAGCCTTGCACCGTCGAACTGCACACCGACAGCAAATACGTCATGGACGGCATTTCCAAGTGGATCCATGGCTGGAAGAAGAACGGCTGGAAGACCGCCGACAAGAAGCCGGTCAAGAATGGCGAACTGTGGCAAGCGCTGGACGAAGCCAACCGGCGCCACAAGGTCACTTGGAACTGGGTCAAGGGCCATGCCGGCCATACCGAGAACGAGCGCGCCGACGAACTTGCGCGAGAAGGCATGGCGCCGTTCAAGAGGGGCTCCTTCAAGCCGGTGGCATCAGCGCCGAAGCCGGATGCTCAGCCGAAGCAGCCGGCGGCCACGAAAGCGCGTCGTTCGACCCAGAGCTATTGATGTCCGGCGGCCGGTCCTCTTCCAGGCAGGAACCTCGATCGTGCCGATCCTCTACTATGTCACGCATCCCCAGGTTCAGATCGATGCCGCCATTCCCGTGCCGCAATGGGGCCTGTCCGACATCGGGCGGGCGAGAACCTTTGCCATGCTCGATCAGCCATGGGTCCGTTCAGTCCGGCGCATCGTGTCGTCGGGCGAGCGCAAGGCAATGGAAACGGCCGAAATCCTGGCAAGCCATCTTCGCCTTGCGGTCGAGATCAGGGAGCGGATGCACGAGAATGACCGGTCCGCGACCGGCTTCCTGCCGCCGCCCGAGTTCGAAGCGGTCGCGGACCGGTTCTTCGCCAAACCGCATGAAAGCGCTCACGGATGGGAACGGACGATCGATGCGCAGCACCCCATCCTGAGCGAAGTCGCAGCCGTGCTCGACGGCGATGAGGGCGACGACATCGCTCTGGCCGGCCATGGAGGCGTTGGAACGCTTCTGCTGCTGTCTCTCAGCGGGCGGGAGATCGGCCGCGAAGCGGATCAACCGGCGGGCGGCGGCAACTTTTTTTGCCTACGATATCGGTACGCGGCGCGTCATCCATGGATGGCGGCCGATCGACAGGTTGGAGCAGCCCTAGACCCTCAGCGGATCAGCAGCGCCGTGCCCCAAAGCCCGAGCGCGAAGACCGTGTGCGAGACCAGGTTGAGCGCACGGATCCGCATCGGATTGGGCCGCTTCGAGGCCGCCCATCCGGCACCCATGCCGGGCGCCAGCAGGAACCAGCCGGCGCCGACGGTGACGATGCCGAGGATGAAGGCCGGCAGGAAGGTCGGCGCGGCGAGCCAGCCGGCGCCGGCCAGCACGACCAGGATGATGCCGTAGACGATACCGACGAAATAGTGAAACGCCCAGCCCAGCGCCGCTTCATGCGCGTAGGGTGCCGCGTCGCCGATATCATCGTGAAAGACCTTGTCGCCGAGGTGCCAGACCCAGCGGCCGACCGGTCCCCAGTTCGGCCGTGGCTGGCCGAACGCCTTGTGAAGCAGGATCGCCCAGAGATCCATCAGCACCGTCGCGCCGATGCCGATCGCGACAGCGCGCCATAAGACGTCAAACATCGGTGCGATCCCCCCGAAAGCGGCAGTTCTGGAGTGCAAGCGGTCGACGGGGCGAGGCCGGCCGCGGGGCCGCGCCCGACGCGACCGTTGAAGCTCAGAGCTGACCGAGAATATGAGCCGCGCCCGACTCGTCGACGCCGGGCTTGGTCTCGACATTGAGCGCGGTGACCTTGCCGTCGTCGACGATCATCGAGAACCGCTTCGAGCGCAGCCCCATGCCGCCTGCGGAAAGGTCGTTGTCGAGGCCGACCGCCTTGGCGAAATCACCACTGCCGTCGGCCAGGAACAGGATCTTGTCCTCACCGCCGGTGAAACGCGCCCAGGCACCCATGACATGGACATCGTTGACCGAAACGACGGCGATGGTGTCGACGCCGCGGGCCAGGATGGCGTCGTGGTTCTCGAGATAGCCGGGCAGATGGTTGTTGCTGCAGGTCGGCGTGAAGGCGCCGGGAACACCGAACAGAACCACTTTCTTGCCCGAGAAAATCTCGGCCGAGGTGATCGCCTTGGCGCCGTCGGCGGTCATCGTCTTGAAGGTCGCTTCGGGCAGCTTGTCGCCAACGGAAATGGTCATGAGTTCCTCGCTTGGGGGATGGGAAGGATGCGTGCTTGCGTAGCGAACTCGGCGGCGTCCTGCAACCGTTCGGGCAAGCTGGATCAAGGGAAAGGCAGCAGTCCTTCGACCGCGCCGGCCGAACTCGTCAGCGTGTAGTGAAGTCCGCCATCCGTTGGCGTTGCCGAGGGGCGGTCGAGGATCGGCACGGTGAAGATCAGCTTGCCGTCCTTTTCGCTGCGGGAAGGGGTGCCGAACATGTAGTCCCGCTCGCCGGCGACGAAGAAATCCGCCGCCTCGGGGTCACCGGGAAAACTCGCCTCGACAACCAGCGTCTCATGATCGCCCGGCAGGACATTGATGCCGAAATCCGATCTCGCGGGCGCCGGCAACGCCGCGAAACTCGCCTTCACCAGGGCTGCATCGTCCGCATTGTCGGGGTCGGAACCAGGGTCGACCGTCAGCCGCGTCTGCACCGGTATGCAGATGGTTTCGCAAATGCCGAGGAAGACGTCGGCGTCTATGACGGCTGAATCCTTCGCGGCCGACAAGGTGAACACCACCGGCAGCGAGACGGGATAATTATAGCCTGCCCATTTGCCATAACCGTCATCGTGGCGTTGGGGTGCCGGAAACGAGAGTGTGGCATCGGCAATATTGGTGCTGGCCGAAACATTGAGCTGCGGCGGCACGCCGGCGTCGCCCGGATCGCGCCAATAGGTCTTCCAGCCCGGCTTGAGCGCAATGTCGAGAACGCCCTGGATGCGGCCGGCTCCGTCGGGTTTGCCTGATGTCACCAGCCGCACCTTGCCCCCTTCGCTATTGTACCAGGCGGACGAGGAGGCGAAGGCGGGGAGAATGCTCGCCGATCCGATGGCGGCGCCGAGCAGCAGTATTTTCAAGCTTTGCATGGCGGTGATTTGATCGTCCGTTCGTGGCGAGGCAATGATTTCATGGCCCGACCGGTATCATATTTGCGTGACCCCCAGTGGCAAGCCATGCTGGCCTGGCACCATGGGCTTTGGTCGAATCCGGCGCGGCGCATCTTTTCGGCGCCCGGGAAACACGGTACCCTCCCTGTCATGGACTTGTTGCGCCACAAGAAGACGGCCGCCGGACGCGGCTTTCTCGACGATCAGTTCCTGATTGCCATGCCCGGCATGAAGGACGACCGTTTCACGCGCTCGGTCATCTACATCTGCGCGCACAGCGATGAAGGCGCGATGGGCCTGATAATCAACCAGACACAGCAGATGCTGTTTCCGGATCTGTTGGTGCAGCTTGGCATCATGAACGAGCAGGAGGCGATCCGCCTGCCGGCGCAGGCGCGCGATTTCGTCGTGCGCAATGGCGGGCCTGTCGATCGCAGCCGGGGCTTCGTCCTGCATTCGGGCGACTACCGCGTGGAATCGTCGCTGACCGTTTCCGACGATATCTGCCTGACCGCGACGGTCGACATTTTGCGCGCCATATCGTCGGGCCGCGGCCCGCGTCACGCGCTGATGGCGCTCGGCTATTCCGGCTGGGGCGCCGGTCAACTGGAAACCGAGATCGCCGAGAATGGCTGGCTGACCTGTCCCGCCAGTCCCGAGCTTCTCTTCGACGCCGACATCGAGCGCAAATACGATCGCATCCTCGCCTCGATCGGCATCGATCTGGCGCATCTCAGCCTGGCCGCCGGACACGCCTGACCCATCACGCCGACGCAGAGGCCGTTTCGAAACTCGCTCATGCGAGTCATATGATGGTGATTTCGAGAACCGGAGCGGAGCGTACTTAAGGTACGCGAGCACCGGAAGCGCAGAAAGCGCCGGAAGCGCAGAAAGCGCCGTCAGATGGCCGCAGGAGTAGAGTTTCCAAACGGCCTCTAAGCCTGCGTCAGCGGATACTGCTCCTTCAACGTCTTCAGCACCTGGTCGCCCGGCATCGGCGCGCCGAACATAAAACTCTGCACATATTCGCAGCCCATCTGGCGCAATTCCAGCGCATCGCGTTCGTCCGAGATGCCCTCGGCGACCACCGAGAGGCCGAGCTCATGCGCCATATTGACCATGGATTTGAGCAGCACCGCTCGCTTGGGTGTGTTGTCGTCGACAAAGCTCTTGTCGATCTTGATCGTGTCGAACGGGAAGCGCGTCAGATAGGCGAGCGAGGAATAGCCCGTGCCGAAATCGTCCAGCGACAGGCCGATGCCGAGCTGCTTCAGCTTGGTCAGCACATGCGCGGTCTGCTCGGGGTTGTCCATGACCAGGGACTCGGTAAGCTCGAGCCGGAAGCAGCGCGGCTTCAGATTGGCTCGCGCGATGACCGAGCGGACATCGCTGACCAGGTCGCGGCGGATGAGCTGGCGGCTGGACAGATTGACCGAGACCGACAGCGGTGCGTCGCCGATCTGCTTTTGCCATCCTGCCAGGTCCTCGGCCGCCTGCTGCATGGCAAACAGCCCTAGCTGCACGATCAGCCCGCAGCTTTCGGCGACCGGAATGAAATCCGCCGGCGGGATCATGCCACGGCGCGGATGGTCCCAGCGTAGCAAGGCCTCGAAGCCGGCGACGCTGCCGTCCTCCAGGCGCACGATCGGCTGGTAGGCAAGGGTGAATTCGCGCCGCTCGATGGCGCGCCGCAGGTCGGATTCGAACTGCAGCCGGTCGGTGCCGACGGTGCGGAAAGCCGGGCGGAACGGCTCGATCCGGTCGCCGCCGAAACGCTTGGCCTGGTGCATGGCAAGCTCGGCGTCCTTGACCATGTCCTCGGCCGAAGTCTGCGCCGAGGTCCAGGTGATCAGGCCGATCGAGGCGGTCAGCACGATCTCGCGCTTGGCGAAGGTGATCGGGTTGTTGATCGCGTGCTTGATGGCGTCCGCCACGCCGGCGATGCGGGCAGGGTCCTGTTCGGACAACAGCATCAGCGCGAACTGGTCGCCGGCAAAGCGCGACAGCGAATCCTTCGGCTTCAACAGCCGGTGCAGGCGCCGGGCGATGGTGAGCAGGATGGTGTCGCCGGCCGAGATGCCGAGCCCGTCATTGACCTGCTTGAAGCGGTCTATGTCGATGACGAAGACGGTCGGACGCACCTTCTCTTCGGTGCGGGCGATCGAGATGATCGCTTCCAGCCGGTTCATGTACAGTTCGCGGTTCGGCAGCCCGGTCAGATTGTCGTGCACGGCGTCGTGCAGCAGCCGCTCCTCGGACTTCTTCTGCTCGGTAACGTCGACCATGGTGCCGACGCAGCGGATGACCTCGCCGTCCGATCCGATGACCGGCCGCGCCCGCAACGCGAACCAGTGATAGTGCCCGTCGGCGCCGCGCAGGCGGAAATTCTGTGCCACCCGGCCACGACGGTGCTCCAGCACCACGTCGAGCGTCGTGCGGAACGTGTCGCGATCGTCGGCATGCAGCACCGGCAGCCAGTTGCGCGCAGCGCCCCCCAGGCTGTTGGGCGCCAGGCCGAGCTGGATGCTGACATCGGGCTTGGTGACGACGCGGTCGCGCAGAACGTCCCAGTCCCACACCGTGTCGCCCGATCCGGCCACCGCCAGCGCCTGGCGTTCGAGGTCGGAGAACAGCCCCTGATGCAGCGCGCCGCCGGCAAAGGCGTGCTGCATGACGGTGAAGCCGATGAGCAGAATGATCAGGATCAGCCCGCCGCCGAGCGCCGGCTGGGCGATGTCATTGTCGAGCATGCCGGTGATCGCCATCCACGACCCGCATAGCCACAACAGCACCATGACCCAACTGGGCACCAGCATGATGGCGCGGTCATAGCCGCGTATCCCGAGGAAGATGATCAGGCCGAGCCCGGTCAGCGCGGTTGCCGCAAAGGAGATGCGGGCGATGCCGGCGGCCACCGCCGGATCGACGATGGCGACGCCGGCAATCAGCACCAGTCCGAGGATCCAGACCAGCGCGCCATAGCTGAAATGGCCGTGCCAGCGGTTGAGGTTGAGATAGGCGAACAGGAACACCACGAAGGTCGCCGCCAGCGCCACCTCCGTTCCCGCCCGCCACATCTGCTCATTGCCGGGCGAGATCTCGATGACCTTGTTGAGGAAGCCGAAATCGACGCAGATATAGGCAAGCACCGCCCAGGCAAGGGCTGCGGTCGCCGGGAACATCGAGGTCCCCTTGACCACGAAGAGGATGGTCAGGAACAGCGCCAGAAGGCCCGCAATGCCGATGACGATGCCGCGAAACAGCGTGTAGGAGTTGACCGAGTCCTTGTAGGCCTCCGGCTCCCACAGATAGACCTGCGGCAGCTTGGGCGAAGCGAGCTCGGCGATGAAGGTGATCACCGTTCCCGGGTTCAGCGTCACCCGGAACACATCGGCGTCAGGACTGGTCTGGCGGTCGAGCGCGAAGCCCTCGCTGGGCGTGATCGCGGCAATGCGGGTGGCGCCGAGATCGGGCCAGAAGATGCCGGAATTGACCAGCCGGAAATGCGGCGCCACGATCAGCCGGTCAAGCTGCTGGTCGGTGGTGTTGGCCAGTGCGAACACCGCCCAGTCGCCGGTCGAACGCGCGTCATTGGCCTCGACCTCGATGCGCCGCACGATGCCGTCCGGCCCGGGCGCGGTCGACACCTGGAAGTTTTCGCCCTGGTTGCGGTAGATCTCGAAGGCACGCGACAGGTCGAGCGCGACATCGTCGCGGGCAATCTTGATCGGTTCGACGGCAAAGGCCGACGAAGCCGCGCACAGCGTCAGGATTGCCGCGAGGACAAAGGCGAACAGCGGCCCGTTTCGCAGGAAATTCGTCAAAAATCAGTCCTTCGTTCCTGCGTCCAGCGGATCGTCCGCGATCCGGGCGTAGAGATAGTGGTCCTGCCAGATGCCGTTGATCCTGAGATAGGATCTTAACAGTCCTTCGCGCCGGAATCCGGCTTTTTCAAGCACGCGGATCGACCTGATATTGTCGGGAATACAGGCCGCTTCGATCCGGTGCAACCTCAGCGTATCGAAGGCGAAGCGGGCCACGACCTTGACCGCGTCGGTCATCAGGCCGCGACCGCCGAAGCGCTCGCCGATCCAGTAGCCGACATGGCCGCTCTGCGAGACACCGTGGCGTATGTTGCCGAGCGTGATGCCGCCAGCCAGCTTGCCGCTCGACTTCTCGAAGATGAAGAAGGCGATCGCGGTTCCCTGTGCATAGTCCTCGCGGTAGCGGCTGATGCGCAGGCGCCACGCCGTGCGGTCGAGTTCATCGGGGGTCCAGCGCGGCTCCCACGGCTCCAGGAACGCCCGGCTTTCGCCGCGCAGCGTCGACCATTCCCGGAAGTCATTGGTGAATGGCACGCGCAACGTGACGAGGTTGCCCTTCAGCGCCGGCAGGTCACGGCGAAAGAAAGGGAGCGCGAACACGACGCTTTGGGGACTTAGACGGCGAGCCTGCGGGCCGTGGTCTGCGTACCCGGAAGCGAATCGAGGATCGCCTCATATGGTGCCAGCGTACCCACGGGCCCGACAGCGGTAAGCGTCGGCTTGGTCGAGAACATCCGCGACGACAGGTCGGTCAGCCGCTCCACCGTCAGCGCCGACAGGCGCTCCATCAATTCCTCCTTGGCGATCGGCCTGCCGAACAAGAGCAGCTGCCTTGCGATCTGCGAGGCGCGGCTGGCCGGGCTTTCGGCGGACATGATCAGTCCGGCGCGATACTGGGCGCGCGCGCGGTCGAGTTCTTCCTGCAGGATGTTCTCGCCGGCCTTCTGCAACTCGTCGATGATGACAGGCACGAGTTCGGCGATGTCGCTCTGGCCCGTCGCGGCGTGGACGCCGAAGATGCCGGTGTCGGAAAAGCCCCAATGGAAGGCATAGACCGAATAACACAGGCCGCGTTTCTCACGGACTTCCTGGAACAGGCGCGATGACATGCCGCCGCCGAGGATCATCGACAGCACCTGCGAGGCGTAGAAGTCGCGCACATGGTAGGCGCGGCCCTCGAAGCCCAGCACGATCTGTGCATCCATCAGGTCGCGGTCCTCGCGGAAATCGCCGCCGACATATTGCGCATATTGCGGGATGGTGCTGTCGGCCTTGCTGCGGAAGCCGCCGAGCTGCTTCTCCACCTCGCGCACGAAATTGTCGTGCTTGATGTCGCCGGCAGCCACGATCACCATCCGCTCGGCGCCATATTGGCGCTCGATGAAATCGTGCAGCTGCTTGGAGGTGAAGGATTTGACGGTGTCCGGCGTGCCCAGGATCGAGCGGCCGATGGTCTGGTGGCGAAAGGCCGTCTCGGTGAAACGGTCGAAGACGATATCGTCTGGCGTATCGTGCGCGGCGCCGATCTCCTGCAGGATGACATGCTGCTCGCGCTCGAGCTCCTGCGGGTCGAATTCGGACTCCTGCAGGATGTCGGCAAGGATGTCGACGGCCAGCGGCACGTCATCGCTGAGAACCCTGGCGTAGTAGGAGGTGGTCTCGACACTGGTGGCGGCGTTGATCTCGCCGCCGACATCCTCGATCTCCGAGGCGATTTCGAAGGCCGTCCGCCGCTTCGTGCCCTTGAACGCCATGTGCTCGAGCAGATGGGCCATGCCATGCTCTTCGTCACGTTCATTGCGGGCGCCGGACTTGACCCAGGCACCCAAGGCAACCGATTCGATACTTGGAAGGGTTTCGGTGGCGACTGTCAGGCCGTTCGACAGACGGCTTACCTCAACACCCATATGGTTCGTACTCCCTAACGCGCCGCCCGCGCGCGGCGGCTGACGTAATCTTCCACCATTTTCAGGTCGGATGGAAGTACCGTGTATTTTTCCTCAAATGTCATCAATCCGCCTAGCCATGCGGGCAGGGCCGGCGAGACGCCGCTGGCGGCCTCGACGGCGGCCGGAAATTTGGCCGGATGGGCGGTGCCCAGCACCACCATGGGCACGGCGCCCGATGCCTTTCCGGCCGCGACATGCATGGCCGCGGCTGTGTGTGGATCCAGCAGGTAATCGCTGGCCGCAAGCGTCGAACGGATGGTGGCGGCGACCTCGTCCATGGTGGCGCGGCCGGCGTCGAATTCGGATCGCATCCCATTGATTTCGCGGGCTTCTATGGTGAAGGCGCCGGACTGCTTCAGGCCGTCCATGTAGCGCCGCACGGTCGCCGAGTCGCGGTTGGAGGCCTCGAACAGCAGGCGTTCGAAATTCGACGAAACCTGGATGTCCATCGAAGGCGAGGTGGTGGCAAAGACACCCTTGGTACGGTATTCGCCGGTCGCGAAAGTGCGGGCCAATATGTCGTTGTCGTTGGTGGCGATGACCAGCCGTTCGATCGGCAGGCCCATCTTCTTGGCGGCGTAGCCGGCGAAGATATCGCCGAAATTGCCGGTCGGCACGGTGAAGGACACCGGCCTGTCCGGCGCGCCGAGCGACAGGGCCGAGGAGAAATAATAGACGATCTGGGCCATGATGCGGGCCCAGTTGATCGAATTGACCCCCGACAACGCCACCCGGTCTCGGAAGAGGTGGTCGTTGAACATGTCCTTGAGCAGGCCCTGGCAGTCGTCGAAATTGCCTTCGATCGCCAGTGCGTGGACGTTCTCGGCCTTCGACGTCGTCATCTGGCGCTGCTGCACCGGCGAAACGCGGCCATGCGGGAACAGGATGAAGATGTCGGTGCGGCTGCGCCCGGCAAAGGCGTCGATCGCCGCGCCGCCCGTGTCGCCTGACGTGGCGCCGACGATGGTGGCATGCTGGTCGCGTTCGGCAAGCACATGGTCCATCAGCCGGGCGAGCAGCTGCATCGCCACATCCTTGAATGCCAGCGTCGGCCCATGGAAGAGTTCGAGGACAAACGTGTTGGGGCCGGTCTGGACAAGTGGGCAGACCGCCGCGTGACGGAAGGTGGCATAGGCTTCGCGCACCAGGCGTTCGAAGACCGGCGCCGGGATTTCGCCGCCAAGGAACGGCGACAGCACACGGATCGCGAGATCAGGATAGGCAAGGCCGCGCATGGCGCGGATCTCGGAAGCTGAAAACCGCGGCCACTCGCGCGGCACGTAAAGCCCACCGTCGCGCGCCAGCCCCGCCAGCACCGCATCGGAAAATCCAAGCGCGGGTGCTTCGCCGCGCGTACTCACATATTGCATGTCTCAGTCCCGTTGCCGCTTGGCGTTTCCGTTCACCACAAGGTGGTTAATTTCTGTGCCGGCTCCAGTCGCATTTTTGCCGCGGCGTTGATATACGTCACCAGCTTTACGAGAGGGAAGTGCAGTTTCATGGCGTTTCGTACATCAAGTGGCCGCTTTTTGGCGGGTCTTGCGCTCACCGGCTTTATGCTCGCCGCCGCCGGCTGCCAATCGGGCGACAATGGCATCCTTAACCTTGGTTTCGGCAAGAAGGACCCGGCGGCGCCACCGCCGCCGCAAGATCCCAAGATTCTGGCCAGCCAGTTGAATGCCTATTGCCCGCGGGTGACGGTCCGCGACGGTACGGCCTTTTTCAACACCTATGCCAACGAGGTCAAGAAGGCCAAGCCGAAGCTCAAGAAGACCGGCGACGCCGCCGCGGATGCCGCGGCCCAGGCCGCGGCTGACGCCGCCGCTGCAACGCCGCCGGATGATTCCGCGAGGATCATTTACCAGGCGTCGATTTCCGACGTGACCCGCGATTGCAGCCGTGCCGACGGACAGCTGACGATGAAGATCGCGGTCGCCGGCAAGATCGTGCCGGGACCGAAATTTACGCCTGGCACCATCACCATGCCGATCCGCACCGCGGTGATGCACGGCACCGACGTGCTCTATTCGCAGATCCACCAGTATCAGGTCCAGGTCACCGATCCGTCGGTCGCTACCCAGTTCGTCTTCACCGATTCCAATGTCGTCGTGCCGGCGCCGACGGCGCAGGATTATCAGGCCTATGCCGGCTATGACGAAACCGCGCCGAAGGCGACGACCGACAAGCCGAAGAAGACTCACAGGAAGAAGGCCGCCGCGACGAACTGAGCGGTCATCGACATAGCGTGCGTCCGGCCGGGCGCGCGTCTCAGGCGTCAGCCGACCATTCCGATAGCGCCGCGATCACGCTTTTCAGCTCTGCCCAGCGGCGGATCACCGTTTCGGCGCCGGCCTCGCTCAGCGCGTCGGCATGGCCGGGATAGCTGTGGCTGGCGCCGGTGAAGCCGATCACCCGCATGCCGGCTGCCCTGGCGCCGGCGACGCCGTGCACGGAATCCTCGATGACGAAGGTATTCGCCGGCTTCGCGCCGAGTTTTTCTGCCGCGAACAGGAACACGTCCGGCGCCGGCTTGGTCTTTTTGCTCGGTATTTCCAGCGCCGAAAAAATGCGGCCGGCGAAAAACGGCAGCAGATGCACCTTCTCCAGCATGAATTCTATCCGCTCCGAGCGTGAGTTGGAGCAGATACAGCGCTGCGTCGTGACCGAGGCGACAGCTTCGCGCACGCCTTCAATGGCACGCACGTCGCTGCGCAGTTTGCGGTCGACGAGCTCTTCGGCGCGGTCGATCAGCGACGCCTGGAACGGGATTTTGGACTTCTCCTCGATCCGCATCAGTATGTCCTTGAACGTCAGGCCCGCATAGCTCTCGGCAATCTCCTCGGCCGAGATTTCATATCCGGCGAGCGTTATCAGCTCGGCCTCGATCCGCGCGGCGATGATTTCGGAATCGACGAGCACGCCGTCGCAATCGAAGATGACAAGGTCTGGCTGGGGCATGGTGATCCGGACAAAGGGAGGATGAAGTGGCCGTGGCGGCCTCGGGCGGCGCGGCATACACCAATGGCCCGGCCTTCGCAAACCTGGCAGGCCTATCCGCGAGCCTTCACCGAATATTTACGCTGATCGGTAACCATAACGGGGAGTAAACAGTAACGCGTGCCTTGGGTGTAAAAATGTCTGCCGTGCGTCTTCTCCACGAGTTGTCCCACGCTCCCCAGCAATCCGAATGGCTGGACACGATCCTCAAGGGCGACTGCGTCGCGGCCCTCGACCGCCTGCCGGAAAAATCGGTCGACGTCATCTTCGCCGATCCACCCTACAATCTGCAGCTCGACGGCGATCTGCACCGGCCCGACCAGTCGAAGGTCGACGCGGTCGACGATCACTGGGACCAGTTCGAGAATTTCGAGGCCTACGATGCCTTCACCCGCGCCTGGCTTTTGGCGGCGCGCCGGGTGCTGAAGCCCAACGGCACCATCTGGGTCATCGGCTCCTATCACAACATCTTCCGCGTCGGCGCCAAGATGCAGGATCTGGGCTTCTGGATCCTCAACGACGTGGTCTGGCGCAAGACCAATCCGATGCCGAATTTCCGCGGCCGCCGTTTCCAGAACGCGCATGAGACGATGATCTGGGCTTCCCGGGACCAGAAGGGCAAGGGCTACACCTTCAACTATGAGGCGCTGAAGGCATCGAACGACGACATCCAGATGCGTTCCGACTGGCTGTTCCCGATCTGCACCGGCGGCGAGCGGCTGAAGAACGACAATGGCGACAAGCTGCACCCGACACAGAAGCCGGAGGCGTTGCTCGCCCGCATCATGATGGCCTCGACCAAGCCGGGCGACATCGTGCTCGATCCCTTCTTCGGCTCCGGCACGACAGGTGCGGTCGCCAAACGCCTCGGCCGCCATTTCGTCGGCATAGAGCGCGAGCAGGCCTATATAGACGCCGCAAACGAGCGTATCGATGCGGTGCGGCCGCTGGAAGATGCCGATTTGACGGTGTTGACCGGCAAGCGCGCCGAGCCGCGCGTCGCCTTCGTCAGCCTGATCGACACCGGATTGATGACCCCGGGCGCCACGCTTTATGACGCCAAGAAGCGCTGGGCGGCCAAGGTGCGCGCCGACGGCACGGTGGCGATCGGCGACAGCGCCGGATCGATCCACAAGATCGGCGCCGAAGTGCAGGGGCTGGATGCCTGCAATGGCTGGACCTTCTGGCACTATGAGCGCAGCGGCGGGCTGACCCCGATCGACGAACTGCGCCGCATTGCCCGTCTCGGCATGGAACGGGCAGGGGGCTGAGCCCCTGCCGAATTATCGCATATCGCGTTGAATCAGAATCTCAGCGGATCGTCGCAAGCGATTCAGATCGCGCCTTGATTCCAAAGCGTGCAAGATCTGCTTCAAGCGTCCGGGCATCGGTGAACAGCACCGCTTGCCAGCCAGCAGCCTTGGCGCCGTCGACATTCTTCTGGCTGTCGTCGATGAACAGCGTCGCCGAGGGTTCGAGCCCGAACGCAGCCACGTGATGGTCGTAAATGTCGCGATCCGGCTTGATCTTGCCGATCTCGCCGGAGATCGTGACGCCGCGCGGTCGATTGAGGAAATCGAAGCGCTCGCGGGCTTCCGCCAAGGTGTCGGACGCGAAGTTGGTCAACATGGTCACGTCGTGGCCGCTTTCGATCAGGCCAAGCATGATGGCGACGCTGTCGTCATAGGCGTGCGGCACCATGTCGTGCCAATGGCGGCGGAAATTGCGGATATTTTCCGCATGGCCGGGATAGTCCGCAATCAGTAGCGCCTCTGCCTCTTCCCAGCTCCGGCCGCGATCCTGCTCGATATTCCAGTCATGCGTGCAGACATTGTCGAAGAACCACTTTCTCTCTGCGGTATCGGGGATGAGGCGGCTGAACGGAATGTTCGGGTCGTAGTGGATCAGCACGCGGCCGATGTCGAAAACGATGTGGCGGATCTCGGTCATGAAGCCTCTTTCAATGCGGACGTTGCTTTTTCGTCGCGCCGGGTATCGCAGCCTCGATTGCCTTTTTCATGACAGTGGGCAGGGCCTCCCCGGAAATCTCCTGGGCATGCGACCAGAAATGCCCAGCCGGCGCATCACCTTTGATGTGGGCGTGAAAGACTTCGAGCTCGAGCGCGAAATGGGTGAAGACATGCGTGATTGTCCCGGCGCGTCGCCAGTCGCCGGGAAAGGGCGCCGCCGCCTGCGTGGTGGCTCCGTCCACCCGCGCCGTCCAGGCCGTCGTCGGCACCTCGGTCATGCCGCCGAGCAACCCCTTCTCCGGCCGTTTGCGCAGCAGAATGGCCCCGTCCTCACGCATGGCGACGAAAGCAGCGCCGCGTCGCTGTGGCTTGTCGGCTTTGGGCAGCCGCACCGGGAAGTTTTCGGGATCGCCTGAAACGACGGCGCTGCAGCTCTCGCGCAGCGGGCACAGCATGCAGCGCGGCCGGCGGGGGGGGCAGATCGTGGCGCCGAGATCCATCATCGCCTGGGCGAAATCGCCCGGTCTCGCCGCCGGCACCATGGCCTCGACATGAGCGCGTATCTCGGCCTTGGCTTCGCTGAGCGGCGTCGTGATCGAAAACAGCCTCGATATGACGCGTTCGACATTGCCGTCGACCACTGCGGCGGGGCGGTCGAAGGCGATCGCCGTGATCGCCGCCGAGGTGTAGGCGCCGATGCCGGGCAGGTCTCTCAAACCGGCCTCGGTGTCGGGAAACCGGCCGCCGCGCGCCGCCACCAGATCGGCGCAGGCCTTGAGGTTGCGGGCGCGGGAGTAATAGCCAAGCCCCGCCCAGGCCTTCATGACGTCCTCGGTCGGCGCCGCGGCCAGTGCCTCGACATCGGGCCATTTCTCGACAAAGGCGCGGAAATAGGATTTCACCGCCTCGACCGTGGTCTGCTGCAGCATGACTTCGGACAGCCAGATGCGGTAGGGGTCGGGCCGCACGCCGCTTGCATGCTCGCGCGGGCTCACCCGCCACGGCAACTCGCGATGATGCGCGTCGTACCATGCGAGCAGGCGCGACGCGGTATCGTCCGGCATTGCCTGGCGTGTCTGGGCCTTGCGGGTCTGGTCTGCTGGTGCCATTGATCGTGTATTGGCCTGGCCGGTAATCTGCTGGGGTGGTGGCTGGAGAACGTACATGGCAGGGAGAACGCCCTACGGCAATCCCGTCCCGGTGAGCGATCTTGCCACCAAAATCCTCGATCCGGTGCTGCGCAAGCGGGCAGGCATCTCGATTGGTCTCGTCCAGTCCTGGGAAGAGATCGCCGGACCGCGCCTGGCCAGCCGCTCACGGCCCGAGAAAATCCAATGGCCGCGCCGCCTGCATGAGGACGATCCGTTCGAGCCGGCGGTGCTGGTCATTGCATGCGAAGGCATGGCAGCACTTCATCTGCAGCACGAGACCGGCGAGATCATCAACCGGGTCAACGCTTTCCTCGGCTTTACGGCAATAGGCCGCATCAGGATCGTGCAAAAACCAGTGACGACGGACAAGGGACGGCCTAAACCGACCTTCAGGCCCTTGACGGCGGCGGAGCAGACCAAGTTGTCCAGTACGGTCGGGCTGATCGAGGATGACGGGCTGCGCGCCTCGCTGGAAAGGCTTGGCGCAACCATTTTGGGTGAAAGGAAGTCAAAAACCCCTTGAAGATAGTCATGGATTTGTCGTCAACATCTCGCATTCGTGATCACCTTTGTCAGGTTTCACGATTGGATTGGGGATGGAGATGCCTTAATTCGCGCCAACTCTCGCCTTTTCGTGCCTTTGCATTGCAAAATTCAACCCTTGTCAGGTGATTCGTATGAACCGTCCTCCGTTCGGCAAAAGTCTGTCTCGCAGAAACGTCCTGTCTTCGCTGGCCGCCATTCCGGCGGTGGCTCTGCTCGCCGCCTGCAGCGACTCCGGAGAACAGGCCAAGGCAGCGGATGTGAAGCCTGCGGATCCGGCCACCCCCGCGAAGCCGGCCACGCCGGCTGCCGCGAAGGTTCCCGAGTCCCAGGGCAATGTCGACATGGCGGAACTGCTGAAGCCGGGCGCACTGCCCGACAAGCAGCTCGGCAAGGATGACGCCAAGGTCACCATCGTCGAATATGCCTCGATGACCTGCCCGCATTGCGCGCATTTCGCCGAAACCACCTTCCCGGACCTGAAGACGAAGTACATCGACACCGGCAAGGCGCGCTATATCCTGCGCGAATTCCCGTTCGACCCGAGCGCGGAAGCCGGTTTCATGCTGGCGCGCTGCGCCAAGGATAACTATTTCCCGATGGTGGACGTGCTGTTCAGGCAGCAGGCGAACTGGGTTGGCGTGTCGAACACCAAGGATGCGCTGCTGCAAATCTCGAAGCTCGCCGGTTTTACACAGGAGTCCTTCGAGGCCTGCTTGACGGACCAGAAACTTCTGGACGATGTGAGATCGGTCCAGAAGCGCGGCGCCAATGAATTCAAGGTCGACTCGACGCCGACCTTCTTCATCAACGGTAAGACCTACAAAGGGGCGATGTCGATTGAGGAAATGTCGGCCATCATCGACCCTCTGCTCTGACGCTGGCTCAGCGCCGAAGCGGCAGCGCTTCGGCGTGCCCATCCATTTGCCTTGTCGCGGGCTCTATTCGCAAAACCACGGGGCACTTTTGCGGAACCCGCTTGCGGAGCGGCGCGAATGAGGTTTTCGCGCCTTCGCCTCCTCGGTTTCAAGTCCTTCGTCGAGCCCGGCGAGTTCGTCATCGAACGCGGCCTGACGGGTATTGTCGGGCCGAATGGCTGCGGCAAGTCGAACCTTGTCGAGGCGTTGCGCTGGGTGATGGGCGAAAGCTCCTACAAGAACATGCGCGCGTCCGGCATGGACGACGTCATCTTTTCCGGCTCAGGCACGCGGCCCGCCCGCAACACCGCCGAAGTCACGCTTTTTCTTGATAACAGTGATCGTTCGGCGCCCGCTGCCTTCAACGACGCCGACGAGTTGCAGGTGTCGCGCCGCATCGAGCGCGAGGCCGGCTCGCTCTACCGCATCAACGGCAAGGAAGCGCGCGCCAAGGATGTGCAACTCCTGTTTGCCGACCAGTCGACCGGCGCGCGCTCGCCCTCGATGGTCGGGCAGGGCCGTATTGGCGAACTGATCCAGGCCAAGCCGCAGGCGCGCCGCGCCCTCCTCGAAGAAGCGGCCGGCATTTCCGGCCTGCACACCCGCCGCCACGAGGCGGAACTTCGGCTGAAGGCGGCCGAACAGAATTTGGAACGCCTGGACGATGTCGTCGGCGAACTGGAAAGCCAGATCGAAAGCTTGAAGCGCCAGGCACGCCAGGCATCGCGCTTCAAGAACCTGTCGGCCGATATCCGCAAGGCCGAAGCGACATTGCTGCACCTGCGCTGGACGCTGGCCAAGACACAGGAAGGCGAGGCGCGCTCCGCGCTGGCTGTTGCCACGGCACTGGTCGGCGACCGTGCCGCCGCGCAGATGAACGCCGCCAAGGAGCAGGGTATCAGCGCTCATCGCCTGCCCGATCTGCGCGACGCGGAAGCTGCTGCCGCCGCCGCCTTCCAGCGCCTGTCGATCGCCAGGTCGCAGATCGAGGAGGAGGCCGGCCGCATTCGCAACCGCCAGGCCGAAATCGAGCGGCGCCTGCAGCAGCTCGACGGCGACATCGCCCGCGAGGAGCGGATGGTGCGCGACAATGCCGATGTCCTCGAACGCCTGCGTACCGAGGAAGCCACGCTGAATTCAGAGAACGCCGGCGCCGCCGACCGCGAGGCCACCACCCGCGCCGCGTTCGAACAGGCGGCATCGACACTCGCGCAAAGCGAGGCCAGGCTAGCCGCGCTGACCGCCGAACGGGCCGAGGCCGCCGCTTCGCGCCATCAGATCGAGCGCACGCTGCGCGAAACCGCCGAGCGCCGCGACCGCTTCGCCCGCCAGCTCGCCGAAGTCGACCGCGAATTGTCGGATATCCTCTCCAGGGTCGCCGGACTGCCGGATCCGGCCGAAAAGCGCGTTCTGGTCGAACAGGCCATGGCGCTGCTGGAAGAATCCGAGGCCGCCGTGGCGCAGGCCGAACAATCGGTCATCGATGCCCGCGCCGCCGAAAGCGCAGCCCGCCCGCCGCTTCAGGACGCCAGGGCCGAACTGGCGCGGATCGAGACGGAAGCGCGCACGCTGGCCAAGATCCTCAATGCCGCCAGTGGCGATCTATTCCCTTCAGTGCTGGAGCAGATCAGCGTCGAGCGTGGCTTCGAGACGGCGCTGGGTGCTGCGCTTGGCGAAGATCTCGACGTGCCGCTCGACCGCAGCGCGCCGGCGCATTGGGGCGAAAGCCAGATCCAGCCCGGCGACGCTGCCCTGCCGGAAGGCATCAAGAGCCTCGCCAGCGTGGTTCGCGCCCCGGCGCAGCTCGCCCGCCGCCTGGCGCAGATCGGCATCGTCGAGCCCGCGGACGGCCGCCGGCTGCAGGCGCTGCTTGCGCCCGGCCAAAGGCTGGTCAGCCGAGAAGGCGCGCTGTGGCGCTGGGACGGCCTGACCGCCAGCGCCGATGCGCCGACGGCCGCG
>NZ_BSNY01000013.1 GCF_030160235.1 Mesorhizobium huakuii
GATTTCGATCCTGCCTGCCTATCGCCAAACCGTTGACAAAGGATCCATGCACCAACGCTCTGTCTGTCGAAACAGGTATCAGATTTGAGTATTTAGCCCCCTATGGCATAACTTGGCGGAGCCGAAGAGCTTCCGCCACCGCGCCCATGGTTGTAGAGACGCCAAAGGTCCGGCGCGCTTGCTGAAGGTGTTTGCGCACCGTCGTGACTGATATCGAAAGAATGTTCGCTATCTCCTCGGCGGTCCTTCCCCGCGCAGCCCACAGCAAGACTTCTTTCTCGCGCGGGCTGAGTAGCTTGCTGTCCTTCTGCATGCTACGCAGGGCTTCCACCGAACTGACCGCGATCAACGACATGACCGTTATCGCAATGAGTTCTCTCTTAGAGAGGTCTATTCGTTCAAAGGGCGAAGCAAACGAAACGACTGTTTGCCAGTGAAGGCGAGAACTGGCTAGGACGACATAGCCGCTAACAAGCCCAAACTCCGCAGCCTCGCTGGCAACACGTTTCGACTTCGGGCAATCACGCAACCGTTCGGGAACGTCGCTCCAGAAAAATGAATACGGTGCCTCTTTGCAGTATCGACACACCGCGTCCACGCGAGCGTAGTTTTGGCTGGAATAGCGCCGAAACCAGGATTTGGGCCATCCGTTCAGCTCCACCAAAGGCTCCAGTGCGTCATCCCCAACCGGCACACCGCTTAGGATTAGATGTTCAAAACCGAACCTGCCGACAGAAAACAGGAGATCGTCAAGCACCTGCTTCGGCGTCTTGTGCCCCTGGCATCTCTCGACAAAATCAAAGGCGGTTGCCTCCATCTCCGGGCGCTCCAGAGCTTCCCCTAGGCGGGATGGGAATATTGTCTTAGGGCGACATCCCGGTCCCGACCGCAAGTGCCGGCTTGAGGAGAATACGCTCTCCTTTTGCCGATGCAACTCTAGGTTAGGGATGAACTGCAAAAAGCGCAAGACCGAGCGCCAATGAAATCATCCGCCACCTGCCAAGAGGGCGGGAAACTCGTCGAAGCGCACTGGATTTTCAGGCCCGACATAGTCCTCAACGGCCTCCGGCCCAAGCCGAGAGTAGTCAATCCCAGGGCGTTGGTGCATGGATCCTTTGTCAACGGTTTGGCGATAGGCAGGCAGGATGGCGTT
>NZ_BSNY01000014.1 GCF_030160235.1 Mesorhizobium huakuii
ACCCGCCTCGATACGCCGCCCTTCTCAAACCGTCATCACCCATTTTCCGCCATAGCTCAGACTCACAAGCGCGCAGCCACAGGCGCATTGACGCGAGCTGGACCATGGCGAGGAAGTTGTCGGCGAGCTTGTCATAGCGGGTTGAGACGCGACGGAAGTGCTTCAACTTGGAGAAGAAGCGTTCGATCAGGTTGCGCTCGCGGTAGAGCCGCTTGCTGAAGCAGGGCTTCCATTTCCGGTTGCTCTTGGCCGGGATGTTGGCCGTGGCACCCTGCTCCTGGATCAGTTCCCGGATGCGGTCGGCGTCGTAGGCTTTGTCGGCCAGCACGATGGTGCGTGGGCCAAGATGATCGAGAAGCCGATCAGCGATCTGACCGTCATGTGCCTGTCCTGCTGTCAGGCCGAGCCGGATCGGGAGCCCTTGCGCGTCGACGACGACGTGGATCTTCGTCGTGAGCCCACCGCGCGATCGACCGAGACAATGATCTGGCCCCTCTTTTTTACCGTCGCAGCCTGCTGGTGCGCCCGGATGGAAGTGCTGTCGATCATCTGTATGGCGCCGTCGTGGGCGGCGCTGATGGCGTCCATCAGGCGGTCCCATACGCCTGCCTTCCGCCATCGCACAAACCGGTTGTAGCAGGTGGTCCGCGGCCCATAGCGCTCGGGCAGATCCCGCCACGGCGCGCCGGATCGCAGCACCCAGAAGATACCGTTCAGCACGCGGCGGTCGTCGACGCGCGGAACGCCTCGCGATTTGTTGGGTAGCAGCGGCTCGATCACGCGCCATTCGAAGTCAGTCAGATCATATCGGCTCATCCCGACGCTGAATCAGCTTATCTCGGCTCAGGCAATCCGTTCAATCGATAACGCTGATCGAAACCGGGGTGCCGTCCGGCAGGTCCTTGGTCTGCGCGTAGATCGAGGCCGTATAGCTGATCCACTCACTCCACGAGCACATCCAGATGTTGTCGGTCTTATACTCTCCACCGAACAGGGGAAGCGTCGTGAAGGCGTAGCACTGGGAGGGAGTTGGGTTCATCCCCGCCGACCGGCACTGATCCACCAGCGGGCGCAACAACCAACCATCTTCATCATCGATGCACCGATGACGAAATTCCTCCTTAGAAGCAGCGATCTTTGTGATCGAAGCCGCAGACACTTCCAGCATGTGAACTGCACCGTTGGCATCAGCTAAAAACATGTCGGCGAATAGGTTGGCTCCCACGACACGGCATCGTGCTGGCAAAATGTCCGCCCACCCGCTTAGATCGGCGGCGGTCACCTCATCGGGGAGGAAATCCGAGCGAGCATGGTCCATCACGCAACCATGAACGGTAAGCCGACCGACGACAAGCTGGGACGCCACAGTCTGTATCGTTTATGAGTTTACGACCTAATTAAAGACATGGGTTACCATGGCCTTACCATTCAGCCGAACGCCGGCTGGCTCAATCTATCAGGCAGCAGTCTTTTTGTAAGGGCCGCGCTTTCCCGGCTTCAAACTGAGACACTACCGGATTAGCCCAGATTTTCGAACTTAGTACTCCTGCGCCGTCGGCCTGAACAGGATCTCGTTGATGTCGACCTCATCGGGCTGGCTCATGGCGAATATGACCGTCCTGGCGAAGGAATCCGCCGGGATGGCCACCCGGTCATAGAGCGCGCGCACGCCTTGGGCGACATCGGGCTCGGTGACGCTGTGGGGCAGTTCCGTCGCCACGGCGCCCGGCGAGATGATGGTGGTGCGGATGTTATAGGGCTTAACTTCCTGCCGCAGCCCTTCCGATATGACGCGCACCGCGTGCTTGGTGGCGGCATAGACCCCGCCGCCCGGCCCGACCTTGTGGCCGGCGACCGACGACACGTTGATGATGTGGCCGCTCTTCTGCGTCTTCATGTGCGGCAGCGCCGCGGCGATGCCGTAGAGCACGCCCTTGATGTTGACGTCGATCATCCGGTCCCAGTCCTCGACCTTGCCGCACTCCAGCGGCGAGTGCGGCATCAGCCCGGCATTGTTGATGATCACGTCGACACGGCCATGCGTCTTCACCGCATGGTCGACGAGCCGCCGCACCTGGCCGACATCGGTGACGTCGGTCGAAAGGATCGCGTCCTTGCCGAGCGACAACTCGGCGGCCAGCGCCTCGAGCCGGTCGAGGCGGCGCGCGCCCAGCACCAGCTTCGCGCCCTCCTTGGCCAGCCGCCGCGCGGCGGCTTCACCCAGCCCGCTGCTGGCGCCAGTGATGACGACGACCTTGTTCTTGATGTTCTCGGTCATGGGATTTTCCTTCCGCCTCAGCGATCGATCCGTGCCGCCTGTTGCGGCGAATAGCGCTCGCCCTGCACGGCAATCGCCGAGACCGCGTTTTCGATGTCGGCAAGATCCTGCGCCGCGCGACCGAGGCCGATCCGATGTTCTCCTCGAGGCGGTTGAGCTTGGTGGTGCCGGGGATCGGAACGATCCAGGGTTTTTGCGCCAGCAGCCAGGCGAGCGCGACCTGCGCCGGGGTCACTTTCTTCCGCGCAGCGGTCGCGACGATGGCATCGACCAGCGCCTGGTTTGCCTTGCGCGCCTCCTCAGCGAAGCGCGGCACGGTGTTGCGGAAGTCGCTGCTGTCGAACCGCGTATCGGCATTGATGGCGCCGGTGAGGAACCCCTTGCCCAGCGGGCTGAAGGGCACGAAGCCGATGCCCAGTTCCTCGAGCACCGGCAGGATCGCCTCTTCGGGTTCGCGCCACCACAGCGAATATTCGCTTTGCAGTGCCGCGACCGGCTGCACCGCATGGGCGCGGCGGATGGTGCGCACACCCGCTTCGGAAAGGCCGAAATGCTTGACCTTGCCTTGGCCGATCAACTCCTTCACCGTCCCCGCCACCTCTTCGATCGGCACGACCGGATCAACGCGGTGCTGGTAGAGAAGGTCGATGCGGTCGGTCCTCAGCCGCTTGAGCGAGGCCTCGACGACGTCGCGAATATGCTGCGGCCGGCTGTCCATGCCCCCATGTCCGACCGTGCCGGCAATGTCGATGCCGAATTTGGTGGCGATCACCACCTGATCGCGGATCGGCTGCAGCGCCTCGCCGACGACCTCCTCGTTCGTGAAAGGTCCATAGACCTCCGCGGTATCGAAGAAGGTGATGCCGCGCTCGAACGCGGAGCGGATCAGGCGGACCGCATCCACCGTCTCCATCGGCGCCCCGTAGGACTGGCTGATCCCCATGCAGCCTAGCCCGATGGCCGAGACTTCGAGACCGCTGTTTCCAAGTGCGCGCTTTTGCATTGTCTTGCTCCTTTGTTCAGGCCTGGTACTGCGCGTCGCTGACATGCTCCATCCAGTCGACAGCCTTGCCGTCGAGCGCTTCCTGGATGGCGATGTGCGTCATGGCGGTTGTGGGCGCCGCGCCGTGCCAGTGCTTTTCGCTGGGCACGAAGCGAACCACGTCGCCCGGCCGGATCTCTTCGACCGGCCCGCCCTCGCGCTGCACACGGCCGCAGCCGGCGGTGACGATCAGGAGCTGCCCCAGCGGATGAGTGTGCCACGCGGTGCGTGCGCCGGGTTCGAAAGTGACGGCATTGCCGGCCGCGCGGGCAGGCGCGATGGCCGCAAACAACGGATCGATGCGCACCGTGCCGGTGAACCAGTCGGCGGGGCCTTTCGCGGAAGGCTGCGAGCCGTTTCGCTTGATATCCATGGTTTTCCTTCTCGATGCCGGTCAGGGCACAGCCCGGCCTCCAAGACCGTCGATTTTGGACAGCCTCATTGCGATGACCTCTATTTAGCGCCTGCGATTGATCAGGATTAGGTGCTATATCCAGCATGTACTTATGAGGAGAGCTCATCAATGCCGCGAGACAATCTGAACGAGCTGACCGCCTTCCTCGCCGTCGCGCGCGAAAAAAGCTTCACCCGGGCGGCGGCACAGCTCGGCGTCTCGCAATCCGCGCTCAGCCACACGGTGCGCGCACTGGAGGAGCGGCTGGGCGTGCGGTTGCTGACGCGCACCACGCGCAGCGTGGCGCCCACCGAGGCCGGCGAGCGCCTGGTGCGCTCCGTCGGGCCAAGGCTCGACGAGATCGAGGCCGAGCTTGCCGCGCTCAGCGCCCTGCGTGAAAAGCCCGCCGGCACCATCCGCATCACCGCCGGCGAGCACGCCGCCGAGGCAGTGCTGTGGCCGGCGATCGCGCGGCTTTTGCCTGACTATCCCGACATCAGGGTCGAGATCATCGTCGACTACGGCCTGACCGACATTGTCGCCGAGCGCTATGACGCCGGCGTGCGGCTTGGCGAACAGGTGGCGCACGACATGATCGCGGTGCGCATCGGCCCGGACATGCGCATGGCCGTGGTCGGATCGCCGGCGTATTTCGCCCGACAGCCGAAGCCGCGCACGCCGCAGGACCTCACCAACCACAATTGCATCAATTTGCGCCTGCCGACCTATGGCGGGCTCTATGCCTGGGAGTTCGAAAAGGCTGGGCGCGAGCTGAAGGTGCGCGTCGAGGGCCAGCTGATCTTCAACACGGCGGGCCTCCGCATGAATGCGGTGCTGGACGGCCTCGGCCTCGCCTATCTGCCAGAAGACCAGCTGCGTGCGCATCTGGCCGACGGCCGGCTGGTGCGGGTGCTGGCAGACTGGTGCCCACCCTTCCCCGGCTACCACCTCTATTACCCCAGCCGCCGCCAGGCCACGCCGGCCTTCTCGCTGCTGGTCGATGCGCTACGCTATCGCGGCTAGAACGACTGGACGGCGCAAGCAGTCGTTCTATCTTCGCGATCGGGCGTGATCTTTCCCAAAAGCGCCGGAGCATCGCCGTGACCGAGACGGACCTCTACCGAGGCTATATCGACTGCCTCAACAACCAGGATTGGCAAAGGCTGCATCGCTTCGTCCATGACGAGGTGCACTACAACAGTGAGCGGGTCGGGCTCTCAGGCTACCGCGCCATGCTGGAGCGGGATTTTCGCGAAATCCCGGATCTCTATTTCGATGTCCAGCTGCTGATTGCCGACCCACCCTTCATCGCCAGCCGCCTGCAGTTCAACTGCACGCCGAAGGGAACCTTCTTCGGCCTGCCCATCAACGGCCGGAAAGTCTCGTTCAGCGAGAACGTCTTCTATGAATTTCTGAACGACCGGATCAGGAACGTCTGGTCGGTCATCGACAAGGCGGCCATCGAAGCGCAGCTTTGATGGCGCAACGCCCTGTCAATCACACCGGCTATCATCACTTCGTGCGTTGATTCGTTATTCTGCCGACGCTTGCGCCGCCCCTCATCTGGCTGCCGCCATCTTCTCCCCGTGAACGGGGAGAAGGACGCTGTCATCGGCGGTTTCGCCAATCACCGGCGTTGCAAGAGGGTCGCCGGCGTCGCAGCCAGCTTCTTTCTCCCCGTTTACGGGGAGAAATGCCCGGCAGGGCAATGAGGGGCGGCACCAACTTTTCAAAATGAACCCAATCATTCGCAAAAATCGATCATTCTGACCATAACAATTCGTTGGAAAGATCGTTTCAGGAATGGCATTCCTCCGGCATACCTGCCTGGAGCATTGCATTGTCTTCCCTCACCCACATCGCGAACGATATTCCGAAAGCCTGATGCCGGCCGATCTGGCCGCAGGGCGCAAGCGGCTCGATTCGGTGTGGAACGGCGTCATCCCCGGCGTCGTCCTGGTGGCGATGATCACGGCCGTGGCCTTCTCGGCGCACAATGTCTCCGGCTTCGCCTTGTTCAGCCCGATGATCCTGGCCGTCGTCGCCGGCATGGTCTATTCCAACGTGCTCGGCACGCCGGCGCACGCAAAGGCCGGCATCGCCTTCTCGCAAAAGCGCCTGCTGCGCTTCGCCATCGTGCTGCTCGGCTTCCAGCTGACGCTCGGCCAGGTCGTCTCCATCGGCGCCGGCGGCGTCGGTATCGTGGCGGCGACGCTTGGCGCCACCTTCCTCTTCACCGTCACGCTCGGCCGGCTGATCGGCGTCGACGCCAAGCTGGCGCAGCTGATTGCCGCCGGCACCTCGATCTGCGGCGCCTCGGCCATCGTCGCCACCAACATCGTCACCGATGCGCGCGACGAGGACGTCACCTATGCCGTCGCCTCGATCACGCTGTTCGGCACCGTCGCCATGCTCGGCTTCCCGCTGCTCGCCCCCGCGCTCGGCCTCGACCAGCATGCGTTCGGCCTGTGGGCCGGCGCCTCCATCCATGAGGTGGCGCAGGTCATCGGCGCCGGTTTCCAGAACGGCACCCAGTCCGGCGAGATCGCCACCGTCGCCAAGCTGACCCGCGTCGCCATGCTGGCGCCGATGGTCATCGCGCTCGGCCTGATGGCGCGCCGCAAGACGAGCAGCGACCAGGCGGCCGCGCGGCCGCCCATGCCGTGGTTCGTCGCCGCCTTCATCGCCGTCGTGGCGCTGAACAGCCTGGTCACCGTGCCCGCCGAGGTGAAGTCGGCCATGGCGCTCGCCACCACCATCATGCTGACCATGGGGCTCGCCGCCATGGGCCTGCAGGCCGACATTTCGCAGTTGCGCTCGCGCGGCCTGCGCCCGCTGGCGCTCGCCTTCTGCGCCTTCCTGTTCATCGGCTGCTTCAGCCTGATGCTGGTGAAGTTCGCTTAGGGCTCGGAGGTAGCTCCAAGGCAACGCCGTTCCGCGCCGAGCGGTCCTCAATCGCGATCAAGCACGTCCTCGATCATGATCGAGGTCTCTCCTTGCGTTCCTGTCCGCCGATATCGCGGCGTGAACACAGGCAACCGAACCGCCAATTGGCCGGGCTCCCGCCCTCAGCGCCTGGCACGCGAGATCTCGATGAACTTCTGGACCACGCTCTGCACCCTCCTTGTTTCGGCAATGCTGATGCAACACCCGGCCAACGCCGCCGACGCTGTTGGCGTTCGTCATTTTCCCGCTCACTCGGCCGAACGCGGCATCGATCTCGACGTGACGGTCTGGTACCCGGCGCAGCCGGGCGGCGAAGCGGTGATGCTCGGCGACAGCAAGCTTTTCGTCGGCACATCGGCCATGCGCGATGCACCGATATCGGAAGGAAAATTTCCGCTGATCCTGCTGTCGCACGGCGCCGGCCTGGCGGGAAACCCGCAAACGCTGAGCTGGATTGCAACGCCTTTGGCGAGACAAGGTTTCGTCGTCGCCGCTCCCACCCATCCCCGAAATACCGGGCCTGACAAATCCGCTGCCGAGACGATGAAACTCTGGCTGCGGCCCGCCGACCTCACGGCGACGCTGGACGCGATCGGCAAGGACGGCTTGTTCGGCGATCACCTCGAGCAAGACAAGGTCGGCGTCCTCGGCCTTTCCATGGGCGGCAACACGGCGCTGGCGATTGCCGGCGCCCGCATCGACCCCAAACTGCTGGCGGCCTATTGCGATACGGACCGGCTCAATGCCTCGCTTTGCCAGTGGGTCAGGCAAAGCGGCGTCGATCTCCACGCCATGGATTCAAAGCCCGCCGGCCGCGACAACAGCGACGAGCGCATTCGTTTCGCCATGGCGATCGATCCCGCCCCGGTCGATGTCTTCGATATCAGGAGCTTCGCCGGCATCAAGATACCGGTCGCCATCGTCAATCTTGGCCAACCGGGAAAGATCCCCGCGACCACCGACGCTTCCGGCATCGCTAAGGCGATTGCAAATGCGAGCTACGCGACGATCGAGGATGCCAGCCACTACAGCATGTTCGGCGCGTGCAAGCCCGGCGCTGCCGCCATCATCGCGTCCGAGGGGATCGGCGACCCGGTTTGCGACGATGGCGGCGGGCGATCGCGCGGCGAGATCCACGCGCAGCTGATCGAGATGGCGGCAGCCTCTTTCAGGCGGGCGCTGAAAACGACCCCCGTAGGGCTGACTTGGGCAAGGGCCGGTGACACGCTCTTTCCTTGCGCCAGCACAACGATCGGCCAAACGCCTCTGCTAGGCTTGACGGATGGGAGAGCCACGAAGGAGGAGACGCCCATGCGGATCGATCCGAACATGTCCATGGACGAGGTCATGAAACGATGGCCGGCAAGCATTGCCGTGCTGATCCGCCACGGGATGCACTGCGTGGGCTGCCACATCGCACCCTTCCATTCGATTGCCGAGGCCTGCCGGGATCACCGAATTGACGAAGCCGATTTCCTGAAAGGCCTTGAACGGGCCGTCGCCGGCGGGCCGGTCAGCCGTCCCGATGCTCCGCCAGCATCACCAGGCGATGCGCGTCGGTGATGGTGACACGCTGGCGGCCGCTGACGATGATGCCGCGTTCCTCCCAGGCGCTCAGCAGCCGGCTCACCGTATGCAAGGTCGTCCCCGTCATCTCGGCTATGTCCTGGCGAGAGATCGGGAAGTCGATCTCGATGCCGGCATCGGTCTTGCGCCCCGTCTGCTTCACCAGCCGCAGCAGCGCACTGGCGACACGTTGCTCGACCTGCTCGGTGGCCAGTTCCATGACGCGCGCCTGCGTGTCTTGTAGCCTCGCCCCCACCGTCTTGAATGTCCCTGCGGCAAGAGCGGGAAACCGGGACGACAGATCAGGCCACACGGCATTCGGCCAGACCAGAACCACGCAGTCGACCGCGGCGATCGCGGTTGCCGGATAGGTCAGCCTGCCGAGTGCGGCGGCAACGCCGAATATCTCGCCTTCACTGATGTAGCGGGCGATCACCTGGCGCCCGTCGGGCGTGGCCCGCACGACGCGAATATGTCCCGCCAAAAGCACATAGAACGAGCGCGCCTCGGCCTCCTGCTCGAAAATCGCGGTTTCCTTGGCAAAGCGCACGGACCGGGCATCCCGCAGAATGCTGTCCAGGTCAGCAGGCTCCAGGCCCTCGAACAGCGAAAGCCTCGCGATGATCGACCGGTCAAGCGGCAACCCCAAACCCTCGCTGCCCACGGCTCCAGATGCCGCCGGCGGTCAGTCTATATTTCGTGCGCCAGTTTGCGCCAGCGCAAATCGCCTGTCCGTGCCGTCGGCTAGAAGGCTGCAACGGTTTGAGCCGTGATGCACCCAAGAAAGGACTTACCCATGAAATTTCACCTGATTGCCGCGGCCGCCGCCCTGCTCGCCCTCACGGGCGTCGCAAACGCCGAAGAGCACGTCGTCCAGATGCTGACCAAGGGAGACAAGGGATCCATGGTCTTCCAGCCTGATTTCATCAAGGCGGCTCCCGGCGACACCATCAAGTTCGTGCCGGGCGACAAGACCCATAATGTCGAAACCATCAAGGGAATGCTCCCCGACGGCGCCCAGGAAATCAAGAGCAAGATGGGCGAGACGACGACCGTCACCATGACGCAGGAAGGCGTCTACGGCGTGAAATGCAATCCGCATTACGGAATGGGCATGGTGGCGTTGATCGTGGTCGGCAAGCCCGTGAACCTCGACGCGGCGCAGGCGGTCAAGCAGGTCGGCAAGGCCAAGACCGTGTTCCCCACGCTGTTTGCCCAGGTGACGAAGGCGAACTGATTGAGGCCGACGGCCGCGCGGGCAGAAAGGTTCGTCCGCGCTTGACACCGGAATTGCAAAGTCTTGCGGGAGTGGCGGTGGCGTAGGCACCGTCACTCCCGCAAGGCGTTTTGGCGCCCGGCGCCATGCGGGGTTGCCAATCACCGGCAGTTTCCGGTCTCCCGAAGAGGCGTCGTGCACCCGGCAGAACCAGATCAAGGCAAATGAATTTCAAGTTTGCGCCAGCGCAAAGAAGTCCTGGTGGAAAGGCTTATTCTCCAAACATCGAATGGTTCAAAAAAAGGAGCGGGAAATGCTTACGAGACGCGAAGCCCTGTTAGGGTCTGTTCTTGCGGCGGCAGCCGCCGCGACGGTCGGCTCGATGCCGGCCATGGCCAGCGCCAAGGAAGTCGCCGGCTTGCCGCGGGAAAAGGTGACATTGGTCGCGCCGCCTTTCGTCCATGCCCACGACCAGGTGGCCAAAAGCGGTCCCAAGGTCGTCGAATTCACGATGACCATCGAAGAGAAGCCGATGGTGATCGACGCCGACGGCACCCAGCTCAACGCCATGACCTACAATGGCTCGATCCCAGGCCCCTTGATGGTCGTGCATGAGGGGGACTATGTCGAACTCACGCTGATCAACCCCGACACCAACACGCTTGCCCACAATATCGACTTCCATGCCGCCACCGGCGGGCTTGGCGGCGGCGCGCTGACCCTGATCAATCCGGGCGAACAGACGACGCTGCGCTTCAAGGCGACGCGCTCGGGGACCTTCGTCTACCACTGCGCACCGGGCGGCCCGATGATCCCCTGGCATGTCGTGTCGGGCATGAACGGAGCGATCATGATCCTGCCGCGTGACGGGCTCAGGGACGACAAGGGCAAGCCGGTCCGCTATGACCACATCTATTACATCGGCGAGAGCGACTTCTACATTCCCCGCGACGAGCAGGGCAAATTCAAGAAGTATGACTCGGCCGGCGACAATTACGACGACACGGTGAAGGTCATGCGTGGCTTGATCCCCACCCACGTCGTCTTCAACGGCAAGGCGGGATCGCTGACCGGCGAGAACGCCATGAAGGCCAAGGTCGGCGAGACCGTCCTGATCGTCCATTCGCAGGCCAATCGCGACACGCGTCCGCATCTGATCGGTGGCCATGGCGACCATGTGTGGGAACAGGGCAAGTTCGCCAACCCGCCGGCAAAGGACCTCGAAACCTGGTTCATTCGCGGGGGTTCGGCCGGCGCTGCCCTCTACACATTCCTGCAGCCGGGCGTCTACGCCTACGTCAACCACAATCTGATCGAGGCGGTGGAACTCGGCGCGACCGCGCATTTCATGGTCGACGGAAGCTGGGACGACGACCTGATGATGCAGGTCGAAGCCCCGAGGGCGATTGCGTCCTAGCTGCCGCCACGGGTCCTAAGGTAGACGCGGCCTTGCGCCATTCCCGCAGGGCCGCGAATGCGGGAAAACTGCCATGCCACTCAATCCCATCCTGGCTCTCGGCGGTGTGGCGGCTTGCGCGCTGTTCACGCTGGGCGCGACAGGCGCCGTCGGCTGGCTCCCGGCGCCGGATCAGCAATTCCTGGCGGGTTCCGAACTGGTCACTCTCGCGCCCGGGTCCTTCGCCCATCCGCTGCCCGGCGAATTCCTCAGGCAGAACCACCCCGTCAGTGCTCCCGTGGTCCGGGCAACGGTGGCAATGCCCTTCGAGATCATGAAATACCAGGTAAGCGCTTCCGACTACCGGCATTGCGTCATGGCCGGCGCCTGCAAGCCTGCCGATGGCCATGGCAGCGGCAATGTCCCGGTTACGGGCGTGAGCCATATCGATGCCGAGGCCTACGCCGACTGGCTCTCGGCCGAGACCGGATCGGCATGGCGCCTGCCGACGGACGTGGAATGGGCCTATGCGGCGGGCGAACGCTTTCGCGGCGACATCGAGGCTGGCGAGACCGACCCCAAAAACCCGGCTCAGCGCTGGCTCGTCCAATATCGCACCGAGGCTTCGCTTGGGCGGCAGCCGGACCCGCAGCCGCGGATCAGGGGCGGATTTGGACCCAATTCCAAGGGGGTGGCCGACATTGCCGGCAATGTCTGGGAGTGGACCTCCACCTGTTACGTCCATGCGACGGAAGCCGCCGACGGTGCCGGCATTGCGAGCTCGATCGACAATTGCGGCGTTCATGTCGTGGAAGGTTTCCATCGCACCTATATGTCGAACTTCATCCGGGACGGGAAAAGCGGCGGCTGCGCCGTCGGCACGCCGCCCGACAATCTGGGGTTCCGCCTTGTGCGCGACCGGCTCAACCTCGTGCAAGCCGCCATCCGGTGGCTGCGCCTTTCCTGATCACGACAACAACAGGGCTTCTGAAATGACACTGAAATCGTCGCTCGCGGATCATGCGCGTCCGGCCCCGGAAAAGCCGTTGCATCATGCAGGCGTGAATCGCGCCGCGATCGGCCGGCTCGTTCGCGAATTCTATGCGCGACTGCGCAAGAACGACCGTCTCGGACCGATCTTCGCGCGCGAGATCCCCGGCGACTGGGAACCGCATCTCGAGAAGATGACCGACTTCTGGTGCTCGGTCATCCTCAAGACGGGCGACTATCATGGCCGCCCGGTGCCGGCGCATCTGAAGCTCGGGGACGTGACCGAGGCCGATTTCGACATCTGGCTGGCGATGTTCAGCCAGACGGCGGCCGAACTCTTTGGCCCGGAAATTGCCGCGGTGTTCGTCGACCGGGCCGAACGGATCGCGGCGAGCCTGAAGCTGGCGATGTTCTTCCGCCTGGGGGATCGATCCTAGAGCGCCCGGCCCAGAACCGAACGTGACGCTCAGTCCTCGAACGAACTCGACGCGGCATAGATCGCGGCCAGCGTCTCGATGCCGGCCTGGTCGGCCTTGTCGAAGCGGCCGGGCAGCGGGCTGTCGAGATCGAGCACGCCGAAGACGCCCTCGTCGTCTTCCAGAAGCACCACCAGCTCGGAGCGCGAATCGGCATCGCAGGCGATGTGGCCGGGGAAATCGTGCACATCCTTGATCAGCATCGAGGTGCCGAGTTCGACCGCTGTTCCGCAGACGCCCTGGCCGACGGCGATGCGCACGCAGGCCGGCTTGCCCTGGAACGGCCCCAGCACCAGCTCCTCGTCCGAGGCCAGGAAATAGAAGCCGGCCCAGTTGAGGTCAGGCACCATCTGGAAGATCAATGCCGCGGTGTTGGCGGCATTGGCGATCGAGTCGCTCTCGCCGTCGAGCAGCGCCTTGAGCTGAGCGGCGAGGTCGCGGTAGAACGCGGCCTTGTCCGAGGTGTCGATGGTCTTGGCGGCAAACATGGCTTGTCTCCGTGTTCAGAATCGCGGTTCGCGTTTCCGCAAGCTCTCTGCACCAAACGACCACCGGACGATACTAGCTTGAATTCCAGTCGCCGTGAAAGTCGGAAGACGATGCCCTGTCCGACGCTCGGCAGCACGGCATCGAACCGTGCTGCCTTGATCAAGAAGGCAAATCCGTCAGCCGGCGGGTTTGTACGCGCCGGCAGCCTTCTTGGCGGCGGCGAGCACCGCCTTCATGTCGAGTTCTTCCAGGACAACCATCTCGGTCAGCGAGCCGCTCGCTCGCACCGCAAGGGCCATGCCGATCCCCGCCGACTGGTCCGGCACCTCGCCATTGACGACGACGTCATAGATGCCGCGCGTGAACATCACGCTGCTCATCTTGCCGCCGACGCTTTCAAAAAGCGCCTTGACCGCAGCCTGCCTGTCCGAGCCTTGCATCAATCCTTTGGCGGCATGAGGCGCATAGTTTGCCAAGATCGTCACTTTCATGGGTATTTCCTCCAAATGTCATTGTCTCGTGCCGCTCCATAATTCGAGCCGCACGGAGTGATTTATTTTTCGGAACAATTGCAGGCGCCCTGGGACGCGTTGGCGGCCAAGGGCTCGCTGCCGGACAAATATGCGCTGAAGCTAATATAATGACAATACCGGACACGCCGATGATGCCGACAGGAAGGTGGCCGGCTGGACCACGCCGGGCCAACGGCATCGAGCTCGCGCCGTTGACGCGCGGTGTGGTGCCGAGGTTGAACGGCCAGTGGCGGCGCGGCTTACATCGGGCGCTTGGGCTCGCCCTTTTGTGGCGTTGCCGTATCGGAATCGGATTTCTTGTGCTTGTCGGCGGCAATCCTGCGGATGCGGTCGAAGCGGCTTTCCTCGGTGGTTTCGGTCGTGACGACCGTCTGTGGCTTCTGCGCGAACACGATCATGGATCGATCTCCTGGGCTAGAGGCCTGCGCGCCGGGAGAAAATCCCCCGGCGGTAAGAACCGGCTCCTGGAGCCGGCGCGGATTGAGGTCAGGCCGTTTGCAGGCCGGCCTTACTTGAACCCTTAATAGCCGCCCATGCCGCCGCCGCCACCTGCGGGCGCCGCATCCTTGGCCGGGATGTCGGTGATCATGGCTTCGGCGGTGATCAGGAGGGCGGCGATCGAACCGGCGTCCTGCAGCGCGGTGCGCACCACTTTCGCCGGGTCGACGATGCCGGCCTTGATCATGTCGACATAGGTCTCGTTTTGGGCGTCGAAGCCCTGATTGTGATCCTTGCTGTCAGTGAGCTTGCCGACGACGATGGAGCCTTCGACGCCGGAATTCTCGGCGATCTGGCGGATCGGCGCTTCGAGCGCGCGCAGCACGATCGAAATGCCGGCGGTGACATCGGCATTGGCGCCGTTCAGGCCCGATAGTGCCGACCTTGCACGCAGCAGAGCCACGCCGCCGCCGGGCACGATGCCTTCCTCGACCGCCGCACGCGTCGCATTCAGCGCGTCGTCGATACGGTCCTTCTTTTCCTTCACTTCCGACTCGGTGACGCCGCCGACGCGGATGACGGCAACGCCGCCCGACAGCTTGGCCAGCCGCTCCTGCAGCTTCTCCTTGTCGTAGTCGGAGGTCGTCTCCTCGATCTGGCCCTTGATCTGGGCGACGCGCGCCTGGATGGTCGCCTTGGTGCCGGCGCCGTCGATGATCGTGGTGGTGTCCTTCTCGATCAGCACGCGCTTGGCGCGGCCGAGCATCTCGATGGTGACGTTTTCGAGCTTGATGCCGAGGTCCTCGGAAATCATCTGGCCTGAAGTCAGCACCGCAATGTCTTCCAGCATCGCCTTGCGGCGATCGCCGAAGCCCGGCGCCTTGACGGCCGCGACCTTGAGGCCGCCGCGCAACTTGTTGACGACCAGCGTGGCAAGCGCCTCGCCTTCGACGTCTTCCGAAATGATCAGCAGCGGCCTGCCGCTCTGCACCACCGCTTCGAGGATCGGCAGCATTGCCTGCAGATTGCCGAGCTTCTTCTCGTGGATGAGCACATAGGGCTCTTCCAGTTCGACACGCATCTTGTCGGCATTGGTGACGAAATACGGGCTGAGATAGCCACGGTCGAACTGCATGCCCTCGACGACATCGAGTTCGGTTTCGGCGGTCTTGGCTTCCTCGACGGTGATGACGCCGTCATTGCCGACCTTGTCCATCGCCTTGGCGATCATCTCGCCGACGGTTGCATCGCCATTGGCGGCGATGGTGCCGACCTGGGCGATCTCGGCCGACGACTTGACCTTCTTGGCCTTGGCCTTGATCTCGACGACGACTGCGGCGACCGCCTGGTCGATGCCGCGCTTCAAGTCCATCGGATTCATGCCGGCGGCAACCAGCTTGGCGCCTTCGCGCAGGATCGAGGCGGCCAGCACGGTCGCGGTGGTGGTGCCGTCGCCGGCGAGGTCGTTGGTCTTCGAGGCCACTTCGCGCACCATCTGCGCGCCCATG
Organism: Mesorhizobium huakuii; assembly: GCF_030160235.1. Classification (GTDB taxonomy): domain Bacteria; phylum Pseudomonadota; class Alphaproteobacteria; order Rhizobiales; family Rhizobiaceae; genus Mesorhizobium; species Mesorhizobium huakuii. The sequence goes on from NZ_BSNY01000014.1 coordinate 15,273, forward strand.
TTCTCGAACTTGTCGGCAAGCTCGATTTCCTTGGCGACGGTGACGCCGTCCTTGGTGATGCGCGGCGCGCCATAGGCCTTGTCGATGATGACGTTGCGGCCCTTGGGGCCGAGCGTGACCTTCACCGCATTGGTGAGGATCTCGACGCCGCGCAGCATGCGGTCACGCGCGTCGGTGGCGAATTTGATTTCCTTGGCAGACATTTTTTCAATCCCGTTCGAATTTGGAGTGGACGAACCCCGCGCGGAACGCGCGGCGCTCCAGTCAGGCGGCCTTCTTGGCTTCGACGCGCTTCTCGATGACGCCCATAATGTCGGCTTCCTTCATGATCAGAAGGTCCTCGCCGTCGATCTTGACCTCGGTGCCCGACCATTTGCCGAACAGGATCAGGTCGCCGGCCTTGACGTCGAGCGGCACGAGCGCGCCCTTTTCGTCGCGTGCGCCGGGGCCGACGGCGATGACTTCGCCTTCCTGCGGCTTTTCCTTGGCATTGTCGGGGATGATGATGCCGCCCTTGGATTTGATATCGCCTTCGGCGCGCCGGATGACGACGCGGTCGTGGAGTGGCCGAAACTTCATGAAAACTTCTTTCTGGGGCCGGCTTAGGCGGCCGCTTGCCCCATATAGGCGCTTTGGCACTCGATAGATAGGAGTGCCAAAAATTATTCGCAGGACCAATTAAATATTGAAAAGTATTATTTCACCTTGCCGTTTCGTGATATCCGAAGGTGGTCAAATAATTCAAAAAATTGAATTTTGCCGGTCGAGCGCCTATTTATCGGACAAGTTCATTTTCACGATTCCAGGCACCAAGGAGATTTATGCGATGGCCGACGGCAATCAGACGATCATGGAAAAAGCCGAAGCCCGCTTCGTCGACAAGCAGAAGAAGACGGCGGAGCGCAACAAGGCAACCGCCGAGTACATGTCCGAGGCGAAGGCCAGGGAGATCAAGACCGCAAAGCTCAGGACATTGCGCCTGGCCAAGGAAGAGGCGGATCGCGTCGCCGAAGCCCTGAACCCGACGCCGAAGAAGAAGCGGGCGACCAAGAAGGCCGCCGCAACGGAGGCAAAAACATGAGCCTGACCTTCCCCAATCGAAGCCGCAGCTATGACGAAGCCGGCAAGCGCATCCGCTTCGTCGGCCATGACGGCATGTTCCAGATTTCCTTCTCGGTCGCCGCCGATGCCATGACCAGGATGCAGCCGGCAACTGCGGCCAACGAGGCCGGTTACCTCGCCACGTTCGACACCGAGAACAGCGCCATCCGCGACGTGGCCTCGAAGGCCTACGGCCGCACGCGCAAGAGCATGTATGTGCTGACGGCAGACGACTTCGGCTGATCAGCCGAGGTCCATGTCCTCGATCATCGTCCGTATCTTCGCGGCCTTTTCGAAATGGTCGAGGCGGTGGGTCCTGATCCACCATTCCGCTGCTTCCATCAGCAGTTCGGGGTCGTCATTCCTGTTGGCGAAAAACGCGTAGAACGACACGCCGACGGCAGGCCCCTTCTCGGAAATCTTGCGGTCGCAGACCTCCAGTATCTTTTGCCTCAGGCTCGCTCTCACGGGAATCCTCTTGTCTTGGTGCGGCGGGATCTTGGCTCACCCTCTGGGCTGGCGGCAGCAACGTTCACCCCTTGCGCTCCGCCCTCTCCCGACGCCGGATGTCGCCGACATTCATCTGCACGACCATGTCCTCGGCCTCGCGCGGGCTCATGCCGACCATCACTTTCTGCCTGATCACGGCTGGCTGGCCGGTGAAGACATCCACGATGGCCCAGCTCTGGGGCAGATCCATGCGCAGCACGTAGCGATTGGCCATGATCCTCAGCCCTGCAACATGAAAAACACCGTGCCCAGGACCAGCATCGTCCAGGCGATCACCGACAGCTTCAGCGCCATGCCGCCATGCCTGGCCAGAAGTTCCCGCAAGCGCGCTACGATGCCGGCCGAAGCGACAGGCGACGCCACGACGGCGACGGATGCCTTGGCGCCAAGTTTTCCAAAGACCGGCAGCGGGGACGGTTCACGCACGAAAATGACCTCGAATGTCGGGGAAGATCGGAGCGAGCAGGCTCGCGCCCCTGCCATAGCACTCTTTTCGCCAGCGCCCTGCATGCCAAATGCAGATAGGTGGTTTTGACGTCGGCCCTATACCCGCGTGACCAGGGTCGTCGGAGGCGGCGATGGCCGCAACCACGCAAATCGGCCGAGACAGGAGGTCCGGCGCAGGGTCTCGGCTATAAGATTTTTGGAGGCCTCGCCTCGGGATCGAACCGAGGCTTCAGAGATTTGCCGTCTCCAGCGTAGCCGCTCCGCCACGAGGCCATTGCAACCGAACTAACGGGGAAATGCTTGCGGAAAAGTTAAGCCAGACGGCTGTTCTGTCGGCAGTTTGCGAAATGTCGCCTGGCATCGCCCTTCGGCAAGCTCTGTGCCCCGAAACCCCGACGGAGCGCGCGGTGCCGCGCGGACGATAAATGACCGACACGCAGTGCCGCCAGGCGATTCAGAGCTTCAAATCGCAGCCCTATCTCTTTGTTTGCAAACAATTCCAAGGGGAAGCTGTCCAGGCCTTCCCTGAAGAACTCAGGCCTTTACGCCGCAGCACTCCGGCCTTTCGCGCCGGCCTCGGCCTTGAAGATGCGGAACGTGTTGCGCCCTGCCGCCTTGGCGGCATAGAGCGCGGTGTCGGCCTGCGCGAACAGGTCGCAAGGCGAGCCCGCGCCGGCAAACGCAATGCCGATGGAGGCGCCCAGCCTGAGCGACTGGCCGCGCACCGCGAACGGCTTGCCCATCCCGTCGATGATCTCGCGCGCCACGCCGGAAACGGCAGCCCGGTCGAGATGCGAGCCAAGCAGCACCGCGAATTCGTCGCCGCCGACGCGCGCCACCAGATCCGCCTCGCCGCAACCACCGGCAAGGCGCTCGGCCGCCGCCTTCAGGCACTCGTCGCCGACGACATGGCCGAACGTGTCGTTGACCGCCTTGAAGCCATCCAGGTCGATCAACAGCAGCGCGCCGAGTGGACGGCTGGCATCCGCCTGTGCCAGCCGCGCCTGGAACCGGGCGCGGTTGGCAAGCCCGGTCATGGCGTCAAATTCCGCGAGATAGCGCATCTGGTCCGACAGGATCTTTTCCTCGGTGATGTCCTGCTTCATGCCGAAGATGCGCACCGGCACATCCGCCTCGCACTCGACCGTCGCGGTGATGCGGATCCAGCGGCTGTGGCCGGCGAAGGTGGTGATCTCGGCGTCGAGGGTGAAGCCGCTGCGCTCGGCGATCGCGCGGCTGCGCAAAGTGTCCAGCGCCTTGCGCGACTCCGCCGGATAGCACTTGATGATCTCCGAACGGTCGAGTGCCGCGCCGCGCGGCAGGTCGAACAGGTCGTAGACCACATCGGTCCAGTGCAACTGTTCGCCGGGCAGGCTGCATTCCCACACGCCGATGCGCGCGGCGACCGAGGCGCGGTCGAATATCTTGCGGCTGTGCGCCAGCGCAACCTCCTGGCCGGCGATCAGCGCCGCCTGCGCCGCGAGTTCGGCCTTGAGCTTGGAGATGGCGGCATCGCGGCGGCGCTCGGCCGAACGCGCATCCTGCCCACCCTCCCCGCGTCGTGGCGAAGCGGGGGGCCGCGCCGGACCTTTGGGATTGTAGGGTGTGTCGGACATTGCGGGGCTCTGCTGTCTTGGCGGACAGCCACCATGGCGCAGGAGCGATTAACACTTCGCTGACACTTCCAGAGCCGCAGCGGAATCTCCGGCGAAAAATCCGTCGATGCGAAGCATGCGGAGAAGCGATCGCCGACGTCAACTTTTCCCCTTGAACGCTCGCCCGATCTGGCCTAGCCTTGAGTTGAGAAAAGGTTTTTCCAAACAATTCCGATCGGGCTCGGCCATTGGCCGGGCCTTATTCCGGCCCGTAAGAGAAAACCTTTTCCCAACTAAGGATTCTCGGCGCCATGGCAGCGGACGATCAGCCTGTTCCGGTCTTTCCCAAGCCCGTCACCTTGCGTGACGTGGCGGCGCGGGCCGGCGTCAGCGTCGCCACCGCCTCGAAAGCGCTCAACGACCAGGGGCGCATGACCGCCGAGACACGCGAGCGCATCCGCGAGACGGCGCGCAGCCTGGGCTTCCGGCCCAACAGCCTGGCGCAGAGCCTGCTGAGGCGCCGCTCCTTCACCGTCGGCCTGCTCACCAACGATACCTATGGCCGCTTCTCGCTGCCGCTGATGTCGGGCATTTCGGACGCGCTGGTCGACAATGGCGTCTCGGTCTTCCTGTGCAATGTCGAGGAGGATCCGCGGCTGGGCCAGCTGCATGTCGAGGCCATGCTCGACAAGCGCGTCGACGGCATCATCGCCACCGGAAAACGCATCGACCGCCATCTGCCCGTCGACCTCGCCAATCTGCGCATCCCGGTGATCTATGCCTTCACCCAGCCCGATCCCGACGCCGTCGCCTTCGTCTCGGACGATGCCGGCGGCGCGCGGCTGGCGGTCGAACATTTCTGCCGGCTTGGCCGCAGGCGCATCACCCATGTCAGCGGACCGGCGAGCTTTGCCGTGGTGCACGCCCGCGCCCAGGCCTATCGCGACGTGCTCGGCGAAAACGGCCTGCCGGTCACCGAGCCGCTGCTCGGCGCCTGGTCGGAAGCCTGGGGACATGAAGCGGTGGCGCAGCTGTTCGACGGCAGGAGCGAACGGCCCGACGCCGTCTTTTGCGGCAACGACCAGATCGCGCGCGGCGTCATCGATGCCCTGCGCGAGCGCGGCCTCGACGTTCCCGGCGATGTCGGCGTCATCGGTTTCGACAATTGGGAGATCGTCGCCGAAGCGACGCGCCCGCCGCTGACCTCGGTCGACATGAACCTGGTCGCCCTCGGGCGCGAGGCCGGGCTGACCCTGCTTTCCCTGGTCGGCGGTCAGCCCGCCGCGCCGGGCATTCGAAAACTGCCGTGCCGGCTGGTGGTGCGTCAGTCCTGTGGCCGCCCACCGGACGGCTGAAAACGAAAGCGCCGCGTGACCGGCGCCAAGCCGCGCACCGCGGCCAACCTTGGAGGAGGAGAACATGAGGAACCTGATTGCCAAACTGGCCCTTACCGCTGCCGTACTGGGCGGTGGTCTCGGCACTGCCGCCGCCGACACCGCCAACATCTGGGTGCGCGCCGACGGCTCGAATTTCATGCCGCGCATCGTCGACGCCTACAACAAGGCGCATAAGGACCAGATCAAGCTCGACATCATCCCCAATGCCGAGATCATCCCGAAATATGGCGCCGCCGCCGCCGGCGGCACGGCGCCCGACGCGCTGTCGCTCGACCTGATCTACACGCCCTCCTTCGCCGCCGCCGGCCAGCTGGAGGACATCACCGACTGGGCCAAGTCCCTGCCCTATTTCGCCAGCCTGTCGCCGGCGCATGTCAAGACCGGGACCTACAAGGACCACATTTACGGCCTGCCTTTCTCGGCCGACGCCTCGGTGCTGATCTGGAACAAGAAGCTGTTCAAGCAGGCCGGCCTCGACCCTGAGAAAGGCCCCACCAACTGGGCCGAGATCGCCGCCGATGCCGAGAAGGTCAATGCGCTTGGCGGCAACATCAAGGGCTTCTACTTCTCCGGCAATTGCGGCGGCTGCAACATCTTCACCTTCACGCCGCTGATCTGGGCCTCGGGCGGCGATATCCTGAGCGCGGACGGCTCCAAGGCGACGCTGGACAGCCCGCAATTGCGCGGCGCCATCGATCTCTACCGCTCGATGGTCAAGAAGGACCTGGTGCCGGCAGGCGCGCAGACCGACACCGGCGCCAATTTCTTTGCCGCCTTCGCCGCCGGCAATATCGGCATCTCGCCCTCCGGCGCCTTCGCCATCGGCGCGCTCAACACCCAGTATCCCAATGTCGACTACGGCGTCACCTTCCTGCCGGGCAAGGACGGCGGCTGGTCGTCCTTCGCCGGCGGCGACAATTTCGTCGTCACCAAGGGCACCAAGAAGCTCGCCGTGGTGAAGGAGTTCCTGGATTTCGCCTATTCGCTGGAAGGGCAGACCATCCTCGCCAAATATGGCAGCCTGCCGGTGCGCGGCGACATCGCCAAGGACGCGCTGAAGGATCTCGATCCGCGCTACCAGATCGCCGCCGAGGCCATGGCCAAGGGCAAGACGCCCTATTCGGTGGTGTTCAACGATCTGATCAACTCCGCCAACGGCCCTTGGACGCAGATGATCAACGAGGTCTTCTTCGGCGACGACGTCGACGGCGCCATCGCCAACGCGCAGGAGACCATGCAGTCGATCATCGACCAGGCGCCGCAGAAGTAGCGGCCGCCTGCCGGCCGCCCGCCTCTCTCCCTGGGCGGGTGGCCGGCGTGCTCCTTGCCCTCCCCCTTGTGGGGAGGGTCGCTGCGAAGCAGCGGGGTGGGGGTCTGCGCCAGTCCCCCACCCGGACCTGCGGTCCGACCTCCCCACAAGGGGGAGGTAGGGCGCCCAATTGGATCTGCGGAAGCCAGCCATGACCACCATCACCGCAAGCACCACCGCCCCGCCCCGCGCCCGAAAACTCGTCGGCGCCGGGCGCCGGCAATGGATCGGCCTGCTCTACGTCGCGCCGGCCGTGGCGCTGGTCATGGTGTTCTTCGTCATCCCGCTCGGCATGACGGCGTGGATGTCGCTGCACAACTGGCCGCTGATGGGCGAGCACGCTTTCATCGGGCTCGACAATTACTGGGCGATCCTGCGCGACACCAGGTTCTGGAACGCGCTGAAATTCACCGGCTACTATACGGTGGTCGTCACCATCGCGATCTTCGCCGTCGCCTTTCCCCTGGCGATCTTCATCGAGAAACCGCGGCCGCTGACCAACCTCTACCGCACCTTCTTCTTCATGCCGGCGGTGGTCGGTTTCGCCTCGGCGAGCCTTTTGTGGTCATGGCTGCTCAACGTCGATTCCGGCCTGTTCAGCCCGGCCGCCTACGACCTCGGCCTGATCGACAAGAAGTTCAACCTGCTCGCCACTTTCCAGCCGGCCTTCTGGTCGATCATCGCCATGGTGGTGTGGAAGGTCGCCGGCTTCACCATGATCATCCTGATGACCGGCCTGCAATCGATCCCGCAGGATCTGCAGGAGGCCGCCGTCATCGACGGTGCCGGGCCGTTCGCGCGGTTCCGGGCGATCACGCTGCCGCTGATGCGCCGCACGCTGGCGCTGGCGCTGATCCTGTCGGTGGCAGGCTCGATCCTTGCCTTCGACCAGTTCTACATCATCCTGCGCGGTGGGCCGCGCAACCAGACGCTGACGGCGGTCTACTGGATCTTCAACCAGTCCTTCGTCTCGTTCAAGCTTGGCTATGGCGCCGCACTCTCCATGGTGCTGCTGGTCATCCTGGTGGCGCTCAGCCTCATCCAGCTGTGGCTGCTGCGCAAGCCAGAGGGCCTCGACTGATGGCGCAGGCAATTTCAGCCCGAGGCAAGTTCGCCGCCCGCCTCGCCAGGCACTCCACCGGCATCATCGCCTCGGTGCTGTTCGTCGCGCCGATCGTGTGGACGGCGCTGTCGGCCTTCAAGCCGGCGGCCGAAGCGCGCCTGCCGCCGCTGCCGCCATGGCCGACGACGGGCTTCTCGCTCGAGAATTATGCCACGCTGAACTCCTTCGGCGACGGGCTGTGGGCCTCGGCGCAGAACAGCATCTATGTCTCGGTGATGACGGTCCTGCTGTCGGTCATCGTCAGCGTGCTGGCCGGCTACGGCTTTTCGCGCTTTCGCTTTCCGTTCAAGGACCTGTTCTTCGTCCTCATCCTGTCGACGATCATGATCCCGTTCCAGTCGATCCTCACGCCGATCTTCCTGGTGCTGACCAAGCTTGGCCTGCACAATACGCTGACCGGCCTGGTCGGCGTCTATGTAACGCTGCAATTGCCGTTCTCGATCTTCATGATGCGCAACGCCTTCGACGCGGTGCCGCGCGAGATCGAGGAGGCCGCCCGCATGGACGGCGCCGGCAACGCCACCATGCTTTTGAAGGTGATGCTGCCGCTGGTCTGGCCGGGCGTCGTCACCATCGCGCTTTTCGCCTTCCTCGGCGCCTGGAACGAATTCCTCGCCGCGCTGGTGCTGATGACCGACCAGTCGAAATTCACGCTGCCGGTGATGATGACGGCACTGCAGTCGGGCCGCTTCGGCGCCATCGACTGGGGCGCCGTGCAGGCGGGCGTCACCGTGATGATGGTGCCGTGCCTGATCCTGTTCCTTGCTTTGCAGCGCTTCTACATCCGCGGCCTGATGGCCGGGGCCGTGAAGTAATCGCCTGACGGCCTCGGCCGTCAACCAATCGATGGAATAATGGAGTGAGTTCATGACCGCATCGCCATCCCCCCGCCCCGCCACGAAGGGGAAGCCGAAACTTGCCTTCCGGCCGCTGCCGGTGCCGCAGGTCGATGTGCATGGCTTCTGGGGCGACCGCGCCGACGCGGTGGCGACCCGCACCGCCGACATCCTCTATGAGCGCTGCGTCGAGGCACGCATGCTGGAGCAGATCGACCCGGACCGCCCCTCGCCCGGCATCGTCATTCCCTTCCACTCGCCATCGCCCGATGAAGCGGACCGCCAGGGCGCCGAATTCACCGGCTCTACGGTGACGACGCAGATGTTCTGGGATTCCGATCTCGGCAAGACGATCGAGACCGCGGCCTATTCGCTCTACCGGCGCAAGAACCCGGAACTGGAGAAGAAGATCGACGCCGTCATCGACATGTACGGCAAGCTGCAGCAGGAGGACGGCTATCTCTCCAGCTGGTACCAGCGCATCCAGCCCGGCAAGCGCTGGACCAACCTGCGCGACTGCCACGAGCTCTATTGCGCCGGCCACCTGATCGAAGGCGCGGTCGCCTATTACCAGGCGACGGGCAAGCGCAAGCTGCTCGACATTATGTGCCGCTACGCCGACCATATCGCTTCGGTGCTAGGCCCCGAGCCCGGCAAGAAGAAAGGCTATTGCGGCCATGAGGAGATCGAGCTGGCGCTGGTCAAGCTGGCGCGGGTGACGGGCGAGCGGAAATACATGGAGCTGGCCAAATACTTCATCGACCAGCGCGGCCAGCAGCCGCATTATTTCGACGAGGAAGCGCGCGCCCGTGGCGCCGACCCCAGGGCCTATCATTTCAAGACCTATGAATACAGCCAGTCGCACAGGCCGGTGCGCGAGCAGGACAAGGTCGTCGGCCATGCGGTGCGGGCCATGTACCTCTATTCGGGCATGGCCGACATCGCCACCGAATATGGCGACGATAGCCTGCGCGTCGCCCTCGACCGGCTGTGGGACGACCTCACCACGAAGAACCTCTACATCACCGGCGGGCTCGGCCCGTCGGCGCACAATGAGGGTTTCACCAGCGACTACGACCTGCCCAATGAGAGCGCCTATGCCGAGACCTGTGCGGCGGTAGGCCTGGTGTTCTGGGCAAGCCGCATGCTCGGCATGGGCCCGAACGCCCGCTACGCCGACATGATGGAGCGCGCGCTCTACAATGGCTCGATCTCCGGCCTGTCGCTCGACGGCTCGCTGTTCTTCTACGAGAACCCGCTGGAAAGCCGGGGCCGGCACAACAGGTGGAAATGGCACCGTTGCCCCTGCTGCCCGCCCAATGTCGGGCGCATGGTCGCCTCGATCGGCAGCTATTTCTATAGCCTGGCGGACGATGCGTTGGCCGTCCACCTCTATGGCGACTCCACCGCCCGCTTCGACATTGCGGGCACGCCGGTGAGCCTGACGCAGGCGAGCCGCTACCCCTGGGACGGCGCCGTCGAGATCACGGTCGATCCGCAAGCGCCGGTGGAGTTCACACTGCACCTGCGCATCCCGACATGGAGCACCAGCGCGATGCTTCAGATCAATGGCGAGGCGGTCGACCTCGAAGACATGACCAGCGACGGCTATGCCGCGATCCGGCGCAGCTGGAAAAAGGGCGACCGCGTCCGGCTCGACCTCGAAATGCCGATCGAGCGGCTCTACGCCAATCCCGAAGTCCGGCAGGATGCCGGCCGCGTCGCGCTGTCGCGCGGGCCGCTGATCTACTGCGTCGAGGCATCGGATAATGACAGCCGGCTGCATCGCCTGACCCTGCCGCGTACCGCAGGCATCGAGGCGCATGAAGCGCCCGGACTGCTGGGCGGCGTGGTGACGCTTTCGGCCATGGCGCGAGCCGATGCCGGCGACGGCTGGCAGGCCGGGCTCTATCGCTCCGAACCGCCGGCCAGCGTCGAGACGCGGCTGACCGCCATCCCGTATTACGCCTGGGACAATCGCGAGCCCGGCGAGATGCTGGTGTGGCTGCGGGACGGCTGAGGCTCGCCTGTTTCAAAAATCGCTCTGGCGAGTCATATGATGGTGGCAATGGTGGCGACATTCAGCTCAAATCCGTTCCTCATGGCAAACAACTGTATGATGGGCCGGCAGGCAGGAGAGCGAACTCATGCGCCATTTTACTGAATTTCCACCTGGAAGAGCTATTGATCTCGAGTTTAATATTCAATGTTCGGCGACTGGCCCTGAAGAAATAGACGAGCCAATCAGAATGATTATCAAGGGCTATGAACTGAAAACGCTGAAAGACAACAAGAGCCGGGTATTTGTGATTTACGAGTCAATTTATTCAAAAACAGAAATATTTGGTGGCGTCAGGATAATTGAAGATGTAATCGGCCATCAACGCACCACTACTGTTGGAGATATCCTTGAGATGAAGGATTTTTGCAGATTTACCGGATCGAATTTCGAGTTCTTACGATACCTCGGTTCGGGGGTCGTCGGCTCTTCAAGCTTGCTAGAGAGCCATCGTGTTGTGGCGTTGGCGCGGGATGATGACCTTCATGCAAAAATAGAAATACCTGAAGACGTTCAGAGGAATCGATCTGGGATGATCATCTTGGCTGACAGCAAGGACGCGTTCATCCGATAAGCTCTCCGGCAGCAGGCAGCGCCGTCTTCGGTGCCGCTTGCGGCGCGCTGTTGTCGATATGCGCCCAGGCCGGCCGCTCGAACAGGAACATGCCGAAGCCAAAGCGTTTGACGATGAAGTAGAGCACCACAGGGCTGATGATCGAGACCAGAAGCACCGCCAGGCTGAGCATGCCGGTGTCGGTCAGCAGGCCGCTTGCCAGCGCAGCGCCACGAAAGAGCGACATCGGAATGGTGAAGGCGACATAGACGACCAGCGAATGTTCGCCGAGCCAGCGGAGCCATTCCATGACAGGGAATGTCGACAGCAAGCCGCCAAGCACGCAGAGCGCCACCGCGCCGGCGACGGCCAGGGTGAGATGCAGCGGCGGCCATGCCGCCAGCCCCATCTGCATACCGACCGGATGCATAGCATATCCAGGCGAATAGACGAGCAGACCGTTCACGATCGCCCACACAAGCAGGCCGGCGACGGCCAGCATCGGGCGGGGTTGCGTCCACTCGACGAGGCGGAACACCAAGGGTGCCATGACGAAGCCGACATAGAAGAACACGAAATAAGCCGCGAACTGTTCAACCGCATAGCTGTCGGGATGCGGCGCCCACATCTGCAGGGCGGCGGCGATCGGGATGACGATCCAGGCGGGAACGCCGAACTGCCGCAAGAGCTTGGCCACAAGGCCAAACACCGCCAGCATGTAGATGAACCACAGCACGCCATAGGGTTGGACGACGGCCATTGCGAGGTCATGCAGCATGCCGCCGGGATCGCGGCTGAAGATGCCGATCTTCAGCCCGATCGAGATGATCGCCCACAGCACGTAGAAATAGAGATAATGGACGACGCGCCGGTCGATGTAACGCCGCCACGGCCGGTCGATCACCTGCGACAGGAACAGGCCTGAGATCAGGAAGAATTCCGGCATGCGGAACGGCGTAGCAAAGCCGATGACATAGTGCAGGAAGCCGACACCGCCCGTGTACTCGCCCGTATTGTAGGCCGAGTACATCATGACCACGAGGATGATCGAGAGGCCTTTGGCCGTGTCCACCCACGGCATGCGCATCGGGCTGTTCATGGCAAATCCATTCGGGGCCGGCCAACGAGGCCAGCCATCATCCCGAGATGTCTAGCACCATCAAGCTTCCCAGATCGTAAACACGGATGGTCTTGGGGGCTTGGCTGACTGCGGCCTGCGGGCCGCTCCTGCCATGTTGAAGTCATTGGCAATCTTCTGCCGTCAGCGCTGCCCCTCACCTGCCTGTGCCGGCATCCTCTCCCCGTAAACGGGGCGAGGGAAGCTGTTGTCGCTGCTTTCGCCAATCGCCAGCGTTGCAGAAAAGTCGCCGGCGGCGCTGCCAGCCCCTCTCGCCCCGTTTACGGGGAGAGATGTCCGGCAGGACAGTGAGGGGCAGCGCCGACGTTGACCGCTATGCGTATTGGCGATGACACAGCAGAATTACTTCCGCCCCTTCGACTTGTTCAAAGCCACGGCAGCCCGCACCAGCGCCTTGAACGCGTCCTCGTTGACCTCTTCACCCTTCTGGAAATCAATGGCCCGCCGCGTATTGCCGTCGAGGCTGGAGTTGAACAGCCGCGTGGGGTCGGGCAGCGCCGCGCCCTTGGCGAAGGTGAGCTTGACGACGCTCTTGTAGGTCTCGCCGGTGCAGATCATGCCGTCATGCTCCCACACCGGAACCCCGCGCCATTTCCAGGTCTCGACGACATCGGGATCGGCTTGATGGATGAGCCCGCGCAGCCGGCCAAGCATGTCGCCGCGCCAGTCGCCGAGTTCCGTGATCCTGCCGTCGATCAGTTCGGAGGGAGATTTGCTCTCTTGCGATACGGTCATGCTGTTTCTCCTCGAGACATGAACAATAAAGCGCTCACATGCGCTCGCCAGGCAATTGGCTGGCCTGCTTCACCCAGGCGCTGAATTGCGCCTCGTCGAACGCGTCGTCCTCATGAATGTCGAGGTAGCGCGTTTCCTCGCTCCTGGATTCGCCCGGCGGCACCGGCTTCAGCGACGCGCCGCGAAAGAAGGCCACCTTGATGTATCTTGTGAAGCAATGGACGCCGAGGAACCAGCCCTCGCCTTCGATGCCATAGAGCGGCGAGTTCCACTTGACCGCCTTGTGCACGCCGGGCACGGCGCGCTCGATGAGCGCATCGAGCCGCCCGCCCATCTCGCGCTTCCAGCCCGGCATGGCCGCGATATAGGCCTGGACGGGAGCATCGCCATAACCCTTGGCGATTTGCGGATTGCCGCCTGAAAGCAGCTTCGGCTCAGCCTTGGCCGGGGTCGACTTGGCCATGCGCTTTCCTCCTATCCGTTGGCCCGCTCTGTGCTGCGTCCTTTCGCGACATAGGGCAGCACGAACATATAGAGGCCGCTGAACAGCATAAGGAAGAGCGGCGGCAGCGGCGAATAAACCACCCAGGCGGGCGGCTGTCCAAACGCCATGGTGACGAAATTGGCGACGACGGTCGCCGTGAAGACGATCGACAGCCAGCGATGCGCTTGCCTGATCCATGTGCTCCAGTCCAAGATAACCTCCCGTGAAAAATGCATAAAACCAGCGGGGCGCGCTGCTACCAGCGCGCCAGTTCGGTGATCTGGATGAGATTGCCGCAGCCGTCGCTCAGCTTGGCGATGGTCGAGCCGGTCGCCTCGGTCGGCGCCATGGCGAAATTACCGCCGCGCGCCTTGATGCGCTCATGATCGCCCTTGATGTCGTCCGTGAAGAACATCACCGCCGGCTGGCCCTGCTCGAACATCGCCTGCTGATAGGCCTTTGCCGCCGGCTGGTTGTTGAGCGCCAGTTGCAGCTCGGTGCCCTCGGGCTCATCAGGCGAGGCGACCGTCAGCCAGCGGAACGGCCCATTGCTGAAATCGGCCTTCTTGGCCAGGCCGAGCACGCCGGTGTAGAAGGCAAGCGCCCTTTCCTGGTCGTCGACATAGATGCTGGTCAGTTTGATCTTCATCGTCTTTCTCCATAGGTTTTGCTGGCGGCCAAGCCGCCCGGTGAAGTCAAGTGTTGGGTTCAATGGGCCCGGTCAGTCAGTCCGGTCGAGAAGCTGCTCCAGCTTCTCGAAGAATTGCGGCCAACCCATCTTGGCGCCGCCATAGGCGCGCCGCTGCTCCGGCCGGAAGCCGGATTGTTCCATGCGCAGATGTGTCCCGGACGAGGTCGGGGTGAGCGTGAAGGTCACCACGCTTTGCAGATTGAACGCCGGATCCGGGTGCGCGAGGTTCCATGTGTAGGACAGCGTCTTGTTGGGCTCGACGGCCAGCACCTCGCAGTCGAGCATGCCGCCCCAATCGGCGCTGATGTTGAAGCGGTGGCCGACAGCGGGCTTGAAATCGTTTTTCATCAGCCACTCCTCGATCAGATGCGGTTGCGTCAGCGCGCGCCAGAGTTTTTCCGGCGGATGGGATATCTGCCGCTCGACGACGACAGTGCGGTTTTCAGTGGCACTATCGTTCACTGGTCCATCCTTTTGAGCAAATCCTCGAGATCATCGAACCGAGCCTCCCAAAACCCGGCCATCTCACGTGTCCAGTCCATCAGCGGCGCCAGCGCGCCGAGCTGCGCGCTGTAATGCGTCTGGCGGCCCTCGTGGCGGTCGCGCACCAGCCCGGCCTGCTTGAGCACGCCAAGATGCTTCGACACGGCCGGCTGCGAGACGCCGGACTGGCTCGTCAGCGCCCCCACCGTCTGTTCGCCCTGGCGGCACAGCCGTTCGAAGATCGCCCGCCTGGTCGGATCGGCGAGCGTCCTGAAGAGCATGTCATGGGTATCCGGCATCTCAGATCGATAACCCGTTGGCTATTGGTTGACGTATAACCGCAGGGATATATGTTCGTCAAGCGGTAGATTGCAGCGCCCGAAGTATCGGCGGACGGCTAGCCTGCCGCATGCGCTCGCCCGATCTCCTGCGCCACCAGTTCCTGCAACTGCCACAGATTGCGGTCGCGTATGCCGCAAGCGTCGAGGTGGCGGATCGTCTCGAACAGATATTGCGCACCCGAGCCCCAGTGGCCGACGGCCCTGGCCAGCGTCGCCGCCACGGCAGGCTTGTCGAGCTTGCCGGCATAGCGCGGATTGGCGGGATCGACGACGAAGCCGAGCGCCCGGCTCGCCCGGCCCTCGGTGCTGACCTGCAGCCAGCGCGGCACGTTGACTGCGGGCAGGATGGTCATCTCGCGACGCAGCAGCGCTTCCAGATTTTCGGCGACCGGCTCGGCGATTTCGAACACCATGCCCTGGCACTGGCCGCCACGGTCGAGCGCCATCATCAGGCCGGGCTGTTCGAGCGTGCCGCGAAAGCGCTGCACCGTGAAGCAGAACGACCGGTGCCAGCCCCGCGCCACCGCGCGTTCGCCACCCCTGACCTCGCCCGCCGGCTTCCACAGCAGCGAGCCATAGGCGAACAGCTTCAGCTGTCCAGGCGGTGCCGAGGCCAGGATCCCGTCGCGGAACCGCGCATAGTCGGCGTCCGTCATATGGACCATGCCCGGCGTCGGCCCGGCATCCTCGACCACCCGCATGGTCCGCGCCACCAGCGCCTCGGTCAGCGCCATCGGCGCCTTGCGCGGTACGGACTTGCCCGGTGCGACGGAAATGGCCTTGCTCATCCTTGCGCTCCCAGCCTTGCCGCCATGTTGCCGAAGGCTGGGGGATTCTCAAGGGCGACCGGCACGAAATCCGCCGGCTGATGCCGGGCGTGCGCGGCACGCAAGCCCGGCAGGTCTGCTCTAGTGCTTGGTGCTCTTGCCGCCAATGGGGATGCGCTTCGCCTTGCTCTGCGCCTTCTCGGACTTCGGCAAGCTCACGGACAGAACGCCGTTGCGGAAATCGGCCGCGACCTTGTCCTCCGCGACTTCGAAGCCGATCGGGATGCGACGTTCGAAGCGGCCATAGAACCGCTCGGAGAACTGACGCTCCTTGTCGTCGGTTTCGGAGTGTTTTTCGCCGCGCAACGTCAGGACGCCATCATCCAGCAACACCTCGATGTCCTTCTCCTCCATGCCGGGTATCTCGGCTGTCACGCGGATCTCCTTGTCCGTTTCGGAGATTTCCACGCTGGGCCAACCGGTGCCGGCGGAAGAGAACCTGCCCATGGACGGAAGCCGCGACTCGAAGCCGCGGAACATGTCGTCGACCAGGCGGCTCATCTCGCGATGCAGGCCCATGAACGGGTCCCGGTCGGCATCGCGCAAGAGGCTCGGAGACTGGCTGGTGTCGCGGCTCCACGGCATGAGATCACGAATGGTCATTGCATTTTCTCCTTTCTTGATCCTGTTTCTGGTACGTTCGTACGCACTGGCTGCCATGCTCCGGAGGACAACGCGCCGTCTGAAGCCGGCATCGCTCCCCGCCCCATCTGTGCTGCTTTTTTGGCTCTGCTTCTGGTCCGATCCGCTCAACCTTTGGGAACGCCCTCGCCCAGTCGCGGGTCTCCTGCAACGTCATCGCTTCCGGCACATGATGCCCGAGTTCGACGGTCACGAGACCACCGCCCCGCGCGCCGCCCGCGTCTGCACCGGCTCATCTGGCGGCGGCATGGTCGATCTGGGGTTCGTTGCGAGGGGGTCAAGACCTGGTAATGCAATGTGATCGTGGAAAGCAAAGCGCGCCTAACGCCTCATGCACCCGGCGATATCCTCATAGACCTGGTCAGCATTAGAAAACATGGGCTTGAGCGGCTGGCTGCACGATGTGCGCGAGCGACCGCCGTTGTGTTCGGCGATCGTTGCAACCGCCTGATTGGATTCAGGAATGCCGCGACGCCGGCTAAGGGCTTCTGGCCTGGGTTGAATCGTTCTGCCGCATCGGCTCCACCGTCCATCCGAGCTGATCCATGAAGTGGACGAACCGCCGCACAACGGCATCGGGCGTCGCCTCCCTGTGCCATTGTCGTCGCGCGATCCTCGTGTCGACATAGCGGAATTCGATCCGCCCTGAATGCAGCGGGCTCACCCTCAAATAGGGTCCGGAATAGGGCTCGACATCGACCTGCTGGATGCAGAGGTCGAACATGGATGTCCACCCGTACAGAACCGAGCTCAAGGGACCGCTTGCTATGAACGAGGCAAGCGCCTCCACACCGCCGAACGCCGAAGCGAATAGATTGGCTGGTGTGAAGCGCCTCTCTCGAATGGAAGCGACAATATCTGGCCAGCAGTTCTGCATCGGCTGAAGGTGCGGGGACGGGGCGCGGCTTGTCAACAGGACGAGTGGCGCGCGTCAGGCTCAGCGGCTGTGACCGCCAGCTACGACACCAGCGGCATCGGCACCTTCAGCCCGTCGATCAGCGCATCTCGAAACAGCGCGATCGGCCGGGCGAGCCGTCCCGCCGGCGGGCGGTGCAGCAGCCAGGCGCGCACTTGCGGCGTGAAGTCTGGGCAGTCGAGCACCTCGACCTTGTCGCGCCAGCGGCTGTCGGCGAAGGCGCCGGGCGTGACGATGCCGATGCCATGGCCGCGCGCCACCAGCGACATTCTGAGGTCGACGCTGAGCGCCTCCACCCCGACCTGGAATGGCAGCCTTGCCGCCTCGAAACTCTGGCGGATGAAGGCGCGGAAGCCGCAGCCGTTTTCGTTCATCACCCAGGCAAAGCGCGACAGGTCGGCGAGCTTCGCCGGCTTCGGCACGCCAAGGCTGGGGGACGCGACCAGCAGCACCGATTGCGCGCCGAGATCGTCGCAGGCCAGCTCGTCCGGCGGCGCCAGGCCTTCGGCGAGGCACACCGCCACGGCGTCGAGCTCGCTGCGCGCCACCTGCTCCACCAGCCTTGGCGACCAGCCCGAGGTGATGCGCAGCGTCAGTTGCGGAAAAGCGGCGCGCAGGGTGTCGAGCGGCACGGCAAGTGCGGCGTCGGAGAGATAGGGCATGACGCCCAGGCGGAACTCGCCCTTGACCTCGCCTTGCGGCGACACGCCCGCCCTGAGATCCTCCAGCGAGCGCAGCACCCGCCTTCCATGCTCATAGGCCTCGCGCCCGGACGCCGTCGGCTTCAGCGGCTTCGACTGGCGGTCGAGCAGCGCTGTCGCCAGCCCATCCTCCAGATTCTGGATGCGGCGGGTGACGCCCGGCTGCGTCAGGTTGAGCCTGGCCGAGGCGCCGACGATCGAGCCGGTTTCCACCACGGCGATGAAGGCTTCGAGGTCATGGATGTTCATGCACATCTCGCATAATCATTATCGAATTGATTGAATTGTAGCATGATAATGCTTCAGCATAAAGTCCTCTCACAATATGCAAACTTTTGAGGACTCAATGCTCGACACCAAGGACGGCCAGCTGTGCGAGCGGCTGCCCGCCGGCACCATCACCGGCCCGCAGACGCTGCTCTTCGCCACCTCCACCGGCATCATCGTCACCAATCTGTTCGCGTCGCAGACGCTGGTCGGGCTGATCGGCCCGTCGCTCGGCGCCAGCGCCGCCAGCGTCGGCCTCGTCGCCATGGCCACGCTGCTTGGCTATGCCGCCGGCCTGTTCTTCCTGGTGCCGATGGCCGATCTCGCCGAAAACCGCGCCCTGATCCTGCGCATGCTGGCCGCGGCCGCCCTTGCGGCTGGCGTCGCCGCCTCCGCACCCACCATCGGCTCGCTGCTGGTCGTCCTGTTCATCCTTGGCGCAGCCTGCTCGGCGATCCAGATCCTGGTGCCGATCGCCGCCTCGATGGCGCCGCCCGGCGAGGCCGGCCGCGTCATCGGCGATGTGATGAGCGGACTGATGATAGGCATCCTTCTGGCGCGGCCGCTGGCCAGCCTGATCGCCGACGCCTGGGGCTGGCGCGCCTTCTATGGCCTCAGCGCCGCCGCGCTCGTCCTGCTCGCCGGCGTGCTCGCCTTCACCTTGCCGCTACGCCGCGCGGAAGCAAAATCGACCTATGGCGCGCTGATCGTCTCGCTGTTCGGCCTGCTGCGCGACGAGCCGGTGCTGCGGCGGCGCGCACTGACGGCGGCGCTTGTGATGGCGGCGTTCAGCCTGTTCTGGACGGCGGTCGCCTTGCGTCTTGCACAGCCGCCTTTCGGCCTTGGCCAGCGCGGCATTGCCCTCTTCGCGCTCGTCGCCGCCGGCGGCGCCGTGGTCACGCCGCTGTTCGGCCGCGCCGGCGACCACGGCTGGACACGATCCGCCACCATCTTCTGCCATCTGGTGCTGATCGGCGCGATGGCGCTCGCCGCCTGGGCCGGCGCCTCTCAGTCCGAAGCGTCATGGCAGCCGCTGGTGCTGATGGGCGTCAGCGCCGTGCTGCTCGACATTGGCGTCACCGGCGACCAGACGCTCGGCCGCCGTGCCGTCAACCTGCTTCAGCCCCAGGCGCGCGGCCGCCTCAACGGCCTCTTTGTCGGCATCTTCTTCATCGGCGGAGCCGTCGGCTCATTGCTGGCCGGTGTCGCCTGGAGCTGGGGCGGATGGACTTGCGTGTGCACCATCGGCGCGGTCTTTGGCGCCGCCGCGCTGCTGGTCGACTGGATCGGCGGACCGGAATGATCGGACGTTCTCAGAACCGTGCCGAGAAACTCGCCTTGAAGGCGTTCTCCATCGCGCCTGAGGCGAACTGGCCGTCATAGGTGAAGCCGAGCCGGCTTGCCTGGCCGACGGCGAGATCGATACCGGCCTGCAGCGCCAGCGCATCCCTTGCAATCGGCACGCCGGTGACCGTGAAGGAGTCGCCGCCGGCAAAGGACCGCCGCGCTGCCGGCAGGTCGGCAAAGGCGTGACGCCAGCCAAGTGACGCACGCGCCTCGAGCGCCGAGCCGCCGATCGTGATCTTCCGCGAGACCCGCGCGCCGAGCGTGGTGAAGGTGGCGTCATTGCCGATGCCATCCGAGGCAAGTGCGGCGGCTCCCCCTTCCTCGCCAAAGCCATCGGTCGACAGATGGACATAGGCCAGCCCCGCGAACGGCTCGACTTTGAGTGCCCCGACATCGAAAGCGCGCGACGCCTCGCCGAACAGCTGCACGGTGCTTGCGCCATAGCTTGCTTTCAGTTGGTCGCTGAAGCCGGAAAAGGCCGGATTGCGCGTGGTGTTGATGTCGTGGTGGGTGTAGCCGGCGCCGAACTTAAGCTGCACGTTGCCGATCATGCCACCGCCATAGGCGCCAAAATGCACGCTGGTGATATCCGCCGAGGAAGCGCGGTCGTCGACATCGAGCTCGGTGACGCTGATGCCGCCGAGGAAGCCGAGCGTCCAGCCGTCTCCCACAGCGCCGTCCGCGCCGGCGAAGAAGGCGCCGGTGCTGGCATCGACATCGGCGGCATTGCCGTCGCTGCCGAGTGAGCGGGCAAGGCCGGTGCCCTGCATCCAAAAGCCCCTCGCCCCGGGCTCGGCGATTGCAGCACCCGTCCGCGCCAATGCGGCGTCGCGCAGCAACCGGCTTTCGTCGAGCAGCAGGCCGGACACGGCCGCGTGCACTTCGCCCGACAGCTGGTCGAAGGCAAAGCGCGCGCCGTCAGCCGAAAGCGGGGCCACGGCGTTATAGACCGGGTTGCCGGCGCCGAGCGCCTCGATGCCGCCGGCCGCCGCCTTCTGGTTCGGCGTTTCGGCGACGGACGAGAAGTCGACCGCGTTGCGGGTCAGCGTCAGCACGACATTGTTGCCGTCGCCGCCGGTGTAGGTCACGTTGGGCGTCAGGAAGGCGTAGACATGGCTGATCGCGGCGAACGGACCGGTCACCGCGCCGGCGCCCTGATTGTCAATGATGGTGTAGGTCTGGCTCGGCTGCCAGCCGGTGCCGGTGAGTTCATGCAAAGCGAGCGTGCCGCCGGTCACGTCGACAGTGCCCGTCACCACGACCTTGTCGGCACTAGCGGTGTCGACCTCGATGTCGAGCGTGCCGGCCAGCCTGTAATTGCCATTGATGGTCTGCGTGCCGATCGAGGCGCCGGGCGCATGATGGCCGCCGGCCTGGATGGTCACGGTGCCGCCGGCCAGCCCTCCGATCGAACCATTGCCGCCAAGCGTCGCGCCGCTCGCCACTCTAAGATCGGCCGAGCCCAGCGAGCCGTCGACCTGCAGGATGCCGGCGTTGACGGTCGTGGTGCCAAGATAGGTGCTGGCGCCCGACAGGATCAGTCTGCCGGTGCCGTCCTTGGTGAAGCTGCCCTTGGCCAGCGCCCCGCCATCGGAGATGACGGCCGAAATCGTCTCGTCGAGGTTGAGCGCCCCGGTCTTGAGCATGTGCGCTCCGAGCGCGATGTCACCGGCGCCGGAGACCGAGCCCAGCGAAACGCAGTTGCACAGGCCCGCCGCGTCGAAGGTCGAGAGATCGAGCTTGCCGCCGGCCTGGTTGATGATCTTCGCCGCATCGGATGTGTTGTCGCCGCGGAACGCCGTGGCGCCGCCGCCCTGGTTGGTGATGACGGCCGAACCGGCGCTGCTGCCGGCCAGGAACACCGTCCTGCCGTTACCCTGATTGGTGATGGTAGCGGTGCCCGCGCTCGACTGGTTGTCGAAGACGACGGAACCGTTCTGCGTCGAGATCGACAGGCCGCCGGCGCTGACCTGGCCGGCAAAGCGCAACACCGGCTTCAGCGTTGCCGCCGGCGCGCCCGACACCGAAACCCCACCGGTGCCGAGCGCGCCATTGGCCGCCGCAACGAGTTCGCCCTCCTTGATGGTCGAACCGCCCTGGTATGAATTGGCCACGCCCAGCGTGAGTTTGCCGTCGCCGAGCTTGACGATGCCGCCCGTGCCGGCGATGCCGACATTGATGATGGCGCTGTTGACGCTGGCCCCGGGATCGGCGGCGACGATGATCTCCGTGGCGGCTGAATTGGTCACCAATGCGCCACCGGCGCCGGCCGACAGCGTGTAGGTCCAGTCCGTCGGATGCGAGACGAAGCGCAGGCCGGTGAAAGTCTGCGAACCGACCACCGTCACGGTGCCCGGCGTGCCGGCGAACACCGCCTTCTGGCCGGCCCAGGCGGCGTTGATGTCGCCGGCGGCATTGGTCCAGTTGGTGCCGGAAGCATTCCAGGTGCCATTTCCGCCGCGCCCATTGGCGATCACGCCGGGCGTCATGTTGGCGCCGTCCCAATATTGTTCGCCCGCACCCGTCGCAACCAGCAGGTTGACCACGCCGCCGCCGCTCTGGATCGACCAGTCGCCCGGGTTGAAGCCCGGCGGCACGGTGCCGATGACGAGGCCGTTATTGGTGAACGTGCCGCCATAATTGGCGATGCGATAGGTGCCATTGCCGAAGCCGCCGGCGTCGCTCACCGAAAGCTTGCCGTCCAGCGTCAGCGCACCGGTGACGTCGAACAATGGCGTGGTGCTGGCCGCGCCCAGCGAGACATTGAGGTTCGAGGTGTCGTTGAGCGCCAGCGAGGCCATGGTCAGCGTCTGGCCGGCGACGCCGAGCAACGTGCCGCCATTGGCGATTGTCGTCGCGCCGAGCGTGCCGGCGCCGCCGAGCGTGCCGCCGGCATTGACCTGGAACGAGCTCGACGCCATCGAGCCGTTGACGGCAAGTGTGCCGGCATTGACGTTGGTGGCGCCGGAGAAATTCTTGTTGCCGGTGATGGTCATCGCGCCCGGGCCTTGCTTGGTGAAGGTGCCCGTGCCGTTGATCTGCCCCTGGTAGAGCGTGTCCGCCGCGGCACCCGCGGTGAGCGTGCCTGTCCGGATCTCGAGCCGGCCATAGCCGGAAAGATCACCGACAGTCTGGTTGAACCCGTTGAGGTCCAGGACACCACCATTGCCGATGATCGCGCCTGTCGTGGCCAGCCGGTCGTTGCCCCCCAATATGAGGCTGCCGAACGACAGCTTGGTGCCGCCGGTGTAGGTCTGCACGCTGCTCAGCGTCAGCGAGCCATTGCCGCTCTTCTCGAAACTGCCCTCGCCCGAAATGACGCCGGAATAGGACGGCGTGCCGTTGAAGAACACCGACAGCTTGGCATGGTTGACATAGTCGCCGACGAGCGCGCCATCGGTCGAGAAATTGCCGATCCTGAGATCGCCTGAATTGATGATCGTGCCGCCGCTGTAGCTGTTGGTGCCGGTCAGCGTGACCATGCCGGTACCGTTCTTGACCAGCGAACCATTGCCGCTGACGGCACCGGCATAGGTGACGTTGGCCGAGGAACGATTGAAGATCAGCGTGCCATTGTTGGTGACATTGCCGGTGATACCGCCCGTCGTGCCGCCATTGCCGAGCTGCAGCACCGCGCCGGCGCTGATGGTGGTGAGCGGGGTGTAGGTGTTGTCGGCGGTGAAGATGGTGGTGCCGGCAATGACGTTGACGGCGCCCGGCCCGTTGCCGTCGATCTTCGGCGCGAAGACATAGTTGCTGGAGGTGTGGTTGAAATTGATCGCTTGCGGCGCCGTGGCTGTGGTCGAGAATATCGCGGTTGCCGCCTCGAGCGTGCCTGGCGCAGCAGCCGGGCTGGCGGCGGCGGCGCCGATGTTGAGCGTGCCCGACGAACCGGCCAGGGCGCCGATGCCGACCGTACCGGTGCCGCCATTGACCCTGACGACGCCGCCGTCGGCGATGGTCAGCGTGCCCTTGCCGGCGCCGCCGATGGTAAGCCCCTGCAGGTCGCCGGCACCGGAGCCAAGCGTGTCGCTGATCGTCCAGAGCGAACCCGCGCCGGTCACCGTGACCATGTCGGCGGTGGCTGCCGTGGCGTCGCTGGCGCTGGCGATGTTGGTATAGCCGGTGTTGAGCTTGCCGCCGCCCGAGACCGTCACCGTTGCGGTCGAATTGGTGGCGTTGCCGAGATAGAGGCGGTAGGGCGTGGTGAAGCTCGACCCCGCGCCGTCGATCGTGATCGCCGCCTTGGAATTGGCTGTGTTGGCGATCCTGGCGTCGCCGTTGAGGAACCCGCTGGCGGTGGAATCGATCAGCACCGTGCCGCCGGCCAGCACGTTGAGTTCCGAGGTCTGGCTGGTCGCGCCCATCGCCAGCGGCACATTGCTGTAGGCGCCCGTGATCTTCCACTGCGAACCGGCGCCGGTGACCGTCACCTTGCCGTTGACGATGTTGGCCGCGGTGCTGGCCCCAACCGTGTAGGTGGTGGTGAGCTTGCCGCCGCTGGAGACGGTCAGCGTGCCGGTCGCCGTCTGGCCGACGAACAGATTGCCGGTCGACCATGATGCGCCGCCCGAGACCGTGGCGGTGCCGACGCCGCTGGTGCCGACATTGCCGCCGACATAGGTGCGGATGGTGGTCGCCGTGGCATTGTCGAGCAGCTGGAAATCGCCCTTGCCGGTCGCGCCGATGACGAACTGGGTGGCTATGGATCCGGTCATGGCGAAGTTGGAACCGCTGCCGGTGACGATCAGCTGGCCGTCCGCAAGCGCGGAACTTTCGCCGACCATCACATTGCCGCTGGACGACAGCCTGCCGCCGGCCTCGACCCCGACGCGGCCCACCGCGCCGGCATCGGCCGAGATCGACAGGAAATTGTTCGTCCATTGCGATCCCGCGCCCGTGATTGTCACCGTGCCGGAGGAGGACGGGTTGTTGGCGACGACACCGCCGGCGCTGGTGATCTTGCCGCCGGCCGACACGGTCAGCGTGCCGGTGCCGAAATCGCCGACGATGAGATAATTGCTCGCCACCGACAGCGTGCCGGCGCCGGTGACCACAAGCGCCCCGTTCGAACCGGCCGAGCTGCCGATATTGATTGTCCTGGCCGCGGCACCGGCCGAACCGACGGTCGCGGTGTTGACGCCGGCACTGTTGATGGTGAGGTCATCGCCGGCGCTCGGCACCGAGGACGGTGTCCAGTTGCCCGACGTGAACCAGTTGCCCGAGCCAGACCCATTCCAGGTCAGCGAGGCGCCCAGCGCCAGGGACGAACTGGACATGAGCAGCCCCGCCAGCCCCAGCGCGAGCGAGGCACATCGGCCTGCCATCGGTCGATTGTCCATTCCGTCCCTGCCCCCACGGCTTGCAGGCCGGCTGTCCGACCCGCGCAACATCCCCTCGGGCGCACCGGCCGGTGGCCCTCCGAAACGCTAGAGGCGTGCGCCGATCGTCGATACCGGCAGTTAGGGACAGATACGGACAATTCAGGACAACGCCGCGTCATCCGGCCCGCAATGGCGGCCCCGGTGCTCTCGTCGGGGCGAAATTGCTCCGGTCGCGCCGACAGGCGAATCGCCGCGCTTCGATACAGCGGCCAGCGGGGAACAATGTTGCCGGCAAACTGTTTTAGTTCTTGCCGGAGGCTGCCATGAACGATGCGTCGGCGACGCCCGTGGGTCCCGTCCTTTCATCGACGGAGCGCGTGAACACGCTGTCGCATTTCCACCGCGCCGAGATCGCGCGCATGGCCGGCTGGCGCGATCGGCTCGACAGGACCACGAACTGGGCGATCACCGTGGTGGCGGCGATGCTCTCGGTCTCGCTGTCGACGGCCAGCGCCCATCATGGCGTGCTGTTGTTCGCCATGCTGCTGATCCTGCTGCTTTTGTGGATCGAGGCGCGCCGCTATCGCTTCTTCGACTTCTACCGGGCCCGCGTGCGCCAGTTCGAGCGCCACTATTTCGCGCAGATCTTCTCCCCGCAGCCCGACTTCGCCTCGGATTGGCTGCTCATCGTCGGCGAAGGCCTGCGCGCGCCAAAATTCCTGCTGTCGCAGCGCGCCGCCCTGGCTCGCCGTCTGCGCCGCAATTACATCTACCTCTTCTTGATCCTGCTCTTGGCATGGGTGCTGAAAATATCGACGCCCAGCCTTCAGGTCGGGGGTGTCGGCACAGGCTTCGTCGGCTCGCTGCGCTATGCCGTCGACAGCGCCGCCCTTGGCCCCATTCCCGGCGTGGCGATCGTGGCCGGCGTGGCGGCATTCTATGCCTGGCTGTTCGCCATCGTCCTCTTCGCGTCAGGCGGCGACGGCGAGCTCACCTTTGGTGACGTCCACGTCTGACTTCGAATTCGGGCAACCGGCGGCTGCAACGCAAAGGCCGGCTATGCGTTGTCATGGTCAGTCCGCCGCGACGTTTGAGGGACCCCATGAACCGGCAACCGGCAACGACGTCAGGCCGCCTCGCGGCCACCCTCGTGCTGGCTACCGTTGCCCTTGCGCCGGTAAGCCGCGCCTTCGCCGCCCAGGCGCCCGGACATGCCTCTGGCATGGGCGGCTCGGCCGAGGGCCTGTTCGTCGCCGAGATCGTGCTTCTCCTGCTGGTTGGACGAGGCCTCGGCGAAATCTTCCAGCGTTGCGGCCAGCCGGCGATCATGGGCCCGTTGATCGGCGGCATCCTGCTCGGTCCCTCGCTGTTCGGCTGGATATGGCCCGACGCCCAGCACCTGATCTTCTCCAGCGATCCGGCGCAGAAGGGCATGATCGATGCGGTCTCCCAGTTCGGCATCCTGCTTCTCCTCCTCCTGACCGGCATGGAGACGGATCTGCGCCTGGTGCGCCGCGTTGGGGTGGCCTGTTTTTCGATCTCGATCACCGGCGTCGTCGTGCCTTTCGCCTTGGGCTTCGCGCTGGCGCATTTCCTGCCGGACTCGCTGCTGCCCGACCCGAGGCAACGCGTCGTCGCCGGCCTGTTCCTCGGCACGGCGCTGTCGATCTCCTCGGTCAAGATCGTCGCCATGGTGGTGCGCGAGATGAACTTCATGCGCCGCAATCTCGGCCAGGTCATCATCTCCTCGGCCATCATCGAGGACACGATCGGCTGGCTGGTCATCGCCATCACCTTCGGCATAGCCACCCATGGCAGCCTGCAGGTCGTGCCGCTCATCACCACCGTGGCCTCGGTGGCGCTGTTCATGGTGTTCTCCTTCACCATCGGCCGCCGGCTTGTCTTCACGCTGATCCGCTGGAGCAACGACTCTTTCCGCAGCGAATATGCCGTCATCACGGTCATCCTCATCATCATGGGCGTGATGGCGCTGATCACCAACCTGATCGGCGTCCACACCGTGCTCGGTGCCTTCGTCGCCGGCATACTGGTCGGGGAATCGCCGATCCTGTCCGACCACATCGAAAGCCAGTTGCGCGGCGTCATCACCGCCCTGTTCATGCCGGTGTTCTTCGGCATGGCCGGCCTGTCCGCCGACCTCACCGTGCTCACCGATCCGACGCTGGCGCTGCTGACCCTGGCATTGGTCGCCATCGCCAGCATCGGCAAGTTCGGCGGCGCCTTCCTCGGCGGCCGGCTGGCCGGCATGTCGCTGAAGGAGGCCACCGCCGTCGGCAGCGCCATGAACGCCCGCGGCTCGACCGAGGTCATCGTCGCCAGCATCGGCCTGTCGATGAACATCCTGTCCCACAATCTGTTCACGATGATCGTCACCATGGCCATCATCACGACGCTCGCCATGCCGCCCATGCTGCGCTGGGCGCTCGGGCGCCTGCCGGTCGGCCATGCCGAGAAGCAGCGCGTCGACCGCGAACTGCTCGACGAGCGCGGCTTCGTTTCCAGGCTGGAGCGCCTGCTGCTGCTGGTCGACGACAGCCCGGTCGGCAAGTTCACCGCCTACCTGGCAGGCCTGGTCGGCGGCGGCAGCGGCATGCCGACCACCCTGCTTCATCTCCAGGACGGCGGACTCGCCGGGCAGGTCGGCGACAAAGGTCCGGAGCGTGCGTCAAGGGAGGTCAAGAAAGGCGCCGCCAGGAGTGCGAGGGCCATCAGCAAGGCCGAGGACACGCTTGTCGACAAGGTCCATCTCACCGCCCGCACCGAGCTTCAAGCCAGCGCCGAGACGATCGCCGCGGAAGCCCGCAAGGGCTATGGGCTTCTGCTGGTCGGACTGGAGAACACGCTGACCGACAAAGGCACCTTCAGCGGCGTGCTGAAGGACATCAGCAGCGGTTTCGACGGCCCGCTCTGCCTCGTGCTGAACGGCACCAAGGCCGATGGGAAGATGCCGGCGCTGCGCGCCGGAACGACGATACTGGTCCCCGTCAACGGCACCGAGGTCGCGCGCCGCGCCGCCGATTTCGCGCTGGCGCTGGCGCGCCCGCACCGGGCTCGCGTCAAGGTGCTCTATGTCTCGCAAGTCAGGCAGGGCAACCGGCCGGGCACGGTTTCGCACCGCCGGGAGGAAGCCGTGCTCAAGGATGTCGCCGATCTCGCGGATCGCTACGGCGTCACCGTAGACACCGCAATCCGCACCCGGGCCACGCCGGACAGGGCTATCGCCAGGGAGGTGGCCAAAGGGGCCGCTATGGTGGTCATGGGTGTCACCCAACGGCCGGGCGAAGAGCTGTTCTTCGGCGACACGGCGACAGCCGTGCTCGCCGCGGTCGCCTGCCCGGTCGTGCTGCTGGCCAGCGAACGCGTCAAGCGGGCCAATGCCAACGCCGATGACGCGGCAGCCGAAATCAGTGGCTGATATTTCGGCCGGGCTATCGCAACCTACAGGCCGAAGAACTGTCGCCCGATCATGTAGCCCAGCGCCGCCGCGATGAGCGGAAACAGCGCCGGCGCCACCTTGCTGAAGAAGGAAACCTTCATGTCCCTGGGCGGCACATAGCGTGCGTTGCCGAGATTCTTGGTCATTGCGTACCCCGCGCCAAACCAATCAGTTTCGCGCATGCCGTTATCCCAAAACCGCTGCGCGGTTCTGGTCGACATGCATTAGAAGACACTTAATCACAGCATGGCCAAATTAACGGCTTGCAAAGAAATTCGATCGAATAGGCGACTTTGCGTGGTGAAATTCGCAACTCATTTGTCGCTGTCCTTGCGCCGGCTGAAGCGTCCCGGAAGAACCCGGCCGCGCGCGGGAAACCCCTACGCCGGCAGCGTTGGCTCGGTGTTCGGCTCCAGCGCCTCTTCCGCCTCATGGTCGTCCGGCAGCACCTCGCCATGCACCGCCAGCGGGCGGCCGATCCAGACCGGATCGACCAGATGGTCGCGCTTGGGGTTCTCCGTGTTCGGGTGGATGAGGATGCTCAGGCCGCCATGGTTCAGCATCAGCCACGGAACCAGCGCGCCGAAAATCTCGTTGGCGAAGGAGACCTGGTACATGGCCTGGTCATGCGGGCCGACTTGTTTGTCGTGCCAATTGCCCAGGCGCACGCGGAAACGCTCGCCGATGCGCAGCCGCAGCCATTCGGCATGCCGCCGCTCCGCCTCCCCGTCGAAATAGATATGCGCGTGATAGCTGGCGATCTCGGCAAGTGGCCGTGGACTGTCTTGGCTCATCTCGATGCCCTCCTCGCGGCGTATCGCGCCATTCAGCCCAAGAACAAGGGTTTAGGCAAGGCCACCCGATCCGCAGGCAGGATCGGCAAGGGCTGGTCGCGGTTCACATCAGCCAGCCATCCCGTCACGCCCGCTCGCGGCGCGAGGCTTTCGGCCCCGCGCGCATCGTGTAGTCTGACGGTTTTCCCAGGGAAACATGACACGATGAACACTGCCGAAACCCTGCCCTATCTGTCGTCGGCGGTTCTCGATCGCCTGGCGGTCTCCACGCCTGAACTCGTCGACGAGATCGAGCGCCAGATATCAGGCCAGCGGCGGGGCGAAGTCTGGTGCGCGCCCAAGGCCGCCGTGTGGCCGGGCGACGACCGCTATTTCATGGCCACGCTCGGCGTCGCCACCGTGCCATCCGTGCTGGCCACCAAGTCGCTGGTGGTGAACCCGCGCAACGCCGCGCGCGGACTGGCCACGATCAATTCGCTGATCACGCTGCTCGACGCCGAGACGGGCCTGCCGCTGGCCCTGGTCGACGGCAATTGGGTGACGGCCAAACGCACGGCGGGCCTCAGCGCCGTCGCCGCCCGGCGCATGGCAAGGCACGATGCGTCGTCCGTCGCCTTCATCGGCTGCGGGGTGCAAGCGCGCGGCCATCTGGAGGCCTTCGCCGACCTCTTCCCGCTGCGCGAAATCCGCGCCTTCGGCCGCGGAACAAGCAATCGCGACGCGCTGTGCGAAATGGCGCGCTCGCGCGGCCTGGA
This sequence comes from Mesorhizobium huakuii, assembly GCF_030160235.1. Classification (GTDB taxonomy): domain Bacteria; phylum Pseudomonadota; class Alphaproteobacteria; order Rhizobiales; family Rhizobiaceae; genus Mesorhizobium; species Mesorhizobium huakuii. The sequence goes on from NZ_BSNY01000014.1 coordinate 45,105, forward strand.
AGCAATCCCCTGCGACACGGCAAGGGCCGCGGTGGAAGGCGCCGACATGGTGGTGTCGACGGTGACCCTGGTGCCCGAACCCGAACCGTTCCTCGACGCCAACTGGCTGAAGCCGGGAAGCTTCACCGCCATCACCGACCTGGCCCTGCCCTGGCAGCCCGCAACCATGCGCCGCCTCGACCGCATCGTCGTCGACGACCTGGAGCAGGAGAAGCAGATGCCCAAACCCATGGTCGACGCAGCGCTGGTCGCCGGCGACCTGACGGGCCTGGTCTGCGGTGATTTTGTGGGGAGACAGAGCGCAGGTGAGGCCACGGCGTTCGTGTTCCGGGGGATGGCCGTGGGGGATCTGGCGGTGGCGGGGTTGGCTTACGTGCGGGCGCAGGCGGCGGGGGTGGTCTCCTAGGAGGGGTGGTCTACGAGGAAATAGACAGGATCTCGAGTTCGCGCTGCCCTAGCTGGACAACATCGCCAACGCTCTTGCCGATCAGCGCGATGGCAACCGGCGAACCATGCGATATGGAAGCTTGCGCCGGGTTGGCCTCATCCTCACCGACGATCCGGAAGGTCTGGGTGCGGCCATCATCGCGCGCGAAGGTGACGGTGTGCCCGAAGGCGATCACGTCATGAGACGTCGGCACCGGCATGAGCTGAACCGTGCGGACGCGTTCGGCATAATAGGTGACATCGCGAACCGGAACCGCCGACTGCCGCCGCCTCTCATTGACATCTTCCAGCACGCTGGCCGCCTCGAGCGCCTGCCGGGCGCGCGCCAATTCATCATGCAGCATCCTGAGACCCGCCTCGGTGACGAGGTTGATCCGATCGGAAATCGGCCGAGCCGGCAGCACGGTTTCCGACGCCGCCTCCGCACTTTCCTCCTTGGCAAAGGCTACGCTCAATTGGTCGCAACTCCGTGTCGAATGGTTTTGGCTAGGGGATAGACCATAGGCGACGATAAAGCTTCAAAAATTCGACGGGTGGCTTCGATGGAAACGGAATCGTCGCCAACGCCCAGGCGCTGGCGCGGCTGGGCCGCGAGGTCTGCGCCCTGGAAGACCTGATCCCCCACCGGCCGGAAAACGACAGCATGGCCCAAACGCTACCGGCAGGAAGCGGGCACTCTGGCCGCCCTGGCGGAGAAGGACGCGGTGCTGGTCGGCCAGGCGGAGCTGCTGCGCTCGATGCTGGAAGGTGTGGCGGGGGATGCGATGCTGGCCGGCAGGCGCGAGAACAAAGTCTAGGCCACTGACACCAACGGCCCACGGCAGCCCCAGGGCGAATGCGCGAGTGATCTTCATCTATGCGACCGGCGCCAAGGGCTTGGCCCGGCTTAACATCTGTTCTATCACTACGAAGGGTGCTCCGTCGTACAAGTCCATGCGATCGATAAGCGGGTGGGGTGAACCCCCACGGCGAAGTTAGCGGGATTAAGATGGGGATTCAGGAACTGCCAAGTCGCAAGCTGCTAGGTCAGTTCTTTACCCCCGCGTTCGAAGCAAACTCAATTGTCTCCTGGGCTGTTCGCACTGGGCATGAACGCATCCTCGAACCGAGCGTCGGGGAAGGAGGCCTGCTACTTCCTGCACTCGAACATGCACGAACGCTACATCTCACTCCCAAGGTCAGAGCCATAGCATGTGACGTAGACAAATCTGTAATCGACGTGCTGAGAACGACGATTGGCCCTGAAGTCGATTTGATCTGTTCCGACTTCTTCGAGCTTGACCCGGAAATCACTGCTGCGGTCGACGTGGTCTTAGCCAATCCCCCTTTTACCCGAAACCATCAGCTTAGCGTCGAAGAGCGAACACGGCTCAAGAAGCGGTACCCCGCCAAAGGAGCGGCAGGGCTCTGGGTGTACTTCGCACTGCACGCACGGAAGTTTTTGCGGCCGGGTGGGCGAATGGCCTTTCTCGCACCAGCTGCCGCGAGCTTTAGTCGGTATGGAGAAGATCTTTTGCTTCAACTGCAAAACGAATTTCGGGAACTTTCTTTGCAGGAACTCCCCCACAAACCTTCGTGGATTGGGTCGGCAGAAGAACGAGGTGTGCTAGTTTTGGCGGATGGGTATCAGGAGGGACCGGCGCCCGCGATAGTTCGTGGTGTTTGGAACTACGACGGCCTGGCGCGCGGGGCATTGAGCAGAGCCTACGCTAAGATCCCCTCGTTTGACGCGCTTAGCAGGGCCTCTCGACCGCTTGGGGATATCGCTAACCTCTCTATCGGCCTTGTGACGGGAAAGAACGCCGTATTTCTCCTAAACCAGCAAGATATAGGTAGACATAGGATTGATCAGAACGACCTGACACCCGTAGTCACACGCGCCAAGCACGTTTGCGGGATTTTTGTTGAGAAGCAAGATCTTTGCACGCTTGGCCAGACCGGTGAGAAAACATGGATGCTCACGCCACGCGAGTTGGGCGAACGAGGTAGCGGTGTTAGATCAAGATTGGCGTTGATCGACGCAAAGGCAAGGCGGGAAACGCTGTGGCTCAATAAAAGATCACCTTGGTGGATGGTCGGCAAGACGCAACGATGTGATGCCGTTTTCACATATATGAACGATAAAGGCCCTCGCTTAGCGTTGGTAGAAAGCGGTGTGTTCTGCACAAACACGTTACATCAAGTGACTTTCAAGGAAGCCACCAGCAAGGACGACCGACTTTCTGCAGTTGTTTCTATATTGTCGACATTTGGTCAGTTATGTGCTGAAGGAATTGGCAGAGGATACGGTGGTGGTCTACTAAAGTTCGAGCTGCAAGAGGCGCGATTGATGCCAGTCTTTACGCTTGCCGATGGTGTGGCCTCCAAGGCAGTTCTCGCAATCGACCAACACCTCCGCAGCGGCCACGTGGACGAAGCTCGTCGCCTCGCAGACACTACGGTACTTCCGCCGATCCTCGGCGGGGAATGGCTGACAACGGCCCGCCAACTCGAAGAAATGCTCGAACACGTTCGTAGCGCACGACGACGCGGAGAAGCCCGCCAATTCGAGTACGGCAATGTCTGAGATCGTTAACTTTCATGCCGATGCGGCAATTGTGAACCGGCTTGGGCGCGAACTCGTTGCAAAGCAGGAAACAGCTCTCGTTGAGTTGGTCAAGAATGCCTATGACGCCGACGCAACCTCTGTGACGGTCTCGTTCGACGGGAGGGGCGCTCCAGGCGCCGTGCTGTCGATAAAAGACAACGGCATCGGAATGTCGCGTGATGATATCGTAAAAGGCTTCTTGAGGCTCGCGTCGGATCTAAAGGTCGTTGAGCCCAAATCACCAAAGTACCGACGCACGCGAGCCGGTCGAAAAGGAATAGGGAGATTCTCGGCTCAACGCCTCGGCAATCGCCTCGTTCTTACGACGCAGGTCGATGGCGCACCATCGGCATGGCAACTCGTTGCAGACTGGACCCAGTTTAAACCGGGGAAACGCCTTGATGACGTCAGCGTCATCCTCCGCGAAGCGCCTCCTACCGAGTCGGGTACCACGCTAAGAATTGAGGGCCTGAATGACGACTGGTCGTCAGCTCAAATCAAAAGTTGTTGGCGAAGTGTCTTGGCACTACAGCAACCCTTTCCAGTTACTCGTGTCAAGGATCCAATGATCGATCCTGGATTTGCCGTGGAGTTCCGCGATGGCGGCGGCCTTTTCCAAGATGACACTGTTGTCGCTAACATGCAGACCGAGATACTTGACCACTTACCTGTGATTATTGAAATGCGGATCGACGATCTCGGTCAAGCGATGTGGCGAATAACCAAAAATGCCTTTGGCGAGCTAAGGGATTGGCGACCTATACACCATGAGGCTCGCGATAATTCTGAAGCCGCCACCTATAAGTCACTTCGAAACGTTGCAATGAAAACTTACCACGTCATCCTCGATCCTACTTTACTGCCCAGTGTCGTCTTTACTCGAGTCAGGGATATCCTGTCTCGAGAAGGGGGTATTAGGCTCTATAGAAATGGCTTTAGGGTAACACCTTACGGTGAGCGAGACGACGATTGGTTGAGACTTGACGAGGTCTATAGTCGTCGAGACTTCCTCGCACCGATCGCGAACAGGAATTTTTTTGGCGTTGTTGAGATTTCCGACCCTGAGGGTGCTTTGTTCGAAGAACACACCTCTCGCGAGGGTTTGATAGAAACTGCGGCATTCCGAGAGCTTCGAAACGTCACTTCCTCTACGCTCATCACAGCGGCGACTGAAATCCAAGCCGACCGTGGACGCAAGACCAGGACGAGCACACCTTCTCCGCGGCCGGAGGTAACGACAGCTTTATCCGAGGCGCGTGCTGCCATGCGTGCTGCCCGCAAAGCAGCTGAAAGCGTCGCCAATTCTTCATCCGATCCCGGACCTGCAAAGCTTTTGGTTGAGACCGCTGCAGCGGCAGAGAAAGTAATCGAGCAGCAAGAGCTTATTATTGCAACCGAGCGGCGTCGGGTTGCCGATGCTGGCGCGATGATGAGGCTTCTCTCCTCCCTAGGTATGACAACTGCCGAATTCAGCCACGAGACGGGAATGGCATTCGAAGCCTTCAGGTTAGACCTGGACCGCGTTTTTGACGTGGCGGTTTCGGCAAAGCAAGGCGATAAAAAATTCTTAGATTTGGCTTCGCGAGCGCGAGAAGCTTTGGTTCGTTTGGACACATTAACGGGCTACCTGAACGCTACGGTGGCGAGCCGCGCGCTTCGGGAGATTCATCCTGTGAGCTTGAGCAAAGCAGTTGAGGACTTTGCGCGTGGGATACGAGCGCTCGCGGAAACTCAAGCTACAAAAATCGAGGTTAAGACGCCTCCGTTGGATCCCCTTTACACGGCCCCGATGCACGAAGCGGAGCTCGCGTCAGTCCTTTTGAATTTTCACACCAATGCACTAAAGGCGATGAAACGAACCAGCAACGCAAGAAATATCTTGGTAGTAGCCGATCGAGACACAGAGGAAAGCAAAGTTCGACTCCGATTCTGCGATTCTGGTGATGGTGTAGCTACTGACATGCGTGAGCGGATATTCGAGGCCTTCGTCACTCGACAGAGTGCTCCGACTTCGAGTGCGTCGGACAATGAACACGCTCAGGGCACGGGACTGGGCCTTTGGATAGTTGAGCAAATTGCTACCAATGCCGGTGGGAGCGTGGCGGTCGTCGATCCACCTGAAGGGTATTCAACATGCTTTCAGCTTCTCCTGCCAGAAGAGAGTGACAATGGCTGACAGAGGCGATGTTGAGGGAAAGTGGCTCTTTGTTGACGATGATGACGCGAGCGCCGCCTCTTATCGGGATGCGTTCGCGGAAGCAGCTGATCCGCTCGAGATCGTTGTTACCCGGCCGTCGGTGGGTCGTGAACTGCTTTTAACGGGAGCTAACCCAAAGGGCGTTCTGATGGACGTCGAGCTATCTGGCGAGGCGGGCGAGCATGGTACCGGCCTCGGTCTGGCGCAGGACATACGGGCACTCCAAAAATCCGGCGGCCCAGAATATCCAGTTATTCGGTTTGCGAATATTCTCCCGATACAGAGAAATGTTTTAGGAGACCCCGCTAGCGATGATCTTTTTGACGATAAGATCAATAAGTCCGAAGTCGGAAAGCATCGTGACAAGTTTGCGCGTAGAATTGTCGGCACACGAGCTGTCTATGAAGGCCTTCTTGCATTCGACAAAGGCAAGTTGGAGTTCAAGCAGCTATTTAACGTAGACGACCAAGGCATTGAGGAGTGGCTTCACCCCGGCTTGCTTGCTCGATTGGAGGATGGACATTCTCATGCCACGCACATTGCCGCAGGGGCGTTCATCCGCTCATTCCTAGGGCCTCCAGGTCTTCTTATCGGTCACCACCTTCTGGTTACACGTCTAGGTATAGATCCGGAAAGTGCCAAAAAGCATTGGGATAGAATAGCCTCTTTCGTTGCCGGATTTGCTTATACTGGATTGGGACACGGGTTTTCGCCCCGATGGTGGGCACGGGGTCTTGAGCTAGCGTGGATGTCGTTGAAGAGCGCAGAGAACCCTTTGGCATCCACGCCTATAGGCGAACGTGCGGCAGTTCTCTCGAAGGAGTTAGATGTGGAACTTGCTGGTCTCAAGATGCCTCCTATAAGCCCCGGCGATCGTCCGTGGCGGTGGTGTCAATTGAGTAACGAGCAAAATCCGCCTGGGTTTTTGCCAGTTGATCCGAGATATGGAGTGCGTCTTACGCCTCGGTCAGATCTGGCACCATGGGTCGATCCACTTTATGCGTCGATCGGCTTGGCGCTTCGAAACAAGGACGACCGGCGGCTGAACCGCCGCGATCTTGACCGGTTGGCGGCGGAGCTGCGATAGCCGTGCTAGATTCGATTATAGAAGATATTATCGAGCTTCAAAACCCGCTACGCCGGGTTCCTGAGACAGAGATGATCGCTGACGCAATCGCGGGTCTTCACGGATCTTTTCAGGGAGCATCTCGCAACGGTAAAATGCTTGCAGGCATGGTGCCGATGGTGCTTCCACGGCAAGGTATTCATCCTCCAAAAACCGAATTACTCAACGCCAGCATCTCGTTTCGTTTTGGAAGTTCGATCTCAGACGACAGCACGATCGAAGACGTATTTTCCGAAATCCAGGTTTGTGTTCGAGGTAAACTGCCAATCGATGGTGGCTTTGCTACACTGGAAGATCATTGGAGAATCGACACTCAGGTTAAACAGAATGGCAATTCCCCAAAAGAGTCCCACCCTCTGTTCCATTTTCAAAGAGGCGGACATGCTCAAGACGCTTTTGCCGGCACCCCTGGTTTTGCCCCAGGGCCTGACTTAAAAATCAGCGGCTTCGAATGGAGGGGGCTGATGCAAAGCCCGAGCCCGAGAATACCAGTTGTCCCGATGTGCCCCTCTACAGCGATTAATTTTGCGCTGGCTCAACACGATGGCGCCGTTTGGCGGAAGCTTATGAACGACCCAGAATACTCAAATGTAATCGATCGCTGCCAAAACCGCTTGTGGGTTATGTATGCCGACGCGCTGTTGGATGAGAAACGCAGACGAATATTGCTGGGACATTTTATCCACTAACCACTAACGGAAATTCTAGCGCTGAGACACTGATTCGGTCTTGCACCTCGCTGAGGTGCTCGGAAGGCCACATGCCAGGCAGAGCTGCCTTTGCGGCGGCATATGAAACGGCAGCTTGTGGTTGCTGTCACTCGGTCGGGTGCCTACCCCCCAGCCAGCCTCGGCAGCAGAAAAATCTCCGCCCCCTCCGGCAGCTTCTTCGACCAGGTATCCCGATAGATCGTCCCGTCGATCGCCACCGCAATGCCACGATCGATCCATGGCTCGAACCCGGGATACTGTTCAGCCAGTTTCCTGAACAGTTCCCTGATGTCCTTGGCTTCGACCTCGACCTTGCTCTTGCCGCCGGCAAGCTGGCCGAGCGCGCCCCAGAGGGTGACTTCGACCATTCGCCAGACCTCGCTCTATTCCTGATGGAGCATGATGTTATCCGAAAACCGCTTCGCACTTTTCGGCATCATGCTCAGCCTCCCCGTTCCGCCTCGATCGCCGCCAGGATGCGTGGCGGCGACATCGGGATGTGGGTCATGCGCACGCCGGCCGCGTTCGACACCGCGTTGGCGATCGCCGCCAGCGGCGGCACGATCGAGGTTTCGCCGACGCCGCGCACGCCATAGGGGTGGTTGGGGTTGGGGATTTCCAGGATCTGCGTGTCGATCATCGGCAGGTCGGAGCACACCGGGATGCGGTAGTCGAGGAAGCCGGCGTTCTGCAGCCTTCCGTCCTTGCCGTAAATATACTCCTCGTTGAGCGCCCAGCCGATGCCTTGCGCGGCACCGCCCTGGTACTGGCCCTCGACATAGGTCGGGTGCACCGCCTTGCCGGCATCCTGCACCACCGTGTAGCGGATCACCCGGGTCGAGCCGGTCTCGGGGTCGACCTCGATGTCGCATATATGGGTGGCGAAGGAGACGCCTGCGCCGTCGGCGACGAGCTCGCTGTGGCCGGCGATCGGCCCGCCGGTCTTGCCGGATTCAGCCGCGATCTCCTTCAGCGACAGTTTGCCGAGATTGCCGTGCTTATCGCCCTTGGCGACCGCATGGCCCTGTTCCCAGACCACGTCGTCGACGGAAATGTCCCACATCTGCGCGGCGCGCTCGCGCAGGATCTTGATCGCGTTGCGGGCGGCCGAGATGGTCGCCATCGAGGAGGAGAAGGTGCCGCGGCTGCCGTCGGTCATGTCGTTGTAGCCGAGGGAGGAGGTGTCGGCGACGACAGCCTTGAGCTGGGCATAGTCGATGCCGAGCTCCTCCGCCGCCACCAGCGACAGCGACGCCCGCGAACCGCCGACATCCACCGTGCCGACGGCCAGCGACACCGAGCCGTCCATGCCGATGTTGAGGTCCACGCAGGTCTGGCCGCCGAAATTGAACCAGAAGCCGCAGGCCATGCCCCTGCCCTGGTTCTTTTTGAGCGGCGCCTTCATGTGCGGATGGTTCTTCACCGCCTCCAGCGTCGGGCCGATGCCGATCGGGCCGTAGACCGGGCCATAGGACGAGCGTGTGCCTTCCTGCGCTGCGTTCTTGATGCGGAAGTCGACCGGATCCATGCCGAGCTCCTTGGCGAGCTCGTCGACCGCGCTTTCCACCGCGAAGGCCGCCATCGGCGCCGACGGCGCGCGATAGGCCGCGGTCTTCGGCCGGTTGACCAGCACTTCGTAGCCCACGGTCTTGACGTTATCGAGCTTGTAGCAGGCGAACGCCGTCATGGCGCCGATCTCGGCCCAGGAGCCGGCATAGGGGCCGGCGCTGTAGCGCAGCGTCGCTTCCGCCGCGGTGATGGTGCCGTCCTTGCGGGCGCCGATCTTGACGTCGATCGAGGTGGCGCTGGTCGGACCCGAGGCGCGGAACACCTCGTCGCGGGTCATGACAAGCTTCACCGGGCGGCCGGCCTTGCGTGACAGGGCAAGCGCCACCGGCTCGGCCCAGACATGGGTCTTGCCGCCGAAACCGCCGCCGATCTCGGAGGAGGTTACGCGCAGCTTCGAGGCCTCCATGCCGAGCAGCTGGGCGCAATGCTGGCGGTAGACGAAATGGCCCTGCGTGCAGACCCACAGCTCGGCGGTGCCGTCGGACGAGACGCTCGCCACGCAGGCATGCGGCTCGATATAGCCCTGGTGCGTCTGCTCGGTCTTGAAGGAGCGCTCGACGATGAAATCGGCGTGGCCGAAACCCTGATGGACATCGCCATGGCCGAACTGGCTGCGCTTGGTGACGTTGGAGGGCTTTACCGGCTTTTCCTCCAGCCCCTCGGTGAAGATCGTGTCGTTGATCAGCGGGGCGTGGTGCTGCATCGCCTCGTCGACATCGGTGACATGCGGCAGGATCTCGTACTCGACCTCGATCAGCTTCAGCGCCTGCCTTGCCGTGCGGGCATCTATCGCCGCGACCGCGGCCACCGCATGGCCGTCATAGAGCGCCTTGGTGCGCGCCATGCAATTGTCGAGGATGTCGTACATGGCGGCATCGCCACCGGTGAGGTCGGGCAGGTCTTTCGCCGTGATCACCGCCTTCACGCCGGCAAGCTTTTCCGCTTTCGACGTGTCGATCTTGAGGATTTTGGCATGCGCGTGCGGGCTGCGCAGCACGCGGCCGACCAGCTGGCCGGCCATGTTGAAGTCGGCGCCATAGCGGGCGCGGCCGGTCACCTTGTCGACGCCGTCGGGGCGGATGGGGCGCGTGCCGACGGATGCGAATTTACGCCCGGAAAAACGCGGATCGAAATTCATCTTCAGGCTCCCTTCATCACATGTGCGGCGTCCTGGACGGCGCGCACGATCTTGTCATAGCCGGTGCAGCGGCACAGGTTCCCGGCGAGACCGAAGCGGATTTCCTCCTCGGTCGGGTCGGGGTTTTTCGCCAAAAGGTCCTTGGCCGCGATCAGAAAGCCCGGCGTGCAGATGCCGCATTGCAGCGCCGCATGCTCGAGGAACTTCTGCTGCAGTGTGTGCAACTGGTCGCCATGCGCCATGCCCTCGACGGTCTCGATGCGCCGGCCTTCGGCCTCGGCGCCCAGCACCAGGCAGGAGCAGACCAGCCGGTTGTCGAGGATGATCGAGCAGGCGCCGCAGTCGCCGGTGCCGCAGCCTTCCTTGGCGCCGGTCAGGCCGAGCCGGTCGCGCAGCACGTCGAGCAGCGTCTCGTCAGGCTGGCAGAGGTATTCGATATTGTCGCCGTTGATTGTCGTAGAGACTGCAATGCCAGCCATTATTTGCCTCCTGCACGTGCGTAGGCGGTCGTTGCGGCACGTTTGGCCAGCACACCCGCGACTTTCCGTCTGAATTCGATGGTACCGCGCTTGTCGTCGATCGGGCGGCAGGCGCCGGCGCAGACCTTGGCCAGCCGCTCCAGTGCTGCCTCGTCGAGTTTCCTGCCGATAAGCGCCTCGGCGGCCTCCTCGACCAGCAGCACCGTCGGTGCCGCCGCACCCAGCGCCACGCGGGCTGCCGTGACGACGCCATGCTCGTCGATCGTCAGGTTCACCCCGGCGCTGACCACGGCGATGTCCATCTCGGTGCGCGGAATGAAGCGCAGATAGGCGTCGCCCGAACTCGGCGAGCGCTTGTCGAGCAGGATCGCCTCGATGATCTCGCCCTTGGCGAGCGAGGTCTTGCCCGGCCCGGTCGGCACGGCCTCGACGGCAATGGTGCGCTTGCCCGAAGGGCCGGCGATCACTGCCCTGGCGCCCGCGGCCACCAATGCGGGCACGCTGTCGGCGGCCGGAGAGGCGTTGCACAGATTGCCGGTGATGGTGCAGCGTCCCTGCACCTGCTTCGAGCCGATCAGCTTGGCCGCTTCGACGACGCCGGGCCATGCCTTCTTCAAGGCGGCGTTCTCGCCCAGCACGGCGCAGGGAACGGCGGCGCCAATGCTGAAGCCGTCGGCGGTTTCGCGGATGTCGCTCAAGCCGGCGATCGACTTGATGTCGACGATCAGGTCGGGCTCGACAAAGCCCCCCTTCATCCTCACCAGCAGGTCGCTGCCTCCGGCCAGGATGGCTGCCGTGCCAGCCGATCCGGCCAATTGGCCGACGGCATCTTCGATTGAAAGCGGACGTATGTAGCGCATCGTCTCCCCTTGGATATCGCGATTTCAGCGACCGTTATAAACACTCTCCTCATAATGGCTATCGGGTTCGTCATTTGCGACGATTGGTCCAGCCGCCGCGAAATCGAGTCCCAAATCGGCCTGGTTTGCCCTGCGCCGGTGCATGTTGTCCAAAGCGTGCAGCGGTTTTGCGACAACGACAAGCACGAGGTAAGACGGGCCCGCGGCCGGGTTCTCGAAAAATTTGCGAGCCCGTGTCGGATCGGTCAAGCCCCGTTCGTCCTTGGGGCATCGAAAAGGCATCATGAAAGGACAGGATATGCCCGGTACCGTACGTTTGCACCGCGTTCTCACCAGCAGCCCCGAAAAAGTCTATCGCGCCTTCGTCGAAGCCGACGCGCTGGCGAAGTGGCTTCCGCCGAACGGCTTCACCTGCACGGTCGATCACCTCGAAGCCAAGGTCGGCGGCACGTTCAAGATGTCGTTCCGCAACTTCACCACGGGCGGCAGCCATGCCTTCGGCGGCGAATATCTCGAACTCGTGCCGGGCGAGCGCCTGCGCTACACCGACAGGTTCGACGACCCCAATTTGCCCGGCGAGATCCAGGTGACCATCGTCCTGAAGAAAGTCTCGGTCGGCACCGAGATCGACATCACCCAGGCCGGTATTCCCGACGTCATCCCGGTCGAGGCCTGCTATCTCGGCTGGCAGGAATCGCTGCGGAACCTGGCAAAGCTGGTCGAGCCCGAGATCAATCAGTAAGGCCAGTCGAGAAACTGCGCAGCGCCGCCGTCGATGACATGCCCATCGGCGGCGGCTGTGCGTCGAGGGCCTTGACCGTGCGATCGCGTGCGTGAAATCCTCCCGCCAAAGGGAGGATTTTCCATGCGACGTCTGCTGCTCGTGCTTTCCACCCTGCTGCTGGCCACCTCTGCCGAAGCCAGGACCATCTACTACGGCAACAAGGTGGGAATGGAGCTCACCATCGTCAAAAAGTCAGGCATCGGCTCCGAGCACGCCAGCATCCTGGCCAGACACGACAGGCGGAAGGCGGGCGTCTACTGCCGCGAATATGGCCACGATTTCTCCAAGGAGTGCATCGACGCGGAAATGAAGTCGCCTCTGCACTTCGAGATCACGGCCAACTGCAAGACCGGCAAGTTCACCACCTTCTATGGCGCCAACATGCTGTTCCAGGGCCGCAACAAGGGCACTGAGGTGACGACGGACTATCTGATCACGTCGATCGACGACAATGTGGTGCTCGATGGCTCCGGCGCCTCGTCATACGATGTCACGCTGGACCAGTTCAAAGCGCTCTGCCCCAATCGCGTACGCTAGCAGCGTTTGCGGACAGCAAAGCCAGTGGCCCCATATATCGGTCTCGGCTACGGTCGGAAGATGAACCTGCCGCTCCGTCGCATCGTCCTCATCGTCGCGCTGCTCAATCTCGCCTATTTCGGCATCGAGTTCGCCGTGGCGTTCACCATCGGGTCCGTGTCCCTGTTCGCGGACAGTGTCGACTTTCTCGAAGATGCCTCGGTAAATCTCCTCATCCTGCTTGCGCTCGGCTGGTCGTTGCGCGCTCGCGCCAAGGTGGGCATGGCGCTGGCCCTGATCCTGCTGGTGCCGGGTCTGGCAACGCTCTGGACGGCGTGGGAGAAGTTCAACATCCCCGTGCCGCCGCAGCCCATCGCCTTGACGTTGGCGGGGCTAGGCGCGCTCGCCGTCAACCTCTCCTGCGCCTGGATGCTCGCCGCCTACCGTCATCACGGCGGCAGCCTGACGAAGGCCGCGTTCCTGTCGGCCCGCAACGACGCCATCGCCAACATCGCCATCATAGCGGCCGGGTTGGTTACGGCCCTTTTGTGGCGCTCTGCCTGGCCGGATCTGGTCGTGGGCTTGGGTATCGCCGCGATGAATGCCGATGCGGCGCGCGAAGTGTGGCAAGCGGCGCGGGAAGAACACCGGGCCGAAGCGTAGTTTGTGGAAGATACGACCGAACGGAGGCGGAAACCATGACCCTGACCAACCGGGATATCGTCGAACTGACCGAATGGCGGCGCAAGCTGCACCGGCAGCCGGAAATCTCCAACGAGGAGGAGAAGACGGCGCAAGAGGTCGTCTCCTTCCTCGCCGACACCGGGCCGGACAAGGTCCTGACCGGCCTCGGCGGGCATGGCGTGGCGGCGGTCTACGACAGCGGCAAGGCCGGGCCGACCGTGCTGTTCCGCTCCGAACTCGACGCGCTGCCGATCGAGGAACTTTCCGGCGTGCCGCATGCCTCGCAAGTGGCGGGGAAGTCGCATATGTGCGGCCATGACGGACACACCGCGATCCTGGCCGCGCTTGGCCGCCAGCTCGGCCGCGAGCGCCCGGCCAGCGGCCGCGTCGTGCTGATGTTCCAGCCGGCGGAAGAAACCGGCAACGGTGCTGCCGGCGTCGTCGCCGATCCGCGCTACCGCGAGATCGCGCCGGACTTCGCCTTCTCGCTGCACAATCTGCCCGGCGTGCCGTTCGGCGAGGTCCGGCTCAAGCCCGGCGTGGTCAACTGCGCCTCGCGCGGCATGCGCATCGTGCTCGAAGGCAAGACCGCGCATTCCTCCATGCCCGAGACCGGCATTTCGCCCATGCCGGCGATCTCGGAGCTGATGCCGGCGCTGCCCGCGCTCGGCCGCGCCACCTTCGCCGACGACGATTTTTCCATGGTCACCGTCACCCATGCCGAGATGGGCGAAGCCGTGTTCGGCATCGCGCCCGCGCATGCCGAGGTGTGGGCGACGCTGCGCACCCGCCGCGACGAGCGCATGGCGGACCTCTGCGCCGCCGCCGAGACGCTGGCCGCCGAGATCGCCGCCCGCCATCGCCTTTCCGCGCGCTGGGACTATCACGAGATCTTCGTCGCCAGCGTCAACGCGCCCGACGCGGTGGAGCACCTGCAACGCGCGCTCGACGAGGAAGGCGTCGTGCATGGGCAGGAAGCCCTGCCGATGCGCGCCTCGGAGGATTTCGGCCTGTTCGGCCACAGCGCCTCGTCGGCGATGTTCTTCCTCGGCGCCGGCGAACGGCACCCTTCCCTGCACAATCCGGACTACGACTTTCCCGACGACCTGATCCCGATCGGCTCAAAAATCTTCATGCGCACGGCGCGCAATCTGCTGGGGTGAGCTCGCCGGGCGTTGTTAGGCCGACTTGAGGTAAGGGCGTTTGTGGACGCCCCGCTTCGCCTGGAAATTCGCGGCGGGAACCGGACGGCCAACGCGAAAGCCCTGGATCTTGTCGATGCCGAACTCGCGCATCAGCGCGATCTGCTCGTCGGTTTCCACGCCTTCGACCAGGATCTTGTGGCCGCGATTGCGCACCAGCGCGATGATGTCCTGCAGCATGGCCATGCCCTTCGGCGTGCCGCAATCGTGCAGGAACGAGCGGTCGATCTTGACCGTATCGAAATCGATCAGGCGCAGCCACGAGAGGCCGGCAAAGCCCGTGCCGAAATCGTCGAGCCAGATCTTGATGCCGAGCAGCTTCAGGTCGCTGATGCAGCGCAGGATGTCCGAATGCATCTCCATCTCGAGGCCTTCGGTGATTTCGAAGGCCAGCCTGTTGCCGGTCACGCCCGTCTCGCCCAGAATGGTCGCGACGGACGCGGCGAAGCCAGGCGTCTTGAGCTGGATCGGCGAGACGTTGACACTGACGAGAGGGACGTGATCGTCCGCCAGCAGCTCGGCGCACACCGTCCGTATCGCCCAGCGGCCTAGTTCCAGGATCGCGCCGGTGCGTTCCGCCACGGGAATGAACAGGCTCGGCGGAACCAGGGTCCCGTCCAGCATCTTGAGACGCATCAGCGCCTCAACGGCCTCGACACGGCCCGATACGACATCCTGGATGGGCTGATAGACCAGCGAAACGAGGCCCTGGCCGATCGCGATCTTCAGCCCAACTTGAACAGTTGGACGTGAACGGATAGCGAACACTGTCCGTTAAGCCATTGA
>NZ_BSNY01000015.1:0-96 GCF_030160235.1 Mesorhizobium huakuii
GCGTCGGCCCAGCCTCCTTTGGTCTGCTCCGGCTGCCGCGGCGTCGCCTCCGCGATATCGTCCAGCCTTTCCTGGTCCTGGACCGACACCGCCTGG
>NZ_BSNY01000015.1:453-5168 GCF_030160235.1 Mesorhizobium huakuii
GAACGGCGCCCTCCTGGCGATCTCGCGCTTTGTGGCGCGGACGATTAGGGCGGCATCCGCGGCGCTGAGATCGGGATGGGCCGCCTTCAGCGCGTCGGCCCAGCCTCCTTTGCTCTGCTCCGGCTGCTGCGGCGTCGCCTTCGCGATCTCGTTCAGCCTTTCCTGGTCCTGGACCGACACCGCCTTGAACGCCGCCCTCCTTGTGGCGCGGACGATTAGGGCGGCATCCGCGGCGCCGAGATCGGCATCGGCCGCCTTCAGCGCGTCGGCCCAGACTACTTTTCTCTGTCCCGGCAGCCGCGGCGTCGCCTCCGCGATCTTGGCCAGATCGGGACCTTCGTCCATCTTCTCATCGGAGGGAAAGGCGATTGCCGGTTGCGCCCCGTGCCGCGCCCGTAATGCACTACGATCGGCGAGAACGCTTCGAAGATCCAGCGATGCGGCCTCTGGCGGCTGGCTGTTCGCCAGCCTGGTCGCCAGTTCGCGCGTGGCCTCAAGCACCAAAACACCGCAGTCATATCCGTTGTCCTGCGGCGCCATCAGCCCTTGCTGGTACCGTATCTCCTCTCCCAGCTTGCGAGCGAGGTTGCATGCAATAAGATCCTGCGCAGGGTCCGTCAGTGAATTGTAGTGAATGGCCTGCTGTCCCTCGGGACTGCGGTCGACGAACAGCAGCGACCAGTGCGTCCCGTCGTCGTTCGCACCATTGGCATTGTTCACCGGCAAAAACAGGAACCGGGCCTCTTGCCCGGCGTCGGTGACATAAAGCCCCCGCAGCGTGTCCTGCAGAACTTCTCCCTCGGTATGGAGCAGCATGTGGACGACCGCGGGCGGCACAAAACGGGTCTGGGCAGCGAACCCTGGGTCGGTCTGACTCAGATCCAGGGCAAGACGATTGTAGTCCGCATGAATGTGCTCGTCGTACAGCCAGGCCGTGGGGCCGAGCTGCGCGATGGCCAATCCGGAGGCCTGTCCCGGTTGATCCATATCCGTTGGATCCTGCGTTGCCAGGGCGGCGCGACCCGGGCCGAGGCTGCTCGCGCGCGATCCACCTGACGCTGCCCTCGACCTTTGCGCGGTCGAACCCCATCTCAAGTTGCCCGCCGCGCGCGCATCCTCGACGGCGCGGGCCCTCGACCTTTGCGCGGTCGAACCCCATCTCAAGAGGCTGCTCGCGCGCGATCCACCTGACGCTGCGGCGCTCGGGCGGTCCACATCCATTCCGTCCGGCGCTGCCTTATCGTCAGGAGACTGTTCGGACGTGCTCGGCAGAGGCCCTCCGTCCTCTTCCTTGATGGGTAGCAATGGCGGGGGGATCGACGGTGACGGAGCCGGCTTATCTGCCTTCTTGAACTGGCCGAGGTATCCGTCGCTGTAATCCACCCTGATCTCTCCGCCCGGACGGACGTTGTCCAACGCGACCACGGCCATGACGGCCTCCTTCTTGCTGCGGCCTTCCCTGTCGGCCATATCCACGTGGAAGGGAAAGAAAATCGCGTTGATCCGATCGAAATCATAAGCCGGCTCAGTCATGCCCGCCTTCAAAGCCGTGTTGGCGAACGCCATCGAATTGGCGCCACCCAACGGCGATAACTGGTATTCCACTCCCCCGCGCGATATGGTCATCTGATAGCGTTCGACTTCCCGCTCCTGATACTTTGCCAGGTGCTGTTTCAAGTCCCCCTCTGACACCAGTTGAACACCCGAATACAGGCCCAGGATCTGGCCGTTCCGGAGCGTCGGTACCGTGGGCAGATCCTGCGCCAGGAACAGGCCGTATTGGCCGGCCAGCTTCTGCTCATGCGGTTGAACATCCGCCGCGGTCAGCCGGCGCACCGTGTAGGGGGGATTGGCCAGGAGGGTGCCCTTGATCTGTCGCTCCAGCTCCACCTGAACGGCCGTCCGCAATCGGTCTTCTGCTTTCTTCGCATCCGACCCCAAGTGGTGCTGCAGCTCTTGCCTGAACCCCCGGGGGAAGGTCACCTTCTCGACCTTGACCCTGGGGGAGCACTTGTCCGGATGCTCCGGATCCGCATAGTCCGGATGGGGAGATTGGCTGCTCTGCGGATCGCGGAACGGGATCACGTTATCCATCGGCGGACAGGGCTCCATCGCATGTTGCAAGATGACGGCGTCGTCGTCAGCAAGGAACAGTTGCCACTGGGGGCGATCCGGATCCCCGGTCAGATCGCCGAGCGGCAAGGCTCTGCCGAACGCACTCCGCGACTGGTCGAGCTCAAACAACGCCTCCTCCGGCAGCACCTCCTCCGCTTCGAGCTTCACCCGCTTTGCTGGCGACGCCTCCGCCGTATCACCATCCTGAGTGACCACACTCGCTCCGGTCAGGTGCCTGAGCCAACTCTTTTCCCCTTCGCTCGAAGAGATTGGTTCCGAAGAGCCAGCAATCCGGCGGGCTGATTTCCTGTCCGTCACTGTCGTGTCTCCCTCATCCAGGAAGCCGGAGCGGCCTCCAATGTTGTGCCGGCAGAGATTTGAGGGCGGGCGGCGTGAGTGAGCGCAGGGGGTTCCTCCGTACTCGCGGTCGCTCCCCTATCCACCGCAGGAGTGCTATCGCCTGGCCCGGCAACGGGGTCATCCGCCAACGCCACATCCTGCTGCGTTGACAATGGCTCCACCCATTGCAGAGCCTCGTCCATAGCGTCCGAGGGGAGGGGTTGCCGCGCAGGCGCGTCGGTCTGCGGATATGTCCCGCTGGCCACGCCCTCATCCGTCGCTGGAACGTTGCATGAGGGGCTGGCCAGTCCGATCGTGCTATCCTGTCTAGTCGGTGAGCCGTGGCGCAACGGGCGTCCTGTGTTGTCCATTTCGTTCTCTCCGGGGGCAAGGAAGCACCCCATAATATACTGGCGAGTCGCGCGCCTCCCTATGCATGTTTTGTATTCTATCATGTCGCCGGCGCAGCGTTGGTGCATGGATCCTTTGTCAACGGTTTGGCGATAGGCAGGCAGGATCGAAATCAGCTTGATACGAGTTGCCATGCCGTACAAACACAACGCAGATCGTCGTCATCACGTCGGAAAGATGAAATTCAGGGTGACGAATTGGCGTGACTACGAAGCAGGTCTGCGCCGGCGTGGTAGCCTGACCTTATGGGTAACGCCGGAGGCACTGGCGGGATGGCGCGCTCCGCGACGCAAGACGGCCCTGTCGGCTCGAAGCTGGGATTTTGGCCAAGTTTAAGAACGATTGGTGAACGTCAGGGTTTGGCCTGAGCTTTGAGCAACATGGCAACATTGTCGGCGGTGAACTTGAAGCCGCGGCGATCGGGGATACGCTGGACGGAGATGGGATATTTAGGTCTTCGTGGATCAATGCCGGTGATCCGGAAACGCTCGCCACCAGCGATAAACTCGCGTTCGAAGTCAGCAGCCTCCAGGCCGTACTGTTCGGCCAGCAGGGCGAACATCTCCTTATCCAGATTGAGCGTCTTGCCGTCTGGCGCGGTTATACTGATGCGGAATGCTGGTTCGAATGAGAAGCCAGGTTCCAGGCCACGCCACCCGGCGTTGTTGCGTGGATCACCCGGCGACTGATATTGAGCGGTGGTTTTCAGTCTCCTGATCCGGATTTCGACGATGCCGCACAAGTTCAATGCCGATCGGCGGGACAAGATTGCCAAGCAGAAATATCAAGTGACGAATTGGCCGGCATATAATGAAAGCCTGCGTCAACGTGGTGATTTGACCATCTGGGTGAAGGATGAGGCCCTGTCTTTATGGACGGCGCGGAGGCGGACATCGCGGGGTGGTCAGCCGAAATATTCGGATCTGGCGATTACGTTGTGCTTGACCCTGCGCGTCGTCTACGGGCTGGCGCTACGCCAGACCCAAGGCTTGATGCGCAGTGTCGCGGCGCTGATGGGGTTCGATATTGCCGTGCCTGACTTCTCCACCCTGTCTCGCCGGAGCAAAGGGCTGGCGTTGCCGTCGACAATGTCCCGAGCCACAACATCAGGTCCGGTCCATCTGGTTGTCGACAGCACCGGCTTGAAGGTCTTCGGCGAGGGCGAGTGGCTGGAAAACAAGCACAAAACCAAGGGCAAACGCAAAAGATGGCGCAAACTGCACCTTGGTCTCAATCTTGTCAGTGGTGAGATTGTTTGTTCCGATCTGACCGTGGATGATGTCGGCGATCCGACAGCGTTACCAGGACTTCTGGACCAGATCGGTGGCCCCGTCGAGAAGTTCATTGCCGACGGCGCCTATGATGGAACGCCAACCCGAGATCTTCTGGCGACACGCTTTGGTGAGATCGTGGAGGTCATTATCCCACCTCCCAAGACTGCCATTGCCAGCCCTCAATCGGTGCTGGTTCCATCTGTCCGCGATCGCCATATTGCAGAAATCCAGACCAAAGGGCGGATGGCATGGCAGAAATCCACCGGCTACAACAAGCGCAGTCGCGCTGAGACCCAGATGGGTCGATGGAAGGCTGTGATCGGGCCCAAACCCAAAGCGCGACATTTTGACAATCAGAAGACTGAAGCGAAGATTGGCGTCCGTGTTCTTAACCGGATGACAGAACTTGGCCGGCCCAAGTTCGAGCGCGTTGCATGAAAAATGCAGTGGATAGGGTTGCCTCGTCCAAAGTCTGATCCATGCAACAGGGCTGAGACGACCAAGCTGCTCGACCTCTTGGCCCGACTTAAACACCGCCTGTGAGAATATGTCATTAAGTCAGCATGTTAGGCGCGC
>NZ_BSNY01000016.1 GCF_030160235.1 Mesorhizobium huakuii
GAATTTCATCTTTCCGACGTGATGACGACGATCTGCGTTGTGTTTGTACGGCATGGCACTCGCATCAAGCTGATTTCGATCCTGCCTGCCTATCGCCAAACCGTTGACAAAGGATCCATGCACCAACGCCAAAGCGAGATGGACCGCCTTCTGGCCCAGTGACCTCATAGCTGCTCAAAAACGACGACAGCTAGAACGTATAGAGAACGTTATTTCCCTTCGCCCGAGAACTCCCGGACACGCCCCCAGAAGCCTTCCTTGCGTCGATGCTTGTCCTGCAGCGATGCGAGGAACGCTGCATGATCGCCAAGATCTGCATAGTCCGGAATTGCGCTGTCCAGCGACTGGCACTCCTCAAGGTGGCGGGCGGCATGGCGGTACCGGGTCGACTTTGCTCGGTCCAGCGTGTCGTTGATCATCGCGCGCCGTAGCAGCACGGCAGCGAGCGGGTAGTTTCCTTCGAGCGCCCGCGCAGCTGGAGTGAGCAGATAATAGGCATTGCCATCAATCTCGGCGCGCCGTTGGACGATGAGCTTGGCGGCGTGATCGTATGCCGGCCATTCAACGAAGAAATCCAATGCCGACATCATGTTGGGAAAGGTCAGCGCATGGGCCATGGCCTTTTCCTCGGCGATGACATCGTCAAAGTCGGGGAGCCTTTTCACGTAGTCTCGTAGGCGATCGACCAGGAGGTGCTTTTCGAAGCTGTCCCAACGTATCTGCTGTGCCTTTTCACGCTCGCCGGTCGCGTCGAGCACATCGATATAGACATCCTCCCATTCGGAGTGACCAAAATAACCATGGTGTCCGTCGATCCAGAGATCATGCGTGGCGACGGCCTCTTCGTTCGGCGCACCTTTCTGTAGTGCGATCATCGCCTCTTGTGCGCGCCCTGCCGTGAGAAGCCGTCGCGCAATGCCGGCGGCGCCCCTCGGCGTCTGCTGTGCTTTCAGCGGGGTCAGAGCGATGAAGGCGTCGACATCGTCTTCGGCATCGGCCATGTCGCGCAGGGTCCGGGCAATGGCGGCCGCCCGATGATCGTATTCGCCATTTCGTCGCGGCCGTCGGTCGAGGGCATCATGAAGCCTGGCTTTCAAATCATTGATGCCCTCCGTGCCCAGCGCCGGCATGATGGCGGGGATCAATCGGTCATATTCGCCGTAGTGATTGCTGGTGACGGCATCGAATGTCTGCTTGGCAAGCAGCAGCGGTTCCGGCCTGGCCTTGGCCGCGATCTCCCCGAGCTCATGACCGGCCTGCCGAAAGATCTCGCCGACGACGCCATTGCTGTCGTCGACCCGATTGATGACCGGTTCCGCCAGAGCCATGAAGCGCCACATCAGGTCCAATGCCAGGTCGGGTCTGGTTTTGGCGATGCGCTCGGTGATCATCTCGCGCTGCAAATCAAGATCCTTTTCGAATTCCTGCCGTTTCTGCCAATCGACGAACGAAGAAGCCTTCTTTATCGAGGCCAGGCGTTTGCCGATCTCGGCAGCAAGTTCATCTACGCCATCCTGTTCGGCGAGTTCCAGTCGCAAACGCCGCTTGATGTCACGATCTTCCTCGGCGAGCGTGACAAGAATTTCGGCCATGCGTTCAGCACCAAGCGCCGTCAGCCTCTCGGCGGTAATTCCTCTACGCCCAGCCATCAGTGCGCTCCCCACAGACCGTCAAAGCGGCTAGCGGCGACGCGAGTGTAATGGGCAGTGTGCTTCGGGTCGCGATGGCCGAGATAGTCCTGGATGAGGCGTAGATCGCGCCCACGATTGGCGAGCGAGAAGTCGCAAGAGTGCCGAAGCGTGTGGGGATGGACATTCACGAGGCCGCCCCGCGTTGCGGCGCTGGCGACAATGTAGTTGACGGCCTGACGGGTGAACGGCTGCTTGCGCTCGGAGATGAAGAGCCATGGCAGATGGTCCCGGCGTATCGCCAGCCACCGTCTGATCGTCCGCAATTCGTCACCGGCGATCGGCTGTTCCACGGACAGTCCATTCTTGAGGCGCGGAATCCAGATCCGCGGTTCCTTCAGGTTCACATGCTCCCGCCGCAGGGCAATGGCTTCGCTGACCCGCAGACCGTGGCGGTACATCATCAGGATCAGCAGGTGGTCGCGGATGGCGTTGTTGCGTGGATCACGGCGACTGATATTGAGCGGTGGTTTTCAGTCTCCTGATCCGGATTTCGACGATGCCGCACAAGTTCAATGCCGATCGGCGGGACAAGATTGCCAAGCAGAAATATCAAGTGACGAATTGGCCGGCATATAATGAAAGCCTGCGTCAACGTGGTGATTTGACCATCTGGGTGAAGGATGAGGCCCTGTTTTTATGGACGGCGCGGAGGCGGACATCGCGGGGTGGTCAGCCGAAATACTCGGATCTGGCGATTACGTTGTGCTTGACCCTGCGCGTCGTCTACGGGCTGGCGCTACGCCAGACCCAAGGCTTGATGCGCAGTGTCGCGGCGCTGATGGGGTTCGATATTGCCGTGCCTGACTTCTCCACCCTGTCTCGCCGGAGCAAAGGGCTGGCGTTGCCGTCGACAAAGTCCCGAGCCACAACATCAGGTCCGGTCCATCTGGTTGTCGACAGCACCGGCTTGAAGGTCTTCGGCGAGGGCGAGTGGCTGGAAAACAAGCACAAAACCAAGGGCAAACGCAAAAGATGGCGCAAACTGCACCTTGGTCTCAATCTTGTCAGTGGTGAGATTGTTTGTTCCGATCTGACCGTGGATGATGTCGGCGATCCGACAGCGTTACCAGGACTTCTGGACCAGATCGGTGGCCCTGTCGAGAAGTTCATTGCCGACGGCGCCTATGATGGAACGCCAACCCGAGATCTTCTGGCGACACGCTTTGGTGAGATCGTGGAGGTCATTATCCCACCTCCCAAGACTGCCGTTGCCAGCCCTCAATCGGTGCTGGTTCCATCTGTCCGCGATCGCCATATTGCAGAAATCCAGACCAAAGGGCGGATGGCATGGCAGAAATCCACCGGCTACAACAAGCGCAGTCGCGCTGAGACCCAGATGGGTCGATGGAAGGCTGTGATCGGGCCCAAACTCAAAGCGCGACATTTTGACAATCAGAAGACTGAAGCGAAGATTGGCGTCCGTGTTCTTAACCGGATGACAGAACTTGGCCGGCCCAAGTTCGAGCGCGTTGCATGAAAAATGCAGTGGATAGGGTTGCCTCGTCCAAAGTCTGATCCATGCAACAGGGCGCTGTGTAATAGGCGTCACGCCGGATTTCGAAGTCCCTGGGAAGATCGTCGTCAGGATTGCGATAGCGGTCCGCGCCGACAACCCAGATCTCCTTGGAGCGGATGCGATCACGCAACTGGGTGAGGACGCAAAGCTCGTAGCTGATCCAGTTCACACGGCCATCGTCATCGATGACCGAACTGCGCCATCTGGCCGGAATAACCTCGTCAAACGGCGTTGGTGCATGGATCCTTTGTCAACGGTTTGGCGATAGGCAGGCAGGATCGAAATCAGCTCGATGCGAGTGCCATGCCGTACAAACACAACGCCGATCGTCGTCATCACGTCGGAAAGATGAAATTCAGGGTGACGAATTGGCGTGACTACGAAGCAGGTCTGCGCCGGCGTGGTAGCCTGACCTTATGGGTAACGCCGGAGGCACTGGCGGGATGGCGCGCTCCGCGAGGCGTTGGTGCATGGATCCTTTGTCAACGGTTTGGCGATAGGCAGGCAGGATCGAAATC
>NZ_BSNY01000017.1 GCF_030160235.1 Mesorhizobium huakuii
TGAAGCCGCAGAGCGCCGCTTGATCAGCCTCGTCACCCAAATTCCAGCATAGCTCCAGGGATACGGGTGGCGGGTTGAGGTGGTCAAATCAAATAAATTCAATACGTTAGCGGAGTAGTTGCGTCAGTGGAGGGGTTACGTCAACGCAGCCTTTCGGGGAACGGTCGGTGCTTCATACGCTCGGCCTGAAGCTGGGCATTGTTCCTGACAGAAAGCTCAACCGCGCGGTCGATCTCTTCCTGCTTGGCGCGTTCTGTTGCCTCGGCAGCGAGGGCATCCTGCTTGGCCTTGTCCGCTTCGGCCTGTGCGGCCTGAGCCCGCATCATGGCCTGAGCCAGTGGCGTGTTGTCGGTCTGATAGGCGTAGTTTTGATCGTTGTTCATAGTCGTTCCTTCTTTCAAATCTGGGTCGTGATTGATCGCCCCGGCGCGTCATTGCTCCGGGTGCGTGAGTGGTCCTCGCAAGGCGTTCAGTCTGAGAGGCTTCGGCTACTCATGGCCTGCGGGATAGGCTTGGTGGTGGCGGGTTAGCGCCGAGGGGTGAACCCATAAGACATCATCTGCGGACCCTCAGGGCGTGCGCTGGGTGCGGTCGGGGTGGATGATCGGGGAAGGCCGTCGCTGCCTTCGGCGACCCCTCCGCGCGGCGCTGAGGAGCTTTCCTTTCGGGGCCTCATGAACGCCTCGGCAATGCGCCTTGCAACGTTCCCGCTTTCAAGCTCGGGATAGCCATAGACCTCGTAACAACGCTCGGCAGCCACGCTGAAGCTGTCAGTCCATTCGATGCCGACGCTCGGTAGCCGCTTGTCCAGCGCCGAGGGTGAGGACCAGTCATCGCCAGCGAGCCATCCGATGATGGCCAGAGCGGCCTCGCGTGTCGGATAGGTCTTGACCCAATCGCGCCGCCTTATCGCGTCACGCATGCTTTCATAGTCCATAGCTGACCTCCCGAGCCCGGGCCTTGGCCTTGGCCTCCTGCATGACACGAATGAACCTCGGGGGTAACCTTTGACGATCCCCTCGGCGACGACGTCGCGAGCAATCCATTCGGCCAACTCATCAGGATCATCGGGATCGCCGCTGCCGGCGCGATACGGGTTGAAGCCGAGGTCCCGAAGTCGCTTGGTCGCTTGGTCGAACAGTTCGCGCGCTGTGAGCTTCGCTGCCGGGGCCTTCACCCCATGCAACTCGTCCCATGCTTTGGCGAAGATTTGCTCTGCCTCGGCGTGGGTGGCGTCATACTGCTTGCGCACCTCGGCATCGGTCTTGCCGAGGCGAAGGACCATTTCTGTCTTGCCTAGAATGCCTTGAAGGGGCTTTGGCACCTTCCGTCGATAGACCTTCCGATTGCCGCGCGGCTGGACGTGCTCCAGTGCCATTTTCATCCTCGGTGTACCCCTCGGTGTACCTTTTGGTGTACCTCGGGGGACGTTGAAACCCTTGGGTTCCTTGATTTCTGGGGATTGTCGGGTGGAAACTGGTGCCCCCGGACGGGATCGAACCGCCGACCTTCGGTTTACAAAACCGGTGACAGGTCCTAACGATCCGCTCCAAAACCGAACATCTCTCGTTCCGAACGCCTTGCGCAGCCTTTATTTCCGGGCCGTGTTAGCATATGATGCCATCACTGGGTAACGGTGCGTAACACGCCTCATCCGTTACCCCAGTGTTACCCAGAGGGGGAAAGATGGCAAAGGCGCTCACCGCAGCATCACTTTTGAAACTCAAACCGGATCCAGCCAAGCGACGGGAAATACCTGATGGCATTTTAGCCGGGCTCTACTTCGTCATTCAGCCCACTGGCAGGAAGGCCTGGGCAGTTCGGTATCGCTCAGCCGGCACTCCAAAAAAGGTTACGCTCGGCAACTCGCTATTTGGCGACGATGCGGATTTGGCAGGTGCTGAACTGACGCGCATGCGGCAGGAGGCGGCGGGCTTGCTGGAGCGGGTGAGGCGCGGCGAAGATCCCGGTGCCGAGAAGCAAGCCGCCAAGCGCGCGCCCAGGGATGACACGAAGCTTTTCCTAAGCGTCGTCACCCGCTATTTGAAAGAGTATGCTGCCAAGCGCCGGAACTATCCGGAGAAGGCTCGGCTCCTTGGCATGCGTTTGCAGGCTGACGGGACATGGAAGACCAATCCCGAGAGAGCAGCTGGCCTGTGGGGCGAAAAGCGCATTCAAGACATCACCGGCGATGATATTCAGGAGCATCTTGAGAAGCTCGCTGAAGCCGCGCCGATCGGCGCCAACCGCACATTTGCTGAACTGCGGAAATTCTTCAAATGGAGCGTCGCCAAGGGAATCCTCAAGACGGGGTCGCCAATGTCGGGCCAGCAGCAGCCGTCTGAGGAAAACGCCAGCCGAAACCGCATCCTCACTCGGCGCAAAGAGGTTCCGGGCTCCAGTGACAATGAACTGCGCTGGCTGTGGAGGGCGTGCGAGGCCTACGACGGCGCGGCGGGGAGAGGGCCGTTCGGCCCGTTCCTGCAACTGCTGATCTTGACCGGCCAGCGACGTTCCGAGGTTGCAGAGATGACTTGGCACGAGATCGATATGGAGGCCGCCGAGTGGACCATACCGGCCGCACGATCGAAGAACGGTGAGCCGCATGTCGTGCCGCTCTCTAAGCAGGCGCTGGCGATCCTGCGGGCCGTGCCACGCGTCAAGAGCAAGGTTGGCTATGTTTTCACCACCGACGGCGAGAACGCCATCAGCGGGTTCTCCAGGATGAAGCAGCGCATCGACAAGCTGATGGCGGGGTACGCATCGGAAAACAAGGTAACGGTGCCGCCGTGGACGATCCACGACATTCGGCGAACCGTAGCCGCCGGCATGCAGCGCATAGGCATCAAGATGGAAGTCACCGAAAAGGTTCTAAACCATAAGTCGGGTTCCTTTCGCGGCATCGCCGCCATCTATCAGGTGGACGACTATGCCGACGACAAACGAAAGGCGCTGGAGGCCTGGGCGACCTTTGTGGACATTCTGGTCGACGATCGGCCGGCGTTAAACGTGGTGAGCATCAAGGCGGGCGCGAAATGACCAGGGCGGCGGCAAGTGGACATCTGGACCGCGCCGAACTTCTCGTTCACACCAGTTTCATCGGAAAGCTGGACCAGCAAGAGCAAGACCGACTGGTCGACTTGATCACCCTCGCCATTGACCGTTTCCTTGACGGTTGGAGGGGATTTTACAACGACGAAAGTTCGCGGCTTTACCGCGCTCAGGAGCACTTAGATCGAGCGTTAGCGGCCGTGCTGGTTAAGGAGTGGACCCTTCACGGCGATGAGTTCGCCCCATTCACGGACGAAGCCGGCGCCTACGCCTGGCTGCAGGGCGAAGGCCCGAACGCGGACGACCCGGAACCGAACGGACATTTTGATCGCTCGAACAATTGGAGGGTGCGCAGCCTGTGGGACGTTCGATGTGACATCGAGGCTGAACTGAATGATTTGATGGCATGGGACAAGGCCCGCTGGAAACACCATTGGAGCCGCCCCCCGTCCACGACCTCCCGTCTACCAGTTAGCCTGCAGGAGATGATCTTCGATTTTTGCCAAGTGTGGCACGACCTCGTTGATGAAAAGCTAGGCCTTCCTCGCCGTGATCCGAATCCGACCAACCCACTCCTTCGGTTCATTGACTATTGCCTGTCTATCGCCTTAGGCGATCAACGACCGGCGGCGAAGACGATCCTCCAGTTGATACATGACCACATTCGACCTGAAATCCATGCGGCGGACGAGGACAATCGCAGACAGGAAGAACAGCGGAAGACGTCCGATGTCGAGTTCACCAATGTGGACCTCGACCCGTTCGGATCGGACTGAAAAGTCCACGGTGACGAGCCAGTTAGAGCCCAATAGATAGTTAGGCACTGTAGCAAAACAGGACCTAACCTTATGGAAAATTCGTACCTCACCGCTCGCCAGGTGCTTGGGCGGTATCACATCAGCGACATGAGCCTTCACCGCTGGCTCAACAATCCCGATCTCGCTTTCCCGCGCCCGATGGTGATCAATCGGCGCCGATACTTCCTCGAGACCGATCTCGTGGCTTGGGAGCGCGCCCGTGCCGCGAAAGCCGCATGACCATCAGCACCTCATTTAAACGGTTCTGGCCGGCTGATCGCCTTGAACGATTGAAGGCGCTGCACACTGCGGCAAGGAAGGCCGGGATTCGGCTCATCGCTCGAAATGGAGGCGATCGTCGAATCTTCCTGGCGTATTTCGCCTTCCGGAAAGAAGGAGGTGATCGCGAAGTCGTTTCGTTCTGGGATCTCGACCAGGCTGAACAATGGTTTCAACAGGAGCTTCGTCGATGAACGCCAACGACAACAAAGGCGCTCGCCCGGCATATATCCTAGGCCGCGACGCCGAAGGCGATCTGTGCAACCACAGGCGTACAGCGGAGGCCGCCACGCATATCCACGCTGGTCTGAAAGAGGTGTTGAACCCTGGCAGCGACTTCCTCGTCGGCCATCTGCGCAAGACCACGGCCTACCAGAACGGGTTGACGAACATCGAAACCCAGATCGCCATCATCCGCGCCCTAGCGTTGATGCAGATAGACATGACCCGCCGGATATCCGACATGAACGTCGGGTCGGACGATGAGGACGATGATTGCGGGGGCGCCGCGTGACCGTCATCGATCTCACTCCCGCGGAACACGAGCACAGCGCCGCGATCGACGAGGCCGCGCGCTGGCTCGCCATCACGCCAAAGCGTCAGCGAGACAAGCCGGCGGTCCCCCTGCTGCGCGAGCGCTTCGGTTTGACGGCCGCAGAGGCATGTCAGGCGATCGCCGCGGCCAACCTTATCTTGGCGCGCGCTGTATGAGCAGAAAACGCGCCTGGCTCACTGCATTTGTTCCTCATCGGCTCGAGCTTCTGGTTTCCCCGCCTTGGCAACTGGCGCCAGTTCCGCTGCGCCGGATGCTGGAACGACTGGAAATCGAACACCTTCGCCACGGTGGCCAGAACAATGGGCAGCTATATGTGTCGTTCGGACAGTTTGAGGCCGCGAGTATCTCCCGACGCAAGATAGTCTCGACCCAGGCACTCGGGGCCGAACTGGGTTTAATGGAAACGATCCGCTCGTCCGAGCCTGTGGGAGATCTGCGCGCTCCCAACGCCTACCGCCTGACCTATGTCGAGGCGAAGGGCGGCGTTGCGCCGACGGATGAATGGAAAAGGATCACCAAGGACCGTGCCGAGAGGCTGATTGATGCCTATCACAACGCCGAGCGGGCCGAGGTAAAATCTCGACAGGCAAGGGCAGCATGAAAAACAGGTTCCCAGTGCCCATTCCTGCACAAGTCAGTGCCCATTCCTGCGCTAAAAGGAGCGTTGTCGGTGCCCATTCCTGTAGTGTCACTAGTACCCATATGGGCATGATCTCTTATATCTCGGCATGGTGCGCCCAATGACAGCCCAGGTCCTCCCGTTTCCGACGACCTACCGAACAGGCCGTATCCGCCATGTGGCCTCCATCCTTCGGCGTAAGCACGGCCTCGATGCCGATAGGTATTGGCGTCAGCAGGTCATGGTCATGCGCCGTCAGATGATGCAGGCCGGTATAGACGGCGAGGTAATCGACCGAGAGATGCGCGCGTTCACTGACGCAGTGTTCTGCTGTGTCCCGCTAGGTCATGGTGGAAGCGCAGCCTGAGAGAGGCAGCAATCGACGCGGTCGGGACACGTCCATTTTCCCGGCGACGGATAGAGGACTCCTGTTTCCGACCTTTTCGCGCCGGCCTGCAATTCAAGTCGGCCCGATCGTCTGATAACCAAACCGGTGCTCTCGTTTGGAATTGTTGTTATTTGATAGGATTTTAGCTCAGGCATTATTCCGCTAATATTAGATCCGGGTAACGCACGGGTAGCAATCGTGGCTGTTTTCCCGGTTAGAGCAGGGCGGACAAGATGCTGGCAGACAACACCCCATTCACTACCGACACGCACGGCCGAAGCCTGGCGAATGCCCCGGCGATCGGTCGCGGTCTTGGAACCGTCATGCTCGATCGACGCACGAAGGAATGGCGGCGACGCGCTGAACTGATCGCGTTGTTCACCACCGCCATCGGCAGGGACAACGTATCCGCCATCCTTGCCGGCCAGATCGAGGCAGCTGCCGAGCTTGCAGTTGTCGCCGAGATGACACGAGCGGCGTTCATGGCCGGCTCTGGCGCCACGGCCGATGATGTCGTGCGGACCGCCAACCAGGCGCAGCGGGCTGAGAAGGCGCTAGGCATCGCTGCCAGGACCAAGCCGCAGAAGCCTTCCCTTGAAGCCTACTTGTCCGGCGCAGCCGCCGCATGAAACCGCTGGTGACCATGAGGCAGGCCCTGACAGACCCGCAATTGCTCGGCGGTGCGCTGCCTGGCGACAGTTGGCGAATCTGGCGGACGCTGCTGATTGCCGCGATGGGCGAGCCTCTGACCGATGATGAGCGTGAGGCCTTCGCTGCTGTCACAGGCAGGCCTGAGGAGCCTCACCAACGCGTTGATGAGATGTGGTGCGTCGTTGGTCGGCGCGCGGGCAAGACACGTGCTGCTGGCGCGCTGGCGGCTTACTCATCCGCCCTGTGTGATTGGACAGACAGGCTTGCGCCTGGCGAGCGTGGCGTATTTCCGATTCTCGCTGCGTCGACATCCCAGGCCGATAGGGCTTACCAGCACGCCATTGGTATACTTCAGCATTCGCCGGTGCTTCGGGGCCAGATTATCGGGGATCCGACATCGGAAACCATCCGCCTATCGAGCAGGGTCGATATCACAATCAAGCCAGCCAACTTCCGCACGATTCGCGGTATCACGGCGGTCGGCGCGGTTTGCGACGAGCTGGCTTTTTGGCACATTGAAGGCAGTCGGAACCCTGATCGCGAGATACTGGC
This sequence comes from Mesorhizobium huakuii, assembly GCF_030160235.1. Taxonomy (GTDB): domain Bacteria; phylum Pseudomonadota; class Alphaproteobacteria; order Rhizobiales; family Rhizobiaceae; genus Mesorhizobium; species Mesorhizobium huakuii. The sequence continues at coordinate 6,894 of NZ_BSNY01000017.1, forward strand.
CGCGCTTCGTCCGGCATTGATCACCACGGGCGGCCCTTTGCTGGTAATTAGCTCGCCATATGCCAGACGTGGCGAATTGTATCGCACCTATAAGGCTGACTTCGGCCCGGAAGGCGATCCTTCAATCCTCGTGGCCAAGGGGCCGTCCAGGGTCTTCAACTCGACCCTGCCACAAGCTGAAATTGACAAGGCTTTTGCCCGCGATCCTGCATCAGCCTCGGCCGAGTATGGCGCTGAATTCCGCGTGGATTGCGAAATGTTGTTTGACCGCGAGACTGTGGAGCTTGCGGTTGATCTGAATACGACCGTTCGGGCCTTCAATCCTGGTGTCAGGTACAAGGCTTTTATTGATCCGTCGGGCGGCTCGGCGGACAGCATGACCCTAGCTATCGGCCATAAGGAAGGCACGAAAGCCGTTATCGACTTGGTGCTGGAGGAGAAGCCGCCTTACTCCCCCGAGTTCGTCACGGACAAGTTTGCCAACACGCTTCGAACATATGGGATCACACGGGTTGTTGGAGATAGATTTGGAGGAGAATGGTGTCGCGAACCATTCCAGCGCCGGGGCATCACTTACGCGATCAGTCCGGCGCCGAAATCCGAATTGTATCTCGCGTTGCTGCCGGCCCTGAACTCGGGGCGCGTCGCACTCATTGATAACGACCGGCTCATTGATCAGTTGGTCGGTCTTGAGCGGCGGACCAGCAGTTCCGGCCGCGATAGCGTCGATTCTCCTCCGGGCGGGCACGAGGACGTGGCCAACGCTGTTGCCGGTGTCGTCTATCTGCTCCTCCAGCAGCGGGAGGCGCCTGTTGCCTACACCACCACCTACCACCACGGCGGCCTTCCGACCCCGTACGACCTCCTCGACAAACTCTTGGCTCAATAAGGAACCGATATGAACCGGATTGAAAATCTTAAGTCACGCTGGCGTCCCGAGTGGAATGACCGCCCGGACCTTGCGAAGCTGAGCGGCGCCTTCAACAAGGCCCTCAACTTCATCGAGGCTGTGCCGAAAACCCGCACCGAACTTGCAGGGCCAGGCACGTTGAGCACCAAAGGCCTTAACGACGCGGTTCGGTCGGTTTCGGCCGAAAAGGTCATTCCCGATCTTCGCCGCAGCATGTTCGAGGTTGAGAAAACGGCCGGCGGAATCAAAAACGATCTCGCACGCATGGCGGTGCCCCAGCCGGACAAGGCCGACTTCGCCAGTGCTTTGCTTCGTCAGGAGATCCGCGGATTTCTTCGTGGCAACGACAAGCGCCTCGAACTAATTCTGAATAGCCCTGAGCTTCAAATCGCGGCGTTTGAAGGCCCGCCCGAGCTTAGCGGCCTGACGCAGGAGCAGCGTTCGCATCTTGAGCGCAACATCATCGAGAAAACCCATGGTCCGGCCATCGAAGCGATCGAAAGCGCTAAGGAGGCAGTCGAGCTGACGCAGGCTGCGATCGAGATGGCCATTGGATCCGTGAGGACCGCGTGCGGCTTCCCTGAAGGCCAGGATATTTTGTTCAATTCCTGGATGGCCACGGCAAGCACCGCCGTCGAGCGCGAGATCGCCGCAGAAAAAGGCGCCAAGAGAGCGCCAGAGCCGGTGACGTTCATTCAGAAGGCATTCGACGAGCGGTTTGATCAACTCCTCAGAGAAGCCGGCATCGATGCCGTAGCGGCATAGGAGAAGGAACCATGACCGCGCTGCCGATAAACGGCCACGAAGTCATTTCATTACCGGCCTATTCCACGATCACCGTCACGGTTTCCGGAACCGGTGCTGGCAGCATCGAGCGGCTTGGTAACAACCCAGGCGAGGCTTCTTTCGGTGTCGTCGCAATCAATGCAAATACGTCGATCGGCCCCTTCGCAATGCCCACCAGGCACGTGATCCGGTGTTCATTGCCGACGTTCACCTACGACATCGGCCCGGCTGATTTCCCTGCCGTCACATCGGATGTCGAGCGCATCATCAAGCTCTCGCAGGCTGAATATGACGCCCTGTCCCCGGCAGATCCGGCAACGCTCTATTTGATCGTAGGTTAATCCATGACCGAAACAGCCGGTAGCATCACAGTCCAAATTGGCGGCGATATTTCCGCGTTTGAGGCGGCTCTTGCGCGCGCCAAACAGCAGGCCGTAGCCTTCGATGCGCAGATTTCAGCGCAGTTGAGCGGTGCTGGCCTCTCGGAAGGCCTTGCCAAGATTTCGGCAGGCATCGACACGACCAATGCACTGTTGGCCAAGCTCACGACCAGCGGCACAGCAGCCGGCGCCGTCATGTCAAAGATCGGCACAGCCACCACGGCAACCACGGCGGCACTGTCGCAGGTCGCGACGGCTACCAGACTCGTCAATGCGGAAATGGCGAGCCTCGGAGGCGGTGGCGCCGGTCTTGTCGCAGGCACGATTGCGGCCAAGGATTTTGCCGCCGCGCTCGAAGCCACGGGCGGGAACCTTTCCAAGATCACGCCTGGAATGCTTGGCCTTGCTACGGCGAACGAAGAGGTTGCCGTTTCCGCAAAATCGGCGGCCACAAGCATGGCGGCTCTTGGCGTCGCAGAGACGGAAGCCGCCGGCCTTGGCGCAGGCGTGTCGCGTGAATTCAGTGTACTCGGTGCCGAGATCGCACGAGGTAACTTCAGCCGCATCCCGGGCAGCTTGATCGTGATGAATGAACGGCTCGCCTCGACCGGCGCTGGGGTGCTTACCCTCGGCAACGGAATGAAGGCGCTTGGCGCTCTGGGTTCGGTGATCTTCAATCCCTTCGTTCTCGGATTCCTGGCCATCTCGGTCGGAACAGAGGTCGCTATCAAGGCACTCGGCGCGCTCAAGGGTGGGGCCTCGGATGTCAATGAAGTGCTCACCAGGCACAAGCAGATAGTCGACGAGGTTGCGGCCTCATATGCGGGCGCGAAGACCGCGATGGAGCTTTACACGAAGGAATCCGCGACTTTCCAGCATGCCTTGCTGCTGGCAGACGTAGAGGCTCAGACCAAGGCGCTGAAATCCGAGCTTTCCAGCATCTTCACCGAATTCGGCGGCAACAACAAAGCCCAGGGCAAGCCGTTCGGCGTCTTCTCTGACGCCATCTTCGAAATGAATTCGGACATTCGGAAGGGGCTCACCCCGGCCCTGCAAGACGTGATCGACAAGATGTCGGCTATCTCGATCGCCAATCCGGGCAATGGCGCCCAGTTCGACAAAATCATCGCCAAGCTGAAGGATGCGCTCGCCCTGGAAAAGGGCCTTGGCGTCGACAAGGTGGTGAACGATGTCGCGTTCAACGGCGGAAAGGCGCAAGAGACCTTGGCCGATGTGTCCAAGGGCTTCAAGGACATCAATGCCAGCGCCGGCAACGCCGACGCGACCATCGCGAAGCTCTTCGGTACCATGAATGCCGGCGCCAGCAGTGGCTACGGCGTCACGCGCTCTTTGGCCGGCCAGTTCGGCACCCAGCAGCTAAACGGCCAGCTACAGGCCACGGTCGGCCTGTTCCAGACCGTGGACCAGGCGGTGCAGGAAGCACGCCAGCATCAGCTTGCCGGGATGGTGGATCTGCAAAGCCAATTTCACGCGACAACGGCCGAAGCTGACAGGCTTCAGAAAGTCATCGCCACGACATCGAGCCAGCAAAACATGGATGCGTTTTTCGGCGATACGCACGCCATCAAGAACGCGAGTGCGGAGATTGCCGACGCCACGAGCACCGTCACTAAGCTTTTCGACGCAATGAAGACCGGAAACGCCAGCGTCAACGCCGTGTATCAGGGCCTCGACATGGTGCGCCAGACGCTCGTCCAGGATGGTTTCGGCGTCGATGCGGTGAACAAATTCGTCGACAGCCTCGTGCGTACGCGCATGCAGTTGGATAGCGATGTAGCCGGCGCGAAACAGATGAATTCCGCGATCCAGGCGATCAAGGATAAGGTCGTCAATATTACGGTCTTGACCAGGCAGGTCGGTTCGGGCCAGCAATCCATCTATGACGTGCCAGGCGGCCCGGTAGGTGTCACCCGCTACGGCGGGCAGTCCGACATGACCCAGAAGGCCTATTCTGTGCCGTCCTACTATGGCGGCGGCGAAGCCTCGGGCTCTGGCTCGAGTTATGGCACTTTCGGCGGCACGACGGGTGTTACCGTCACCCGTTTTGGCGGTGCACGTGCTGCAGGCGGCCCGATCCTGCCGGGCATGCCCTATCTGGTCGGCGAGCATGGACCTGAGTTTGTGATTCCCTCCGCCGCCGGCATGGTGATCCCTAACGCTCAGTCCACGGCCCTTGCCAATCCGCAATCCGGCTTCACCGGCCGCGATCCGACGAAGGAGAACGAGCGCTACTGGACCGTCTTGATGAATATCGAGGCGAACACCCGGAAAACCTCTCAACTTCTCGATGAGATCAATACGACAAGCCGCAGTTCGGCAATCAGCGGCGGTGCCGGCGGCGGATCGACATATGGCAGCGGTTCATCTGGAGGGTCATCCGATGCCTCGGCCTATGCCCAGGTTCTGAGGCAGGTCAGGGCAAACTTCAGCGCCGCCGGTATCGTTGGTGGCGGCAGCGTTGGTTATGGCGCACAGGGTCTTGGGGCCACGCCGGAGCAGATCGCCCGCGCAATCGTCGCTGGTGGCGCGTCACCGCTCGGCAGTGCCGGCGCCAACGGTTATGAAAACGCGCTGGCACAGACGGATGCCTATCACGCCGCCACCGAGGCGCGACGCCATAAGGCTGTCTATGGCTTCGCCACCGGTGGCATCGACAGCAGCGACACCCAGAAGGTCGAGTTCTTCAAGAGCCCGAACGAGAAGGTCATCATCGCCACGCCGCAGCAGTTCGCCGATGTGCGGCCGGGGTCATCCGGTGCGACCAGCGGCGTGAGCAGCGATCAGCGGCCGATCCAGCAGTCGTTCACTGTCCACATCGCTGCTGGTGCCAACGTCAGCAAGGATAGCATTACCGAGATGCGCCGCCAGTTGGTGCTCGCCGGCCGCGACATGGTGCGAGGCTTCAATGGTCGATAAGATCGAGAAATGGTGGAAGGCACCGCCGGAGTTCGAACACCTGGTCGAGCAGAACCGCGCAAACTTCAAAGCCCAGTTTGGCAGCTTCCCGGACGCGTTGATCAAGCGCTACTGGTTGGGCACCTCCGACGACGGTGCCTACTTGGCATTCCAGTTCTATAGGCCGGACGGCACCATCCAGCGGTTTACGATGTGCCGGGAATGGGTGTCAGATTTTGTCATCCAACTCGCCGGCGCGACCGATGATATGAATGAACGGGCACTCGCTGCGGGGCTTGCAGCGGTACCAGCAAAGGGCCAAGCCTAATGAGAACCTGCGCCGTGGCAGATCCGCGCGTGGCGGAGCTCTGCCGAGAGTTCGACATCAAGATCGTCGGCGCGCATCTGTATCCCCAGCCCGGCGAGACCCGGGCCGTGGGCACTATCCGCCGGATCATCGATCGCCATGGCGTCGAGCACGCGCGGCTCGTCCTTTGCATCCTGGCCGAGGGCCGGGGCAATCAGGCCCTGATCGACGAAACGAGCCTGTGGGCCATCAGCGACCTGCTGCGGGCCTGTCCCGATCTGGTCGAGGGAAAGACCACGGCACTGCTCGAGATGTTCGATGAACTGCCCCTTGGGCCGATCATGGCCATGGTGAATGAACTCCGCGGCGTGGTCCATCAACGGCACGCGCTTGCGGGGATGATCTACCTCTACGCCCGCCGGCTCAGGTCGGCGCCGATGGGCGCCTTCAAGCAGCCCGGTCAAGGCAAGATGCGGAAGGCCAGCATCAGCGAAGACGAGAAGCGGGCCGGCCGACAAGCGGCCTAGTTACCGCAATTCTTGATCGCTTTCGCAAATGCCTCCAGAGACAGCGCATATTCGCGAAGTGCTGATTCAGCGCCAATCCTCGCATCTTCGAGGTCCGCCGCCTCGTCTCTTGCGCTTGTCGGCATCATCGGCACTGCTTCATGGAAAGCCACACCCTTGACGACCGCGACCGTAGATCGCAGCTGCAACGCAGCCGCGCCGGCAGAATCGCTTAGTGCATTGCAGCCCGTCACAGACATCTCTGCGGCCGCAGGGTTGGAGATCAGCAGAAAGGCCAGAGCCAGTTGTCTCATCGATATAGCTGCGCCTCGTTGCGGAAAGCTTTATCTACGAGGGTGTTATTGGCAAAGCCGCCGTCGACGTCCACGATTTCGAGGCTGATCGGCTTCTCGCCAGCTGAGGGATCCTCGGGATCCTTTGTGTTGTCCTGTTTCTGGATCGGCATGTTGAGGAAGACGCTCGCGTATCCGTCAGGCTTAATGGAAACATGCCCGTTCAACGCGCTCTGGTTGGCTATGCAGTTGACGATCGCCATGTTTAGAAGCCGGCGGTCTGGATCTGCGGTCGGGGCGTTACCCTTGTAGCAGGACGGGATGCCGGTTTCCTTGGTCGGCGCCAATGACTTATCACCGACGAACCCGCTAGAAATCTCGTATTTGTAGACGTCATATCGGGAAGCTGGTGCGGTCTTGGAGCCGGTCGGGTTGGTGGCGCTTGGGACGTTCGGATATGCCGTGCCGTGATTGATTTGCCAGTAGCTCGACCAAAAGCCTTGCGATGCTATTTTGTCCGACATTCCCTTTGCGTCAACGTAGTTTGTTCCTGGCGGGAGAGGGAGCGCAGTGTTGTCCGCCACCGGATCGTATTTGCTACAGCCGGTTTTCTGACCCTTGCGAACATTGGTGGCAGGCCGATAGTTGAAGTCCTTGTTGTTCTTGTTCAGCGATCCGCTATAGAGATCGAACCGGACATTGAGGCCGGTATTCACCTGGCCCAGGGTCACGCCGGTCTTGGTGGTGAGCGCATTGCGGTTGTAGCATGTGCCAGAGGTGCCGATCGCGATGGCATCGCGCAATGAACTCAGGTTGTTATCGATCAATCCGAAATTGCCAGGACCAGGGTTGCTGTCGACCTTCAGGACGCGGAATTCGCGGCTGTAGGTATCGCCAGACGCGAACGCCTGCTGGATTGTCTTGCTGGTTGACGGATCGGTTGTCTCAAATGGGTTGCACATGAAGATCGGCACGGTTTCACAGATAGACTGAACGAACCCGGCGACAGCCTGTGGTCGAATGTCCATTGTGTCGGTGCTGCCGACCAGGCTTGCAGGAAAGATGGTTGTGAATGCCCCGGCGCCCTTCGCCAGGCCGGATGCGTTTATAGTCACTTCGGCAAAAGCCACCGCTTTTGGATCGATGCTGGCCCAGTTCACGCCGCCGGCATCGACGCCAGCGGAGGTCAAGGTGATGTCGTCGCTAGCTGGTATTCCGGTCAAATACGTGATGGTCACATCGGCTGGAACGAGTGTATGACCGGCCACGTCCGAATATAGGGTTTGATTGGCAATAAGGGTCGTCACGGCGAGGTTGGCCCGCGTGATCGAATCTGATTTGCCATCAAGTTCGGCAGCGGCGGCCAGAGCGATGGCGTCTATACCCTTTTGCAGTTGTTGGTGAAGGCCCGTAGCCCGGCTCATGTCTATGGCCAGCAATGAAAAGCCGATGAGTACCGGTAGCATAATCGCAACCAACAGCAAGGCGACGCCGCGTTGGTCATTCCAGAATTCGCGCAAGATTCTGAGCATAGCAAATCCCCCAAGCCATGCCGCAAATAGTTCCCCGTTGAAGGACAATAAGCCCCCTTTGCCATCCCTTGCAAGGCACTGTTAATCAGCAAGGTTATTTCGCGGTTGGTTGCGGCATATCCGGCTATATATTCTTGAGCACTCTTCCGGTAGCTGATCGGGGAAGGCGCGGAGAAGCCTAAGCCGAAGAAGCGCCAGGGTGCCGGCGCCCACGGGGACAGGACCGGACCCGCCATGGGATAAACGCAAGCCAGCTCCCTTTCGGGGAGTGCTTGACGAAACCAACGAATAAGCGGAACTTGACCGCGGGTTTGAACACCCTGACCGCGATACTGCAGAACACCACGATTGGCGTCGTAGGCTCTGCTGAGGCGCGTTCGGCGGCCTTGGCGGGCTGCTTGCGCGCATAGCCGCCTTAGCGGGCGACTGACTTCGGCCACGATATCGCGGCCGGGGGCAGATCGTCAATGTCCAGGGCGAAAGCCTAAAGGCGTTCTGACTGGTCTCGCGGCCAGTGTTCAACCCCCGGCTTCGGCGCCGTCCGCCGATATAGGAAACTGTTTCCTCAGGAAATGCTTTCCGCCGGCTTTGAACGGCCGGTTCGAACCGCGAGAAAGACCAATGACCAACGCAATGACACGCCGCGCCGCCTTCGGCGCAATCGCCTCTATTCCGGCCGTGGGAGCTGCTGTAGCGCTTCCCGTGGGTCTGGTGGTAGCCAAGGCCACCGAGCCGAACATTAGTCGGGTCGATCTTCTGTACGCCTATTCGGAATGGCTACATTTTGAGCGCCTGATGCTGATGCGCGATATCTTCCCCGGGCAGAACCATCACGAATGCGCGCGGTCAGTGCCGTGCAACACTCATGCAAGCTGGTTCCACTTTCCGTTGCGCGGCGACCCGCGTGGGACATGGGAGACAATCCCATCCCCAGCCAGCCGTGCTCTGGCCGTTATGACCACTGCCGGCGTCGACCTGACCAAAGGAGGACGCTATGCGCTCTGACATGCAGGAGCCCGTCGTCATCCTCGATACGTTCGTTCAAGGCGTCGGCCGCGTCGATGAAGTTTCAGCCAACCTGTTTCGCGTCTGTTTTTTCGCCTATGACGGCCAGGAGAAAATCTGCGTGGCCAAGTTCATCATCACGCAGGAGGCGCTGTTGACGGTCGCGCAGGAGATGGCGGGCCGGCAGGCGAGAGCGCGGGTGTTGGGCGAAAGCCACTCGCCGATGAACTGAAGCGGGCGATCATGACGACGCTCGACATCATGTTCATGGGAACAGTGCTTGCTGGTTGGATCGCGCAGCGCCTCATTGCCGGAAGCTGAAATCCGCCATTGTGGAGGATGTGGCCCGCTGCCTCACGGTGGCGGGCTTTTAGTTGGAATCACGATTCTGTTACCCGAAACGTTACCCGGGGGCCAAATGTCATTAGGTTGACGGCAGGGAAAGGTGACGTAAGTGATTGATTTTGCTGGTGCCCCCGGACGGAATCGAACCGCCGACCTTCGGTTTACAAAACCGCTGCTCTACCAGCTGAGCTACAAGGGCACGGCGCTCCGGTAGCATATTTCGTACGCCAGTAAAGACAAAACTCCGTTTTCGGTTACCCCGGCGGTGGATGACGCCGCCGCCGGCCCCTGCTGAAATCCGCGAGCGGGCTTCCTACATGATGGTGAGATGCAATCGCTTCGGACTGGAGTGTCGCATGATCAGGCTCGTCATCATTCTGCCCCTCGTTGTCATCGCTTGGATGCTGCTGGTGAAGCTCATCAGCGACGTCAGGAAGGCCGATGTCGACTGGACCGGCGTGACCACGATCATCGGTTTCATCGCGCTCGCCTTCTGGCTTCGGCATATCACGGGGATGGGGTGAGGGAATTGGCAGTAGGCAGTAGGAATAGGGAATTGCGTCGTTCGTATCTGGATGGTGCCATTTCACTACTGCCTACTGCCTACTGCCTACTGCCTACTGCCTACCTCTGAAAAACCTCCTCGACCTTTCGAACCTTTTGACAGGCCGCGCCGACTGATCTCCAGAGGCGAATGGTCGCCTCGGTCAAGGATCCAGGAGATCATCATGTTCAAGCGCATGCTCACTTCCGCTCTCGTAGCCGTTTTCGTCGCCACAGGCGCGCTGGCCGCCACGGTTCAGACGTCGTCGGCTTACGGTATGCATCATCACCATCATTACTACGACGACGACTATGGCGACTACTGGTGGTACCACCACCATCATCACCGTCATCATCACCATGGCAGGGTGGTTATCATCCTTTGATGCCAAGGGCCTGTTGCGTGCGAAGGGCGGCCTCGGCCGCCCTTTTGCATTTTCCGTGGCCCGCAGCCAGGAACCGACAGCCTCCAAAAAAAGATCAAAGAAGCTTCGAACCTTTTTCGTTGCCGCGACGACAGATGATCAAGAGGCGGATGGATCGCCTCGGTCAACGAAGCAAGGAGATCATCATGTTCAAGCGCACACTCGTTTCCGGCCTCATCGCCACCACCGTCGCCGCCACCACGTTGGTCGGCACCGTTCAGCCTTCGGCGGCTCATTCGCATCACCACGACCTCGGCATCGGCATCGCCGCTGGCGTCGGCGGGTTCGTCCTTGGCAGCCTGCTTGCCCAGCAGCCCCCGCGTACCGTCTATGTCGACGAAGACGGCGGTTCCTGGCACGTCCGTCGCTGCTTCGATCGCTACTCGAGCTACGATCCGGACTCCGACACCTACATCGGCCGCGACGGCTACAGCCACTATTGCCGGCTTTGAGAGGAGGGGATTGTCTCAGCAAAAGAAAAAGGGGCTCGCGCGGGCCCCTTTTCGTTGTCTCACAAATACTTACAGTTGCGTGTTCAGGCAGAATCGGAAATCGGCAGCCCGGCTGCGCGGCAGGTGCTATCGACGAGGCGCCTCGTTTCCGAAGCGCCACCCATGGCGACGAGCTCGAAGCTGCTTGCCGAATCCGGGTAGATCCTGGCGATGAAGGCTTGGTCGCCGCCAGGGCCGCCGGCCGCAGTCTTGCCGCTGACGAAGCCGCAGGCCACGATCTCCTTGCGGCCGTTCAGTGTCCGCTCGCCGGCAAGCGTCCTTCCGAGCCTGGCCGAAGCAGGATCCGGCAAGCGCTGACGAATGCCGGTGATGACGACCTCCTCGAGCGCGAGCGAGAACGGAATGGGATCGACGCGCTGGTCGCCGGCATCGGGCCGAGGTGTCGTCGCCACGCATCCGTAAAGCGAAGCGACAAGCAGAAGCTGAACCGTTTTCCTCATCCGCGCCCTTTCGCATGCATTCGAACGCGACGGCAAGACGTAGCCCATGCGGCTGGCGCTTGCGTTGCCGGCATGGCCATACGGCTCGATTTCTTCGATATTGCGACCAGGAGCGCGCTGCCAGGGGCAGGCTGATCAGCCGGCTTGCGCGCCGCCGATCATCCGGGTCACCTCGGCCGCGGCAGTGCGCACCATCGGCCCGATCTCGGCCAGCCGCTCCGGCGTCACCCGCACGGTCGGCCCCGATACGGAAACGCCGCCGATCGGCTCGCCGAACTCGTTGAAGATGGCGGCCGCCACGCAGCGCATGCCGGGGTGTCGCTCTTCGTCATCCACCGACCAGCCGCGCTGCTTGATGACGGCCAGATCGTGGGCGAGGGCAGGGATCTCGGACAGCGTCTTGTCGGTGAAGCGCTGCAGGCCCGCTTTGCGCAGGATGGTCCCAACGCGCTCCGGCTCGAGATGCGCCAGCACCGCCTTGCCGATGCCGGAGGCGTGAAAAGGGCTGCGCGTGCCCGGGCGGAAGAAGGCGCGGATCGCCTGGTGCGTCTCGACCTGGCTGACGAACACCACGCAATCATCCTCGGCGACGCCGAGATTGGCGGTCTCGCCGGTTCTTTCCATCAGCTCCTGCATGACGATGCGGGCGCGGTCGACCAGTTTGCGGCGGCGCAGGAAGGCCGCACCCATGCGGTAGGTCTCGACGCCGATCGACCACAACTGGTCTGACGTGTCGAACTCGACCATGCCGTGGTTCTCGAGTGTCGTCAGCATGCGGTAGGCGGTGGAGGCGGCAAGGCCGCTCTGCGCCGATATCTCGCTCAGCGACAGGCCGCTGCCCTCGGCGACAATGGCCAGGATGCGCAAGGCCCGGTCGAGCGACTGCACCGAACTGGCTTCGGCAGGCCCGTTGAAAGCACGCGGCCGGCCGCGCTGGCGTTTTTCAGTGGTTTCCATGACGCCAGTTTCGCCGATTTCTCCAAACATACAATGAAAAAGTTTTTCATTGTGGCGAGGCGCTAAATTCCTGGAAAACCGAAAATCCAATAAAATCAGCAGATAGTGGCCGTTTTCTCGAAATGAAAAAATATTCTGAAAAAATTGAAAAATAGCCGGCTTGCTGAGATCATCGGCCATCCAACAATGACAACCCAAGTGGAGGGCCGGAAAATGGCCAGGATGCGCGCTGTCGATGCGGCGGTTCTCGTTCTCGAAAAGGAAGGCATCTCCTGCGCGTTCGGCGTGCCGGGCGCGGCGATCAATCCGCTCTATTCGGCGTTGAAGGCGAGGGGCACGATACGCCATGTCCTTGCCCGCCACGTCGAGGGCGCCTCGCACATGGCCGAAGGCTATACCCGCGCTAAGGCTGGCAATATCGGGCTCTGCATCGGCACTTCGGGGCCGGCCGGCACCGACATGATCACCGGGCTTTATTCTGCGGCAGCCGATTCCATCCCGATCCTGTGCATCACCGGCCAGGCGCCGCGTGCACGGCTGAACAAGGAGGATTTCCAGGCCGTCGACATCGCCGCCATCGCCGCACCGGTCGCCAAATGGGCGGTCACCGTTATGGAGCCTTATCTCGTGCCGATGGCGCTGCAGAAGGCGTTTCACCTCATGCGCTCGTCGCGGCCCGGTCCGGTGCTGATCGACCTGCCGGTCGACGTGCAACTGGCCGAGATCGAGTTCGACATCGACGCCTATGAGCCGCTGGCGCCGTTCAAGCCGGCGATGACCCGCGCCCAGGCCGAAAAGGCGCTGGCGATGCTCAACGCGGCGGAAAAGCCGTTGATCGTCGCCGGCGGCGGCATCATCAATGCCGATGCATCCGACCTGCTGATCGAATTCGCGGAGATATCAGGCGTTCCGGTCATCCCGACGCTGATGGGCTGGGGCGCGATCCCCGACGACCACCGGCTGATGGCCGGCATGTGCGGCCTGCAGACCTCGCACCGCTACGGCAACGCGACGATGCTGGAAGCCGATTTCGTCTTCGGTATCGGCAACCGCTGGGCCAACCGTCACACCGGCTCGGTCGATGTCTACACCAAGGGCAAGAAGTTCATCCATGTCGACATCGAGCCGACGCAGATCGGCCGTGTCTTCGCGCCGGACCTCGGCGTCGTCTCGGATGCGGGTGCGGCCCTGAAGATCCTGCTCGACGTCGCCACCGAGTGGAAGACGGCGGGCAGGCTGCGCGACTGGTCGGGCTGGGCCAAGGAATGCCAGGCCCGCAAGAAGACGATGAAGCGCAAGACGCATTTCGATCAGGTGCCGCTGAAGCCGCAGCGTGTCTATGAGGAGATGAACAAGGCCTTCGGCCGCGATGTCACCTATGTCACCACGATCGGCCTGTCGCAGATCGCCGGTGCGCAGTTCCTGCATGTCTACAAGCCGCGCAACTGGATCAATTGCGGCCAGGCCGGCCCGCTCGGCTGGACGCTGCCGGCAGCGCTTGGCGTGCGCGCCGCCGATCCCGACCGCACCATCGTGGCGCTGTCGGGCGACTATGACTTCCAGTTCATGATCGAGGAACTGGCGGTCGGCGCGCAGCATAAGCTGCCTTACATCCATGTCGTCGTGAACAACGCCTATCTCGGCCTGATCCGCCAGGCGCAGCGTGGCTTCTCGATGGATTATGAGGTGAGCCTTGCCTTCGAGAACATCAACCGATCGGGCGATCCAGAGGCGGGCTATGGCGTCGACCATGTCGCCGTTGCCGAGGCCATGGGCTGCAAGGCGATCCGGGTGCGCAAGCCGGAAGAGTTCGCTGGCGCCTTCAAGCAGGCGCAGCGGCTGATGAAGGAGCACCGGGTTCCGGTCGTGCTCGAATTCATCCTGGAGCGCGTCACCAACATCTCGATGGGCACCGAGATCGACAAGATCACCGAATTCGAGGAACTTGCCGAAAATCAGGAAGACGCGCCTACCGCGATCGTGATGCTCGATTAGGAGAAAAAGAATGCCGCGTTTTTCAGCCAATCTATCGATGCTCTTTGGCGAGCATGATTTCCTCGACCGCTTCGACGCAGCCGCCCGCGCGGGCTTCAAGGGCGTCGAATATATCGGTCCCTATGACCATGCACCGGAGGTGGTGGCCGCGAGGCTGAAGAAGAACGGCCTGACGCAGGTGCTGTTCAACCTGCCGGCCGGCGACTGGGCCAAGGGCGAGCGCGGCATCGCCGTGCAGCCGGACCGCGTGCCGGAATTCCGCCAGGGGATCGCCAAGGCGATCACCTACGCACAGGCGCTCGGCTGCCAGCAGGTCAATTGCCTGGCCGGCATCGCGCCGGCGGGCGTCGACCGCAAGGTGCTCGAGGATGTTTTCGCCGAAAACCTCGCCTTTGCGGCGGAAAAGCTGGAGCAGGCCGGCATCCGGCTTTTGATCGAGCCGATCAACACGCGCGACATTCCGGGCTTTTTCCTAAATTACTCGGACCAGGCGCTGGCGCTGATCGACCGTGTCGGCTCGAAAAACCTGTTCCTGCAATACGACATTTATCACATGCAGATCATGGAGGGGGATCTCGCCCGTAAAATCGAGGCAAACCTTAGCCGCATCGCGCATATCCAGCTTGCGGACAATCCCGGCCGTCACGAGCCGGGAACGGGCGAGATCAATTATCCCTTCCTCTACGACCACATCGACCGCATCGGCTATTCCGGCTGGATCGGCGCGGAATACAAGCCGAAGGCCGGCACCGAGGCAGGGTTGGGTTGGTTTCGGGACCTGACCGGACAGGGCAGCGCGGCGGCCTGAGAGCTTCCTTCTCCCCGTCTCTATACGGGGAGAAGGTGCCGGCAGGCGGATGAGGGGCAGCGCCACCTTCCGATAAATTCGAGCCAAGATTCTTTGGAGAACCACAATGGAAACCATCGGTTTCATCGGCCTCGGCATCATGGGCGCGCCGATGGCGGGACATCTGCTGGATGCCGGCTATAAGGTCATCGCCAGCGACCATCGCTCAAAGCCGCCGGCGGATCTCGTCGCCAAGGGCCTGAAGCCAGTCTCCGGACACGCCGCCGTCGCCAAGGCGGCCGACATTATCATCACCATGGTGCCCGATACGCCGCAAGTGGCCGATGTGCTGTTCGGCGACAATGGCGTGGCATCGGGCCTGACCAAGGGCAAGCTGGTCATCGACATGAGCTCGATCTCGCCGATCGAAACCAAGGTTTTCGCCAAGAAAATCAACGAGCTCGGCTGCGACTATCTTGACGCGCCGGTTTCCGGCGGCGAGGTCGGCGCCAAGGCGGCGTCGCTCACCATCATGGTCGGCGGCGAGGAAAAGCCTTTCGAGCGCGCAAGACCCGTCTTCGAGAAGATGGGCAAGAACATCACTCTGGTCGGGCCCAACGGCGTCGGCCAGACCACCAAGGTCGCCAACCAGATCGTCGTCGCGTTGACCATTGAAGCCGTCGCCGAAGCGCTTGTTTTTGCTTCGAAAGCCGGCGCTGATCCGGCCAAGGTCCGGCAAGCCTTGATGGGCGGGCTGGCGGCGTCACGCATCCTCGAAGTGCATGGCGAGCGCATGGTCAAGCGCACCTTCGCGCCGGGTTTCCGCATCGAACTGCACCAGAAGGACCTCAACCTGGCACTGGAAGGCGCCAAGGCACTCAGCGTCTCGCTGCCCAACACCTCGACCACGCAGCAGCTGTTCAATTCCTGCGCGGCCAACGGCGGCGCCAAGGAAGATCATTCGGCTTTGGTCAGGGCGCTGGAGCGGATGGCGAATTTCGAGGTCGGC
This sequence comes from Mesorhizobium huakuii, assembly GCF_030160235.1. Lineage (GTDB taxonomy): Bacteria > Pseudomonadota > Alphaproteobacteria > Rhizobiales > Rhizobiaceae > Mesorhizobium > Mesorhizobium huakuii. Next base: position 22,542 of record NZ_BSNY01000017.1, read on the forward strand.
GGCGAAGTGACCGAGGTGAAAGGCAAAGCGGCATAGGCCGGGAGAGGGCGGCGCAACGTTCCCAAGCCGCCACCTCTTCCCGCGCTGTCGCTGGAACCCGTTTCTTGTTTTCTTGGCAGAGCGCTTCCGGCTTAGCCGCGCTTCAAGAATGCCCTAGCGGCATAAAGGCTGATCGCCGCTGCATTCGACACATTGAGCGAGCGGATGGCGCCGGGCATGTCGAGCCGCGCCAGCGTCGTCACCGTCTCACGCGTCTTCTGGCGCAGGCCCTTGCCTTCGGCGCCGAGCACCAGCGCTATCCTGTCGCCGGCAAAGCTGGTTTCGAGTTCAGCCGGCCCATCCGAATCAAGCCCGATGGTCTGGAAGCCGGCCTCATGCAGCTGCCCGAGCGCGTCGGCGAGGTTCTTCACCTCGATCTGGTCGATATGTTCCAGTGCGCCGGAGGCGGATTTCGCCAGCACGCCCGATTCCTGCGGGCTGTGGCGCGCGGTGGTGATCAGCGCGCCGGCGCCGAAGGCGACCGCCGAGCGCAGGATGGCGCCGACATTGTGCGGATCGGTGACCTGGTCGAGCACCAGCACCAGCCTTGTGTCGCCAAGCGCGTCGAGGCGCTTGGGCTTCAACGGCTCCGCCTCGATCAGCACGCCCTGGTGCACGGCGTCCGACCCGGTGATCTTGTCGATGTCCCTGGGTTCGACCAGCTCCGCCTTGAAGGGCAGGGCGGCGAGATCTTCTATCTCCAGGCGCTCGGCCGCATTGCGGGTCACCAGCATTTTGCGAATCTTGCGGCGCGGATTGTCGAGCGCCGCCCGCACGGTGTGCAGGCCATAAAGTCGCACCAGGCCGTCGGCGGCGTTCTCGCCGGGCGGCACAGGCAGGCGGGGCCGGAATGCCGGCGCGCCGCCGCTCTTCTCATCGCGGTGTGCGCGGCGCAGCTTGGCGTAATGGGTGTCTTTGGGGGTATTGGTCTTGTTGCTCATGGCCGGCTTCTATAGCTGTCTCGCGTGACCAAGGATATGGCCCGTCGCCGCAGCCGGCGAACAACATCGAAAAACCCTTCCCAGTGCGGTTGACACCCACTGGCCTTGCCGCCATAAGGCGCTTCGCTGATTTCGGAGAAGATATCCAACTCGGGCTTCGGGATCGGCAAGAATGCCTCGTTGCATGGCTCCGGCGGCAGACTGGAGAGGTGCCCGAGTGGTTAAAGGGGACGGACTGTAAATCCGTTGGCTTAGCCTACGTTGGTTCGAATCCAACCCTCTCCACCACTGCCGGCCCGGAAGCCCTGAAACGAGAAAAGCATCGGGCCGAAAAGTGCATGGCGCTTTTCGGGCGAATCCGATACTTCAGTGCAAGGCGCGGGTATAGCTCAGTGGTAGAGCAGCAGCCTTCCAAGCTGAATATGCGGGTTCGATTCCCGCTACCCGCTCCAGACTTTCATCCCACAATCGGCAAACCGAAACACTGCCCGACAAAGCGCGCAGCGCTTCAGGACATCAACGTACGCCGCGTCAGCTGTTGAACGCGGAAGCCACCTGGTGTTGCTGAGGCACCTGACCGTTCGGGGTCAGTTTGTCGACGATGCCGGGCAAGGCGGTGGACAGCTGCTTGAGGAGTTCCCCCTCGTCCATTCCAGTACGCTGCGCGATCTCGCGGATGACTTGCGGCCCAAGCGCGGCTCCGAGATCATTGGCGTTGATCGACTGGTTCTGCCCTGTGCCGACCCAGGAATCGGCGACATTGCCGTGGCCGGCGTCCTTGAGCCTGCCGAGCAGGCCACCCAGTCCTCCGAGCAGTCCGCCGTCACTGGCGGCAGGGTCGGCCGGCACCGGTGTTTGAGGCTGATCCGGCTGTTCGGCACTTCTGCCGCTCAGCATCTTTCCGACCAGCAACGCGCCGAGCGCGATCATCAGCGGTTTGGTGATGTTGCCGCCGGGAACGGCATTGTCAAAAAGTCCCATAGTGGATCCTCCATCTCGACCAAGCCTAGCCCGCCTCCAAGAATGGCGCATCCGGGCGGAATTTCAAGCTGGCTTGAGCTTTTGACAATCATATGAAAATGTCGCGATGGCGAGGGATGGAGAGGAAAAAATGGGTATCATCAGCTGGATCATTCTCGGCGCCATCGCCGGCTTCCTGGGCAGCAAGATCGTCAACAAGACCGGCGAAGGGCTGATCATGGATATCGTGCTCGGTATTGTCGGCGCCATCGTCGGCGGCGTGATTTGCAGCCGGCTCTTTGGCGTGGGTGTCACCGGTCTCAACATCTCCAGCCTGATCGTCGCGGTGGTTGGCGCGATAGTCGTGCTGTGGGCCTACCATCAGTTCAGCGGAAGGCGGACGCTCTAAGCGCCGGTCGCATCGTCTGAATTTTTGAATTTGTACTGAGGCAAGACCCGCTTCGGGCTTGCCTATGGCATCAGCACTGCATCGGCCGCGGCGAAGAAGATCAGCGTTCCGGCGATGAACACCGCCCAGCCGACCAGCGACTTGCGAATGGCCGCCTTGTGCTCGGCGTCGGAGTTCTTGTTCTGGTCAAGATCGGTCATGGGAAGCTCCCTTGGCTGATTGATCATGGCGTCGTGGAAAGACGATACATCGCCGAATAGACGATCGGTCTGGCCTCCGCAACATTGGAAACAGGCGCTCGGCCGCCGATGCTAGGCGACGACGGTCAGCCGGCGCTTGCGCTGGTCCAGCGACACGATGGTCAGGCCGCTGGCCACCACCAGCAGGATGCCGCAGACCGCCAATGCATTGGGGAACTGGCCGAACACCAGCAGGCCCGAAATGACGGCCCAGACGGTGAAGCAGTAATAGAATGGCGCCACCGCGCTGGTCGGCCCGACGCGATAGGCCATGAAGATGAAGAAATGGCCGAAGATCAGGAAAAGACCGGCGCCGGCCAGCAGCAGCAAATGGCGTGCTTCGGGCATCACCCAGCGCTCGGACGCCAGATGCGCCGCACCGGCGCCCATCAGTACCACCACCACGGCGGAAATCGCCACGATCATCCCTGGCACCTCAGCGGCGACACGCCTCCCGGCAAGGTCGCGCGCGGCCGACAGCGCCGCGTTGCCGAGCGCCAGCAGGGCGTAGATCGAAATACCTTCCATGGTCGGCTGCGCCACCATCAGCGCGCCGATGAAGCCGAGCCCGATCAGCGCCATCCGCTGGCCGCCGATGCGCTCGCCAAACAGGATCGACGAGCCGACCAGCATCAGCAGCGGCGTGATTTGTCCAAGCGCCGTGGAATCCGCGATCTGCATGTTGGCGAGCGCCACGACGTAGCAGAGGATCGCCGCCAGCTCGAGCAGGTTCCTGCGCAGCACATGGCCGTCGAAGATCAGCGGGATCTGTTTGCCGTAGCCCAGCAGGAACAACAGCGGGAAGCCCCAAAGCGCTGCCGCCACGCCGCGCAGGAACAGCACCTCGTAGGACGGCAGCCCCGCGGTCGCGAGTTTCATCATCGTATCGTTGACCAGGTACGAGCCGGTCGAGATGATCATGAACAGCGGGCCGCGGATTGAGACGGGGATGAATTGCATGGGGTCAGGAGATCAGACCTCGGTGGCCGCCGCAATGGGCCATCAACTGGCCGTGATCGAGACAGGAATTGGCCGGCAAGGACATGAGATGCAGGCCTCGATCGATCGGCCTGTCAGCCATTCCATTTCCTCCATCGCCTTCCTATATCAGTGCCATCTCCCCGCAATCGGATCTAAGGTTCGGACTGAGTGAGACGGCACCCGGCCAAAAGACGCTTGTGTTTTTTGGCCTTTGTCGCTAATCGCCCCGCATTCGACTGAACTGAAGGTCAAGGCCGTCCAAGGAAAGAGACTATGGCAAAAGGTAAATTCGAGCGCACTAAGCCTCATGTGAACATCGGCACGATTGGTCACGTTGACCATGGCAAGACGTCGCTGACGGCGGCGATCACGAAGTATTTTGGCGAGTACAAGCGCTACGACCAGATCGATGCGGCGCCGGAAGAGAAGGCACGCGGCATCACGATCTCGACGGCTCACGTCGAATACGAGACGGCCAACCGTCACTATGCCCACGTCGACTGCCCCGGCCACGCCGACTATGTGAAGAACATGATCACCGGCGCCGCGCAGATGGACGGCGCGATCCTGGTCGTGTCGGCCGCCGACGGCCCGATGCCGCAGACCCGCGAGCACATCCTGCTTGCCCGTCAGGTCGGCGTGCCGTCGATCGTGGTGTTCCTGAACAAGGTCGACCAGGTCGACGACGCCGAGCTGCTCGAACTGGTCGAGCTCGAGGTTCGCGAGCTTCTGTCGAAGAACGAGTTCCCCGGCGACGACATTCCGATCGTCAAGGGTTCGGCGCTGGCGGCGCTTGAAGATTCGAACAAGACGATCGGCGAGGACGCGATCCGCGAGCTGATGGCTCAGGTCGACGCCTACATCCCGACGCCTGTTCGTCCGCTCGACAAGCCGTTCCTGATGCCGATCGAAGACGTGTTCTCGATCTCGGGCCGCGGCACGGTCGTGACCGGCCGCGTCGAGCGCGGCGTGGTCAAGGTCGGCGAGGAGCTGGAGATCATCGGCATCCGTCCGACGACCAAGACGACCTGCACGGGCGTTGAAATGTTCCGCAAGCTGCTCGATCAGGGCCAGGCTGGCGACAACATCGGCGCGCTGCTGCGTGGCGTTGATCGTGAAGGTGTCGAGCGTGGCCAGGTTCTGGCGAAGCCCGGCACGGTGAAGCCGCACAAGAAGTTCGTGGCCGAAGCCTACATCCTGACCAAGGACGAAGGTGGCCGTCACACGCCGTTCTTCACCAACTACCGTCCGCAGTTCTACTTCCGCACGACGGACGTGACCGGCATCGTGTCGCTGCCGGCTGGCACCGAGATGGTGATGCCTGGCGACAACATCACGGTCGATGTCGAGCTGATCGTGCCGATCGCCATGGAAGAGAAGCTGCGCTTCGCCATCCGTGAAGGCGGCCGCACCGTCGGTGCCGGCATCGTCGTCACCATCAAGGAATAATCGACACCGGCATTGGCCGGATCGACTAGGGAAAGGGCGGTCTTCGGCCGCCCTTTTTCGTTTGCGTAACTGCGTGACATCGGAACCGTGCCCACCCTGTTGCAAGCGCCACCACGGCAACTAGTATAGGTTGCATTGAGGGAGCTTTGCGAAAGAGTGGTTCCAGGGCGCTGTTTCGGCGAGAAGGGGTGGCGGTTGCGGGCACTGGTCCGTCTCATGCTGTTGGTCGCCGCGGTCCTGCCTGTCTCGGCGGCGCGGGCCCAGGAGCAGTCGCTGGACATCCCGCCGATGCGCTTCGTTGTCGTGCGCAGCAATGCGCCGGGCTGCGAGCCCAACTGTCCGGAATGGATATCGGCTGAAGGCACGATCGCGGCGGACACGCCGTCGCTCTTCAAACGCACGCTCAAAACGCTCAAGGGACGGCAACTGCCTGTCGTCGTCAGCTCGCCCGGCGGCAATGTCGATGCCGCACTCGCACTTGGCAGGATGATCCGCAAGAACAAGCTCGATATCGCCGTCGGCGTGACGGTTTTTTCCGGCTGCCAGCCGGAGGCGAAGGATTGCAGCGACAACAAGGGCAGGGCTGCAGACTATTTCGGCATGGCTTTTGACGATGGGGCCATGTGCAATTCTGCCTGTCCGCTGATGTTTTCCGGCGGTGTCCGCCGCGTGGTCGGAGATTTCGCCTATCTCGGCGTCCACCAGATCACCACCACCTACAAGCGCGAAAAGCTGCTCTACCGGACCACCTACCGTATCGTAAACGGTAGGAAGAAGATCATCAGCACCAAGGTCGTCAGCCGCAAGAACGCGGGCAGCTACAAGACCTATGAGATGAGCAAGGCGGTCGAGAAAACGCTATCGGCCTATCTGAAGGAGATGGGGATAGGCGACGGCGTGCTTGAGATGATGAAGGCCACGCCGGCCAGCGACATCCGCCAGATCGCGCTCGACGATATGCTGACGATGAAGTTGGTGACCAGCCGCGACGCGGTGGATCTGTTGACCTCCGCCAGCCTGTGCGCGCCGCAACAGCCTGCCGCGAATTGCCGGAAGACACCGAGCCCTGCAAACGATGCGACGCCATCGGCCGCTGCGATCGCCAAGCCCAGGGATGTCGTGCCGGTTGGACCGGAAACCGCGAAGGCCGGTGCGGAGATGCGCTTTGTCGTGGTTCGCGGTAGCAATCCGCTGTGCAATCCCGACTGTCCGGAATGGATATCGGCGGAAGGCGCGATCACGAGCCAGACGCCGCAGAAGTTGCGCCAATTGCTCGCCACGCTTGGCAATCGGCGCCTGCCCGTCGTGATCAGCTCGCGGGGCGGCGACCTGTCCGGCGCGCTGGCCGCGGGCCGGCTTGTCCGCGAGAGGAAGCTCGACGTCGCCGTGGGCCGGACCGATTTCGTCGATTGCGACCCAGGGGCATGGAATTGCCTGGCCAAGGAGGGCGCCTATGCCGGGTTGAGCATCGATGCGGGCGTCGAATGCGATTCGGCCTGTGCGCTGATGCTTGCCGGCGGTGCGAGAAGGCTTGTCGGTCCGCAGGCTCGGCTCAGCCTGTACTCGATGGGACAGAAGCAGATGGTCAAGGCGTATCTCGAGGAGATGGCGATCGGTCCCGCTCTGTTCAGAACGATCGCGGGGCGGTCGGCCGAGCAGCAGCTTGAACCGGACATCATGCTGAAGGCGGGACTGACAACGGGACCGCAATCGGTCGACGCACTGACCGGCGCCACGATCTGCAAGGCTGTTCCCAGGCCCGACAATTGCCGCGGCCTGCCGCCTGCCAATGCGGCGGCCGACGCGCCCGCGAGGCTGTAGCTCGGCTTCGGAAACTGGCCATCGAGGCAGGTTGAGATGTCTTCGATCTTTCCGCTATCGTCGCGGCCGGTGGCGCCGGGGCTGGCGGAGGATCGATAATGAGCCGGGATGTTCCGACACTCTACGAATGGGCCGGCGGCAACGATGCACTGAACCGGCTGACGCAGACCTTCTATGACAAGGTGGCAAAGGATCCGGTTGTCGGGCCGGTATTCAAGGCGATGTCGCCGGACCATCCCGCCCATGTCGCGGCCTTCATCGGTGAAGTGTTCGGCGGGCCGAAGACCTATAGCGAGAAATTCGGCGGCCACCGCGAGATGGTCATGCATCACCTGGGCAAGCATTTGACGGAAGAGCAGCGGCGCCGCTGGATCAACCTGCTCGCCGACGCCGCCGACGAGGCCGGCTTGCCGGACGATCCCGAATTCCGCTCGGCCTTCATGGGCTATGTCGAATGGGGATCGCGTTTGGCCAAGATGAACTCCAATCTCGGCGAGACCTGCGATCCCGAAACCGAACCGATGCCGGCCTGGGGCTGGGGCGTGCCTGGCGGGCCGTACACGCCGCCGGCCGGGAAATCGTAGCGGTTGCGAACAGGCCGATCCTGCGCTTGCGGCTGTCCGCTGGGCAGAGCGCCGAGATCACCACCGCCTTTATCGAATTCCCGGCGCTCACCGTCGTCAGCAACCCGCAGCGCTACACATGTCTCGATGAGGGCAGGCGATATCTCTATGAATCGCGCGCCAGCGGCTTCAGCCGCGAACTCGAGATCGACCGCGATGGGCTGGTCATTACCTATCCCGATTCCTGGCAAAGGGGATGAAGGCGCGTTTGCGTGCAAACCACTCTTTACAGACAGCGCGGAAGCTTTTAGGAAGCCCCTGCTGCGCCGAGGCGCGCACGATACGGGCATAGCTCAGTTGGTAGAGCGGCGGTCTCCAAAACCGCAGGTCGTAGGTTCGAGCCCTGCTGCCCGTGCCATTTTCCAAAATGGCCATCAGAAACGATAATTCCGCGGGCCGCCCTTTGAAAATCGGCGACACGCTTGCCATATTAGCCCGATTGGGGCATAAGGGCGCCATAGCCGGGACGGAACGACTGGATGGTTCCGAGGCGGCGTTTGGTCATAAAGCGGACACTTGCCACTTGCGTGGATCAAGAATCGGTTTTATGTAGACAGAACAGACACGCGACGCGTGGAGCTGGGAAGCCGGCTTTACGCGTCTGATTTGCATGGGCGAAATGATTGCGCTGATTCGGCGCGAGACTGGGCTCAGGCGGCACGTCCCGGCCAGCGGGATCATCCAGGGGACCCGGCCAACGGGTCTTGAAGACAGAGCGGCATATGGCTTCGAAAACCACAAATCCTTTCGTCTTTCTCCAGCAGGTTCGCTCGGAGACCGCCAAGGTGACTTGGCCGTCGCGGCGCGAAACGATGATCTCGACGGTGATGGTTCTGGCCTTCGCTGTGATTGCGATGATCTTTTTCTTTAGCGCCGATCAGTTGATGGGCCTCGCGATCGAACAGATTCTGGGCATTGGACGCTAAGTCCGGCGACTACGGAGAAGTCTAAAAAAATGGCTGCGCGCTGGTACATCGTCCACGCTTATTCGAACTTTGAAAAGAAGGTCGCCGAGGACATCGAGAACAAGGCCAAGCAGAAGGGCCTGTCCGCCGATATCGAGCAGATCGTGGTGCCGACCGAGAAGGTGGTCGAGGTTCGTCGCGGCCGCAAGGTCGATGCCGAGCGCAAGTTCTTCCCGGGCTACGTGCTCCTGAAGGCCAATTTGACCGACGCCGTGTTCTCGCTGGTGAAGAACACGCCGAAGGTCACCGGCTTTCTCGGTGACTCCAAGCCGGTGCCGATCACCGAGGCGGAAGCGCAGCGCATCCTGAACCAGGTGCAGGAAGGCGTCGAGCGCCCGAAGCCCTCGGTCACTTTCGAGATCGGCGAGGCGATCCGCGTCTCGGACGGTCCTTTCGCGTCCTTCAACGGCTTCGTCCAGGAAGTGGACGAGGAGAGGGCGCGGCTCAAGGTGGAAGTTTCGATCTTCGGGCGCGCCGTGCCTGTCGATCTGGAATTCGGACAGGTCGAAAAGGGCTGATCCGAAATCCCTGATGTTGGGCCGGCGCCGCCGGTCTGGCGATCAGGGGAGGCGGTGCGGAAACGCATGGCCTGAGAACGGTGGGAGGCGAATGTGGCTTTAGCCGGCCACGCGAACCGCACCACCAGACTGCAACCGCCGGTGTTTCCCCTGACGATGGGGCCGGCATAGACAAAGGCAGGAAAAGAGATGGCTAAGAAAATTGCAGGCCAGCTCAAGCTTCAGGTCTCCGCGGGTTCGGCTACGCCGTCGCCCCCGATCGGCCCGGCGCTTGGTCAGCGCGGCATCAACATCATGGAGTTCTGCAAGGCGTTCAACGCGCAGACCCAGGAAATGGAAAAGGGATCGCCGGTTCCGGTCGTCATCACCTACTACCAGGACAAGTCGTTCACCTTCGTCATGAAGACGCCGCCGGTGAGCTACTTCCTGAAGAAGGCCGCGAACCTGAAGTCGGGCTCGAAGGAGCCGGGCAAGGTCAAGGCTGGCACCGTTTCGCGCGACAAGGTGCGTGAAATCGCGACCGCCAAGATGAAGGATCTGAACGCAAACGACGTCGAGGCGGCCATGCGCATGGTCGAGGGCTCCGCCCGCTCGATGGGTCTGGAAGTGGTGGGCTGAGATCATGGCAAAGATTGCAAAGCGTGTATCGAAGACCCGCGAAGGCATCGATCCCAACAAGGCTTACGCCCTGGGTGAAGCGCTGAAGCTGCTCAAGGACCGTTCCTCGGTCAAGTTCGACGAGACCGTCGAAGTCGCCATGAACCTCGGCGTCGATCCGCGTCATGCCGACCAGATGGTCCGCGGCGTGGTCAACCTGCCGAACGGCACCGGCCGCTCGGTTCGCGTCGCCGTGTTCGCCCGTGGCGACAAGGCCGAGGAAGCCAAGGCCGCTGGCGCCGACATCGTCGGTGCGGAGGACCTGGTCGACATCGTCCAGAAGGGCACGATCGATTTCGATCGCTGCATCGCCACGCCGGACATGATGCCGCTGGTCGGCCGTCTCGGTAAGGTGCTCGGCCCGCGCGGCATGATGCCGAACCCGAAGGTCGGCACCGTCACCACCGACGTCGCCGCCGCCGTCAAGGCATCCAAGGGCGGCGCGGTCGAGTTCCGCGTCGAGAAGGCCGGCATCGTTCATGCCGGCGTCGGCAAGGTCTCGTTCGACGTCAAGGCGCTGGAAGAGAACATCCGCGCTTTCGCCGATGCGGTGACCAAGGCAAAGCCGGCTGGCGCCAAGGGCAACTACGTCAAGAAGGTGTCGGTCACCTCGACGATGGGCCCGGGCCTCAAGCTCGACGTCTCGACGCTCGCAGCGTCCTGATCAAGACCATTTGGATCGGCCGCGGGAAGGCCGGTCCGTGATTGAATTCCGGGTCTCGGATTTATCCTGGACCCGGTACCGGAAGTCGAAAGGCTTCCGGACATCCTGTCCGAGATTGCAGGCGGCCCAAAAGCCTTAATTCATGTGGGCCTGCATGAGACGGGTGAAGACCCGACAACGGAGCGAATGCTCCAATGAAAGGTTCGAACCGTGTTTGCCTTTTGTCTGCGCATCGTTGGCTTGCCGGCGGTGTGGCGAAAGGGGGCAGGATCCTCGAGCGTCGTTCGGGAGATCCGTTACTGGATGGCCCGGCCGGCAAAAAGGCAACCCGACGCCTGTCCTCGAAATGAGATGTTCTCATTGACGGGATTGGGGTCAACTGGAGATAGGCAGTGGACAGAGCGGAAAAACGCGAACTCGTCACGGGCCTGAACGAAGCGTTCGGAAACGCAGGTTCAGTGGTCGTGGCCCACTATGCCGGTATCACCGTCGCGCAAATGAACGACCTTCGGTCGAAAATGCGCGCCGCCGGTGGCACCGTTAAAGTCGCGAAGAACCGTCTCGCCAAAATCGCTCTTCAGGGCACGGACTCCGCATCGATCATCGACCTGTTCAAGGGACAGACGCTGATTGCTTATTCGGAGGATCCGATTGCGGCGCCGAAGGTCGCGTCCGATTTCGCCAAGGGAAATGACAAGCTCGTCATTCTCGGCGGCGCAATGGGCACCACCTCGCTCAATGCCGACGGTGTGAAGGCACTCGCCACACTTCCGTCGCTCGATGAGCTGCGCGCCAGGCTGGTTGGCATGATCGCCACGCCGGCAACCCGGATCGCCCAGATCGTCAATGCGCCAGCGGCTTCGGTCGCGCGCGTCATCGGCGCTTACGCCCGGAAGGACGAGGCGGCATGAGGCCGTTCCTCGCTATCAAAAACACACGTTCGAACCTAACGAAGGAATACAACAATGGCTGATCTCGCAAAGATCGTAGACGACCTTTCGAAGCTGACCGTCCTCGAGGCGGCCGAGCTGTCGAAGCTTCTGGAAGAAAAGTGGGGCGTTTCGGCTGCTGCTCCGGTGGCGGTTGCCGCTGCTGGCGGCGCTGCCGCTGCTGCTGCTCCGGCCGAGGAAAAGACGGAATTCGACGTCGTCCTCACCGACGCTGGCGCTCAGAAGATCAACGTCATCAAGGAAGTCCGCGCCATCACCGGTCTTGGCCTCAAGGAAGCCAAGGACCTGGTTGAAGCGGCTCCGAAGCCGGTCAAGGAAGGCGTTTCCAAGGCCGACGCCGACAAGTTCAAGGCCCAGCTGGAAGCAGCCGGCGCCAAGGTCGACCTGAAGTAAGCGTAAAAGCGGCGGGCGGCCTCGCGCCGTCCGCCACTCCCTTCGCCTGGAGGGAGGACGCGTAGCGCGAGATGTACGAGAACCTCTTTCCTGAGGGCCGCAACCGGCCTTCAGGAAACCGGTTTTCTCCCGTTTTAGCCGGCCGCCGAAAGGCGAACGGAGAACAGACAGAGAGCCGCCGCCCAGGCGGCTCGGTATGCAAGGCGGACCGCGGCGAGGTCCGTCCCGAGTTTAGAGCTAAGGAGCGACGATGGCCCAGACCCAGACTTTCAATGGCCGCAGACGCGTACGCAAGTTCTTCGGAAAGATTCCGGAAGTTGCGGAGATGCCGAACCTGATCGAGGTTCAGAAGGCATCCTATGACCAGTTCCTGATGGTGGACGAGCCCAAGGGCGGCCGTCCGGACGAGGGACTGCAGGCTGTTTTCAAGTCGGTCTTCCCGATCTCCGATTTTTCCGGCTCCTCGATGCTGGAGTTCGTGAAGTACGAGTTCGAAGGACCGAAATTCGACGTTGACGAATGCCGTCAGCGCGACCTGACCTATGCCGCGCCGCTGAAGGTGACGCTGCGCCTCATCGTGTTCGATATCGACGAGGATACCGGCGCCAAGTCGATCAAGGACATCAAGGAGCAGGACGTCTACATGGGCGACATGCCGCTCATGACCTTGAACGGCACCTTCATCGTCAACGGCACCGAGCGCGTCATCGTCTCGCAGATGCACCGTTCGCCGGGCGTCTTCTTCGACCACGACAAGGGCAAGTCGCACTCGTCGGGCAAGCTTCTGTTTGCCGCGCGCGTCATCCCCTATCGCGGCTCGTGGCTCGACATCGAGTTCGATTCCAAGGACGTCGTGCACGCCCGCATCGACCGCCGCCGCAAGATTCCGGTGACGTCGCTGTTGATGGCGCTCGGCATGGATGGCGAAGAGATCCTGTCGACCTTCTACAACAAGATCACCTATGTCCGCGCCGGCGACCACTGGCGCATTCCGTTCAACGTCGAGCGTTTCCGCGGCCTCAAGGCCGTCGGCGACCTGGTCGACGCCGATACGGGCGAGATCGTTGTCGAGGCCGGCAAGAAGATCACCGCCCGCCAGGCGCGCCAGCTCGGCGAAAAGGGCCTGAAGGCGATCAAGGCGACTGACGAGGATCTGCTCGGCAACTACCTGGCCGAGGACATCGTCAACTACGCCACCGGCGAGATCTTCCTCGAAGCCGGTGACGAGATCGACGAAAAGACGCTCAAGGTGCTGCTTGGCACCGGCGAGCAGGAGATCAAGGTTCTCGACATCGACCACGTCAATGTCGGCGCCTATATCAGAAACACGCTCAACGTCGACAAGAACGAGAGCCGCCAGGACGCGCTGTTCGACATCTATCGTGTCATGCGCCCCGGCGAGCCGCCGACGCTCGAGACCGCCGAAGCCATGTTCAACTCGCTGTTCTTCGACAGCGAGCGCTATGATCTGTCGGCCGTCGGCCGCGTCAAGATGAACATGCGCCTCGAACTCAAGGCCGAGGACACCGTGCGCGTGCTGCGCAAGGAAGACATCCTGGCCGTGGTCAAGACGCTGGTCGAACTGCGCGACGGCAAGGGCGAGATCGACGACATCGACAATCTCGGCAACCGCCGCGTGCGCTCTGTCGGCGAGCTGATGGAGAACCAGTACCGCGTCGGCCTGTTGCGCATGGAGCGCGCGATCAAGGAGCGTATGTCCTCGATCGAGATCGACACGGTCATGCCGCAGGACCTGATCAACGCCAAGCCGGCGGCAGCCGCCGTGCGCGAGTTCTTCGGTTCCTCGCAGCTGTCGCAGTTCATGGACCAGACCAACCCGCTGTCGGAGATCACCCACAAGCGCCGCCTGTCGGCGCTTGGACCGGGCGGTCTGACGCGCGAGCGCGCCGGCTTCGAGGTGCGCGACGTGCACCCGACGCATTACGGCCGCATCTGCCCGATCGAGACGCCGGAAGGCCCGAATATCGGTCTGATCAACTCGCTGGCCACCTTCGCGCGCGTCAACAAGTATGGCTTCATCGAGAGCCCGTACCGCAAGATCGTCGACGGCAAGCTGACCAATGACGTCGTCTATCTCTCGGCGATGGAAGAAGCCAAGCACCACGTCGCGCAGGCCAACGCCGAGCTCGACAAGAATGGCGGCTTCGTCGACGAGTTCGTCATTTGCCGCAGCGCCGGCGAAGTGATGATGGCGCCGCGCGAAAACGTCGACCTGATGGATGTGTCGCCCAAGCAGATGGTGTCGGTGGCCGCGGCCCTGATCCCGTTCCTGGAAAACGACGACGCCAACCGCGCTCTGATGGGCTCGAACATGCAGCGTCAGGCCGTGCCGCTGGTGCGCGCCGAGGCGCCGTTCGTCGGCACCGGCATGGAGCCGATCGTTGCCCGTGACTCGGGCGCCGCCATCGGCGCCCGCCGCGGCGGCATCGTCGACCAGGTGGACGCGACGCGTATCGTCATCCGCGCGACGGAAGATCTCGATCCGGGCAAGTCCGGCGTCGACATCTACCGGCTGATGAAGTTCCAGCGTTCGAACCAGAACACCTGCATCAACCAGCGTCCGCTGGTGCGTATGGGTGACCGGGTCAACAAGGGCGACATCATCGCCGACGGTCCCTCGACCGAGCTCGGTGATCTGGCGCTCGGCCGCAACGTGCTGGTCGCGTTCATGCCGTGGAACGGCTACAACTACGAGGACTCGATCCTCTTGTCCGAGCGCATCGTCGCCGACGACGTCTTCACCTCGATCCACATCGAGGAGTTCGAGGTCATGGCGCGCGATACAAAGCTTGGTCCGGAGGAAATCACGCGCGACATTCCGAACGTTTCGGAAGAAGCGCTGAAGAACCTCGACGAAGCCGGCATCGTCTATATCGGTGCCGAAGTGCAGCCGGGCGACATCCTGGTCGGCAAGATCACGCCAAAGGGCGAAAGCCCGATGACGCCGGAAGAGAAGCTTCTGCGAGCCATCTTCGGCGAAAAGGCTTCCGACGTGCGCGACACTTCGATGCGCATGCCTCCAGGCACTTTCGGCACCGTCGTCGAGGTGCGCGTGTTCAATCGCCACGGTGTGGAGAAGGACGAGCGCGCCATGGCGATCGAGCGCGAGGAGATCGAACGCCTCGCCAAGGACCGTGACGACGAGCAGGCGATCCTCGACCGCAACGTCTACGCGCGTCTTTCCGACGTGCTCGTCGGCAAGGAAGCGATCGCTGGACCGAAGGGCTTCAAGAAGGGCTCGACGCTGTCGAAGGATACGCTCGACGAGTATCCGCGTTCGCAGTGGTGGCAGTTCGCCGTGGAGAACGAAAAGCTCCAGAGCGAGCTGGAAGCCCTGCGTGGCCAGTACGACGACTCCAAGAAGGCGCTCGAACAGCGCTTCATGGACAAGGTCGAGAAGGTCCAGCGCGGCGACGAAATGCCTCCGGGCGTCATGAAGATGGTCAAGGTCTTCGTGGCCGTGAAGCGCAAGATGCAGCCGGGCGACAAGATGGCCGGCCGTCACGGCAACAAGGGTGTCGTGTCGCGCATCGTTCCGGTCGAGGACATGCCTTTCCTCGAGGACGGCACGCATGCGGATATCGTGCTCAACCCGTTGGGTGTGCCGAGCCGCATGAATGTCGGCCAGATCCTGGAAACGCACCTGGGCTGGGCCTGCGCGGGCATGGGCAAGAAGATCGGCGAGCTGATCGACACGTACAAGGCCGCTGGCGACATCAAGCCGCTGCGCAAGACGCTGGAAAGCTTCATGCCGGCCAATGATCGCAACGAGCCGATCCGCGAATACGACGACGAGAGCATTGTTCGCCTGAGCGAGCAGATGCGCCGCGGCGTCTCGATCGCAACCCCGGTGTTCGACGGCGCGCACGAGGCTGACATCAACATCATGCTGGAGCAGGCGGGCCTGCACACCAGCGGTCAGTCGCAGCTCTATGACGGACGCACGGGCGAGCCGTTCGATCGCAAGGTGACGATGGGCTATATCTACATGCTCAAGCTTCACCACCTGGTGGACGACAAGATCCACGCTCGTTCGATCGGACCGTACTCGCTCGTCACCCAGCAGCCGCTGGGCGGCAAGGCGCAGTTCGGCGGCCAGCGCTTCGGCGAAATGGAGGTCTGGGCGCTGGAAGCCTATGGCGCCGCCTACACGCTGCAGGAAATGCTGACGGTGAAGTCGGACGACGTCGCCGGCCGCACCAAGGTCTACGAGGCGATCGTGCGCGGCGACGACACGTTCGAGGCCGGCATTCCGGAGAGCTTCAACGTGCTCGTCAAGGAAATGCGGTCTCTCGGCCTCAATGTCGAGCTGGAGAACACCAAGCTCGACGACGCCCCGGTTCGGCTGCCCGACGCGGCTGAGTAAGGCTAGCGCGCGCCGCACGAAGTTGCGGCGCGCCAACGGAATTCGACGGCCGGTGGCCGACAAAGACGGCGGGCGTTTGGCCCGCGACTAGATGCAAGGGGCTTTCGAGGACCCCGAAAAGGAGAACGGCATGAACCAAGAGGTCATGAATCTCTTCAATCCGCAGGCGCCTGCGCAGGTGTTCGATTCCATCCGGATCTCACTGGCCAGCCCTGAGAAGATTCTGTCCTGGTCGTTCGGCGAGATCAAGAAGCCGGAGACCATCAACTACCGCACCTTCAAGCCGGAGCGTGACGGTCTGTTCTGCGCGCGCATTTTTGGCCCGATCAAGGACTACGAGTGCCTGTGCGGCAAGTACAAGCGCATGAAGTACAAGGGCGTCATCTGCGAGAAGTGCGGCGTGGAAGTCACGCTGTCGCGCGTCCGCCGCGAGCGCATGGGCCATATCGAGCTCGCCGCTCCCGTCGCTCACATCTGGTTCCTGAAGTCGCTGCCCTCGCGCATCGGCACGCTTCTCGACATGACCCTGAAGGACATCGAGCGCGTCCTCTACTTCGAGAACTACATCGTGACCGAGCCTGGCCTCACCGCGCTGAAGGAGCACCAGCTGCTCAGCGAGGAAGAGTACATGATCGCCGTCGACGAGTATGGCGAGGACAGCTTCACCGCCATGATCGGCGCCGAGGCCATTCATGACCTTCTGGCCGGCATGGATCTGGAGAAGATCGCCGGCGACCTGCGTTCGGAACTGGCTTCGACCACGTCCGAGCTGAAGCAGAAGAAGTATCTGAAGCGGCTCAAGGTCGTCGAGAACTTCATGGAATCCGGCAACCGTCCGGAATGGATGATCATGAAGGTGGTTCCGGTCATCCCGCCGGACCTGCGTCCGCTCGTCCCACTGGACGGCGGCCGTTTCGCGACGTCCGACCTGAACGACCTCTATCGCCGCGTCATCAACCGCAACAACCGCCTGAAGCGGCTCATCGAGCTGCGCGCTCCCGGCATCATCGTGCGCAATGAAAAGCGCATGCTGCAGGAAGCCGTCGATGCGCTGTTCGACAACGGCCGTCGCGGCCGCGTCATCACCGGCGCCAACAAGCGTCCGCTGAAGTCGCTGTCCGACATGCTGAAGGGCAAGCAGGGCCGGTTCCGTCAGAACCTGCTCGGCAAGCGCGTCGACTATTCCGGCCGCTCGGTCATCGTCACCGGTCCGGAGCTCAAGCTGCATCAGTGCGGCCTGCCGAAGAAGATGGCGCTCGAACTGTTCAAGCCCTTCATCTACGCCCGCCTCGACGCCAAGGGCTACTCCTCGACCGTCAAGCAGGCCAAGAAGCTGGTCGAGAAGGAGCGTCCGGAAGTCTGGGATATTCTCGACGAGGTCATCCGCGAGCACCCGGTTCTGCTGAACCGCGCGCCGACGCTGCACCGCCTCGGCATCCAGGCGTTCGAGCCGATCCTGATCGAAGGCAAGGCGATCCAGCTGCACCCGCTGGTCTGCACGGCCTTCAACGCCGACTTCGACGGCGACCAGATGGCGGTCCACGTGCCGCTGTCCCTGGAAGCGCAGCTTGAAGCCCGCGTGCTGATGATGTCGACCAACAACATCCTGCACCCGGCTTCCGGCGCGCCGATCATCGTGCCGTCGCAGGACATGGTTCTGGGTCTCTACTATCTCTCGATCGTCAACCAGAACGAGCCGGGCGAGGGCATGGTGTTTGCCGACATGGGCGAACTCCAGCACGCGCTCGAGACCAAGGCAGTGACCCTGCACGCCAAGATCAAGGGCCGCTTCCGCACGGTCGACGCCGAAGGCAAGGTCGTGTCGAAGATCCATGACACCACGCCTGGCCGCATGATCATCGGCGAGCTTCTGCCGAAGAACGTCAATGTGCCCTACGAGACCGCCAACCAGGAGATGACCAAGAAGAACATCTCCAAGATGATCGACACCGTCTACCGCCATTGCGGTCAGAAGGAGACGGTCATTTTCTGCGACCGCATCATGGCGCTCGGTTTCGCTCACGCCTGCCGTGCCGGCATTTCGTTCGGCAAGGACGACATGCTGATCCCGGACAGCAAGATCAAGCTGGTGTCGGACACCGAGGCTTTGGCCAAGGAATACGAACAGCAGTACAATGACGGCCTGATCACGCAGGGCGAGAAGTACAACAAGGTCGTCGACGCCTGGGCCAAGTGCTCGGAAAAGGTCGCCGACGAGATGATGGCCCGCATCAAGGCGGTCGAGTTCGAGGACAATGGCCGTCAGAAGCCGATGAACTCGATCTACATGATGTCGCACTCCGGTGCGCGTGGCTCGCCCACCCAGATGCGCCAGCTCGCCGGCATGCGCGGCCTGATGGCCAAGCCGTCGGGTGAAATCATCGAGACGCCGATCATCTCGAACTTCAAGGAAGGCCTGACCGTGCTCGAGTACTTCAACTCGACCCACGGCGCCCGCAAGGGTCTGGCCGACACCGCCTTGAAGACGGCGAACTCGGGTTACCTCACCCGCCGTCTGGTCGACGTGGCGCAGGACTGCATCGTCAACTCCGTGGATTGCGGCACCGACAAGGGCCTCACCATGCAGCCGATCGTCGATGCCGGCCAGGTCGTCGCTTCGGTCGGCCAGCGCGTGCTGGGCCGCACCGCGCTCGACGACATCAACCATCCGGTGACCGGCGACCTTCTGGTCAAGGCCGGAACGCTGATGGACGAGCGCGACGTGGAGCAGATCGAAAAGGCCGGCGTCCAGTCGGTCCGCATCCGCTCGGCACTGACCTGCGAGGTCAGGGTCGGCGTGTGCGCGGTCTGCTACGGACGCGATCTGGCGCGCGGCACCCCGGTCAACCAGGGTGAAGCCGTCGGCGTCATCGCGGCGCAGTCGATCGGCGAGCCGGGCACACAGCTCACCATGCGTACCTTCCACATGGGCGGTACGGCGCAGGTGGTGGACAGTTCGTTCCTTGAAGCCTCCTATGAGGGCAAGGTCGAGATCCGCAACCGCAACGTGGTGCGCAACTCCGACGGCCAGCAGATGGTCATGGGCCGCAACATGGCGGTGCTGATCCTCGACGAAGCCGGCAAGGAGCGTGCCACGCACCGTGTCACCTATGGTTCGCGCATCTTCGTGGACGATGGCGACAAGGTGAAGCGCGGACAGCGTATCGCCGAGTGGGATCCCTACACCCGCCCGATCCTCACCGAAATCGAGGGCAGGGTGGCATTCGAGGATCTGGTCGACGGCATCTCCGTCCAGGAAACGGCCGACGAGTCGACCGGCATCACCAAGCGTGAGGTCATCGACTGGCGTTCGACGCCGCGCGGCAACGACCTGAAGCCGGCGATCGTCGTTCAGGACGCCAAGGGCAAGGTCGGCAAGCTGTCGAAGGGTGGCGATGCCCGCTTCCTGCTCTCGGTCGAGGCCATTCTCTCGGTCGAGCCGGGTGCGCAGGTTCGTCCCGGCGACGTGCTGGCGCGTATCCCGATGGAAAGCGCCAAGACCAAGGACATCACCGGCGGTCTGCCGCGTGTCGCCGAACTGTTCGAGGCACGTCGTCCGAAGGATCACGCCATCATCGCCGAGATCGATGGCACGATCCGCTTCGGCCGCGACTACAAGAACAAGCGCCGCATCATCATCGAGCCGCATGACTCGACGCTCGAGCCGGTCGAATACCTGATCCCGAAGGGCAAGCCGTTCCATCTCCAGGACGGCGACGTCATCGAGAAGGGCGACTACATCCTCGACGGCAATCCGGCGCCGCACGACATCCTGGCGATCAAGGGCGTGGAGGCACTCGCTTCCTACCTCGTCAACGAGATCCAGGAAGTCTACCGCCTGCAGGGCGTGTCGATCAACGACAAGCACATCGAGGTGATCGTTCGCCAGATGCTGCAGAAGGTCGAGATCACCACGCAGGGCGACTCGACCTACATTCCGGGCGACCACGTCGACGTGATCGAGCTGGAAGAGGTCAACGAGCGCCTGATCGAGGACGGCAAGAAGCCGGCCGAAGGTCAGCCGGTGCTGCTCGGCATCACCAAGGCCTCGCTGCAGACGCCGTCCTTCATCTCGGCCGCCTCCTTCCAGGAGACGACCAGGGTGCTGACGGAAGCCGCGGTTGCCGGCAAGACCGACATGCTGCAGGGCTTGAAGGAAAACGTCATCGTCGGCCGGCTGATCCCGGCCGGTACGGGCGGCACGATGAGCCAGATCCGGCGCATCGCCACCTCGCGCGACGAACTCATCATCGACGAGCGCCGCAAGGCCTCCGGTGTGGAGATCGCCGAGCCGATGCTGGCCGATATGACAACCGCCGCGCAGTAAGCGCGGCGGCAACAGATCTCAGGCAACTGGGCCGTCGGGGCAACCTGGCGGCCTTTTTGTTTTCTGGACGTGGCGAAATTGGTATCCGTGGTGGTAAGAGAGGTCCCCGCCGGGCCTACCTTTCCGCATTTCGGCTTCGATCGGAGAAGAAACGATGAGCAGGAAGACCTGGGCCGCAGTCGACGACTACATCGTTGATACCCTGTTCGAAGCGGATCCCTCCCTCGACGCTGTTCTGGCCGCCAACCGTGACCAAGGCCTGCCACCGATCGACGTCTCGCCGGCGCAGGGCAAGCTGCTTTCGCTTCTCACACGCACCGGGGCGCGAAGAAGGTTCTCGAAATTGGTACGCTGGGCGGCTATTCGACGATCTGGATGGCGCGGGCCTTGCCCATGGACGGCAAGATCGTGACGCTTGAGCTCGACCCGCATCACGCCAAGGTGGCGCGGTCGAATTTCGAACGGGCAGGAGTGTCGGAGCGGGTGGATCTGCGGGTTGGGCCGGCCCTTGAATCGCTGGCCGCGCTAAGCGCTGAAAATGCCGGGCCATTCGATCTCATCTTCATCGACGCCGACAAGCCGAACAACCCGAACTATCTGTCCTGCGCCATGCGGCTTTCTAGGCCGGGGACAGTGATCATCTGCGACAATGTCATCCGCGACGGCGCGGTGCTCGAAGGTGATGGCCATGACGCCAATGTCGTAGGCGCCCGGGCGGCATTCTCGTTCATCGGCGGCGACAAGCGCCTGGATGGCACCGCCATCCAGACCGTCGGCGCCAAGGGTTATGACGGCTTCGCGATTGCGATTGTCAGTTGAAAGTCAGTCGAAAAACGCCTCGACCACGTTGCGCTTGCCGAGCATGAAGGCGTCGGCGACGTGCTGCAACGGCGCGAGGTCGACATCCGAGGTCCCGGCGCGCACGATCTCGGCGAAACGCTTGTAGAGCATGGGGTATTCCGCTTCTGGCTCCTCATGCACCACGCGACCGTCGATGGCGAGCTTCGAGCCGCCACCGGAAAGCACCATCTTGCCGGCATCCGTGTCGGCCAGGATGTCCCAGCTTTGCGGGCCGGTCTGCAGCCAGTCGAGGTCCATCGTCACCGGCAGGCCGTTCGAGGTGCGGAAGGCGACTTGTGCCGCGACCGGGGCGGCGCGGTTTTCGGGAAAGTCGAGCACCGCCGACGTGATGAACATCGCCGGCAGGATGTGGGTTGCGATCGACAGCGCGTTGATGCCGGGATCGAAGACCCCGAAGCCGCCCGGCGCCCAGATCCACTCTTGGTTCGGATGCCAGCGGCGCACATCTTCCTTCCAGACGATCGCTGCCGAGCGGAGCCGGGTCGTCGCGAGAAAGCCGCGCGCGGCGTCCACCGCCGGCGCGTAGCGCGAATGCCAGCTGGCAAACAAAGAGACGCCGTTCTTCGCGGCCAGCACCTTTAGGTCCTCGACCTCGCTGACCGTGGCGCCCGGTGGCTTTTCCAGGAAGACATGCTTCTTCGCCTCGAGCGCGGTGCGCGCGGCATCGTAGCGGAATTGCGGCGGCATGCAGAGCGAGACGGCCTCGAGCTCCGGCACCGCGTCGAGCATTGCCTCGATGGTGGGAAAGTTCGGGATGCCGTCGACCTTGCCATGCCGGCTGGCGGCGGCGACGAGGCGATAATTCTGGTCTTTGGCCAAGGCCGGCAGATGCTGGTCGCGGACGATCTTGCCAACGCCGACGATGCCTATCTTGATGGGCTGGGACACGACCGCTCCGTCTGTTTGATGATGGTGAGCGTTTCTATCAGAACACTTGCCTCGGGCAAGCCGGAAGCCGAAAAGTCAGCCCCAGCTTTCCTCGAATTGCAGCGTCAGTTTTCCGCCCGCCAGAAAGGCTTCGATCGCAGGTTCGAAGGGTGAGGGGTCGAGGCCGTTGGCCGCCAGCCACTCATCAGAATAGTAGGTGTTGGCGTAACGGTCGCCGGAATCGCAGATGAGCGTCACCAGCGAGCCGGTCTTGCCGTGCTCGATCATGCGCGACGCCTGAAGGCACATGGCGATGAAGTTGGTACCGGTCGAACCACCGACACGACGGCCGAGCCGGCGTGACAACACTCGCATTGCCGCCAGCGACACGGCATCCGGCACCCGCAGCATGTGATCGATGACACCTGACACGAAGGACGGCTCCATGCGCGGCCGGCCAATGCCTTCGATGCGCGACGGCTGCTCGCAGCGGCAATTGTGATTATGCGTGGCAAAGCCCTCGAAGAAGGCGGAGCGTTCGACATCGACAACCGACAGCCGCGTCGCATGCTGCTTGTAGCGCAGGAAGCGGCCGATCGTGGCGGTTGTGCCACCAGTGCCGGCGCTCATCACGATCCAGGCCGGGATGGGATGCCGCTCCTCGCGCATCTGTCCGAAGATGGAATCAGCGATGTTGTTGTTGCCGCGCCAGTCGGTGGCGCGTTCGGCATAAGTGAACTGGTCCATGAAATGGCCGCCGAGCCGTTGGCTGAGTTCGGCCGACTCGGCATAGATGCGCCTGCCGTCGTCGATGAAATGGCAGTTGCCCCCATAATGCTCGATCGCGGCGATCTTTTCACGCGACGTCGACCGGGGCATCACCGCATAGAAAGGCACGCCGATCATGCGGGCGAAATAGGCTTCCGACACCGCTGTCGAGCCCGATGAGGCCTCGACCACCGGGGTGCCCTCGCGGACAAGGCCATTGCACAGCGCATAGAGAAACAGCGAACGCGCCAGCCTGTGCTTCAGGCTGCCGGTAGGGTGGGTGGATTCGTCCTTGAGATAGAAGTCGATTCCAGCCAGCGCCGGCAGGTCGAGTTTCCACAGGTGCGTGTCGGCCGAACGGTGCTGGTCGGCCTCGATCGCGGCGACCGCCTGGTCGGCCCACGCTCGGGATGCAGGTTTAACCCCCATTGTTCCGGCCATCATCGGTGCCCTGGCTTCAGATCGGCGCGTCGAACGTGACGATCGACACTTCGCCTTCGAGCGCGCCCTGATAGGCCGACAGATGTGGCTCGTCGTCGGGCACGCCGTCCATGTCGCCGATCTGGTCGAGCTCGGCCTCGGCATAACCTTCCGCCGCCAGCGATTCGAGGGCACGGCGCACCGCCGAATCGTCGTCGGGAGCGACCAGCATGACATGCACGCCTTCCGCCTTGCCGCCTTTGCGCTTCCAAACCCGGCCGGTGATGATGGTGACCGGGCGTTCTTCGTTGTCGTTCACGGGCTGATTCCTCCTGGCAAAGCGCGGGCGAGGGGATTTGAGTGCTCAGGCGGCCTTTTCGCATGAAGCGGGGCCTCGCGACAGCCAAAAAGCCGGTCACTTTCTTCTCCGTCCTTGCAAAATTGCGAAAGAAAATTACATGCGCCTTTCGCATGGCTGCCAAGCCCTGGCCTCAATGCAATATTTGGCACTGCGGGGTTGACGGTTCGCGGGCTTACGAGTAGAAGCCGCCCAGTCAGAACCGATGTGAGGCTCTCCTTTCCGAAGCGACACGCTTTGGAGTTTGCTTCAAACAGGGTTCGTTTTACGAGCGAAAAGACATTTCCGGCGTGCACGAAGCGGCTTCCGCTTCCTCTGCCATTTGTTCGGGCAAGACCGCGAGGCGCGGTTTGTGGCCCGAATTTGCGTATGGAAATGACGCTTTGAGCGGCCCTGACCGGGCGAGACACGGAATTGAGAGACAAGAGGGTTTAATGCCTACCGTCAACCAGCTGATCCGCAAGCCGCGCATTGCGCCGGTGAAGCGCAACAAGGTCCCGGCCATGCAGCAGAACCCGCAGAAGCGGGGCGTCTGCACGCGCGTCTACACGACGACGCCGAAGAAGCCGAACTCGGCGCTGCGCAAGGTGGCCAAGATCCGCCTGACCAATGGTTTTGAAGTGATCGGTTACATCCCCGGCGAAGGTCACAACCTTCAGGAGCACTCCGTGGTCATGATCCGCGGCGGCCGCGTCAAGGATCTTCCGGGCGTTCGCTACCACATCATCCGCGGCGTGCTCGACACGCAGGGCGTGAAGAACCGCAAGCAGCGCCGTTCGAAGTACGGCGCCAAGCGTCCGAAGTAAGATTTTCCGGCCCTGGCGCTGCTTGAATGCGTCGGGCTACGAGATTGAGAGACAAAAGCCATGTCGCGTCGTCACAGTGCAGAAAAGCGTGAGATCAACCCGGATCCGAAGTTCGGCGATCTGATCGTTACCAAGTTCATGAACGCCGTCATGTATGACGGCAAGAAGTCGGTCGCCGAGACCATCGTCTATGGCGCGCTCGACCAGGTCCAGTCGAAGACCAAGCAGGAGCCGGTCACCGTCTTCCATCAGGCGCTCGACAATGTTGCGCCGCATGTCGAAGTGCGGTCGCGTCGTGTCGGCGGCGCCACCTACCAGGTTCCGGTCGACGTGCGCCCGGAGCGCCGCCAGGCATTGGCCATCCGTTGGCTGATCGCGGCTGCCCGCAACCGCAACGAGACCACCATGATCGATCGCCTCTCCGGCGAGCTGATGGACGCGGCCAACAACCGCGGCACGGCTGTCAAGAAGCGTGAAGACACCCACAAGATGGCTGAAGCCAACCGCGCTTTCGCACACTACCGCTGGTAAAGCGCGAACAGGACTGAGAGGCAGCTACGATGGCCCGCGAATATAAAATCGAAGACTACCGCAATTTCGGTATCATGGCGCATATTGACGCCGGCAAGACGACGACCACCGAGCGCGTCCTCTACTACACGGGCAAGTCGCACAAAATCGGCGAAGTGCACGACGGCGCTGCCACCATGGACTGGATGGAGCAGGAGCAGGAACGCGGCATCACCATCACGTCCGCCGCCACCACGACCTTCTGGAAGGGCCGTGACGGCAAGATGCGCCGCTTCAACATCATCGACACCCCCGGACACGTCGACTTCACCATTGAAGTCGAGCGTTCGCTGCGCGTGCTCGATGGCGCCATCGCGCTGCTCGACGCCAACGCCGGTGTCGAGCCGCAGACGGAAACCGTCTGGCGCCAGGCCGACAAGTACCGCGTGCCGCGCATGATCTTCTGCAACAAGATGGACAAGATCGGCGCCGACTTCTACCGCTCGGTCGAGATGATCGGCTCGCGCCTCGGTGCGCAGGCTGTCGTCATGCAGCTGCCGATTGGCGCCGAGACCGAATTCAAGGGCGTCGTCGACCTCGTTGAGATGAACGCGCTTGTCTGGCGCGACGAGACGCTGGGCGCTGCCTGGGACGTCGTCGAGATCCCGGCCGACCTTCAGGCCCGTGCCCAGGAATACCGCGAGAAGATGATCGAAGCCGCCGTCGAAATGGACGAGACGGCCCTCGAGAATTACCTCGAAGGCAAGATGCCGTCGAATGACGAGATCCGTTCGCTGATCCGCAAGGGCACGATCGCGGTCAAGTTCTTCCCGATGTTCTGCGGCTCGGCCTTCAAGAACAAGGGCGTGCAGCCGCTGCTCGACGCCGTTGTCGAATACCTGCCGTCGCCGGCCGACGTTCCCGCCATCAAGGGCGTCGATGCCAAGACCGACGCCGAGATCGAGCGTCATGCGGTGGACGACGAGCCGCTGTCGATGCTGGCCTTCAAGATCATGAACGACCCGTTCGTCGGTTCGCTGACCTTCGCCCGCATCTATTCGGGCAAGCTCACCAAGGGCATCTCGGTCGACAACACCGTCAAGGGCAAGAAGGAGCGCATCGGCCGCATGCTGCAGATGCATGCGAATTCGCGCGCCGACGTCGAAGAAGCTTTCGCCGGCGACATCGTCGCTCTGGCAGGCCTCAAGGACACGACCACCGGCGACACGCTGTGCGATCCGCTGCACCCGGTCATCCTCGAGCGCATGGAATTCCCCGATCCGGTCATCCAGATCGCCATCGAGCCGAAGACCAAGAACGACCAGGAAAAGATGGGCCTCGCCCTTCACCGTCTGGCTGCCGAGGATCCGTCCTTCCGCGTCAAGACCGACGATGAAAGCGGCCAGACCATCATCTCCGGCATGGGCGAACTGCACCTCGACATCATCGTCGACCGCATGCGTCGCGAGTTCAAGGTCGAAGCCAATGTCGGCGCTCCGCAGGTGGCCTATCGCGAGACGATCACCCGCAAGCACGAGCAGGACTACACCCACAAGAAGCAGACCGGCGGTACCGGCCAGTTCGCCCGCGTCAAGGTTATCTTCGAGCCGAATACGGAGAGCGAAGAGTTCGTCTTCGAGTCCAAGATCGTCGGCGGCGCGGTGCCGAAGGAATACATCCCGGGTGTCGAAAAGGGCATCCAGAGCGTCATGGGCGCCGGTCCGTTCGCGGGCTTCCCGATGATCGGCGTCAGGGCGACGCTGATCGACGGCGCCTACCACGACGTCGACTCCTCGGTGCTGGCCTTCGAAATCGCTTCCCGCGCCTGCTTCCGTGAAGCCGCACCCAAGCTTGGCGTGCAGCTGCTCGAGCCGATCATGAAGGTCGAAGTCGTGACGCCGGAAGACTATGTCGGCAGCGTCATCGGCGACCTGAACGGCCGCCGCGGCCAGATCCAGGGCCAGGAAGCGCGCGGCGTGGCCGTCGTCATCAACGCGATGGTGCCGCTCGCCAACATGTTCAAGTACGTCGACAACCTGCGCTCGATGAGCCAGGGCCGCGCGGCCTACACGATGCAGTTCGACCACTACGAGCCGGTCCCGACCGCGGTCGCCCAGGAAGTCCAGAAAAAGTACGCGTAACTCGAAAGAGCCGTCGCGGTAACGCAATTCAAAGCCCGCATGGGCGAGCAGGAAATGGAGACATCACATGGCAAAAGGTAAATTCGAGCGCACTAAGCCTCATGTGAACATCGGCACGATTGGTCACGTTGACCATGGCAAGACGTCGCTGACGGCGGCGATCACGAAGTATTTTGGCGAGTACAAGCGCTACGACCAGATCGATGCGGCGCCGGAAGAGAAGGCACGCGGCATCACGATCTCGACGGCTCACGTCGAATACGAGACGGCCAACCGTCACTACGCCCACGTCGACTGCCCCGGCCACGCCGACTATGTGAAGAACATGATCACCGGCGCCGCGCAGATGGACGGCGCGATCCTGGTGGTGTCGGCCGCCGACGGCCCGATGCCGCAGACCCGCGAGCACATCCTGCTTGCCCGCCAGGTCGGCGTGCCGTCGATCGTGGTGTTCCTGAACAAGGTCGACCAGGTCGACGACGCCGAGCTGCTCGAACTGGTCGAGCTCGAGGTTCGCGAGCTTCTGTCGAAGAACGAGTTCCCCGGCGACGACATTCCGATCGTCAAGGGTTCGGCGCTGGCGGCGCTTGAAGATTCGAACAAGACGATCGGCGAGGACGCGATCCGCGAGCTGATGGCTCAGGTCGACGCCTACATCCCGACGCCTGTTCGTCCGCTCGACAAGCCGTTCCTGATGCCGATCGAAGACGTGTTCTCGATCTCGGGCCGCGGCACGGTCGTGACCGGCCGCGTCGAGCGCGGCGTGGTCAAGGTCGGCGAGGAGCTGGAGATCATCGGCATCCGTCCGACGACCAAGACGACCTGCACGGGCGTGGAAATGTTCCGCAAGCTGCTCGACCAGGGCCAGGCTGGCGACAACATCGGCGCGCTGCTGCGTGGCGTTGACCGTGAAGGTGTCGAGCGCGGCCAGGTTCTGGCCAAGCCCGGCACGGTGAAGCCGCACAAGAAGTTCGTGGCCGAAGCCTACATCCTGACCAAGGACGAAGGTGGCCGTCACACGCCGTTCTTCACCAACTACCGTCCGCAGTTCTACTTCCGCACGACGGACGTGACCGGCATCGTGTCGCTGCCGGCTGGCACCGAGATGGTGATGCCTGGCGACAACATCACGGTCGATGTCGAGCTGATCGTGCCGATCGCCATGGAAGAGAAGCTGCGCTTCGCCATCCGTGAAGGCGGCCGCACCGTCGGTGCCGGCATCGTCGTCACCATCAAAGAGTAATTTGGACTTAAACCGATCTGTCGCGGGCGCGGAAGTTGCCCGCGCCGCGCCAGAACAAGGAAGTGACGCATGAACGGACAGAATATCCGCATCCGCCTGAAGGCGTTTGATCACCGCGTGCTCGACGCCTCGACGAAGGAAATCGTGTCGACGGCCAAGCGCACCGGCGCAAACGTCCGCGGCCCCATTCCGCTGCCGACGCGGATCGAAAAGTTCACGGTGAACCGGTCGCCCCACGTCGACAAGAAGAGCCGCGAGCAGTTCGAGATGCGCACGCACAAGCGTCTGCTCGACATCGTCGATCCGACCCCGCAGACCGTCGATGCTTTGATGAAGCTCGATCTGGCCGCCGGCGTCGACGTCGAGATCAAGCTCTAAGGGAATGAGAGCGCGGTAAGGGGCGGTGCCCCTGGCCCGGAACTCTAAAGGAATTGAACCGATGCGTTCAGGTGTGATTGCAAAGAAGGTGGGAATGACCCGCATCTATAACGATGCCGGGGAACATGTTCCCGTCACCGTTCTCCAGATGGAGAACTGCCAGGTCGTGGCGCAGCGCACGCAGGAGAAGAATGGCTACACCGCCGTTCAGCTCGGCGTTGGCCTCGCCAAGGTGAAGAACACGTCGAAGGCGATGCGCGGCCATTTCGCGACCGCTTCCGTCGAGCCGAAGGCGAAGGTTGCCGAGTTCCGCGTCTCGGCCGACAACATGATCGATGTCGGCGCCGAGATCACCGTCGAGCACTTCGTCGCCGGCCAGAAGGTCGATGTGACGGGCACGACGATCGGCAAGGGTTTCCAGGGCGTCATCAAGCGTCACCACATGGGTGGTGGCCGCGCGACGCACGGTAACTCGGTCTCGCACCGTACGCACGGTTCGACCGGCCAGCGCCAGGACCCCGGCAAGGTGTTCAAGGGCAAGAAGATGGCCGGCCACATGGGCGATACCCGCGTGACCACGCAGAATGTCGAGATCGTCTCGACCGATGCGGACCGCGGCCTGATCCTGATCCGCGGAGCGGTTCCCGGATCGAAGGGCGCCTGGATCCTGGTCCGCGATGCGGCCAAGGTGGCACTGCCGGCCAATGCGCCGAAGCCCGCCGCGATCCGCGCCGCTGTTAAGAACGAGGCTCCGGCCACAGAGGGAGCGGAATAATGGATCTCAAGATCACAACGCTTGGCGGCAAGGACGCCGGCAAGGTGAAACTCTCCGAGGAGATTTTCGGCCTTGATCCGCGCGAGGACATCCTGCAGCGCGTCGTGCGCTGGCAGCTCGCTAAGAAGCAGCAGGGCACGCACAAGGCCAAGGGCCGCGCCGAAATCGCGCGCACCGGCGCCAAGATGTACAAGCAGAAGGGTACGGGCCGCGCCCGTCACCATTCGGCACGCGCTCCGCAGTTCCGCGGCGGCGGCAAGGCCCACGGCCC
Organism: Mesorhizobium huakuii; assembly: GCF_030160235.1. Classification (GTDB taxonomy): domain Bacteria; phylum Pseudomonadota; class Alphaproteobacteria; order Rhizobiales; family Rhizobiaceae; genus Mesorhizobium; species Mesorhizobium huakuii. The sequence continues at coordinate 52,263 of NZ_BSNY01000017.1, forward strand.
GGTCGTTCGCAGCCACGAGCACGATCTGCCGAAGAAGGTGCGCGCTCTGGGCCTGAAGCATGCTCTCTCGGCCAAGGCCAAGAGCGCGTCGATCATCGTCATCGACGAGCTGAAGCTGACCGAGGCCAAGACCAAGGCGCTGATCGCGAATTTCGCGACGCTGGGCCTGAGCAACGCCCTGGTGATCGGTGGCGCCGAGCTTGACAAGAACTTCAAGCTGGCCGCGACCAACATCCCCAACATCGACGTGCTGCCCATCCAGGGCATCAACGTCTACGACATTCTGCGCCGCGGCACGCTGGTCCTTTCCAAGGCCGCCGTCGAGGCTCTCGAGGAGCGCTTTAAATGACCGACCTTCGTCACTACGACGTGATCGTCAGCCCGGCGATCACTGAAAAGTCGACCATGGCTTCCGAGCAGAACCAGGTCGTCTTCAACGTCGCCAAGAAGGCGTCGAAGCCGGAAATCAAGGCCGCCGTCGAAGCGCTGTTCGGCGTCAAGGTGATGGCCGTGAACACGCTTGTCCGCAAGGGCAAGATCAAGCGCTTCCGCGGCACGATCGGCCGCCAGAGCGACGTCAAGAAGGCGATTGTGACGCTGGCCGACGGCCAGTCGATCGACGTCGCGACGGGTCTCTGAGCAAGGCCGCGAGGACAGAACAATGGCACTGAAAAAATTCAACCCGGTAACGCCGAGCACCCGCCAGCTGGTCATCGTTGACCGCTCGGGCCTCTACAAGGGCAAGCCCGTCAAGGGTCTGACCGAGGGCCTGACCAAGTCGGGCGGCCGCAACAATTACGGCCGCATCACCGCCCGCTTCATCGGCGGTGGTCACAAGCGTTCGTACCGCATCATCGACTTCAAGCGCCGCAAGTTCGACGTCGTCGGCACGGTCGAGCGCATTGAATACGATCCGAACCGCACCGCCTTCATCGCGCTGATCAAGTACGACGATGGTGAGCTGTCCTACATCATCGCCCCGCAGCGCCTTGCCGCCGGCGACAAGATCGTGGCTGGCGAAGCGGTCGACGTGAAGCCGGGCAACGCGATGCCGCTGGCCTCGATGCCGGTCGGCACGATCGTCCACAACATCGAGCTGAAGCCAGGCAAGGGTGGCCAGGTCGCCCGTTCGGCCGGCGGCTACGCCCAGCTCGTCGGTCGCGACCAGGGCATGGCGATCCTGCGCCTCAACTCGGGCGAGCAGCGTGTCGTTCACGGCTCCTGCATGGCCACTGTCGGTGCCGTGTCGAACCCCGACCACGGCAACATCAACGACGGCAAGGCCGGCCGCACGGTTTGGCGTGGCAAGCGTCCGCACAATCGCGGCGTGACCATGAACCCGGTCGACCATCCGCACGGCGGTGGTGAAGGCCGCACCTCCGGTGGCCGTCATCCGGTCAGCCCGTGGGGCAAGCCGACCAAGGGCAAGAAGACGCGGTCCAACAAGGCGACCGACAAGTTCATCCTGCGCTCGCGCCATCAGCGCAAGAGCTAAGAAGAGGTAACGCCAAGTGACTCGTTCTATTTGGAAAGGCCCCTTCATCGACGGCTACCTTCTCAAGAAGGTGGACAAGGTTCGTGAAGGTGGTCGCAATGAGGTGATCAAGATGTGGAGCCGTCGCTCCACCATCCTGCCGCAGTTCGTCGGCTTCACCTTCGGTGTCTACAACGGCCAGAAGCATGTTCCCGTCTCGGTGAACGAGGACATGGTCGGTCATAAGTTCGGTGAATTCGCTCCGACGCGGACCTATTACGGTCACGGCGCGGATAAGAAGGCGAAGAGGAAATAATCATGGGCAAGGCCAAAGCTCCGCGCAGGCTTGCTGACAACGAAGCGCGCGCCGTGTTGCGCACGATCCGTATCAGCCCGCAGAAGCTGAACCTCGTTGCCGCGCTGATCCGCGGCAAGAAGGTCGCGACAGCGCTTTCCGATCTCGAATTCTCGGCCAAGCGGATTTCCGGCACGGTCAAGAAGACGCTGGAATCGGCGATTGCCAACGCGGAAAACAACCACGACCTCGACGTCGATGCGCTGATCGTGGCGGAAGCCTATGTCGGCAAGTCGATCGTCATGAAGCGGTTCCACGCTCGTGGCCGTGGTCGCGCCAGCCGTATCGAGAAGCCGTTCTCGCACCTCACGATCGTCGTTCGTGAAGTCGAAGAAAAAGGGGAGGCCGCATAATGGGCCAGAAAGTCAATCCGATCGGTCTTCGCCTCGGCATCAACCGCACCTGGGATTCGCGCTGGTTCGCGAACACCGGCGAGTACGGCAAGCTGCTGCATGAGGACATCAAGATCCGCAAGTATCTTGAGAAGGAACTCAAGCAGGCCGCGATCTCGAAGGTCGTGATCGAGCGCCCGCACAAGAAGTGCCGCGTCACCATCCATGCCGCGCGCCCGGGTCTGATCATCGGCAAGAAGGGCGCCGACATCGAGAAGCTTCGCAAGAAGCTGATGGAGATGACGAAGTCCGAGACGCACCTCAACATCGTCGAAGTGCGCAAGCCGGAAATCGACGCGACCCTGGTCGCCCAGTCGATCGCTCAGCAGCTCGAGCGCCGTATCGCGTTCCGTCGCGCCATGAAGCGCGCCGTGCAGTCGGCGATGCGTCTCGGTGCCGAAGGCATCCGCATCAACTGCTCGGGCCGTCTCGGCGGCGCCGAAATCGCCCGCATGGAGTGGTACCGCGAAGGCCGCGTGCCGCTGCACACGCTGCGCGCCGATGTCGACTACGGCACGGCCGAGGCGAATACGGCGTACGGCATCTGCGGCGTCAAGGTCTGGGTATTCAAGGGCGAGATCCTCGAGCACGACCCGATGGCTTCGGAACGTCGCGCGACCGAGGGTGATGCTGCGCATGGCGGTGGTGGTGATCGCGAACGCGGTCGTCGTCGCGAAAACGCCTGAGACATTTAGGAATTTGGAGTTAGAACGATGCTGCAGCCAAAGCGCACAAAGTTCCGCAAGCAGTTCAAGGGCCGTATCCATGGTACCGCAAAGGGCGGCACCAACCTGGATTTCGGTGGTTTCGGGCTGAAGGCGCTTGAGCCGAACCGCGTCACCGCGCGTGAGATCGAGGCGGCCCGCCGCGCGATCACTCGCGAAATGAAGCGCGCTGGCCGCGTCTGGATCCGCATTTTCCCGGATCTGCCGGTCACGTCGAAGCCGACCGAAGTCCGCATGGGCAAGGGCAAGGGTGCCGTCGACTACTGGGCGGCGCGCGTCAAGCCGGGCCGCATCATGTTCGAGATCGACGGCGTCAGTGAAGAAACCGCCCGTGAGGCGCTGCGTCTCGGCGCGGCCAAGCTCTCGGTCAGGACGCGCTTCGTACAGCGCATCGCAGAATAAGGACGGGCTGATCATGAAAGCCGAAGACATCCGGACCAAGACCCAGGACCAGCTGACCGACGATTTGGCCAGCCTGAAGAAGGAGCAGTTCAACCTGCGCTTCCAGAAGGCCACCGGCCAGCTCGAGAAGACCGCGCGCGTGAGGCAGGTCCGTAAGGACATTGCGCGTATCAAGACCATCGCTGCGGAAAAGTCCGCGGCCAAGAAGGCTTAAGGACGAAAACCATGCCAAAGCGCATTCTGCAGGGCACCGTCGTCAGCGACAAGAACGAGAAGACGGTTGTCGTCAAGGTCGAACGGCGCTTCACGCATCCCGTGATGAAGAAGACCGTGCGCATGACCAAGAAGTACAAGGCGCACGACGAGAACAACGCCCACAAGGTTGGCGATCAGGTGTTCATCCAGGAATCGAAGCCGATTTCCAAGGACAAGCGCTGGATCGTCGTGTCTTCGGACCAGGCGTAAACAACGAATTTTGGACAGACCGGGGAGGGGCTTCGAGCCCGTCCCGTTAGAAAAGAAGAAGGCGGCCAGTCATGATTCAGATGCAAACAAACCTCGACGTGGCGGATAATTCCGGCGCGCGTCGTGTCATGTGCATCAAGGTGCTGGGCGGCTCGAAGCGGAAATACGCTTCCGTGGGCGACATCATCGTGGTGTCGATCAAGGAAGCCATTCCGCGCGGCCGCGTTAAGAAGGGCGATGTGATGAAGGCGGTCGTGGTTCGCACGGCCAAGGACATCCGCCGCCCGGACGGCAGCGTGATCCGTTTCGACAAGAACGCGGCCGTTCTTGTCGACAACAAGAAAGAGCCGATCGGCACGCGTATCTTCGGACCGGTTCCGCGCGAACTCCGCGCCAAGAACCACATGAAGATCATCTCGCTCGCGCCTGAAGTGCTGTAAGGAGCCGGACCAATGCAAAAGATTAGAAAAGGCGACAAGGTCGTCGTGCTGGCCGGCAAGGACAAGGGCCGTTCGGGCGAAGTCCTCTCGGTTCAGCCGAAGGATGACACCGCGCTGGTGCGCGGCGTCAACATGATCCGTCGTCACCAGAAGCAGTCCCAGTCCCAAGAGGGCGGGATCATCACCAAGGAAGCGCCGATCCAGCTGTCGAACATCGCGCTGGCCGACCCCAAGGATGGCAAGCCGACCCGCGTCGGTTTCATCTTCCAGAAGGACGGCAAGAAGGTGCGCGTCGCCAAGCGCTCGGGAGAAGTCATCAATGGCTAAGGCTCAAAGCAAGCAGGCGACTGCAACCAACACGCCGCGTCTGAAGCAGGTCTACAACGAGACCATCCGCAAGGCGCTGCAGGAGCAGTTCGGCTACGCAAACGACATGCAGGTTCCGCGCCTCGACAAGATCGTGCTGAACATGGGTGTCGGCGAAGCGACCGCCGATTCGAAGAAGCCCTCGGTTGCGGCCGAAGACCTGGCGATGATCGCCGGCCAGAAGGCCGTCGTCACCCGCGCCCGCAATTCGATCGCCGGCTTCAAGGTCCGCGAGAACATGCCGATCGGCGCCAAGGTCACGCTGCGCAAGGAACGCATGTACGAGTTCCTCGACCGCCTCGTGAACATCGCGCTGCCGCGCGTCCGCGACTTCCGCGGACTGAACCCCAAGAGCTTCGATGGCCGTGGCAATTACGCCATGGGCATCAAGGAGCACATCGTGTTCCCGGAGATCAACTACGACAAGGTTGATCAGATCTGGGGCATGGACGTCATCGTTTGTACGACTGCGAAGACGGACGACGAAGCCCGGGCATTGCTCAAGGCTTTCAACTTCCCCTTCCGCCAGTAACGGCAGCGAGAAAAGGAAAAATCTGAAATGGCAAAGACCAGCTCAGTCGAGAAGAACAACAGGCGCCGCAAGCTTGCCGACCAGTACGGTCCCAAGCGCGCTGCCCTGAAGGCGATCATCATGGATCAGTCCAAGCCGATGGAAGAGCGCTTCCGCGCTCAGCTCAAGCTTGCTGCCCTGCCGCGCAACTCGGCCAAGATCCGCATCCGCAACCGCTGCGAAGTCACCGGCCGTCCGCGTGCCTACTATCGCAAGCTCAAAGTATCGCGCATCGCGCTTCGTGATCTCGGCAACAACGGCCAGATCCCGGGCCTGGTCAAGTCGAGCTGGTAAGGAGGACATAACATGTCATTGAGCGATCCTCTCGGCGATATGCTGACCCGCATCCGCAACGCCTACGGCCGCAAGAAGTCGAGTGTCTCGACGCCGGCCTCGCGTCTGCGCACCCGCGTCCTCGACGTGCTGAAGGCTGAAGGCTATATCCGCGACTACAGTCAGACCGACTTCGACAACGGCAAGTCTGAAATCGAAATCGAGCTGAAGTATTTCGACGGTGCGCCGGTCGTGCGCGAAATCGCCCGCGTCTCGAAGCCGGGCCGCCGCGTTTACGTCTCGGCCAAGTCGATCCCGCACGTCGCCAACGGCCTCGGCATCGCCATCCTTTCGACGCCGAAGGGCGTGATGGCCGATCACGAAGCCCGCGAACAGAACGTCGGCGGCGAGATCCTCTGCCAGATCTTCTGATCTGGCAGCTGACCGCAAATTGGAATCCGGTCTTCGGATCGTTCCGAAGACAGAGACCTGAAACAAGAGAAGTGACGAGGACAACAAAATGTCTCGTATTGGAAAGAAACCCGTTTCGCTGCCGCAGGGCGTGACCGCGACCGTCAACGGCCAGACCGTGACGGCGAAGGGCCCCAAGGGCGAGCTGAAGTTCGTGGTGAACGACGAAGTCCTGGTCAAGATGGAAGGCAGCGAGATCGCTGTCCAGCCGCGCGACCAGACCAAGACCGCCCGCTCCAAGTGGGGCATGTCGCGCACGCAGATCGTCAACATCCTGCAGGGCGTCAAGGACGGGTTCGAGAAGAAGCTCGAGATCACCGGCGTCGGCTATCGCGCCGCCATGCAGGGCAAGAACCTGCAGCTGGCTCTTGGCTTTAGCCATGACGTCGTCTATGAGACGCCGGCCGGTGTCACCATCGCTGTGCCGAAGCCGACGGAAATCACCGTGACCGGCATCGACAAGCAGCAGGTTGGCCAGGTTGCCGCCGAGATCCGCGAATACCGTGGTCCGGAGCCTTACAAGGGCAAGGGCGTCCGCTACGCTGGCGAGAAGATCGTCCGCAAGGAAGGCAAGAAGAAGTAATGGGCCTGGTCCTGAAAAGTCGCAGACTTTTCGGAAAGGACCAAGCCAAGGAAGTGTAACGCCGCGGGGAGCGGTCGCGGGAGGCGCTTTCGCCTACCGCACATGGCGGCCCCCGTTTTTTGAAGGCAAGGAAGACCATCATGGGTACCAAGGAATCCACGCAGCGCCGTGCGCAGCGCGTTCGTCGCCAGATCAGGAAGGTCGCCGGCGAGCGTCCGCGTCTGTCGGTCCACCGCACCTCGAAGAACATCTATGTCCAGGTGATCGACGACGCCAAGGGCCACACCATCGCCGCCGCATCGACGCTCGAGAAGGACCTCAAGGGGTCGCTCAAGACCGGCGCCGACACGGCCGCCGCCGCCGCCATCGGCAAGCTGATCGCCGAGCGCGCCACCAAGGCCGGCGTCAAGGAAGTCGTCTTCGACCGTGGCCCGTACATCTATCACGGCCGCGTCAAGGCTTTGGCTGAAGCTGCCCGCGAAGGCGGCTTGAGCTTCTGATGCTTGATCCCGAAAAGTTGCAGACTTTTCGGACAAGATCATGCAAAGGAAAATAATTCGCCCCCGGTGACCCACAGAGGCGCCGGATCTCATCATCAACCGTGCTTCCGGAAAAAAACAAGGAACAGGATATGGCACAGGAACGTAGGGAAGGCGGCCGCGGCCGCGAGCGTGAGCGCGAAGAGCGCGACGACGGCATGGTGGACAAGCTGGTCCACATCAATCGCGTCGCCAAGGTCGTCAAGGGTGGCCGCCGCTTCGGCTTCGCCGCACTCGTCGTCGTCGGCGACCAGAAGGGCCGCGTCGGCTTCGGTCACGGCAAGGCACGCGAAGTGCCGGAAGCTATCCGCAAGGCAACCGAATCGGCAAAGCGCGACATGATCTTCGTGCCGCTGCGCTCGGGCCGTACGCTGCATCACGACGTCGAGGGACGTTGGGGCGCCGGACGTGTTCTGCTGCGCGCCGCCAAGCAGGGTACCGGCATCATCGCCGGCGGCCCGATGCGCGCCGTTTTCGAGACGCTCGGCATGCATGACGTGGTCGCCAAGTCGATGGGTTCGTCGAACCCCTACAACATGGTCCGCGCCACGTTCGACGCGCTGAAGAGCCAGATGCATCCCAAGGATGTGGCTGCCGCTCGCGGCATCAAGTATTCGACCCTTCAGGCCCGCCGCGGCACCGCCGTTGCGGCTGAAGAATAGTCGATCTGACCAGGGATTTTGACCATGGCCAAGAAAGCAACCAAGACCATCACCGTTGAGCAGATCGGTTCGCCGATCCGCCGTCCGAAGGAACAGCGCGCGACGCTGGTCGGCCTCGGCCTCAACAAGATGCACAAGCAGCGCACCCTGGAGGATACGCCTTCCGTGCGCGGCATGATCGCCGCCGTTCAGCATCTCGTCCGCGTCGTGGACGAGGGTTGAGCCAAAGCGCAGGAGAACCCAGATGAAACTCAATGATCTGCGTGACAAGGACGGCGCGACGCATTCCAAGAAGCGTCTCGGCCGCGGCATCGGTTCCGGCTCGGGCAAGACCGCCGGTCGCGGCGTCAAGGGCCAGAAGGCGCGCTCCGGCGTTGCCATCAACGGCTTCGAGGGTGGCCAGATGCCGCTCTACCGGCGCCTGCCGAAGCGTGGCTTCAACAACATCTTCGCCAAGAGCTTCGTCGTCGTGTCGCTGGCCCGCATCCAGGAAGCCGTCGACGCCAAGAAGCTCGATGCCAAGGCAACCGTGACGGCAGAGGCGCTTGTCGCCGCCGGCGTCATCCGCCGCGTCAAGGATGGCGTTCGCGTCCTGTCCGATGGCGAACTGAAGGCAAAGCTTGCCTTCGACGTCGCCGGTGCTTCCAAGGCCGCGATCGAGAAGATCGAAAAGGCCGGCGGATCGGTCAAGTTGCCGGAAAAGGCAGCTGCCGAGTAACGGCAATTTGAAGCGCGGTCGGCAAGAGTGGGATCCCGTTTTTGCTCACGATTGCGCTTTGACCTACTCAATTAAGCGGCCGCGTCAACGCGGCCGCTTGCATGTTAAGAGCCCGGAGCTTATCTCGTGAGCTTCGGTGAAACGCACCGCCTGACCTCACGGGCCATCAAGCGTTACCAAGCGGAGAATCAGGCATGGCTTCGGCTGCTGAACAACTAGCCTCGAATCTGAATTTCTCGGCCTTCGCCAAGGCGGAGGACCTGAAGAAACGCATCTGGTTCACCATTGGCGCGTTGCTCGTCTACCGCCTCGGCACCTACATTCCGCTTCCCGGAATCAACCCCGACGCCTTCGCCCAGGCCTTCTCCTCGCAGAGCAAGGGCGTGCTCGGCATGTTCAACATGTTCGCCGGCGGCGCCGTGCAGCGCATGGCGATCTTCGCGCTCGGCATCATGCCTTACATCTCCGCCTCCATCATCATGCAGCTGATGACTTCGGTCATTCCGTCGCTGGAAGCGCTGAAGAAGGAAGGCGAACAGGGCCGCAAGGTCATCAACCAGTACACGCGCTACGGCACCGTGCTGCTGGCACTGGTGCAGGCCTATGGCATTTCGGTGGGGCTGGAGAACGGCAACGGCATCGTCAGTGATCCCGGCATGTTCTTCCGCATCTCGACCGTCGTCACGCTGGTCGGCGGCACCATGTTCCTGATGTGGCTGGGCGAGCAGATCACCGCGCGCGGCATCGGCAACGGCATTTCGCTGATCATCTTCTCCGGCATCGTCGCCGGCCTGCCGCATGCCATTTCCGGCACGCTGGAGCTCGGCCGCACCGGCGCCCTGTCGACCGGCCTGATCCTGGCGATCATCGTCCTGGCCATCGTCGTCATCGCGCTCATCGTGTTCTTCGAGCGCGCCCAGCGGCGCCTGCTGATCCAGTATCCGAAACGCCAGGTCGGCAACCGCATGTTCCAGGGCGACACCTCGCATCTGCCGCTGAAGCTCAACACGTCGGGCGTCATCCCGCCGATCTTCGCTTCGTCGCTGCTCCTCCTGCCGGCCACCATCGCCGGCTTCTCGCAGACCACCAACATGCCTGCCTGGGCGAGCACCATCCTGGCCTCGCTCGGCCACGGCCAGCCGCTCTACATGGCGTTCTACGCGGCGATGATCGTGTTCTTCGCCTTCTTCTACACAGCGATTGTGTTCAACCCGAAGGACACCGCCGACCAGCTCAAGAAGCATTCGGGCTTCATCCCGGGCTATCGTCCGGGCGAGCGCACCGCCGATTACATCGATTACGTTCTCACCCGCATCACCGTCGTCGGCGCCATCTATCTGGTGCTGGTGTGCCTGCTGCCGGAGTTCCTGATCTCGGCGACTGGCGTACCATTCTACCTTGGTGGCACATCGCTTCTGATCGTGGTCAGTGTCACGCTCGATACGGTTGCGCAGATTCAGGGCCACCTGATCGCGCACCAGTATGAAGGCCTGATCAAGAAGTCGAAGCTGCGCGGGGGGAAGAAAGCCAGATGAGGTTGATTTTGCTTGGGCCGCCAGGGGCGGGCAAGGGGACACAAGCACAAAGACTGGTAGAAAAACACGGCATACCCCAACTCTCGACGGGAGACATGCTGCGTGCCGCCGTCCAGGCCGGTTCCGAAGTCGGCAAGCGTGCCAAGGCGGTGATGGATGCCGGTGAACTGGTGTCCGACGCCATCGTCAACGCCATCGTCGCCGAGCGGATCGACCAGGCCGACTGCGCCAAGGGATTCATCCTCGACGGCTACCCGCGCACGCTGGTGCAGGCCGATGCGGTTGAATCGATGCTTTCGCAGCGCGGCATCGGCCTCGACACGGTCATCGAACTGGTCGTTGACGACAGGGCCCTGGTCGGCCGCATCGTCAAGCGTGCCGAGGACGCCAAGTCCGCCGGCCAGCCGGTGCGCAAGGACGACAATCCCGCGGTGTTCGAGGAGCGCCTGCGCGAGTACTACAAGAAGACCGCTCCGCTGACCGGCTACTATTACGCCAAGGGCAAGCTCAAGACGGTCGACGGCATGGCCAGCATCGACGCGGTGACCGCCGAGATCGAAGCCGTGCTGGCGGCCGCCACCAGGGCGCGGTAAGGGAATCTAAAGAATAGGCTTGACGGGAGCGGCCCGCTGCGGTATGGCGGCCCGTCTTCCTATCAGGTGCGAACTTTGCTTGTCCGCAAGGGCAAGGCAGTCGCTTTGAACTGGAAACTCCCGCAAGGGCCGGCCTCCACCGGACGCGGGGCAACTTTGACAGCGCCAGGTCTCCCTTGTTTTGAAGGTTGCCCGGCCCACATGGAGAAGGAAAGAACATGGCTCGTATAGCCGGCGTCAACATTCCGACCAACAAGCGCGTCGTCATCGCGCTTCAGTACATTCACGGCATTGGCAAGAAGTTCGCCCAGGAGATCGTCGACAAGGTCGGCATCCCGGCCGAGCGTCGTGTCAACCAGCTGACCGACGCGGAAGTGCTGCAGATCCGCGAGACCATCGATCGCGATTACCAGGTCGAAGGCGACCTGCGCCGCGAAGTGTCGATGAACATCAAGCGTCTCATGGACCTCGGCTGCTACCGCGGCCTGCGTCACCGTCGTTCGCTGCCGGTCCGCGGCCAGCGCACGCACACCAATGCACGCACCCGCAAGGGCCCGGCCAAGTCGATCGCCGGCAAGAAGAAGTAATTTAGGGCAGTAAGGGGGTAGGGCAGTTAAGGCAATAGGAACGGCAGACATACTGCCCTACTGCCATATCTCCCTACTGCCTTCTCCTAGGTGGAGCCGCTGGCATTACGGCGGTGTAGAGATCAACTGAAAGGAATACCATGGCCAAGGAAGCCGCTCGTGTTCGCCGTCGCGAACGCAAGAATATCTCGTCGGGCGTTGCCCACGTCAATTCGACCTTCAACAACACGATGATCACCATCACCGACGCGCAGGGCAATTCGATTGCCTGGTCGTCGGCCGGTGCCCAGGGCTTCAAGGGTTCGCGCAAGTCGACCCCGTTCGCTGCCCAGATGGCTGCCGAGGACGTCGCCAAGAAGGCCCAGGAACACGGCATGCGCATGCTCGAAGTCGAGGTCTGCGGACCGGGCTCCGGTCGTGAATCGGCGTTGCGTGCCCTGCAGGCGGCCGGCTTCACCATCACTTCGATCCGTGACGTGACGCCGATCCCGCACAATGGCTGCCGCCCGCGCAAGAAGCGCCGCGTCTAAGAAATTACCGAACGCCGCGCGAACGCCCACAGGGGCGTTCCTCCGCGGTATTCCAGGTCGCCCGCCACGATTGGATGGTGGCGGGTCAACGGAAGGAAAGCATCATGATCCAGAAAAATTGGCAGGAACTGATCAAGCCGAACAAGATCGAGTTCTCGTCGAAGAAGAAGACGCTGACCACGCTGGTCGCCGAGCCGCTCGAGCGTGGCTTTGGCCTCACGCTCGGCAACGCGCTGCGGCGCGTGCTTCTGTCTTCGCTGCGCGGTGCGGCCGTCACCGCCGTGCAGATCGACGGCGTTCTGCATGAATTCTCGTCCATCGCCGGCGTGCGCGAGGACGTGACCGACATCGTCTTGAACATCAAGGAAATCGCCATCCGCATGGAAGGCGATGGCCCCAAGCGCATGGTCGTGCGCAAGCAGGGACCGGGTGCGGTTCTCGCCGGCGACATCCAGACGGTTGGCGACGTAGAGATCCTCAACCCCGACCACGTCATCTGCACGCTGGACGAAGGCGCTGAAATCCGCATGGAATTCACCGTCGACACCGGCAAGGGCTACGTGCCGGCCGAGCGCAACCGCGCCGAGGACGCGCCGATCGGCCTGATCCCGGTCGACAGCCTCTATTCGCCGGTCAAGAAGGTCTCCTACAAGGTCGAGAACACCCGCGAGGGCCAGGTTCTCGACTATGACAAGCTGACCATGACCATCGAGACCGACGGTTCGATCTCAGGCGAGGACGCGGTGGCTTTCGCCGCCCGCATCCTGCAGGACCAGCTTGGCCTGTTCGTCAATTTCGACGAGCCGCAGAAGGAAGTCGCCGCCGAAGCCGTCACCGAGCTCGCCTTCAACCCGGCGCTGCTCAAGAAGGTCGACGAACTTGAGCTTTCGGTGCGTTCGGCCAACTGCCTGAAGAACGACAACATCGTCTACATCGGCGATCTCATCCAGAAGACCGAAGCCGAGATGCTGCGCACTCCGAACTTCGGCCGCAAGTCGCTGAACGAGATCAAGGAAGTCTTGGCGGCGATGGGCCTGCACCTCGGCATGGAAGTGCCGGACTGGCCGCCGGAAAACATCGAAGACCTCGCCAAGCGTTACGAAGACCAATATTGAGCATGAATTCCAAGGATCGGCGGCGTGGGCCGCCCGATCCGACGGTCATGCGGAAAACCATCAGAGGCCTTGGCCTCTTGAACAACTGAAGAAGGAAAAGAGCCATGCGCCACGGTTTCAAAGGCCGTCGCTTCGCCCGAAGCATTAGCCATCGCAAGTCGATGTTCGCCAACCTCGCCGTGTCGCTGCTCGAGCACGAGCAGATCGTCACCACCCTGCCGAAGGCGAAGGACCTGCGTCCGATCGTCGAGAAGCTGGTGACGCTCGGCAAGCGCGGCGACCTGCACGCCCGCCGCCAGGTGATCGCTCAGATCGGCAATGAAGGCGTCGTCAAGCGCCTGTTCGACACCATCGCCCCGCGCTACGCCACCCGCAACGGCGGCTATCTGCGCATCATGAAGGCTGGCTTCCGTCATGGCGACAACGCCGCGATGGCCGTCATCGAGTTCGTCGATCGCGACACCTCGGCCAAGGGCGCCGGCGACCGCGCCCGCCTCGAAGCCGAAGGCACCGACGCGGAAGCCGCGGCCGCATAAGGCCACGTCTTTCCAGAATGAATTGAAGGGGCCTGCGGGCCCCTTTTTCATGCCCTACGCGTGCCAGGGCCCGCCTTAAACGATTTGCCGGCGCGAAAATAATCGGATTTCAGCGGCTTAGCCTTTCATTTTGCACAATCGTCGGGACAATGCGCCCGAACTTCCCAGGAGGATTCGCGAATGCGCGCCAAAAGACTGTCCCTTGTCCTGCTCTGCGCCTTCATGGTGTTCGCAGCCGCACCGGCAGTCCGGCAGGCGCTGGCCGAAGACGCGGCAAAGCCCGCCGATCCGGGCCTGTCCGACGTGCTGACCGATCTGCTGCATGGCGTCGAAGGCGAGAATGCCACCTCGGGGCCAGACAAGCGCGTGCCATTCGGTCGTGAGGAGGTGCAGCTTTCCTTCGCGCCGCTGGTCAAGCAGACGGCGCCGGCCGTGGTCAACGTCTATGCCTCGCAGACGGCCAAGGTCACATCGCCTTTCGAAGGCGATCCGTTCTTCGAGGAGTTTTTCGGCCGCGCCCAGCCGCGCGCGCAGTCCTCGCTCGGCTCGGGCGTGCTTGTCGATCCGAGCGGTGTCATCGTCACCAATTTCCACGTCATCAAGGATGCCGACGAGGTCAAGGTGGCGACCGCCGACGGCCGCGAATTCACCTCGAAGGTGATGCTCAAGGACGAGACGCTGGATCTCGCAGTGCTCAAGATCGAATCCGACAAGCCGTTCCCGGTCATCGCCATCGGCGATTCCGACGCGCTCGAGGTCGGCGACCTGGTGCTGGCCATCGGCAACCCCTTCGGCGTCGGCCAGACCACCACCAGCGGCATCGTCTCGGCACTTGCCCGCAGCCATATCGGCGTCTCGGATTCGGGCTATTTCATCCAGACCGACGCGGCGATCAATCCCGGCAATTCCGGCGGCGCGCTGATCAACATGGGCGGCCAGCTGGTCGGCATCAACACCGCCATCTACAGCCGCAGCGGCGGCTCGATCGGCATCGGCTTCGCCATTCCCGCCAACATGGTGCGGGCTTTCGCCGACGCCGCCAAGGCCGGCCTCGACTTCTTCGAACGTCCCTATATCGGCGCCGAGTTCGAGGCGGTTACGCCGCAGATCGCCGAATCGCTCGGCATGGAAAAGCCGACCGGCGCGCTGGTCTCTTCGGTCGACGCCACGGGACCCGCCGGCAAGGCCGGGCTGAAGGCGGGCGATGTCGTGCTGCAGATCAACGGCAAGCCCGTCGAGAGCATCGAGGCGCTGGACTACCGCATGGCGACGCTGTCGATCGGCACCAAGGCGAACTTCGCGATCCTGACCAAGGGCAAGCAGGCAGCCATGGACATCGCGCTGGAGCGCGCGCCGGAAGGTGCGAAAGCTTCGGAAGTGACGCTGCATGGCCGCAGCCCGTTCTCGGGCGCCAAGGTCGCGGAACTGTCGCCGCGCCTTGCCCAGAAGCTTGGCTTGCGCACCGATCTCAAGGGCGTGACGGTGATCGATGTCAACCGCGACTCGCCGGCCGCCGATTTCGGCTTCCAGCCGGGCGACATCGTGCGCGAGGTCAACGGCACCACCATCGATACCGCCGCGACGCTGGCGCAGGTAGCCCAGCAGGATACGCGTTGGTGGCGCTTTACCGTCGAGCGCGGCGGGCAGATACTGCGCCAGGTGTTGCGTTACTGAGTTCGATCTGAAGGGATCGTGCTCCAAACCAAAAGAATTGCATGGCCGATCTGTTCAGCGTCGATGAACCGGAAAAGGCGCCGCCTGGGCGGCCGCTGGCCGACAGGCTGCGGCCGAAAAACCTTGGCGAGGTCGTCGGCCAGGAGCATCTGACCGGCCCCGATGGCGCGCTGACCCGGTTGATCGGCTCGGGCTCACTCGGCTCGATGATCTTCTGGGGGCCGCCAGGCACCGGTAAGACCACGGTGGCAAGGCTGCTCGCCGGCGAGACCAGCCTTGCCTTCGAGCAGATTTCGGCGGTGTTTTCCGGCGTCGCCGACCTGAAGAAAGTGTTCGAGACAGCCAAGCTGCGCCGCGCCAATGGCCGCCAGACGCTGCTTTTCGTCGACGAGATCCATCGCTTCAACCGCGCCCAGCAGGATTCCTTCCTCCCTGTCATGGAGGATGGGACGGTCGTCCTGGTCGGCGCCACGACCGAAAACCCGTCCTTCGAGCTCAACGCGGCTCTGTTGTCGCGCGCGCGCGTCATGGTTTTCCATTCGCTCGGCGAGGAGAGCATCGCCAAGCTGATGGTGCGGGCGGAGGAGACGGAGGGCAGGGCGCTTCCGCTTGACGACGAGGGGCGGGCAATGCTGATCCGCATGAGCGACGGCGACGGCCGCGCATCGCTGACGCTCGCCGAGGAAGTCTGGCGCGCCGCCAAACCTGGCGAGATATTCGATCCCGAAGGGTTGCAGCGCATCGTCCAGCGCCGGGCGCCGATCTACGACAAGGGCCAGGACGGGCACTACAATCTGATCTCGGCGCTGCACAAATCGGTGCGCGGTTCCGATCCCGATGCCGCACTCTACTATCTCGCGCGCATGTTCGATGCCGGCGAGGATCCGCTCTATCTCGGCCGCCGGCTGGTGCGCATGGCGATGGAAGACATCGGCCTAGCCGATCCGCAGGCGCTGGTCATCGCCAATGCCGCCAAGGACGCCTACGACTATCTGGGCTCTCCGGAAGGCGAGCTCGCCTTTGCCGAGGCCACCGTCTATCTCGCCACCGCGCCCAAATCCAATGCCGTCTACACCGCCTTCAAGGCGGCCACGCAGGCGGCAAAGCAGCATGGCTCGCTGCTGCCGCCGAAGCATATCCTCAACGCGCCGACCAAGCTGATGAAGGAAGTGGATTACGGCGCGGGCTATCGCTACGATCATGATGAGCCGGACGCCTTTTCGGGCCAGGACTATTTTCCGGAGAAGATGGGCCGCCAGACCTTCTACGATCCGCCCGAACGTGGTTTCGAGCGCGACATCAGGAAGCGGCTCGACTATTGGGCGAAGCTGCGCAAGGAACGGGAATAGCCGATTTGCGCGGCCCGGTGGTCGTCACGCTTCGAAGCGAGGCCTCGCCATGGAGCATCTCAACCTCGGTTGCTCTCCACGCGCTGCTGGCCGCCACGCTGGCGCTCGTGCCGCTGCCGAAGCCGCCGAAGCGGCTGGAAGAGGAACGGGTGTCGGTCGACATTCTGACGCCGCAGCAGTTCGAGGCCTCGACAAGACCATCGCCGGCGCCAGCATCCCCCTCAGCGCCAGAGGCAAAAGCGCCCGCACCAACACCAAGCGCTCCTCGATCTACTGCGCCTGCCGCGCCGGCCATGATTCGACCGACCGAAATGCTGTCGGCCAAGACGCTCGCCGATCCGCGCATCCGGCAAGCGCGCGCCGATCTCGCGACCTTCGCCTCCGACGAACGCATGGTGCAATTGTGCAATCTCGAGGCCATGGACCAGATCCGGCGATGGCGCGCGGACTTTCAGCCGGAACGCGTCGTGCCTTATGCGACGGCCGAGGAGAAGATCAGCGGCACCACGATCGCCGCGGACGGTTGCGGCTTTCCGCAGTCGCAAAAACTGGTATGGTCTGAAGTTCAAATGCCAGCTCACACGAGACGGCGGAAGCGTCGTCGGCTTTGAGTTCCTGGTCGGCGATCCCGTGGCCAGGGAGAAATGGGACGAGCTCGGCTTGCCAGCGGTGCATTGACCGAAGGCTGGCAGATTCCACCAGGCAACTGCCAGGCCACGATGTCGTGGCGTTGTGCGGCGACCCAAAAAACCTTATCAAGGCGCACGGCCGGGCGGTGGTCGTTGCCGAGATTTGGCACACTCATTCGCAACAGGATCGCGCTACGCGCGTGGAAAAATGACAAAAACCCTTCGCAAATCCCTTCGCAAATTCGCCATCGCCATCCCGCTTCTTGCCCTTGGCTTCTACTTCATCCCAATTCTGACGACGATCTTCATCGTCTGCGGCCTGATCGACGTGCTGCGCAACGACAGGAAGGATCTGGCGCTGTTCTCCGGCTACTTCCTCGGCAACGGCCTGTTCACCTGGCTCTTGTCGCCGTTCAACCTGCTGGTCGATCTGCTCTGCTACCGCAATCCCGGCGTGTGGAAGCTGGAGCAGTTTCCGGAGGATTATCAGCGCGAGGTCAATGAGGTTCTGGACATCTTCAAGGCGCGCAAGGACGAGATCATAGCCGACATCGACGCCAATTTCGGCGCCGGCCGGCGCGGAATGTATGTCTACCAGTGGTACGGCAAGCACCGGATCGACAACGTCGCCGAGTTCAACAAGGATTTCAAATACATCAAGACCATAGCCGTTTCGGTCTTCAGCAAGCGCGAATCGACCTCCTGGCATTTCGGCCCGCTGCGGCTCAGCCTGCGCATCCTTTACAATCTGATCCCGGTGAAAGCGGAAATCTTCGTCGAATGCGGCAACGTCAAGAACTACTGGTACGACAATCCGCAGTTCATTTTCGACGACACGCTGCTGCACCGTTCGGTCAACGAATATGACGGCCGCCGTTACTGCGTGTTCATGGACATCGTCAGGCCGTCCCCGTTCCCAAGACTGATTGCCGGCATGCTCGCTGTCGTCTCCGTCAGCGTCGAGCGCATCAATTCGATGTTCTACAAGAACTGGAAGATGATCGGATCGACCAAGCCGAAGAAGGTCGAAACCACCTGAACTGAGAAACCGTCAACGCCGGCGGCGGTTGCAAGCAAGCATCTCCGCCGGCTGCTTCGTGGCCAGCCTTTAAGACATTCTCCCTGCTTGCGAGGTGCTCGTTCAAGCGCCGGCCCATTTGGGCTCTCAACAATTCATTATATGAATCTTGTCACAAGATTCGCCGGAGCGGCTCCTGACAGTGTCGGGGATGGCTCCGGCTTTGGTCTCGTAGTTCTGTCTCTTCCTTCCTTGTCCTTCTTTGGCGGCCTCAAGTGACAAAGAACAAAATCTTCGGATTCTGGACGGGTACCTACCTATGCACCTTGTTGCTTGGGATTGCCCTCAGCGCCGCGTACATAAATCTCGAAGAGTCCGTCTACTATTGGGACTTCGCGGCCTATTTCAACATGTTCAACCAGCAGGGCGCACTGCTGGTCGAGAGCCCTTTCGAATGGCTGACCCAATTGGGCACCTCCATCGCGACGGAAGATTACGGCGTGGCGATCCTGGTGCCCCTGATGCCGTTTCACCTTGTTTTCGGCGGTTCAAGGCTTTCCTTCGTTGCCGGGATAGTCGCGGTCTACCTGGTCCCGGCGATTCTTTTGATAGGCAGAATAAGCTATCAGGAGGCGGTCTCCGAGGCGCCGTCCCGGAGTTGGATCGCCGTCTGGATCGCGGCCTTCCTGTACACGCCGTTCTGGGCGCCGACGCTTCGGGGAATGCCTGACGTTGCCGGCTGTCTCGCCTTGACCGCGGCAACCTATTTTCTCTGGAAATCCAGGTTCCTGACCCGCGAACCGGTGATAAGCGGAATATCCGTCGGCGCCTGCCTGTGGTTGGCGTTCATGCTGCGCCGCTGGTACGCCTATGCAGACATAGGGATCACCGTTTCCGCGGCATTCCTGGGTTTGCTGCAGATCGCCAGGGGGCGGGATTTGCCGGCCTTCCGCAACGCGGCTCTGGGCGGCGCGTGTGCGATCTTCCTTATTGCCGCGACGGCGTTGAACTTCCAGCTGCCATTGATCGCCAAGATTCTGCAAACCAGCTACGCCGACCTCTACAGCGGATACAAGACGACCTTTGTCACCCAGCTCGGCGACGTCGGATCCCGGCTCAGCTATCTGAACTGGGCGTTGATTTTAGTGGGCCTCTACATCTCGGTTGTGCGCCGCAACAGATTTGCCCTGTTCTGTGCCATGGCCTCGGTGCTCACCTTCTTGGCTTTCACCCGGACGCAGGACCCGGAACGGCATCATTCCCTGCCGATGTTTCTTTGGCTTTTTCCCGCCTATGCCCAGGCGATCGTTTCGATCGTCGCCGTGCCGGGACTGAAGTCACGTTGGCCGACCACCGCCATCGCCATTGTCGCCGGATTTGCTTTTTTGGGCGCGTTTTTTCCTACCGGCCGTCAGGTGTTGTCCCCGGTTGGCTTCGTCTTCGCCAGGGAAGCCACGCTCCCTCTTCGCCTCGACAATCTCCCAGAATACAGGCGCCTGATCGATGATCTCGTCGCCAGAATGGGACCGGAGGACCGTTTTTCGGTATTTGCGTCGGGTCCTGTGATGAGCGACGCCCTGTTGTTCGGCATGAAGCGGGACCTGGTTGCCCATGTCGGATGGATTTGCCAGGTGGACAGTCGCGATCGGTTCAGACCGGACGCTTTGAAATCCAGATATGTTGTCGTGACTGACCGGCCGGTTACTCATCTGCAGCCGGGCGCGCAGATCTGCGTCACGATCCCGAACCAGTATATTCTCGAAGGCAAGGGTATCGGCGCCGCATACAGGCGCCTTGCGCAGTACCGATTGTCCGGCGGTGTCGCCGGTTATCTCTACGAACAGGTACGCCCGGTCAGCAAAGCCGAGGTTGATGCCCTCTATGTTGAATTCAGGAAGAAGTATCCGGACTGGACTGCGCCTGAATGGTGACGACGAAGGAGAAGGGATTGACGCCATCACCCTTGCAGGGGCAGTAGACCACGATGTTCAATCTGCTTCTCGTGGTCGTCGGCGGCGGCATCGGCGCCGGCATTCGCCATCTCACCAATATGGGCGCGCTGCGTCTTGTCGGTCCCAACTATCCCTGGGGTACGATGGTCATCAACATCGTCGGCTCCTTTGCCATGGGCCTGTTCATCGCCACCCTGGCGCGCCGCGGCGGGTCGAACGAAGTCAGGCTGTTCGTCGCCACCGGAATCTTTGGCGGCTTCACGACTTTTTCCGCCTTTTCGCTCGATTTCGCGACGCTGTGGGAACGGGGAGCCACCCTGCCGGCGTTTGGATATGCGCTGGCCAGCGTCATTGGCGCGATCATCGCCCTGTTTTTGGGTCTTTGGCTCGCAAGAAGCCTGCCTTAATGCTATGCCGCGCCAAGCGCAGGCCGAGCCCTGCTTTGGAAACGGATAAGCGAAGAAAAAATGGCAGGCGTTGAACAGATCACGGTGGAGGCCGGCGAGGCGGGCATGCGGCTCGATCGCTGGTTCAAGACGCATTTCCCGGGCCTGGGTTTCGCCCATTTGCAGAAGCTGCTGCGCTCCGGCCAGATCCGCGTCGATGGCGGTCGCGTCAAGGCCGACAGCCGCGTCGAGCCTGGCCAGGTGGTGCGTATCCCGCCACTCGAGGTCGACAAGAAGGGCGAGAGCGCGCTGACCGGCCATTCGATCCGCAACCAGGGCGACGCCGATGTCCTGGCGAAAATGCTGATCCATGAGGATCCGAAGGTTTTCGTCTTCAACAAGCCGGCGGGCCTGGCGGTGCAGGGCGGTTCGGGCGTCACCCGCAATGTCGACGACATGCTGGAAGCCTGGCGCAACCAGAAGGGCGAGAAGCCGCGGCTGGTCCACCGGCTCGACCGCGACACGTCGGGCGTGCTGGTCGTCGCCCGCACGAGACTGGCCGCCATGAAGCTGTCGGAAGCGTTCCGTGCCCGCGAAACGAAGAAGACCTACTGGGCGCTGGTCAAAGGCGTGCCGCCGAAGCGCGAGGACAAGATCTCGACCTGGCTGATCAAGGAGCCGACCGAGGATGGCGACCGTGTCCGGGTCGCCGCGCATGGAGAAAAAGGCGCCGACCACGCCGTGTCCTACTACCGCATCATCGAGCAGGCGGCGCAGACCATGACCTGGCTGGAGATGGAGCCTTATACGGGCCGCACCCACCAGCTTCGCGTCCATGCCGCCTACATCGGCTGCCCGATCATCGGCGACCCGAAATATTTCGAGGCCGACACCAACTGGGATTTTCCCGGCGGCATCCAGAACCGCCTGCATCTACATGCGCGCCGCATCATCATTCCCCATCCCGACAAGGGGGTCATCGACGTCACCGCGCCGATGCCGCCGCATATGCGCCAGAGCTGGAACCTGATCGGCTTCGACGACGCCAGCGCGGAGGATTGATCTTGAGCGGCGCCACCGACGCGCTCGATCGGCGCGACACAGTCGACATGGCCGCCGCCGCCATCATGGTCGGCCTGACCTTTTCCTGGGGCCTGAACTACGTCGCCGCCAAAATCTCCTATGCCGGCTACGACCCCGTCTTCCTGTCGATCGCGCGCTCGATCATCGGCGGCTTCTGCGTCTTCCTCTGGTGCCGCTGGCGTGGCATCACTCTGTTCGGGCGTGATGGCACATTGCTTGCCGGCATTGCCGTGGGCGTGCTTTTCGGCATCGAGTTCCTCTGCCTCTATGTCGGACTGGAGCATACGACGGTTGCCCGCAACACGCTGCTGGTCAACTCAATGCCGTTCTGGATGCTAATTGGCGGTCACTTCCTGCTTGGCGAACAGATCACCATGCGCAAGTTCCTCGGCCTGCTGCTGGCTTTTGCCGGCCTCACCGCCGTCTTTTCCGACAAGCTTGGCAGCGGCGGGGACATGCTGTTCGGCGATCTGCTCAGTCTCGGCTCGGGGTTTTTCTGGGCTTTGACCAACATCCTCATCAAACGGTCGAAACTGGTCGAGGCGAGCGCCGAGAAGCTGCTGCTCTATCAACTCGCCGGCGCCGCGATCGTCGGCATATTGGTGCTGCCTCTCGCTGGTCCGCCGGTGCGCGACCCCTCCTTGTTGCCGACTTTGGCGCTGCTTTTCCAGGCAATCTATATCGTCGCCTTCACCTATGTCCTGTGGTTCTGGCTGCTACGCCGCTATCCGGCCTCCGGCCTGTCCAGCTTCACCTTCCTGTCGCCGGTTTTCGGTGTCTTGTGTGGCGCGATCATCTTGAACGAGCCGCTGACCATTCGCATTTTTCTGGCGCTTGGCTTGATTGCGGCGGGCCTGATCATCGTCAACCGGCCGGCACGCAAGCTGACCCCGGTGTGAGAGAGACTTTTCATGCGTGACATCCTCAACGACCTCGAAGCGGGCAAGTATCTTTCCGATCCGGATCCGGTGCGTCGCGCCCAGATCCAGATGAAGACACCGCTGCCCAAGCGCTTCTACAAAACCGCTTCGGTTGCGCCGATAGAGGCAGGTTTCGCCGTGCATCTCGACGGCAGGCCGGTGCGCACGCCGGGCAAGGCGCTGCTGGCGTTGCCGACCGAGGCGGCGGCAGCGCTTGTTGCCGACGAATTCGCGGAACAGGGCGAGACGATCAATCCGGTGACGATGCCGGTGATGCGCCTGGTCAACACCGCCATCGACGGCGTTGCCAGCGATCCGCAGGCGGTGCTGGAAGACATACTGCGTTTTGCCTCATCGGATCTGCTCTGTTACCGCGCCGACGCCCCCCAAGGGCTGGTCGAACGGCAGAACGAGCAGTGGGATCCGGTCATCGATTGGGCGCGCACTGCATTGGCGGCTCGCTTCAACCTTGCCGAGGGGGTCATCCATGTCGAGCAGCCGCGCGAGACGATCGCCGTGCTGGGCAGCCATCTCAACCAGCGCGCCGAGCCGCTGCGGCTGGCCGCAATCCACCTGATGACCTCGCTGACCGGTTCGGCGCTGCTGGCGCTGGCCGTCGATTTCGGCGAACTCGACGCCGAGGCTGCCTGGGCCGCCGGCCATGTCGACGAGGACTGGCAGATCGAGCATTGGGGGCAGGACGCCGAAGCGGTCGCGCGCCGCGCCGCCCGCAAACGCGACATGATGGCTGCCGTCAGCCTTCTCGAAGCGCTCAAGGGTTGACCCTGCGGCGATTGCCGCAGCGCACCTAATACCAAAGTCATAATCCCATCGTCGCTCTGCCGTCGGCGGGCGCTTTCTGTCATTTTTCCCGTGATGGCCCGGCATTTCCGAGTCTGCGTTCCGAGGAGAGCGCAGACATTGGCGCCCGGCATCGAGGACAGGGTCTCACGGGAGGACAACTCTATGGCAATGGCATCGACTGCCGGCAGAACGAGCCGCAGCATGACGCGGGAAGAGAAGAAGGTCATCTTCGCTTCCTCGCTCGGCACCGTTTTCGAATGGTACGATTTCTATCTCTACGGTTCATTGGCGGCCTTCATCGGCTCGACCTTTTTCAGCCCGACCATCCCGGAGGCGACGCGCAACATCTTCGCGCTGCTGGCCTTCGCCGCCGGTTTTCTCGTCCGCCCGTTCGGCGCCCTGGTGTTTGGCCGTATCGGTGACCTCGTCGGCCGCAAATATACCTTCCTCGTCACCATGACGATCATGGGTCTGTCGACCTTCCTGGTCGGCTTGCTGCCCGGTTATGCCACCTTGGGTATCGCGGCTCCGGTGATCCTGATCGCGCTGCGCATGTTGCAGGGCCTGGCCCTCGGCGGCGAATATGGCGGTGCGGCGACCTATGTCGCTGAGCACGCGCCTGACGACCGTCGCGGTTTCTACACGTCTTGGATCCAGACGACGGCGACACTTGGCCTGTTCCTGTCGCTGATCGTCATTCTGACTGTTCAGAGCTCCCTGAGCAAGGAAACCTACGCCGCTTGGGGCTGGCGTATTCCGTTTATCGTTTCCTTTGTGCTGCTCGCCGTCTCGATCTGGATTCGACTGTCTCTCTCGGAGTCTCCGACCTTCCAGAAGATGAAGGACGAAGGTAAGGGCTCGAAGGCACCGCTTTCGGAAGCCTTCGGTCAGTGGAAGAATGCCAAGATTGCCCTGCTGGCGCTGCTTGGCCTCACTGCTGGCCAGGCCGTGGTCTGGTACAATGGCCAGTTCTATGCGCTGTTCTTCCTGCAGAACGTGCTGAAGGTCGATGCGCAGTCGGTCAACATCATGATCGCGATCGCGCTGGCACTTGGCTCGATCTTCTTCGTCGTGTTCGGCTGGCTCTCCGACAAGATCGGCCGCAAGCCGATCATCATGGCTGGCCTTGCGCTCGCCATCGTCTGCACCTTCCCGCTGTTCAAGGCATTGACCTGGGCCGCCAATCCGGCACTCGCCAAGGCGCAGCAGAGTACAAGGGCAACGGTCACGGCCGCACCCGGCGACTGCAAGTTCCAGTTCAACCCGGTCGGCACCGCCAAGTTCACGACGTCATGCGACATCGCGACTTCGTTCCTGACCAAGAACTCGGTTCCCTATGACGTGGTGCCGACGGCGGCGGCCGGAACGGCGGCTACGGTCAAGATCGGCAACGAGACCGTGCCGTCCTACGACGCGGTCGCCGCTGGCGATCAGGCCAAGGCCAAGGACGCCGCCTTCGCCAAGGCCGTCAACATGTCGCTGCGGGACGGCGGGTATCCGCTGAAGCGTGCGGCGATCAAGGTAGCGGACCAGAAGCTCGACGCCTTCATCGCGGCCAATCCTGAACTCAAGCTCGACGCCGCTGCCATTCGCGGCGGCGAAAAAGCCGCGGTGCCGACCGATCAGGCGGTCAAGGACAAGTTGGTGACGTCAGAGGAGGCCGCCGG
Source organism: Mesorhizobium huakuii (assembly GCF_030160235.1). Lineage (GTDB taxonomy): Bacteria > Pseudomonadota > Alphaproteobacteria > Rhizobiales > Rhizobiaceae > Mesorhizobium > Mesorhizobium huakuii. The sequence goes on from NZ_BSNY01000017.1 coordinate 77,077, forward strand.
CGCGCCAGAGGTCACCGTCTACAACATACCGGGCGGTGGTGCCTTCGCCATGTTCGCCGATCCGGCAGCCGTGAACTGGCCTATGACGATCGGCATTCTGTTCATCCTGGTCCTGTTCGTGACCATGGTTTACGGGCCGATCGCGGCGATCCTGGTCGAGATGTTCCCGACCCGCATTCGTTACACCGGCATGTCGCTGCCCTATCATATCGGCAATGGCTGGTTCGGCGGTCTGTTGCCGGCAACAGTCTTCGCGCTCAGCGCCTACAAGGGCGATATCTACTATGGTCTGTGGTATCCGGTGGTGATCGCGGCGATGACGCTGGTTATCGGCATGATCTTCGTCAAGGACACGCTTGGCACCGACTTGCACGGCAAGGACTAGCCTAGCCGTCATCGGCTGACAGAAAGCCCGGCGTGATCGTTCACGCCGGGCTTTTCATGTCTGAGACTCCGAAGGAGCGGATCAGCTCTTTGGCTGATCTTCTTCCTCGATGGCCGCTTCGTGATACCAGCCGTCAAAATCGGCGTGCGTGTAGCGCAACGAGGCGATCTCTGCCGCGAATTTCGCCTTTGCGCCTAAATTTGAGGCAGATTTGCGCGCTGCCAGAGGGAACATCAGAATTTTTGCCGATGGACGGGAAGAGGCGATTTCCATGGGCGGTCTCCTTTCTTTTTCAGGAGCTTGTCGATTCAGCTTTCCCACAAGATAGGTCCTGCGATTCATTTAGGCAATATGCCTACGAAAAGATCAGTAATTGCCTAATATTTATGCATAAATCTAGTTTGACTGATATGAGCCCAGTGATGAGGCGGCTCAGCAAATCCGACGCGATATCCCTGCCATTTTGCCGCACCCGCCGAAGTCGGAGTGGCACATGAATTGCATTTTAGGGATCGGCAGCGCCGGCTGCCGACGGCAGACACGTGTCGACGCCGTTTGGTGTTCGGTGAACAAGCAACGAGAGGCTAGAATGACGAAATACAAGCTCGAGTACATTTGGCTCGATGGTTACACCCCGGTTCCCAACCTTCGCGGCAAGACGCAGATCAAGGAATTCGCCGAATTCCCGACGCTCGAACAGCTGCCGCTGTGGGGCTTTGACGGTTCCTCGACCATGCAGGCCGAAGGCCGCAGCTCCGATTGCGTGTTGAAGCCGGTTGCGCTTTACCCGGATCCGGCGCGCACCAACGGCATTCTCGTCATGTGCGAGGTCATGATGCCCGATGGCGTCACGCCGCATGAATCGAACAGCCGCGCGACCATCCTCGACGACGAGGACGCCTGGTTCGGCTTCGAGCAGGAATATTTCTTCTACAAGGACGGTCGTCCGCTCGGCTTCCCGGAGAGCGGTTATCCCGCACCGCAGGGCCCGTACTACACCGGCGTCGGCTACAAGAACGTCGGCGACGTCGCGCGCAAGATCGTCGAAGAGCATCTCGACCAGTGCCTTGCGGCCGGCATCAACCATGAAGGCATCAACGCCGAAGTGGCCAAGGGCCAGTGGGAATTCCAGATTTTCGGCAAGGGTTCCAAGAAGGCCGCCGACCAGATCTGGATGGCGCGCTACCTTCTCCTGCGTCTGACCGAGACATACGGCATCGACATCGAGTTCCACTGCAAGCCGCTCGGCGATACCGACTGGAACGGCTCGGGCATGCACTGCAATTTCTCGACCAAGTTCATGCGCGAAGTCGGCGGCAAGGCCTATTTCGAGGCCCTGATGGCGCAGTTCGACAAGAACCTGATGGACCACATCGCCGTCTACGGTCCGGACAACGACAAGCGCCTGACCGGCAAGCACGAGACCGCGCCGTGGAACAAGTTCAGCTATGGCGTCGCCGACCGTGGCGCGTCGATCCGCGTGCCGCACTCCTTCGTCAAGAATGATTACAAGGGCTATCTGGAAGACCGTCGTCCGAATTCCCAGGGCGACCCCTACCAGATCGCTTCTCAGGTGCTGAAGACGATCTCGCAGGTTGCGACCGATGCGAAGGTCTCGGCCGCCGCTTGATTGTTTTCTCGGCGCGGATCGCAAGGTCTTCGCCGCGGCCTAAGCTCTGCAACAAAAAGCCCTGGCGGAAACGCCAGGGCTTTTTCGTGTTTGCGGGGCGCGGGTGGGTCTGCCGTTCTCAGCCGGCGACAGTCCCGCGCGCCTTCAGCGCCGCCAGCACTTTGGCATGGGGCAAAGCAGGGCTGCGATTGCCGTCGCGGCCGGTCATGTCATCGTTGGCGATCAGCGCATTCAGCACCGCCTCCTCGGTCGCCTGTACGACGGCTGCATAGAAATCGTCCATGCGGCCCCATGGGATGAAGTCCATGTGGCTGTAGCTCTCATCGCCGGGCGGTCCTTTTGGAAAGCGGCCGTTCAGCGCATCCCGGTTGGCGGTCGAGAAGGCGAGAAAAATGTCGCCGGAGAAATGCGAGCCGGTGGTGCCCGTTCGCGCTAGGCCGAGCGGCATGCGCCGGGCCAGCGCCTTGCATTGGCCGGGCAGAAGCGGTGCATCGGTGGCGACGATGCCGATGCAGGAGCCGGCGCCGGTTGGGCCACCGCTGAAGTAGGACTCCATCGGATTGTCATCCGCAAGCGCATGCCCAAGCGGCACGCCGGCGATGGTGAGTTCGCGACGCGAACCGAAATTGGCTTGCAGGAAGACGCCGACCGTGTAGGAGCGATGGCCGTAGTCGACGATCCGCGAGGCCGTGCCGGAGCCGCCCTTGAAGGCATAGCAGTTCATGCCGGTGCCGCCGCCGACCGAGCCTTCCTCGATGCGCCCGCTCGCCGCATTGTCGATCGCGGCGATGGCGTGGTCGACCGTAACATGCGAGCCGTTGATGTCGTTGAGATAGCCGTCCCAGGTTTCCGCCACGACCGGCAGCAGCCACTGGTTGGCGACATCGGGCTTGTGGCGCGCCACCCAGTCGATGACGCCGCGATGGCAGGGGCCGACCGCATGGGTGTTGGTGATCAGGATCGGCAGGCTGATGCTGCCGGCCTCCTCAATCCATGACGCGCCGGTCATCTCGCCATTGCCGTTGAAGGAATGATAGCCGGCCGCGCAGGCAGTGCCGATACCGTCATGGCCGAACGGCAGGATGGCCGTCACGCCGGTGCGCGCCGGTCCGTGTCCAAGGTTGAGCTCGCCTTCGCCCTTGATGATCGTGGAATAACCGACCAGGACGCCGGCGACATCGGTGATGGCATTGGCGGGGCCAGGTGTGCCTTGCAGGGGAATGGTGAGCGCCCGGGCTCGCGCCTTGCCGGCTGGCGTGGTGGTGTGGGTCGGCACTTGATCCATGCTTGGGTTCGCTCCGTGGAAATAAGCCGGCTCAGCGAAGGCTGCAGCCGGTCGCAAGCTCGGCGTAGCTGGTCAGGATGGCCAGCGCCGAAGCTTGATCGACCGCCGGCACGACGTTGACCAGATGCAGCCCCAGGCCATCCTCGAGTACCACCAGGCTGCGTGCGATCGTCTCGCTGGCCGCCTGCAGCTTGAAGATGCCGGTGGCCGCACCCGCTTCCAGGATGCCGACATAGATCGACACCTGCCGCTCGAACAAAGTGATGTGGCGGGCGGCATAGCTCGCATCCGAACGCGAATAGGCGCCGAGCTCGAGCAGCAGCCGGCAGAGCTGGTCGTCCGCGTCGGTCGGCAGCCCGCTCTCGATCATCGTCTTCAGCCGCAGCCGCGGATCGGCGATCTCGGCGACCGACGCCGCGCGCAGCGTGCAGAACCGCTCGACAGCCTTGCGCTGCACATCGTCCAGCAGGTCTTTGAGGCCGGGATAGTAGTAGAGCAGGGCGCTCGAACTCATCCCCGCCTCATTGGCGACGTCGCGCAACGTGACGCCGGCAAGGCCGCGCTTGGCGATCATCGATTCTGCCGCCGCGACGAGGGTGAGGCGGCGATCGGTCTGGGTTTTGGGTCGTCCCATTTCTGTTTCCTGAATTTGATTCAGTTTAAAACTGGCGTGAGAAATTTTGCAAGCACCATTGCGCCATATTTGTTGACGATATCTGACTCCATCGATAGGTTCCGCAGCCGGAGGATAATTTTTATCTAATTAAAAAAAGGGGAGGACGATGTCTACAAACGAAGCAACAACAGGGCCGGTCGACAAGGCCGCGCCAGCCGCCAAGGGACTGGACCGGGCGCTCAACGCGCTGGGCACGCTGATGATCGTGCTGTCGGCGGTGACGCCGGCATCCTCGGTGTTCATCATCGTGCCGGGTGTCATCGCATTGGCCGGCACGGGCTCATTTCTGAGTTTCGTCATTGCCGCCGTCATCGGGCTGTTCATGGCCTTCGTCTACGCCGAATTGTCATCGGCCTATCCGATGGCCGGCGGCGAATACACCATGATCGGCCGCACGCTTGGCCGCTTCTGGGGCTTCGTCACGCTGGTGCTGGTGTTCGTCTCGATCGTGCTGATCGTCGCCGTCATCGCGCTCGGCGTCGGTACCTATCTCGGCGTGCTCGTTCCCAACCTCAGCCCGCAATGGGTCGGTGTGGTGACGATCGCGCTGGCTGGCACGGTCGCGGCCATGCGCATCAAGCTCAACGCCTTCGTCACGGGCATCTTCCTTGGCATCGAGATGCTGGCGCTGCTGATCCTGACCGGTCTCGGCTTCGCCCATGTCGAGCGGCCGCTGTCGAGCCTGTTCACCTCGCCGCAATTGCTCGATGCCACCAACACGCTGGTACCGGCGTCGGCCGGAATCATCCTTGCGGCCACCGCCGTTTCGCTCTTTGCCTATAATGGCTACGGCGCGGCTGCCTATTTCGGCGAGGAGACGCAGGACGCCAAGCGCAATATCGGCAAGGTCGTGGTCTGGGCGCTGTTGATCACGGTTGCTGCGGAACTCATCCCGCTGACCGCCGTGCTGCTCGGCTCTCCGGATATGGCGGGCCTGCTCGCAGCACCGCAGAAGATCGAGTACTTCCTCGAGGCGCGCGGCGGCCATGCGCTGACGGTGCTGATCAGCCTTGCCATCGCCGTCGCCATCTTCAACGCGGTCATCGCCATCATCCTGCAGGCGGCGCGGCTGCTGTTCAGCTCCGGCCGCGACAAGACCTGGTTCGGTCCCATCAACGCCGCGGTCGCCTCTGTCCATGGCAGCTACGCGTCACCCTGGATCGCCACCATCGTCGTGTCGGTGCTAGCGGCGGTCGCCTGTTTCATCGACATCAACCTCCTGCTGGTGGTCAGCGGCACGTCGCTGGTGGTGATCTATGCGCTTCTGTGCGTGGCGGTGTTTGTCGGGCGCCGCAACGGCAGCACGGCTGGCGGGCACTACCGCATGCCGCTGTTTCCGGTGCCGGCTATCCTGGCTTTCGTGGCTCTGGTCTATGTCGCCTACCAGAATCTTCTCGACGCCGCCTTCGGACGCCCGAGCCTGATCGCGACACTGCTGATCATGGTCGTGGCGGCGATCTACTATGTGCTGGTGCTCGCCAGGCGAACGGATTGGAATCTGCATGGTCCCGACGAACTTGCCGGATAGGCGTCACCCTCCGATTCTGTCCCTGCAAGACCCCCGGCTTCGGTCGGGGTTCTCTTTTGCCGTTCTGGCCCAGCGGAGGGAATACACCCAAAAAAAGTCAGGCTGAAAAGGATCGAACAAATTCACCGGACGGGGAGGCTTTTGATTGACGTCCTTCGGCTCCACTGGTGCCGTGCGTTTCCGACTTTATCGAAAAAGCCCGGAAAACGGCCTGTTTCAGCTCACCCGTACTCGAACGACCTCTCTATAAGCCTCTGTTCATACATCGAAATCCGCGATTCATGCCCTCGTCAGGCAGCGTTGACAGATCACGCTGCGGCATGCGTATTCCTGGCCATGGGTTACGCCAAAGCGATGCTGTTCGAACGGGGCGGGGTTTCTTGAACGACGGCATTGGCGGGGGCGCCGGACGAGCGGGCATTGCAGCCTGAGGCAGTGCGCCGCTCGCTCCTGGCGTTCGATTGCGCTGGAAATGGCAAGCCTTCATTTGCGATTTCCGCCCGCGGCCACGAAGCCGGCAAGCGACGCCATCAATCGATCCTTTGGAACGGAATAGAGAGTGCTCGCGGTTGCGTGGCTGGCCACACGCGCGCCCGTCGACAAAGCATTGACGACAGCAAAAGGCCCTTGAAGGCGGAAATCCTTCAAGGGCCTTTTTTAACGCCATCCGTATGGGATTTTACACCGAATAGTACATGTCGTATTCGACCGGATGCGGGGTCATTTCGAAGCGCATCACCTCGGCCATCTTCAGCTCGATGTAGCTGTCGATCTGGTCGTCGTCGAAGACGCCGCCGGCCTTCAGGAAGCCGCGGTCCTTGTCGAGGCTCTGGAGGGCTTCACGCAGCGAACCGCAGACGGTCGGGATCTTCTTCAGCTCCTTCGGCGGCAGGTCATAGAGGTCCTTGTCCATCGGCTGACCGGGGTGGATCTTGTTCTTGATGCCGTCGAGGCCGGCCATCAGCATGGCGGCGAAGGCGAGGTAGGGGTTCGCGCCCGGATCGGGGAAGCGGACCTCGACGCGCTTGGCCTTCGGCGACGAGCCGAACGGAATGCGGCAGGAAGCCGAGCGGTTGCGCGCCGAGTAGGCGAGCAGCACCGGCGCTTCATAGCCGGGCACCAGACGCTTGTAGGAGTTGGTCAGCGGGTTGGTGAACGCGTTGATCGCCTTGGCGTGCTTGATGATGCCGCCGATGTAGAACAGGCAGCTCTCCGACAGGCCGGCATATTCATTGCCGGCGAAGGTCGGCTTGCCGCCCTTCCAGATCGACTGGTGGACGTGCATGCCCGAGCCATTGTCGCCGAAGATGGGCTTCGGCATGAAGGTGGCCGTCTTGCCATAGGCGTTGGCGACCTGGTGCACGACATACTTGTAGATCAGCATCTTGTCGGCGTTACGGACCAGCGTGTCGAACTTGATGCCGAGCTCGTGCTGCGCGGCGGCGACTTCGTGGTGGTGCTTTTCGACGCGCACGCCCATTTCGGCGAGCACGGTCAGCATCTCCGAGCGCATGTCCTGCGCGCTGTCGATCGGCGGCACCGGGAAATAGCCGCCCTTGACGCGCGGACGGTGGCCGAGATTGCCGGTCTCGTAGTCGGTGTCGTCATTGGACGGCAGTTCGGTCGAATCCAGCTTGAAGCCGGTGTTGTAGGGGTCGGCCTTGTACTTGACGTCATCGAACACGAAGAACTCGGCTTCCGGGCCGACGAAGATCTGGTCGCCGATGCCTTCCGACTTCATGTAGGCTTCGGCCTTCTTGGCCGTGCCGCGCGGGTCGCGGTTGTAGGATTCGCCAGAGACCGGATCGAGGATGTCGCACAGGATGACCATGGTCGACTGGGCAAAGAACGGATCCATGTGGACAGTGTCCGGATCGGGCATCAGCACCATGTCGGACTCGTTGATGGCCTTCCAGCCGGCGATCGAGGAGCCGTCGAACATGACGCCGTCGGCGAACATGTCTTCCTCGACCTCGACGACATCCATCGTCACGTGCTGCAGCTTGCCCTTCGGGTCGGTGAAGCGCAGGTCGACGAATTTCACGTCGTTGTCCTTGATCTGCTTCATGATGTCTTTGGCTGTCGTCATGTCATGTATCCCTGTTTGATGACGTTTTTTGATGGATGACGTTCTTGGAAGGCTGGCCGCGTCAGACCGCGTCCATCCCGGTTTCGCCGGTGCGGATGCGCACGACTTCCTCGATATTGGAGACGAAGATCTTGCCGTCGCCGATACGGCCGGTCTGGGCCGCCTTGCGGATGGCTTCGATCGCGCCTTCGACCGCATCGTCGCCGAGCACGACCTCGATCTTCACCTTGGGCAGGAAATCGACGACATATTCGGCGCCACGGTAGAGTTCGGTATGGCCTTTCTGACGTCCGAAGCCCTTGGCCTCGGTCACGGTGATGCCTTGCAGTCCGGCCTCCTGAAGCGCTTCCTTCACTTCGTCCAGCTTGAATGGCTTGATGATCGCTTCGATCTTTTTCATGTAAAAAGTGGCCTCCACTGCCAAAAAAACGGGTTGTGAACCCCCGCTTGCGCCTCCATCAAGCACGAACTGTGCCAGATAGCTGGATTCGAAGCGGTTTCATACGATTTCCAAGTCACGTCGTGCCGAGGTGCAAATTCGCGTCGTTCGATGCATCGGATGCGGCATGATCTGCCGAAGCCTACACAAGGCCAGCCCTTGCATCCGCATAATAATTAGGCAAATCGCCCATTGAGTGAGCATCTTTGCGCCTTGATACACTCCTGGCGACATGGCCTCGGCTGATGATGAACTCCTCCCGTTTGCTTCGGCTCGAAAACTGGACAATGCTTGATCGAATGCGGATCGGCAATCCATGAGCGATGAACTTCTTACTTCCGCCGAAATGGGCGAGGCGGACCGGCTGACGATTGCCGCCGGCCCAATCGACGGCATCGGCCTGATGCGCCGCGCCGGCGAAGCGGTCGCGGGCGAAGTTCTCAGGCGCTACCCCTCGGCGACACATGTCCATGTGTTGTGCGGGCCTGGCAACAATGGCGGCGACGGCTATGTCGTCGCCCGCATCCTGGCCGGCAGCGGCGCCGCCACCACGGTCTGGGCATCCGGTGCGCCGAGGCCGCAAAGCGACGCGGCACTCGCCGCGGCACAGTGCCCGATCGCGCCCCGGCCGCTGTCGGGCTTCGAGGCCGAACCTGGCTCGATCGTGGTCGATGCGCTATACGGGGCAGGGCTGTCCAAGCCGCTGTCCGGCGATGCCGCCAGGGCGGTGGGTGTCGCCACCGATCGGCGTTTGCCGGTTGTCGCGGTCGATCTGCCCTCGGGCGTTTCCGGCGACAGCGGCAAGGTGTTGGGCGTGGCATTTACAGCCGACGTCACCGTAACTTTCGCGCGCAAGAAGCCAGGCCATCTGCTCCTGCCGGGACGGGAGCGATGCGGCGAGATTGTGCTTGCCGATATCGGTATCGGCGACGACATCATCGCACGGCTCCAGCCCCGAACGCTCGAGAACAGGCCGGCGCATTGGCTGCGCGATTTCCCGGTGCCGGCTATTGACGCACACAAGTACAAGCGCGGCCATGTCGGCGTCTTTTCCGGAGGGCCGAGCGCCACCGGCGCGGCGCGGCTGTCGGCGCTTGCGGCGGCCCGAAGCGGGGCAGGGGCGGTGACCGTGCTGTCGCCCGGCAGCGCCATGCAGGTCAACGCAAACCATCTGACCTCGATCATGCTGCGCAAGGCCGATGATGTCGCCGATATCAAGGAATTTGTCGGCGAACGCCGGCCTTCAGCCTTCGTTCTTGGCCCTGGCTTCGGCGTCGGTGACAAAACGCGGACCTTTGGGCTGGCGCTCCTCGCCTCCGGCGAGCGGCAGGATGTTGCCACACAGTTTGATGGCCTTGTGTTCGACGCCGACGCGATCACCGCCTTTCGCGACACGCCGGACGTCCTGTTCGAGGCGGCGCGCACGCCGAATGCGCCAGCCCTGGTGATGACCCCGCATGAGGGTGAGTTCGCCGGGCTGTTTCCCGACATCGCCGGTGATGGCGCCTCTTCCAAGCTCGACAAGGCGCGCGCGGCGGCCGCTCGGGCCAACGCCGTCGTCGTCTACAAGGGCGCCGATACGGTAATCGCTGCTCCCGACGGCCGGGCGGCAATCAATTCCAACGGCGCGGCCTGGCTTGCCACCGCCGGGTCTGGCGACGTGCTGTCCGGCATATCAGCCGGGCTGCTGGCGCAAGCCATGCCGGCGTTCGAAGCAGCCTGCGCGGCGGTATGGATCCATGCCGAGGCCGGCAGCCGCTTCGGTGCGGGTTTGATTGCCGAGGATCTGCCGCTGGCGCTGGTGCCCGTGTTGCGTGAACTGGTCGAAGCACGTCCCAAGGTGCCCGTCGAATGAAGCGTTTCGTGCTCGCCATCGCGGCCGTCGTCGCGCTGTTAGCATCGCACGCAGTGCGCGCCGGGCAGCCGGTGACCATCGTCGACGATCCGGTGGTTCTCGCCGCCCTCGATGCCAGGGGTTTTGGCTTCGCCGGCATTTTCCACGTCGATGGCGGGGATGATCTGAAGGCGCTCTATGACAAGGCACCGGCCTATCATGCGATCGTCGATACGGTGGCGGCCGACATTGCCGCGCTGCGGGCCGAGATAAAGGCCGGTGGGCGCACGCTCTACGAGGTGACCGACGCCAATGTCGGCCGCATCATGGATATGCGCTGGCTGAAGACGGAGGCGGCGCGCTTCCGGCTGGTCGGAATCGTCAACCGGCTCGACCGGCGTGACTTCGCTGCCTTGGCAGGCGACAAGGGGTGCGGCGAGGTGCGCTTCATCTATCGCCTGGCCTACAGTTTCAAGAAGGACGGCAAGGTCCTGGCCTCGCGACTGCCGTTCAACTTCAACGCCGTCTACCGTGCCGCACCCGATGCCGATGGCGGCTGCGTCGGCGTTGCCGGACGCTGGACGCCGCAACTCGATGAGAGCGTCGATGCCGGCTGGCTGACCGGCGGGCCGCTGGAGCGTGCCGGTCTGACCTTCAAGCAGCTTGAACTCAATGCGCAGGTGGTGCGCTTTCCCTCGGGCCAGGAGACCGAATTCGGCGGTCAAGCCGCGTATCTCATGCGGATCTTCGGCATCGATGGCGCCACCGTCAGCGAGAAGCCGCTTGAAAACACGCCCGATACAGTGCGGCTCTCGCAAGATGCCGCACTGAAGAAGCGGCTTGCCGATTATGTCAGCGCCAATGTCGCGGCGGTCGATCTCGGTGTCTATGAAATCCCGGACGAATTCCTGGCGAAAAAGGTCGTCTCATGGTCGACCTTCGGCAGCGCGCGGCAAGCCAACCACCCGTTCACGCAAATATTCCAACTCAAGGAACTAGAATCGCTCGATTATTCCTCGCTGAAGCTGGTGCGCACGCCGGAGGCGCTAGTAGAGCGGCTGGACAATGGTTCCTGCCAGGGCTGTCACCAGGCGAGTTCCACGGCCGGCTTTCACTTCATCGGCCTCGACGACAGGACGACGTCGCCACTCAACCGCATCGAGGTCGGCATCTCGCCGCATCTCCATGCCGAGATTCCGCGGCGCCAGGCTTGGCTGCGCACAACGCAGGAAGGCAAGGAGCCGAACCGTTATCGGCCGCTGTCCTTCGCACCGCCCGCCACCTGGACCGAGACCGGCGACATCGATTTCGCGCCGGCCGAAATGGCGATGCCGTGCTTGATGCCGGACGATGCCAGGCGCTTCGGCGCGACCTGGCAATGCGGTGGCGGCACGGTCTGCACGCCGCTGGCGACCGCGTCTGGCGTGCGCACCGCTCTGGCGCAGTGTCTGCTGCCGAAGGATAGCCCGAAGATGTTTTCCGGCCATCCCTGCCTGACCGGGTCAATCGCCAGCAACCCGTCGCAGCCTTTCAACGACCGCTACACGATATCAGGCCAGTTTGCCGCCTTCGCACCGGGGATTTCGCGGACTGCCTATACCTGCCGGCCGCCCAAGATCGGCGTACCGGCCGGCATCGCCTACCGCGCCTGCGACGACAAGGATCGCAACTTTGCCGACTTCAAGAAGGGCAAGCCGATGCCGAACGAAATCTGCGGGCTGGTCGGCGGCAAGAAATTCGATACTTGCGTGGCGACCAACAATTTCGACCAGTGCCTCGGCGGTGCGGTCAATCGCGGCAACCGGCCGGCCTGCTCGGCGGATCATTTCTGCCGCGAGGATTATATGTGCCAGTCGCTGCCGCCGGACACGCCGGGTGTCGCCAAGGTCAAAGGCATCGGCTTCTGCTCGCCGACCTATTTCATCTTCCAGATGCGCATCGACAACCACGCAACGCCCTGGGCGAGCGCTACCAGCGTGCCCAGGGATGCGGGGTTCGGCGCTGCCGAGGAGGAATGAGTGTTTGCCGCTTCCTGGCAAAAGCTCTTCAGCGCCTTACAGCGGGATGTTGTCGTGCTTCTTCCAGGGGTTCTGCATGTCCTTGTTGCGCAGCATCCGCAGCGCCCGGGCGATGCGGCGGCGGGTCGAGTGCGGCATGATCACCTCATCGACATAACCGCGCTCGGCGGCGACGAAAGGCGACAGGAAGCGATCCTCGTAAGTCTTTGTATGGGCTGCGATCTTTTCCGCGTCGCCAATGTCCTTGCGGTAGATGATTTCGACCGCGCCTCTCGCCCCCATGACCGCGATCTGCGCCGTCGGCCACGCATAGTTCATGTCGCCACGCAGATGCTTCGACGCCATCACGTCATAGGCGCCGCCATAGGCCTTTCTGGTGATGACGGTGATCTTCGGCACGGTCGCCTCGGCATAGGCGAACAGCAGCTTGGCGCCGTGCTTGATCAGTCCGCCATATTCCTGTGCGGTGCCGGGGAGGAAGCCTGGAACATCGACGAAGGTGACGATCGGGATCGAAAAACAGTCGCAGAAGCGCACGAAGCGCGCCGCCTTGCGGCTGGCGTCGGAATCGAGCACGCCTGCCAGCACCATCGGCTGATTGGCGACGAAGCCGACTGTGCGGCCCTCGACGCGACCGAAGCCGGTGACGATGTTCTTGGCGAAACTCTGCTGGATCTCGAAGAAGTCGCCCTCGTCGGCGACCTTCAGGATCAGCTCCTTGATGTCATAGGGTTTGTTGGCGTTGTCTGGAATCAGCCGGTCGAGCGACAAATCGTGATCGGTGACCGACTGGTAGCATTCGACCTCGGGAATATCAGATGTGTTGGAGGCAGGCAGGAGATCGACCAGCCGGCGCATCTGCAGCAAGGCTTCGACGTCATTGTCGTAGGCGCCATCGGCGATGGAGGATTTGGTCGTGTGCACCGAGGCGCCGCCGAGGCTTTCGGCGGTCACCGTCTCATTGGTGACCGTCTTCACCACATCCGGGCCGGTGACGAACATGTAGGAGGTGTCGCGCACCATGAAGATGAAGTCGGTCATGGCGGGCGAATAGACGTCGCCGCCGGCGCACGGGCCCATGATCACGGAAATCTGCGGGATGACACCGGAGGCCAGCACGTTGCGCTGGAAGATCTCGGCATAGCCGCCGAGCGCCGCAACGCCTTCCTGGATGCGCGCGCCGCCGGCGTCGTAGAGCCCGATGATCGGCGCACGGTTGCGCAGCGCCATCTCCTGCACCTTGATGACCTTTTCGGCGTGCGCCTCCGATAGCGAGCCGCCGAACACGGTGAAATCCTTGGCGAAGAGATAGACGGGACGACCGTTGACCGTGCCCCAGCCGGTGACGACGCCATCGCCGGCGATCTTGGTCTTCTCCATGCCGAAATCAGTCGAACGGTGTTCGACATACATGTCGAATTCTTCGAAGGAGCCTTCGTCGAGAAACACCTCGATGCGTTCGCGCGCCGTGAGCTTGCCCTTCTTGTGCTGAGCGTCGATGCGCGCCTGGCCGCCACCCATGCGGGCGATGTCGCGCCGGCGCTCGAGTTCCTTCAGCACGTCCTTCATCGCTCGGTCCCCAAAATGGAAGCTGCGTTTGTGGTAATGATGCCCGTCGGGGAGCGCAAGCGTTGGCTTTTGGCCAATTTTTGCTGCACTGCAACATGACGCCCCTTGCATTCCGGAGCGAACTCAGCCATATGCAGCCCATAGGCGCTTGGGCCGGGAGATTCCGGCCTTCTCGACAAATGAGACTGGTTGCGTCTGTTTTCCCTCTTTCCGGCAAATCGGTAAGGCGGCGAAAAAGCCCCGTGGCATGATGCCTGCGGGCACGACAGCGCAGCCGAGTGGACGCACGCGTCCGCCCGCCTTGTCGTTTCATATCAAGTTTTTCGACGGCAGGTTGCGCCCTGCCGCCATTGATGTTTGCGGCCAAGAAGCCGCGTGAAAGAAGATTATTTTGACCAACGAAAACACATTGCCCGGCAACGTCACCGCGGAACTCTCCGGTTTCGCAGCGCTGGGAATCACGGGTGCGCTGCTCAAGGCCACCCACAATGCCGGATTCGCCGAACCGAAGCCGATCCAGGTGCAGGCAATCCCGCCGCAGCTGGAAGGCCGTGACATTTTCGGCATCGCGCAGACGGGCTCCGGCAAGACCGCGGCCTTTGCGCTGCCCATCCTGTCGAAGATCATCGCGCTCGGCACCAAGCGGCGCGCCAAGACGACCCGCGCGCTCATCCTCGCGCCGACCCGCGAACTCGCCGTACAGATCGAGGACACTATCAAGATCCTGGCCAAGGGCGCGCATGTCTCGACTGCACTCGTGCTGGGCGGCGTCTCGCGCTTTAGCCAGGTGAAGAAGGTTGCTCCCGGCGTCGACATCCTGATTGCCACGCCCGGCCGCCTGACCGACCTGGTGCGCGAGGGCGACCTCATCCTCTCCGATACCAAATGGCTGGTGCTGGACGAGGGCGACCGCATGCTCGACATGGGCTTCATCAACGACGTCAAGCGCATCGCCAAGGCGACCGCGCCTGACCGCCAGACGGCGCTGTTCTCGGCCACCATGCCGGACGAGATCGCTGAACTGGCCAAGGGTCTTCTGAAGAACCCGGTCCGTATCGAAGTCTCGCCGCAAAGCACCGCGGCGGCCGAGATCGTGCAGGGCGTCGTCTTCGCCCGCACCAAGCAGAAGCGCCAGGTGCTGTCGACGATGCTCGCCGACGAGGCGATGAAATCCGTCATCATCTTTTCGCGCACCAAGCATGGCGCCGACCGGGTGACCAAGGATCTCGAGCGCGATGGCTTCAAGGCCGCCGTCATCCATGGCAACAAGTCGCAGAACGCTCGTCAGAAGGCGCTCAACGATTTTCGTGATGGATCGGTCCGCATTCTGGTCGCCACCGACATCGCGGCGCGCGGCATCGACGTGCCCGGCATCAGCCATGTCGTGAATTTCGACCTGCCGGACGAGGCTGAAAGCTATGTCCACCGCATCGGCCGCACCGGCCGCAACGGCATGGACGGCATTGCGATCACGCTTTGCGATCCTTCGGAAAACAGCAAGCTGCGTCAGGTCGAGCGCATCATCCGCACCAAGCTTCCGATCGTTGCCGACCATCTCGGCAGCCCCGATCCGCAGCGCAATCCGGCTGAAAAGAACGAGCGCTTCGAGCCCGCCAATGATCGCAACGACCGCAACGGTCGTCGCGACGGCCGGCGGCCTGGCGGCGAGAACAAGGGCAACGGCTTTGGCAAGAAGCGCTTCGGCGACAAGCCGGCCTTTGCCGGTGAGCGCAAGCCGGAAGGTGCGAAACCCTTCAAGGGCAACAACAAGCGCCGTTTCGGCGGCAAGCGTCCGGCAGCGCGAGCTGCCTAACCAAGCCTCGTGACGGCTGGCAAAGCCTTGGCGCTTGGCTGGTTGCCTGACAGATAGAGAAAAGGGCGGCTGAAGCGATGCTTCAGCCGCCCTTTTGGTGTCTGCACTCTACTTCGCCACCGCTTCGACCCAGACGGCAATCCGTTGCGCGAGAAAGGCCGTGGTCGACGGCGACAGCGCATCGCCGGCAATGACATGGTTGTCCGGGTCGCCGGTATCGTCGACCGGCACCAGTTCGTGCGGTGCGCCCCAGCGCCCGGCGATTTCGCGGGTGCGGTCTGGCCGCACCACTTTGTCCGAATCCGAGAAGATGAACAGGGCAGGGATGTCAGCCTTCTCCACCGGCGCCCCATAGGCGAGTTCCGTCAATGCCTGCATCGGCAGCGTCGCGGCAACCGGATATCTGGTGGTCCAGAATTTCTCGTGCAGCGAGTTGCGCGCCACGAAACTGCGCTCCTTGCCGATGACGAGTTCGGCGATCTGCTTGCCCCAGGGCATGGTCAGGATCTCGGCGCCGGATGCCTTGACGCCGAAATTGGGCGAGATGAATGCAATCGCCGCCACCCCATCCGATGCGCCCGGCTGCGTTGCCGCCCATGCCGCCAGCGAGCCGCCGGTCGAGGTCGAGATGACGATCACCTTGTCGCCGATCGACCGGCCGACGGCGAGCGCTTCTTCATAGTCGTTGATCCAGGCATTGACGCTGCCTTGCGTCATCGCCGCGCCGTCCAGCCCGTGACCGGTCAGGCGGGTGTAGAAGAGATTGGCGCCGAGCCGGTCGGCCACATCGTCGGGCAGGGGGCGGACCTCGCCCTTCGAAGCCGAGAAACCGTGGATGTAGACGATCGACAGCGGCGTCTTGGCATGCACCATGGGGTTCGCCCAGACGATCTCCTTCTCCAGCCCGTCGCGGATGCCGGGCACGGCGGCTTCCACCTTTGCCACATAGGCCTGCGGATCGTCACCGATGACGGAAGGATCGAAGCGGATCGTGGTGTCGACGGGAACGCGCGGGCCGAAGACGAAGGCCAATGCAAGGATGGCGATCAGGCCAAGTACAGCAAGCACGATCCGCCACCCCATCGCAGACTCCACGCAACAACACCAAGCCTATGGCGGTGGCCATGAACAGGCAACGGCCGCCCGGGCAGCCACACCACCAATCCTGTGGGCATCCTATTCGTTGGGTGGCTTGCGGTCGTAGTTCAGCGGCCTTGCCTTCCAACTGGTCATCAGGCTGATCACGCCTCGACACAGCGGCCTCGGCAACATAGCGAGAAATTTCAGCGGCCAGCTGGTGCGGTAAGGAAACGTGGTTTCGAAGCCGCCGGATTTGATTGCCTTCACCATACGGCGCGTCGCCCGGCTGACCGGCATCAGGCCCGGCATCGGCAGCATGTTCTTTTCGGTCAGCGGCGTGTCGACAAAACCGGGGTTTATCACCTGGACGCGGATGTTCATCTTGTCGAAATCATACTTCAGCGACTCGGCCAGGATGTTGATCGCCGCCTTGGTGCCGCCATAGGCGGCTGTGGTTGGCCAGCCGAAATAGGCGGTCACCGATCCGACCAGCACGACGTGGCCGCGCGCCCGCACGCGCATATACTCCACGACCGGCACCAAGCCGTTGATGATGCCGAAATAGTTGACCTCGAAGGACTTGCGAAAGTCCTTGACGACGAGAGCCTCTCCAGGCGTCGCGATGTAGTTTCCGGCATTGAAGACGGCGAGCACGATGGGGCCGAGCTCCTTCTCGATCGCGGCCACCGTTCTTGCCATGCGCGGCTCGTCGGTCACGTCGCAGGGAAAGGCGGTGACGCTGCCCGGCATCTGCGCTGTCTCGACGATGAGCGTGTCGATTGGATCGTCATCCAGTGCCGTTACCGCCACCGCATAGCCCCGGGACGCCAGATCCCTGGCCAGCGAGCGGCCAATGCCGCTGCTGCCGCCCGTGACCCAGGCGACGCCGTGTTTCGGATCGGCCCGATAGAGTGTCATGCTGCGCCCTGCCGAGTTTGTTGGTGCCTTGCTCTAGCGGTCAGGAAATCGAATGAAAAGAGCGCTTTTCGACCACGGGTGCAAATGAACCGTGGGATATCGAACCCGCTCCAGGGGGTGTAGATGCACAGCAGTGCCGGAAATGCGACTGGACCAGGCGAATTCTTGCCTTGAAACCGAAGCTTCGGGTTTCTAGGGTTTCGGCGCACGCACACAAGGAATCCTGAATGCCCCGTTCTGTGATCGACGCGATCGGCAACACGCCTCTGATCCGCCTTAACAAAGCTTCCGAAGAAACCGGCTGCGAGATCCTGGGCAAGGCCGAATTCATGAATCCGGGGCAATCGGTCAAGGATCGCGCCGGCCTTTTCATCATCCGCGACGCCGAACGGCGCGGCCTGTTGAAGCCGGGCGGCGTCATCGTCGAGGGAACGGCAGGCAATACGGGCATCGGGCTGACGCTGGTCGCCAAGGCGCTGGGTTATCGCACGGTCATCGTCATTCCCGATACGCAGAGCCAGGAGAAGAAGGACACGATCCGGTTGCTCGGCGCCGAGCTGATCGAGGTGCCGGCCGTGCCTTACAAGAACCCCAACAATTACGTGAAATTGTCGGGACGGCTGGCCGAGCAGATGGCGCGGACCGAGCCCAACGGCGCCATTTGGGCCAACCAGTTCGACAATGTCGCCAACCGCGATGGGCATATCCGCACCACGGCGGAGGAAATCTGGGCCCAGACCGGCGGCAAGGTTGACGGTTTCGTTTCGGCTGTGGGTTCCGGCGGCACGCTGGCCGGCGTCGCTTTCGGGCTGAAGGCCAAGAGCAAGGATGTCAAAATCGCGCTCGCCGACCCGCTCGGCGCCGCGCTCTACAGTTTCTACACCAGCGGCGAATTGAAGTCCGAAGGCAGCTCGATCACCGAAGGCATCGGGCAGGGGCGCATCACCGCCAATCTCGAAGGGTTCACGCCGGATTTCTCGTTCCAGATCAAGGACGAGGACGCGCTGCCGATCGTCTTCGACCTGATCCAGGAGGAGGGCCTGTGCGTCGGCGGCTCGACGGGCATCAACATTGCCGGCGCCATCCGGCTCGCCAGGGAATTGGGCCCGGGCCACACCATCGTTACCGTTCTTTGCGACTACGGCACGCGCTACCAGTCGAAGTTGTTCAATCCGGAATTCCTGCGCGAGAAGAATCTCCCGGTGCCGGGCTGGATGGAACTGCAGAGCAAGATTTCGGTGCCTTTCGAAAAGGTCGCATGATGGCGCACAGGACGGAAGCGCTGTTTCGCGACGATGCCTATCTGCGAACGGGGGATGCGACGGTTGTTGCCGTCAATGATCGTGGCGGCATCATTCTCGATCGGACGATCTTCTACGCCACCTCGGGTGGCCAGCCGGGCGATACCGGCCATCTCGAACGTGCCGACGGCAGCCGCATCGCCATTGCCGCCACCATCACAGGTGAGACCAAGGACGAGATCATCCATGTGCCGGCGCCCGAGCAGGCGACCCTGGCGGTTGGCGAGAAGGTCAAACTCGCCATCGACTGGGAACGCCGGCATCTGCTGATGCGCATGCACGCGGCCTGCCATCTGCTTACCGTCGTTTGCCCGTTCCCTATCACCGGTGCGGCGGTTTCCGATGACGACAGCCGTGTCGATTTCGACATTCCCGACGCCAGCTTCTCGAAGGAAGATGTGACCGCGAGCCTGATGGATCTGGTGCGCGCTGATCATCCGATTTTCACAAGGCTGATCAGCGACGAGGAACTCGCCGCGAACCCCGGCCTGGTCAAGTCGAAGAACGTCCGGCCCCCGGTCGGCACCGGCAAGATCCGCCTTGTCTGCATCGGCAACAACGCCTCGGTGGACAGTCAGCCCTGTGGTGGCACACATGTGAAAAGCACCGGCGAAATCGGTGAAATCCACATCGGCAAGATCGAAAAGAAGGGTCGTGAGAACAGGCGCTTCCGCATCCGCTTCGGCCCGATGCCGGCCGCCTGAAGTCAGACAGTGGTCGGTCTTCTACAATTCTTCAGGCGGTCGTGAGACGCGTTACGCAAGGTGTCGGAAACTGGAAGGCGGTCTCTCCACCCAGGCTTCGACCTGCTCGGTGACGAACTTCGCTGCCTGATGGTGGATGAAATGACCGGCACCGGGCAACGCAATCAGCGCGGTCACATTGTCGACCTCGCGGAACGTGCCATCGAAAGCGCTGACGGGTACATAGGGGTCGTCGGTGCCAAACAGGACCAGGGTCGGTGCCTTGACGAGTGGCAATTGCCCCAGACTTGGCACCTTGCCGAGCGGAATGTTGGCCCTGTAGTAGCCAAGCATTGCCTCCGGACTGGATCGCCGCAGCGAGTCCGTCAGCGCCTGCCTATCCTGCGGATCGGCGACCCAGGTCGCAAGTTCGTCGATGTTCAGCATCTGGGCTGCGCCGGGTGCCTGGAAGCTGCGTATGTAAGCGATCATCTCGGCATTGGCCGGATCGGCAATGGCATTGAGATGATTGCGCGGATGCGGCGTCGACAGCAGGACGAGATGGCGCACGACCTGCGGCGCGCGTATAGCCAGCCACCATGCAACGATGCCTCCCCAGTCGTGGCCGACAATGGCGGCCTGGGTCAACTTTTCGGCTGCGAGAACGGCCAACACGTCGTTGACCAAGTTTGCCAGCACATAGTTGCCGTAACCCTGCGGCGCGTCGCTTTGTCCGAAACCCCGCAGGTCGGGCGCGATCACGCGGTAGCGGCTGCAAAGCGCTCGCATCTGCCGGCGCCAACCCATGCCGTGATCCGGAAAGCCGTGCAGAAACACAATCGGCGGGCCTGAGCCCGCCGCCGTGTAGTGCAGTTTGACGTTGCCGTTTACAGCAAACTTCGATTCAAACGCCGCTTCCAGTTCAGTCAATTGCAATCCATTCGATGCTGCGTTCGAGCTCAGCAGCCCGAACGGCTGGGCTACATCTTGACTTCGAGGCGTAGGAACGGGCCGTTGAACGTCTGTGTGCTCTTGTCGGAGAGCGTCAGTAGATTGTGCCACTGCTCGACCCGATAGCCGGCGGTGAACGTGGTGTTTTCCCATGGCTTGAACGTCACGCCACCGGAGAGGTCGATATTGGTCACGACTTCGCTGGAGTGCTGGCTCTCGCTTGCATTGATGGTCTGATCGACCGGAGTAGGCGGGACGGCGCTCGGATCGTGCTGCGTCGCGCTCAGGCTGATCTTGTTGGTGCGCCTGCCCCACATGGCCGAACCGGAAACCGCGCCAGTCAGACCCCATGTCTCGCCCAGGGGATAATAGACTTCTGCGCCGATGCGAGGGCCGACGCCGTAAAATTCCGACGAGCCGAGCTTGTCGGCGCTACCGGATTTGTCCGCCGGATTATCCCGGGTGATGCCTTCGTGCAGGCTCACTTTCTCCTTGGAGTGCAGCAGCCGCAAGCCGCCGAAGAAGCGGATGTCGGCGCTTTGTGCCTGGACGTGCTTGCCGATATCGAAGTCCAGTGTCTGAAAATTATAGCTGTTTCCGAACGAAAGATTGACGTTGCCCGGGTCGCTGCCCGTTATCGGTATGTCAAAACTGGTGTCATTGTCCTGTCCAGCATGGAAGGACCCGGCGAGGCGCCAGTCGACGTCCGGAGAAATCGCCTTGGTCAGCGCGACCGATCCGTAGAGATCGCCAAAGCCGTTGTTGCTGCCTAGTTTGTCCGTGGTGTCGCCGAGCTTGTCGACGTTGGACTGATAGACCGCGCCTTCGAAGGCAATCTTGATGCGGGAATCCACCACTGCCGGATCGATCACTTGCGCATCCGCTGCATGGGCAGCAACCACACCAACAGATGTCACCGAAGCAGCCGACGCCGCAACAGTAGCAAGAAGCTTGCTTGAAACGTGATTTCGCATTTTTTCCCCGCCTGGAATCTAACTGAATAGTTATTAGCCCAGTCGCACATTACCGCAGCGGCATCTCGCGTCATAGCTGTTATAATAATTTGCTCGGGCAGTGTTACGCGTTTGCCACAGATGGCTTTTTATCCCCGAGAATCAAATAAGATAGCGGCGGGTTTTGTAGGCGAAATGTTAGCGCGACGCCGGTGGCGTTCGGGGCTGCCGGGGAGCATTGATGGACAATCAGGCGCAAATCGAAAGCGTTCTCAACAACCTCGTCTATGCGCTTTTTGCTCAAAGCGGGCAGGTCGAAACGAACGGCAAGGCTGGCAACCTCGGCAATCTGATTGTCTTTGACAACCCGGAAGCCGTAGACACCATCGTCAAGGCGCCGCAACTCTTCCGCAAGAACTTTTCCCTGATCTCGGCGCTCGGTTTCAGCCGCTTCAACACCAATGGCGAGGATTGGTCGATTCGGCGCGCCATCACCCAGGATACCTACCTGGCGGCCGCCAGGCCGGCGCAGCAACAGCCCATGGCAGAACTCTACGCCACCGCTCTTGCCGAGAGTGACGCAACGTTGCCTTCCATCCAGCAAGCTTTGTTCGCGGTATCGATGACGATATTCTACCGGGCTTTCGGCCTGGTTCCCGACATGGCAGCGACGCTCCTTCTGCTCGACAGGGTCCGCGACGTGCTAAGGCGCCTCCAATATTATTCCTGGGTGTCGCCGACGAGCGCTGAGCGCGCGAATGTTATCCAGGGCGCCCGCGCGGTGGTTGCCGATTTCACGTCGCTGCTGATGGCGGATCCCCGGGCGGCCGCCGAGATGGACCGCTTCAGGAATCTGGCTTCCGACCTGGAGGACTTCTCGCCGGTAGAGGAGTTCGTCATGAACTTCTTCGCCGGCGTCGAGACGACGGTGACCACCGCTCTTTGGGTGATCGACCGGCTGGGTGCCAACCAGAAGGTGCAGGAGCGCATCCATGCCGAGGTTCTCTCCGGCGAGGCGCAAACGCCTTACACCGATTGCATGATCAACGAGACGATGCGTTATTTCCCTCCGATACCGTTCCTGACTCGTGAAGTCGGCGCCGATACGGTTCTCGACGGCCAGAAGCTCTATGCCGGGCAACTGATCATGGTATCGATCGTGGGCGTGCATCAGAATCCAGTCTACTGGTCAAACCCGCGTGTCTTCGATGCAAGCCGGAAGGAATTCCTCGAGAACAGCTTTGATCGGCGGGCCTTTATTCCCTTCCTTACCGGACCGCGCATGTGCGGTGGCGCCCGTCTTGGTCGGCTGGAGGTCCGGGAGGCGGTCCTCGCCATCGTGCGGCAGTTCGCCTTCGGCCGGGCCGACGATGTGATCCGGTTCGATTATGCGCTGGCCTTGCGCCCGGCGCAGGGGGCTTCGGTCAGTGTTTCGCGCCGATAATACACCAAGGTCAGGTATGGTCCTGCCAGAACCGCCTGACGTAGTCCCCAAACTGCCGTTTGATCATGGTCTTGAACTCGACATCATGCGCATAACGCGCGCTTGTCGATATGGCTTTTGATTTCAGTTCGAAGCCTGGCCCAACTTGAACAGTTGGACGTGAACGGATAGCGAACACTGTCCGTTAAGCCATT
>NZ_BSNY01000018.1 GCF_030160235.1 Mesorhizobium huakuii
ATTGAAGCCGCAGAGCGCCGCTTGATCAGCCTCGTCACCCAAATTCCAGCATAGCTCTTCGCGCCCTGCGGGCCATCCCCTGGCGGGCACGACAAAACGGTCGCATATCCTTTGTCGATTGGGCATGGATCGACCTGGAGGCGGTCGAGTGCTTCCAGGTCGAATAGCCTATTGCCCGCCCATCTCCTTCTTGAAAGTGTCGAAATCGACCTGCATGCCGTTGAAGATGGTGCTCCAATGGCGGGTCAGCGCGGCCATCGCCACGGCTTCCTGGATCTCCTCGTCGGTGGCGCCGGCGCGCTTGGCGTCCTGCGTATCCGACCAGATGCAATAGTTGCATGGAATCTGCGCCGCCACTGCAAGCGAGATCAGCGACTTGACCTTTGGCGGCAGCGCCGTCTTGTCGCTGAGTTCGATGGCCTTGACCTCGGCCCAGGCGCCGGGCAGACCGGCCTTGGGAAACTGCTTCACAAAGCTCGGTACGCCGCCCATGGTCGACTGGATATCCTTGAGGGTTGCATCATAGTCGTCGGCATGGGCAGGTGCCGCGACCAGGGCCAGTGCACAGCCGGCGGCAGCGATCAGGCAGCCGTGGTGTATCGATGAAAGCACGGATGAAAGAATGCGATAATTGGACATGACATTCTCCTCTGGTCTTTGTTAGCCTTACGATGTAAGGTGATGCGGAAAATGAACCTTACAGTGTAAGTTGTCAAGCGGCGCAATGGACACGTCAATCAAAAAAAAGCGAGTGCGCGGGCGCCTCTCGCGCGAAATGATCGAGGACGCAGCCTTCGAGGTGATCGAGAAGGAGGGGCTCGCGGGCTTTTCAATGCGCAAGCTGGCGGCGGCACTCGGCTGCGAGGCGATGAGCATCTACCACCATTTTCCATCGGTGGCGCATCTGCACGAAGCGCTGGTCGACCGGCTGATCGGTGCTCTTGAAATGCCCGACGCCGGCCTTCCATGGCGGCAAAGAATGCGCATCGCCATCGAGGATTTTCGCCGTATCGGCCGCGACCATCCTGCCTATGCCACCTTCTTTGTCACCTACAGGATGAACTCGCCGATCTGCCTTGCCTGGCTGAACGGCATTCTGAGCCTGTTCAGGGATGGCGGCTTCGACACCGAACTCAGCGCGCGGCTGTTTCGTGCCGTCGGCTATTACCTGATGGGCGCGGTCCTGGATGAGAATGCGGGCTATGCCAAAGGCCCTTCGGCGGTGAACACGGTCAGCGACGAGCAACTGGCCCGGGATTTTCCCAATGTCATGGCCGCCGGGCGCTTTTTCGGTACCGCCGAATTCGACAAGACATTCGAACTCGGCCTCGACATGCTGCTGGACGAGATGGAACGCCTGCGCGACGGTGCCGACGCTGGCCAGTTGTCCGGCAAGGCGTGAATACGAGGTGAGTGTCTGAATGCGCTTTCTGTTTGTCCTGATCCTGCTCGCCGGCACCGGCGTCAGCCTCATCTACCCCTGGGCGATGACCAATTTTTCCGGCCGCGAAATCGGCACTTGGCGGGTCTATGAGCAAGGCCGCTTCAAGCCGTTGACCGTGTCGCTCTCGGGACGCGACGCGCCGGTTCGGGTGTTGGTCGACCTCACTGCGCGGGCCGAACGCATCGTTTCTCAGCAGCGCACGGTGTTGACGCTCACCGCCGCCACCAATGGCCGCACGGTGCTTGCCTCGACGTTGCAGTTCAACCATGTCGACAATCTGCGCCAGGCCAGCCCGCAGTTGCCCGACAAGATCTTTCGCGACGACGCCGGCGTCATCGCGAGCGTCAATGCCGGTTCATACCTCTTCACCGTCGGTCCGGGCGACGCCGAGGACATACCGATGCGGGCGGTCGACCTTATCCTGCGCTCCGGTGTCGGCGAAACCGACCGGCGTGCGCGGCCGGTTGGCTTCGCCCTGATGGCGGTCGGCTTGATCGGCTTCCTGCTGTCCCGGCGTTCTGACGGCGGCCGGCCGGACAATCCGAACTCGCAACCACCGCCGCCGCGTTGGGGCAGGGGGCCTAAGTGAATTACCGCCACGCCTACCACGCCGGAAATTTCGCCGACGTCGTCAAGCATGTCGTGCTGACGCGTCTGCTCGACTATCTCAAGCAGAAGGACAAGGCTTTTCGCGTCGTCGACACCCATGCCGGCATTGGCCGCTACGATCTGTCGTCGCTCGAGGCGCAGAAGACCGGCGAATGGCAGGGCGGCATCGGCAGGCTGATCGATGCCTCGTTCGACGCCGGGGCGGGCGCGCTGCTGGCGCCCTATCTGGAGGCGGTGCGGTCGGTCAATCCGGGGGACGGCGTAAAGAAATATCCGGGTTCGCCGCTGCTCGCGCGCCATCTCCTGCGCAAGCAGGACCGGTTGTCGGCGATCGAACTGCACCCGAAAGACGCCGCCAGGCTGAAGGCGGAATTCGCTGGCGACTTCCAGGTGCGGGTGATGGAACTCGATGGCTGGCTGGCGCTCGGCGCGCATCTGCCGCCGAAGGAGAAGCGCGGCCTTGTGCTCATCGATCCGCCCTTCGAGGAGGAGGGCGAGTTCGGCCGCCTCGTCGACGGGCTCATAAGGGCGCACAAGCGCTGGCCCGGCGGCATCTACGCGCTGTGGTATCCGATCAAGGACCGCAAGGCGGTGATCGCCTTCAGGAAGGCGCTGAAGCAATCCGGCATCCCGAAGATACTCGACATTGAATTCGAGATCAGACCGGCCTCCTTGGAGCCCAGCCTCGATGGCAGCGGCATGGTGGTGGTGAACCCGCCCTTCACGCTGGAAGGCGAATTGCGAACCGTGTTGCCGGCCCTGCACAAATTGCTTGCCGTGGAAAAGCCGGCGCACTGGTCGCTGGAATGGCTGGCGGGAGAGTAGGCCTCGTCGGGTGGCGCTGCTATGTTCTCGAGGAGGCGTCCGCGAGCGTCGATGGCGTGACGCCGGACAATCGCCTGCTCTCGCGTATCAGATGAGCCTGATCCGAATAGCCGGCTTCGATCGCCAGCACCGCGGTCGAAGCATCGCCAGACGTTTGCCTCAGGCGCCGGTAGCGATGAAAGCGCAGGATGCGGTCGAGCGTCTTTGGGCCATAGCCGAAACTTTCCTCGAAACGGCGGCGCAGCGTCCGCTCGCTCATATGCAAGGTGCGCAGCAGGAACGGCACCAGCGGCTTGTCGACCGGCAGTCCCTGGTCGATAGCGTCAAAGGCAAAACCCATGGCCGCATCGGGTGCGCGGTGGTCTTGCATGTATGCGCCGATTGCCTCCTCCAACTGTCCCACCAGCTTGGTGAGGTCGGGGGTGGCCTGGATGCGGCCTGCCAGATGGCGCGCCTGCGTGCCCCAGAGTTCGCCAAGGTCAAGTCGTTCTCCAACGATTCGGTTGGCCGGCACGCCCAGCCAGCCGGCGGCCGCCCCCGGCCGGAATCTGAAGCCGACAATCGTCGATCCTGACGGCAATGTCTCGATCTGCGGCTCCCGGTCCGGTCCCGCGACCCGGAACCGGCCGTCGATCCACTGCAGGTCGATCGTCGCATCCGGCGTTATCACCACCGGTGGAGCGTCCCGGTCCCGCATGCGGTGAACCCAGACGGACACGAAAGAGGCAGCCAGCCGCCTGTCTGCGGGCCTTTCCTGGAAAGAGCCGGTGGTCTGCGCCAGTACCGCTTCCATCCCTTCAGCTCTCGTCAGTCTGCTCGGCGCTGGGTCTTCTCGCCGGCTCGTCATTCGGGTCCGAAGCCTCGGCCATTTTGGCCGAAATCTTCAATGCCGGCCGCTCCCGCCATGGCAAACCACACCAAGGGTCTTCGGTGCCATTCGCGACCACTTCGGCGCCGAGATCACCGATACCGTGCAAGTCCAGAGTATAGAAAGGAGAAATAAAAATGAAAGCTCGCATCAGTGTCATCACGCTTGGTGTCGATAATCTGGAAGCGTCGCTCGAATTCTACCAAACAGGACTCGGATTTCCGACCGAAGGCATCATCGGCAAGGAGTTCGAGCACGGCGCCGTCGCCTTCTTCGATCTTCAGAACGGCTTGAAGTTCGCGATCTTCGAACGCCCCAACATCGCTCATGACGCCGGCATCGCCCAAACCGGCCGCAGCCCGACCGAATTCACCATCGGTCACAATGTCACGAGCGAGGCCGAGGTCGATGCCGTGATGGCAAAGGCCATCAGCGCCGGCGCGCGCCCCGTCAAACCGGCCCAAAACACGTTCTGGGGCGGCTATGCCGGCTATTTCCAGGATCCGGATGACCATCTCTGGGAAGTCGTGTTCAACCCTGCCTTCCTTCCCGAGGACTGAACGCAGACAGGCATCTGGCAGGAGGTTGGCATGCTCGCTCAAACGGTTCAGGCGCTGGGCGCGCTTCTGATCGGCGGCGTGTTCGTATGGGCCGGCGTCGAACATTTCGTGAAGTTCAAGGCAATGACCGCGTATCTGGCCGCCCGGCAGTTTCCGGCCCCGGCTTTCCTGCTCGCCGCGGGCTCGGCGTTGGAGATCGCCGCCGGCTCCCTGCTTGCCCTGGGCATTGCGGTGGCTGTCGCCGCCGGCGTGCTGGTGGTGTTTACGACGGCGGTGAATATGCTCCTGCTGCGGTTCTGGGCCTGTGAGGGCCTGGAACGGCAGACGTCGCGATCCGCCTTTCTGGTCAATTTCGCCGTTATTGGCGGATTGCTGCTTGCGGCAACCGTCTAGTCTTGTTCTGGAAACCATTGTTTCGGCAACCGCTTGACCGCCGCCAAGCGAATCCGCACAGTGCGCGCAATCGACCTTGAGAGGCTGCCATGACTCGCTTCGCCAAATCCGCACTTGCCGCCCTGATTTCGCTCTGCACCCCGCTTGCCGCGCCTCTCGGTATCACCCAGGCGGCGCAGGCGGCCGACCTTGCCGTCTATTCCGACGACGATGGCGGCGTCTGCGGCCAGCCCTGGGTGCTGAGCAAGATCACCAGCCGCTTCTCCCATCAGGTGCATCACGTGCCGCATCTGCCTGACGTGCAGATCACCGATTTCCGGCGCATCCACCAGCACCGCTATCTGCCGGCCAACGACACCTGGCCGATCGGTCGCCGTTATTGCGGCGCCACCGTCAGCCTCTCCGATGGGCGCGACCGGACCATCTGGTACCTGATCGAGGAAGGCCAGGGCTTTGCCTCGATCGGCGACAATGTCGAGTTCTGCGTTTCGGGCTTCGACCGCTGGATGGTCTATAACGGCCGCTGCCGCGTCCTGCGCTAGGGAATATTGATATTCAGGTGAGGCCGGCCTGCAAACGGTGGTTTCCTGCGCTTCCGGTGCTCACGTACTTCAAGTGCCCTCCGCTCCGGTTCTCGGAAACCACCGTTTTCGACACGGCCTGACCTGAATCTCAACATACCCTAAGCGCTGCCCTCCATTCCCGATTGCTTTGGCGCCTGCGGCTCGATCAGCCGCAGGCGTTTTGTCGTGTTGACAGGAGGCGCGATCCATCGCACAGATATGAGACAGACCTGTCTCATCACACGGCAAACGCCATGACACCGTCAACTCTCTCCGACAAACGCCAGCATGTCGTCGAAACCGCCTATGCGCTGTTCAAACGCGCCGGCTTCCATGCCACCGGGGTCGACCGGATCATCGCCGAGGCCGACGTGGCCAAGATGACGATGTACCGGCACTTCCCAAGCAAGGACGATCTGATCGTCGCGGTGCTCGACTATCGCGCCAGGCGTTTTGATGATCAGCTCGACAAGCTTGCCCAAAAGAGCATCGCGCCGGAGCAGAAGATCGCGGAGATTTTCGACTGGCATCGCCGCTGGTTCCGCAGGCCAGATTTCCACGGCTGCCTGTTCGCGCATGCGCTGGCCGAGTTCGGCGATCCCGGGCATCCGGTGTTCGAGGCTGCCGCCAGGCAGAAGAATGGCCTTCGCCAGCGCATGCGATCGATCCTGTCGGAGGTGATGCCGCGCGGCCGGGCAGAGAACGTGGCGGCAACGCTGTTCATGCTGATCGAAGGGGCGACCCTGATGGCGCAGATGGGGCAGGGGGATACCGCTCTGCGCGAAGCCCGCAAAGCGGCCCTGGACATCATCGCCGCCTCGCGCAGGCCGCAATGAGCCCGCTGGTCATCGGGCTCGCGCTCTTCGCCGCGATCCTGCACGCAAGCTGGAACGCCTTCCTGCGAACCGGCGCCGACAGATTGTGGACAGTCACCGTGATGAGCTTCTCCAGCACGGCGCTGGCCATTCCTCTCGCTATCATGAACGGTTTTCCAGCCACATCGGCCTGGCTCTATATAGCCCTCTCGGCCTGCCTGCAGGTCGGCTACAGCATGTTCCTGGTAGCCGCTTACAGATATGGCGAATTGGGGCAGGTCTATCCGATCGTTCGCGGCAGCGTGCCTCTGCTCGTCACCCTTGGCGGCTTCCTGCTCGTCGGCCAACAGCTCACCGTTCCGGAGACCGTCGGCGTTGCCCTGGTCGGTGGCGGCATCATGGGTCTGTCGCTTGGACGCGGAAGAGCCGCCACGACATCGATCCTCTACGCGCTGGCAACGGGAGCAATCATCGCCGCCTATGCGACGGTCGATGCGATCGGCGTCCATGCGGCGGGCAATGTCGGCGCCTACACCGCCTGGGTGCTGCTCGCCTATGGCGCATTGCTGCCGGCGACCTTCGTTGCTTGCCGCGGCAGGCTTGTTGTCGATCCACGAGCGCCGGAAACCTGGAAGGCTCTGGGCGGCGGCCTGTTCGCGCTTCTCGCTTATGGCGTCGTGGTGGAGGCCTTCGCGCTCGGGCCTGCCGGCCCGATCACCGCGATCCGCGAGACCAGCGTCGTCTTCGCGGCCTTCATCGGACGGCTGTTTCTTGGCGAGACGCTGACGCCCCGCCGCGTCGGCGCCTGCGCCGTCGTCGCGCTCGGCGCCATCTGCCTCGGTTATCAATCGTGACGGCAATCCATGCGCCTACAGGCACGCGCGGTACCGCCATCGACAATGGTCTGCTTGCCATACTCGCCGTTGCCGCGGGGCTGACCGTCGCCAACAATTATTACAACCAGGCGATGCTCGGCCTGCTGGCGCATCAGTTCTCTCTGTCCGCCGGCACGGTTTCGGCGCTTCCCGTCATGACGCAACTCGGCAATGTCGTCGGCATCCTGTTTCTGGCGCCGCTCGGCGACCGGCTCGAACGGCGGTCCCTTATCCTGTCGACGATGGCGGCGCTGGTCGTCGCCCTTGTCGTTGCCGGGCTGGCGCCCGGCTTTTCCTGGCTGGTCGTCGCCGGTATCGGCATTGGTCTGTTCGCCACGGTCACGCAGCAGATCGTGCCGATGGCCGTGCATCTGGCAGCGCCGCATGAGCGCGGCCGTGTGCTTGGCATCGTCACCGGCGGCATTCTCGTCGGCATCCTGCTTGCCCGCACCGTCAGCGGCTTCATCTCGGACATCTGGGGATGGCAGGCCGTCTTCGCGACCGCCGCCGCATTGATGCTTGCCACCGGCGCGGCGCTCGCCTGGCGCCTGCCGCGCGTCGAGCCGGTCACCGATCTGAGTTATGGCAGGTTGCTCGGCTCGCTTTGGACGCTGCTGCGCATGCATCGCGTCTTGCGCCAGGCGATCGTCGTGCAGGCACTGATCTTCGCTGCCTTCATCGGCTTCTGGTCGACGCTCGCTCTGGCCTTTCGACGCAGCCCCCTATCATTTCGGCGCCACGGCGGTGGGGCTGATGGCGCTGGTCGGTGTCGCCGGCGCGCTTACGGCTCCGCTCGCCGGCCGTTTCGCCGATCAGCGCGGGCCTGACGTCATCGTTTCGATCGGCGCTGGCCTGGTGGTCGCCGCCTTCGCCATCTTCGGCCTGTTCCAGGGATCGCTGGCGGCGATGATCGTCGGCGTGCTGATCCTCGATCTCGCGGTGCAGTCTTCGCAGGTCGCCAACCAGGCGCGCATCCATGCCCTCGATCCGACCGCCCGCAGTCGCCTGAACACCATCTTCATGGCGACGATGATTCTCGGCGGCGCCTGCGGCTCGGGTCTCGCGGGACTTGCCTTTTCGGCGTGGGGCTGGAGCGGCACCTGCCTGTTCGGCGCGGCATCCGCCGCGGCCGCGCTGCTGGTGTCGCGAAGGTGCTGAATTTTCCAGGCTATCGCCGGCAGGCAAATCGGCTAATCTGGACACCCGAGAGCAACACGTCACTTTCGGGAACCTCATGGACCTTGCCACCATCCTTGCCTTCGCGGCCGCCTTCTTCGTGTTCGCGGCCAGCCCCGGCCCCGATAACATGACCATCGTCGCCCGCACGATCTCCAGCGGCGCCGCCTCGGGCATCGCCTACGGTGCCGGCACGGTGCTCGGGATCCTTATCTTCCTGATGCTTGCAGCCTTCGGCCTGTCGATCATCGCCGCCAAGATGGCAATCGTCATGACGGTGCTTCGCTATTGCGGAGCAGCCTACCTGATCTGGATGGGTATCAGGCTCTGGACGGCCGTGCCCGTCGTGCCGGAGTTGCAGCCCGTCTCCGGACGGCGCGGGCTGCTGAAGATCTTCGCCACCGGTGTCGCGCTCAATCTCGGCAATCCGAAAATGCCGCTGTTCTATGTGGCGCTGCTTCCCAACGTCGTCGGGGCCTCGCTCACATCAGCGCATCTCGGCATACTGGTCGCGGTGATCGTGGCTGTCGAGATTGTGGTGATCGGCGGGCATGTTCTGCTCGCCGGCCGCGCCCGCAGTCTGTTGCGCACGCCAAGGATCGTGCGCCGGGTCAACCGCGCGGCAGGCGGCGTCATGATCGGCGCCGGCGTTGCCGTGGTCGCCACGCGCTGAGGGAGATCGCTCGGCCGCAGCGCTATTTCCTGCGTTTCGCAGCCTCGGCCTGGTCGATGATCTTGCGAAGAAAAGCAATGTGGCCGCGAAAGGCCCGCCGCCCAATCGTCGTTGCCTTGACGCGGGTCTGCGGCCGTCGCCCGACGAAAAGCTTTTCAACATCGACATAGCCCGCCCTGGCCAGCGTATCGATGTGCGCTCCGAGATTTCCATCGGTCGTTTCGATCATGGCCTTCAACTGGCCGAACTCCAGCGCCTCGCGCCTTTCCAACGTGTTCAGGATGGCCATGATCCTGAGCCGTGTGCCCTGATGGATGATGTCGTCGGCGCTCACCGATGGACCCCACCGCGGCAAAGCCCCGGACTGTCGCCGCTTGGCCCGGCGATCGCGGGCAGCGGTCCCGTCGGTTGCCTTTGTGTGATCGAAATCAAATCGCCAGCTCCTGCCTTGCATAGAATACTCTGCCCTGCAGAGTTATCTGTCAATCAGCAGAAGGCAATGGAAGTGCGCTTGACAAGGTGATCTTCAGATCGGTCGCCGCGTCGCGCTCGTGATCCACACGGATCGTTCGCTTGCCGAAGTTGATCGTTTCGAAGAGGAGGCAGCTTGGGATATTCGCGGTCGAAGATCATGCGTGAGGCTGCTCGCTAATCTTCGCGGCTTCATGGCTGGCTCGCATCGGGAATGCCGGTGTCAAGTTGCTGGCGATATCAGAAGATCAGCAGCGAATTTTTGCGATGATGAGTGCGATCGTGTGTCGATCTCAACCAAAATTTAAACTGAGAAAATCATACCATTGCTTCGCTGGCTAGCGAGCCGCGAGTCAGATATGCATTGCGCGCCGGGGTCATTCACGGCCAACGGCATAACGTGAAGGGGCATGACATGGCTAAGCAGTCATCTAAAGCGCCGGCATCCAAGGCACCGGCAAAGAAAGCACCCGCAAAAGCAGTCGCGGCGAAGGCCGCAACGGCAGTGAAGAAAGCAGCGCCCGCCAAGGCAGCGGCAAAGCCCGCGGCGAAGGCAGCACCGGCCAAGAAGCCTGCAGCGGCCAAGGCTGCGGCGAAGCCGGCAGTGAAGAAGGCAGCGCCCGCCAAGGCAGCGGCAAAGCCCGCCGCCAAGGCAGCACCTGCGAAGAAGCCGGCGGCCAAGGCAGCAGCGAAACCCGCGGCCAAGAAAGCGGCGCCCGCCAAGGCTGCAGCAAAGCCCGCCGCCAAGGCAGCGGCAAAGCCGGCAGCGAAAGCAGCGGCAAAGCCCGCCGCGAAAGCCGCAGCGGCCGCGACGAAGCCGGCGGTGAAGAAAGCCGCCGCGCCGAAGGCCAAGGCAGCGCCTGCGAAGGCGAAGGCTCCGGCCAAGAAGTAGACAGGTCGTTGGGGCGTCGCGTATCCCTTCGGGGTTCGCAAGGACGCTCTGACGCTCTGGATCGAAGCTATCCGGCAGCGGGTTCAGCCTTGATGGCTGAACATCGGGATGGGACCGAGGGGCAAGCAAAGCGAGGCGCCGGTTGGCTGCCTCGCTCGCTCTTTGGATCGTCTCCTTGCCGCGGTCGGTGAAGGCCCGGGCGCGATGCTTGGGTTTCGTGTGATGCGAATGCAGGTTTGAATCCCGTCAACCTGCCGTCGTCGCTAACTTGTGTTTTCAGCGTACCTGTCCGTAGGCTTGTCCGTGATGTCCGGAGCAGAAACCGTAACCGGTTTCTGGCTGCTGTTTTTTCGTGCTCTGGCGGTTGATCGCAAGCGCCTGTCCAGTCAACACTGGGCGCCTGCAAACAGGAAACCGGTCATGCCGAAGCTGCTCTACGCCTCCACCTCTCCCTACAGCTCCAAAGTAAGGATGGCCGCGGCCTATGCCGGGATCGCGATCGATCTGGTGTCGGTCAAGACCGAGGACAAGCCGGCCGAACTGATCGGCGCCAATCCCCTCGGCAAGATCCCCGTGCTGGTGCTCGACGATGGCCGCTCAATCCACGACAGCCGCGCCATTACCCAGCACCTCAACCGCATTTCGAAGAGCGCGTTGTTTCCGCGCAATCCCGACAAGCGGCTGGAAGCCGAAGTGTTGGAGGCGCTGGCCGACGGTATCTGCGATTGCGCGCTGTCGATGGTCTACGAGCGCCGCACCCGGCCTGAGGAGATGGTTTATCAGCCCTGGCTCGACCGCCAGTGGGCGAAGATCACCGCCGCGCTCGATCTGCTCAATGCCAACCCGCCGAAACTGCCGAAGAAGATCACGGCCGGTCAAATGGCGCTGCGCGCCTGCCTCGGCTATCTCTCGCTCCGTTTCGCCGGCAAATGGGAGAAGGGCCGTGGCCGATTGACCCGCTGGGCAGCGCGTTTCGACGAGAAATTTCCGGAGCTGAAGTCGGCGGTACCGGCCTGAGCGGCCGGCAATAAAAAAGCCGGGCGCGAGGCCCGGCTTTTTCGTGTCGTGGCTTGAACGACTTAGAACTTCATGCCGAGGCCGAAGGTGACGCGGTTGTCGGTGGCCTTGACCTTGCCGATACCATCGAAGCTCTTCGAGCCGAAGTCCGTGTAGCGGTACTCGACACGGCCGAAGACATTGTCGGTCAGCTTGATGTCGGTGCCGACGCCGGCGGTCCAGCCGAGCATGGTGGCGCGGTCGCTGGCGTTAAGATCGCTATCTTCCACCTTCAGGCTCTTGCCGGCGAGACCGCCGGTGCCATAGAGCAGGATTTCCGGGGTCACAGCGTAGCCGAGACGGGCACGCAGCGAGCCTTCGAAGCCGCCCTTGGAGTGGATGCCGTTGTCGTCACCCTTGACGCCGTTGTAGCCGAGTTCGGCTTCACCGCCGTACACGAAGTTCTCCTGCTGCCACTGATAGCCGCCGAAGACGCTACCGACGAAACCCTTCGTGCTGGTGTCAAAGCCGGTATCCTTTTCCTTGGTACGGCCGCTAAAGCCGTAGCCAACGTTAAGACCAGCATAGGGGCCGGCCCAGGATGCGACGGGCAGTTCGGCAACCGGTGCGGGTGCCGGGGGCTCTTCCTGGACGACGTCTGCGGCATAGGCAGTACCACCGAGGGCGAAGAGCCCGAGCGCAACGGCCAGCGGCCGTGCGAATTTGAGATTGGCTTGCATTGTTCTTTACTCCTTAAGCCACAGGACACAGGCTTGTTTCTCACGATCGCCATCAACCCGTCCGGGGGGTGAAACGGATCTGGCGTTCGTCGGTTCCAAATGTCGTGTC
This sequence comes from Mesorhizobium huakuii, assembly GCF_030160235.1. Taxonomy (GTDB): domain Bacteria; phylum Pseudomonadota; class Alphaproteobacteria; order Rhizobiales; family Rhizobiaceae; genus Mesorhizobium; species Mesorhizobium huakuii. The sequence continues at coordinate 12,010 of NZ_BSNY01000018.1, forward strand.
AAAATGCGGCTGAAGCGAACCTGAACTTGGGTCATTCCCCGGCGCGAATGAGGCGGAACCTTGACGTTGCATCTTCGCAACAGCGAAATGTCAGTAGCCATTTCTTGCTGCACTGCACACCGCTTGGTGCAAGGAGTCCAGCGTCCTATATTGCGTTCCGGCGGTTCCCACTCCAAGACGAGTCGGCATGCCGAACCGGGCGTTTCGCCACAATGCTGCCCCAAGTGCGAATGCCGTTTAACGCATGCCGGGCCATATTTCGTCGGCGTCGTGTTTTCGGCCCGAAATTGAGGATTGACAGCAGATGAGCAAAGCCATTGCCACGGCCCTGGTGACGGGCGGGGCGAAACGGATCGGCAAGGCAATTGTCGAAGACCTCGCCGGCCATGGTTTCGCCGTCGCCATCCACGCCAATCGCTCGCATGACGAGGCGGATGCCTTGGCCGCCGGGATCAATCAATCTGGCGGCCGCGCCACCGTGGTTGGAGCGGACCTGACCGACATGAACGCCGTCAGCGGCCTCGTCGGCCAGGCGGAGGCCGCGCTTGGGCCGGTCTCGCTGTTGGTCAACAATGCCTCGCTCTTCGTCGATGATTCTGTCGATGATTTCGACTGGCAGGCCTGGGACCGCCATTTTGCCATCCATGTGAAAACGCCGGCGCTGTTGGCGCAGCATTTCGCTCGCGCCTTGCCGGAAGGGCGCGAGGGGCTGATCGTCAACATCATCGATCAGCGCGTCTGGCGGCCGACGCCACGCTACTTCTCCTATGCGCTGTCGAAGTCGGCTTTGTGGACGCAGACGCAGATGCTGGCGCAGGCGCTCGGCCCGCGCATTCGTGTCAACGCGATCGGTCCTGGCCCGACGCTGAAGAATGTGCGCCAGGACGATGCCGATTTCGACGCACAGCTCGCCGGCCTGATCCTGAAGCGCGGCCCGGAATTGCCGGAATTCGGCGCCACCATTCGCTATCTCTGGGATGCACGCTCCGTCACCGGTCAGATGATCGCGCTCGATGGCGGCCAGCATCTTGCATGGCAGACGCCGGATGTGACAGGCATGACGGAATGAGTCCTTTAGACCAAAAGAACAAGCCGCGCGGCGGCGCCGATGACCTGCCTCCCGAAATCGACCTCGAGGATGAGGCGCTGGAGGAAATCGTCGAACCGACAGGCCCGGACGTCGCCTTCACGGCCATCGACTGGACGCCGCATGCCGGCGATGCCGAAGGCATGGTTGGTGCCGAGGTGATCCAGACCCTGGTCAAGCGGCTGCCCAACGCGCCCGGCGTCTACCGCATGATGAACGCCGCCGGCGACGTGCTCTATGTCGGCAAGGCGCGCAGCCTGAAGAAGCGCGTCACCAACTACGCGCAGGGCCGGTTCCACACCAACCGCATCGGTCGCATGGTGCGCGAGACGTCGACGATGGAATTCGTCGTCACCCGCACCGAGATCGAGGCGCTGCTCCTCGAAGCCAATCTTATCAAGCGCTTGCGGCCACGATTCAACGTGCTGATGCGCGACGACAAGTCGTTTCCCTATATCCTTTTGACCGGCGACCACGTCTCGCCCGGCATCTACAAGCATCGTGGCGCGCGGTCGCGAAAGGGCGACTATTTCGGCCCCTTTGCTTCGGCCGGAGCCGTCGGCCGCACCATCAATTCGCTGCAGCGCGCCTTCCTGCTGCGCAGTTGCACCAATTCGTTCTACGAGAACCGCACGCGGCCGTGCCTGCTCTACCAGATCAAACGCTGCGCCGGCCCCTGCACCGGCGAAATCTCGCATGAGGGTTATGCCGAGCTGGTCGCCGAGGCCAAGGATTTCTTGTCCGGCCGCAGCCAGAAGGTGAAGACCGAGATTTCGGCCGCCATGCAGCAGGCATCCGAGGACCTCGATTTCGAACGTGCCGCCATCTATCGCGACCGGCTGGCCGCCCTGTCGCATGTGCAGAGCCATCAAGGCATCAACCCGGCGACCGTCGACGAGGCCGATGTCTTCGCCATCCATCAGGAAGGCGGGCAGGTCTGCATCCAGGTGTTCTTCTTCCGCACCGGCCAGAACTGGGGCAACCGCGCCTATTTCCCGAAAGCCGATCCTGCCCTGGAAGCGGCCGAGGTATTGGGCTCGTTCCTGGCGCAGTTCTATGACGACAAGCCGACGCCGCGGAACATTCTGCTGTCGCACAGCGTCGAGGACCAGGAATTGCTGGCCGAGGCACTCTCCACCCGCGCCGGCCGCAAGGTTGCGATCTCTGTGCCGCAGCGTGGCGAAAAGAAGGACCTGACCGACAACGCCTTGCAGAACGCCCGTGAGGCGCTGGGCCGCAGGCTGGCCGAAACCTCGACGCAAGGCCGGCTGCTTGCCGGTTTCGCCGAGACCTTCGGCCTGGCCAAGCCGCCGGTGCGCATCGAGGTGTACGACAACTCGCACATCATGGGCACCAATGCGGTCGGCGCCATGGTTGTCGCGGGACCGGAAGGGTTTGTGAAAAACCAGTATCGGAAATTCAACATTCGCTCGACCGAGATCACGCCGGGCGACGATTTCGGCATGATGCGCGAGGTGATGGAGCGGCGTTTTTCGCGACTGCTCAAGGAGCATGGCGATGCCGCGCCCGACGATGCGGCCTCGGCGGAAGCAGGGGATGATATCGAAGACGATATCTCCGGCAGCTTCCCGGCCTGGCCCGACGTCATCCTGATCGACGGCGGCCAGGGCCAGATGACGGCGGTGCGCAAGATTCTCGCCGATCTCGGCATCGAGGACCGCGTCGTGGCGATCGGCATCGCCAAGGGCCAGGACCGCGACGCCGGCCGCGAGCGTTTTTTCGTCAAGGGCAGGGATTCTTTTTCGCTGCCGGTGCGCGACCCCGTGCTCTATTTCGTCCAGCGGCTGCGCGACGAGGTCCATCGCTTCGCCATCGGCTCGCACCGGGCGCGGCGCAAGAAGGAGATGGTCAAAAGTCCGCTCGACGAGATCGCCGGCATCGGCCCCGGTCGCAAGCGCGCGCTGCTGCTGGCATTCGGCACCGCCAAGGCCGTCAGCCGTGCCGCGATCGAGGATCTGAGGAAAGTCGACGGTATTTCCGAACAGGTCGCCAAACTGGTCTACAATCATTTTCACGAAAGTTGAAAAATTCGGCACTTTCAGCTGGCCAGTCGAATCTGGCCTGTTGACCCCCTACATTGCCTTCTGATTTGAGTACGCAGGCAGAAAGAGTCTACCAGATATGGCCCAGCGCGCGTTCAACCTGCCCAACATGCTGACCTACGCCCGCATCATCGCGGTGCCGCTGGTGGTGCTGTGCTTTTTTCTCGAAGGCCATCTGAAATCAAGCGACTTCGCCCGCTGGTCGGCGCTGGTCATTTTCCTGCTTGCGTCCGTCACCGATTATTTCGACGGCTATTTTGCGCGCGCCTGGCAGCAGACCTCAAACATCGGCAAGATGCTCGACCCGATCGCCGACAAGCTACTGGTCGCGACGTGCCTTTTGCTGCTGGCGGCCGACACCGATCGCCATGCCGGCATTGCCGGCTGGTCGCTGTGGGCGGCCATCATCATCCTGTGCCGCGAGATCCTGGTTTCTGGCCTGCGCGAATATCTGGCGGCGCTCAAGGTCTCGGTGCCGGTGACGCAGCTTGCCAAGTGGAAGACCACCATCCAGATGGTCGCCATCGCCTTCCTGCTGGCGGGGCCGGCCGGCGACAAGATCTTCCCGCTGACGACACAGACGGGCCTTGTGCTGCTGTGGATCGCCGCACTCGTCACGCTCTACACCGGCTACGACTATTTCCGCGCCGGCCTCAAGCACATCATGGACGAGTGAAATGACGACCCGCCTCATCTATTTTGCCTGGGTGCGCGAACGGATCGGCATGCCTGAAGAGGATGTCGAATTGCCCGCCGGCATCGAGACGGTCGCCGACCTCTTGCGCTGGCTGCAATCGCGCGGCGAGGGCTACGAACACGCGCTGCAATATCCCGACGTTATCCGCGTTGCCATCAACCAGGAACATGTCGACCACCGCGAAAAGATATCGGGCGCACGCGAGATCGCGCTATTCCCGCCGATGACCGGGGGCTGACACCGTGTCGGCCGTCCTGGCGCCGACCGTGCGCATCCAGCGAGAGGATTTCGACGTCGCCGCCGAGATCGCCGGACTGACGCAAGGCCGCACCGACATCGGCGCGGTGGTTTCTTTCTCCGGCCTCTGCCGCGATGAGCAGGGCGCGCTATCGGCACTGGAGCTCGAACATTATCCTGGGATGGCGGAGGCCGAGATCGGCCGTATCGCAGCCGAGGCGGTTGAGCGCTGGCCGCTGCAAGGCCTCACTGTCATCCACCGCCATGGCAAGATTCGTCCGGGCGAGAAAATCGTGCTGGTGGTGGCCGCCTCGGCCCATCGCCAGGCCGCGTTCGAGGCGGCGAACTTTCTCATGGATTACCTCAAATCGCGCGCGCCCTTCTGGAAGAAGGAGCACCGCGCCGATGGTTCCGAAGGTGGCTGGGTCGAGGCCAAGGAAACCGACGCCCAGGCGGCAAAGCGCTGGAAGTCACCGTCCGAATAAATCCCGTCGCAGCCATGTATTGACCGCAATCCTTTGGCCAATTGAGCGCACTTGGTCAGCCCAGGACATTGGCAGCCCGGGGCAAGGGAGGTGGTCATGCTGGACAGGCTCTCGGAGTTCTTCGTCTTCGGTCTCGTGCCTCTGGTGATCGGCATCTTGGCGGTGCCGGAACTGTCCGTGGCCGCTGAAAAGGCGGTGAGGGGCGAGGTGATCTATCGCGAGCGCATCGCCCTGCCGCCCAGCGCCGTGCTTTCCGTCCAGCTTGCGGATGTTTCGCTGGCCGATGCGCCAGCCAGGATCATCGGCGAGCAGACGGTCAGGCCCACCGGCCAGGTGCCGATCAGCTTCGAGATCAAGTTCGATCCGTCGGTGATCCGGTCGCAGATGACCTATGCGTTGCAGGCGCGGATCACCGTTGACGGCAAGTTGATGTTCATTTCCGATATGCGCCATCAGGTCGATCCGCTGACCGACGCGCCGCAGACCATCATGCTGAAGATGGTGGCGCCAGGCACCGGGCCGGCGGCCGCTTCCGTCTTTGGCCAGCTCTGGGTGGTCGACTATGTCGATGGCATTGGCGCCATCACCGCGCCGCAGGCGACGTTCCGGGTCAGCGAGGCCGGCAAGGCCGGCGGCAGCGGCCCCTGCAACACCTATTTCGCCACCGCCAAAGTCGATGGCCAGGCGATCGCCATCAGCGACATCGGCTCGACCTACAAGGCCTGCGCGCCGGAGGTGATGGCGGAGGAAAAGGCCTTGCTCGACGCCCTGGCCAAGGCGACGTCATACAAGGTCGATGCCGGCAAGCTCACCATATCAGGCAAGGACGGCCGCGAAATCCTGCGCTTCAGCGCCGCGAGTTAAGCTCTACGAGTTCGGCTCGAACACGGCCCCATAATGATAGCGCGGCACCTCGGCCAACTTGGCAGGCCTTAGACCGCCCACTTCGAGACCTGATCGACCCAGAACAAAAAAGGCCGGCGAAGTGCCGGCCTTTTGCATGAGATTTCGCAGCGTCGGTTCAGCCGACGATCTCGGTGTCCGAGAACCAGTACTTGATCTCCTGCGCGGCGGTTTCCGGCGCGTCGGAGCCGTGCACCGAATTCTCGCCGATCGACAGCGCGTGCACCTTGCGGATGGTGCCTTCGGCGGCGTTGGCCGGGTTGGTGGCGCCCATCACTTCGCGGTTCCTGGCAATGGCGTTCTCGCCTTCCAGCACCTGCACGATCGTCGGTGCCGACGACATGAACTCGACCAGCTCGCCGAAGAAAGGACGGTCCTTGTGGACGGCGTAGAAGCCTTCCGCCTCGCGGCGGCTCATCCAGACGCGGCGCGAAGCGATGACGCGCAGGCCGGCGTCTTCGAGCATCTTGGTGATGGCGCCGGTGAGGTTGCGCCGGGTTGCGTCCGGCTTGATCATGGAAAAGGTGCGTTCGAGCGCCATGGGTCGTCCTTGTCTGAGAATGGAATTGAGAGTGGCGGGCTCTATACAAGCCGCCCGGAGCCAGAGCAAGGGGGGCGGAACGCTGCGCGCTTGCGGTCAGGCCGGCGAGCCGGGAGACGACATCAGATGGCTGCACAGCAACGCTTTGCTTGCTATAGTCACGCGTCGGCGCCGCGCTGAAGTCGGCCCGAATGGAGACAACATGACCATGGCAGACGATCGTCAGGAGCGCATTCGCAACCGCGCACATCAGATCTGGCAGGAAGAGGGGCAACCGGCCGGTCACCACGAACGCCATTGGCACCAGGCGGCCGCCGACATCGAGCGGGAGGACGCGGGCAAGCCGCCGGCAGCCAAGAAGCCGGCCAAGAAGGCATCTGGCGCCAGCAAGGCCAAAGCCGCCCCCAAGGAAGAAAAGACCGCCGCGAAGGCCAGCAAGCCGAAGACCAGCAAGCCAAAGAAGGCGGCCAAGTAAGGCCCGTTATCCCGACGCTGATTTTCGCCACGGATTGACGGCGCATCCAAGCTGCCTTGCGGGCAGGGCAGGCGCTTGCGGCCGTCAGGCCGCTGCGGCAACCTTTCGTCCCAGCCCGCCATGCAGGTCGAGGCAACGCGCGAACCATTGCGCCACGACGTCGCTGTCTTCAAGCAACTGGTAGGGCGTGGCGATGCGCGCCCATTGCAGCGCGCCGAAGACGATGTAGTCCGCAAACAGCGGCGAGGAGCCGCCGATGAAAGGCTGGTAGCCCAGCATCGAGCGCAGCGGCTCGAGCGAAGCCCGAAACGCCGCCAGGCCGGCATCGCGCGCCGCGACGACATCTTCCAGCTGCTTGCCGAAGCGCCGCTCCCGGCTCTGCCGGAAATACGCGGCGTTCTCTTCGTCCTGCATGGCGTGGAGGTCGACGAGCGCCGCGGTGGTGACGTAGGGATGGATGGTCAATTGCGACCAGCGCTCGATGAAGCGCGCCATCGCCTTGCCGCCTTCGCCGCCAAACAGCGTCGGCCGGTCCGGATAGGTTTCCTCGAGATAGAGCGCTATGGCGAAGGAATCGATGACGACCTTGTCGCCGTCGCGGATCACTGGAACGGTTTTCGAGGCGCCGCCCTCGATGGTAGGCACCTCGAGAAAACGCGTCGGCTCGGTCGAGATGTCGAGCCTTTTGTGGGCCAGCGCCATCGTCGCCTTCCAGCAATGCGGACTGAACGGACGGCGCTCGTCACGCCCGACGAGCTCATAAAGCAGAATGGTCATTGGCGCGGGTCTCTTTGCGGTCTAGGTATCGCTCGCGACACCCCGAAACGGGGCGGCGGGAGAAAAGATGAAACAGCACTTCATGATGTTTGCGGCGTATAATCAATGGGCCAATGGCCGCATCTATGATGCCGCCGCGGACCTCGATGAAGAGGAATTCAATCGCGACGTCGGCGCCTTCTTCGGCTCGCTGATGGGCACCCTCAACCATCTGCTTGCCGCCGATCGCATCTGGATGAAGCGCTTCACCGGCGAGGGCGACGCGCCGACGGCGCTGGATACCATACTGCATCGTGCCTTGCCCAAGCTGAGGACGGCGCGCGAGGCGGAGGACCGGCGGATCATCGACTGGCTCTCTGGCTTGAGCGACAAGGCGCTGTCGGGCCGCTTCACCTATATGACGCTTTCGGACATGCGCACCGTCTCGCAGCGCCTTGCGCCGGCGCTGGCGCATGTCTTCAACCACCAGACACATCACCGCGGCCAGGCGCATATGATCCTGACGGTTCTGGGCCGTCCCTCCGTGCCGCTCGATCTGGCGCATTTCCAGCGTACCGAAGAGGGCAGGGCTTTCGCCTGATCCAGGCGAGCGGCCTGCGCCGGCTACCGCCGCATCTTCCGCAGAAGCATGGCCTTCACGTCAGGCCATTCGGAATCGATGATGCTGAACCGCACGGAATTGCGTTTCCGGCCGTCCGGCATGATCCGCTCATTGCGAACGATCCCTTCCTGCTTTGCCCCTATCCGCAGAATGGCCGCTCTCGATGCGTCATTGAGTTCATCGGTGGTGAACTGCACCCGCACACACGCCATGACCTCGAAGGCATGGGCCAGGAGAAGGTACTTTGCCTCGGTATTGACCCCTGATCGCTGAACCGAAGCGCTGAGCCACGTGTGCCCAATCTCCAATTTTCTGTTCATGCGATCGATCTTCCAGAACCGCGTGCTCCCGCAGATCGCTCCCGTGCCGCGCAGGATGATTGTAAAAGGCATGACGGTCCCGGCCCGTCGTCCAGCCAGAGCGCTGGCCACATAGTCATCGATCGTGGCTGGCCCCGGAACCACGGTGGCCGGCAGGTTCCACAGCTCACCGTCCGCGGCTGCATACAGAAGGCCCTGCGAATGTCCCGGCTGTAACGGCTTGAGTTCAACAATTTTTCCGACCAGGGTCGGTTGCATGGATTGGACGTCCATTAACCGTTGGTCCTCAATTTTCTGACCGGCGGTCATTGGGGGACAATTGGGCGCTGATGCGAATTTCAGACAGCTTCGGTAGCCAGGTCGAGGGCTTCACTGTCCAATTGGCTTTGCGTCAAAGCCGCTTCCGCCATGACCCATTGTTTGAACAGCAGCACCTTGCGTGCGGCAAGGCACTTGTTGGGAGAGACGAAATACCAACCGGCGGTATTCGGATGATGGACGGCAAAGGGGGCGACCAGCCTTTCGGCGCGAATGTCGCTGGCCATATAGGCCCGGTTTGCCACCGCAAAGCCCATTCCGGCATTGGCGGCCTCATAGGACATCATGCAAGAGTCGAAATAGATGCTTTTGGTCTCGCTGAGCACGAAGCTGGCGCCGGCGAAACCAAGCCAGGCTTGCCAGTTCTGGGTGCAGGTGTCGGAATGCAGCAGCGTGAAGTGCCTGAGGTCGTCGGGCGTCACCTTTGACATCGGCTTGTCGCCGAGAACCTCATGGAACAGTTTGCGGCTGCATACCGGTGTCAGGTCTTCCCGAAACAGCAGGTCGGATGGCAGCCCGTTGAAATGGCCGTCGCCATAGCGGATTTCGAGATCGAAATCGGAGGCCGTGAAGTCATGCGTCGCGTAGGAGGTCGAAACCCGCATCACGATATCGGGATGTTGCCGTTGGAACTCCGGCAGGCGCGGAAACAGCCAGCGCGCGGCGAAGGTCGGCAGCACGGATATCTTCAGCACATGTTCCTGCGATTGCCCGGTCGCTTCCATGCTGGCGGCGACGATCCGCTCCAGCGCCTCGCGGACACGCGAGACATAGGTCTCGCCTTCCGGCGTCAACGACACCGCATTGCCGCCGCGCTGGAAAATCTTGAAGCGCAGCTGATCCTCTAGGCTCTTGACGCGCTGGCTGACCGCTGAAGCGGTGATGAACTGCTCCTCGCCGGCTCGCGTGAAATTCCCGTGGCGCGCAGCACTCTCCACGATTTTCAGCGAATTGAGGTTGACCTGACTGAGCAAACGCACGGGCTTCGACCTTAAGCTGGGCTTACACTAGCACCAGCATTCCTAATTTTACAGGGGGGGCTAATTTAATCGACTGTTAACCAAGTGTTTGCCCCCCACTTGGAGAAGTACAATGAACGCACATACCATCCCCGAACTGCGCTATGCGATGAGCCGTGAGGCCATTATCGGCCACGAAACCGCTTGGAAGGTGTCGAGTTTCGGCGTTGCACAGTATCTGCATGGCTATGATCCGGCACTGCTCGCCGCAATCGAGGAGGCCGCCCTGAAGCTCAAGGACAGCCATGCCGTGCACAAGCACCTCGACCTGACCTTCATCACGGGCGCCGACCGTTTCATCCCTGAAATCAAGGAGTTGCTGCACGACAAGCTGCGCCTGGAGCGGCTGTCCGACATGATGGGCACGAAGCTGGAGCCCTATCCGCTGTCAATCGTCGGCTCGACCGTCACCTTCATGAATCCCAGGGACGGCGCCGTCGAATGGCATTGCGACGGCGTTCCGGTCACCGAGCTCATTCCCTTGTCGATCAGCAATCCACTGGTCGGCGGCCATCTCGAAATCTATTGCGACGATTCCGAGACCGGCCGCGCCATCCTCGAATCCGGCCGCGAGATCCCGCGCAACCGTATCATGCGCATCGATCACAAGATGAAATACGCGACACTCGGACAGTTCCTTGGCGTCCTGCACCGCACCGCCCCGATCCAGTATGGCGAGCGCGTCACCCTGGTGCTCAACCAGCGTTCGGTGGCCAAGCCCTATGTCGACGACAACCGCATGTTCTATCTTGCCGCCGACAACGATCACGACCGCGAGTGGGTCAACGAATTGGCCGACGACGTCTGGACCAACCAGTTGCCGGCCTATCGCCGATTCGAGGCGGAGCATCCGACGCCCGCCCCGGTCGCCGAAGCACAGGTTTCGGGCGGAGCCAGGGAATCATGGTAATGAACCATGATCCCGGAAAGTGGGAGCCGGTCTTCGGGCGAGATCATGGTCCAACACAGGGATAGAGCCCCAGGCCGATTGTTTCGGCATGGAACAGGTTCGATATCCGCGCTGGTCTTTGCTGCCGGGGCGGTGGCTTTGTGGTCGACCAATGCCTTGGTCGGCAAGTCCCTGCTGGCAGCCCATTCGGTGTCGCAAGTGCAGTTCCTGCAATTTGCGGGAGCTGCACTGGTCTTCGCCTTGATCCGGTTCATGAGCCGTGAGGCAACCCCATCGGCCGCGCCCCGGGGCGCAGCCGCGGCGCTTGCCGTCGGCTTCATCGGCCTGGTCGGCACCATGGTGCTGCAATACATCGCCTTCGCCTCGATGCCGGTGATCGAAGCCAACCTCGTGGCCTATACCTGGCCCTTGATGGTCGCCGCGGCAGTGATCGCCTTCGAAAGCCCTCGGCGTCCGGCCCTGCTGGGTCTTGCCGCGGTCCTTGGATTTGTCGGCGTCGCGCTGGTGATTTCGGGAGGGCGCGAGAGCAGCTGGTTCCAGGGCGATCTCGTTGGCTATTTCGCCGCGTTCGGGTCCGCGCTGTGCATGGCTTTCTATTCGGTGATGGTGGGACGGCTCGCCGCTTCGCCCGATCGCCTGCTGCTGCCCTCGTCGCTGGTCGGCGTCGCCTTGACGCTTTTGTGGTCCGCTGGCGAAGGCGTCGCCTGGCCCTCCGGCGTCGATCTCGCCCTGGGACTCTATCTCGGCGCCGGCCCGATGGGGCTGGGTTATTACTTCTGGTCGCGCGCCTTGAAGCTCGAAGGCAGCGGCAAGGTCGCGGTCGTCGCCTATCTCACGCCGATCGCGTCGACGTTGCTGCTGACCCTGTCCGGTGAACGGTTGACGACGACCGCCATTGCCGGCGCAGTCCTCGTCGTCGGCAGTTGTATCGCGGTCGGTCTGGAGCGCTCGGAGGCGCAAGACTATGTTTGACGACAATGAACGTCTCGCCAGGCAGGAAGCACATTGGCTGATCAAGGAATTTGGCGCCGAAGCACCGCTTTACGCGGCGATGAAGGCCGAAAAGGCGATTGAGCAGAAGGATTTCGGGCGTTGTGCCCGTTGGCGGCGTATTCTTGAGATATTGGCCGATGCCCGGACAACCAAGTCTGCTGCTTCCAAGTATTAGATTTTCTAATTTGCGCGGCGTCGATTTCCCATAAAAATAGTTGACGCCAAGTCTTGATTCGTTTTGGCGCTTGGCGCCCGCTGGGGGACGCGGTTAAAGAGATACATCGACGAAAGTCTTCGCTGGGGTGGATGACTTTCTCGCAAATAGGGTGAAAGAATTGTCAAATATCGAGGATAAGACCGTTATAGAGCTAACGGCCGATATTGTCTCGGCCTATGTCGGCAACAATCCACTTCCAGCTTCCGGCCTGCCTGACCTGATTGCCAGCGTCAGCGCTTCGGTTCGAAAACTGGCTGGCGCGGTCGTCGTGGAAAGCCCGAGCCTGGTTCCGGCCGTAAACCCGAAAAAGTCGGTGTTTCCCGACTACATCATCTGCCTGGAGGACGGAAAGAAGTTCAAGTCGCTCAAGCGACACCTCAGGACAGACTATGGTTTGAGTCCGGACGACTATCGGGCCAAATGGGGCTTGCCACCGGATTACCCGATGGTCGCTCCGAATTACTCGGCGACCCGGTCGGCGCTGGCAAAGTCGACTGGGCTTGGCCGCAAGCCGGCAGCAGCGCCGGCCGCCGTGGCGAAGGGAAGCAAGCGCAAGGCGGCTGGCTAGTCGCGAAGCCCGCCCACGGCCAACCAACTAGAACCCGGAAAGCGGTTCAGCGCTTCCGGGTTCAACGCCTTATCTGCGGCTGATCATGCAGAACCACGTTCAGTAACGAACTGTGGACCACGAGTTTTCCATTGTATTCGATGAAGCCAAGGTCGCGGAACTTGTTCATGAAGTAGCTGACCCTCGGTCGCGTTGTGCCGATCATTTCGGCAAGCGTCTCCTGGCTGACCTTGCCGAGAATGGGTTCAGGCTTTCCTTCCTTGCCGAAATTTGCCAGCAGGAGGAGTGCGCGTGCCAGGCGCTTTTCACTCGAATTGAAAAGCTGATCGACCAGGTCCTCTTCGACGCGGATGGTTCGTGTCAGAAGGTGGGCGATGAACATTTCCGAAAAGGCCGGCTCGTCGTGAATGACGCGCATGATCGCCTTCTTGTCTAGTTGCATGATCTCGCAATCGGTCATCGCAACCGCCGTTGCCATGCGCCGCGTCTGACCGGCCATGCAACCTTCGCCGAAGAAATCGCCGGTCCCCATTATGGCGACGACAGCTTCCTTTCCCTGCTCGGACAGGACACTGATTTTGACCTGGCCCGCATTGAGGTAGAAGACCGAAGCAGCGACGTCGCCCTGCGAGAATATCTTCTGGTTGGGTCCATAGTGTGTGATCGTGCGCCCGAGATCGGCTTTCGCCAGAAAGGCCTTCGGATCGAACGGCTGATCTGATTTTCCTTCCATCAATGACCCCACCCACTCACAAGCTTGGATTTTATCATGATGCTGACGAGGCTTCAGCCTCGATGAAAACAGAATCCAATATCTCGCGGGACCGGTCAATATTGACCAGACTCGGCTCGCCGCGAAGGCTATCCAAATGCGGTCGGCGCCATTCGGCTCTTCCTCCCCCGATCTTTTGGCGTCTTGACGAGTCCCTGGCCGGGGCTTTTGTCAGGCAAGGCATGCCCGCCACAGTGTCCCGAATGGTTGGGAGGTCGGCTTGCGATGCGGTTTGACGTCGATGCTAGCGAGACGTCGCTGCAATTCCCTTTGCCAGGGTTCCCTGGAATGCAACTTCCTCCCGCAATGTGTCGGCAATTTCCGTCAAACTGTGTCCCGCCTCGGGATGGGCGTCGAGCAACAGGCTGGCAACGGCTGCTACGTCCAGCCTGCGCCGACGCCGCTGGGCGTTGGAAACGACGTCCGCGATCTTGAGCGCCAACGGAAGCGTGGGCATCCTCGAATCTCCATGCCGCCTTGGTTCATTCGGGCCCTGATGGTTTCCGCAGACCCGGTTTTCCGATTGTTGCTGAGCCGTTTCCTTTGCCATGCTGAAAAATCCCCGGCCGGGGTTCCTGCTGTCGTAACCAAACGTGGTTGGGGGGCAGTCCGGTTTCGTCAGCTTGTAAAGCGTAGGACGCACGTCGAGCGCCCGTCTGTTCAATATTGACCACCCCGGCGCGGACAGTGTGGGACGATAGACTTTGCCTTTAGCCTTCGAGGACTTTCCGGCGATGAGCGCTGGCGCGTCTCGCGATCAGGCCTGTGCGGTCTGCTTCGGCGGTCGTCGAGGACAGGCACGAATTTCGCGGACAAGGCTACCAGTTCGCCTCGCCGTTCCTGACCGTGTTTCGGGCCTTGTACGGCCAACTGGCCCGCAAGGTCTTGCGAAGCGTTGATGTCCAGTGCAAAAGCGCGGCCATGCTTGTAATCAACGACCTTTCGCTCCGCATGGCCGGGCGCCTGCTTCTCGACCACGCCTCGCTGACCTTGCCGGCCGGCACCAAGGCCGGCCTTGTCGGTCGCAACGGCACGGGCAAGACCACGCTGTTCAAGGCCATCACCGGAGACTTTCCCTCCGAGACCGGTTCGATCAGCCTGCCGAAGAACACACGCATCGGCCAGGTCGCGCAGGAAGCGCCGGGAACCGAGGAGCCGCTGATCGAGATCGTGCTCAAGGCCGACCTCGAACGCACGGCGCTGCTCGAAGAGGAAAAGACGGCGACCGATCCGCACCGCATCGCCGACATCCACATGCGGCTGGCCGACATCGACGCGCATTCGGCCGAGTCCCGCGCGGCCACCATTCTCGCCGGCCTCGGCTTCGACGACGCGGCGCAGCGCCGGCCGGCCTCGTCCTTCTCCGGCGGCTGGCGCATGCGCGTGGCATTGGCCGCGGTGCTGTTTTCGGAGCCGGATCTGCTGCTGCTCGACGAGCCGACCAACTATCTCGACCTCGAAGGCACGCTGTGGCTGGAAAACTACGTGTCGAAATACCCGCACACCGTGCTTCTGATCTCGCACGATCGCGACCTGCTCAACCGCGCCGTCAACTCGATCGTTCATCTCGACCAGAAGAAGCTGACTTTCTGGCGCGGCGGCTACGACCAGTTCGAGCGCCAGTACAGCGAGCAGAAGGAATTGCAGGAAAAAGGCCGCGTCAAACAGGAAGCCGCCCGCAAGCACATGGAGTCCTTCGTCGAGCGCTTCCGCGCCAAGGCGTCCAAGGCCAGACAGGCGCAGTCGCGCATCAAGGCTCTGGAAAAGATGAAGCCGATCGCGGCGATCGTGAACGATTCGGTGCGGCCGTTCTCATTTCCGGAACCGGTCAAGACCGTGGCCTCGCCGATCGTGGCGCTGAACAACGTCAATGTCGGCTATACCGAAGGCCAGCCGATCCTCAAGAAGATGACGCTGCGCATCGATGCCGACGACCGCATCGCGCTGCTCGGCGCCAACGGCAACGGCAAGTCGACCTTCGCCAAATTGCTGTCGGGCAGGCTGAAACAGGAGAGCGGCACGATGACGGTGGCGCCCGGGCTGAAGGTCGCGATCTTCGCCCAGCACCAGCTCGACGATCTCAGACCGGAGGAAAACGCCTATGAGCATGTCCGCCGGCTGATGCCGGAGGCGCCGGAATCCAAGGTGCGCGGCCGCGTCGCCCAGTTCGGCCTGACGACCGAGAAGATGAACACGCCTGCGAAGGACCTGTCCGGCGGCGAGAAGGCGCGGCTGTTGATGGGCCTGTCGGCCTTCGAGGGGCCGAACCTGTTCATCCTCGACGAACCGACCAACCATCTCGACATCGACAGCCGTGAATCGCTGATCCATGCGCTCAACGAATTTCCCGGCGCTGTCATCCTGATCTCGCACGATCGCCATCTCCTGGAGGCGACCGCCGACCGGCTGTGGCTCGTCAAGGATGGCGCGGTCAATCCTTATGATGGCGATCTTGAGGACTACAAGACGCTGGTCACCGGCGTGTCCGGCGACCGCCGCGGCAAGCGCGAGGCCGACAAGGCGTCAAAAGCGGACCGCCGTCGCGATGCAGCCGCACGCCGCGCTGCCTTCGAACCGCTAGCCAAGGAAATCCGCGCCACCGAGGCGCTGATGGACCGACTGCGCAAGCGCATCGACGGCATCGAGGACGAACTGGCCAATCCGGCGATCTACGAAAAGGATCCCTCGACCGCGACCCGCCTGGCCAAGGAGCGCTCGCAGTTGGCGCAACAGCTTGCCGGCCACGAGGAAAAATGGCTGACCATGTCGGCCGAGTATGAGGAAGGCACGGCGGAGTAGGGGCGTTCTCCAGGGGGAGAAGGGGAAGCTGCCCCTACCGAGCGGTTCAATTCCGTCGGTAAATTAGGCGATGCGATGCGCGGGAAATAGCACTCTGAGAGCCATTGATGTCCAAGGAATCATGGATCGAGGCCGGCAAGATACTGGCGGTTGACCTCAAAGCTGTCGTCAAATGCCCCGACTGTGGCGAGGCGGAACTGACGGTTTTCGACACTCCAGCAGGCGCAACCCATATCGAGCGGCACATGCGTTGTCCGGGATGCGGTGGCTACAATGCGCTCCTCAAGCGCATTGATGGTGTATAACTGGCCCTACACGCCACGTTCGGAACCAGCTAGACATGCCCCCATGAACCAGCACGCCAAGCTTCGCATTGGCCATTCGGCCTGTCCGCATGATTGCCCGTCCACCTGCGCGCTCGAGGTCGAGTTGCTCGACGGCAACCGCATTGGCCGCGTCCATGGCGCCAAGGCCAACACCTACACATCCGGGGTCGTCTGCGCCAAAGTCGCGCGCTATGCCGACCGTGTCCACCACCCCGACCGCTTGCTGAAGCCGCTGATCCGCGCCGGCGCCAAGGGCGACGGCGTCTGGCAGGAAGCGAGCTGGGAGGCGGCTCTCGACCTCGTGGCCGAAAAATTCATCGCGGCCGAGGCGAAATATGGCTCGGAGACGGTGTGGCCCTATTACTATGCCGGCACGATGGGGCTGGTGCAGCGCGACGGCATCGACCGGCTGCGCCATGCCAAGAAATATTCAGGCTTCTTCGGCTCGATCTGCACCAATCTCGCCTGGACCGGCTGGATGATGGGGGCGGGCGCCTTGCGTGGGCCCGACCCGCGCGAAATGGCGAAATCCGACTGCGTGGTGATCTGGGGTACCAATGCCGTGGTCACCCAGGTCAATGTGATGACCCATGCCATCAAGGCGCGCAAGGAACGCGGCGCTAAGATCGTCGTCGTCGACGTCTATGAAAACGCGACCATGAAGCAGGCCGACATGGGCCTTGTGCTGAAGCCTGGCACCGACGGCGCGCTGGCCTGCGCGGTCATGCATGTGCTGTTCAGGGAAGGCCTTGCCGACCGCGCCTATCTCGAAAAATACACCGACGACCCGAAGGGCCTGGAAGCGCATCTTCGCACCCGAACCCCTGAATGGGCCGCCGAGATCACGGGTTTGTCGGTGATCGAGATCGAGGCCTTTGCCCGCCTCGTTGGCACGACCAGGAAAACCTATTTCCGCCTCGGCTACGGCTTTGCCCGCCAGCGCAACGGCGCCGTCAACATGCATGCCGCCTCCTGCATCGCCGCGGTCACCGGCAGCTGGCAGTATGAGGGCGGCGGCGCCTTCCATTCGAATTCCGGCATCTTCAAGCTCAACCAGGAGGTGCTGGAAGGCACCAGGATGCGCGATCCCTCGATCCGTTATCTCGACCATTCACGCATCGGCCCTGTGCTGACCGGCGCCAGCGACGCGCTCTATGGCGGGCCGCCGGTGACGGCGATGCTGATCCAGAACACCAACCCGGTGAATGTCGCGCCCGAGCAGCGGCTGGTGAAACAGGGTTTTTTGCGCGACGACCTGTTTTCCTGCGTGCATGAGCAGTTCATGACCGATACGGCCAGGCTTGCCGATGTCGTGCTGCCGGCGACGATGTTTCTCGAGCACGACGACGTCTACAAGGGCGGCGGCAACCAGCACATCACGCTGGGACCGAAGCTGATCGAGCCGCCGGAAGGTCCGCGCACCAACCATTTCGTCATCGAGCAGCTGGCCGAGCGCCTGGGGGTCGCCGACCGCCCGGGTTTCGGCCTCACCGAACAGCAACATATCGACATCATTCTCGGCAAGCGCGGACTGGGCGGCTTCGACAGCTTGAAAGAGCAGAAATGGGTTGATCTGCAGCCGGATTTCGAGACCGCGCATTTCATCAAGGGGTTTGGTCATGCGGATGGGAAATTCCGCTTCCGCGCCGACTGGACCGGTCAGGCGGCTCCCAACCGGCCGCCGAAGAGCATGGGCCTGTTCGGGCCGGTTGAACGGCTGCCCGAGTTTCCCGACCATGTCGATCTGATCGAGGTGGCCGACGAGGCACATCCGTTCCGGCTGACGACCTCGCCGGCGCGCAACTTCCTTAACTCGACCTTTGCCGAAACGCCGGTGTCGAAGGAAAAGGAAGGCAGGCCGGCACTGCTCCTGCATCCCGACGATGCGGCCGACCTTGGGCTTGCCGACGGCGACCGTGTCGAGGTCGGCAACCAGCGCGGCGACCTGGTTCTGCACGCGAAATTCTTCGATGGCATCAAGCGCGGCGTGGTGATCGCCGAAGGCATCTGGCCGAATAGCGCGCATGAGCGCGGCGAGGGCATCAATGTGCTGACCGGCGCCGACGCGCCCGCGCCCTATGGCGGCGCTGCCTTCCACGACAACAAGGTCTGGCTGCGCAAGGCGGACGAACTGGCGGTCTAGCCGATCTCAATCCTTGGCAACTGGCCCAACCAGCAGAGGTCGCAACGGCCAACTCGCCCCGTTATTGAGGACGTTCTCTGCATCGGGGAGGATGTCGATGACAGGCGCGATCTCGCTTCTGGGAATACCGCATGACGGGAACTCGTCCTACCTGCGCGGCCCGGCCGAGGCGCCGGCGCTGATCAGGCGGGAGCTGCATTCCGATGCCCACAGCTCGTGGAGCGAAACCGGCTTCGATCTGACGGATCGCTTCCTCGACCATGGCGACATCGACTTTGCGGGCGGCGGCGACCCTTGGGAACGGATCGAAAGTGAGGTAGGACGCGCGCTGGATGCCGGCCATCCGCTGATCAGCCTGGGTGGCGACCACGCCATTGCCTGGCCGATCCTTCGTGCCGTGCGGCGGCGCCACCCCAGCCTGACGATCGTCCAGATCGATGCACACCCCGACATCTATCCTGCCTATCAGGGCAATTTGCGCTCGCACACCTCGTCCTTCGCCCGCATCATGGAGGAGCGGTTGGCCGACCGGCTGATCCAGATCGGCCTGCGCACCCTCAACGACGACCTTCGCGACCAGATCAGGCGCTTCGGCATCGAGGTGGTCGAGGCGCGCCATGTCAGCGAGGGCCTGCGGCTCGGCCTCACAACACCAGTCTATATCTCGATGGATCTCGACGGGCTCGACCCCGCCTTTGCACCCGGCGTCTCGCACCGCGAGCCGGGTGGGCTGTCGACCCGGCAGGTCATCAGCCTCATTCAAGGCATCGACCAGCCGATCGTGGCCGCCGACATTGTCGAATACAATCCGCGCCAGGATCTCTCCAACATGACGGCGCTTGTCGCCGCCAAGCTGACGAAAGAGATCGCCGGCATGATGCTGAAGACTACACAGGGATAGGCAGACCGCGGATCACACCGGCAGGATTTCGGATGCCTTTTTCCGGTTCAGCCGGTGCCTTATGTCGTCGGCGATCGCCTGGGCTTCGATCCCGATCTCGCGCAGCAATCCGGTGACGGCATTGTGGAAACCGATGAGGTAGAGGCCGAGATCCGAAGCTTTGGGGGTAACGCCGCTGCGGTCCGGCTGGATGCCGGGTTCGAGGATTTTGGCATAGCCCGGCCGGTAGCCGGTGGCGAAGATGATCGCGTCGAATTCGCCGTGTTTGCCGTCGGCAAAACGCGCACCGCGTTGCGAAATCTCGGCGATATCGGGCGCAACCTTGATCGCGCCTTCGCGGATCTTGCCGATGGTGCCCACGTCGATCACCGGAATGCGTGACGCAATCGCGATCTGTTCCAGCAACCCCTGTCCCGGCCGTCTGAGCCCGTATTTTTCCAGCCTGCCCAGCACCAGGTCGAGAATGACCGGGAAAAGAAGATCGTTGAGGCGTCGTGGACCGAGGCGTGTCGCCATGCCGACCATCTGGATGGGCACGCCGAACAGTTCGCGCGGCACGATATGAACGCCGCCGCGCACGGAAATCGTCGGCTGTGCGCCATTTTCCACCAGATCGAGCGCAATCTCCGCACCGGTGTTGCCCATGCCGACGACGAGCACCGACTGACCGGCGAAAGGCGTGGCATTGCGATAGTCGGCGCTGTGCAGCGTCTTGCCGGCGAAGGTGTCGATGCCGGCAAATCCAGGCCGCAAGGGCTCGGCATTGTAGCCTGACGCAATCACCACATGCTTGGCGCGCAACGGGCCGGATGGCGCGTCCACACGCCAGCCGCGACCGTCCTGGGCAACCGCTTTCACCGTTTCTCCAAAGCGGGGCTTGAGGTCGAAGCGTTGCGCATAGGCATCGAGATAATCGACGAAGAGAGCGCGCGGCACATAGCGCGGATAGTGTTTGGGAAAGGGCACGAAGGGCAGCGACGAATAGCGCTTGGTCGTGTGCAGGTGGACGCGCTCGTAATGGCGTCGCCAGGCAGGCGCGGCCTGCTGCTCTTTTTCGAGGATGATGAAGTCGACGCCGGCCTGCCGCAGGCATGCGGCGACGGCAAGGCCCGCCGGCCCGGCACCGATGATCGCTACTGATGTGGTGTCGTCCAAGTGCGCCTCCCGGCTCGATTCGCGTCTTTCAGAATGTCAAAAGCATGGCGGGGCGGACTGGAGCCTACCTGCCGGCAAGCTCAATCCGGCAACGGCACCGTCAGCCCGACCTTGACGCGGTCCATGGCCACGAAGGTACGGAATTTCCGGACATTGTTGCTGCCGAAGAACAGTTTTCGCGTCAGCGCCTCATAGGCGCCCATGTCGGCCACGGTGATGACGAGGATGAAGTCGGCCTCGCCGGTGACGTAATAGCATTGCTGCACTTCAGGCGTTTGCGAGAACTGCCGCTTGGCCGCGTCGATCAATTCGGTGCGCTCGCTCTCCAGTTCCACCTCGACGAAGATGGTGATGGGCTGGCCGACCGCCGAGGGTTCGATGATTGCCACATTGCTTGCAATGACGCCGGCCTGCTCCATGCGCTTGATGCGGCGCTGCACCGCCGGCGCCGACAGGTTCACCGCTTCGCCGATCAGCCGCTGCGGCGTCGTGTTGTCGCGCTGCAAGATGGCAAGGATGGCGAGATCGAAACTGTCGAGCGAGGGCGATGATGGAGGCAATGGCGGTATCCCGGTGAAACAAACTTGCATTTCGCAGGCCCAATTACAGCGCTCTTTGCGCCTGTCCTGCAATATGGTCTCGCTGACTGCCGAGGAGGCCGCCCAGTGTTCCTGCCCAATCGCAATGCCTTGCATGGTAAGCCGCTTGATGCGGCCGATGCCGAAACCCTTGGGATTGCTGGCGCCGACACGGTCGAGCGCTTTCTCGCCCATCGCGACAATCACGCGATGACACCGCTGCATGCGCTGCCGGCGCTGGCCAGGGAATCCGGAGTTGGTGCCATCCACGTCAAGGATGAGGGCTTTCGTCTCGGCCTGGGCAGCTTCAAGGCGCTGGGTGGCGCCTATGCCGTCTTCCGCCTTGTGCTGGAAGAGGCAGGCAAGCGCCTTGGCCGCCCCGTCGATGTCGAGGATCTCGATCGGGCCGATGTTCGCTCGGTCGCCGCGAAGATGACTTTTGCCTGCGCCACCGACGGCAATCACGGCCGATCGGTCGCGCAAGGCGCCGAGCTTGCCGGCGCCAGGGCCGTGATCTTTGTCCATGCCGGCGTCAGCGACGAGCGGATCTCGGCAATCGCCCGCTACGGCGCCGAGATGGTTCGCGTCGACGGCAATTATGACGATTCGGTCAGGCAAGCGGCGCAGGTCGCGGCCGAGAAGGGCTGGACCGTGGTGTCGGATACGTCGTGGCCGGGCTATGAACGCATCCCCGGCCTGGTCATGCAGGGCTATACGGCGATCGTGCGCGAAGCGCTACGCCAGCTCATCGAACCGCCGACCCACGTCTTCGTCCAGGCCGGCGTCGGCGGAATTGCCGCCGCGGTGGCCGGCCATCTCGCCATTGTGCTCGGCGATGCCAGGCCGACCTTCATCGTCGTCGAGCCGGCACGCGCGGCCTGCATTGTCGCGGCTGCCGAGGCAGGGCATGTGGTCAAGGTGGCGCACGGCCAGCCGACAGTCATGGCCATGCTTGAATGCTATGAGGCGTCACGAGTCGCCTGGCGTGTGCTGGCGCGCGCCGCCGATGCCTTCATGACCGTGGACGAGGACGACGCCGTCGCGGTGATGCGGCGGCTGGCCCGGCCATCCGGCGGCGATCCGCTGATCGTTGCCGGCGAGAGCGGCGGTGTCGGCCTTGCCGGACTGATCCGGGCGGTGGCCGAAAACAGGACCGATCTAGGCCTCGACGGCAAATCCCGCGTGCTGGTGATCAACACCGAAGGCGCCACCGACCCGCATCGCTATGCAGAACTGGTCGGCATGAGCCCGGCCGATGTGCTGGCCGGCAGGTTGGCTGCCGAGGCAACGCCATGATCGCGGTCGATGCACAGCGTCTGCTTGGCCGCATCCGCGAACTCGGCGCCGTTGGCCGCGACGGCGAGCGCAGGCTGACCCGGCTGGCCGCCTCCGACACCGACAGGCAGGGCCGCGACCTCTTCGTCGGCTGGCTGCGGCAGGCGGGGCTCGATGTTGCCATCGACCGCATCGGCAACATTTTCGGCATCTGGCAAAGTGCCGGCAATGCAGGCGAGGCGCCGCTGCTCATCGGCTCTCACATCGACACCGTCATCGACGCCGGCATCTATGATGGCTGCTACGGCGTGCTCGCCGGGCTGGAGGTGATCGAGACGCTGAAAGCCTCGGGCCTCCGGCCGTCGCGCCCGCTCGCCGTCGCCGCCTTCACCAATGAGGAGGGCGTGCGCTTCTCTCCCGACATGATGGGGTCGCTGGTCCTTGCCGGCGGCGTCGATGTCGAGGCGGCACTCGCCGCTGTCGGCACCGACGGCAGCACGCTTGGGCAGGAACTCGCCCGCATCGGCTACGCCGGCGACCGCGAGCCGGGTTTCCTCAAACCGCACCTCTATGTCGAACTGCATATCGAACAGGGGCCGGTCCTGGAGCGCGAAGGCATTCCGATCGGCGCGGTGGAAACCCTGCAAGGCATCTCCTGGCAGCGCGTCACTCTCGACGGCGTCGCCAACCATGCCGGCACCACGCCGATGTCGATGCGCTGCGACGCTGGATATGCCGCGGCACGCGTGGTCACTTTCCTGCATGACCTTGCCGGGGCCTCCAACGCGCCGACCGTTGCCACCGTCGGCACGATGCGCTTCGAGCCGAATGCCATCAACGTCATCCCATCGCGCGCCGTCTTCACCGTCGATCTGCGCGACCCTGACGAGCAGCGCCTGCAGGCGCAGGAGGCGGCGCTGGCCGCCTTTCTGGAGCGACTCGCCGCCGAGGGCATCACCGTATCGGTCGAGCGGCTGGCCCGCTTCGAACCGGTTATCTTCGACGGGCAGGTCGTCGAACTGATCGAGGCCGCCGCCAGGAAGCGCGGGCTCGCCTCGCGGCGCATGACCTCGGGCGCCGGCCATGACGCGCAGATGATCGCGCGCATCGCGCCGGCGGCGATGATCTTCGTGCCGAGCGCCGGCGGCATCAGCCACAGCCCGCGCGAGCACACCGAGGATGCCGAGCTTGTTGCCGGCGCCAACATCCTGCTTGATGTCGTCGCTGAACTCGCCGAACTCGAGGGCTGAAGACATGGCTGAACTCGATCCAGAAACGCTGAAGCGCGAGATGACCGCTTGGCGGCGCGACCTGCACGCGCACCCCGAATTCGGCTTCGAGGAGAAGCGCACCGCCGCCTTCGTCGCGGCCAAGCTGCGCGAATTCGGCCTCGACGATGTCGCCGAGGGTGTCGGCGGTACCGGCGTCGTCGGCACCCTGAAGCGCGGCTGCGGCAACCGCGCCATTGCGCTGCGGGCCGACATGGATGCGCTGCGTATATCGGAGCAATCGAGCGCAACCTATCGCTCCGGCAATGCCGGCGTCATGCACGCCTGCGGCCACGACGGCCACACCGCCATGCTGCTGGGCGCGGCAAAGCTGCTGGCCAGCGAGGGCGGTTTTGACGGCACCGTACGCTTCATCTTCCAGCCGGCCGAGGAATGGGGCAGGGGCGCGCAGGCTATGCTCGACGATGGCCTGATGCAGCGCTTCCCCTTCGACGAGATCTTTGGCCTGCACAACATGCCCGGCCTGCCCATCGGCCATTTCGAGACCCGTGCCGGCCCGGTCATGTCGGCGGAAGACAATTTCGAGATCGTGCTCAAGGGGTTAGGCGGCCATGCGGCGCGGCCGCATTCGGGCAACGAAACGCTGGTCGCCGCCTGCGCGCTGGTCATCAATCTGCAGACCATCGTCTCGCGCCGCCTGAGCCCGGCCGACATAGCCGCGGTGTCGGTGACCGAACTGATCACTGACGGCACCCGCAATGCACTGCCCGGTCTTGCCCGCATCCTCGGCGACGCGCGCAGTTTCCGTCCCGAGGTCAGCGCGCAGATCGAACGCCAGATGCGGATCATCGCCGAGGGCACCGCTGCCGCCTACAGCGTGACCGCCGAGGTCAATTACACCAGGGATTCGTGCCTTTGCGCAACGATGCCGAACTGGTCGAGGCGGCCTTCGCCGCCGCCAAGAGCGTTTTCGAATCCGGCAATGTCGCGGTTGCCCGCGAGCCGATGACGGCGTCGGAGGATTTTGCCCGCTTCCTCGATCACGTGCCGGGCTGCTTTGTCTTCCTCGGCAATGGCGAGGCCTCGGCGCCGCTGCACAATTCCAGCTATGACTTCAACGATGATGGACTGGTCTTCGGCGCCAGTTTCCATGCCGCGATCGCCAGGCAACGGCTCGGAACTTGACCGGCGACGAACCCTCTTTGGCACGCTTTGCCGGTGGAAAACGCGCGGAAAAGGCCGAAATACCCGATCCCGCATGACGTTGGGGCAAGACTCAGCTAACCTGCATGGTGCGGCGGACCTGATTTATCCGCTTGGCCGGCGCCTTCTCCTCCCAAGCGGCGCCGGCCTTCTTCCCTTGGCGGCTGCTCTTCTAATTAGTACTTAGAATGTTCGCACTTGCCGGAAGTTAGGGTCGTTCCAGCATGGAAGCCGTCGGTCTTTTTGGGTGTTGCGGGAAGACGGATGCGCGCGCGGAGCTGGATAAAGGCGTGGCGTCAGGACGAGGCGCGGCAAATCGTGCGCGCATCGCCGAAGTCGCCTGTGCCCCCTGCGGTCACGACAGGATTGCTGGCGACATAGGCGCCTTGTTCGGCGCCCGGAGCCTTTGACGGCGGCAGTTTGTTGTCGCAGGCCGAAACGGCCAAGGCCACCAGAACGAGGCCCAATCCTAGCTTTTTCATGGCTGCCGCCTCCAATCTCGCAACGAGCCGCAATCTCAAAACGAGGTAATTTCGGTTTGGTTGCGACCTTCGCGTGATGGAACTAAAAGCCATGCCTTCGGTTGGTGTCCTTTAGAGGAGACCGCAGTATGATCCGTTTGTTTCTGACAGGCGCCTTTGCCTTCCTCGCCTACCGCCTCGCGCGCAAGATGATTGATGACGTGCCAGGCGACGTCGATCCGCTGCTACTGCCTGCGTCAAGAAGTGACCGCGACGCTCTGCGCCGCCAATCGGCGGCTATGGATGTCGATCCCCGGCGCTAATTCGTCGTGCCGCTTCGGTGTTGCGAACAAAGCGGAAACGATGCTTGATGGGCGATGAACCTCGCCGCCCATGATTCGACCTTTGTGGAATCGACTGCCCAGCCCGGCTATCTCGCGCGTCTGAATGACGCGCAGCGCCAGGCCGTCGAGCATGGCGACGGCAAGATCGCAGGGCCGCTGCTTGTGATTGCCGGCGCCGGATCGGGCAAAACCAACACGCTGGCGCATCGCGTCGCCCATCTCATCGTCAAGGGCGCCGACCCGCGCCGTATCCTGCTGATGACCTTTTCGCGCCGCGCCGCGTCCGAAATGGCCAAGCGCGTCGAGCGCATTGCCGGCGAGGTGCTCGGACGTGACGCCGCTGTCATCACCGATGCGCTGACCTGGGCCGGTACCTTTCATGGCATCGGCGCCCGGCTGTTGCGCGACTATGCGCTGGAGATTGGCCTCGACCCGGCCTTCACCATCCATGACCGCGAGGATTCCGCCGACCTGATGAATCTCGTGCGCCACGAACTCGGCTTCTCCAAAACGGAGGCGCGCTTCCCGACCAAGGGCACCTGCCTTGCCATCTATTCGCGCGCCGTCAACGCGCAGGCGCCGCTCGGCGAGGTGCTGGGCTCTGCCTTTCCCTGGTGCGCCGGCTGGGCCGATCAGCTCAAGCAGCTGTTCGCCGGCTATGTCGAAGCCAAGCAGGCGCAGAACGTGCTCGATTACGACGATCTGCTGCTCTACTGGGCGCAGATGGCGGCCGAGCCGGAAATCGCGGCGCATCTGGGCGGGCGTTTCGACCATGTCCTGGTCGACGAATATCAGGACACCAACCGGCTGCAGGCTTCGATCCTGATGGCGCTGAAACCCGACGGCGCCGGGCTGACAGTGGTCGGCGACGATGCGCAGTCGATCTATTCGTTCCGTGCCGCCGAAGTGCGCAACATCCTCGATTTTCCCAAACAGTTCGCGCAGGCCGCCGACGTGGTGATGCTGGAGCGCAATTACCGCTCGACCGAGACCATTCTGGCGGCCGCCAATGCGGTGATCGGCGAAGCGTCGGAGCGCTTCACCAAGAACCTCTGGTCGGAGCGCAAATCATCAGACAAGCCAAGGCTGGTGAGCGTCCGCGATGAGGTCGAGCAGGCGAACTTCGTCTGCGACACGATCCTCGCCGAGCGTGAGGCCGGCACGGCGTTGAAATCGCAGGCGGTGCTGTTTCGCGCCTCGCATCACAGCGGACCGCTGGAGATCGAGCTGACGCGACGCAACATTCCCTTCGTTAAGTTCGGCGGGCTGAAATTCCTCGATGCCGCCCATGTCAAGGACGTGCTGGCGGTGTTGCGCTTTGCCGAAAACCCGCGCGACCGCGTCGCCGGTTTCCGCGTCCTGCAGCTGATGCCGGGGATCGGCCCTTCGGCCGCCGCGCAGATCGTCGAGACGATGACATCGGCACTGGACGAGGCCATGGGCCTCGCGGGCTGGCGCCCGCCGCAACGCGCGGCGGACGATTGGCCGGCCTTTGTATCGCTCTATTCTGGCCTGCGGGCCGGCGCCAAATGGCCGGCCGATCTCGAACAGGTCAGGCTCTGGTACGAGCCGCATCTGGAGCGTATCCATGAGGATGTCATCACGCGCCGCGCGGACCTCTTGCAGCTCGAGCAGATCGGCTCGGGCTACGCCTCGCGCGAACGCTTCCTGACCGAGCTTACGCTCGATCCGCCGGATGCGACCAGCGACCAGGCCGGACCGCCGCATCGCGACGAGGACTATCTGATCCTCTCGACCATCCACTCGGCCAAGGGCCAGGAGTGGAAGAACGTCTTCGTGCTCAACACCGTCGATGGCTGCATCCCTGCCGATCTCGGCGTCGGCACCAAGGAGGATATCGAGGAGGAGCGCAGGCTGCTCTATGTGGCAATGACGCGGGCCAAGGACAACCTGAACCTGGTCATGCCGCAGCGTTTCTTTCCGCACGGCCAGGCGGCGCGCGGCGACCGACACCTCTACGCCTCGCGCACCCGCTTCATCCCCGCCTCGATCCTCGCCGCGTTCCAGCAGGTGTCGTGGCCGGGCGCGCAAGCGGCTGAGGGCAGGGCGCCCCGGCCGGACGTGCGCGTCGACATCGGCGCACGTATGCGCGGCATGTGGAAATAGCTGAAATCATGGCGCAACCGCCGATCAGGATCGCCATCGCCGGGGCGCAGGGCCGTATGGGGCGGCAGATGGCCGAGGCCGTGCAGGCCGATCAGCGGCTGGCGCTCGCCGCCCGCTTCCATCGCCCGGGTAGTGTCGGCGACGGGCTGGTGAGCCGCGACGAGGCGCTTGCCATGGCCGATGTGGTGATCGATTTCACCACGCCGTCCGCTTCCGCCGATCTGGCGATGGTTTGCGCGAACCGGGGCGGTCCCGCTTTGGTGATCGGTTCGACCGGTTTCGATGCCGCCGAACTGGCTGATATAGCCGACGCCGCGAAAACGATCCCCATCGTCCGCTCCGGCAGTTTTTCGCTTGGGCTCAACATGTTGGTCGGATTGGTCGAGCAGGCAGCGAGGGCGCTCGCCCCCGAAGATTGGGACGCCGAGATTTTCGAGGCGCATCATCGCCACAAGATCGATGCGCCTTCGGGCACCGCGCTGATGCTGGGACAGGCCGTCGCCGGTGGACGCGGCGTCGAACTGGACGCGGTCGCAAGGCGCGTCCGCGACGGCGTCACCGGCGCGCGGCCGGCCGGCGAGATCGGTTTTGCGGTGGTTCGCGGCGGCAGCATCGTCGGCGAACACAGCGTCAGCTTTTGCGCCGAAGGCGAGCTCGTTACCTTGTCGCACGCGGCCGGCGACCGCGTCATGTTCGCCCGTGGCGCCATCGCCGCCGCCCTGTGGGTGTCGCGACGCTCGCCCGGCGAATACGATATGCGCGACGTGCTGGGATTTGACCGCTGAACTTGGCACGGCGTGCATTTTCAGGGCAACGCGACTGCCCGCCGGCTGCGGCTTACTGAACCGTAAGCTTTGCCGTCATTTTCGGCTTCACCCTGAAAGCTGGATGAAAGGTTGGTGCCATAACTCTTGTCCGGCGCCCCCATATTGTCGCGCAAAAGCGATGGGAGAGAGAGGGGCGCGGGAAACGAACAAAGGGAAGAGGCCATGTCGCTCGCGCGAATTCTGCTCGATTCAGCCGCCACAACCGCACTCGTCGCCACCATGGCCTTGTCCGCGCCGTCCGTACACGCCGCCGACAAAATTTCCATCATGGTCGGCGGCTACGAGAAGCAGATTTACCTGCCAGCCAAACTGACCGAAGCACTCGGTTACTTCAAGGACGAGGGTCTCGACGTCGAGTTGCTGAATGAGCCGGCCGGGGTCGACGCCGAAAACGAGATGCTTGCCGGTGCCGTCCAAGGGGTCGTCGGCTTTTATGATCACTGCATCGATCTGCAGGCCAAGGGCAAATTCGTCGAATCCATCGTCCAGTTCAGCCAGGCGCCGGGAGAGGTCGAGCTCGTTTCGACCAAACATCCCGAGATCAAATCACCCGCCGACTTCAAGGGCATGAGCCTGGGCGTGACCGGTCTAGGCTCATCGACGAATTTTCTTACGGAATATCTTGCCGTCAAGAACGGTTTGAAGCTCGGCGAATTCACCTCGGTTCCGGTCGGCGCCGGCAACACCTTCATTGCCGCCATGCAGCAGGACAAGATCCAGGCAGGCATGACGACCGAGCCGACGATCACGCGGCTGCTGAAGACTGGTGAGGCTAAAGTC
Source organism: Mesorhizobium huakuii (assembly GCF_030160235.1). Taxonomy (GTDB): domain Bacteria; phylum Pseudomonadota; class Alphaproteobacteria; order Rhizobiales; family Rhizobiaceae; genus Mesorhizobium; species Mesorhizobium huakuii. The sequence goes on from NZ_BSNY01000018.1 coordinate 41,141, forward strand.
CTTATCGACATGCGTACGATAGAAGGCACCAAGGCCGCTCTCGGCGGCACCTACCCGGCCGCCTCCCTCTATATGCAGACAGACTGGGTCGAAGCGCATAAGGACGTCGTGCAGAAGCTGGCCAACGCTTTCGTCAAGACACAGAAGTTCATCAATTCGCACAGCGGCGCCGAGATCGCCGAAAAGATGCCGAAGGACTATTATGTCGGCGACAAGGAAGGCTACGTGAAGGCCCTCGATGCCGGCAAGGCGATGTTCACCCCCGATGGGATTATGCCTGAAGGTGGACCTGAGACAGTGCTGACTGTTCTTTCAACCTTCAAAAAGGAACTGCAGGGCAAGCAGATCGACCTTGCCAAGACCTACACATCGGAATTCGTCAAGAACGCCAAGTAGCAGACAGTACCGGCGCGATGAACGACATCGCGCCGGTACCCGCCAGTTTTTCACGTCCGGCGGCCTTGGGGCCGACGGCGGGCGCCTGCTCTTATCCAGGAGTTCCACCATGGCTATTGAAAAAAATGCACCGGCGATCGAGCTGATCAACGTCAGTCGGCGTTTCCTTTCACCCACCGGCAAATCGCTGACGGCACTGCGCGACTTCACCATGACCGTCGAGCGCGGCGAATTCGTCGCCGTTGTCGGCCCGACCGGCTGCGGAAAATCCACCACCCTCAATCTCGTCACAGGGCTGGCAAGCCCAAGTGCTGGCGAGGTTCGTGTCATGGGCGCGCCGGTCAAGGGGATAGACCCGCGCATCGGCTTTGTTTTCCAAAGCGATGCCCTGTTTCCGTGGCGAACCGTGATCGACAACGTAATGGCTGGCCCGCTCTTTCGCGGCAAGGCGAAGTCCGAAGCCACGGCTGCGGCGCGAGACTGGCTGGCGCGCGTCGGCCTGTCACGATTCGAGCAGCATTATCCGCACCAGCTTTCGGGCGGTATGCGCAAGCGTGTGGCGCTGGCGCAGACTTTCATAAACGGTCCCGAGATACTGCTCATGGACGAGCCGTTTTCGGCGCTTGACGTGCAGACCCGCGTGCTGATGCACGAGGAACTGCTGCGTCTGTGGTCGCAAGCAAAGGCTTCCGTGGTCTTCGTAACCCATGACCTGGAAGAGGCGATTGCCTTGGCCGACAAGGTCTATGTCCTGACCGCCGGGCCAGCCACCGTGAAGTCGGTCTATACGATCGACCTGCCGCGCCCGCGCGTCGTCGCCGACATCCGTTACGAACAAAGCTTCATCGATTACTCGCGCACCATCTGGGCTGACCTCAAGGAAGAGGTCGAGACCAGCTATGCACGCGCGGCAGCCTGAGGAGGAACGCCATGACAGATGCCGCCATCGACATCAGGGCAGGGGCATTCAAGCCTGGCACATCCGACGCGGAAATCGAAGCGGCCGCCGCGAAGGCGGCAACGCATCGCCGCCGCACCGTGATGTTCTGGCGGGTTGCCATTCTCGTTGCCTTTCTCGCCCTGTGGGAGATCGCGGCGCGCCTGGCGTGGATCGATCCGTTCTTCTACGCGATGCCGAGCGCGATCGCGCAGCGGCTCTATGAATGGACGACGGAAGGGACGTCCGAGGGGCCGCTCTGGTATCATCTCTATGTTACCATGGAGGAGTCGGTCATTGGCTTTGTGACCGGTTCGGTAGCCGGCATCATCATCGGCGTCGCGCTCGGTCGCAATCGGATGGCCGCCGACATTTTCTCCATCTACATCAAGGTGATCAATTCCATCCCACGCGTGGTTCTGGCACCGATCTTCATCATGATCCTCGGCCTTGGCCTCGCCTCGAAAGTGGCGCTTGCCTTCGTGATGGTATTTTTCGTCGTCTTCCACAATGCATTCCAGGGCGTGCGGGAAGCCGACAGGGCAATGATCGCCAATGCCCGCATCCTTGGCGCGTCCAACTGGCAGTTGACGCGCTCCGTGATCGTTCCTTCGGCGATGAGCTGGATCTTCGCCAGCCTGCATGTCAGCTTCGGCTTTGCCATCATCGGTGCGATCGTCGGCGAGTTCGTCGGCTCGCGCTATGGCATCGGCCTGCTGATCAACATTGCCAAGGGATCCTTCGATGCCGCCGGCATGTATGCCGCCATCGTCATCGTCATGGTGGTGGCGCTCGGCGCCGAATATCTGATGACCATGGTCGAGGATCGCCTGGCGAAATGGCGCCCCCAGCCGCTGCATGAGACGCAGTGAGCGGCGACATGGGCTAGCTGCTTGCCAGCGGCAACCTCACGTCGACCACCAGACCGCCGGCCGCGCCATCCCGCAGGGTGACGCGGCCGCCGGCGTTTTCGACGACCTCGCGCACGATAGCGAGCCCCAGCCCGCTGCCCTCCTCGGTCGAGCCGGCGATGCGGTAGAAGCGCTCGAACACGTGATCCCGCTCATCCACCGGAATGCCGGGCCCGTCGTCGGTGACCGTCAGCACGGCTTCGCCGTCGACGGCCGCCAGCCTCACGGTGACGCTGCCGCCTGACGAGGAGTAGCGCAGCGCATTGTCGACGAGGTTGACGATCATCTCGCGCAGCATGGTGCCGTCACTGATGACCGGCACCGGGCCGGCCTCCTCGAGGCCGAGATCGACGTTGCGGCTGACGGCGATCGGCGCATGGGTTTCCAGAACCTGGCGAGCCGCTTCGGTCAGGTCGACACGGTCGGCACGCGGCCGTCGGCTGCCCGGCTCGGCTCTCGACAAGGTCAGCAGCTGTTCGGCAAGCCGTGCCAGGCGGCCGGAACTCGCCTGCAAGGCCACCAGCGCCTCGTGGCGGGCATCGGGGAGGGTTTCTCGCAGCGCGTAGCTCGCCTGCGTCGACAGCAGCGCCAGCGGCGTGCGCAACTGGTGCGCGGCATTGGCGACGAAGCGCCGTTGCGACGCCATCTGCCCCCGCACGCGTGCCATATAGGCGTTGAGCGCATCGATTAGCGGGCGGATTTCACTCTGCGCGCCCTGCACCTCCACCGGGTCGAGGTCGCTGCGGTTCGGCGAACGCACCGCGTCGCGCAGCCTGATGAGCGGCGCCAGGCCCCGATGCAGGCCAAGGAGCACGAAGAGGCCTGCGATCGCCACCAGCGCCAACTGCTGGGCAAAGGCGCCGATCCAGAGACGCCGCACCATCGCGTCATGTCCGGCAAGGGTGACGCCGACGGTAACCGATATCGGCGAATCCTCACCGGCGCCGACCACGCCCTGGCTGAAGGTGAGCAGCCGCAGCCGGTGGTCGCGATAGGTTGCCTCGGTGCTGGACGGCGTCAATGCCTCCGGCAGATTGGGATAGCCGGTGAGCAGCCGCCCTCTGGCAGTCTTGACATGGTAGTAGACGCTGTCGCGGTCGCCCGTATCGAACATCTCGATCGCTGCCGGCGGTATCGTGGCATCGAGCACGCCGTCGGTCATGGCGACCTGCTCGGCGATGGTCCGCGCCGAGCCGAGCAGCATTCGGTCGGTGACCAGGTTGGCGGTGGCCAGCGCGCTGCCGTGGCTGGTCCATAGATTGATGGTGGCAAGTCCGGCGAGCGGCAGCACCACCCATGCCAACAATTGCAGGCGGAGGCTATTGATCTTCATGGCGCAAGAGATAGCCGAGGCCACGCAAGGTGGCGATCTGGACCCGTGAGCCTTCGAGCTTCTTGCGCACGCGATGCACATAGATCTCGATGGCGCTGGGGTCGGCATCGGTCTCGAAATCGTATATCGCCGCCGAAAGTGCCGCCTTGCTCACCGTGCGTCCGGCCTTCACCATCAATTGCTCCAGCACCGCATGTTCGCGAGGTGTGAGCGCCAGTGGTTCACCGGCGAGCGAAAACAGCCTTGTGTTGGTGTCGAAGACGAGATCGCCGCAGGCAACGACAGGCGCGGTGCGGTCATTGGCGCGTCGCAGTTGCGCCCGGATGCGGGCCTCGAGCTCCTCGATCTGGAATGGCTTGGCCAGATAGTCGTCGGCGCCTTCATTGAGGCCCTTGACCCTGCCGTCGAGGCTGGCATTGGCGGTCAGCACGATCACCGGCACCCGGTTGCCGCGCGCCCGCAGCGTGCGCAGCACTTCCATCCCGCTCATTCTCGGCAGCGCCAGGTCGAGGATGACAAGCGCGTGGTCGCCCGCCGCCAGTGCGTGCTCGACATCCTCGCCGTCATGGACGATGTCGACCACGTAGTTCGCCTGGCGCAAGGTCTTGCCCAACCAGTCGGCCAGTTCGCGATTGTCCTCAACAAGCAGCAGTCGCATGTCTATTGCAGCCCGGATCCATCTTCCAGCGGAACACCTGAGGCTTGATGGCCGCGGCGCCCCTGATTTCTCCTGAATGAGCGACAGTATCGCGCTCAACGCAAGACAAATACGGTCTTGGCGAGGGGTAACCGCGGGCCCTTGCAGGTCTCGATCAACCTATTTTCTTGCCTTAATCGAACCGAACGGTTCGGTTCTGATTGACAGATTGTACCGCAAACAGTGAACGATGGCCTCCAAAAGCGCTTCGGTTTTGTTGGAGACGATGAGCCTAATATGCTGAAATTGTTGCGTAAATCCAGATGAAATTTCCGCACTGCAATATGCATTGTCTATAATATAAGAAAATTCTGCAAAGCCGGCGCGACTGGTAATCCCAAAAGGCATTGCCTACTTCGGGGTGGTCCGAGCGACGCGAAATTCCTCCCAAGGGCACGCCACTAGACGGACAGGACAGATAAATACTGGAGTAAAGAAAATGACCAAGATCGCTCTCACCGCCGCCGCCATCCTCGTTGCCACGGGCACCGCTTTCGCCGGCAGCGACAACTTCGACCGGGACCACGCCAATCAGTCCGCCGTCGCCGTCGACCATTCGGTCACCGCTTCGATCTCGAAGTCGACCGTAGCGGCCCAGGCTCAGGCTCCGCAGGGCGCCGACCGCAACCTCTTCGGCCGCTAATCGCGACTGCCGACATCAACCCAATTTGAATTCAGGAGTACTTAAAATGACCAAGATCGCTCTTACCGCCGCCGCCATCCTCGTTGCCACCGGCACGGCTTTCGCCGGCAGCGACAACTTCGACCGGGACAACGCCAATCAGTCCGCTGTTGCTGTCGACCAGTCGACCACCGCTTCGATCTCGAAGTCGACCGTAGCGGCTCAGGCTCAGCCTCAGGCTCCGCAGGGCGCCGATCGCAACCTCTTCGGCCGCTAAATCGCGACTGTCGATATCAACCGAAACTTGAATTCAGGAGTACTTAAAATGACCAAGATCGCTCTCACCGCCGCCGCCATCCTCGTCGCCACGGGCACTGCTTTTGCCGGCAGCGACAATTATGGCTCCAGCAATTATGGATCCAACAACGTCAACCAGCCGGTTGCAAACCAGTCGTCCTCCAACATCGACACCACGTATACCGGTTCGATCGTGAAGTCCTTGAAGGCACAGGGCGACGCCAATGCCAATGTGCCGGCTCAGTCGGGCCAGGGCATCTGGGGCCGTTAATTCCTTTAATCCCCGGAAGACGACAAAGAGCGGTGGGCCTGGCCCGCCGCTCTTGTTTTTTATGCATGCGGTTGCGCCGATCGGAAATCGAACCGATCGGTTCAAGTTATGTTGACGAACCGTGAGCGGACGGTCGACGCCGGCTCGGTGAATTGCCACAATGTGCAATGCTGGTTTCCAATAACCATATGATATTTATCAAATAATTTTTTGACACTTGATCCCATGGCCAAAATTCAAGGTCTGGATTCGGCGTGTGATGGAACATCTTCGTGATTGGAAGTCGGCAAACGAAAAACCCACTTCCAGCCTGTCCGAGCGACGCGAAATTCCTCCCAAGGGCACGCCACTAGACGGACAGGACAGATAAATACTGGAGTACGAAAATGACCAAGATCGCACTTACCGCTGCTGCCATCCTCATTGCCACGGGCAGCGCCTTTGCCGGTAGCGACCATTATGGCTCGGACAACGTCAACCAGCCGGCCATCACGGCGCCCGCTGGCAACATTGACCGCAGCCACACGGCTTCGATCCGCAAGCCGGTCGAGCATCACGGCTTCAAGCTGACGCCCGATTCGGTCCAGCCGGAATCCGGCCAGGGCATCTGGGGCAACTAAGCCAACGCTCAAGCAGGCCTCGACGACAAAGAGCGGTGGGTTTGACCCGCCGCTCTTGCTTTTTGCGTAGCAGGCCAGGCACGGGCCGGCGTCGGTTCGAGCAGCCAGGTCTTCGCACCCGACATAAAAAGCGCCACCTCCAGGAATAAAACCGGATGGCCTCGGGTCTCATCTCCAGCGGAACCGTCCTCCCAAGACGCCGCCCAACGGATGAGACAGGAGATTGAAATGAACAAGATTGCTATCGCTATATCCGCCATCCTCCTTGCGACCGGCGGCGCCTTTGCCGGCAGTGACCATTATGGCTCCGACAATGCCAACCAGCCGGTTGCCTCGATTGCCGGCGTGGATCATGCCGCCACCAGCGCGGTCAAGGACACGGATGCGGCCGGGCGCAAGGTCGCCGATACCAGGATGAAGACCACCACCGACTGGCCAGAACCCGGCCAGGTATCTGGGGCAACTGAGGTTTTTGGGCGCCGCGGGCTTGCCCGCCGCATGCCCGGCAGGACTCTCAGCTCAGATCCTTCGGGCGCAGGCAATGCGTCAGTCGTGCCACCGAAAGGCCAGACCAGTCGCCGTCGAAGACAAAACGCGCAATGGCTGCCGTGGGGAATTTTTCCTCGAGCCTCTTGTGGGCTCTGGCCTCCGAGCCTGATCCGGCAAGCTGTTTCGCCAGATCCTCCAGGCCCGGATTGTGGCCAACCACCGCCACGCAGCCGCTTGATGGGTCGACTTTGCGAATCTGGCTCAGAATATCCGCCGCCGATGCCTCGTAGAGCGCTTCGGCAAACACGACCCGGGGATGGGCCGGCAGTTCCGCGGCGACCAGCCGCCAGGTATCACGGGTGCGCAGCGCCGACGACACCAGCACCTGATCCGGCAGCCAGTCGCGCGCAGCAAGCTCCAGCCCCATCAATTTGGCCGCCTTCAGTCCGCGTTGTGCCAGCGGCCGGTCGAAATCATCGAGAGCAGGGTCGTCCCAGCTCGACTTGGCGTGACGTAGGAGAAGAAGCTCTTTCATCAATTGGAGTCCGACCAAGGAATGTCGGCATGAAAGTCCTTGCCATATCCACCGCCGTGCCTCGTGCCGGCTTCGGTATCGAAAGCCGCTGCCAACTGGCCGTGGATGAATAGGCCGACACGCCGTTCACCGTTGTCCCATTTAACGACGATGTCGGTTTCGGCGATAGACCAGGCTCCGGATCGAATGCGTATTATGCCGATGATTGGCCCGATGGTTTTGCTCTGCATTTCACAGAGGTAAAAATAAGCAGCGGCGTTTTGTGGGTCTCCCGCCTCGTCATATTCGAAAACGCCGGCCAGGTCGCCTTTCGTCCGGATCGCGCTGTCGAAAACGTCCATTGGCCCCGGCTCAGGGCGTGATCCGCGCCAGATGCTCCAGATCGGCTTCCTCACGCAACGGATCGGGCGCCATCACCACCGAGGTGTCGTTGTCGGCATCGTCGGCAAAGTGGGCGAGCACCGCGCGCCCGGCCTCCATACGCGCCTTGCCTTCGGCGACCAGCCCGAGCGCCAGCGGATAAAGCCGGTGCTCGGCCTTCAGGACCCGGGCAGCCAGCGTATCGGCATTGTCGCCGACCATCACCGGCACGGCGGCCTGGGCGATGATCGGCCCGTCATCCATCTCCGACGTGACGAAATGCACGGTGCAGCCATGGATGCGCAGGCCCGCGGCCAGCGCGCGCGCATGGGTGTCGAGGCCCTTGAATGCCGGCAGCAGGGCAGGGTGGATGTTGATCATCCGGCCCTGCCATTTCTGGACGAAGCCGGAGGAGAGGATGCGCATGTAGCCGGCCAGCGCGACGATCTCGGCATTGAAGGCGGCGAGTGCGGCGTCGATCGCCGCGTCATGCGCCTGCTTGCTGCCATGGTCGGCGCGGGCAATGACCTGCGTGGCGATGCCGCGCGCCCTGGCTATGCCGAGGCCTGGGGCATCGGCCTTGTCGGAAATCACGCCGACGATCTCGGCGGGGAAGGCCGGGTCGCTGGCCGCGGCGATCAGCGCGGTCATGTTGGAACCGCGCCCCGAGATCAGAACGACCGTGCGTTTCCTGCTCATAGGCCGATCGAGCCCCGATAGATGACTCCGGCGTCGCGGCGCGGCACGATGCGGCCGATCGGCGTCACCGTCTCGCCGGCTTCCTGCAGCACGGCGGCGACCTGCGCTGCCTGGCCGGAAGCGACCGCAAGGATCATGCCGATGCCGCAATTGAAGGTGCGCATCATCTCTTCCGGCGCCACGCCACCGGTCTTGGCCAGCCACGAGAACACCGCCGGCACGTCGATGGCTTCCAGGTCCAGCTCGGCTGAAAAATCCTTGGGCAGCACGCGCGGAATGTTTTCCGGGAAACCGCCGCCGGTGATGTGCGCCAGCGCCTTGATGCCATGCGTGTTGCGAATGGCCTTGAGGATGGATTTGACGTAGATGCGGGTCGGTTCGAGCAGCGCCTCGGCCAGCGTCGCCTCGTCGTTGAATGGCGCCGGATCGCTCCACGCCAGGCCGCTGGCGGCGACGATGCGGCGCACCAGCGAAAAACCGTTCGAATGCAGGCCTGAGGAAGCGAGGCCCAAAAGCACGTCACCTTCGACGATATCGTCGGTGGGCAAAAGCTGGCCACGTTCGGCCGCGCCCACGGCAAAGCCGGCGAGGTCATAGTCCTTGCCGTGATACATGCCGGGCATTTCCGCCGTCTCGCCGCCGATCAGCGCGCAACCAGCCTGCCGGCAGCCTTCGGCGATGCCGCCGACGATCGCCGCGCCCTGGTCAGGATCGAGCTTGCCGGTGGCGAAATAGTCGAGGAAGAACAGCGGTTCGGCGCCCTGCACGACGATGTCGTTGACGCACATCGCGACGAGGTCGATACCGATCGTGTCATGTTTGCCGGCATCGATGGCGATCTTGAGCTTGGTGCCGACGCCATCATTGGCGGCAACCAGCACCGGATCGGTGAAGCCGGCCGCCTTGAGGTCGAACAGGCCGCCGAAACCGCCGATCTCGCCATCCGCACCTGGCCGGCGCGTGGAACGCACCAGCGGCTTGATCTTCTCGACCATGAGATTGCCGGCATCGATATCGACGCCGGCCTCGGCATAGGTGAGCCCGTTCCTGCGCTTGCTCGTCTTGGGCTGGTCCGTTTTGGGCTGGCCCGTTTTGCGCTGGCTTGTGTCGCGCTTGCTCATCGCAATTTTCCTGCTCGTTTGCGGGCTCTTCGCATGAACGGTTTCGGTCCGCAAGGATAACGGCCGAACCGGGCGGTATTTGGCCTGACAAAAGCGTGGATAGCCCGGCATGGCCCTGGTGATCGCACCTGGAGCCGGCTGTCCCTTGTCGCGGCTCTCCATCTCCTTCATCTATCCCGAAACGGCACACGGCGGGACAATGAGTTGACCATCCCCAATCTGATCACCATCCTGCGCCTTCTCCTGGTTCCTGCCGTGGTGCTGGCCATGCTGCAGGCCCGTTGGGACTGGGCCTTTGCCGGCTTCGTCATCGCGGGCGTCTCGGATGGTGTCGACGGCTTCATCGCCCGCCGTTTCAACCAGCAGTCAAGGCTCGGCGCCTATCTCGATCCGATGGCCGACAAGCTGCTTCTGGTTTCGGTATTCGTCGTCATGGGCTTCATCGGGCAGTTGCCGCTGTGGCTGGTGATCACCATGGTGTCGCGCGATGCGCTGATCGTCTGCGCGGTCCTGTTGTCCACCGTGATGGCGCATCCGGTCGAGATAAAGCCGTTTCTGGTGTCGAAGGCCAATACCGCCATCCAGATCGTGCTGGCGGCGGTCGTGCTGGGCGAGCTTGCCTTTGCCCTGCACCTAGACCCGCTGCGGCCAGCCCTCATATTGCTGTCCGGGGTCTTGACCGTGGCTTCGGCCGCAGCCTATCTCGTGGCTTGGCTGAGGCATATGAGCGGCTATGGCGAAGGCTCCAATCCAGACATCTGAGAAAGAAGCGGCGGTGATCGAGGCTGCGGCTGCCGATCTTGCCGCGGCCTCCGCGTTCCGCCGGCAGATCTCCTTCTGGGTGGCTGGCGTCGCCGGACTTGCGCTGTTCCTCTATATATTCAGCAACATCCTGCTGCCCTTCGTCGCCGGCATGGTGCTTGCCTATTTCCTCGATCCGGTCGCCGACCGGCTGCAGCGGCTCGGCCTGTCGCGCTTCATGGCGACCGTGGTCATCCTCATCACTTTCCTCATCGTGCTGGTGCTGGCCTTCGTCGTGCTTGTTCCGGTTCTGGCAACGCAAATGTCCGAATTCGCCGGCAAGCTGCCGGAGTACCTGACCCGGTTGCAGAGCTTGCTCACCTCCTTTGATCCGAAATGGCTGGAACAGAAATTCGGCGTCAACGCCAATGGCTTGCGCGATGGGCTGAATTCGCTGCTGACCTCGGGTTTCGGCCTGATCACAACGGTGTTCACCTCGCTCTGGAGTTCCGGCATGGCGCTGGTCTCGGTGATCAGCCTGTTCGTGGTGACGCCGGTGGTCGCCTTCTACATGCTGCTCGACTGGGACCGCATGGTGGCGGTCATCGACAGCTGGGTGCCGCGCGACAATGTCGCGACGGTACGCGCCATAGCGCGCGACATCAACACCGCGACCGCCGGCTTCGTGCGCGGCCAGGGCACGCTCTGCCTGGTGCTGGGGGCAATGTATGCTACCGGCCTGACGCTGACCGGGCTGAACTTCGCCATCCTGATCGGCCTGTTCGCCGGGCTGATCTCCTTCATTCCCTATGTCGGCTCGCTGACAGGGCTGGTGCTGGCGGTCGGCGTCGCTTTCGTCCAGTTCTGGCCGGACTGGACGATGATCGTCGCGGTCGCCGTGGTCTTCTTCATCGGCCAGTTCATCGAGGGCAACATATTGCAGCCCAGGCTGGTCGGCAAAAGCGTCGGCCTGCATCCGGTATGGCTGATGTTCGCGCTGTTTGCCTTCGGCGCGTTGTTCGGCTTTGTCGGTCTGCTGATTGCCGTGCCGGCTTCCGCCGCCGTCGCCGTCCTGGTGCGCTTTGCCATCGCCCGCTATCTCGAATCGCCGCTCTACAAGGGCCACGCGACAGTGCCCGCGCCGCCGCTGCCGGCCGATCGCGGCGGCGGCCACCGCACCCAACCGCGTCGCTCGAAGTGACCGCCCAGCGAACCGATCCGCCGCGCCAGCTGCCGCTCGATCTCGGCCACGGCACCGGCTATTCACGCGACGAGCTTGTCGTCTCCGGCACCAACAACCAGGCGGCGGCACTGGTCGACCGCTGGCCGGACTGGCCTTCGCCGGTGGTGGTGCTGGCAGGCCCCGCCGGTTCCGGCAAGACGCATCTGGCCGCCATCTGGCGTGCGCGCGCCAACGCGGTTGCCGTCGACGCCCGGCGGATCGGCGACAGCATCGCCGGTCTCGGCGCCCGGCCGGCGCTGATCGACGATGTCGACGCCGGCGTGGTCGACGAACAAGGCCTGTTCCACCTGATCAATGCGGTGCGCGGCGCCGGCTCGACGCTGCTGTTGACCGCGCGGCGTTTTCCCTCGGCCTGGGGTGTTTCGCTGCCCGATCTGGCCTCGCGGCTGAAGGCGGCGGCAACGGTCGAAATCCACGAGCCCGACGACCTGCTGCTCGCCGGCGTCATCACCAAGCTGTTCGCCGACCGCCAGGTCGAGGTCGAACCGCATGTCGTGCAATATCTGGTGCGGCGCATCGAGCGTTCGCTGGCGACAGCCATGCGCGTGGTGGAGCGGCTGGACCGCACAGCACTCGAGCGCAAGATGCCGATCACCCGGGCGCTCGCCGCCGAAACGGTCAGCGCCATGGACGAGGGGCAGGGCGCGTTCGAGATTTAGGGTCGGCCGCCAAAGGGTGTGTGCCATTTCGGGAAACAGGACTGGCATCCATCTTGCTGCACCAGCTTGCCGGCTGACCCCGGTCCTGATTGCGTTCCAAATCAGGTTGTAGGCTCGCCGGGAATGAGTTTGGGGTTCTCGCCCGGCGAGCTTACCTTCAGGTGCATCGAGCGACCGCCCATACCGTGGACTTTCCCCTTCTGCCGGACTCTTGCCGTCTGCTCTATGTCGGAGGCGATTTTTCCAAGACCGACATCGAAGCATTGCTTTGAACGTCGCGCGCCGGGAGATGTCTTTGGCCAATCTCAGAGCCACATTCTGACGAAATGCCGGACCAGCAGATAGACGGCCGAATGAGCGGCGACATAGCAGGCCGCGATCAGCACAAAAATCCCGATGCTCATAGGCCAGGAGCGGGAGGCGATGGTGCCCGGGGCCAGCCTGGCCTGTCTGCGGCTCCCGCGATTGTTCCACGCCGCCAGCGCCGCACAAGCGATCGCCCACGCAGCCATGAAGGGAACCGTCACGCCCGCATAGGCAAAGTAAGCTGGCCCGAACAACGACACCCACGCATCGATCCCAAGCATCGGCCATCCCCCTTTTGCGGGAGTGTAAGCCGGCCATGGTGACGGATGCGAGCTTGAAATGGCGAAACGTGGACGAGCATCACGCTGTGCAAACGCAAGCTGTGAGCAGAGGGCTGGGCGGCGCGCCGACCGAAGAAATGTTCCGCGATCTGGTCAGCGGAGATGCGATTGCACGAAGTCGATGAAGGCGCGCACCTTGGCCGGCGGCAAATGGCGCGACGGGTAGAGCGCGTAGAGTGGGAAGCTTTCGCCGTGCCAATCCGGCAGAACCTCGACCAGCGTGCCTTGCCGGATGAGGTGCTGCACGCCAATCGCCTTGATCCTGGCGATGCCGACGCCGTCGAGGCAGGCGCCAAGCATGGTGCCGAACTCGGTGACCATCAGGCGGCCCGTCGTCCTCACATCGACCACCTCGTCGCCGCGCCGAAACCGCCATTCTTCGATCGGCTGGCCAGTCAGCGAATCGCGGACCTGGATACAGGCGTGATCGACGAGGTCGGCGGGAACGGTGGGAGTGCCATGTGCCCTGAGATAGGTGGGTGCGGCAACCGTCACCGTGCGGGTCTCGACCAGCTTTTTCACCACCAGCGACGACACGGGCGGTGTCCCAAAGCGTATGGCGATGTCGAACCCTTCGGCGACCACATCCCCCAGCTGATCCCTCGCGACAAGCTCGAGCGACAGATCCGGATAGAGCGACAGGAACTCGCTGATATGCGGCGTGAACAGCTGGCGCGAAAAGAAAGCGTCGACATTGACGCGCAGCCGGCCGCGCACCGCGACCGACGTGCCCGAGGTGACGGTCACCGCGTCTTCTATGCCGTTCAGCAACGGCGCCACCTCGGCGTAGAGCCGGCGGCCCTCGTCGGTCAGCGACACGGCGCGCGTCGTCCGGTCGAGCAGCCGCACGCCGACGCGGGCCTCCAGGCGAGAGACCGCGCGGCTGACGCCGGAGCGTGACAGGCCGAGCGCATCGGCGGCCCGGGCAAAGCTGCCGCCTTCGGCAATCGCGGCCAGCACGCCGACATTGGAGATGACACGCCCGTCGAACGCCATTGGCTCATCCGTTGATTTAAGATCAACAATGATATGATTTAATAGCACTCACGGCAACAGTCAGTGTCGAGCTAAAGATCCGCCATTCCGCGCCGCAGAGGCGCGAACCCACAAATGGAGACGGATCATGTATGCAATCACCGGCATTACCGGCAAAGTCGGCGGCGCGATGGCGCGCGCACTGCTCGCCGCTGGCCAGCCCGTTCGCGCCGTCGTGCGCGATGCCACGAAAGGCCGGCAATGGGCGGCACTCGGCTGCGAAGTCGCGATCGCCGCCATGGAGGATCCGGGGGCGCTGACGCAAGCTTTCGAGGGTGCGACGGCGGTGTTCATCCTGCCGCCGCCGGTGTTTGATCCGGAGCCCTTCTATCCCGAAGCGCAGGCGGTCATCGACAGCGTCGTGACGGCGTTGAAGGCCGCGAAGCCGGCCAGGGTCGTCTGCCTGTCGACCGTCGGCGCCGATGCGGTCCAGGACAATCTGCTGTCGCAGCACACGATGATGGAGACCGCACTGAGCGCGCTCCAACTGACACTTACCTTCCTGCGGCCCGCCTGGTTCCTCGACAATGCCGCCTGGGACGTTTCGTCCGCGCGCGAGACTGGTCTCATCCATAGCTTCCTCGCGCCGACGAACAGGGCGCTGCCGATGGTGGCCGCCGAGGATGTCGGGCGAGTGGCGGCGGCGCTCATCCAGCAGGACTGGAGCGGCACGCGTATCGTCGAGCTGGAGGGGCCGGAGCGTGTATCGCCCGATGACCTTGCCGCCGCTTTCACCACAGTGCTGGGCAAACCGGTGCGCGCCGTGCCGGTGACGCGCGAGACGTGGGAGGCGCTTTTCCGTTCGCAAGGCATGCGAAATCCGCAACCCCGCATGCGCATGCTGGACGGCATCAACGAGGGCTGGATCGCATTCGCCGACGAAGCGCGGACGATCAAGGGCACGATATCTGCGGCGGCCGTGGTTCAGGCTCTCGTGGCGGGCGAGGGCGCCTAGATCAAATGGGATACGAGGGGGATGGTCGGAGTGGAGAGATTCGAACTCCCGACCCTCTGGTCCCAAACCAGATGCGCTACCAGCCTGCGCTACACTCCGAACGGTCTGTTGCCTATTCATTTCGGTGTTACATGGCAAGTGCAAAAACCTTGCCGCCATGCGCATTGCGCAGTAATGACGGGCGAAGGGGTGGCGATGCTGCCTTGCACAACCATGAGGTGGCCATGTCCGCGCGCATTTTCAGCCCAGCCAAAACCGCGATGCAGTCCGGCAAGGCCAAGACCGGCCACTGGGTGCTGGAATTCGACCCCGAGATGCGCAAGAAGATCGATCCCTTGATGGGCTATACGACGTCGGGAGACATGAGAAGCCAGATCAGGCTCACCTTCGACACGCGCGAAGAGGCCGTGGCCTACGCCGAAAAGGAAGGGCTTGCCTTCCGTGTCGAGGAGCCCAAAGAGACCAAGCGCCGCCAGATTTCCTATGCGGAGAATTTCCGCTATGACCGCAGGACGCCCTGGACGCATTGAACGGCGCCAGCGCCACATATCCAGCCGGCCCCTTTGGCCGGCCAGCGGTCCCGTAGCTCAGCTGGATAGAGCACCGGCCTTCTAAGCCGATGGTCACAGGTTCGAATCCTGTCGGGATCGCCATTAAATCATTGATTTTACGAGGTTATTCCCGTCCTGTTGAAGGCGTGTCTGCTTACCTTCTGCCGCGTCGGCATGGTGCCGGTCCGCGCCGCAAGAAATGACCGGCGGGAACCTGATGCCCGCCGGCGCGTTGCCTCGCATGCTCAAGAAGATCGCCTTCGCCGCCGTGCTGTTTCAGGTTGCCGTTTTCTCGGCGCTGATAACGCAGACGGTTCTATTCGCGTCCACGGCGACTCAAGCGGCGGACGTCCAGCCCAGCGAATCCGTTGCGGTTACTGACAAGGAATGCGCCGCCGCGACGTGGCCGAACATTCCGGACCGGTGCCTGGAGCGGGTTGAGGCGCGCAATTCTATCACGACACTGGTGCTGCCGGCCGGGCAATAGAGCAACGCTGCGTGGGGCCATCAGGAATTATTTCGTGATCCGCGGAGGTTGGAACCTTAGCCCCCATCAGGCGTTCGGGGCCTTGTATTCGCGGAGCCTCATAAAAGGCAATGTGCGGGCCAGCGAACGGGCGGGGCAAAACAAGCGCGGGTTGGGGGAGGAGAAAACGAGGCCATGTCGAAACGTGAAATTGGAACGTCCCCTGCCTTGGTGCGGCGTATCGCTGAACTCAAGGCCAGAATGCAGGATGCCGAAATTTCCGATCATGAGATGAAGACCTTCCACAAGGTCGCTGCCATCATGGGGGCGGGCGACGGGTCCCTACGACTGGATGCCGACGACCTGATCGCGGCATCCTTCGTTGTCGAAGCAAGTGGGCCGGCACCGAACCGTTGACGTTGTGAATTCCCCGCATCGTGCGAAATTTAGTCAGCGGGCTTGCGTTCACCGCCGGAGCACGGCTGTCCATTGGGCGAGCATGCTCCGGCTCCCAGATCTCGAATTGAAGGGAAAGTCTTATCATTTTGTTTGCGTTGGCACGTCATAGTAGGGACGGCTAACGGAGAAAATGGGATGAAGCTTGACCTGTCGCCGACCAGCTGGGGCAGGGTGATCGCTGTCACCGCCGCCGGCACGGCATTCTTCATTGCCGTGGCGTTTTTTGTCGATTCGTTCAATTTTCCCTATCTGTCGCCGCAAGCGCTGTGGCACGCGCAGCTGACGGACCTGCTGCTGCCTCTGGGGCTGGGCGGGTCGTTCCTGTTTTTCCTGATGTGGAAGATCCGCCAGCTGGCGATCGCCCAACGCGACCTCAGCGTCATCGCCGCGACCGACAGCCTGACGGCGGTGCTGAACCGCGGCGCCTTCTCGATGCTGGTCGAGGCGTATCTCGATCAGACCCGCAAGCAGGAGGACACCCGCTCAGGCGCCTTGCTGATTATCGACGCCGACCACTTCAAGTCGATCAACGACCGCCTTGGCCATGACTGCGGCGACCAGGCGCTCAGGCTGATCGCCCAGGCGATCAAGGGACAACTGCGCGGCAGCGATATCGTCGGCCGCATCGGCGGTGAGGAGTTTGGCGTGTTTCTCCCCGGTGTCGACCCCTCGCAATCCTGGCTGGTTGCCGAAGGCATCCGCCGGCGGATTCGCGAAATGGATTTTTCGCCGGGCGGCCGCGCCTGTCCGCTTTCCGTCAGCATCGGCGGCACCAGCTTCAGTGGCCCGACGACTTACGAGGCGATATTCTCCGCCGCCGACAGACGGCTCTATGCCGCCAAGTCGAATGGACGCGATCAGGTCAGCTTCGACCCGGCGGAAGCCGCCCTGGTGTCCCAGTCCAGCGCCGCCACGGTACATTGACCTCAGCCTCGCAAGCGCGTGAAGGCCGCCGCTTCCTTGACGCCTTCTTGTCGGTGTGCTTCCTCCGGGCAAGGTGATGTATTGGGCATCGCCAGAGACATTTCTGCTTTCTTGATCTCCTCGGTCTTCCGGGCCGCCGGTGCAGCCGTGACCTGTTTCGGTGCCGGCGAACGAGTGGCGGGACGGCCCGGGGCCAGGCAAGCGCGGCGATCATGATCCATCTGTTCAACGGTTTTCAGAACCCGTTTGGCGGCAGCGAGCGCGAAACCCTGGACCTGTACCGGCTGCTGGGTGCCGACCAGCAGGTTCGTCTTTGGGCAACCTCTTCGCGCGTGTCGGGCGAACTGATGCGGCAATTTCCGATTCACCGCGTCTCGCCGGCTAGGCGCGAGGTGCCGGACGGCGGCACCTATGTCTTCCTCGGCGCGCATTGGCGCAACAAGATCTGGCCTTACCTGATCCCGCGGCCACGCCGGCTGATCTATGTCTTCAACACCTTTCACCCGAAGATCATCGCGCTGACGACCGGCATGCCGCGCCTACTGGGCTGGCCCGACGCCGAACTGGTGCTGATCTCGGAATTCCAGAAGCGCCTGCTGCAGGTCGAAGGCGTCGTGCATCCGTCGCCGATCGATATCGGGCGTTTCACCCCACGGCCTGCAAGGCCGGATCGGCCGTTCACGGTGGGGCGGCTCAGCCGCGACACGGCGGACAAGCATCATGCCGACGATGTGGCACTCTACGAGACGTTGCTGGCCGATGGCGTTGCGGTGCGGATCCAGGGCGGCATGCCGCTCAAGGACAGGCTCGCGCCGCATCCGCAACTCGAGCTTCTGCCGCAAGGCCAGTTTGTCGCGGAAGAATTCCTGCCGACGCTCGACGTCTTCTACTATCGCACCGGCTCGCATGTGGAGACCTTCGGCCGCGTGGTGTTCGAGGCAATGGCCTGCGGTTTGCCCGTGGTCTGCCATTCGCATGGCGGCTATGCCGACCATATCAACCATGGCGAAAACGGGTTTCTCTTCGAGACGACGCAGCAGGCGGCGCAAATCCTGGCCGAGCTCAAGGCCGATCCGGCGCTGCGGACTGACGTGGGCCACAGAGCGCGGCAGACCGTCGAGCGGCTTTTTTCGCCGCAGGCATTGCAACAGCGGCTGGATTTCTATCGGCGTTAGCGATACCGGGCAGGAACCACGGTTTGCCCACTCCGTTTGTCATCAATCTCGACATCGCCAGACCCGACATGCAAAAGAATGAACCGGCGGACCGCATCGGCGCCACCAGATCGCGCGGGGCTTCCTACCGATGACATTGACGGGCGCTGCGGCATTGCTGATCCTGGTTCTGACCTATGCCGGCGTCGCCATCGGCCGCATCCCCGGCCTGCGTCTCGACCGGGCGGGCATCGCACTGCTTGGCGGCGCAGCGATGATCGCCATTGGCGCGATCAGCATGGAAGATGCCTACCGTGCCATCAATTTCGACACGATCACGCTTCTGCTCGGCATGATGATCGTGGTGGCGCATCTGAAGGTCTCCGGCGCCTTTCGCGGCCTGGGCGCCATCGCCATCGAACATGCGCACGCGCCCTTCATGCTCCTGGTGATGGTGACGCTGCTCACCGGCGTGCTCTCGGCCTTCCTGGTCAACGATGCCATCTGCCTGGTCATGGCGCCGATCGTCGTCCACGTTACCCGCGTCATCAACCGCAATCCGATCCCCTATCTGATCGCCACCGCCACCGCGTCGAACTGCGGCAGCGTCGCCACCATCACCGGCAATCCCCAGAACATGGTCATCGGCGCGCTGTCGGGCATTTCCTATCCCGCTTTTTCGGCGGCGCTGGCGCCGGTCGCGCTGTTCGGCCTCGTCGCGGTCATCGTCATCGTGCGCCTCGTCTATCGCGCCGAATTCACCCGCACCGCCGAATTGACGCCGCATGTCTCGCGCGGCCGCATGCATCGCGGGCAGGTGCTGAAGGCCGTGATCGTCTGCATCGGGCTGGCCATCGCCTTCTTCGCCGGTGTTCCCGTTGCCAAGGCGGCATTGATCGGCGGCGCCATTCTGCTGCTCACCCGCGCCATCAAGCCGGACCGCATCTACCGTGAGATCGACGGCCCGCTGCTGTTCATGTTCGCCGGCCTGTTCGTGGTGGTCGCCGGCGCCGAAAGGACGTTGTTGACGCCCGATCTCATTGCCTCCGCCAAGAATCTCGGCCTGGACGACGTCTGGCGCCTTTCCGGCTTCACCGCGGTGCTCTCCAACATCATGAGCAATGTGCCGGCGGTGCTGGCGCTGCGCCCGTTCATACCCGGGTTGGAAAATCCCGAACGGGCCTGGCTGGTGGTGGCGATGAGCTCCACGCTCGCCGGCAATTTCACGCTTCTCGGCTCGGTCGCCAACCTGATCGTCGCCGAACAGTCCAAGGCTGCCGGCACACCCTTGTCGTTCGGTGCCTTCTTCAAGGTCGGCCTGCCGCTGACGCTTATGACACTCGTCGCCGGCACGGCATGGCTGGCCTTCGGGTTCTAGCGGGGAGTGGCAAAGCGGTGACGACTAAGAATCAAGTCGAAAGCGGCGATCTGATCCGCCGTGCGGTGGCTGCTTTCAATTCCGGCAATCACGGCCAGGCAATGCAGCTGTGCGAGTTAGGCCTGAAGCAACACCCGGACGATCCGGCGCTTTGCCATCTTCTGGCGGCGGTCCTGTTCGCCAGGGCGGATTTGCCGGGGGCTCGCAAGCGCATCGAGACGAGTCTGGCCGCTCGTGCGGATAATGTGCCCGCCTTGATTCTCGCATGCAGGATTGCCCGCGCCGACGGCCGGTTCGAAGCAGCGTTGCAACAGCTGGATCGCGCGGCAAAGCTGTCATCGCAGGTGGAAATACTGATCGAGCGGGCACGTACCCTCGATCAGGCGGGCAATGCTTTGGCCGCGGGCGAATGGTGGACACTTGTCTTGCAACGGGATCCGAAATCCGGGGAGGCTGCGGCGCGCCTCGGACACCTGGCCTGGCAACGCGGTGCGTCTGTTGAGGCAGAAGGCTTCCTCGAACGCGCCGTCGCCGGCGGCGGGCATCCGGCTGCCTGGTTTGATCTCGGCTTGGTGCGTCAGGACATGCGCAAGTTCGCCGCCGCCGCCCAGGCCTATCGACGCGTGCTGGAGATGAGCCCGGACACCCCGGAGGCCGCCGTCAATCTGGGCGTTGTCCTGCAGGAAACTGGTGATCTCGATGGGGCGATGCTGGCGTATTCAACGGCCTATCGTCTGCGCCCATCCACGTTCGGCGTCATCGCTATGGCGCTTACATCGGCACCGAGTGGTCGGCTGTGGCTTGATGAGGAAGCACTACGTCGCTCACTCGCCAGCGGAGCGCCCCCGCCGGGCGCGAAACCGCTTGCGGTAGACCCCCGGCGTTGACAGGACGCTGGCGACCGTGCGTGCGTAAGACGCCTGCCGTTCTTCGTCGAACACCTCGTATTCCAACTGCTGCGCTGCCCGCGGAACCGCAAAGCACTGTGCGACCGGGGTTCCTTTCCCGAGTACGCCGGAGAACCCAGGTTCCGTCCAGACCGCCGGGAAATTGATGCCGCCATCGCTGAACCGGTCGGAATCCACCAGGCCGGTCACCAGCCTGAAAGGAAGATCCTCGCGATTGACCGGATGCGTCGCGAACAGCGACCAGCCGTCCTCGAGCTCGATGGTCCAGAAGCTGTTGAATTTGAGGGCGGCTTGGCCGGGCGTAGCAAACGGGCTGCCGGCGAGCTGCCCCGGCGTATGGAAGCTCAATGGCGCTCTGGGGTGGTTCTGCGTGACCGGTTCAGGAATTTGCCAGTCCCACGAAAAGGTGCCCTTGTCGACGACGACGTCGCACGGCAGCAGGACCATGAAGCCATAGGTCATCGCATCGACAACGGGTGGGCACTGCTTGAGCGTGCGAATGTCACGACCGTGGATCGCCGAATAAGCGGTGGCGGGCATGGCGCGCAGCCATTCCGGCAGAGCGCCGCGCGCCGGGATCGGACGCGGCAAATGCTCAATCAACATTGGATCACATCGAAAGATGATACGCATCACCGCCTCCTGGCATTGCGATACCATGCTTGCCGGCTGCGTTCCAAGCCATGGTTGGTCAGTCCTTGTTCTGCGATCTCGCCCTGACCAGCGTGGCGGCGGCGCGTCCTGCCGCCTCGATATAATCGGGATTGCGGTGGACCAGCATGATCGAAAACGAGCCGTCGATCAAAAGCACGATCTCGCGCGCCACCGCTTGCGGTTCCTCGACGCCGAGGTCGGACAACGCGCTGGCCAGCCATGCCTCGAAATTCGACTTGTGGCGCGATCCGACCTTGACCGCCGGATGGCCGGGCATCGAAGCGAGTTCCGCGGCCGTGCGCAGGAAACCGCATCCCTTCCATTTCGGATGGCGCGCAACCCGCGCCAGATTGCTGAAAATCGCCTCGACCTTGCGGTCGGCGCCGCCTTCCGCGGCATCGAACCAGCCGGCCATCTGCCGCAGGTTGGGTTGGTCGCGGCCATCGAGATAGGCGGCGATCAGGTCGTCCTTGCTCTTGAAGTGGTAGTAGAGCGTACGCTTGGTGAGGCCCGCCTTTTCGGCGATGGCATCGACGCTGACGCGTCCGATTCCCTCGGCATAGAACAGCCTCGTCGCGGCATCGACGATGCGTTTGCGGGTCGGGATGACAGCTTCAGGCATGAGGCATGTATACCGACTAGTGAATATACACGCAATCGAAAGCATGATCCCTTTCCATCGTATCTGGAAAGGAAGAACAATGGCCGATCTTGTCCTGAACGAGACCCGCGACGGGGTGAGCGTCCTCACCCTCAACCGCCCGGAAAAGCTCAATGCGCTGAACTACGCCCTGATCGATCGCCTGCTCGCGATCCTCGACACGATAGAGACCGACAATGCGGTCCGCGCCGTCATCCTGACCGGGGCAGGGGAGCGGGCGTTTTCGGCGGGTGGCGATATCCACGAATTTTCACTGAGCGTCGCCGCGGGCCCGGAGGCGGCACTGCGCGACTTCGTCCTGCGCGGCCAGCGGCTGACGGCAAGGCTTGAAGCCTTCCGCAAACCCGTCATCGCCGCCGTCAACGGGATTGCCTTTGGCGGTGGCTGCGAGATCACCGAGGCCGTGCCGCTGGCCATCGCCAGCGACCGCGCCCTGTTCGCTAAGCCGGAGATCAACCTCGCTATGCCACCGACCTTCGGCGGCACGCAGCGCCTGCCGCGGCTGGCCGGGCGCAAGCGCGCGCTGGAACTGCTTTTGACGGGCGACTGGTTTCCGCCGCCACGGGCGCTCGAACTTGGTCTCGTCAATCAGGTCGTGCCGCATGGCGATCTGATGCCGGCGGCGCACGATCTTGCCCGCCGTATCATCGCGCATTCGCCTGCAGCGCTGGCCAGCATTCTCACGGCTGTGGCGCGCGGCATCAACCTCGGCATAGCCGAAGGGCTGCTGGTCGAGGCCGAGCAGTTCGCCCGCATGGCCCCGACCGCCGATCTCAGGGAAGGCCTTGCCGCCTGGATCGAGCGGCGCAGGCCCAGCTATGACGGCTCCTGGACGCACATCACAAGGCCGGACGAGGCAAGGCGCGCATCGCTGCGGCTCGACCAGGCTTTGGGGCAGGCCAAAGCGTCGAGATGAGGTGTCGGGGCGCGGCGTCGCTGCCTGGCGGCCGTCACTTCGCCCTGACGATGGACCCCAATTGCCCCAGCACTTCCCCCGCGCCGCTCTTGCCGCCCTCGAAGTCGCCGGAGGCCATCCGGGCGGCACGAAGAAGGGATCGTTCTTGCCCCACACCGCCAGGAGCGGCGGCTTGCGGGCGCGGAAATAGGCCTCGTAGACGGGATAGAGGGCGACAGGGCTCTTGTCGTCGCCGAACAGGTCGAGCTGCACTTCCCTCGGCGTCCGGCCGGCTGAAGTAGAAGCTGTCCAGCGAATAGCCGTCGGGCGAGACCAGATCCGCCGGCACGCCATGCGTGTACTGGCCAGGCGATCGCCGCCGGCTTGGGCCGGGCGCAGCGCCTCTCGGTTGGCCGGCGAGGGGGCGCGTCAATGGCGCAGTGCGGCAACCGGGCAAAGCAGGCCGCGCATCGTCACCGCGTCAAGGTGCATCAGGACCAGAACCCGGCCGATGCCGTTAGGGCTGGCGACCTACGCCGCCAGCCGCAAGCGCATCACGGCGCCACGTTCACATGACCTTTCATATTGGGGTGGAAGCGGCAGAAATAGTCGACCGCTCCCGCCGCCTTCAATGTCAGGCTGGCCGCCTTCTTCGGCGGGATCAACACCTCCCAGACGCCCTTCACCGTGGCCGTGTGGGCGACCACGTCCTTGTTCACCCACTCGATCGTGTCGCCGACCTTCGCCTCGACGGTTGCCGGCGAGAAGACGAGCTTGTCGATGGTGATCTCTATTGTTGCGGCCGCCGCCGGCGCCGCCGTAAGCGCCAGCGCGGCCAGCCATGACAAGCGGATCAAGGCGCCCGCTTTCATTTCAGCATGCCGGCGACATGTTCGGCGTGCTGCTCATGGCCCTGGAAGATCTTGAGGCCGGTCTCGAGCAGGCTCTTCAGCTCGGCATTGCTGGCCGAAGGGATGAGCAGCGTTTCGAGCGCGCCGTTGACCTGCTTGTGATAGGCGACCTCATTCTCGATATAGGCCTTGTCGAAAGCCGCGCCCTTCAGCTTGGCGAGCTTGGCGCGTTCTTCTTCCGCCGCCTTGGTCAGTGCCTGGCTGGTGGCGTTGTCCTCTGGCTTCACCTTGAGCTTCTTGACCAGGTCGAGCGCCTGCTTGTTCACCGCCTCATGGTCGCGCTCCATGTCCTTGGCGAAGGCGACGACCTCCTTGTTCTTCGATGTCTTGATCGCCTGCTTGGCCGCCTCGATGTCGAGGACGCCGGCTGTGTAGGCGATATGGGCGATCTGCGGGTCGGTCGGCTTGTCGGCGGCCCGCGCGAACGGAGCAGCGCCGACGAGAAGCAGGGCGGCAAGGGCGGCGGTATATCGGGTGAACATGGCATCCTCCTTCGCCCGGCCGCGCGGAGGCGCCGGGCTCAATTTTTCAGTTGACGCTGATTGGATGCGCGGCCGGGAGAAACGTTCCCGGAAAATCGCGACGGGATCATTCGAAGCCCAGCCGTCCCATCACGGTCCGGGTCAGCCGCTCGCAGCGGCGGCCGGCGAAGGGGAAGGCGTCGAGCAGGACCGGGCCGCTCTCGTCGTCAAGCGCCTTGCGCAACAAGGTGCGTGCCCGGTGCAGCCTTGTCTTGACGGTCTCTGGGCGCACGCCAAGCAGATCGGCGGTTTCCTCCATGCTCAGGCCCTCGATGACGCGGGCCACGAAAACCATTCGGTAGATGTCGGGCAGGCTGTCGGTCGCCCGTTCGACAAGTGCGAGAATCTGCCGCTGCGCCATCGTCCGCTCCGGGTCGTCGCTGGGGTTGAGGGGAAAACGGATGACCTGCGCTTCCGGGTTTTCGGGCATCGCCAAGGTGCGGCGCCTCTTGCGCAGGCGGCCGAGCGCTTCGTTGATGACGATGCGCGACAGCCAGGTGGCGAGCGAGGCATCGCCGCGAAATGCCGCCAGATTGGCGAAGGCGCGGACATAGGCCTCTTGAACGACGTCCTCGGCTTCGGCGTCGTTGCGCAGCATGCCGCGCGCAATGCGGTAGAGCCGCTGGTTGTATGTCTTGATGATCGTGCGGAAGGCGCCCGCGTCGCGCGCCAGGGCTCGCTGTACAAGCAGCAGGTCGCCGGAATGAGCCTCGCCCACCCCGGGCATTTTGACGGGTATTGCGAGCTTGCTCATCGCGACCGGATCTCCCCGAACAGACGCTTGACTGCACGTTGGATGCGCCCGCCGGAAAAAGGTTCCCGGATTTCGGCAACCTGGCTCCTCTATTCTAAGCCGCCGCCAGTCCTTTGTCTGCGGCCTGCACGCGTGCGGCCGCCGCCAGCAGGTCGGTCTGGGTGATCAGGCCGAGAATGCGCCGTTCGCCATCGACGATGACCACCGCGTGGCTGCGGCCGTCGGTCAGTACCGGAAGCAGGCTCATTGCCGGCGTCTCGGACGAAGCGGTGCCGGCCTTGGACATCACGCTCTTCACCGTATCGGTCGCCTTCGTCAGCTCGCGCAGGCCGACGGCGCCAACCAGCCTTGCATCCGCGTCGACCACCGGCAAGGTGCGGATGTTGTGATCGAGCAGTTGCCGGCGCGCTTCATCGGCGGTGGCCTGCTCGGGCACCGAAACCACGTCGCGGGACATGATGTCCTGGCAAAGCAGCGTCCGGTGCGAGCGCACCATGGCCTGCAGCTCGACTTGCCTCAGGAGCCGTTCGAGGTCTTCGCGGCCGATGTCGAAGGTCTCGTCGAGCGTGGTCAGCGCTGCGTCGATATCCTCGGGCCGGAAGCCGACGCGCTGCTGCGCCGGCGGATCGGCCGTCCCATGGCTGTTGGCTGGGGGGGCGGCGACATGCGGGTAGTTGCGCCGCGCCAGTCTGTGGAAAAGCAGGCCGAGCGTGACCAGGATGATCGAATTCAAGGCCACCGGTACGAACGGAAACAGGAAGCCGGCGCTGATCACGGCCGGTCCGCCGAGCACCGCCGTCAGCGCCGCCGCGCCGCCCGGCGGATGCAGGCAGCGCGTGAACGACATGGCGGCGATGGCGAGCGCCACGGCGAGGCCCGAGGCCATGACCGGATCATGGATGAAATGCGCCACCGTCACGCCCACCAGCGCCGATATGGAGTTGCCGCCGATGATCGACCAGGGCTGCGCCAAAGGGCTCGCGGGCACAGCGAAGAGAAGCACGGCGGAGGCGCCCATCGGCGCCACCAGCAGGGCCACATGCGGGCCGCCGCCCATCGCCAGCCCGCTGATCAGGCCGGTCAGCGCGATGCCGATCGTGGCGCCGATGCAGGCAAGCAGCCGCTCTCGCAAGGTCGCGCCGGCAAGGATCGGGGCAAAAAGGCGAAAGGCCATGGCAGGGTTGTGACCAATGGGATTGTTGGGCGAAGGTACCAGTGCAGCACGCAATGCGACCGAACCCACGGATTTGAAAGTCAAACAAATCCGTAAAGTCGCGGCCTCGGAGAATAATATTGCGCGAGGCGCAACAATGGGATGCCGCGAGCGGCTCGCGCTTTGTCATCAGCGCCAAGGCATTGCGGCCGTTTGCCGATTCTGTCCGGCAGTCGGCCTGTGCGCGCTGGTCAGGCCGTCGCTGCGGCCAGACCACGCGAAATGTCGGCTTTCAGGTCGTCGACATCCTCGAGGCCGATCTGCAGGCGGATCAACGGGCCTTCATAGGGGGCCTTTGCAACGACGCGGTCGCCAAGCCAGACCGGCACCGCAAGGCTCTCATAGCCGCCCCAGGAATAGCCGAGGCCGAATATCCTGAGCGCGTCGAGGAAAGCGTGCTGCTCCTTCTGGCCGCCGCCGGCAAGCACGATGGAAAAGATGCCGCTCGAACCGCAAAAGTCGCGCTTCCACAGATCGTGGTCCGGGTGGCTGGGAAGGGCAGGGTGGAGCACGCGCGCCACGCCCTTCTGGCCTTCGAGCCACGACGCGATGGCAAGCGCGCTCCGCTGGTGATGCTCCAGGCGCACGCCCATGGTGCGCAGGCCGCGCAACACCTGGTAGACATCGTCGGGTCCCGCGCAGCAGCCGAGCGTGCAGAAGCTCTCATAGAGCTGCTTCCAGCAACTCTCATTGGCCGAGACCGTGCCGAGCAGCACGTCGGAATGGCCGGCGGGATATTTCGTCGCCGCGTGGATGGAGATGTCGACGCCGTGGTCGAGCGGGCGGAAATAGAGTGGCGTCGCCCAGGTGTTGTCCATCATCACGATAGCGCCGGCCGCATGCGCCGCCTTGGCGATCGCCGGGATGTCCTGCACCTCGAAGGTGTTGGAGGCCGGCGATTCCGTGAACACCACCTTGGTGTTGGGCTTGATCAAGGCGGCGATGCCAGCGCCGATATGGGGCTCATAGTACTCCACCTCGACGCCGAGCCGCTTCAGCATCGTGTCGGCGAAATTACGGGTCGGATGGTAGACGCTGTCGACGATCAGCAGGTGATCGCCGGCCGACACGAAGGCGAGCAGCGGAATGGTCACCGCCGCAAGGCCGGACGGCACCACGACCGTGCCGGCGGATCCCTCCAGTGCGTCGATGGCCTGGGCAAGGGCGTCCGTCGTCGGCGTGCCGCGCGTGCCGTAGGTGTATTTCTGGCTACGGCCCGCCATTGCGGCGGCATTGCGAAACAGCACGGTCGAGGCGTGCACGACAGGCGGATTGACGAAGCCGAAATAGTCGTGCGGGTTGTTGCCCGAATGGGCCAACCGCGTGTTGATGCCCATTTTACCGAAACCCTGCTCGTTGCCGTCCTTAGCCATTCTTCGTCTTCGCCTTGTTTGACAAGGCGCTAGCCATAGTGCGGCGCCATGGACCGTGCAACAGCCCACGATCCGCCAGGGATAGACTTCGGATATGCCAATTCTCCGTCTGAACGGCATTGCGGCGACGTCCTGAAGCAGGCCGGCCAAAGTGCGGCGGTGATTGTCGGCGGAGCCCGGTCCGCCCCCGGTCAACCTATTGTAGGCGGCTGTGAAACATATATAATCAATTCCTAATATTAATCACCGGATTGCCTCGATCAGATGCTGCCGGATGGTTTTTGGCCGGTTACCTCTTGATCCCCCCGTCCGGGTATCGCGCTCATAGAGCGCGGCAAGGGGAGGAATGCCATGGCCAACGTCAAATGGACAATGAAGGCGCGCGAATTCGTCAACTGCAATTGCGCCTATGGCTGCCCATGCCAGTTCAACGCCATGCCCACCCACGGCTTCTGCCAGGCGGTTGCCGGCATCGAAATCCAGAGCGGCCATCACGGAGCCACCAAACTCGATGGATTGCGGTTTGTCGGGATTTTCCGCTGGCCTGGCGCCATCCATCAGGGCGGAGGCGAAGCAGCGGTGGTCGTCGACGAGAGGGCAAGCGAAGCCCAGCGTGAAGCGCTGCTTCGCATAATGGGCGGACAGGACACCGAACCAGGCGCGACAATATTCGAGGTCTTCTCGACCACGCTGGAGAAATTCCATGACCCGATCTTTGCCCCGATCGAATTCGAGGTCGACGTCGACGCGCGAACCGGACGGCTGCATGTCGAGGGGGTGGCCGACGGTCACGGCGAGCCGATCAAGAATCCCGTCACCGGCGCGGAGCATCGGGCACGCATCGACCTGCCGCACGGCTTCGAATACGCAATGGCCGAGATCGGGCGCGGCTGGACCAAGGCGACAGGCCCGATCAAGTTCGAGGTGGCCGATACACACAGCCATTTTGCCAATCTGCATCTCACGCAGAGCGGCGTCGTCCATTGAGCTGATCCGATGAGCGACACGGCCCTGGAAGCGGTGCTTCGGCGCGACCGCACGGTGGTGATGGCCGCGCTCGTCGTGATCGCGGTGCTCGCCTGGGCCTATGTGCTGTGGCTCGCCGTCCACATGGCCATGCCCGCGTCCACGATGCCGGCCGGAGCGAGCGGCGATATGGCCGCAATGGACATGTCGAACATGGACATGGCTGGCATGGATGTGGGCGCCGCCATGGCGCCCGGCTTCCGGGCCTGGGCACCCGCCGATTTCGTTTTCATTTTCACCATGTGGGCGGTGATGATGGTCGGCATGATGACGCCTTCGGTCGCGCCGCTGCTGCTGCTCTATGCCGGCATCGGCCGCAAGGCGCAGGCGGATGGTCGCCCCATCGCTTCGACCGGATGGTTTTTCACCGGCTATCTCGCCGTCTGGATCGTCTTCAGCATCGCCGCGACCGGCGCGCAATGGCTGCTCGTCCGCCTGGCACTGCTCGATCCTTCGATGGCGACCGACAGCACGATCCTCGGCGGCCTCGTCCTGATCGGCGCCGGGCTCTATCAATGGACGCCGATCAAGGGCGTCTGCTTGCGCCAATGCCAGGGGCCGATCGGGTTCCTGATGAGCCATGGCGGGTTCCGTTCCGCGCCGGTCGGCGCGATTCGGCTGGGTATCGATCACGGCCTCTATTGTCTGGGCTGCTGCTGGGCGCTGATGGCCCTGCTGTTCGTCGGCGGCGTCATGAACATCCTGTGGATCGCCGGTATCGCTATCCTCGTTCTCCTGGAGAAGACGGCCACGAGCGGGCCGTTGATATCGCGCATCTCCGGCGCGCTGATGGTGGCAGCCGGAGTGTGGTTGATGGCGCGTGCGTTTTGACTGCGCAGGTCCGATGACAGTGTTCGGACGTGCCAATTCATCCGATATCGAGATCAGGGACGCCAAGCTGGTGCCAGGGATGGACTTCGCCGCTGGTCCGCATTTGCGTTGAATGCGCTTTGCCGACTTTATTCGCGCCGTGACTAAATTGCGGGCGCGTTTGTCTGCAATTCGGGCATTTCAGGCAATCGATTTTCAAAGACGTTGGGATTCGGTCATTTCCCTTGACCTCACAGGAATTATCGCCTTCGATGCTGTTCGTGAATGGGAGGCGGCGCGTCGCTTACGATGCGGGATTCCGGGAATGGGCTGGAATGGGAGCTGCGTTCACACGGGAAAAAAGATCAGGTTTTGCCTGAAAACAGAAAAGGGTCTGTGGGTCATGAAACATACTGCTATCGGCATCCTTGGCGCCGCTACGCTTGGGTTTATGGCGTCGGCCGCGTCGGCGACGACGCTCGACACCGTCAAGGCGAAGGGCTTCATCCAGTGCGGTGTCTCGACGGGTCTGGCCGGCTTCTCGGCGCCGGACGACAAGGGCGACTGGCAGGGCATCGACGCGGATTTCTGCCGCGCTGTCGCGGCCGCCGTCTTCGGTGACGGCACCAAGGTCAAGTTCACGCCGCTCAGCGCCAAGGAGCGCTTCACCGCGCTGCAGTCCGGCGAGGTCGACATCCTGTCGCGCAACACCACCTGGACCATCAATCGCGACACGGCGCTTGGCCTGAATTTCGTCGGCACCACCTACTATGACGGCCAGGGCTTCATGATCAACGCCAAGAAGCTGCCGGGCGTCAATTCGGCGCTCCAGCTCTCGGGCGCGGCCGTCTGCGTGCAGAGCGGCACCACGACCGAGCTCAACCTCGCCGACTACTTCAAGGCGAACAAGATGGAGTACAATCCGGTCGTCTTCGAGAAGCTCGAAGAGGTCAACGCCGCCTATGACGCCGGCCGCTGCGACGTCTACACCACCGACCAGTCGGGCCTTTACGGCATCCGCCTGACGCTGGGCTCGCCGGCGGATCACGTCGTGCTGCCCGAGATCATCTCCAAGGAGCCGCTCGGACCGGCTGTGCGCCAGGGCGACGACCAGTGGTACCACATCGTCAAGTGGACCTATTTCGCGCTGCTTGACGCCGAGGAGCTCGGCATCACCAAGGCCAATGTCGATGAGATGAAGAACTCGGCCAGCCCGGAGATCAAGCGTGTTCTCGGCCAGGAAGCCGACACCAAGATCGGTACCGATCTCGGCGTTTCCAATGACTGGGTCGTCAACATCGTCAAGGCCGTCGGCAACTACGGCGAAATGTTCGATCGCAATGTCGGCTCGGGCAGCCCGCTCAAGATCGCGCGCGGCATCAATGCGCTGTGGACCAAGGGCGGCCTGCAATACGCTCCGCCGATCCGCTGACCGAAATGTGATCCGGGAGGCAGATATCTGCCTTCCGGCTTCTCTTTTCAGGGGACGGATACATGGCATCGCAGGAAGTTCTTCGCGAGGAGTCCAGCAGGGCTTCCTTTATCAATGATCCGAAAGTCCGCAGTCTTTTCTTCCAGACGCTGGTCGTCATCGTCCTGTTCGGCTCCGTCTGGTGGATCGTGCAGAACGTCATCGACAATCTGCAGCGCCTGCACATTGCCTCTGGCTTCGGATTCCTCAAGGGACGCGCCGGATTCGACATTTCGGATACGCCGATCGCCTATACGTCGGACTCGACCTATGGTCGCGCTATCGTCGTCGGCCTGATCAACACCATCATCGTCGCCGTGGCCGGCATCATTACCGCCACGATCATCGGCTTCGTCATCGGCATCGGCCGCCTGTCGCACAACTGGCTGATCCAGAAGATCTGCACGGTCTATGTCGAGGTCTTCCGCAACATCCCGCCGCTGCTGGTCATCTTCTTCTGGTATTCCGGCGTGCTCGCCGTGCTGCCGGCGCCGCGCGACAGCTATCATCTGCCCTTCGGCTCCTTCCTCAACCAGCGTGGCTTCTACTTTCCCCGCCCGGTCTGGGGCGAGGGCTCCTGGCTGATCTTCGTCGCTTTGCTTGTCGGCATCGCCATGGCGTGGTTCGTCGCCCGCACGGCGCGCCAGCGGCAGATGGCGACAGGCCAGCAATTTCCGGTGCTCTGGACCTCGGTGGCGCTGATCGTTGGCCTGCCATTGCTCGCCTACGTGCTGAGCGGCTTTCCGCTGAGCTTTGATCTTCCCAAGCAATCGACCTTCAATCTGACCGGCGGCTTTCAGGTCAAGCCGGAGTTCCTGTCGCTCTATCTGGCGCTGTCCTGCTACACGGCGGCCTTCATCGCCGAGATTGTGCGCGCCGGCATCAGGGGCGTCAGCAAGGGCCAGACCGAGGCGGCGGCGGCGCTTGGGCTGCGGTCCGGTTCGATCTTGCGGCTGGTTGTCGTGCCGCAGGCCATGCGCATCGTCATCCCGCCGCTGACCAGCCAGTATCTCAACCTGACCAAGAACTCCTCGCTGGCGATCGCCATCGGCTATCCGGACCTGACGGCAACCGCCGGCACGGTTCTGAACCAGACCGGACAGGCGGTCGAAGGCGTGCTGATCATGATGATCGCCTATCTCATACTCAGCTTGGTGACCTCGGCCGTCATGAACGTGGTCAACGCCAGAATGGCGCTGGTGGAAAGGTAGAGCCATGCAGGAACACGATATGTCCTGGGTGCGCACCGAGATGGCCCTGGCGCAGGCTGCGCCGGCCAGCGTGCGCGGTCCGGTGGCCTGGGTGCGCAAGAACCTGGTCGGCACGGTCGGCGACACCATCATGACGATTCTCGGCATCGCCATCGTCGCCTGGATCCTGCCGCAGGTGATCAACTGGGCGTTCATCAATGCCGTGTGGACCGGGCCGGACCGCACGGTGTGCGCGACCGTCGCACAAGGCGGCATTCAGCCGGATGGCTGGACGGGCGCCTGCTGGGCCTTCGTCAACGCCAAGTTCGGCCAGTTCATGTTCGGCACCTATCCGATCGAGGAACGCTGGCGGCCGATCCTGGTTGCCATCCTGTTCGTGGTGCTGCTGGTGCCGATGCTGATCCCGCGTGTGCCGCGCAAGGGTCTGAACGCCATCCTGCTCTTCCTGATGCTGCCGATCGTCTCGTTCTTCCTGCTGATCGGCGGCGTGTTCGGCCTGCCGCATGTCGAGACCTCGCGCTGGGGCGGCCTGCTGGTCACGCTCAGCCTGTCCTTCGTCGGCATTGCCGTGTCTTTGCCGTTGGGCACCGTGCTGGCGCTCGGCCGGCGTTCGAAGATGCCGATCGTCAAGACCCTGTGCGTGGTCTTCATCGAAACGGTGCGCGGCATCCCGCTGATCACCGTCCTGTTCTTCGTCAGCGTCATGCTGCCGCTGTTCCTGCCGGCGGGCGTCACTTTCGACAAGTTCCTGCGGGCGCTGATCGGCGTGTCGCTGTTTGCCGCCGCCTATATGGCCGAAGTCGTGCGCGGCGGCCTGCAGGCGATCCCCAAGGGCCAATATGAAGGCGCCGATTCGCTCGGCCTCGGCTACTGGCAGAAGATGGGGCTGATCGTGCTGCCGCAGGCCCTGAAGCTGGTCATTCCCGGCATCGTCAACACCTTCATAGGCATGTTCAAGGACACCAGCCTGGTCCTCATCATCTCGATGTTCGACCTGCTTGGCGTCGTCAAGCAGAACTTCTCGGACGCCAATTGGGCAACGCCGCAGACGGCCAGGTCCGGCCTGGTGTTCGCCGCCTTCGTCTTCTGGCTGTTCTGCTTCGGCATGTCGCGCTATTCAATGTACACGGAACGCCGGCTCGACACCGGCCACAAACGCTAACAAAAGATAAGGGGAACCCATCATGGCCACCGAAAACGCCGTCAGCGCCGAAGAGATCAAGGTCAACGCCGCCAAGATGCACATCTCGACCACCGATGTCGCCATCGACATCATCGCCATGCACAAATGGTACGGCGAGTTCCATGTGCTGAAGGACATCAACCTGAAGGTGATGCGCGGCGAGCGCATCGTCATCTGCGGCCCGTCGGGTTCCGGCAAATCGACGATGATCCGCTGCATCAACCGGCTGGAAGAGCACCAGAAGGGCAAGATCATCGTCGACGGCAAGGAACTCACCAACGATCTGAAGAAGATCGATGAGGTGCGCCGCGAGGTCGGCATGGTGTTCCAGCACTTCAACCTGTTCCCGCACCTGACCATCCTGGAGAACTGCACGCTGGCACCGATCTGGGTGCGCAAGACACCGAAGAAACAGGCGGAAGAGATCGCCATGCATTTCCTCAAGCGCGTGAAAATCCCGGAGCAGGCCAACAAATATCCTGGCCAGCTCTCCGGCGGCCAGCAGCAGCGCGTGGCGATCGCGCGCTCGCTGTGCATGAACCCACGCATCATGCTGTTCGATGAGCCGACCTCGGCGCTCGACCCGGAAATGATCAAGGAAGTCCTGGAGACCATGGTTGGCCTGGCTGAGGAAGGCATGACCATGCTGTGCGTCACGCACGAAATGGGTTTTGCCCGCAAGGTCGCCAACCGCGTGATCTTCATGGATCAGGGCCAGATCGTCGAGCAGAACACGCCGGCCGAGTTCTTCGACCACCCGCGCCACGAGCGCACGAAACTGTTCCTCAGCCAGATCCTGCACTGAGCGGTTCCACACCGAGCGCAAGAGCCCGGCCGCAATGCGGCCGGGCTCTTTGCTTATGGATCTGCTGATGCGATTGGCGGCGAGGCGTCATCGATGAGAAAAGTCCTGCGCTTCCTCTCCATGGTGCTGGCCGCGATCGTGCTTGCGGCGACCCTCGGCACGCTGGTGCCACGCCCGCTCTGGCCGGCGGCGTCGGCGAGCGAGGGCACGCGGCGCATTTTGGTTCTGAAGAACCCGATCCATACCGATATCGCCATTCCGGTGGATGATGCCGTGCGCAAGCGCTTCCACTTCCTGGCAGACGCCGGACTGCCTTCCGATGCGCCCGAAGTGCGCTACATCATCTTCGGCTGGGGCGGCCGCGCCTTCTATCTGGAAACACCGACCTGGGCCGAGCTCAAGGCCATTCCGGTGATGAAGGCGCTGACTCTCGACACCTCGGTCATGCATGTCGATATCGCCGGCGCTATCGTCGAACCGCATCCCGATGTCGCCGGTTTCGACATTGGCGATGATCAGTTCGCGGCACTGCTCGATTTCATCGAGGCCAGTTTTCAGCAGGGGCCTGGCGGCCCGATCGTCATCGAGAATGCCGCCTATTCCAGATTCGACCGCTTCTACGAGGCCAACGGCCATTTCAACGCACTGGTCGGCTGCAACACCTGGACGGCGGCGGCGTTGCGTGCCGGCGGCCTGCGCACCGGCTGGTGGAACCCGCTGCCCGTGTCGCTGGGGTGGTCGATGCGGCTGTACAATTAGCTTCGTTACACAGGCGAACCGCCGAGCCGGGTCTGGGTTTCAGCGCCGGATGATTTTCTGCGGCTCCCAGCCATAGAGCCAGTCGAGGTCCGTGGCGAGGCTGTCCGGGGAGCGAATTTTCAGGAATAGGTTGCGAGCAACCGCCACCGGCCCCGCGGCATGCCAAGCCAAGCGGTTAATGGCGCCGCGACGAGCCACTTTCGCAACGCGGGGCCGTCGAAGATTCTCCCAGGTTCGAAGACTTGCCGGATCGGCTCGCAAGTCGGCAATGACGCTCGCAAGCGTCGCTGCGTCCTCGATCGCCATTGCCGCCCCTTGCGCCGCGAACGGCGTCATCGCATGCGCGGCATCGCCGATCAGCGCGATGCCGGCCGGCATTGTCCAGGGCTGCTTCTGTTCGACGGTATGCAGCGGCCAGGTCAGCCACGGGCCGGCCTGTTCCACAAGCTTCACGAGTCCTGGCGCGGTGCCGCGCATGGCGGTGGCCAGGATGCCGGGGTCGGCATGGCCGGACCAGCCCTCGGCGATGCGCTCGCCTTTGGTGAAGGCGACGAGATTGAAGGCGTCGCCCTTGCTGACGGGATAGGCGACCATGTGGAAACCCGGATGCAGGAAAGTCGTGACGCAATCGGCCGCGCCGATCGCGGCGAAGGCTCGCCCGGCGCTGCTGTCGGCCGCGACGGTGGTGCGCCAGGCCAGCTCTCCCGAAAAACGGCTTCTCGGCGATGCCATCCTCTTTGCATCGACAAGCCCGCGCACCGACGACCAGACCCCATCGGCGCCGACCAGCAAGGAGCCCCGTTCCTCTGCCGTCTTGCCGCCGATCTCGACGTTCGCCGAGACACCATGGCTGCCGGTCGCAATTGTTTGGACGCGCGCCCCTAGGGTGAGATGGACATCGGGCATCTCTGCCACACGTGCCATCAGCGCGCTCTGCAGGTCGGCCCGATGGGCGACGAGATAGGGAGCGCCCCAGCGGTCTTCACCCGACTGCCCCAACGCCACATGCGCCAATTCGCGCAACGTCCTCGCATCCCTGAGCACCACGGCCTCCGGCCGCACCGCCGCCGGCAGCAGCCCATCGAGCACGCCGAGGCGACGCAGGATGCGTGTCGCGTTGGGAGAAAGCTGGAGGCCGGCGCCTACGGCTCCCAGGCGCGCCGCTTGTTCGAATACCTGCACAGGGTAGCCGCGTCCGGCAAAAGCAAGTGCCGCGGTCAGCCCGGCCACGCCCGCTCCGGCGATGACGATCTGCCGTGAGCGCTTGTCGTCCATCAGGTCCGTCGGGAAAGAATCAGGCGGCCTGGTCGATGTAGAGGCAGCCTGCCGGCAGCGTTTCGGTCGCCTTCAGCTTCGGCGAGTAGCGATAGAGCGTCGAGCAGTAGGGGCAGACTTTCTCATTGTCGTCGCCCATGTCGAGAAACACATGCGGGTGGTCGAAAGGCGGATTGGCGCCCGTGCACATGAATTCCTTGACCCCGATGTCGATCGCCGGATGGCCGGCATCGTTCTGGAAATGGGGAATGGAACCGCCTGCCATCGTCGTCTCCTTAACGCAGTCTCGCATGCATCTGGATCATAACAGGTCTCTTTGCAAGATCGATGAAATGAAACTGTCGCAAAAGCCTGTCAGAGGAT
Organism: Mesorhizobium huakuii; assembly: GCF_030160235.1. Classification (GTDB taxonomy): domain Bacteria; phylum Pseudomonadota; class Alphaproteobacteria; order Rhizobiales; family Rhizobiaceae; genus Mesorhizobium; species Mesorhizobium huakuii. Next base: position 77,434 of record NZ_BSNY01000018.1, read on the forward strand.
AAGTTGAGCCGGTTAAGCGTGTGACCGCGGATGCCAAGCGATTCCGCGACCGATCACGCTTCACAAAGGCATGTTAGAGCGTTCATCGCCATCTGGTGGCGCTCCAAGGGAACGGTTGTGGGCAGGGACAATGAACGAACTGAAGCCGGTGCAGAGCGAATTCGTCAACGTCGAGGTGGCCAGTTCAGAGGGCGGTAACCCGGATCGCTTCGTCAACCGTGAGTTTTCCTGGCTGCAGTTCAATCGCCGCGTGCTCGAGGAATCGCTGAACACCCACCATCCGCTGCTGGAGCGTGTCCGCTTCCTGTCGATCTCGGCCGCCAATCTCGACGAATTCTTCATGGTGCGCGTCGCCGGCCTCGCCGGCCAGGTGCGCGAAGGCATCACGCTCAAGAGCCCCGACGGCCGCACCCCCGAACAGCAACTCGAACAGTTGCTGCGCGAGGTCGAGCGGCTGCAGGAAGACCAGCAGAAGAGCCTTTCGGCGCTCACCGTGCTGCTCAACAAGGAAGGTATCGAGAGCATAACGCGCGATGCGTTGACCAAGGACGAGAAGGTCTGGCTGGAAGACCATTTCCAGGACCAGGTGTTCCCGGTGCTCACCCCGCTGTCGATCGACCCGGCGCATCCGTTCCCGTTCATCCCCAATCTCGGCTTCTCGATGGCTTTGCAACTGCGCCACCGCAAGAATGGCGAGGAGATGAGCGCGCTCCTGCGCCTGCCGGTGGCGCTGAAGCGCTTCATCCGGCTTCCCGATCGCAAGCACCATGTCCGCTTCATCCCGCTGGAGGAGGCGGTCGGTCTCTATATCGGCAAGCTGTTTCCAGGCTATGAGGTCAAGGGTTCCGGCACATTCCGTATCATCCGCGACAGCGATATCGAGGTCGAGGAGGAGTCCGAGGACCTTGTGCGCCTGTTCGAGACGGCGCTGAAGCGCCGCCGCCGCGGGTCGGTGATCCGTATCGAGTTCGACCGGCTGATGCCTGGCGAATTGCGCGAGTTCGTCGCGGGCGAGCTTGGCGTCTCGTCGAGCCGCATCAGCGTCTTGACCGGTCCGCTGGCGCTCAGCCAGATCTCCGAGATCGTCTCCGTTCCGCGCGACGACCTGAAGTTCACGCCCTACAACCCGCGCTTTCCCGAACGCATCCGCGAGCATGGCGGCGACTGCTTTGCCGCCATCCGCGAGAAGGACATCGTCGTCCACCATCCCTACGAATCCTTCGACGTCGTCGTGCAGTTCCTGCGCCAGGCGATGGCTGACCCCGAAGTGGTGGCGATCAAGCAGACGCTCTACCGCACCTCCAACGACAGCCCCATCGTGCGCGCGCTGGTCGACGCGGCCGAAGCCGGCAAGTCGGTGACCGCTCTTGTCGAGCTCAAGGCGCGCTTCGACGAGGAGGCCAACATCCGCTGGGCGCGCGACCTCGAGCGCGCCGGCGTGCAGGTCGTGTTCGGCTTCCTCGAATTGAAGACCCACGCGAAAATGTCGCTGGTTGTGCGGCGCGAGGATGGCAAGCTGCGCAACTACGTGCATCTGGGCACCGGCAACTACCATCCGGTCACCGCGCGTATCTACACCGACCTGTCCTTCTTCACCACCGATCCGACGATCGCCCGCGACGTCGCCCAGCTGTTCAATTTCATCACCGGCTATGCCGAGCCGACCGCCGAAATGCGGCTGGCGATCTCGCCGTTCACGCTGCGGAACCGCATCCTGCAGCACATTTCCGACGAAGTCGCCCATGCGCTGGAAGGAAAGCCGGCGCGCATCTGGATGAAGATGAACGCGCTTGTCGATCCGATCATCATCGACGCGCTTTACGACGCCAGCCGCGCGGGGGTGGAAATCGATCTCGTCGTGCGCGGCATATGCTGCCTGCGGCCGCAGGTGCCGGGCCTGTCGGAGAACATCAGGGTCAAGTCGATCGTCGGCCGCTTCCTCGAACACAGCCGCATCTATTGTTTCGGCAACGGCCATGGCCTGCCGTCGGACGAGGCTATCGTCTACATCTCCTCCGCCGATCTGATGCCGCGCAATCTCGACCGCCGCGTCGAGACCATGGTGCCGATCACCAATCCAACTGTGCATGAACAGGTTTTGGGCCAGATCATGCTGGGCAACATCATGGACAATCAGCAAAGTTTCGACGTATTGGCTGATGGAACCTCCCGGCGCGTGGTGCTGGAAGAGGGCGAGGAACCGTTCAACGCGCAGGAATATTTCATGACCAATCCGAGCCTGTCGGGACGGGGTGACGCGCTGAAGTCGCATGCGCCCAAGCGCATTGCGCAGTTCAAGCGCCGCAAGAAGAACGCTGCAGCGTCCACCTGATGTTGTCTGATTCCCAGGGCCGGCTGCAGGACCGCCGACCGCTGTCCATCATCGACATCGGGTCGAATTCGATCCGCCTCGTCGTCTATGAAGGGCTGGCGCGCTCGCCGACCATGCTGTTCAACGAAAAGATGCTCGCCGGCCTTGGCCGCGGCATCGTTTCGACCGGAAAGCTCGACCCCGAGGCGGTGACCCGCTCGATGGAAGAGTTCCGCCGCTTTCGCGCGCTGTCCGATCAGGCCGGTGCCGAGCATATGTATGTCCTGGCCACCGCCGCCGCTCGTGAGGCGATCAACGGTCCCGACTTCATCCATCGCGCCGAAGAGGTCCTCAAGACCGAGATCCGCGTGATCAGCGGGCGCCAGGAAGCCTATTATTCGGCGCTTGGCGTGATTTCCGGCTTCCACCCGGCCAATGGCATCGCCGGCGATCTGGGCGGCGGCAGTCTCGAATTGGTCGACGTCAACGGCGAGGCGATCGGTGACGGCATAACACTGCCGCTCGGTGGCCTGCGCCTGCAGGACATGGCGAAGAACTCGCTCGCCCAGGCACAGAAGATCGCGCGCGACGAACTGGCGCGGGCCAAGCTGCTGAAAGGCGGGCAGGGCCGGCCTTTCTATGCCGTAGGCGGCACTTGGCGAAACCTCGCCCGGCTCCACATGGAGATGACCAACTACCCGCTTGGCGTCATGCACCATTACGAGATGTCGGCCGACAGCGCGACGAACTTTCTCAAGCAGGTGGCCAAGGCCGAGATCGAGAAGGTCAAGGGAATCGAAGGCGTCTCGAAGAACCGCCGCTCGCTGCTGCCCTATGGGGCCATCGTGCTGCAGGAGATCATGGCGGCGATGCAGCCGTCGAAGATCATCGTCTCGGCGCTCGGCGTGCGCGAAGGCTTCCTCTATTCGCTGCTCGACGAGGCCGAGCAGAAAGCCGATCCGTTGATCTCGGCGTCCGAGGAACTCGCCCGGCTGCGCTCGCGCTCGGTCACCCACGCGCATGAACTAGTCGACTGGACGGCCAAATCCTTCGCCGCCTTCGGCATAGACGAGACCGAGGACGAGGCGCGCTACCGCCACGCCGCCGCATTGCTGGCCGACATCGGCTGGCGGGCGCATCCGGAATATCGCGGCAGGCAGTCGCTCAACATCATTGCGCATGCCTCCTTCTTCGGCGTCGACCATCCCGGCCGTGCCTTCCTGGCTTTGGCCAACGCCTATCGTCACGACGGCATCTTCAACGAATCCATCGCACCCGAAATCAAGGCGCTGGCGACGCCGCGCTATCTCGAGCGGGCTCGCGTGTTGGCGGCGATGATGCGGGTGGTCTACCTGCTGACGGCCTCGATGCCCGGCATCATGCCCAGGCTGAAATGGGAGCAGCGCGCCAACGGCGTGCTGGCGCTGGTGTTGCCGGCGTCGCTCTCCGATCTCTATGGAGAGCGGCCGGCCGGCCGCCTGGCGCAACTGGCGCGGATCACCAACCGGCGCCTGGTGCTGGCCGTGGAGGGCGGGCCGAGCGTGTCGGTCAAGTAGGGCGTTCTAGCAGACTGAAGTTCAGGTTACGTCCGCGCCGATGCCGAAACCGCGTCCGTCGGCCGACCAGGCGCCGGCGCCTGCCATGGCCAGCGCGAGGAAACCGCCTGATATGGCGATGTCCTTCATCAGCATCTGCTGGTGCAGGAAGGCGAGCGTCGCATCGTCGCCGCCCTGGCCGTGATGGCCGATGAAGCCGGCGACGATACAGAAGGCAGCCAAGAGCAGCGCCACGATCGTGGTCTGGAAGCCGATGAGGATCAGCAAGCCGGCGATCAGCTCGAACAGGCCCGTGCCCCAGGCGGCGAGCACCGGCAGCGGCAGGCCGAGGCCGGCGAAATAATCTGACGTGCCGGCAATGTTGGCGAGCGCCTGGAAACCGGACGGTACGAACAGCACGGCAAACAGCAGTCGCGAAACCAGAAGCAATGCATCGCGGGTCATGGCCACCTCCCTTGCCGGCGCCCTTTTGGGCTCGAGCCGGCTGCCGTGCAGTCTACGCCTGCGAGGCCTCGGCCGAAACCGGACCGGCTATTCCAGACAACGAAAAAGCGGCGCGGAAAATTCCGCGCCGCTTTTGTCAGGCTTGGGAGGGAGGTTCAGCCGCGCTTGGCGTCGATCGAATAGGCGCCGGCGCCCGATGAAGCCAGCAGCAGGAAGCCGCCGGTGATGGCGAGGTTCTTGAGGAACTGGATCATCTGCATCTGGTCGGCCCAGCCAGTATGAGCGACCAGCCCGGTGGCGACGGTGAAGATGGCGAGCACCCAGGCGGCGACACGGGTCTGGAAACCGACGAGGATGGCGAGGCCGCCGAGCAGCTCAATCAGGCCGACGATCACAGCCGTTGCGGTCGGAGCGGGCAGGCCGAGTCCGCCAAAGTAGGCAGCGGTGCCGGAAATGGCGGTGAGCTTGCCGAAGCCGGAAAGCAGGAAAATGACCGCGAGCAGGATGCGGCCAAGCAGGATGGTGACAGAGCTGTTGGACGCGGTGCCGGCGCCTGCGGCTGAAGTGTTGATGGACATGGTGTCTCTCCGAATGGGTTGAATGACCCTGAGATAGACGATGCCAACTGTTCACCAAAGCCGCCTATCCGGCGACACATTGTTCACAGGCCATTCATTTCCGTGAACGGCGGAAGAGCGCGAAATTCGTGTCGGGTGATCGTGAGGCGGGAGTAAATTCTCCCGCCGAGAAACACCTTACCCCGGATGCGTCATGTCCTCCGGACGTACCAGCCGGTCATAATCGGCCTCGCTGACCAGCCCGGTGGCCAGCGCTTCCTCGCGCAGCGTCGTGCCGTTCTTGTGCGCGGTCTTGGCGATCTTGGCGGCGTTGTCGTAGCCGATGGTGGGCGCTAGTGCCGTCACCAGCATCAGCGAGCGGTCGAGCGCCGCCTTGATGTTGTCCTCACGGGCCTCGATGCCGACGACGCAATTGTCGGTGAAGGAGACCGAAGCGTCGGCGAGCAACTGCACCGACTGCAGGAAGTTGTAGGCCATCAGCGGGTTGTAGACATTGAGCTCGAAATGGCCCTGGCTACCGGCGAAGGTCAGCGCCGCATTGTTGCCGAACACCTGGACGCAGACCTGCGTCATCGCCTCGCACTGCGTCGGGTTGACCTTGCCCGGCATGATCGACGAGCCGGGTTCGTTTTCCGGCAGCGACAATTCGCCGAGGCCCGAGCGAGGGCCCGAGCCGAGGAAGCGGATGTCGTTGGCGATCTTGAAGAGTGCTGCAGCCGCGGCGTTGATCGCGCCATGCGAGAACACCATGGAATCGTGCGCCGCGAGCGCCTCGAACTTGTTCGGCGCGGTGACGAAGGCGATGCCGGTGATGGCGGCGATGCGATCCGCCACCTTTTCAGCAAAACCAACTGGCGCGTTGAGGCCGGTGCCGACGGCGGTGCCGCCCTGCGCCAGTTCCTGCAGGCCGGGCAGCGTCATTTCGATGCGCTTGATCGAGGAGGCGACCTGCGCGGCATAGCCGGAGAATTCCTGGCCCAGCGTCAGCGGCGTGGCATCCTGCGTGTGGGTGCGGCCGATCTTGATGATGTGATTGAAGGCCCGGGCCTTGGCGTCCAGTGCCTTGTGCAGGTGCTTCAGCGCCGGCAGCAAATCGTGCACGATGCGCTCGGCGCAGGCGATATGCATTGCCGTCGGATAGGTGTCGTTCGACGACTGGCTCATATTGACGTGGTCGTTTGGGTGCACCGGCTTCTTCGAGCCCATGACGCCGCCAAGCATCTCGATTGCCCGGTTGGAGATCACCTCATTGGCGTTCATGTTGGACTGCGTGCCCGAGCCGGTTTGCCAGACCACCAGCGGGAAATGGTCGTTGAGCTTGCCGTCGATGACCTCTTGCGCGGCCGCGATGATCGCCTTGCCGATCGCCGGATCGAGCCGCTTCAGCTCCATATTGGCTTCCGCCGCCGCCCGCTTGACGATGCCCAGCGCCCGCACGATCGACGCCGGTTGCTTTTCCCAACCGATCTTGAAATTGCCCAGGGAACGCTGCGCCTGCGCGCCCCAATAACGGTCGGCGGCAACCTCGATAGGGCCGAACGTATCGGTTTCGGTTCTGGTCTTTGGCGTGCTCACGGCAAGTCTCCGGTCTGTCGATTTGGGCAAGGGCGTATCGCGTTGCACAAATGGCTTCAAGCGGAGATTGCGGACGTTGAGGATGCAAATCGGTTGAAGATCGGCGCTTCGTCCTTCTCCGCCTCGGCGATCGCCAGGCCGATACCATCCGAGCCGCCGGTCACCAGCGTGCGCTTGTCCTGAAGTCTCATCGGGCGCTCCGAAATCGCCATGGCCAATGCCAGAGCACCGCATAATCGCGGTCCGGGTCAACCAGCTGGCCTATCCCACGATATGAAGTTCGCGAGTTGCCGACGTTGGCGCGGCCGGCTGGGTTGCCGGTGCAGGTTTACGCGCCGACGGTCGCAGGCTGGCGCATCGCCAGGCGCGCGGCAACGAAATCCTTGACCTGGCGGATCGCCTGTTCGCGCGAGACGCTGCCCGGCTCCAGGCCGAGCCGCAGCCAAAGCCCGTCGATCAGCGCGGTGACGCCAAGCGCGATGTCGCCGGTCTCGCCGGGCGAGGCAAGGCCGCGCAGGCCGGACAACAGGTTCGAGCGCATCCGCGCGTGCAGGACCTTCTGGATCCGTGCCAGCTTCTCGTCGCGCGGCACCTCGGCGCAGAGCGAAAGCCATGCATGGCAAAGCGGCGGCAGGAACAGATGCTCCTCGAAATTGCCGTCGATCACCGCGTCGAGCCGCTCCATCGGCGAGCGCGCCTGGCGAAGCCGGGCGACGACGGCGTCGCGCAGCACGGCGTTGGCCTCGCGCATGGCATGCTCGAACAATTCCTGCTTGTTGCGGAAATAGTGCAGCACGATGCCCTTGGAGGCGCCGGCATGGGCGGCCACCTTTTCCAGGGTAGCACCCGCAATGCCTTCGCGCTCCAGCACCGCGAAGGCGGCCTGCCGCAACTCCTTGCGGCGTATGTCACTGAGACGCTTGAGTTTCACAGCTTCGATCCAGGCAATTGCGAATCCATGTTGACATTTTCGCCCGCCCAGATCAACAATTGACCGATGGGACAATAAAAAGACCGATTGGTCAAAATCAGTGATGACGAGGAGAATTGAAATGGTCCGCATGCTTGCAAATGGCGTCTGTCTTGCAGCCCTGATGTTGGGCGCTCGCGCGGCTCAGGCGGCCGAGGCCGAGCAGTGCAGGGCGGTGCGCATGGCCGAACCGGGCTGGAACGATCTCGCCTTCACCACCGGCGTCGCCAATGTCTTGCTCGGTGCGCTCGGCTACCAGCCGCAAAGCTCGGTGCTCGGCATCAACGTCATCTACGAAGGCATGAAGAACAACGACCTGGACCTGTTCCTTGGCTATTGGGACCCGGCCATGGTCACCTATTACGAGCCCTACAAGAAGGATGGCTCGGTCGAGAATGTGCGCGTCAATCTCGAAGGCGCCAAATACACCTTCGCCGTTCCGACCTATGTCTGGGACGCCGGCGTCAAGGATTTTGCCGACCTGCACAAGTTCGCAGACAAGTTCGGCAAGAAAATGTACGGCATCGAGCCCGGCTCGAACCAGTTGATGATGGACGCCATCGCCGACCCGTCGCTCGGTCTCGACGGCTGGCACGTGGTCGAGTCGAGCGAGGCCGGCATGCTTTCCGAGGTCGGCTATGAGATCAAGGAAAAGCAGTTCATCGTCTTCCAGGGCTGGGCCCCGCATCCGATGAACACCATGTATGATTTCAAATACCTGACCGGCGGCGACAAGTTCTTCGGCCCGAATTTCGGCGCCGCGACGGTGACGACGCAGGTGCGCAAGGGCTATCTGCAGCAATGCCCCAATGTCGCGCAGTTCCTCAGGAATCTCGCTTTCGACATCGATTTCGAGAATGTCGGCATGGGCTATCTCATCAATGACGGCATGAAGCCGGAGGAAGGGGCGCTGAAGGCGATCACGGCGAACAAGGGCCGCCTCGACGCCTGGCTTGCCGGCGTCACCACCTTCGACGGCAAGCCCGGCCTTGCGGCGGTCAAGGAGAAGCTCGGCCTGTGACGTCGGTCGCGCTGGAAGCGGCCACGGATGTCTGGGCGGAGCAGGACGCCTGGGCCGGCCGCAAGCAATTCATCAATTCCGGCAGTCTCGATACCGCCTATATCGAGATATCAGGGGTGGAACCGGCGCTGGTTCTGATGCACGGCTTCACCGACACCAGCCGCAGCTTTTCGCTCCTGGCGCCGCATCTGGCCGGCCGCCGGCTGATCATGCCCGAGCTGCGCGGCCATGGCGCCTCGCCGGCGGGCAAGGGTTTTCGCATCGCCGACTTCGCCGATGACATTGCGGGCCTGATCCGGCATTTGCACCTCGATCGGCCCGTTGTGGTCGGCCATTCGCTGGGCGCCATGGTGGCCATCGCTTTGGCTGCGCGGCACAACGAGCTCATCGCCGGACTGGTGGTGATGGCCGGCACGTTGAAGCCCGATTTCGCATCGGATCATCCGCTGTTCGCCGGTGTGCAGACTTTGCGCGACCCGATATCGCCGGCCGACCCGTTCTATGACTGGTGGCATGACTGCCGGCCCGGCGTGCCCCAGCCGTTTCTCGCCGGCCTGGCGAAAGACGCGTCCGCAATGCCCGCGGCGCGCTGGCGCGCCATTCTGGAGGAGATCCGCCGGACCGACCTGACCAGTGCGGCGCAAGCCGTGCGGGCTCCAACGCTGATCATCGCCGGCGCGTGCGACCCGCTGTTCGACGAGGCGCACCAGCAGGCGCTGTCGCGTTGCCTTGCGCAGGCACGCCTCGTGCGCGCCGAAGCGTGCGGCCACAATCCGCATTGGGAGGACCCAGCCTTTGTCGCGCGGGCCATCATCGAGGTATTCGGAGCCTAGCGGCCGACCAGCGATCGCGACGTGGGCGACAGCCGCAAGGTCTCCGTTGGTTTGGCCAGATCAAGATGAGCGGTTTGCCAGAAGGCCTGCCATGCCGGCGCGGCGGCGAGGGCAGCTTCCTGGCTTGCATGCGCCTCGGTGCCGTCGAACCGGGCGATGGAAAGGAAGACGTTTTCGCCGGCCCGCACCGGCAGCCGCGCAAAACTGTTTTCGGCATGTTCCGTGACAAAGGCGGCGAGCAGGCGCACGCTGTGCGCCTTCATCACTGGCGCCGCCTCCGCCGCGAAGCGACTGGCGAATTCGGTCTCTGCTCCCGATCGCAGATGATGAATCCGGATGACAACAATACCGCCCAAATGGTTCTCATTGCTGGAGTTTTCGTGTTCAGCAGAAGCCGGCCGCTGAAAGCCTGACAGGTCAAAGCCGGCGCCCAGCCATGCAGGCTTCAGCAGTAGCACATCGTCCGAATCGATCATCGTCGCATTGGCCGCGTCGCGGTGCGCCGCCCAAATCGGGCCGTCGTAGAAAGCGGCCAGCGCCTTCTTACGGACGTCCATGCCGTCGAAGCCGCGCAGCCAGACGAACATGTCCGGACGGTCGAGATCGCGGAACTGGCCGATAATGGTCATTCCTGTCGCCTCCTGGCTCTCGATGAATTCCCCGTCGAAGAGCGCAATCAGCGTCTCGCGCTGCCCGGGGTTCAATGTGTACTGCCTCAGCTCGACGACGGGTGAGGCTAGCACCTCGGCCGGCGGAGCGGCGTTCAGGGGCAGGTTCATCGGCGGTCTCCAAAAACAGGGTGATCATCCTGTTTATAAACAAACCGGTTGTCCTGTTTTGTCAACTTGCTATTGTCGTGCAATGTCAGCAGAGATGACCATTCGACCAGGCCCAAGGCCACGAACCCGCATCAACGACCCCGAGGGCATGCGCCGGAAAGTGCTCGATGTCGCCGAGGCCGCGTTTCAGGCGCGCGGCTATCACGCGACGAGCTTCGGCGATCTCATGACGGCGGCAGGGGTCAGCGGCGGTGCGTTGCACCATCACTTCCCGACCAAGAAGGCGCTGGCCCTGGCGGTGATCGAAGAGCGCGTGGCGGCGGCGGTCGAGGCGACATGGATCGCGCCGGTGGCGGCGGCGGTTTCGGCGCGCGAAGGGGTGCGGGCCGTGTTCGAGGCCGTTGCGGCGGAGCTCGAGCAGCAGGGTTTCGTGCGTGGCTGCCCGCTCAACAATCTGGCGCATGAACTGTCGCTCGCCGATCCGGATTTCCGCGCGGCCCTTGCCGGCATCTTTGCGGCATGGCGCCAGGCGATCGCCGACAAGATCGCGGCCGACCAGCAGGAGGGCAGGGAGCAAGGCACCGACCCCCAGCATTTCGCGGCACTTGCCGTCGCCAGCTATTCCGGCGCCATGTCGATGGCCAAGACGGCGCAGGACGCAGGCCCATTGCGTGACTGTCTGGCGGCACTCGGCCAAGCCTGAGCCGCAGCTACGCGCGCTTGACGATGGCGTTCGAGGGCGGGCCAACCGACCCGCGCTCGAAGATCGATGTTGGCAGAATGAGCCTTTCCGCAGGGCGCGGATCTCCCTTCAACCGCCGGATGAGCAATTCCGCGACACTCTTGCCGAGCGCGTAGACGGGCTGGTCGATGACGGTAATGGGTGGCGTTGTCACGCTCGTCCAGTCCGCATCATGGAAGGTGATCAGCGAAATGTCCTCGGGAACCCGCAAGCCGCGTTGGCGGATCACCTTGAATATCTCCAGCGCTATGACGCTGTCGGATGCAAGGATTGCCGTCGGCCGATCTGGCCCGGACAGCACCGCGTCGGCCACCCTGCGCGTTTCGGCGGGGCTTGTTGCACCAAGCCGGACATAGCGTTCTGGCCGATCGATCCCGGCTTCCCGGCACACTGTGAGGAACCCGTCGATGCGCTCGCGAACCGACGAGGTGTAGATCTGTCCGAGATCGCGGTACTCATGCCCTTCGGCGTCGACCGCGGTCACATAGGCGATGTTGCGGTGTCCGGCATCCACAAGAATGCGGGTCGCCCGCATGGCGATGCCGCGATCGTCGACCGTGACTGTATCGACGTCCAGATCGGGCAGCGCCCTGTCAAGCAGGGCAAGCGGCCGGCCTGAACGATGGATGTCGCGCAGGTGCGAGATGTCACGCGATTCCGATGGCGTGACGATCAGCCCATCGACGCGCTTGCCGATCAACAGCCGCACGGCCGCCTTCTCAACGTCGATTCTCTCCCCGGAATTGGCCAGAATGACGTTGAACCCGGCTGCCCTTGCCGCATCGCTGATGCCGCGCACCGCAAGGCTGAAGAACGGGTTCTCGATGTCGCCGACAACAACCCCGATGATGCCGGACCGTCCGGTCGTCATGCTGCGAGCCAACTCGTTCGGACGGTAGTCCAGCGCCTTGGCCGCGGCCATGACGTCCGCGCGGATCGTATCGCTGACGACGCCGTATCCGCCGAGGACGCGCGCGGCTGTCGCTTTCGATACGTTTGCCGCCCGGGCGACATCGCTGACCGTTATCGACGGGGTCTTGGGCGCGGTTCTTTTCATCGGATGAACGACTACAAGAGTTGTTGACGGAAGGTCAATCTGGCGATAACGATTATCAAAGAGACCGGTCTCAATCAATAAGAGACCGGTCTCTTTGAAGAAAATAGCGAGCCCGTAGGCGTAACGGGACGTCCTGCACATGCAGCGGTCGCGGTGGCGGGCGATGTAAAGCGCGGGCTCGACATAAATACCAACAAGAACAGACCTTCAGAGTGGAGAGAAGACACATGAGCAGGACAGGAATTCTCAAGTCGTTGATGTCACCGATCCGGATCGGTGTGGTGGCTCTTTTGGCCATGGGCATCGGCGCCGGGCTGGCTTCGGGAGCCGTCGCCGCGGATGACAATCCCTATGGTCTTATTGATGCGAAAGTCATTTCCGTTGGGACGATGGGCGATGCCAAACCCTACGCTTTCACCCAGGCGGATGGCACGTTCACCGGCTTCGACATCGAATTGTTCCGCAACGTCGCCAGCCGCCTTGGATTCAAGCCGGACCAGGTGATCTTCACCGGTCAGGAATTCTCGGCGCTGATGCCTTCGGTTGCGAACGGACGCTTCGACGTCGCGGTCGCGGCGATCGGCACGACGGAAGCGCGCAAGAAGACCGTCGATTTTTCCGACGGGTATCTTGCGGGCTATCTCTCTGTGCTTACCTCGGACAAAGCGATCACGTCGGCCGACGGGCTCAAGGGCAAGCGCCTCGGCGTCGTGCAGGGGACGCTTCAGGAAATCTACGCGGCGAAGAACTTTGTCGGAACCGACCTTGTCAAATTCCCCGACAACAACTCCGCTGTCTCAGCACTCAACAACGGAACCGTCGACGCGCATTTCCTCGATTATGAGGCCGCCAAGCAGTATGGCGAGCGTTATCCCGGCCTCAAGATCGCAATCAACATCCCGTCCTTCGATGCCCCGGCCGGCTTCGTGGTGCGCAAGGGCAATGACAAGTTCCGTGGTGCCTTGAACACCGCCCTTCATGCGGCCATGCAGGACGGAACCTGGAAGACGCTCTACGAGAAGTGGTTCCCCGGTTCGCCGATGCCTGACCAATATCTCCCGAAGAAGTAACCGCACCCGGCCGCCGGCACAAAAGCCGGCGGCCGGACCTTACGCCGCCGTGCTTGATGGCGGACGATGCGGACAGCGCAACCGAAAGGCGGGCGAATGGACTGGCTTGAAAACTTGCGGCGCAGTTTCCTCGACTGGCAGGCCATGGCGGACGTGCTGCCCAGCATGATCACCATCGGATTGAAGAACACCTTGATCCTTGCGGCCGCGTCCACGGTACTGGGTGTCGGTCTTGGCATGATTCTGGCAGTCATGGGCATCTCGCAATCGCGTTGGCTGCGCATTCCCGCCCGAGTCTACACGGATATTTTCCGTGGTCTTCCGGCGATCGTCACGATTCTGCTGATAGGCCAGGGCTTTGCCCGCATTGGCCGTGAAATCTTTGGTCCTTCGCCCTATCCGCTTGGCATTCTTGCCCTCAGCCTGATCGCCGGCGCCTATATCGGCGAAATCTTCCGCTCGGGCATCCAGAGCGTCGAGCGCGGGCAGATGGAGGCCTGCCGGGCGCTCAGCATGAGCTACGGCCAAGGCATGCGCCTGATCGTGATACCGCAAGGCATCCGCCGCGTCTTGCCGGCCCTGGTCAACCAGTTCATCGGCAACGTCAAGGATTCGAGCCTTGTCTACTTCCTCGGTCTGCTCGCGTCGGAACGCGAGATTTTCCGCGTCGGTCAGGACCAGGCGGTGGTCACCGGAAACCTCTCTCCGTTGCTTCTGGCCGGTGTTTTCTATCTCGTCATCACCGTGCCGCTGACCCATGTGGTCAATTACATCGACAATTCGCTGCGCGTCGGAAAGCAAAAGGCCGGCCTCGTCACCAGCGGCCTCGCCGAAGTGAGCGAACTGGAGAGCGCCATCAGCAGCCCGCGCTCAGAGGCCGGCCGTGAAGGCAATGCTGCGCTTCCCCGCTTCAAGGGCGGCAGTCTCACCATCACCGATCTCGACATGGCCTATGGCAATCTCGATGTCCTCAAGGGAGTCAGCCTGACGGTCAATCCGGGGACGGTCACCTGTGTCATCGGCCCGTCAGGGTCAGGCAAGTCGACCCTGCTGCGCTGCCTCAATCGCCTGGTCGAACCCAAAGGCGGTGACGTGCTGCTCGATGGCGCGAGCATCCTGGCAATGAAGCCTGAAAAACTGCGCCGGCGTGTCGGCATGGTTTTCCAGCATTTCAATCTGTTTCCCGATCACACGGCCTTGGAAAACGTCATGCTGTCGCTGACCAAGATCAAGGGCATTCCGGTGCAGGAGGCCGAGCGCATCGCCGAGGCGCGCCTGGCTGATGTTGGCCTTGCCGCCCGCAAGCACCATCGTCCCGGCGGTCTTTCCGGCGGACAGCAGCAGCGTGTGGCAATCGCCCGTGCGCTGGCAATGGACCCGGAGGTCATCCTGTTTGACGAGGTGACGAGCGCTCTCGATCCCGAACTGGTGAAGGGCGTTCTCAACCTGATGGCGGACCTCGGCAGGCGCGGCATGACAATGGTCGTGGTGACGCATGAAATGGGCTTTGCCCGCAAAGTCGCCGATCAGGTCGCCTTCATGGATGAAGGCAGCGTCATCGAGGTCGGCACGCCTGCCGCGATCTTCGACACGCCGAAAAGCACGCGTCTGAAGCACTTCCTTGCCGAAGTGCTTTGATAGCGCATGAGCCCCGAGACGCTCCAATCCAACCTCACCAGTGAAAGAATATGCTATGGCTACATCCCATTCGGTCTCAAAGGTCGTTGTTGTCGGGGGCGGCATTTTCGGTGTCTCCTCGGCCGTTCATCTTGCAAGGCTCGGCATCCAAACCGCCCTGGTCAATGATGGACCGCTCGCCAAGGGAGCCTCCGGCCGTTCGCTCGCCTGGCTCAATTCCGCGCGCAAGCGATCGGCTGAATATCATCGCCTGCGCATGATCGGTATCGACCGCTACCGGACGCTGTCGGCGAGATATCCGGATGCCGCCTGGCTGCGTTTCGACGGTGGCCTGACATGGGACGCCGATGACGCCTCGAACGAGATCGGCGATGTCTTCGCCCATGAAAGAGACCTCGGCTATGACGCGCAACATCTGTCCGCGGGCGCCATAGCTTCGGTCACGCCAGGTGTCGCAGCAAGAGCCGTCACACCTCAAGGTGCGATCTTCAATCCCGGCGAGGGCTGGGTCGACCTGCCGTCGCTGATCGAGATATTGATTGCGGAGTTCGTGGAGCGTGGCGGGCAACTGGTCATCGATGCCGGAAGCGCCGCGGTCACGGTCGTCGACGGTCGTGCCACCGGCGTCACTACGACAAGCGGCATCAGCCTTGCTGCCGACGCGGTACTCCTGGCGACCGGCTCGGCTGTGCCGCGAATGGTTGCGGACTCCCGCCAGTATATCGCCGATGGGACGCCGATCGCGCTGCTCGTCTGGACCAAGCCGCTCGACTTGCCCCTTCGGGCCGTGCTCAACACGCCGCGCGTCGCCATCCGGCCGACGCCGGACGGAGCCCTCGCGCTCGATTCCGCCTGGTCTGAAGAAGAGGTGGTGGTCAATTCGGACGGCACCTATAGCGTAAAGACTTCGACCATTCAGGGGCTTCTCAACGAAGCCTCGAATGTCATCGAGGGACATCCAAAGTTGGAATTGCAAAGCTACGGTGTCGGACCCAAGCCGATCCCCGGAGACGGCGAGCCGGTCTTCGGCCAGTTGAAGGATATCCAGGGATATTATGTTGCCTTCAGCCATAGCGGCGCAACGCTTGGCCTGATCGCGGGCGAGCTGCTTGCCGGCGAGATCGCCAGCGGCATTGAGCATCCGCTGCTTGCAAACTTCCGTCCAAGCCGCTTTTGATCAGACCAGTCCAAAGGCCTTCTGCGCGCCATGGACCCTCTATTCGGCCAGCGGCTTGATCGTCTCGTAGCCGTTGACCGATTCCGTGCTGGTGCCTTCATCATAGCGCCGGGCAAGGGACGCCTGCAGATCGGGCGCATAGAGCGCGGTGAACGTATCGAGCGTCTCGCCGGCTCCGTTCTTGAAGGTCTCCTTGACAGCCAGAACGTTGTATTTGCAGCCGCCCAGGCTGAAGGTTTCCTTGCCCTTGACGACCAGGGTCAGCGTCTTGGTGGCCTTCGGCTGCTTGTCTGGCGACAACTCGACGAACTCGATCGTGCTCTTGGCTCCCGCCTTCAGCGGAAACAACTTTCGCAGGTCGGAAAACGGGATCATTGCCAGCCGGCCGGTGTCGCTGTCGCGAAAAACCTCGATCAGGCCGGCGAACAGGAACTGCTTTTGCGGTGACTGTGACTCGTAGGTGTTGGCGACCGAGATCATCCCGCCGGCGGCGGGCCGAAACTCGCTTTGAATGCCTGGTCGCGCCAGGACGAACCCGTTTTTCGCCGACTTCGCATCAACGCATGGACCGGCAAACGCAACACTTGCCGGCAGCAATACCGCCAATGCCATGCCGATAAGCACGCTCCTCATGACGCTCCCTCATTTTGTGACATACAAGCGCAGGTAGAAGTGTCAGACGTTCATTGCGATGTCGATGGTCAAGGCAGTGGCGATATTGCCGAAACTGGACGGACGGAGGTCGCTTGTGCTGAAATTCCGCCGATGATGATTCACCGGGCGCCGCAACTGCTTTCACGTCGCAGCTTTCTGATGCAGGCCGCGGGTCTTGCCACGGCCGGCGCGCTTTCACGCCCGGCGTTCGGCCAGACCGGGCAGCGCATCCAGCCCATCGACGCCACCTTCCTGTTCATCGCCGATGTCCATGCCTGCCGCATGGCGAGCGGCCTCAGCCCCAACTGCCAGCAGGAGGGCAAGACCGACGCCGCGCTGCTGCGCAATGTCGCCGCACTGAACGCCATCAATGACAAGCACTGGCCTGCCGAGATCACCGGCGTCGTCACCGGCTTGCGTTCGGCCGGCAGCCGGATCGGCATGCCGCTCGGTCTTGTCGTCGGCGGCGACATCACCGACGATGGCGGCGGCCAGATCACCCAGCCGAGCGAGGGCACGCAGCTGCTGCAGTTCAGCCAGCGCTATAGCCAAGGCGTTGGCTCGGATCGCGTCCACATGCCGGTCTATGTCGGACTGGGCAATCATGATCTCGACCAGAACGGTCCGCCGCACCATGTCGACTGGTACCGGCGCGAACTGCGCGACTATGTCGAAGTCAATCACCGCCCGGGCGTCTTCTTCAAGCCGCCCGTGCCGGCCACCAGCTACGATGTCGACACCGACTGCTATTCATGGGACTGGGGCGGCCTGCACCTCGTCCAGATGCATCGTTTCACCGGCGACACCGGTCACGGCGCCGACTCGAGCCTGCCTTGGCTCAAGCAGGATCTGGCGACCTATGCGGCGGATGGCCGCCCCGTCATCCTGTTCCAGCACTATGGCTGGGACACGTTTTCGACGGAGCGATGGGATCCCGCCAAGCGCACCTATGACGATGACGGCGCCGGTGCGCCGCATTGGTGGGGCGAGGCCGACAGGCAGGCGCTGCTGACGGCGCTGAAGGGCTACAATGTCGTCGGCATCTTCCATGGCCATCAGCATGACACCCCGCTGATCTACCGCCGTGACGGGCTCGACCTGTTCAAGCCGAAGGCCGCCTATATGGGAGGGTTCGCCGTGGCCAGGGTGACCAGCGATGGCATGGACGTGGCGCTGGGCGAAGCGACCGACGACCAAGGGGAGGTCATCTTCACCAACGCCTTCAGCAAGGGCTGGAGCACATGAAAAAAGCGGCCTGGCGGCCGCCTTTTCCAACAGGCAACAACACGTCTCGATGTGGCATCAGAGCGCCTTCTTGACCTTGTCCTTCACGTCGCCATAGGCCTTCTGCACCTTGCCGGCGACTTTGTCGGCCATGCCCTCGGCCTGGGTTTGTCTGTTGCCGGTCGCCTTGCCGGCAGCCTGTTTGACCGAGCCCTTGACCTGCTTGGCCAGACCGGCGACCTGATCCTTGTTCACCATGTTTCGCATCTCCTGAGAGTTTGAATTTGGAGGAATTCGTCCGTCGGGAACAAACGAGCTGGCGTCGGTTAAGTTCCAGGCCGTGTCGGAAGCAAGGGAGTGCGCAAGGCCGCTTCCGGCGACAAGGCTGGCGGGTTAGGTTGCGCGGACGCACCGTGCGCATGGGGGAGAAAAATGGCGGAATTCACACTGCACATCGGCAACAAATGCTTCTCCTCGTGGTCGCTGCGGCCATGGGTGGCGATGCGCCATCTGGAGGTCCCGTTCGAGGAAGGCTTTGTGCGGCTGCGCACGTCCGAGACCTTTGCCAACCTGGCGAAAGTGTCGCCGACCGGTCAGGTGCCGGTGTTGAATCACAATGGCAGGATTATCTGGGAAACCCTTGCCATCCTCGAATATCTCGCCGACCTGTTTCCCGAGAAAAAGCTCTGGCCGGCCGATATCGGCGCCCGCGCGCTGGCGCGCGCGGCGGCGACCGAGATGCATTCCGGTTTTCGCGAGGTCCGCTATGGCTGGCCGATGAATTTGCGCCGGCCGAAAGGGTACAAGCCGCTCGACGCCGAAGGGGAAGCGCAGCGGGCGCGCATCGAGGCGCTGTGGCGCGAGTGCCGCGAGAAATACGGCAAGGGCGGCCCGTTCCTGTTTGGCCATTTCACCGCGGCCGATGCCATGTACGCGCCGGTCGTCACTCGCTTCGACACCTATGGCGGCGAACTTGCGCCCGACACCAGGGCCTATGTCGACGCCGTGCTGGCGATGCCGGCGATGCGGCACTGGTATGCCGAGGCGGCAAAGGAGCCGTGGCCGGAGCCCGGGCCGGACGAATAGACCGAACGACGGACAGCAACTAGGCTCGCTCCTGGAGGAAGACCGATGACCAGCAACGAAGCATCGCGTGAAGCCACGACGACAAAGGTCTTCCATTGCCGGCTGATCCCGCCGCGGCCGGACTTCGCCTTCACCATGACGGACGAGGAGAGGGAGCTGATGAGCCGGCATGCCGACTATTTGCGCGCCAAGCTGCGCGAGGGCACCATGATCCTTGCTGGCCCGGTCGCCGATCCGGCCGGCCCTTGGGGCCTGCTGATCCTGCGTGTGGGCAGCGAGGCCGAGGCAAAGGCGATAACCGATGGCGACCCGGTAACAAGGTCAGGTCGCGGCTTTCGCTACGAGATCCTGCCGATGATCAGCACGATCATGTAGGGCGACACAGCAAGCTAACGGCCGGGCTCCGGCCAAAGCGCCTCCAGCATGTCAGGCAAGAGCTCGTCGAGCAGATGCTGGGACCGCGCTTCCGGCGTGAGGCGCGAAAACTTGCCGCTCAGCGCCAGATGGGCAAAGCCATGCACGGCTGACCAGGCCGCCAAGATCATGGCGCTCGCCGGTGCGTCGATCTCGGCATTCTCGGGCCGCCCAAGCAGCGCCTGGATCGTGCGGGCGATGGGAACCTTGGCCAGTTCCGACGCCGCCGCCAGCCGCGCATCGTCGGCCAGCAGAAGGTCATGCCGGAACATCAACTGGAAGCGGCCGGGATAGGCGAGGGCAAAGCGCACATAGCCGGCGCCCTGCCTTTTCAGCCGCGCGGTCGGGCTTTCGGCCGGTCCTTCGATGTCGATATGGCGGGCGAGTTCCTGGAAGCCGAGAATGGCGACTTCGGTCAGCAGCCCGGCCGAACTGCCGAAATGATGCGCGGGAGCGGCGGGCGACACATGCGCCCGCCGCGCCGCGCCGCGCAGCGTAAATCCTTCGAGGCCGCGTTCGGCAAGTATGGCGTCCGTCGCCTGGATCAGGGCGTCACGAAGATCGCCATGATGATAGGATTCCCGGTCGGTTTCCTCAGCCATTCTGCCTTCCTAAGCTCAATCTTTACATTGTATAGATTTCGGGTTAGCGTGTCACTTAACAGTGTTTAGATTGCTCCCGACCAAGCTTGGAGACATATCCCATGTCCGCCCACCTCTTGTCTGCCCAAAACCCGGTTGCAGCCTTGTCCGCGACTCAGCGTGCCGTCAATGATCCTCTCATGCCAAGCCGCTGGACAGCAGCCGATATCCCCGATCAGTCCGGGCGCACGGTCATCGTCACCGGCGCCAACAGCGGCCTTGGTTTCCAGACGGCGCTGGAACTTGCGCGCCACGGCGCCCATGTCGTGATGACGGTGCGCGACATAGACAAGGGCAGGGCGGCAAAGGCCAGGATCCAAGCCGAGGGTGTCAGCGGCTCGCTTGAATTGCGGCGGCTCGATCTTGCCGATCTGGACGATGTGGAGCGCTTTGCCGCCGATATCATCGCGGACGGGCTTCCCGTCGATGTCCTGATCAACAATGCCGGCGTCATGATGCCGCCGCGCAGCCTGACCCGCCAGGGCCACGAGCTGCAGTTCGGCGTCAATCATCTCGCCCATTTCGTGCTGACGGCCCGTCTTGTCGACCGTCTGGCGCAGAGCCGCGACGGCCGAGTGGTCACCGTCAGTTCCGATCTGCACAAGCGTGGACAGATCCATTTCGACGACCTTGCCGGAGCACGGCACTATGGCCGCATGTCGTTCTATGCCCAGTCGAAATTCGCCAACGTACTGTTCGCCCTGGAACTCGATCGCCGCCTGAAGGCCGCGGGCCTGCCGGTGCGAAGCCTGCTCGCCCATCCCGGCTATTCCGCCACCAATCTGCAGCTGAGCGGCCCGACCGGCATCCTCAAGCTGTTCATGCGTTTCGGCAATCGCTTCCTGGCGCAGGACGTGGCGATGGGCGCCCTCAATCAGCTCTATGCGGCAACCGCGCCCGCTGCAGCCGGCGGACAGTTCATCGGGCCGGACGGCAAGGGTGAAAAAAACGGCTACCCCAGGATTGTCCAGCCGATCGCCGGCGCGAGCGATCCCGATCTGGCCAAGAGACTGTGGCAGCTGTCCGAGGATTTGACTGGTGTCCGCTTCATCATCGCAAATTCGGGAGCGGCCCATGCCCTCTGATATCCTCCGCTTCTTCCGCGCCTGGATGTTCGATCCGCTGCGGGTCGCCTCGATCACGCCGTCCAGCGCGGTGCTGGCCAGCCTGATGGTTTCCGAGATTTCCTCCCGGACGGGATCGGTGATCGAGTTGGGGCCAGGCACCGGCGTCTTCACCCATGCTTTGATCCGGCAAGGCGTCAGCGAGGAAAAACTGGTCCTGGTCGAGAAGGGCGCGGAATTCGCGGCCATGCTTGGCCAGCGCTTCCCACGGGCGCGCCTGCTGCACATCGATGCCGTCGAAATCGGAGGTACAATCAATCCCGATGCTGAATTGTGCGGTGCGGTCGTCAGCGGTTTGCCGCTGCTTTCCATGCCGGCGCGGACGGTGGCGGCCATCCTTGCGGGATCGTTCGCGCATCTTCGCGAGGATGGCTGCCTCTACCAGTTCACCTACGGGCCGCGTTGTCCGGTCCCCGACAAGGTGCTGCGAGAGCTTGGATTGCAGGCGACCCGCATCGGGCACACGTTGCGGAACATTCCGCCGGCCGCGGTCTATCGCATTGCCCGGCACCCAGTGCCGCTGCGAGCGAGCCCCGCCCGGCCACCGGCCGTCACCTCGATCCGGGAAAGGGCCTAGCCAATGGCGCATATAAGAACGCCCCCTCGCACCGGTTATTGTGCGGGAGGCGTTCTTTTGCCAGCATTCCCGAGATTGCTCTTTGAAATTGCTGACACCGAACAAATGCGCTGGCGCGGGATTGGTTCCGGGTTGGTTCGGTTTTTTGGCCCCGGTCTTTCAGCCGGTTCATCAGTTGAGGTTCTATCGCATAGCAATCTTAAATTGAATCCGGGGTTTTGGAAAACTAGAAATTGACTCGGCGGCAAAAGCAGTCTAGAAGAAATATGTCGATATTTGTTTGACCGACTTTTGTTATCCGCGCACGCATGCGCGCCTTTGACGAACTTCCCCATCAAAAATCGAGACAAAAATCGCTGTGCAGTCGCACCGCGATTAACGAATATTTGCCATGGAAAGGGTTCGTTTATGAGCACCGGCACAGTTAAATGGTTCAACGCCACCAAAGGTTTTGGTTTTATTCAGCCTGACGACGGTTCGGCCGACGTTTTCGTCCACATCTCGGCCGTGGAGCGCGCCGGCATGCGCGACATCGTCGAGGGCCAGAAGCTCGGCTACGAGATGGTCCGCGACAACAAGTCGGGCAAGATGTCCGCCGACCAGTTGAAGGCGGCCTGAAGAACGAATTCAGCCCTCCCGGTGACCACGGATGTACTGGCACCGGTGAAGGGCGAATTCGGGCGCATGGCCATGGAGACCTGAGTTTCCAAGGCACATCATGCGCATGAGAGGAGTGTTTCCTGCGCATCCCTGTGGATGCGCGGTACTCCCAGGGAAGGTCAGGCGGTGCCTGGCCTTTTTCATTTTACGCTTGCTGCCGCCGAAAATGCGCTGCGCATCGGGCTGAACGTGCTAAGGGACGGCTTGGCAATTTGAATCCGCCGCCGTATTGCCCCGATGCCGTGTTGCTTTGTGCGAGGTCCCGACCGAAGACCCGGTCTCGCCCTATCGGCACCAGGCTCCTGACAGGAGAAAGATTTTGACCGCCCATTCGAAGACCGCCGCCGATCCGGCGGTGTCGCTGTTCAGCAAGACGCAAACCCAGTCGATGTCGCTCAATCGCATCCTATCCGAGCGCGATGCCGTCAGCGAGGCGCGGGAAGCCAAGACCGCCCGCTTGCGCGAGCTGCGCCTGGAAAAGGAAGCCGAAGAGATGGCGGCCGCCGCAGCACTCGCGGCGCAACCGAAACGAGCCGGAAAACGCTGATGGCAACCAAGCGCGTACCGCCAACGCCGATCGCGGCCGATGCGACCATCGCCGACATGGTCGAAACCCTGGACAAGCCGGTCGAATATGTTCGCCGTGTGCTGGAGAAGCTCGAGCGCTGCAAGCGCGCCCATGGCGATGCCCAGGTGCGCGTCGGCGTGCGCGGCCGTGCCGAAGCCCCGAACTACCTGATCGAATACGTTCGCGAGGACAAAAAGACCCTGGAGCGGGTGACCTACCAGGATGCCGCCTATAGTGGCAGCACGCATCGCGAGCTGGCGCCGCATCACATCGCGGAAGCCAGGAACTGGTCGCCAGAGGAAATGAACATCACGGCGGTTTCGGCGCTGATCGGCCGCTTGCGCAATCCGCGCGCCCCATCATCGCGTTTCGCCGACGAGGACTGACATGGCCATTAAATTCTCCGCCAAGGACCAGCCGGCAGCGCCGGCTCCCGCAGCAAAGCCGGCCAAGCCGGCGGCCGCGAAGGCCAGCGAAGCCGCCGACCCCGCGGCCGATCTGTTCAAGTCACCGGTCGAAGCGCCGGCGCGCAAGACAGGCAAGAAGAAATAGCGCTTTGCCGCACGATGCCGATCGCAATCCTGCCGCGCCCGGACTGTTCGCCCTGGTCGCTGCCGCAAGCCTTTCCTCACAACGCGACGCCGCGCCGCTCTTCGACTGCCAGAGCTGCGGCGCGTGCTGTTCCTATTCGGCCGAGTGGCCACGCTTCTCCACCGAGGACGACGCGCAGCTCGACCGCATCCCTGAAAAATATGTAGCCCTCGACTTGTCCGGCATGCGCTGCGAGGGTGTGCGCTGTTCGGCCCTGACCGGCGAAGTCGGCAAGTCGACCGCTTGCGGCATCTATGAAACACGCCCGGATGTCTGCCGCGCCTGCATGCCTGGCGACGAGGAGTGCCTGATGGCAAGGGCCGCGCACGGGCTGGCGGTGGGGTAGTTCCTCCCGCGTTGCGGCGGCAAGGAAGACGCCAGTCACCGCCGCTTGCCTCCTCTTGCGCCACCCGATAGCTTTCATGTCGGGCAGGGCCGTGGAGGAAATCATCGTGAGCATCGAGTTTCTGTTGACGTCGCTGATCGTCGTGGCCTCGCCCGGCACCGGCGTTCTCTACACGCTGAGTGCGGGACTTTCGCGCGGTGCGCGGGCTTCGATCATTGCCGCCTTCGGCTGCACGCTCGGCATTATCCCGCACATGGCGGCCGCCATCACCGGCCTTGCGGCGCTGCTGCACACCAGCGCGGTCGCCTTCGAGACACTGAAATATCTCGGCGTCGCCTATTTGCTCTACATGGCCTGGAACACGCTGAAGGAGAAGGGCGGCCTCAGCGTCGAGGACGATGTCGCGCCGCGCTCGGCCGGCAAGGTGATTGCCACCGGCATCCTCGTCAACGTGCTCAACCCGAAACTGTCGATCTTCTTCTTCGCCTTCCTGCCGCAATTCGTCAGCACCACAGAGCCCAATGCGCTGTCGAAGATGCTGGAGCTCAGCTCCGTCTTCATGCTTTTGACCTTCGTGGTTTTCGTCGGCTACGGCATCTTCGCCGCGTCGATCCGCAGCCATGTCGCCTCGCGGCCAATGGTGCTGACCTGGATGCGCCGAACCTTCGCCGGCGCGTTCGTCATGCTCGGCGCCAAGCTGGCATTGGCTGATCGCTAGCGGCGACCGGCCAACTATCCCTTCACATAGCCCATCGCCTCGACGATGCGCCCGTCCTTTACACGCATCAGATTGACGCCCCGCACGGAGTTGCCGTCGGCCATCCAGTAGCGCCAGCGGATGGTCGCCCGGTCGCCGGCCACAAAGGTCTCCTCGAGATCGAAGCGCGTGCCCGGCTGGGTGGCGATCGCCGACCACAGCTGGACGCATGCCTCCCGCCCGGCATGACGGGCGCCATCAGGCGCCGGCACGGTGTTTTCGATGACGCATCCTTCGGCAACCAGTTCGGGCAGTGCGGACGGGTCGTGCAACTGAAACACATCGTTGAAGCGCCGCATGATCTCGGCCGTCTGTCGGGAGCGGTCGTCCGGATGGAGGGTGATGGTGCTGTCCTGTTTCATCTCATTTTCCCGATGTCACTGTGCCGTTGTGGTGGTCGCGAGGAGTTCTGCCTTGAGCGTGATGGAGGACACGCCGGCCAGGGCGCGCGAAACGAGGCATGTCGTTTTCGCCCTCTGTGCGAGGTTCTGGAATTCATCCGGAGCAACGCCCGGAATCTCGGCTTGCGTCTCAAGCTCGATGCGGGTGATCGTCGGTCCCGCGGCGGTTGCGCCAAGATGCACCTTGGCGACGGTGCTGATACTTGCCGGTATATGGTGGGCCGTGCCCAGTATGGCGCTGAGGGCCATCGAGAAGCAGCCGGCATGCGCCGCCGCGATCAGCTCTTCCGGGTTGGTGCCTGGACCATGCTCGAAACGCGACGGGAAGGAATAGGCGCCTTCGAAGACGCCGCTGCCGAGCTTCACCCGGCCCGAACCCTCTTTCAGCGTCCCTTGCCACTTGGCCGAGGCTTCGCGAATGGTCATTGTCGTTCTCCCTTGGTTTGAGATCTGATGGGTCAGGCGGCGTCGACGACCACCTTCCCGAAGACGTCGCCCTGCTGGAAATAGCGATAGGCATCGCGGGCTTCCGTGAAGGCAAAGACCTTGTCGATGACGGGCCGCAGTCGGTGCTGCGAAACAGCGCGCAGCATGGCTTCGAGATTGCTCCGGCTGCCGACGAAGAGGCGGCTGATGGTGGCGAGGCTGCGCTGGTAGAGTGCCGCCGGGATCTGGATCGGTCCGCCTTTGGCATCCTGCAGCGTGAGCAGCACGATGTGTCCGTAAAGCGTGCTGGCGATCAGCGACTGCGCGAAGGTCGCCGGGCCACCGGTCTCGACGACGAGATCGACGCCACCGGTCTGGTCGCGGACGGCCGCACCCCATTCGGGCATATCCGACGTCGAGATCACAAGGTCGGCGCCCAGCGTCCGTAGCCTGTCGGCCTTCTCTGCGCGCGAGGTGACGGCGGCGACGCGGCAACCAAGCAGCTTGGCGAACTGCAGTGCAAAGAGCGAGACGCCGCCTGAACCGATGACCAGAACCCATTGGCCGGGCTTTGGAATTCCGGCACTCGTCACCGCGTTCCAGGCGGTCACTCCGGCGCAGCTCAGCGTCGCCGCCTCATGCCATTCGAGATGATCGGGCAGGCGCGCCGCCCATTGTTCGTCGAGAACCGCGTATTGCGCCAGCATGCCGTCCAGCGTGCAGCCGAGCTGGTCGATGAGCCCGGCGTTGATGCGGCCGTCGATCCAGCGTGCGAAATAGCTGCCGGTGACACGGTCACCGACGGCGAAGCGGGTGACGGCATCGCCGATGGCGACAACGTCACCAGCTCCGTCGCTCAATGGAACGACGCCCTGGCGCGGCGGCAGCGGATAGGTGCCGTTAAGGATCATCGTGTCGCGGCGGTTGAGCGAGGCGGCGCGGACGCGCACCACGATCTCATGCGGTTTCGGCTGGGGCTCTGGCTCGTCGCGCATCACCAGGCATTCGGTCCCGCCCGACCCTTCAAGACGATAGCTGCGCATGTTGTGGCCTCCAATATGTAGACTGATCTACATATTATGTAGACCGATTGTCATATTCGACGCAAGGCCTATAATGAGCGCTGCT
Source organism: Mesorhizobium huakuii (assembly GCF_030160235.1). GTDB lineage: Bacteria > Pseudomonadota > Alphaproteobacteria > Rhizobiales > Rhizobiaceae > Mesorhizobium > Mesorhizobium huakuii. Next base: position 103,782 of record NZ_BSNY01000018.1, read on the forward strand.
GACAGAGGTTGACATGGCGAACGACACCCGCACCCGCATACTCGACACGACCGCGCTGCTGCTCCGGCAGCGCGGCTATCACGGCACCTCGCTCAACGACATATTGAGCGCCAGCGGCGCGCCGCGCGGTTCGCTCTACTTCCATTTTCCGGGCGGCAAGGACCAACTGGTGATCGAGGTGACGCGTGACAGTGTTGCCGGGGTGACGGCGAGGCTGGGCGAGACGCTGGCCGCAGAAAGGGATCCGGCGGTGGCCGTCCATCATATCTACCAGGCGGTGGGGCGCATGCTGGAAGACAACCAGTTTTCGCTCGGCTGTCCGATCGCGCCCGTCGTGCTGGACTCGCCGACCGACGTGCCGGAGTTGGCGGATTTGTGCCGCGCCGCCTTCGAGCAGTGGATAGGCCTGTTGCGTGAAGCCTTCGTCAGGGCAGGGGTGCCCGAACGCCGCGCCCACGCTCTGGCGCTGCTGGTCGAATCGTCGCTGGAAGGGCTGATGGTGATCGCCCGCGCCACAAGAGACCGCGCCCCGCTACAGGCGGTGGCGGACGAGGTCGCGGCGCTGATCGAAACGGCGGTGCTTGCCGGCGAGGTACGGCAACGCGCGCAGGCCGATGTCTGAAGTTAGAGCAATTCCAGGAAAAGTGTGAGCGGTTTTCCCCGGAAAAGCGCGCAGCGCTTTCCCTAGGGAATTGCGTCAAAACAAAGAGTTAGAGCGGTTCGCCGTTTCCATGAAACGGTGAAACGCTCTAGGCCCCCTGGTTCGGGAAGCAGGCCCTGGCGCTAAGGTTCGGGCCGTTCGCCAGCGACGTCAGGAAGGCAGGCAGCACGGTCGTGAATGTGTAGGAAACCTGGACGCTCGCAAAGCCGGACAGGCCCGAGCAGGTGGTGTTGTTGCTGATGGTGATGTTGGCGTTGCTGAGCACGATGCCGTCGGTTGCCGCCCTGCTGCTGACATAGCTGATGGCGCTGGCGGCGTTGTAGACGCCGTTCTGCGTGCATCCGCTCTGCAGCACGCCGACGCAGCGCGCCCCTGCCGCGGCGATTTCATTCAGCACGTGCTGGGCCCAGTACATGCGGCCGAATTCGAACGTGCCCATCAGCACCATCAGCAGCGGCACAGACAGCAAGGCGAACTCGACCGCGTGGGCACCGGATCTGTCGCGCAGGAAGGATCGGCTACGGCTCATTGCGGCTGCACCACGGCCTTGACGGTGATGTTGCCGTTGCTGACGATGCCGAAGCCGCCGAAAAGCGGCGTATAGGGCTTGCTGGCCGTGATCGTTACGAATTTCCCCGCAATGCCGCCGCCACTGCAGATGCTGCCGCATGCCATCGGGGTGCTCCAGGCCACGGCCCCGGAACTGCCTGGGCAATAGCAGAGATCGGCATTGGCGGCCGTGCCGCTTTGGGTGGCCGTGGATGTGGTGGCGTTGTAGGCAAGTGTTGCACCGTTGTTGATGACGACCTGAATGCTGCCGCCATTGCCGCTCAGGCCACTCGTGACCACCGTCGCAATGTTGCCAGCCAGCGCGCCGCCGCCGGTGGAATTGACCTTGTCGCCATTGAGCAGCGCATAGTTCGAACCGGCCGAGACCGCCGAGCTCAGTTCGAATTTGGCCTTCAATGAGCCGCCTATGTCGACGGTTCCGGCCAGGATGACCAGCAACACGGGGCTCACCAAGGCGAATTCGACCGCGGACACGCCGGCTTTCTGGCGTCGCAGGAAATCCGTGAGCGTGAAATGCCAGCTCGTGGGCAAGCCGCGGTCGGGGCGTGAGGGCTTTCTCATTGCACGAGGCTCACCTTGCTGCTGCCACCGGCACTCGAGGCGGCGATGCATTCCGATGCGGCTGTGGTGCCGCCCGACAGCGTGATGCGTGAGCCGATCATCTGCAGGCACTTGCTCGCGTCGGTCGTCGATCCCAGCACGCTCGAGCCGCCATTCATGATGATCGGGCCGTAGGGAAAATAGAATGCGCCCGATATCTGGGCGTTGGAGCCGCCTTCGGCGAAGGTCGCGCCGCCGGTGTTGGAACTGCCGGTGGGGCCGATCACCGCCAGCTTCGCCGTCGCCCCCGACTGTGGTGCGGTGAGCACGATGTTGCTGTAGCCGGCGGCGACACAGAAGACATAGCCGTTGCAACTTCCCGAACTGGATTTGGCCTTGCCGGACAGGACGAGCGTCACATTGGCGCCGCTGACGCTGATCGTGCTGCCGTTGCAGTTGGCGCTGCCGCCGCCATTGCCGCCCAGCGCGAAATAGCCGTCCACGGTGTAGACGCCAGCGCCGAGCAGGATGGCGCCCGAGCCGATGAAGTTGCCGGCGATGTCGTGCTGCGCCGCGACCGGCACCACAAAGCAGCTGCCGCCGCCGCCGCCGTTCACATTGCCGACGACCTGGAAAACACTGTTGGCGCCGGTCGCATCGGCCATGATCGTCGTGGAACCGCCGCCCAGCGTGATGGCGTCGCCATTGCTGCCGGGACCGATCTTGTAGGAATTGGTCGTGCCGGAGCCGAAGGTGAGCGTCGAGCCGCCGGTGTTGGTGTAGCCGCCGGGGATCTCGAAAGTGCTCGGTCCGCCAAAGGTCAAGGTGGAGGTGTTGCAGATGCTGACCTGCCCCGAGCCGTTGCAGGCGGTATCGCTGCGGCCGATCTTGAAGGTGCCGGCGCCGAAGGTCGTGGTGCCGTAGCCGGTGGTCAGCCCCTTGGCGAAGTTGAACGTGCCGGCGCCAAAGCTGGTGGTTCCGGCGGTGGTCACCTGCATGCCGAAATTGTAGGTGCCGGCCCCGAAAGTGGTGGTTCCCGCCGTGGTGAGGGTCTTGGCGAAGTTGTAGGTGCCTGGCCCGAAATTGGTGGTGCCACTGGTCGTGAGATCGCCGGCGATATTGTAGACGGTCGTTGCCGCGCCGCTTGTGGCGAAGTTGAGGTTGATGCCGCCGCCGATAGTGATGTTGCCCAGGTTGACCGTCGTTTTGCTGCCGCAGTCCAGCGTCCAGGTGTATGACGACGATGCCCAGCTGGCGGTGCAGCCGAGCGCGTTCGCCTGGCCCTGAGTGGGACCCTGGTTCCAGCCGAAGTCGATGTCTTTGCCGTTGGGAGCGGTCGGCGCCGTTGGCGGGGCCGTTGTCGAAAGCGCGGCAACCGTCGCAATGCGGGCCACGGCGGCCGTGACCGCGGCATTGCCGGCCAGCGGGTCGGGGGTTGATTTCTTGGTGATGACCGCGGCCGCCCCGCCTGGGCCGGTGATGCCGTTGCACGGCTGGCTCGGAGCGGCGGCGGAATTGTAATTGACGCCGAGCGCCGAAATGCTGGTGCCGCAGGGGACGGTCACCGTGTTATTGGAAGAAACGGTGCATTTTTGCGCCGAGATCGAAGTGCCGCCGCTCAGCGTCAGGCCGGTCTGTGTGCCGTCGAGCGCAAGCATGCATCCGGGCGTCTGCGGCTGCGCGCCAAGCTCGGCCACCGAATTGGCATAGATCTGCAATTGCTGGCGATTGTCGAGGACGCGTGCCAGGAACAGCGTCCTGTAGGTGTTGATCGACACCGAAACCGCGTTGACGCCGGTCGTTTTCGGGGAGGCAATCAGGCTGACCTGTACGTTGGCGGCGGGAACGCCGTTGAGCACCGCGACGCCGACGGCGGTGGCAGTCATCTGCGAGGTGGACTTGTTCACATTATAGGCGAGGGCGCCCGCATAAGCCGACAGGTCGGCGACGCGCTGATTGTCGGCACGCTCGACGAGTGCTGCGCCATATTCGGTCACCAGGGCGGCCATGCCGATCAGGACCGGCATCAGCAGCGCCGAGATGATCAGCACGTTGCCGTCGCGGTTCCGCAAAAATCGCCGGAAAAATTGCATTGATGGCTACCCGACACACCGCACGCTGGAGCAACCTCACCGTGCTCCCGCTCTTTAGTAACCGCGAATGTGTTAAAAAATATTGTCCGACAAATTGCGCGGCATCGCCAAGATATAGCCTAAGTTGCTGATTTTGCTTGGAAAGTACTTGGCTGCGCGGACTGGTGGTACAGACCCAGCGGGTCGCTTGTAATTGCAGGAAGCATGAAAAAGGGCGGCATTTCTGCCGCCCTTTCCATATCTGAGGCTGATGGGCCGGGATTAGAAGTCCATACCGCCACTCAAGCCCGCTTGCGGGCTTGAGCAATGTCAGTTCATGGGCGTGCTTTATGGACTTCTTAGAAGTCCATGCCGCCACTCAAGCCCGCTTGCGGGCTTGAGCAATGTTAGTTCATGGGCGTGCTTTATGGACTTCTTAGAAGTCCATGCCGCCCATGCCGCCCATGCCGCCGCCGCCCATGCCGCCAGGCATGCCGCCGCCGGCCGACTCCTTCTTCGGAGCCTCCGCGATCATGGCTTCGGTGGTGACGAGCAGGCCGGCGACCGAGGCCGCGTCCTGGAGGGCCGTGCGCACGACCTTGACCGGATCGACGATACCCATGGCGATCATGTCGCCATATTCGCCGGTCTGGGCGTTGTAGCCGAAGGTCGCGCCCTTGTTCTCAAGGATCTTGCCGGCAACGATCGATGCTTCCGCACCGGCGTTCGAGGCGATCTGGCGGGCCGGAGCCTGCAGCGCGCGACGCACGATGTTGATGCCAGCAGCCTGGTCGGCATTGGCGCCGGCAGCCTTGATGTTGGCCGAAGCGCGCAGGAGAGCGACGCCGCCGCCTGCAACGATGCCTTCTTCCACGGCCGCGCGGGTCGCGTTCAGCGCATCGTCAACGCGGTCCTTCTTTTCCTTGACTTCGACTTCCGTCGCACCGCCGACGCGGATCACCGCAACGCCGCCCGCGAGCTTCGCGAGACGTTCCTGCAGCTTCTCCTTGTCGTAGTCCGAAGTGGTCTCTTCGATCTGCTGCTTGATCTGGGCGACACGGCCCTGGATCTCGGCCTTCTTGCCGGCGCCGTCGACGATGGTGGTGTTCTCCTTGGAGATCGACACCTTCTTGGCGCGGCCGAGCATGTTGAGGCCGACGTTCTCGAGCTTGATGCCGAGGTCTTCCGAGATGACCTGGCCACCGGTGAGGATGGCGATGTCTTCCAGCATGGCCTTGCGGCGATCACCGAAGCCCGGAGCCTTGACGGCGGCGATCTTCAGGCCGCCACGCAGCTTGTTGACGACCAGCGTGGCCAGGGCCTCGCCTTCGACGTCTTCCGAGATGATCAGCAGCGGCTTCGAGGTCTGCACGACGGCTTCGAGAACCGGCAGCATGGCCTGCAGGTTGGAGAGCTTCTTCTCGTGGAGCAGGATGTAGGCGTCCTCGAGATCGGCAACCATCTTGTCGGCGTTGGTGACGAAGTAGGGCGAGAGGTAGCCGCGGTCGAACTGCATGCCTTCGACGACTTCGAGTTCGGTCTCGGCGGTCTTGGCTTCCTCGACGGTGATGACGCCTTCGTTGCCGACCTTCTGCATCGCTTCCGCGATCATCTTGCCGACCGACTCGTCGCCATTGGCGGAGATCGTGCCGACCTGGGCAACTTCCTCGGAGGTCTTGATCTTCTTGGCAGCCTTGCCGAGCGCCGTGACGACTTCGCTGACGGCGAGGTCGATGCCGCGCTTCAGGTCCATCGGGTTCATGCCGGCGGCAACCGCCTTGTGGCCTTCCTGGACGATCGACTGCGCCAGAACGGTCGCGGTCGTGGTGCCGTCGCCGGCGATGTCGTTGGTCTTCGAAGCAACTTCGCGGACCATCTGCGCGCCCATGTTCTCGAACTTGTCCTCAAGCTCGATTTCCTTGGCGACGGTGACGCCGTCCTTGGTGATGCGCGGGGCGCCGAACGACTTGTCGATGACGACGTTGCGGCCCTTCGGGCCGAGCGTCACCTTCACCGCGTCGGCGAGGATGTTGACGCCGCGCAGCATGCGCTCACGGGCATCACGGGAGAATTTTACGTCTTTAGCAGCCATTTTTCAGCTCCTGGCAGGGGCTTGGGATAAAGCCCGGAATTCAGTTGACGGTGAGGCCGATGATCAGCCGATGATGCCCATGATGTCGGATTCCTTCATGATCAGAAGGTCTTCGCCATTGAGCTTGACTTCGGTGCCCGACCACTTGCCGAACAGGATGCGGTCGCCAGCCTTGACGTCCAGGGGGACCAGCTTGCCGCTTTCGTCGCGCGCGCCGGAGCCAACGGCGATGATCTCGCCTTCCTGCGGCTTTTCCTTCGCCGTATCCGGGATGATGATCCCGCCGGCGGTCTTGGATTCGGATTCGACCCGGCGAACGACCACGCGGTCATGAAGCGGGCGGAACTTCGACTTTGCCATTTTTTCTTCCTCGAATGAGAACGGTGAGAAACAGTTCCTCCGTCCGGCGAAGCCGGACACATAGTTAGCACTCACCATGGGCGAGTGCTAACGTGGCGCTGAAATAGGCTGCCGACCTCTGAGAGTCAAGGCGCGGGGCAGCCTCGAAAGGCGGTAATTTTTTCCACGGATTGGGGCTTAGAGAAACATCCGCAGCTGCGTGTGGATGATCGACCGGTAATCCTCGATGGTCCGGCGGCTCTCGGCTTGGCCCTCCGCGAGCGCCAGGCGCACCACGCCACCGGCGAGCTGGAAGATCAGCAGAACCATGCGTTCGAACTGCTCATGCTTGTCCGGCTCGATCAAGGCGGTGACATGGTCGCAGAACATCCTGGCCTGATGCCGGGTTTCGGCGATGTCGAGATTCTTGAGCGCCTTGTCGGCCTGGATGGCGTTCTGCAGGTCCTGGATGGCCGGATCGCTGGCGACGCGGCCGAGGTAGTCGTCAAGCAAACGGTCTGCAGCGGCGATCACGTCCTTGGCTTCGCGGACATCGGCGAGGATATCAGTCAATCGCGCGCGGCTCACTTCCGAAAACCGCTCATAGAGCATCGCCAGGATCGCCGACTTGTTGGGGAAGTAGTGGTAGACGGTGGCGATCGGCCCGCCCGCCAACGCGCCGACTTCCTTCATGGTGACGGCGTCGATGCCCTTCTCGCCGATCAGCCGCATCGTCGTCGACAGGATGGCGTCGATGCGCTCGCGGCTGCGCTCCTGCTTGGGCTTGCGCCTTGGTTCGGTCGCTGTTCGCCTTGCTTCCATCATGCACCGGTCTTTCGCACGAATTGCCAAATTCTGGTTGACAAAAAATATGATCAAGTATCAGTTTCTGAAATGCTGACAGATTGTCAGCTTTTTTGCCGCGCGGCAAGGACGTCGGGAGGCGCCTTTGACTTCGACAAATGCCGGGCACTCTGGCAATGGCGACTGGCTGGTCGGCAATCCGACCGGCGGACAACTCGCGGCGGCCCTGTGGATCGGCTCGGTCGGTCTGCTCATCCTCGGCCTGCAGCCAGTGCTGCTCGGCGCCCTTTACACCGAGGGCCATGTCAGCGGCGACGAACTGGCGCTGGTCGCAACCGCCGAAATGATCGCCATCGCCATCGGTTCGGCGATCGTCGCGATGCTGCTGTCGGCCCGCAACATGCGCTGGAAAAGCGCTGTCCTGCTGCTCCTGCTGGCGCTGGCGAATGTCTGGACGGCCTATGCCGCCGGCGCCAATGCGTTGATGGCGGCACGCGCCTTGGCCGGCCTTGCCGAAGGCGGCCTTGTCGCGGTCGCCACCGAATTGATCGCCCGTTCGCGGCGCGCCGAACGCATCGGCGGCTTTTTCGTCACCATGCAGACGCTGGCGCAATGCGCGCTTGCCCTGCTGCTGGCGCTCTATGTCATCCCTGCCGCCGGATCGGCTGGCGGCTTCCTCATTCTCGCGGTCGTCTGCGTCCTGTCGCTCGTCGTCGCCTTCGTCGTCCCCGCTGACTACGCCGACCTGCCCAAGGACGAGAACCTGACCAATGTGCTGACGATTCCCTCGATCACCGCGCTGTTGTGCGTCTTCTGCTATTTCATGTTCTTCGGCTCGGTCTGGGCGTTTCTGGAACCGCTTGGCGCCCAGTTCGGCATTGATGGCCGCACCGTCGGCCTGATCGTCTCGGCCAGCCTCGCGGCGCAGGTCTCGGGGGCGATGATGGCGACCGCGTTCGAAGCGCGGATCGATTACCGCCTTGCCGTTGCTGCGATCGGTGTGGTGGCGCTGGTCTGCTCCCTGGTTCTCGCCAGCGGACCCGACCTTATCACATTCTGGATGGCCGCCTTGGCCATGGGCTTCATCCTCCTGTTCATCGTGCCCTACCAGATCCGGCTGGCGATCACCGCCGACGAGACGCGCACCGCCGTGCTTCTGGTGCCAGCGGCACAGCTTTTTGGCCTGGCGATCGGGCCGATCGCGGCGTCCTTGCTCATCGACGGCAAGGATTTCCGCCCGGTGCCGGAATTCGCCGCCGCCAGCGCCGTTGCCAGTGTCGCCTTGCTCGGCCTGTTCATCCTCGTGTCGCGGCGTCGCCGCGCCGTTGCCTGAGCGGAGGGCAGCATGTCGAACACCTGGAGCAACTGGTCGGGCTTTGTCACCGCTGAACCCCGGCTGCTCGCCAGTCCCGCCGATGCCGGCGAACTCGGCGATCTCGTTCGCACCGCGCCCGGCCCAATCCGCGTCGTCGGCGCCGGTCATTCCTTCACGCCGCTGGTGAAGTCGCAAGGCACCATCCTGTCCCTGGAGAGGCTGGAGGGGCTGGTCTCGCATGACGCGCAAAAGCATCAGGCACGCGTGAAGGCAGGGACGCGGCTTGGTCCGCTCATGCACATCCTGCAAGGCATCGGCCAGGGCCTGCCCAATATGGGCGACATCGACCGCCAGGCGATCGGCGGTGCGCTGGGAACCGCCACCCATGGCTCGGGGCCGACGCTCGGCGCCTATCACACGCAGTTGGAGACGGTGCAGATCGTCGACGGGCTTGGCAAGGTCCGCGACTTCACCAGGGCAGGGGACCAGGACATGATCCACGCCATCGGCGTCGCGCTCGGCGCTTTCGGCGTGTTGAGCGAGGTGACGCTGAACAACATCGCGACCTACCGGCTGCGCCGCCGCAAATGGGTGCTGCCGATCGGCGACATGCTGCGCGACTTCGAAAAGATGATGACAGCGCACCGCTCGGCCGAATTCTACTACATTCCGTTTTCCGGCTATGCGCAGTTCATCGCCAGCGATTTCAGCACCGAGGCGACCACCACGCGCCCGACCGACGATGACGAAGGCTCCTTGCGCACGCTGCGCCGGCTGCGCACGGGGCTCGCCTGGCTGCCGTCACTGCGCCGCCGGCTGATCCTCGGTGCCGTCGCGAAAGTGCCGGCCGAGGATTATGTGCAGGATTGGCTCAACGTCTATGCCAGCGACCGGCAGACCAAGTTCAACGAGATGGAATATCACCTTCCGTTCGAGGACGGGCCGAAGGCGCTGGCCGAGATCATCGAACTGACCGAAAAGCGCTTTCCCGAAGTCTATTTTCCGATGGAGGTGCGCAGCGTCGCGCCCGACCAGTTCTGGCTCTCGCCCTTCTACAACAGGCCGACCTGTTCGATCGCGATCCACCACGATGCCGCCAGCGATCCGTTGCCCTTCATGCAGGCGGCAGAACCGATCTTCAGCAGATATGGCGGCAGGCCGCATTGGGGCAAGATGCACAGCCTGAAAGCGGCGGACTTCAAGAAGCTCTATCCGCGCTGGGACGATGCCATGGCGGTACGCCGCGACATCGATCCGCAAAACCGCTTCGTCTCGCCCTACATGGCCGGCCTGTTTGGCATTGAACCATGAGTGCCTATTTTGCCGCGCTCGCTGAAGCACTGAAAACGGCCGGCATCTTCCAGCCTTGCCTGCTGCTCGACCTCGACCGGCTGGATGGCAACATTGCGCTGGTCAAGGCCAGGCTTGACCCTAACCTTGCCGTGCGGCTGGTCGACAAGTCGCTCGCTTGCCTGCCGCTGCTTTCGCATATCGGCAAGAAGCTCGGCACTGATCGCTTCATGACTTTCCATCCGCCGATCAGCGCGGCGGTGCTGGAGGCGTTTCCGGGCGCGGATCTCCTGTACGGCAAGCCGATGCCGGTCGAGGCGGCCAGGGCGGCACTGGTGAGGGGCGGCAACGGCTGGTCGCGCGTCTGCTGGTTGATCGACAGTGACGAAAGGCTGGCGGAATACGGCGCGCTCGCGACCGAACTCGATATTGAACTGCGCATCGCCTTCGAGATCGATGTCGGGCTGCATCGCGGCGGCTTCGCCAGCCCGCAGACCTTGTCGAAAGCGTTAAGCGCGCTGGCATCTCACAAACGGCTGCATTGCGAAGGCGTCATGGCCTATGAGGCGCATGCGCCGCACATCCCTGGCCTGTTCGGCGGCCCGGCCAAAGCGTTGGCGCAGGCTTCGGAGAGGGTTGCCGCCTTCGTGGCGCGCCTCGGTCCGGACCAGCGCCGCATCCTGAACATTGGCGGCAGCAAGACCGCGCTGCTTCATCATGGCGGCATTGCCAATGAAGTGTCGATGGGCTCGGCCTTCGTGCTGCCCAGCGATTTCGACACAGCTGGCCTCGACGGTTTCCAGCCGGCCGCCTTCATCGCGACGCCGATCCTGAAAGTGGTCGAGCCGATGCTGCCGGGTCCGCCGGCCGTGACCCGCCTGCTGCAGGCGCTCGGCCGGTTCCCACGCAAGGGCTGCTACCTCTATGGCGGCAAATGGATGGCCGAACCGGTCTTTCCCGAGGGCATGAAGACGAACGGCCTGCTCGGCCAGTCCTCCAACCAGCAATTCATGGGTCTGCCTGCCGATAGCGTCGCCAGGCCAGGCGACTACGCGTTTCTGCGGCCGACGCAGAGCGAGGCCGTGCTGCAGCAATTCGGGCCGATAGCGGTGCTTGCCGGCGGCCGGATCGTTGATCGCTGGCCGGTGTTGCCGATGATGTGACCTTGCTGATAGTTGACTAAGTCAAGTAAATGGTTGATCCTGCGAAGGCAGGAGATATCCATGACGATTCACCATCAGCCCAACAACGAAGCGCCGAACAAGCACCTGATCGATGCGGTGCGGGCTTTCAACCGCTTCTACACCCGCCAGATCGGGCTGCTCGACGAAGGGCTGCTGAAAAGCGCCTTCTCGCTGACCGAGGCGCGCGTGCTTTACGAACTGGCGCATCGCGACGGCCTGACCGCGACCGACCTCGGGCGCGATCTCGGTCTCGACGCCGGCTATGTCAGCCGTCTGCTGAAGAAGTTCGAACGCGATGACCTCATCTCCAGGTCGACGCTGGTTTCGGATGCCAGGCAATCCTCGATTGCGCTCACCCCTGCGGGCAGGAATGCCTTCGCGCCGCTGAACAAGGATTCGCATGACCAGGTCGCAGCCTTGCTTGATCGGCTGCCTGCCTCGGAACAGGACCGGCTGGTGAAATCGATGCGCACGGTCCAGGCACTGCTGGACGAAAGCGCCGAGCCGAAAATCCCCTATCTGCTGCGGTCGCTGCAGATCGGCGACATCGGCTGGATCACCCGCCGGCAAGGAATGCTCTACGCGCAGGATTATGGCTGGGACGAAACCTACGAGGCTCTGGTCGCCGAAATCCTCGCGGCATTCGTGAAATCCTTCGACCCGAAATGGGAGCGCAGCTGGATCGCCGAGCGCGATGGCGAGGTCGTCGGCTCGGTCTTCGTCGTGCGCAAGTCGCCCGAGGTGGCGAAGCTGCGCCTGCTCTATGTCGAACCCTCGGCGCGCGGCCTTGGCATCGGCGCGCGTCTGGTCGACGAATGCATCGCCTTCGCGCGAGCCAAGGGTTACAAGACGCTGACGCTTTGGACCAACGATATACTGGGCTCGGCCCGCCGCATCTATCAGGCGGCGGGCTTCAAGCTGATCGACGAAGAGCGCCACCATTCCTTCGGCAAGGATCTGGTCGGTCAGACCTGGGATCTCGACCTCTAGCGAACGCTGTCCGGATCCCACGATGCAAGGTTGTTGGCGCCTTGCGTCGATGATATGAAACGCGGGTCGAAAAGGACCCTGGAGCGGCATATGGTAAGCCCGCTCCCTTCCACAAGCTGGAAGCTCCGTTCCCATCCAATATGGGAACCCGCGGCAAGCCCACGGCGTGCTTTACGCCGGGCTTGGCGTTCGGGGGTCTTCGCTGATCTGCGTTCCTTCGTTTGCCAGGCGCCAACGAAGGAGAAGCAAAATGCCCATCATTCGCGCCGACACCGGCGGCATCACACAGATCAATGTCTTCACCGTGCCCGAAGGCGGACAGCAGGCGCTGATCGACTTGCTGCGGGAGGCGGCAATGAGTTGCCGCGGCATTCCCGGCTGGATATCCGCCAGCCTGCACCGAAGTCTCGACGGCACGCGGGTCGTCAACTACGCCCAGGCGCAGGATCAGGCTGCCATGCAGCGGGTCTTCGAGCATCTGCGGAGCAACGGTTTTCTCGACCGCAACCGGGCCTTGGGTCAGGCTCATCCCGGCCTCTATGAGGTCGCTCTCACCGTGGAGTAGGCGAAGCGGTGGATCGTATCCCCATGCCAAGGTACGGTCCGCTCGATACCTAGGACTTGATGGGTATCCAGATCTCGAGCCCGCCATTGCCGCTGCGCGGATCGAACTCCGGCCCATAGCGTTCGAATTCCGGCGCGTCCGCTACTTCGTGCCCGGAGGCCGGCAGCCATTTGTTCCAGATCGTGTTGACGGTGCGGCGGATGGTCGAAATGTGCTCGCGATGCGAAAACACCGCATATTTCTGGGCCGGGATGCGCACGCGGCTGAATTCCCTGGGAAGGTCGGAAAAATCCGAGACCTCGACACCAGCGATATAATCGAAATTGCCGGCATCGTCGCCGTTGACGCAGACGCCATAGGCAACGTCGCCAGTCTCGCCCGGAATGTTGCCGATAAAAGGCCCGAAGCGTTGCCATTGCATCGGAATCGCGGCGCTGGTCTCGCAGCTGTAGCGTTCGCCCAGCCCCGCGATCAGGAACGGCCGGCTGGTCTCGAAGCGCGGTGGCTCGAGGTTGGCAAGAAAGGACTGGTCCATCAGGATTGGCTCCACGAGATCGAGGGTCTTGGTCGAGCCTTGCGCGCGCACCAGCTCCGGCGTCGTGCCGAACTGGTCGCGGAAGGCCCGGGTGAAGGCCTCATGCGAGTTGTAGCCGGCATCGAGCGCCACCGAGAGGATGTCGGGCGCCCCGCCGGCCAACCTGCGCGCCGCTTCGCTCAAGCGCCGCGCGCGCATATAGCCCATGACAGAACGGCCGGTAGCGGCACCGAAGGCGCGCGTCACATGAAAGCGCGACACGCCGCTGCTTTGGGCGACGTCGTCGAGTGTTACAGCCTCCGGCAGATGGCTTTCGACAAACCACAGCGCTTTCTCGGTCGGGTTCATGGGCTTCTCGCATTTGGCCGGACCATCTTGCCGCTTTCTTGCGTGGCAATTTGATCGAAATTGCGCCGCACGTGAATTTGGTCGGATAAAGTCATCGAATCGATTGCGCAAACGTTTCGATGGCACTATGGTTCGTTGAAATCCGCCAAAACCAATGAGAGCGGACTGGAACGCATCATCAGGGAGGAGCGCTTGCCAGCACTCCATTTGAGCCGCCATGCCGACAATGGCTGAGGTCGCGCGCCGCGCCGGCGTATCGGTTTCGACCGTCTCGCATGTGATCAACCGCACCCGCTTTGTCTCGCCGGAGAAGGCGCGGCTCATCAATGACGCGATCGCCGCGATGGGCTACCAGCCCAACGAGCTGGCGCGGTCGCTGAAAGTGGCCTCGACCAACAGCGTCGGCCTGGCGATCTCGGCGATTTCCAATCCCTATTTCACCGACATCATCTGCGCGGTGGAGGCCGAATGCGCGCGCCTCGGCCTCATGGTCTTCCTCTCCGACACGCAGGAGGACCCCGACCGCGAGCTTTCGGTGGTGCGCGCGTTCCACCAGCGTCGCGTCGACGGTGTAATCCTGGCGCCGTCGGGCGCGCCGCAGCGCGCCATCGATTACCTGGCCGAGAAGAAGCTGCCCTGCGTACTTATCGACCGTTTCGCCGACGAGCGTTTCGACCAGATCGGCGTCGAGAACCAGTCGTCGATGCGCGCGCTGATCGATCATGTCGCCGCCTTCGGCCACAAGCGCGTCGGATACATCGCCGGCCAGCCGGGCCTGGCAACGACGCGCGAACGCGTCGAGGCCTTTCGCGCCTCGCTGGCCGCCAATGGACTTGAGTGCCTGCCGCACTATGTCTCGCAGGAGAATGTCGACACGGCGAGTGCGACGGCATCGACCCATGCCATTCTCTCATTGCCATCGCCCCCCACCGCATTGGTCACGGGCAACAACATGACGACGATCGGGGCAGTCCGCGCCATTCGCGAAAGGGGTCTCTCCATCCCCGGCGACCTTTCGCTTGCCGGCTTCGACGACTTCGAATGGGCCGATTGCTTCGAGCCGCGGCTGACGCTGGTCGCACAACCCTGCACCGAGATCGGACGGCAGGCGGCCGCCCTGCTGTGCGCCCGCATCGCATCGACCAACCTGGAGCCGCAGGCGGTGCGGCTCCAGGCAGCGCTGCAGGTGCGGGAGTCCTGCGCGAGGCCGGCCCCCCATGAGGTCAGCCCCATGAGGCCGGCATGAGCGCGCCGCTGCTGTCCGTCACCGGCGCGGTCAAGCGCTTCGGCGGCGTCCAGGCGCTGCGCGGCGTCGACTTCGACCTCAAGGCGGGCGAGATCCATGCCTTGCTTGGCGAAAACGGCGCCGGCAAGTCGACGCTGATGAACCTGTTGTCGGGCGTCTACACGCCGGACGAAGGCACCATCCACATCGACGGCCAGCAGGTAGCCTTCAATAACCCGCGTGAGGCGCAGGCGGCCGGCATCGCCACCATCTTCCAGGAACTCGACCTGGTGCCGACGCTCGATGTGGCGGCCAACCTTTTCCTCGGCCGCGAACTGATGCGGCCGGGCGGCTTCCTCGATGTGCCGGCGATGCGCAGCGAGGCCCGTAGGCGGCTCGAAGCCATCGAATTGGCCATCGACCCGGCCAGCATGGTGGCGAACCTGTCGATCGGCCAGCGCCAGGTCGTGGCGATCGTCAAAGCACTGTCCTACGCCTCGCGCGTGCTGATCATGGACGAGCCGACTGCGGCCCTGACCGTAGGCGAGGTCGACAGGCTGTTCGACATCATGCGCAAGCTCGCCGCCAGCGGCGTCGGCATCGTCTACATCTCGCATCGCCTGGAAGAGGTGCCGCAGATCGCCGACCGGGTGACGGTGATGCGCGACGGCCGCGTCGCCGGCGTCACCGAGCCACACGCGCCCCAGGCCGAACTGGTCCGGCTTCTGGTCGGCCGGCCGCTGGACGAGCTTTATCCCGAACGCTCGACGAAGGCCGGCAAGACATTGCTCAGCTTGCGCGATGCCAGCTTCAGGCTCGCCCATGAAAGCGCCGGCTGGCAGCCGCCGAGCGGCGTCTCGCTCGACGTCAAGGCGGGCGAGATCGTCGGGCTGGCCGGCATCATGGGGGCAGGGCGCACCGAACTGCTCAGCGCGCTCTATGGCACCGGCCTGTCCGGCCGTTGGGAAGGCGAGGTTGCTATGGACGGCCGGCCTGTAAGGCTGGATTCGATCAGGGCGGCCCGCGCGGCCGGCATCGCCTTCGTCACGGACGATCGGCGCGGCAGCGGGCTGATGCTTAGAATGGCGGTGGGCCTCAACCTGGTCATGTCGGTGATCCGCCGCATCTCGCCCTTCGGCCTGATCTCGCAGCGCCGCCAGGCGGATGCGGTGAAGCAGTCCTTCGGCCAGTTCGATATCAGGCCGAAGAATCCCGACATCGCCGTCGGCGCGCTGTCCGGCGGCAACCAGCAGAAGGTGGTGCTGGCCAAGGAGATTCTCGGCAATCCCCGGCTGCTGTTGCTCGACGAGCCGACGCGCGGCGTCGATGTCGGTGCCAAGGGCGAGATCTACGCGCGGCTGAGGCAGTTGGCGGCGCAGGGGCTCGGCATACTGGTCGCCTCCAGTGAGATGCCGGAGCTCATCGGCCTGTGCGACCGGATCGTGGTGCTGCGCGAAGGGCGCAACGTGGCGGAATTCATCGGCGGCGTCGACGAGCATACGGTGCTTGACGCGGCAAATGGCAGGGAGGCCTGATGTCTGAACAGAAGATTTCGGTGACAGCGAGCCCGGCGGTGCCGGCGGCGGCGCCAAGGCATCGCGATCCGCTCGCTTTGGTGGTGCGCTTCCAGAGCCTTATCGGCCTGGTCGTGGTGGCGATCGGCGGCATCATCTTCTCGCCGCGCCGGCATGGCCAGATCCTGTTCCTCGATCCCGACAACATCGCCAACATCGTGCGTGCGGTTTCTGAAACCGGCATCATCGCCATCGGCATGACCTTCGTCATCATCACCGCCGGTATCGACCTGTCGGTTGGCGCGGTGCTCGGCCTGTCCAGCGTCGTCACCGCGTCGATGATGATCTCGGGCGGCTTCGGGCTCATTCCCACCATCCTCGCCGTGCTTATCATGGGCATCGTCTTCGGCGCCATCCAGGGCACCATCTCCACCCGCTTCCGGCTGGAGCCGTTCATCGTCACGCTCGCCGGCCTGCAGGCGGCGCGCGGCCTGGCGCTGGTCGTGTCGGGCAACCAATACATCAACATTTCCTATGGCGACGGGCCGGGCCTGGCACCGCCTGTGTTTGCGATCCTCGGCGAGCGGCTCTTCAACAACACCGTGCCGGTCGCCACCATCGTCTTCATCGTCTTTGCCGCGATCGCCACCATCGTGCTCAACACCACGCGCTTCGGCCGCTATGTCTTCGCCGTTGGCGGCAATGAGCGCGCCGCGCGCATTTCCGGCGTGCCCGTCTCGATGGTGAAGATCTCGGTCTATGCCATCACCGGGTTTGCCTCGGCTATGGCCGGCATCGTCCATGCCGGCCAGTTCAATTTCGGCAGCGCCAATGACGGCATGGGCTACGAACTGACAGCCATCGCCGCCGTGGTCATCGGCGGCACAAGCCTGTTTGGCGGCGCCGGCTCGATGGTCGGCACCGTGGCCGGCACCATCATGCTGGGCGCGCTCGCCAACATCCTGCAGCTCAACAACATCACGCCCGCCATGCAGTTGCTCGCGACCGCCGCGATCATCGTGCTGGCGGCAGTGCTTCAATCCCTCGTCCGCCGCCGCGAGGGTTTGGGTCGTTAGGAGGAAGACGGCAACGAAGTCGAAGTCAAACCAAGGTCTGGCCCCCCGGTCCGACAAGGAGGAGAGTGAGTATGAGAACCATGAGACAAGGAACGAGGCGCGCGCTTCATGCCGTGCTTCTGGCAGGCGCGGGCCTGTGCATTGCGGGATCCGCCCAGGCTGCCGACCCGATGGTCAAGGCCTGTGCCAAGGACGGCCAGTTCATCATCGGCTTTTCGCAGGCCAACAATGCCGAGCCCTATCGTCAGCACGTCAATGACGAGCTGACCGCGGCCGCCAAGGAGGTGCCGGGCTTCACGCTGCAGATCGCCGACGGCGCCGGCAACGTCAACACGCAGACCTCGCAGGTCGACAATTTCATCACCCAGAAGGTCGATCTGCTGCTGATCTCGCCCTTCGAGGCGGCACCGCTGACACCGGCGGTGAAACGCGCCATGGATGCTGGCATCCCGGTCATCGAGCTCGACCGCAAGACCGTCGGCGATCCCGGCAAGGACTACACCGCCTTCATCGGCGGCGACAATTACAAGATCGCGCTCGAGGCCGGCAAATACACCGCCAAGACCTTGCTGCCGGACGGCGGCGAGGCGGCGGTGCTGGAAGGCCTGCCAAGCTCGACGCCGGCGGTGGAGCGGCTGAACGGCTTCAAGGACGGCGTCAAGGGGAATGCCAAGATCCAGGTCGTCGCCGAGCAGGCCGCCGACTGGGTGCCGGACAAAGCCCAGACCGCTTTCGCCGCCATGCTGCAGGCGCATCCCGACATCAAGGTGCTCTATGCCTCCAACGACATGATGGCGGCCGGCGCGCTGCTCGCCGCCAAGGGAGCGGGCAAGCAGGTCAAGATCATCGGCACCGACGGCCTGCCCGGACCGGCCGGCGGCATAGAGGCCGTCGCCAAGGGCGACTGGGCCGCCACCTTCACCTATCCGACGGGTGCGAAGGAAGCGATCGAGATGTCGAAGAAGATCCTGCTCGACTGCGCGACCTCGGTGGAACCGACTGTGACGGTGGAAACGACCGCGATCACGGCGGAGAACGCCAAGCAACTGATGGGGAAGTGAGGGGCGGAGAACCCGGCCCTGAACTTGATGCGCAAGGCCCCGGAAGGGGCCTTGTTCGTTTTGGGGGCCTGCCAAAGAGTGGCAACTTCGTGCCGCATTTCGGTCATTCGCACGGCTATCGCCGTCCATCAAAAGCCGACATGGGTCGTCCAAGCGCTAACGGCCCCGCCGCCACTCGCAAGATTTCTACACCACGCGCGGTTGAACCGACCTGGGTTTGACCACGGTAGCGAGTATGATGCCGGCGACAATGAAGGCCGCACCGACCAGATCGTAATCGTGCAAATCCTCGCCGAGCAGCAGATACGCAAGCATGGCGACGAACACCGTCTGCAGGTAGAGCAGCATGCTCGCCCGACTCGCGCCGAGTGTTTCCACGCTTTTGTTGTAGAGATAGTACATCAGGGCGCCGCCGGGTCCTGCCAGATAGGCGAGCGCGAGAATGCTGTGGACGTTCATGACGGAGCGTTCGTCGTTGAACAATTCCCACAAATGGAAAGGCAACGCGACCAGCGCACCGGCGCCGAGCAGCAGCACGACCATCGGCAGGAGTTCGATGCCGAATTTGGCACGGCGCAAAAGCACGGTGTACAGGCCCCAGCAGAACGCGCTGCCGACGATCCACAACTCGCCGGCGTTGAACTGGAGTTGCAGCAGCGCCGTCAGGTTCCCGTGGGCAACGATGAAAATCATCCCGGCCAGCGCAACCAGCGCGCCAAGCGACTTCCACAGTCCGAGCGGCTCGCCAAGCACGAAACGCGCGAGCACCATCGTCATGACAGGCGAAAGCGCCATGATGATGCCGGCCGTGGTCGCGTTGGTGTCGTTGAGGCCATGGTAGATCATACCCTGGCATAGCGTGAGGCCGATTGCCCCCACGGCGACGACCTCCAAGGCGCGGGTTCGCAAAAGCCCGATCATCGCGTCGTGATGACGGTGCACAATCGGCAGCAGGATGGCGCAAGCAAGTGTCAGCCGCCAGAAGCAGAGGCCCCAGGGCGGCATTTCAGGCGCCACCCATTTGGCCGCGATATAGACACCAGCCGAAAGCAGCCAGCACAGGATGGCGGCCGGATAGCCGGTCAACGAGGATATGGGGCCGATCGCGGGTTGCGCGGCTTGATGCGCTATCGGCACTGCCTGCATGTCATGTCCTCCCCTTGGATGACGTCGGCCCGATGGAGCAACATAGCCTGCGTCGTTGGGTCGTGCATCCGTTTTGAAAGGGTCGAAAGGCGTTCGTCCGCCATGTGGTTTCCATGGAGCGAGGAGGTTCCTCAGAGCAACGTTAGAACTGCGTTCGGCTTTGTGCCCTCGGTTCGCCGCGGTTTCCTCCGCGACTACGGTCAGGTCTCATCCCTCCTGCCTGGTGAGCCGCTCGCGGCTGAAGACCGAGGCCCCGCCGCATTGCGCGGGGCAAGAGGCTTGACATTGCCGGGAATATCTTTTCAAAGGTAATGTTATTACATATCGAGCAAGGCAGTGATGGCATCAAGAAAAGAATCGTTGCGATGTGCCGGGGGCAAATCTACGATGAGCAATGATGGTCCCCGCGCCGAAAGGCAAGGGGTGAAAAGGGAACACGGTGAGACCCGCAGAGGTCGAGACCGTGGCTGCCCCCGCAACTGTAAGTGGTGAGCAAGATCCGAAATGCCACTGGCCGGCAAGGCTGGGAAGGCAGGATTGCGCTGAGACCCGCGAGCCAGGAGACCTGCCATCACAGAGTTGACCGGACGGGGTGTGCCGGGAGGAGACGTGGACGTCGGTCTTGTCGGCCGGCTCGCCAACATCCTTCCGTCGCCAATTTTGGAAAGTGACGGAAAGTTGGACGGCGCCATCGATCACCGCATCATCGTGTGCACGCTTTGCCGCGACATCCCGACCGGCATCAGGTCGGGCGAAGGCCTGTGCGCCGATCTGCGCTCCCGGCTCGCGGCCCACCATGAACCGGCCCTGGCGGATGGCTTCACGGTCGAAGGCGTCGAATGCATGGCGGGCTGTGCGCGGCCGCTGGCCGTAGCCTTCCAGGCACCAGGCAAGGCTTCCTATCTCTTCGGCTCCATCGATGCCGAGGCCGACGCCGGCGATCTCGTGCGGTTTGCCAGGCTTTACGCCGCGCTCGCCGACGGCTGGTGCAATTCCGGACAGCGTCCGCCGCGGCTGGCCGGCAAGACGCTGGCTCGTATTCCCGGACCGGCCAAGCTTGCGGGCAACAGCCGATGACCATGCCGCTTCTCGAAGCACGCGACCTCTGTGCAATGGCGAATGGGCGGGACTTGGTCCACGCGGTCAGCCTGTCGGTGGCCTCGGGCGATCGCCTTGCCATCATCGGTCCCAATGGCGCCGGCAAGACCACGCTGCTGCGCATGCTGTCGGGCATGCTCAGGCCAAGTTCCGGCGAAGTGACGCTTGGTGGGCGACGCCTGGACGCGATCTCGATCGCCGAGCGGGCCCTGCACATCGCCGTCGTCGGCCAGACCGACCAGCCGGACCCGCGGCTGGCGGTCATCGACTATGTCGAGCTTGGCCGCGTCCCGCATGCCGGCTTGAGGCGCAGGAGCGAGGAGCGCGACATCGTCGTCGACGCGTTGCGCCGGACCGGCCTGTTGCCGCTGCTTGCCCGCGCCATCGGCTCACTGTCGGGCGGCGAACGCCAGCGCGCCCAGCTGGCGCGCGCCATCGCCCAGCAACCGAAAGTACTGTTCCTCGACGAGCCGACCAACCATCTCGACCCGCGCGCTCGCGGCGAGCTGCTCGAACTTGTGGCGGGCTTCGGCATGACGGTGATCGCGGTGCTGCACGATCTGGCTCTGGTGGCGCCCTTCGCCACCCGGGTCGCGGTGATGAACGACGCGCGGCTGCATGCGCTGGCGGCCCCGCACGAAGCGCTGACGCAAAAACTGATCCGCGAGATTTTCGGCGTCGACGTGTTTCGGCTGCGCCATCCGACCGAGGACCGCGAACTGACGGTGTTCGATGTTCCGAACCGCGCCGCGCCGCCATCCTGATCGAACCCATCCCTCATCCGACGCTGTTCAACCAAGGAGCAAAATCCGTGAAACGTTTCGCACTGTCGCTCGTCTTCTCGCTGCTGGCCTCGACAGCCTTTGCCTTCCCGGTCACCGTCGACAGCTGCGGTAAGCCGCTGACTTTCGACGCGCCACCCAAGCGCGCCGTCATCCATGATCTCAACATGGCCGAGATGGCCTTCGCACTGAAGCTGCAGCCGTCGATCGTCGGCCTGACCGGCATCACCGGATGGTACAAGGTCGGTCCCGAATTCAAGGCCGAGCAGGGCCCGATTGCGGAACTCGCGCCCAAGTACCCGACGCTCGAAAACCTCGTCGCCGTCGAGCCCGATTTCTTCTTCGCCGGCTGGTACTATGGCATGAAGCCGGGCGGCGACGTGACGCCCGACACGCTCGCTCCGCACGGCATCAAGACTCTGGTGCTGACCGAAAGCTGCGTCCATCTAGACAAGAACCGCCCGGCCGCCTCGATGGACCTGCTCTATGGCGATGTCGAAAAACTGGGCAAGATCTTCGGCAAGGAGACCGAGGCCGAAAAACTTGTTGCCGGCTGGAAGGCCCAGCTCGCGGATATCACCGCCAAGGTCGGCGGCGCGAAGGGGACGCGTGTGTTCCTCTATGACTCAGGCGAGGACAAGCCGTTCACCGCCGGAAAATTCGCCATCCCGAGCGCCATGATCACGGCGGCCGGCGGCGACAACATCATGGCCGACATGGATACCAGCTGGGGCAACACGGACTGGGAAACCGTGGCGTCGCGCAATCCGCAATTCCTCATCCTGCTCGATTACCAGGATGGCGGCGGCTACAAGAAACTGCTCGATTTCCTGAAGGCCCACCCGGCGATGAAGGAGACGGACGCGGTCAGGAACGAGCGCTTCGTGGCGCTGCGCTATGCCGAACTGACGCCCGGACCGGCAAATATCGAGGCGATCGCCAAGATCGCCAAGGCGATGCATCCGGAAGCCTTCTGATGCTTCTTGCGCCTGGGCATAAATCCGGTGCGCTTTCAGGGCACAAGGCATTCGCGCTGGCGATAGTGGCGGGCACGGTGGCGGTCGTAGCCCTCGTCCTGCTGTCGATCGCCTATGGTTCGACGCTGATCCCACTGACCGACGTTATCGCCTCGCTTGGCCATGCCGTCGGCTTGAACGAGCACCAGGTGTCTGGCCCGGTCGGCAAGATAGTCGTCGATCTCAGGCTGCCGCGCACGATCCTGGCGGTTTGTGTCGGTGGTGGCCTCGGTATCGTCGGTGCGTTGCTGCAGACGGTGACCCGCAATGATCTCGCCGATCCCTTCCTGTTCGGCCTGTCGTCGGGGGCGGCCGCGGGGGCTGTTTCCGTCATCACCGTCTTTGGCGACAGTTTTGGCATCTGGACCTTGCCGGTCGCGGCCTTCACCGGCGGCATACTGGCCGCCTGCATCGTCCTGCTGCTGGTCGCGCGGGTGCGGGGGCAGGGGCCAGAGCGGCTGATCCTCGCCGGCCTTGCCGTATCCTTCCTGTTCACGGCCGTGACCAACTATCTGGTCTTTGCCGGCGACCAGCGCGCCGCCCATTCGGTGCTGTTCTGGACGATGGGCGGGCTCGGCCTGGCGCGCTGGGACAATGTCTGGCTGGGCGCCTTGGGGGCCGGCACGATCGCGGCCTACGGGCTGTGGAACCATCGCAGGCTGGACGCCTTCCTGGCGGGCGAAAGCGCCGCCGAGAGCCTCGGCGTGCCGGTGGCACGGATGCGTAGGACGACGTTTCTCGTCGCCGCCTTTTCGACGGCAATTCTCGTCTCGGTCGCCGGCGTCATCGGCTTTGTCGGGCTGATGATCCCGCATCTGTCGCGGCCGCTGGCCGGTCCCTTGCATCTGCGCCTGATCGCCAGCTGTGCGCTGTTCGGGGCGGTACTGTTGCTGGCAAGCGATCTCCTGGCGCGAACCCTGCTGCCGCCGCAGGAACTGCCGATCGGTATCATCACCAGCTCGCTCGGCGCCTTCTTCGTCGTCACGCTCGTCGTGAGAAACCGCCTGTGAATGGCAGTTCCACCTGTCCGGCTGTCGTCCAGGAGGCCGGGCGTTCACCAATCCCTAACCAAGATCGCGTTGCACGACCGTCATGCACTTTTGCCGGCTTTCGCCACAACATCGCATCTTGAATAGTGAGCACGCTTATTATATGTATCGCTCATGGTTTCTGATGGCATAGACAGGCTGGGATTTCTGATCCACGACGTGCAGCGCCTGATGCGCAAGCGTTTCGAGACGCGCGCCAGCGGGCTCGGCCTGTCGTCGGCGCAATGGCGCCTGATGGTGCGTGTCGCCAAGGAAGAGGGTGTTACCCAGGCCCGGCTCGCGGAATTGCTCGAAATCGAGCCGATCAGCGTTTCGCGCCTCGTCGACCGGATGGAGGAGGGCGGCTGGATCGAGCGCCGCGCCGACGCCGCCGACCGCCGCGTGCGCATGATCTTCCCGACCGCCAAGGCGAGCGCCGCCTATGCCGAGGTCAAGAGCCTGGCCGGCGAAGTCTATGAGGAATCGCTTGTCGGCGTTTCGCCGGAGGATCGTCGCGTCCTGATCAGGGCGCTCGATGCGATGGCCCAGAATCTCGCAGACGGCGATAGCTCGTCTTCGGAAAAAGTCGAGCCTACGAAAGGCGCAGCAGCATGAACGCGGTAGCCAAAGTCAACGAAAACGCCGCCAAGGTGGAGATGGAAGCGCCGGCCCAGCCGGCTGCCGCTCCTGTCGCGGTCGCTCCTCCCGTGGAGCCGGCCCCGGCGCCTAAGAAAAAGCGCCGCATGGGCCGCTTCTTCTTGATGCTTGCCTTGCCGGCGGCCCTGATCATCGGCGGCGGCTATGTCTGGGTGACCGGCGGACGCTACCAGGAGACGGAGAACGCGAATCTGCAGCAGGCCAAGGTGTCGATCGCCTCGGACACGGCCGGCCGCATCGTCCAGGTCGCCATATCAGACCATCAGATGGTCAAGCAGGGCGACCTTCTGTTCACCATCGATCCCGAGCCTTACCGGATAGCGCTTGCCCAGGCCGATGCCGCGGTTGCCGCGGCGCGCCTCAATGTCGAGCAGCTGCGCGCCGCCTACAGCCAGTCGATGGCGCAGGAGAAGTCCGCCAGCAGCGAGGTCGACTACGCCCAGTCGCAATATGACCGCGCCGCCGACCTCGCGCAGAAGGGAATCAACGCCAAATCGTCGCTGGATGAGGCCCGCAACGATCTCGACAAGGCAAAGCAGCAGGTCGCCGTCGCCCAGCAGGGCATCATCAGCGCCAAGGCCGCGCTCGGCGGCAACCCCGACATCGAAACCGACAAGCATCCGACCGTGATGGCCGCGCTCGCCGCGCGCGACAAGGCCGCCTACGACCTGGCGCGAACCACGGTGAAGGCGCCCGCCGATGGCGTCATCTCCCAGGCCTCGTCCTTCAAGGTCGGCCAGTTCGTCGGCTCCGGCACGCCGCTGTTTTCGCTGGTCGAGACCGACGACACCTGGATCGATGCCAATTTCAAGGAAACCCAGCTCACCAACATGAAGCCGGGCCAGAAGGCCGAGATCGTCGTCGATACCTATCCGGGCAAGACCTTCGAGGCGACGGTCAAGGCGATCGGTGCGGGAACGGGTGCTGAATTCTCGCTGCTGCCCGCCCAGAATGCCACCGGCAACTGGGTCAAGGTCACGCAACGCATCCCGGTGCGCCTGGAACTGACCGATCCCGACGCCAAGATGGCGCTGCGGACCGGCATGAGCGCCTCGGTCACCGTCGACACCGGCATTGCCCGCGGCTTTCCCGCCATATTCGGCCACGCCACGGCTGGCGAGGTCGCGCAGTAAAGTCGGCGGAAGTCCGCGACGGCCAGGCGGGTCAAAGCGGACAGCCAAGATTGGTCCGAGGGGAGGCGTGAGAAGGATCAGCGTTTTGTTCAAGCCGTGTCGCGGCCTGGCTGAAATCTGAAATCTTCGACACGGATCCTTCGGTCCTCATGTTTCCGGGCGGCAGGTATCCGCTCACCAGAGACTTTCGGTCGATGTAACCCCCACATCGATAATCGCGTCCCACCGCGATGAAGGTCTCTCAACGGAGGCTTTGCCGCCCGGAAACCCCTGTGTACACGGTTTTGTTACCTGCTGGAAGTTCCGCATCATGAGCACGCCAGAGCCATTTCGAGAAGTGCCGCATCGCGGCCTGATCACGGTTGCGCTCATGCTGGCGACGATCATGCAGGCGCTCGACACCACCATCGCCAATGTCGCGCTGCCGACCATGACCGGCGACCTCGGCGCTTCCCCCGACAACATCAACTGGGTGCTGACCTCCTATATCGTCGCCGCCGCCATCATGACGCCGGTCACCGGTTGGCTCGCCGACCGCTTCGGCCGCAAGGAATTGTTCCTGACGGCGGTGGTCGGCTTCACCATCTTCTCCATGCTGTGCGGCCTGGCATGGAGCCTCGAAACCATCGTGCTGTTCCGGCTGATGCAAGGCGTGTTCGGCGCCGCCATCGTGCCGCTGTCGCAGACCTTCCTGCTCGACATCAATCCCAAGGAACGTCATGGCCAGGCCATGGCGATCTGGGGCGCCGGCATCATGCTGGGGCCGATCCTGGGCCCGACGCTGGGCGGCTGGCTGACCGAGAATTTCAACTGGCGCTGGGTGTTCTTCATCAACCTGCCGGTCGGCATCGTCGCCTTCCTCGGCATGGCGGCCTACCTGCCGGCGGTTGCCCGCCGGGTGCGCAGCTTCGATTTCTTCGGCTTTGCCATGATATCGCTCGGCGTCGGCGCGCTGCAGCTGATGCTGGATCGCGGCGGCGAGGTCGACTGGTTTTCCTCGGTCGAGATATGGATCGAACTCGGCTTGGCCATCACCGGCTTCTGGGTGTTTATCATTCACACGATGACCGCGGACCATCCCTTCATCGATCCGAAGATTTTCCTCGACCGGAATTTCGTGACCGGGCTGGCGTTCATCTTCGTCATGGGCGTGCTCATCCTGGCCTCGATGTCGCTTCTGCCCCCGATGCTGTCGACCATCTTCGGCTATCCGACCATCACCATCGGCATCGTCATCGGTCCGCGCGGTATCGGCACGATGATCTCGATGCTCGTCGTCGGGCGCATCATGGGCAAGATCGACGCCAGGATTCTCGTCGTCATCGGCTTTCTGCTGACCGCGCAGTCGCTCTACACCATGGCGAGCTTCACCCCGCAGATGGACAACTGGCTGATCATCAGCTCCGGCGTGATCCAGGGCCTGGGCATGGGAATGGTGTTCGTGCCGTTGTCGACGGTCGCTTTCGCCACGCTCGACGCACGCTACCGCACCGACGCAACCGCACTGTTCAGCCTGGTGCGCAATCTCGGCTCGTCGATCGGCGTCTCGGTCGTGACGGTGCTTCTGGTGCGCAACACGCAGATCAACCACGCCGAGCTTTCGGCCTTCATCAATCCGTTCAATCCCAATCTCTGGGCCGTCTCGCCGGCGGCAGCGGGCGGCGATCCGATGGCGCTGTCGGTGGTCGATCGCATGGTCAATCTCCAGGCCATGATGATCTCCTACGTCAACGACTTCAAAATACTGATGGTGATGACGCTGGCCGCCATCCCGTTCGTCTTCCTGCTGCGCAAGCCAAAGGCTGCGCCGTCCGGCGGCGCAGCGCCTGCGGCGCATATGGACTGAGCTCCGGTGACAGGCCGTTATTTGATGAGAAACCCCAGGCGACGACGAAGTAGGCTACCTGCCGAGCACCAGCGACCAGTAGCGCAGGTTGGGGTCACGCCCGTCGCGGACATAGGCGAGCCCGAAGCGGCTGAAATCAGGGTCGAGCATGTTGCGCCGGTGGCCCGGCGAGTGCATCCAGATGTCGAACAGTTTCTGCTGGTCGAAGCGGCCTTCGGCGATGTTCTCGGCCGCGGCGCCCCGCACGCCATTGTCCTTCATGCGCGAGGCGAAATCCTTGCCCCAGCCCGTGGTGTGGCTCATGCGTTCGCGCGATGCCATGTAGCCGGCCTGCTGCATCGCGGCCTGTTCGAGCTGGGTGTCCGGCGTCAGCGGGCCAAGCCCGGCCGTGGCGCGCAAGCCCGCCAGGGTGGTAGTGGCGGAGGAAGAGACGCCTGCGCCTTCGCCCGTCGGTACAGAGACGGTGCTGCAGGCGGAAAGCATGGCAATGGCTGCGAGGCCTGCGACCTTGAGCAGCGTGCGCCTGTTCGGGTTCGGGATTGGGGAGTTTGCGGTTTTCGCGATTGTCATGCCCACCTGACATACTGGCGATCATGGCTTTTGCCGGGCAGGGCGGCAAAATCCGAGACGGAATGCGGATTAGCCGCTCATTTCACAAGCGTGATGAGGCGGCTGGCATACATTTCGCGATTTCCAAACACGGCCGTGCAGTCGGTTTTGATGGATGAGTTTCCGGTCATCTGCACGGTCAAGCCAACAAACCTCAGACAGTCGCCCTGACCGCTCATATCTGAGTTGCCGGCAAAGGATATCGCCGCGTCCGGCGCATAGACGAACCCGCTGATCACGGAATTTGCACCGCCATTCAGCGTCAGTGCCGATGTGTTGCCGCGGTTCTCGAAAATGGTGATGCCGGCGTAGGGACCGCTGGTGGGTGGGGATAGGTTCACCTGCTCATTGGCATTTATGGTGATCTGTGAGCCCTCCATGAGGAATAAGGTCACGCCCTGACCGGTCAGGCTGCCGTTGCCGCCGGGTTTTAGAGTGACGCCACGGAAGATGTAGACGCCCGGATTGAGCGTGATGTTTCCCGACAACGTCTTGTCGCAATAGGTTCCGGGCGACAGCGTATAGGTTTTGCCGTTCGGGACCGGCAGGCACAAAGTGTTAGGGGGAGGAACGACGTCCGCCAGAGGATCGAAAGATGCATATTGGTGTTCGAGCGGGGCTCCGCAGGTGAGATTGGCGCTGGGCGGCGAAAGCCCGTAAGTGCCGCCGACGGTCGAGACGCAGCCCGCCGAAATCTGCGCGGAACCACCTCTGCTGACAGCATCGGATGCATCCGAGTTTGCCGCGATGACGCAACTGCTCATGGAGACATTGGTCGAGCCCTGCAGGCTTACTGCGGCCGACGCATGTGGATCGAGCGCCAGGACGCAGGCTTGCGCACCGGGATTCATCTTGACCGTGGCCGAGCGGTGAGCTGGCCATGGGGCCGCGCCATTGATGAAGCTCGGACGGTTGATGCTGGATGAAAGCGAGATGTAATAGGCGCTCGGGCCGCCACTGGCGCTTGCCGAAAAAGCCGAGACGCTGTCTGCGTATTCCTGCTGGTCGGCGAGGCTCAAATTGGCCGCGAAGAATGTCAACCCAAGTGCCTCGACATCACTCGCGGCCATGCTGGGTAGGTACTTCGTGCCGACGGCAAGTCCAGCCGCGTCCAGCGAGTTCTGCAGTTGCGCGGCGTCGTCACTCGTGCCCGTCAGGTCGATCGCGCCGGCCACCACAACCATTATCGGCAGCATCGCTATGGCGGTCGCCATGGCAAAGTTGCCGCGCTCTGAAGGCCAGAAGCCTCTCAATGTGAACATCGTCCGTCGCCAAGGTTTGCAAAGCCCAGGTGATACGCTCGGGATATCTAAGAGTAATTTAAGCAATTGCTAAAATGCGTTAATTCTAAAATAAGGCGAGGCGGCTCGCCAAACGAGGTCTTCAAGGGCACCATGATTTCCGGATGTTCGGCCGTCTGGCCGGCGATCACGTTCCATGAATTGAGCACCGGCTGCCGTCACAAACGAAAGCGGTCGACAGCAGCCAAGGACAAGGATTTTTCAGCACATGCTGCACCACATCTCCTTCGGCGTCTCCAACATCGAGCGCGCCGCAGCCTTCTACGATGCCGCTCTGGCGCCGCTCGGCTATGTCAGGGTCTGGGATGATTTGAGGCCCGGCGAGCCCGACCAGGCGGTGGGCTACGGGATTCCTGGCGGCGGCGACAAGCTGGCGATAAAACTTCGCCCGGAAGGGCAGCCGCCTGGTCCGGGCTTTCATCTGGCCTTCGCCGCCCCGGATCGTCAAAGCATCGGTCAATTTCATGCGGCAGCCCTTGCTCATGGCGGCCGTGACAACGGCGGCCCGGGCCCGCGGCCTGACTATGGTCCGCATTATTATGCCGCCTTCGTCGTCGATCCGGACGGCCATCATATCGAGGCGGTCTTCAACGCGCCGCGGTAGATTCCGCGCTGCCGGCTTTTGCCGGCAGGCGATGACAATCATGTGAGGACCCGACCAAGCTAATCGATTCGGCGACAACCCCTGGCAAATCGGCTATGCTGCCACATCTACTAGTGGCAGCTGCGGGCGGCCATCACGGCGGTGACTGCCCCCGACACACGGGAGGATGGTTATGGCCGGCTTTCATGTCATGGCGGACGCCTATGGGATGCATGTGCAGCCCACGGTGCGCGGTATAACCACGACGGATCTCTGGGACGCGCTCAAGCTCGGCGCCGAGGATTTCTGGGCAAAACCGTCCCACTACGTGTTCCTGTGTTTGATCTATCCGATCGTCGGCCTGATCCTTACCCAGTGGAGCTCGGGTTCCAACGCCATTCAGCTCGTCTATCCCCTGATGTCGGGCTTTGCCCTGGTCGGGCCTTTTGCCGCGATCGGGCTCTACGAAATCAGCCGCCGGCGCGAGCTCGGCATGAACACGAATTGGCGCCATGCACTGGACGTGCGCCGTTCCCCGGCACTGCCGTCGATCGCGGTCATCGGCATCATGCTGTTTGCGCTGTTCCTGTTGTGGCTGTTCACCGCGCAATCGATCTACACCAGCCTGTTCGGCGACCAACCGCCGGCCTCGGTCGGCGCCTTTGTCCGCGACGTGCTGACGACCGGCAAGGGTTGGACCTTGATCCTCCTTGGCAATGCGGCCGGTTTTGTCTTTGCCGTGGTGGTGCTGGCCACGACGGTGATCGCCTTTCCGTTGCTGCTCGACCGTGATGTCGGTGCCGTCTCGGCAATCGAAACCTCGGCCCGGGCGGTGGTGGCAAACCCGCTACAGATGGCGCTGTGGGGCCTGCTGGTTGCCGTGCTTCTGGTGATCGGCTCGATCCCGCTGTTTGCGGGGCTGCCCGTCGTCATGCCGATCCTGGGCCATGCCACCTGGCACCTCTACCGCAAGGTAGTCGAGCCGGCGCAGATCCGGCCGATCCGCCGGCCGATGTAGCTAGAGCATGATCCCCAAAAGTAGGAACCGGTTTTGGGAAAAGATCGTGCTCTAACTCTTTGTTTTGACGCAATTCCGGACAGAAAACCGCTCACACTTTCCCTGGAATTGCTCTAGAGGGACTCAGCGCTGCGCGTCGGTCGCCATCTTCAGCGCCAGCGCCGTCAGCACGCCGCCCATCATCCAGCGCTGGATCACCAGCCACAATGGCCGTCCCGCAAGGAAGGTGGCGATCGAACCGGCCGTCACCGCTATGATGGCATTCACGGTCAGGCTGATCGAGATCTGCGTCGCGCCCAGAACCAACAGCTGCGACAGGACGTGGCCTTTACCGATGCTGATGAATTGCGGCAGCAGCGACAGATAGAGAACGGCCACCTTGGGGTTGAGCAGATTGGTCATCAGCCCCATGGCGAACAGCTTGCGCGGCCTGTCTTTCGGCAGGTCGCGCACCTGGAACGGCGAACGTCCGCCTGGCTTCACCGCTTGCCAGGCGAGCCACAGCAGATAGAGCACGCCGGCAAGGCGCAGCGCGTCATAGGCATAGGGCACGGCGAGCAGCAGCGCCGTGATGCCAAACGCCGCCGACAACACATAGAACAGGAAGCCGACCGCGACTCCGCCAAGCGAGATCAGTCCGGCCTTCGGCCCTTGCGACAGCGAGCGCGAGATCAGGTAGATCATGTTCGGGCCTGGCGTCAGCACCATGCCGAGGCAGACCAGCGCGAAGGCGATATGGTTGGCGGTATCGGGCATTGTTCGTCCCCAAGCACGCCCGCGACGCGAACCCGCGAGCAGCCAATATCTGCCTGTCACGGCAAGCGCCCGCAAGGGCTTGCAGGGACTAGGCGTTGCGCCAGAGGCACGGCAATGCATGTTGCCGAAAGTGACCCCGACGCGGCGTGCTTAGCCGACCACCCGCAGGTTCGACAGTTCGTTGCCGATTTCCTTGAAGTCGTTCGACAGGCTGGCGCCGGTCGCGTTCCAGAACAGCTTCGCCGGTTTGCTTGGATCCGTCGGGTCCTTGCGGAAGCGCGAGTCCGACGAGCAGGATTTCAGCGCATTGATCGCCAGCTTGTCGCTGGCCTGGGTCGTCGACAGGTCGAGCGCCACCGTCATCACCATGATGTTGGCCGCCTTGGCGTTGTTGCAAAGCGTTGCCATCTGCTCGTTGAGCGCATTGGTGTAATTGCCGTTCGAATAGTCGAACTGACCGATGGCGCTCGATGTGCCCATGAACATGCGGCCGACCGAGGTGCCGTTGTAGCCGGGGTTGAGATAGCCGTAGGACGCGTAGGTCGATTTGGAGTTGGCAGGGTCCGAATAGCCCAGCGAGGACGGCGTATAGTAGGTGTTGGCACCGTCGGTCAGTACGATCACCACCTTGTCGTTGCCTTTTTCCGTTTCCAGGCGCCCTTGCGTGAACGGTTCGCCGCTTGAGACCACCCGCCAGCCCCATGCCAGGCCCTCGGGAACATTGGTGCCGCCATTCGGCTGCATCAGGTCGATCGCCGCCTTGATCGAGGTGGCCCCATCGGCGACGCTCACATCGGTCAGCGGTGTGATCGGGTTGGTGGTGCAGCTGTAGTTCGGACCGTTGCCGGCGGCCAGCGCCGGCGCATCGATCGGCCGCGGCTGGAAATATTTGGCCATGTTGCGCAGCCGCGTTTGACCGGTGCTGCTCGTGGGATCGTCGTTCCACCAGCTGTTCACCGCGCCGTAGGTCACCGGGGCTGCTTCGTCGGGGTCCTGCGTGAGCTTCCAGTGATTGCCGGGTTCGTCCGGGGCGAACATCGGCACGAACATCGTTGCCGGATCGCCGACGCCTATGCCGGTGTTGGCCGAGCCGCCGGACGGCGGCGTGTCGTTGACATTGTAGGGATAGGGCCGGGCCTCCACGCAGCCTTGCCAGCTGGCGAACGGACCGTAGGAATCGATGTAGTCATATTCGTCGTGGCTGCGTTTGCAGGTGTTGTTCGAATTGTACTCGTCGCAAACCACCCGCTTGCTGTTGACGACACGCTCGTGATTGGTGACGACCTTCATGTCCCGGTAGAGTGAGAACCGGGTCAACACCTGGCCTTCCTCGCTGCCCCAGCCGGTGCCGCGTTTGTACCAGATGCCGTTGGTCTGCTGGGCATATTTGTTGGCCGCGTTCAGCGTCGACCAGTCGAAATTCTCGTTCGACACGGGCGACAGGCCCTCCGTGTCCATCCACGAGGCGTTGCCATTGGCGGGGCCGACATTGACCGAAGCGGCAAAGGGCACGAGGCCGAACTGTACCGGCTTGTCGACCTGCTTGATCATGACCGCCTGCTGGGCCAGCGTGTCGACCAGCTGCTTGGATGCGGTCTTGAGAAGATCGATGCGCTTTTGGCCCGAGCCCGTGCCGAGCGTGGTCATCGATCCGGAATTGTCGAGCACCAGCGCAACTTCCAGCGTGTTCTTCAGCCGTACCTGGGAAGTGACGTTGAAGTTGATCCTTTGATTCGCATCGGTTGCCGATTTGCCGACGAGCTGGGCGAAGGCCGGATAGAAATAAGGCTTGTAGGCAAGCTGCGCGCTCATCGTGAGCAGGCCGCCGCCGGTGGCGTTGCTGGGCAAGGTGACGTTGAGCGTCGCGCTGGCGGGATCGACATCGTTCAGATTGGCGTTGAAGAAGTCGAGCGCATAGGCTCTCAACTGGTCGTCGGTAGCACCTTCCGTCAGCCGGCGCGCCGTGGCGAAGTTGGCGGCATCGAGCGCATTCGTCACCATCTGCTTTTCGCGGTTCATCTCCGTGAAGTCGACAGCGATCGCCAGGCCGCCCATCAGCGGCACCATCGCCACGACTGTCATAAGAGCATAGTTGCCGCGTCTATCGCGGCGGAACTGACGCCAAAGTTCATGCATGTCTTGCAGCGGCCCCCGCCGGCGGATTCTCGATTGACGCCAGCCTTCCACAAAACGCTGAAGGACGGGTTTGGGAAACCGCTCTATTGCTTGGTCGGCGCTTCACCAAACGCTAACCAATGCAAGCCTGCGGCACCGACCCGAGCGAAACGCCTTGTCGGGCAGGGTGTGCGCGAGCGGAACCTTGCGATCAGCTGACGATGCGCAGGTTGGACAGTTCGTTGCCGATCGCCTTGAAATCGTCGGAGAGTGTCGCTCCGGTCGAATTCCAGAACAGTTTCATCGGCTTGGTCGGATCAGTCGGATCCTTGCTGAAGCGGGAATCCGACGAGCAGGCCTTCAGCGCGTCCATCTGTGTTTTTTCCGCCGTCTTGGTGGCGTCGAGGTCGAGCGCAATGGTCATGACCATGATGTTGGCGGCCTTGGCGTTGTTGCACAGCGTGGTGAAGTACTCGTTCATCGCCTTGGTGTAGTTGGCGTTGGAATAGTCGGTCTTGCTGACGCTGTCGCTGGTGCCAAGGAACATCCGACCATAGGTGTAGGCGTTGCTGAATGGCACGATGTAGCCGAGCGCCGAATAGATGGCTTTGCTGCCCGCCAGATCGTTGCCGCCATAGTTCCAGTTGGTTCCAGAGTAGGTCTGAGCCGTCACCGACGTTGGCGTGTAATACGTGTTCGCACCATCGGTCAGGACGATCAGAACCTTGTCGTTGCCTCTTTCGGTCTCGGGTCTGCCCTCGGTGAACGGGGCAGTGCTGGAAAGGGTCCGCCAGCCCCAGGCCATGCCTTCCGGCACATTGGTGGCGCCGTCGGCAGCCATGGCGTCGATGGCAGCCTTGATTGTGTTCGCTCCGGTTGTTGTGGAAACGTCGGTCAGAGGCGTGATCGCCGTGGTGCTGCAACTCGTATTGGGGCCAGCATCCATGCCGTAGCCTGGAGTAACCGTGGTGCCCGGGTCGGTAAAATATTTCGGCATATAGCTCTGACGCGCCGCGCTGTTGCCCGACGACCCGTCGGCAATCCAATTGTTGTTGGCGGGGCGAGGCGGGTAATTGCTGTCGGTGAGATCGGTTTCATCGGGCGCGAACATGGGCACGAACAGCGTCGCCGGCGTCCCAGTCGCCGCTGCGGTATCGTTGATATTGTAAGGATAAGGCCGCGACTCGACACAGCCGCCCCACGACGCGACGTTTCCGTAGGTGTAGTTGTAGCCGCTTTGCCAGGTCCGGCATGAGCCGTTGGAATAGGTCGCGGTGCATTTGAACTGCGCGACATAGGTGGCCGTGGCCGTGCGTTTCATCTGGTTGTAGATGGAGAAGCGGGTCAGCGGCAGGTCCTTCTGGCTTGCGTCCCAGCCGCTGCCTTTCGCATACCAGACCCCGCCGATGTTTTGGGCGTACTTGGTGGAGGAAGAACTCATGGTCGTCCAGTCGAAATTCTCATGGTGGATCGGCGAGATGCCGGTCGTGTCCATCCATGTCGCCGAGGCATTGGCAGAGCCGACATTGACCGACGCAGCGAAGGGGACCAGGCTGAATTGGACCGGATTGGTGACCTGCTTCATCATCTGCGCCTGGCCTGCCAGCTGGTCGACGAGCTGCTTCGCGGCGCTCTTGAGAAGGTCGAACCGCACCTTGTTGGATCCTTTGCCGAGTTCCGTCATCGAATAGGAATTGTCGAGCACCAGCGACACTTCCAGCGTATTCTTCAGGCGGACTTCGGAGCATGCGCCGAAGCTGATGTCGCTGTTGGCGGTGCTGCCACCCAACAGCACTTTTGCCGTCGGCAGGAAGTAGGGCTTGTAGGTCAGGGTGCTACACAGCTTCAAGGTGCCGCCGCCGGTATTGTTGTTGGGCAGCGTTACGGCCAGCGTGGTGTTGGCTGGATCGATATGCGCGAGATTGGCTTCGAAGAAATTCTTGGCATACGCCTTGGCATCGGCGTCGGTGGCGCCGGCAACGATCTGCTGGGCAGTGGCGACGCCGGCGGCGTCCAGGGCGTTCAAGGCGTTTTGTCGCTGCCGCGTCATTTCGGTGTAGTCGATGCCGATCGCCAGGCCGCCCATGAGCGGTACCATGGCGATGACGGTCATGAGCGCGTAATTGCCACGCCGATCGCTTCCGAATCTCCGGATCATTGCCGCAAAATACCCCCGCCAAATCGATAATCGGTGCGGACCCTGTCATAAATCGTTAAATTTCAGGTTGCCGTAATATGTCCAAGGCCGAGCCGCCCTTTCAACGCGCGTTAACCAAACGCTGTCCAGCCGCGGCTTTCAGTGCCTGCTGATAGCGCCGTTTGGGCACACAGGGGCGCCTTCGCGCCGATCTCCAGGTGAAAGCTGGTGACAGCATGGATCGGTTCGGATAATTCGAACCCGCTGCGGCGAACCGTCGGCTGCGGCACTCGCAACGCTCATATTGAAGGAAACGGCATGGCGGATTCGCCTGACATCGTCGGCTCGCTCGAAGACGTCTCAAAAGCCTATTCGGCAATTCTTTGCGATGTCTGGGGCGTGGTGCACAATGGCGAATGGCATTTCCCGGCGGCTGCAGCGGCGCTGGCCAGGGCAAGGGCAGCCGGTATTCCCGTTGTTCTCATCACCAATTCGCCCCGCCGCAGCGCCGATGTCGTGGCTCAGATGAGTGTGATCGGTGTTCCGCCGTCAGCTTACGACCGTGTGGTGACCTCGGGCGACGTGACCCGCGACCTGATCGCGGAAGGCCCACGCAAGATCTTCCACATCGGCGCCGACCGCGATCTGACCCTCTATGACGGCCTGGATGTCGAGCTCGTCGAGGAATTCGAGGCCGCCGGCGTTGTGTGCACCGGGCTGTTCGATGACGAGGTCGAGAAGCCTCAGGATTATACGGAACTTCTGCGCCGATTGCGCGCTAGGAACCTGCCGTTCATCTGCGCCAATCCCGATATCATGGTGGAGCGCGGCGAGCGCATCATCTGGTGCGCCGGCGCCTTGGCGCGCGACTATGCCCAGCTCGGCGGCCGCACGCTGATCGCGGGAAAGCCCTACGCGCCGATCTATGACCTGGCGATGAAGGAGGTGGCGGAGGTGCTTGGCCGGCCGGTCGAGCGTTCCCGGGTATTGGCCATCGGCGATGGGATGATGACCGACGTGAAGGGCGCGGCCGACAATGGTTTCGACGTTCTTTATGTCTCCGGCGGCATCCATGCCCGCGACTACGGCGATGCAACCCGGCCGGATCCGGCCAGGCTCGGGCTCTTCCTGGAACGGCATGGCTATCGTCCGGTGGCCGTCATGGTCAGACTGCAGTAGGTGGCGATGGTAGGCTTCCAGCATCTCACCGCGACCGCGCCGCTGCCCGCCGATCTGCGTGGCGGCGTTGTCGCGATCGGCAATTTCGATGGCGTCCACCGTGGTCACCAGGCCGTGCTCGAACGGGCGTTGGCCGAGGCTGTGCGGCGTGACGTGCCAGCCCTCGTGCTGAGTTTCGAACCGCACCCGCGAAAGGTCTTCAGGCCCGATTTGCCGCTGTTCGTGCTGACCCCGCCGCCGATGAAGGCGCGGCTCTTGTCCCTGCTGGGCTTTGCCGCGCTCGTCGAGCAGCCGTTCACGCGCGACTTCGCCGCGCTGTCGGCGGAAGCCTTCGTCACCGACGTGCTGGAGAGGACGCTTGGCATCACCCACGCCGTGACCGGTTTCGATTTCCATTTCGGCAAGGACCGCCAGGGCGGGCCGGCCTATCTGATGGCAGCCGGCGAACGCCACGGCTTCGGCGTCACGCTCGTCGACGCTTTTCGCGACGAGGGCGCCGAGGTGGTTTCGTCGAGCCGGATCCGGGCCTTGCTCTGCGATGGCGGAGTGGCCGAGGCCGCCGGTCTGCTCGGCTATCGCTTCACGGTGGAAAGCGAAGTCGTCGGCGGCCAGCAGCTCGGGCGAACGCTCGGCTTTCCCACGGCGAATATGAGGCTTCCCGCCGAAGCCACCCTCAAGGAAGGGATCTATGCCGTCCGCTTCCGGCGCGCCGACGGCACGTTGCATGACGGCGTCGCCAGCTTCGGCCGCCGCCCGACCGTCGACGACAATGGCGCACCGCTTCTGGAAACCTTTGTCTTCGATTTTTCCGGCGATCTCTACGGCGAGACCTGCGAGGTCTCGTTCTTCGGTTTCCTGCGCAGCGAGACCAAATTCGACGGCCTCGATGCATTGGTGGTGCAGATGAAGCGCGATGAAGCCGAAGCCCGCGCGCTGCTCGCCGGCGTCAAGTCGCTTTCGCGGCTCGACGCGGCCATTGCCTTCTAAGCATGATCCTGAAAAGTGGTGGATACCGGTTTTCGGACAAGATCATGCTCAAGCAAGACGCTACTTTTTCAGCGCCAGGCCGACCGCGATGAAGGTCCAGCCCTGGAAGATCAGGTCGATCGCCAGGAACATTCCGAGCACCCACAGGCTGTTGACCGGCCAACCCATGGCGATGATCAGGCCGGCAAGCACGCTGATGAGGCCTGCCGCGACGATCCAGCCCCAGCCCTGTTCCGGACGGTGGCTGTAGCCGACCCAGGCCCGCAGCGCGCCGGAGGCGACGAGCGCAACGGCCAGCAGGAAGGTTAGCACCGCCGACGCCAGCAGCGGATTGTCGAAGGCGAAAAACCCGGCGACCGCGTAAAGCAGCCCGCTAAGCAGCCAGTAGAAGAAGCGGCTCCAGGTCTTGACCCCGAAGGCATGCATGATCTCGATGATGCCGGCCACCAGCATCAGCCAGCCGACGACATAGACGGAAGCCACCGTGGCGATGAACAGATTGCCGAAGGCAATGCCGCCGAGGATCAGCAGCACCACGCCCAGGCCGACAAACCATCCCCACTTTTCCCGCGTCTGGCCGATCGCGTTCTTCAGTGTATCGCCGTGTAAGGTCATGTCGCCACCTCCGTTGAGGACCGCCAGCATCCAATGAAGTTATCCCCGGTGCCGGCCCGCGTCCAGCCGAGGTGAGCCGGATGGGCAAGCAATGCGAGGGGATGTCTCGACCTTAAATCAAATTTTACCAAAGCCTCGTCAAAGCTGTCACCGAAGGACAGTTGTATCGTGTTAGTGGAGTGGCCATGAGTCCGGTCGGGAAGATTTCTGCAGCCTTGGCTACCGTGATGCTGGCCACGTCGGGCGCGGCCGAGGCTGGCGACGGCCCCTTCGGCTGGCTGTCCGGCGACTGGTATCTGACGGTTGGCGCCACGGGCCTCGTCGCGCCGAATTTCGAAGGCGGCAAGAAATACATGCTCAGCGCCCAGCCCATCATCTCCCTGGGCAAGGCTGGTCCCCAGGCTCGCTTCACCTCGCGCAACGACAATATTTCGCTGGCGCTTGTCGATGATGGCGGCGTCCGCGCCGGCCTGACCGGCAAGTTCCTGTTTTCACGCAGCAGCGATGACGAACTCAAGGGACTCGATCCGGTTCGCTGGGGCGGCGAAGTCGGCGGTTTCTTCGAATTCTATCCGACAGACTGGATGCGCGCGCGCGCCGAATTGCGGCATGGCATCCGTGCCCATAACGGCTTTGTCGCCGATATCGCCGCCGACGCCTTCTACGATGTGACGCCAACCGTCAGGATTTCGGGCGGCCCGCGCGTGTCCTTTGCTTCGGCGAACTATTTCGACGCCTATTATGGCGTCAATGCGCAGGAAGCCGTTGCCTCGGGCCTGAGCCAGTACAACCCCGGCGGCGGCCTGAAATCCGTCGGCCTCGGCGGCGCGGTGACCTGGAAGGTGACCGATCCGATGACCGCTAGCCTGTTCGG
The DNA here is from genome assembly GCF_030160235.1 of Mesorhizobium huakuii. Taxonomy (GTDB): domain Bacteria; phylum Pseudomonadota; class Alphaproteobacteria; order Rhizobiales; family Rhizobiaceae; genus Mesorhizobium; species Mesorhizobium huakuii. Next base: position 142,843 of record NZ_BSNY01000018.1, read on the forward strand.
CGAATATTCGCGCCTGGAGGGTCCGGCGGCCGATTCCAGCCTGGTCAGGGAGCGCGGGGACCGCAACCAGTTCATGGTCGGTGTGTCGACCACCTATCGCTTCGACTTCAAGATGTAGGCGAATCGAACGAGACGCTTTATTCCTGCGCCCATCTCCGCTAAAAGCCACGCCATGATGAGCTTTTCGCGCCTTTTCGCGATCGCGATACGAATTACTGGCCCGGTGTTCCGGGTGGCCTGAGCGCCGCCGGAACCGCCGGGAGTTTCGCGCGCGCCCTCGCGCTTTTTTCAGAACATCGACGCATATCGCCCAAAAAGTGGGTCCGGTTTTGGGAAAACGATAGGCATCAATCAAAGACCTCAACGCCCGGGCTTTGTGCCGACGGGGCTACGCAGATGGCAGATCAATGACCGACACTGTTGAAACGATCGACTATTCCAAGACGCTTTATTTGCCGCAGACGGATTTCCCGATGCGCGCCGGCTTGCCCGAGAAGGAGCCGGTGCTGGTCAAGCGCTGGCAGGACATGGACCTCTACGCCAAGCTGCGCGAGAGTGCCGCCGGCCGTACGAAATATGTGCTGCATGACGGCCCGCCCTACGCCAACGGCAACATCCATATCGGCCATGCGCTGAACAAGATCCTCAAGGACGTCATCACCCGCTCGTTCCAGATGCGCGGCTATGATTCCAACTACGTGCCTGGCTGGGACTGCCACGGCCTGCCGATCGAGTGGAAGATCGAGGAGCAGTACCGCGCCAAGGGCAAGAACAAGGACGAGGTGCCGGTCAACGAGTTCCGCAAGGAATGCCGTGAGTTCGCCGCGCACTGGATCTCGGTGCAGGGCGGTGAGTTCCAGCGGCTTGGCGTCATCGGCGACTTCAAGAACCCCTATACGACGATGGCTTTCCACGCCGAGGCGCGCATCGCCGGCGAACTGTTGAAATTCGCTTTGTCGGGCCAGCTCTATCGCGGCTCGAAGCCGGTGATGTGGAGCGTCGTCGAGCGCACCGCATTGGCCGAGGCCGAGATCGAGTACCAGGATTATGAGTCAGACACGATCTGGGCGAAGTTTCCGGTGGCCAATCTTGTCGTCGCCAATGTCGTGGACGGACAGCCGGCGGAACTCAATCCGGACCTGAGCGGACGGTCGCTGGATCTGCTGGACGCCCATGTCGTCATCTGGACGACGACGCCGTGGACCATCCCGGGCAACCGCGCCGTCAGCTATTCGCCGCGCGTTGCCTATGGCCTCTACGAGGTGACGGCGGCCGAGAACGCGTTTGGCCCGCAGCCGGGTGAGAAGCTGATCTTCGCCGACGCCCTGGCCGAGGAAAGCCAGGCCAAGGCCAAGGTCACCTTGAAGCGCCTTCACGGCGTCAGCGCCGAACAGCTTGGAAATCTTGTGCTTTCGCACCCGTTCAAGGGGCTCGGCGGCGGTTACGAGTTCCCGGTGCCGATGGTTGCGGGCGACCATGTGACCGACGATGCCGGCACCGGCTTCGTCCACACCGCACCCGGCCACGGCCGCGAGGATTTTGACGCCTGGATGGACGCCGCGCCCCAACTGCGCGCACGCGGCATCGACACCGTGATCCCCTTTACGGTCGACGATGCCGGCTTCTTCACCAGGGATGCGCCTGGCTTCGGCCCGGATCGCGAGGGCGGGGCGGCGCGTGTCATCGACGACAATGGCAAGAAGGGCAACGCCAATCAGGCGGTCATCGACGAGCTGATCAAGCGCAATGCCTTGTTCGCGCGCGGCCGCCTGAAGCATAGCTACCCGCATTCCTGGCGGTCGAAGAAGCCGGTGATCTTCCGCAACACGCCGCAATGGTTCGTCTACATGGACAAGGACCTCGGCGACGGCACGACATTGCGCAGCCGCGCCTTGAAGGCCATCGACGACACGCGCTTCGTGCCAGCCGCCGGCCAGAACCGCATCCGCGCCATGATCGAGGAGCGCCCTGACTGGGTGCTGTCGCGCCAGCGCGCCTGGGGCGTGCCGATCGCCGTCTTCGCCGACGAGGACGGCAACGTGCTGAAGGACGAGGCGGTCAACCGGCGCATCATGGACGCCTTCGAGGAAGAGGGCGCCGATGCCTGGTTCGCGGCCGGCGCCAAGGAACGCTTTCTCGGCAACCACGATGGGTCCCGGTGGAAGCAGGTGATGGACATCCTCGACGTCTGGTTCGATTCGGGCTCGACGCATGTCTTCACGCTGGAGGACCGTCCCGACTTGAAATGGCCGGCCGACGTCTATCTCGAAGGGTCCGACCAGCATCGCGGCTGGTTCCATTCCTCGCTGCTCGAAAGCTGCGGCACAAGGGGCAGGGCGCCCTACGACACCGTCGTCACCCATGGCTTCACCATGGACGAGGACGGACGCAAGATGTCGAAGTCGCTCGGCAACACGGTGGTGCCGCAGGACGTCATCAAGCAATCCGGCGCCGACATATTGCGCCTGTGGGTGGTGACGACCGACTATTGGGAAGACCAGCGGCTCGGCAAGAACGTGCTGCAGACCAATATCGACGCCTACCGCAAGCTCAGGAACACCATCCGCTGGATGCTGGGAACGCTCGCCCATGACGATGGCGAGACCGTGCCTCTGGAAGCGATGCCGGAGCTGGAGCGGCTGATGCTGCATCGGCTGGCCGAGCTCGACGAGGTGGTGCGCCAGGGTTACGACGCCTTCGAGTTCAAGCGCATCACCCGCGCGCTCGTCGATTTCATGGTGGTCGAGCTGTCGGCCTTCTATTTCGACATCCGCAAGGACGCGCTCTACTGCGACGCGCCGTCGAGCATGAAGCGCAAGGCCTCGGTGCAGGTGGTGCGCCACCTCTTCGACTGCCTGGTGAAATGGCTGGCGCCGATGCTGCCCTTCACCATGGAAGAGGCCTGGCTCGACCGGCATCCGGATGCCGCGTCGGTGCATCTCGACCAGTTCCCGGAAATCCCGGCGGATTGGAAGAATGAGGCGCTGGCGGAAAAATGGCGCAAGGTGCGGCAGGTGCGCCGCGTCGTCACCGGTGCGCTCGAGATCGCGCGTGCCCAGAAGGTGATCGGCTCCTCGCTGGAAGCGGTGCCCGTCGTCACCATCAACGACGCAGCGCTCGAAGCGGCGATATCGGATGTCGACATGGCCGAGATGGCGATCACCAGCGATCTCGTCATTGCCCATGGTCAGGCGCCGGAAGGCGCCTTCACCCTCGACGATGTCAAGGGCGTCGCCGTGGTGGTCGAGAAGGCCGAGGATCGCGGCCTCGTCAAATGCGCGCGTTCCTGGCGTTACACGGCCGATGTCGGGCAGGATCCTGCATTTCCCGATGTCTCCGCTCGCGATGCCGCCGTGCTGCATGAACTGAAGGCGCTCGGCCGGCTTTAGCTGCATGTCGCTTGATAGTGCACAAATGCCACGCCGGGCGGTGCAAATCCGCCCGTACGTTGCCCTTAACGAGCGGTTGAGGTAAACACGCGAAACTCCGGAAGACAAATTGTCGCCGGATTTCCGTCGCAAGTGCTTGGACGATGGGGACCGGTCATAAGACCGGTGGCGATCGAGAGGCTGTCTAGAGTGGGACTTTTTGGCATGACCGAGAGATATAAGGCGCGCCTTGCGCTGCTGGCGCCGCTTGTCGCATCGGGCCTCGCTCTATCCGGCTGCATGGGCTCTCCGACCTATGGCACCGACAAGACCGCTGCCGAACAGCTGGCCGGCGATCTCACCGGCGCCGTCTCCTTCGCGCCGAAGCGCAAGGATCCGATCGACTACAAGCCGCGCCCCACCTTGGTGAAGCCCGCTCCGGGACAGAAGGAAGCGCTTCCCGCACCGCAGGAAAGCATCCAGACGGCAAGCGCCCAATGGCCCGAATCGCCCGAGCAGCGCCGCGCGCGCCTGCGCGCCGACGCCACCGCCCACCAGAACGATCCGAGCTATCAGGCGGAGATCGTCGACGATGTGCAGACCGATCCGGCCTCGGTCAAGAAGGCGATGGCTGATTCTGGCTCCAGCCACCCGCCGGCCTGGACGCCTGCTGATTCCGACAAGGGCCGCGCCGCCGAGATTCAGCGTCGTCTTGCCGTGAGCAAGCAGGGCGACCCCAACACCCGCAGATATCTGAGCGAGCCGCCATTGGCCTATCGCGTCGCGGCCGACACGGCGCCGCAGAACGAACTCGGCGAGGACGAATACAAGAAGGAACGCCGCCTGAAGAAAGAGGCGGAAGGCAAGAAGTCCGGCTGGTTCGACTGGTTGCCGTCCCTGTAAGAATGGTCAGCGCTGCCTTTTTTGGGCGGCGCGGCGCGGTTCAGTCGCGACGTTCCCTGAAAAATTCCTTGAGCAACAGGGCAGCCTCGGTCTCGCCCATGCCCGGATAGATTTCGGGCGTGTGGTGGCAGGTCGGCGAGGCGAAGAAGCGTACGCCATTGACCACCGCGCCGCCCTTTTCGTCGGCGGCGCCGAAGTAGAGACGGCGCAGCCTGGCGAAGGAGATGGCGCCGGCGCACATGGCGCAAGGTTCCAGCGTCACATAGAGATCGTGGCCGGTCAGCCGCTCGCTCGAGAGCTTGCCGCAGGCTTCGCGGATGGCCAGCATCTCGGCATGCGCCGTCGGGTCGGCAAGCTCGCGGGTGCGGTTGCCGGCTTTTGCGACGACCGTGCTGCCGTTGGCGATGACGGCGCCGACCGGCACTTCGCCGCGCAAGGCTGCCGCTTCAGCCTCATGCAGGGCCAGCGCCATGAAATCCGGCCGCTTCACGCGGTTTCCATTCCGATTATCTCCTCGCCACTCCTGGCTTTTGGTTTTCGTTTGTCTTCCCGGGAAAACCGGTTTCCACTTTTCCCTGACAAACTCCCGCGATCCTGTTATGGAGCGCATCAACCCGAAAATCGGACTCGATTTTCGGAAAAGATCATGCGCCAAATCAAAGTGCTACAGCGTTCGTTGCGCGCCCGAAAGGATGCGCCACGCTGTAGCAGCGCAAACGGACAAAGGCCACATGGACGACAACGACAAGAAATCTCCGCGCCAAAAAGGCCCGGGCAAGAAACCTGCGGCCCCGCGAGGCGACAGGAAGCCATCCTTCGGCGCCAAGAAACCCTATGCGCCGCGCGGCGATCGGCCGATGGCCGCCGAGGGCGAACGCCCGAAGCGCGACTTCAAGGGTGGCGACAAGCCATTCAGCAAAGGCCCACGTAAGCCTTACGCACCGCGTGGCGATCGACCGACGGCGGCTGAGGGCGAGCGCAAGCCCTACGAGAAGCGCGAAGGACCGCGCAAGTCCTATGCGCCGCGCGGCGACCGGCCCGTGGCGGCCGAGGGCGAGCGCAAGCCCTACGAGAAGCGCGAGGGACCGCGCAAACCCTACGCGCCGCGCGGCGACCGGCCGATGGCGGCCGAAGGCGAGCGCAAGCCCTACGAAAAGCGCGAAGGACCGCGCAAGCCCTACGCGCCGCGTGGCGACCGTCCGATGGCGGCCGAGGGCGAGCGCAAGCCGTATGAGAAGCGCGAAGGGCCGCGCAAGCCCTACGCACCGCGTAGCGATCGTCCGGTTGCCGCATCGGCGGAGGGTGGCGAAAAGCGCTTCGACCGTCCCAAGCGCGATTTCGGCGATCGCCCGAAGCGTGACTTTGCCGACCGGCCCAAGCGCGACTTTGGCGGTGACCGCCCCAAGCGTGATTTCAGTGACCGGCCCCAAGGGGCATCGGCCGGCTTCAAGCCGCGCCCGCGTCCCGCGGAGGCCACGGAAGAGGCCGGCGAACGCATCGCCAAGCGGCTGGCGCGCGCCGGGCTTGCCTCGCGCCGCGACGCCGAGGAACTGATTGCCGCAGGCCGCGTCAAGGTCAATGGCCGCGCCCTGACTTCGCCGGCCTTCAACGTGATGCCTGGTGATATCATCCATCTCGACGGCATGGAGATCCCGCCGATCGAGCGCACGCGCCTGTTCCTGTTCCACAAGCCGGCCGGCGTCGTCACCACCAACCGCGATCCCGAAGGCCGCAAGACCGTCTTCGACGTGCTGCCCGCCGAATTGCCGCGGCTGATGACCATCGGCCGGCTCGACATCAACACCGAAGGGCTGCTGCTGCTCACCAATGATGGCGGCCTGTCGCGCGTGCTCGAACTGCCTGCTACCGGCTGGCTGCGCCGCTACCGCGTGCGCGTCCACGGCAAGGTCGAGGAAAGCGCGCTTGCCGGCCTGCGCGAAGGCATTGCCGTCGACGGCGTCTTCTACGGCGCCATCGAAGCGAGCCTCGACCGCGAGCAGGGCTCCAATGCCTGGCTGACGATCGGCCTGCGCGAAGGCAAGAACCACGAGGTGAAGAACATCCTCGGCGCGCTCGGCCTCGACGTGACCCGGCTGATCCGCATCTCCTATGGCCCGTTCCAGCTCGAGGATCTTCCCGAAGGCCACGTGCTGGAGATCAAGGGCCGCGTGCTACGCGACCAGCTTGGCGAGCGCCTGGTGGAGGAATCCGGCGCCAATTTCGACGCCGAAATAGCAAAGCCGTTTTCCAACAAGCCGGTGCGGCGCACCGAGGTTCGCGAGCCGGAACCTGAGCGGCCGAAATTCACCCGCGATGGCGAGCGCCGGCCGATCGGCGAGGGTGGGCTGATCAAGAACCGCAAGCGCCGCGAAGGCAGCCGCGACGAAGCGCTCGGCAAACTGTCGACCAGTCCCGACAGGGGCGAGCGGCCGGAAAAGAGCTTTGGCGAACGCGGGCCCCGACCCGAACGCGGCGGCTTCGGCGACAAGCCACGCGGCGGTTTCGGCGACAAACCGCGTGGTGGCTTCGGCGACAAGCCTCGCGGCGGTTTTGGCGGCAAGAAATCCGAGCGCGAGCAGAGGCCGATCGAGCCGCCCGGCCAGCGCAAGGCCAATGTCTGGATGGCGCCCGGGGCCCGGCCGATCGGCAAGGGCAGGGCGGAAGCCGACGCCGCCAAGGCGGCTGAGGCCAAGGCGCGCAAGGCCTCGTTCAAGCCATCCTATGGCAAGCCCGCTGGCAAACCGGGCGGCGCAAAGCCGTTCGGCAAGCTGCGTGGCGAGCGTCCGGCTGGCGGCGAACGGCCACGCAGCGGCCCCAAGGGGCCCCGCACAAGATGAGAATCGTCGGCGGTGAGTTTCGTGGGCGTCCGCTGGCGACGCCCCGCGGCAGCGCCATCCGTCCGACGACCGACCGCACCCGCGAGGCCGTCTTCAACGTGCTGGCGCATCGCTTTGCGGAACAGCTGGACGGCGCGCGCGTGCTGGACCTGTTCGCTGGCACCGGGGCGCTTGGTCTGGAAGCGCTGTCGCGCGGCGCGTCCTATGGCGTCTTCATCGAGGAATCGGCCGAAGGCCGCGGCCTGATCCGCGACAATGTCGAGGCCTTCGGCCTGACCGGCCGCACCAAGATATTTCGCCGCGACGCCACCGGCCTTGGCGAGGCGGGCACGCTGGCGCCCTTCGGCCTGGTCTTCGCCGACCCGCCCTATGGCAAGGGGCTGGGCGAACGTGCCTTGCAATCGGCGAAAGCCGGCGGCTGGCTGCGCCCCGGCGCGTTGTGCGTGGTCGAGGAGACGGCGGCGGTTCCCTTCGAACCTGGCCCCGGCTTTTCGGTGCTGGACGAGCGCAACTATGGCGAAACCATAATCCGCTTCATCGAGGCCGCGTGACACGCCTGCGTCGAGCGGCGGCCTCTTTGCCGCCGCCTTTGCCGGCAACAACAATTCACTTTGCTTGTCGCCCGCACCTTGCCTATCGTCTTGAAGAGAAAACCGGAGCCATTGATGACATCCAGGGCTGAATGGCTGAGGACGATACTGCTGGCAACCTCGCTGGCCTTCACGTTCACCGGCCCCGTTCTGGCCGACGGCACCGCGTCGCCCGACAAGACGCCGGCCGAGTTCAAGGTGACGGATTTCCTGCTCGATAACGGCATGGAAGTGGTCGTCATTCCCGATCATCGCGCGCCGATCGTCACCCATATGGTGTGGTACAAGATCGGCAGCGCCGACGAGCCGCCCGGCAAATCCGGCATCGCCCATTTCTTCGAGCATCTGATGTTCAAGGCGACGACAAATCACGCCGCCGGCGAGTTCGACCGCGCGGTCTCCGACATTGGCGGCTCCAACAACGCCTTCACCTCCTACGACTACACCGCTTTCCACGAGACGGTGGCGCCCTCGGCGCTCGAGCAGATGATGGGTTTCGAGGCCGACCGCATGCGCAACCTCATCCTCACCGACGATGTCATCAAGACCGAGCGCGATGTCATCCTCGAGGAGCGCCGCTCGCGCATCGACAACAATCCGCAGGCGGTGCTCGACGAGGAAGTCGATGCCACGCTGTGGCAGAACCAGCCCTATCGCATTCCGGTCATCGGCTGGATGCAGGAGATGGAGCAGCTCAACCGCACCGACGCCACCGCCTTCTATGACAAATACTACCGGCCCAACAACGCCGTGCTGATCGTGGCCGGCGATGTCGAGCCGGAGACGGTCAAGGCGCTGGCCGAGAAGACCTATGGCAAGGTGGCGCGCGGACCGGACCTGCCGCCGCGCATACGCCCGGTCGAGCCGGAGCAGAACACCAAGCGTACGGTCACGCTCACCGACGCCCGCGTCAGCGTGCCGAGTTTCTCGACGCAATGGGTGGTGCCGTCCTATCACACAGCCAAGCCGGGCGAGGCCGAGGCGCTCGACCTGCTCGCCGAAATCCTCGGCGGCGGCAACCGAAGCCGGCTCTACCAGGCGCTGGTGGTCCAGCAAGGCATCGCTTCCAATGCCGGCGCGTATTTCCAGGGCACCATGCACGACGACACCAATTTCACCGTCTATGGCGCACCGCGCGGCGACGCCAAGCTGGCCGACGTCGAAGCCGCGGTCGATGCGGAAGTGGCGCGCATCGCCACCAGCGGCGTCACGCCGGATGAGCTGGAAAAGGCCAAGGACCGCTACATCAGGTCGATGGTCTTTGCCCGCGACAAGCAGGATTCCATGGCCGAGATTTATGGCTCGACGCTGGCCACCGGCGGCAATGTGCAGGACGTCCAGCAATGGCCGGACCGCATCCGCAAGGTCACGGCGGACGAGGTCAAGGCCGTCGCCGCACGCTATCTGGTGCTCGCTCGCTCGACATCAGGCTATCTCTTGCCGCAGCAACAGGCGGGGAACTGATGATGACGAACCAGTTTGGTGGCGGGTTGACTTCTCCCCGGCAGGCTCCCCCTACTCCCCTTGTGGGGTCCGAAGGACGGGGTGAGACCTGTGGCTCGCCCCGGGGCGGTGGCCTCGCGAAGCGAGGTCGGATGAGAGGTGTTCCAGCTTCGCGGGGACGGCGATCCTTCACCCACCCCTCAACCGTCTCGGCGCTGCGCGCCGATCCACCTTCTCCCACAAGGGGAGAAGGCAAGGCCCTGCACGCCCTCGCGACCCTCTTCCTCTCCATCCTCTTCCTGATCCTGCCGGCACTGGCCGCCCGCGCCATGGACATCCAGCAGGTCACCTCGCCAAAAGGCATCACCGCCTGGCTGGTCGAGGATTATTCCGTACCGATCGTCGCCGTCCGTTTCGTCTTCGGCGGCGGCTCGACGCAGGATCCGGTGGGCAAGGAGGGCTTGGCCAATCTGATGACTGGCCTGTTCGACGAGGGCGCCGGGTCTCTCGATTCGGAAGCCTTCCAGATCAGGCTCGACGATGCCGGCGCCGAGATGAGCTTCGAGGAGACCCGCGACGGCGTCTATGGCTCCATGCGCATGCTGGCCGAGCAGCGCGACGAGGCCTTCGACCTGTTACGGCTGGCGGTCAACGAGCCGCGCTTCGACCAGGCGCCGATCGACCGCATTCGCGCCCAGATCCTGTCCGGCATCATCGCCAACGAGAACGATCCCGACACGGTGGCGCAGCACAAATGGGCGCGCGCCGTCTATGGCGACCATCCCTATTCGCGCTCCGACCAGGGCACCAGGCAGAGCATCGCCGCCATCACGCAGCACGATCTGAAGGCCCTGCACAAGGCGGTGTTCGCGCGCGGCGGCCTGCATGTCGCCGTGGTCGGGGCCATCGATCCCGAGACGCTGAAGAAGAAGTTGGACATGGTGTTCGGCGACCTGCCGCAGACCCAGGCGCTCGCCCAGGTCGCCGATGTCGAGCCGCAGCTGGCGCAGCGCGTCGAGGTCAATTACGATCTGCCGCAGACCTCGCTGCAGCTCGCCTGGCCGGGCGTGAAGCGCAAGTCGGCGGATTTCTTCCCCTCTGTGCTGATGAACGAAATCCTTGGCGGCGGCACCTTCACCTCGCGCCTGTTCGCGGAGGTGCGCGAAAAGCGCGGGCTGGCCTACAGCGTCAATTCCTCGCTGGTCAACCAGGACCATGCCAATGCGCTGATCGTCACCACCGGCACGCGCTCCGACCGCGCGACCGAGACGCTCGGCATCGTGCGCGATGTCGCCAGGCGGTTGGCCGAGGAAGGTCCGACCGAGGCTGAACTGGCGGCGACCAAGAAATATTTGATCGGCGCCTACGCCATCACCAATCTGGACTCTTCGAGTTCCATCGCCGCGACGCTGGTCGAATTGCAGCTCGACGATCTCGGCATCGACTACATGCAGCGCCGCGCCGGCTACATCAACGCGGTGACGCTCGACCAGGTCAAGGCGGCGGCGAAAAAGCTGCTGACGGCCGAGCCGACCATCATGGTGGTCGGGCCGCCGCTGGCCGGAGCCGGCAAGGGATGAGCCCGACCTTCGGCATAGCTTTCGGCGGCGGCGGCGCGCGGGGCCTGGCGCATATCCATGTCATCGAGGCGCTGGACGAGCTCGGCATCAAGCCGGTGGCGATCGCCGGCTCGTCGATCGGCGCCATCATGGGCGCCGGCATGGCCGCGGGCATGACCGGCAAGGACATCCACGACTATGCCCGCTCGATCCTTGGCCGCCGCGCCGAAGTGGCGAGCCGCATGTGGCGCGCGCGCCCGGGCACGATCGCGGAGGCCATGCAGAACGGCATCCGGGTCAGCCAGTTCAATGTCGAGCGTATCCTGAAGGCGTTCCTGCCCGAGGCCATTCCCGAAACCTTCGCCGAACTGAAGATCCCGCTGAAGGTGACCGCGACCGACTATTTCGGCCACAAGCTCGCCGTGTTCGACGAAGGCGACCTGCACTCCGCGCTCGCCGCCTCGGCCGCCATTCCCGCCGTGTTCCGCCCGGTGACGCGCGACGGCAGGCTGCTGATCGACGGCGGCATCTACAACCCGGTGCCCTTCGATCTCATCGAGAACGACGCCGACATCATCATCGGCGTCGACGTCGTCGGTGCGCCGGAAGAGGCCGACCGCAAGCACCCCACCTCCGTCGACCTGATGTTCGGCGCCACCCAGCTGATGATGCAGTCGATCATCGCCAACAAGCTGAAACAATGCCGCCCCGACATACTGGTCCGCCCGGCGGTGTCGAAATACCGCGTGCTCGATTTCCTGAAGATCGACGCGCTGATGAACGAGACGGCTGATATCAAGGATCAGCTGAAGCGCGAGGTGGAGCGAGTGGTGGAGGCGCGCAATGGCGCTGCCATCAAGGGGAGGCGAGGGAAGAAGGCCGGTTGAGCGGTGGCACGCCGCAATTGGCGGTCCCGTGTCGAGGTCGCCTGGAAGCCCGCTAAGACTTCGCCGGCGCATACTCCAGCGCAACAACGCCGTTGCTGAACGGCGCGGCCGAAATCAGCTCGAGCGCCACTTGTTCGCCCGGCGGGAACAGCGGCTTGCCCTGGCCGACGGCGCCGGGATAGCTGAGCAGCCTGACGCGGTCGACCAGCCCGTGGCGCAGCAATTCCTGCGCGACGCTGAGGCTGCCATGCACATAGATGTTGCCGCCGCTGCCTTGCTTCAGCGCCCTCACCGCGTCCGGCAGGGACCCCTTCAGCAATTCGGCCGGCTTCCAGTCGAGCGCCTTCAGGCTGGTCGAAACGACGTATTTCGGCAGCGCGTTGAACCGGTCGGCAAAATCCCCGGTTTCCCCAGGCCATGAGCCGGCGAAGATCTCATAGGTCGTGCGCCCCAAAAGCATGGCGCCGCTGTCGGCAAGTTCATCCTCCTTGAACCTGTTCATCTCGTCGTTCCAGGTCACGCCTGGCAATTTCTCGACCTCGGCAATACCGTCGACGCTGATGAACTCGGTGACGATGAGTTTTCTCATGGTGTTCTCCTTTTCGCTCAAAGGACGAACCAGATGAGCCTTTTGCTACAGGCTCCGTGAAAAAAGCGGTTTATCAGAGAGGGAGTTTCTCTAATCTAGATAAGCTCCTAGGAATTTTGATGCTACATGTCGCCGAGGTGTCCCCAAAGTTACAGGCAGATCATGGGATTCGGGGTCTTCATCCATCGCTCGGATTCGATCTACGATGACAGCCCCGCTGAGCGATATCAGTTCCCCAGCCAGTATCTGCGTCGTGTGGAAGCATGCGTCGGCGATTGGATCATCTACTATGAACCTAGAAAAGTAGACTATACCCGTGGCTATTTTGCTCTAGCCAAAGTCCAGCAAGTTATCCCTGATCCTGTGGCGCCTGATATGTATCTCGCTTTGATTGAGCCGGGCTCATACCTCGATTTCGCCAATCCCGTTCCATTCAATGGGACGGACGGGCTCGTTGAGCGAGGTTTGCTTAACGACGAGGGGCGGATTTCCGGTCGCGCTCAATCGGCCGTCCGGCCAATCAGTCCGGGCGACCTCAACCGCATTCTCGATCTGGGCCTTGACGCCCGTGAACCGTTGCTGCCACGCGTCGATGAAATCGGCATTTCATCCGGCTTTCAGGATGAAGAGGCGCCGTTCCAGTTCGAGCACAGCCGCGACCGCATAAGTTACATCGGATCGCGGATCGTGCGGGACCGTATTTTCCGCCGTATCGTCTTGCGGGCCTATGATGAGCGCTGCGCGATCACGGGACTGAAGTTGATAAATGGCGGTGGCCGGGCGGAAGTTGCCGCGGCACATATTCGACCCGTCGAAGCGAACGGCCCCGATGTCGTCAACAATGGGCTCGCACTATCAGGTACCGCGCATTGGATGTTCGATCGCGGATTGATCAGCCTCTCCGACGATCTGGAAATCCTGATCTCGCGGCAGGTCAATGACCTCGAGAGCGTGCAGGGGTTCGTAAACAAGAGCCGCCGTGCGCTTCCGCCTCGCCGGCCGCTCGAACGCCCGCATCCTCATTTCTTGCAATGGCACCGCGAGCACTGTTTCAAGCAGTAGTGCTTCGCTCACGTGCCGAATACCCCTCAGTCCTTCGCGCGCTCCACATAAGACCCATCGGCCGTCATCACCACCACGCGGGTGCCGGGCGCGATGTGCGGCGGCACGGCGGTGCGCACGCCATTCGAAAGCACGGCGGGCTTGTAGGACGACGATGCGGTCTGGCCTTTGGTCGTCGGCTCGGTCTCGACCACTTCGAAAGTGGCGCGCTGCGGCAGGACCAGGGAAATCGCGATGCCGTTGAACTGCGAGACCTGCACCGGCATGCCTTCCTGCAGATAGGGTGCTGCGTCGCCGACCACGGCTTCGCTCACCGCCACCTGGTCGTAGGTTTCCGGGTTCATGAAGTGATAGCCTTCGCCGTCGGCGTAGAGGAAGGTGTGCTCGCGCTCCTCGACATAGGCGCGCTCCACCTGCTCGGTGGTGCGGTAGCGCTCTGACACCTTCACCCCGTCGCCGATGCGGCGCATGTCGAGCTGCGTCACGGGCGTGCCCTTGCCTGGGTGGATGTTTTCGGCAAAGAGGATCACATAAAGCTTGCCGTCCTTGTCGACGACATTGCCTTTGCGGAGCGAACTGGCGATGACTTTCACCACGGTTTTAAATCCTGCGAGAGTTGACGGGCGTTTGCCGGCTTGTGCGGCGCTGGTAGCGCATCTTGGCGCGAACCGCCAGCCCCCGCTGCAAACTGACATGGGGCGCGCCAGCACGCCTTCAAATCGCCCATGACCGCCGCTTCGCCCTGGTGGACGCCTGACGTTCACGCCGACCGCCGCCCGCGCCTGATGCTGCGCAACGGGCTGACCGCGGCTTTGCGGGAGTGGTTTGCGGCCCGGGACTTCGTCGAGGTGGAAACGGCGGCGCTGCAGGTCTCGCCCGGCAATGAGGCGCATCTGGCGGCTTTCGCCACCGAAGCGGTCGGGCCGGATGGCGCGCGCGTGCCGCTTTATCTCCACACCTCGCCGGAATTCGCCTGCAAGAAGCTGCTCGCCGCAGGGGAACAGCGCATTTTCAGCCTCGGCCCGGTCTACCGCAACCGCGAGCGCGGCCCTTTGCATCATCCCGAATTCACCATGCTCGAATGGTACCGGGTGGGCGAGACCTATGAGAGCCTGATGCGCGATTGCGCCGACCTGCTGGCGCTGGCCGCGACGCGGGCAGGGGCGACACACTTTTCGTTCCGGGGTCGCGACTGCGACCCGTTTGCCGAGCCGGAACGGCTGACGGTGGCGGACGCCTTCTTGCGCCATGCCGGCATCGATCTCCTGGCCACGGTCGGCGCCGATGGCGGCACCGACCGGGACGCGCTTTACGCCGCCTTGGGGCGAGCGGGCCTGCGTACGGCACCCGACGACAACTGGGCCGACCTGTTCAGCCGCGTGATGGTGGAAAAGATCGAGCCCAATCTCGGCCTCGGCCGCGCCACCATCCTGTGCGAATATCCGATCGCCGAGGCGGCCCTCGCCCGGCCGAGCCAGCGCGACCCGCGCGTCGCCGAGCGCTTCGAGCTCTATTGCTGCGGCGTCGAACTCGCCAACGGCTTTGGTGAACTGACCGATGCCGAGGAGCAGCGCCGGCGCTTCATCCACGAAATGGACGAGAAAGAGCGCATCTATGGCGAGCGCTACCCGCTGGACGAGGACTTTCTTGCCGCCCTTGCCACCATGCCGCAGGCCAGCGGCATCGCGCTCGGCTTCGACCGCCTGGTGATGCTGGCCACCGGCGCCCAGAAAATAGAGGACGTGATCTGGACGCCGGTCGCGGGCCCGTGAGCCGCCGGCCTCGTGGTGCCCGGCCTCAGTGTGCGAAAACCTGCTCCAGCGAGCGAAAACCCTTGAATTCCAGGGCGTTGCCGGAGGGGTCGCGGATGAACAGCGTCGCCTGTTCGCCGGGCTCGCCCTTGAAGCGGACCATTGGCCGCTCCAGCCAGTCTATGTCGTCGCGGGCTTCCAGCCGGGTCGCCAGGCGCTGCCAGTCATCCATCAGCAGCACAGCGCCGAAATGCGGGATCGGCACCAGAATGCCGTCGACCTTGCCGTCGCTGGCGGCTTGCGCGGCCTGCGGCCGCAAATGCGCCGACATCTGGTGGCCGTAAAGATCGAAGTCCACCCAGGTCGCCGACGAGCGGCCGATCGCGCAGCCCAGCACTTCGCCATAGAAAGTGCGGGTTTCATCGAGATCACGGACCGGGAAGGCGAGATGGAAAGGCGTCATGAAGGGTACTCCGTGCGGGCTGCGGACTGATTTTGCGTCACAGGGTTCGCGATGGGAACCATGCAGCGACGCATTTTGATTGAAGCCTGTGCCATTGCACAAGCCGGACCGGAACAATAGATGG
Organism: Mesorhizobium huakuii; assembly: GCF_030160235.1. Taxonomy (GTDB): domain Bacteria; phylum Pseudomonadota; class Alphaproteobacteria; order Rhizobiales; family Rhizobiaceae; genus Mesorhizobium; species Mesorhizobium huakuii. Next base: position 158,419 of record NZ_BSNY01000018.1, read on the forward strand.
GTGGGCGCGGCCGCACGCTGGCCGCGACGAGCAGGATCACAGGCATGGCCGACACATCAGACGCTAAAAAACTGACCGACCGCGTCGCGGCGCTGGTCGAAGCCGCCAAGAAGGCCGGCGCCGATGCCGCCGACGCGGTTGCGGTGCGCGGCCGCTCCACCGGCGTGTCGGTGCGGCTCGGCAAGGTCGAGGCCACCGAATCGTCGGAGGCCGAGGACGTTTCGTTGCGCGTCTTCGTCGGCCGGAAAGTGGCGAGCGTCTCGGCCACCGCCGCATCCGATCCGCGCTCACTGGCCGAACGCGCCGTTGCCATGGCGAAAGTCTCGCCCGAGGATCCCTATCAGGGTCTGGCCGATCCGGCGCTGCTGGCAACGCAGACGCGCGATCTCGACCTGTTCGACGCCACCGAAGTGTCGGCCGACCAGTTGAAGGAAGCAGCCCTTGCGGCCGAAGCGGCGGCACTTGCCGTCAAGGGTGTGACCAATTCGGCCGGCAGCGGCGCCAGTGCCGGGCTGGGCGGGATCGTGCTGGCCACCTCGCACGGCTTCATCGGCCACTATGTCGGCTCGCGCTTCTCGCGTTCGGCCAGCGTCATCGCCGGCGAGGGCACCGGCATGGAGCGCGACTATGAATTCTCCTCGCGCCAGCATTTTGCCGATCTCGATGCGCCGGAGGATATCGGCCGCAAGGCCGGCGAACGCGCCGTGCGCCGCATCGGCGCGCGCAAGGCGGCGACCGGGCCGGTCGACGTGGTGTTCGACCCGCGCGTGGCGCGCGGCATCGCCGGCCATCTTGCCGGCGCCATCAACGGCGCGTCCGTGGCGCGCAAGACCTCGTTCCTGCGCGACATGATGGGCAAGCAGGTGGCCGCGTCCGCCATCACCGTCACCGACGAGCCGCTCAGGCCGCGTGGCCAGGCCTCGCGGCCGTTTGACGGCGAGGGCGTCGAGGGCGAAAAGCTTCTCATGGTCGAAAAGGGCGTGCTCAACCACTGGTTCCTGTCGACTTCGGCCGCGCGGGAACTCGGCCTTGTCACCAACGGCCGCGGCTCGCGCAGCGGCTCTTCCGTCTCGCCGTCCTCCACCAATCTCGCCATCGAGCCGGGCGAACGCTCGCCGGAGGATTTGGTCAAGTCGCTCAAGCGCGGCTTCTATGTCACCGAAGTGTTCGGCCAGGGCGTCGACATGGTGACCGGCGAATACAGCCGCGGCGCTTCCGGTTTCTGGATCGAGAATGGCGAGCTGGCCTATCCGGTCGCCGAAGTCACCATTGCCTCGAACCTCAAGACGATGTTCCTCAACATGGTGCCGGCCGATGACCTCGACCGCAATTTCGGCACCGCCGCGCCGACGCTCCTGATCGAAGGCATGACCCTTGCCGGAGCCTGAACTGACCGCTGCCCCTGCCGGCACCATTGGGGATCTGCCGCTGCTGCGCGACGCCGCCCGCGAGGCGGGTCTGATCGCCATGCGCTACTTCGGCAACAGCCCACAGGTCTGGATGAAGGGCGGCACCTCGCCGGTCAGCGAAGCCGATCATGCCGCGGACGCCTATCTGCGCGGCGCGCTGTTGGCGGCGCGGCCCGACTATGGCTGGCTGTCGGAAGAGACGGTCGACGATTCGGCGCGGCTTTCGGCTCGCCGCACCTTCGTCGTCGATCCGATTGACGGCACGCGCGGCTTCCTCGAGGGACAGCGCACCTGGTGCGTCAGTGTCGCCGTCGTCGAAGAGGGCCGCACGCTTGCCGGCGTGCTCGAATGCCCGGCCATGGACGAGACCTACTGGGCTCTGCCCGGCCAGGGCGCCTTCCGCAACGGCAAGCGCATTGGCGTGCGCACGCTTGGCGACAAGGCCGAGATTTCAGGGTTGAAGCAGCTGATCGACCTGCTGCCGCCCGGCTGGCAGAAGCGGCTGGTACGGGCACCCTACAGCCCCTCGCTTGCCTACCGCCTGGCCATGATCGCCAACGGCACGCTCGACGCCACCTTCGTCAAGCCGAATGCGCATGACTGGGACATCGCCGCCGCCGATCTCATCCTGCGTGAGGCCGGCGGCCAACTGCTCGACCCGCATGGCCGCACGCCGCTCTATGCCGGCGAGGTGACCCGGCACGGCGCGCTCGCCGCCGGCAGCGGTGAATTGCTGGCGGTGCTCGTCGATGTCATTGCCGGGCTGGACGCGTGAAAGCACATTCGCAGGTTCCAAAGTCGGCGGCTTTGGTCTAGACCTGTCACAAACTCACAATATGTGAAGGACCGACATGACCGCGGAAGACGGGAAGAAACAGCTTTTGCATCTGGTGTTCGGCGGCGAACTGAAGAAGCTTGGGGGCACCGAGTTCCGCGATCTCGACGGGCTCGACATTGTCGGTATCTATCCCGATTATCAATCCGCCCACACGGCGTGGAAGGCCAAGGCGCAAGCCAGCGTGGACAATGCCCATATGCGTTATTTCGTCGTTCATCTGCACCGTCTGCTGGACCCCGACAACAAGGCCGCCGGTTGACTTCGATGGAGCATGACCTGGCGAAAGGGCCAGCCAGCGATGCCGCGCCGACTGGCAGGGGCGGCAGCCGCGCGACCAAGGCGTTCTGGCGCAAGGTGCGCGAGCCGCTCGCGCAGTCGCGATTCGTCAAGAACGCCATTGCCAGCCTGCTTGCCCAGTTCGTGCGCCTGGTTCGCCTGACCAGCCCCCTGGTCGCCGGCTCGGCGCGCTTTTCTGGCGGCGCCTATTCCGAATTCGAGCCCGGCATCATCGCTCTGTGGCACGGCCAGCATCTTTTGACGCCGGCCTACTATCCCAAGCGCAAGCCGCTGGTCGCCATGGTGTCGCGCAGCGCCGATGCCGAGCTCAACGCGCTGATGCTGGAGAAATTCGGCATCGAGGCGGTGCGCGGTTCCGGTGGGCGCGACAATGCCCGCCATCTCGACAAGGGTGGCGCCAAGGCACTGATTGCCCTCAAAAAGTCGCTCACATCAGGCAAGAACGTCGCCATGATCGCAGACATTCCGCATGGCACCCCGCGCGACGCAGGGCTCGGCATCGTTCTCCTGGCGCGCCTCTCGGGCCGGCCGCTGCTGCCTGTCGCCATCGCCACCAGCCGCCGCAAGGTGCTGGAAAAGAGCTGGGACAAGACCACCATCAACCTGCCTTTCGGCCGTTCCGCCGTGACCATCGGCGCGCCGATCTTTGTCGCGGCCGACGCCGATGACGCCGAAATGGAGCGCAAGCGCCAGGAAATCACCACCGCTCTCAATGCCGCGACGGCCGAGGCCTACCGTCTCGTGGATGGCCGGCGATGAGCGGTCGCTGGGCGCGCGCCATGCTGACGGCATACCGTTTCGCCGGTGCCGCGGCCTATCCGCTGGTCGGGCCTTACGTCGCCTGGCGCACCTCGCGCGGCAAGGAAGACCGCAACCGGCGCCGCGAACGCTACGGCGTCGCCGGCCGCCCGCGCCCCGAAGGGCCCGTGATCTGGATCCATGCCGCGAGCGTCGGCGAGACCATTGCCGTCGTGCCGCTGGTCGAAAGCATTCTCGACTACGGCGTCAACATCGTGCTGACGACAGGCACGGTGACATCGGCCCAGGTCGCAGACGAGCGGCTTGGCGACCGCATCATCCACCAATATGTGCCGCTCGACCTCAAACCGGCGGTCAGCCGGTTCCTCGATCACTGGCAGCCGGACCTGGCGATCATCGCCGAATCCGAGATCTGGCCGATGACCATCCTCGAGCTCGGCGCGCGCCACGTGCCGCAGGTGCTGGTCAATGGCAGGCTGTCCGACCGCTCGTTCACCTCGTGGAAGAAGCGCGCCAACATCGCCGAGGCGCTGTTCGAGAACCTCGCCCATGTCGTTGCCCAGTCCGATGTCGACGGCGAGCGTTTTCGCGCGCTGGGCGCCCGCCCGGTCACGGTGTCGGGCAACCTCAAGGTCGACACCAACCCGCCGCCGGTCGACGAACGGGTATTGGCCTCCTTGCAGCGGCAGATTGGCGGCCGCCCGACCTGGGCCGCGATCTCGACCCATGATGGCGAGGAAGTGGTGGCGGCGGAAGTCCACGCGACGCTGCACAAGCGCCACCACGGCTTGCTGACGATCGTCGTTCCGCGCCATCCCGATCGCGCGGAAAGCCTTGCCGCGCAGATTTCCGGCATGGGGCTGAAGGTCGCGCGGCGCAGCAAGGGCGATCGTATCGGGCCTGACACCGATATCCTGCTCGGCGACACGATCGGCGAGATGGGGCTCTATCTCCGGTTGACCGAGATCGCCTTTGTCGGCCGCTCGCTGACCTCCGAGGGCGGGCAGAATCCGCTTGAGCCGGCTATGCTCGACACAGCGGTTCTGGCCGGGCGCAATGTGCAGAATTTCCGCGAGGCCTATCAGCGCCTGATCGACAGCGGCGGCGCCAAGCTGGTGCGCGATCGCGATATGCTGGCCGGCGCGGTCAACTTCCTTTTGACCAACGAAGTGGCCCGCCACGAGATGATGGCTGCGGGGGTGGCGACCGTCGACGAGATGCGCGGCGCGCTGGCGCGCACGCTGAAATCGCTCGAACCCTATATCCAGCCACTGGTCGTCAAATCGCGCCTGAAGGGCGCCAACGGGCGCTAGCGTGACCTCCGAAGCACCACCATTCTGGTGGGAAGAGCCGGACTGGAAAGTCCTGGCGCTGTCGCCGCTGTCGGCCGTCTATGCGATGGTTGCCGGCCGCGGTATGCGGCGGGCCAGGCGCGAGAAGATCGAGGCGCCGGTCCTGTGCGTCGGCAATTTCACCGTCGGCGGCACCGGCAAGACGCCGGTCGCCATCGCGCTCGCCGAACAGGCCAAGCGCATGCGGCTGAAGCCCGGTTTCCTGTCGCGCGGCCATGGCGGTTCCTTCGCCGAGCCGCATGTGGTCGATGCCCATCACGATGCCGCCAAGCATGTCGGCGACGAGCCGCTGCTTCTGGCCGAACACGCCCCCGTCGCGGTGACGCCGAACCGCGCCGCCGGCGCCCGGCTGCTCCTGGAAAAGCATGGCTGCGATTTCCTGATCATGGATGATGGCTTTCAGAGTGCGCGCATCCATATCGACTACGCGCTTGTCGTCGTCGATGCCCGCTACGGCATCGGCAATGGCCGCGTCATTCCGGGCGGCCCGCTGAGGGCCAAGATCGTCGACCAGCTGGTCTTCACCAGCGGGCTGTTGAAGATGGGCGAGGGCACCGCCGCCGACGCCGTGGTGCGCCAGGCGGCGCGCGCCGGCCGGCCGATCTTCGAGGCGCACACGGAGCCCAGCAGCAAGGCCGGGCTTGCCGGCAAGCGGTTCCTCGCCTTCGCCGGCATCGGCCATCCCGACAAATTCTTCGACACGGTGCGCGAGGCCGGCGGCGAGGTGGTCCTCGCAAAACCCTTTCCGGACCATCATTTCTACGCCGAGGACGAACTCGCCGAGCTGGCGGCGGTGGCGCGCGCCGTAGGGCTGGGGCTCATCACCACGGCCAAGGACGCCGCCCGGTTGCGCCACGGCGCCTCACAGGACTTTCTCGACTGGCTCGAGGTGCTGGAAATCGACACGGTTTTCGAGCTCGACCATGTGCCCGAACGCATCATCGAGGAAACGCTCGATGCCTGGCGGCAGCGCAAGCTGAGAAGCTAGCTTCGCTTGCGCAGCTCCGGATGCACTTCGATTTCGCGGCGCAGCGAAGCGGTGGCGTTCACGTAAGGCTCCTGCCTGGCGACGCTCCAGTATTTCAGCTCGTCCAAGGGGATGTGTTCCCCGGTCACCGCGCAGCGCACGAACGAGCCTGGGCTGGTGACCTGGAAATCGCCATCGAGGTAGCGGATGCGGGCTTCCTTGCCGCCCGGGCCTTCGAAACGGTTCATCATGCGGTGGTGCCGAGTGTCATACAGATTTCATCGCCACAAATCTGCGGCCGGGTCAAGCTTGCGACAAGCCTCGGACAATGCTGAAGCGCTACGGCACACTGAAAAGCGCTTTTATCGGGGGCATGATGGATATTTCTTCCACCCGCCTGGCTTCCCTGCTCAAGGAGGCGATGACGCCGCAACCCGTGCCGTTGGCGAAGGCCGATCCGGTCAGGACGGCGCTGGTCAGGGAACTGGTCCAGCCTGCCGCGCCCTCATTGTTCGCCCAACGCACGGCACCCGCCTTGCTGGCGATGCCGGCGGCGCCGATGGCCGTCAAATCACAGCAGATTGCATCTTCCGGCATCGTCGAGGCCTATCAGGCCCAGCTCGACACGCGCGACGAGGCGGTGTTGGCAACGGTCGCGGCAAGGAGACCGACGCCCGAAGCCGACACGCAGCGCGGCGTCGTGCCGCCCGCGGCAACGGCCAATGACAACGCGCCCGCCAGGGCCGCAGGGTTGTCCTTGCTGTCGTTTATCCCGCTACAGGTTCCGGTCCCGCAAAACGCCGCCGCCCTGGGGATGCCGTCGGGACGGCGAAGGCCAGCCAATCAATCTCACGCCGCCGCGGTACCCAATCCCGAGGGCCTGCTGGTGAGGATCGGCTTTGTTTCGATCATGACCGGTTTGCTGGCAACAATGGTCTTCGGCTTCGTTCTGCTGCTGCTCCGCTGAACGTCGAATCGGTCGGCAGACCTATCGCTCGGCTTCGATAAACGCTTCGATCTTGTCCGGCGCCAATCCGGCCTGCTGCGCGATGCGGCGGGCAAGGTCCGTCGCTGCGCTGCGTGGCCGCCCCAGCGGCCGGTCGAGCCAATAGGACACAGGACTTAGCGCGGTGCGCTCGTCGACCGCCGTGATTCGACCCGACTGCAACTGATGCCCGGTCAGCGGTGGACGCGCCAGCGCGATACCGAGCCCGTAGGCGGCAGCGTCGAGCACCAGATTGTAATCCTCGAAGCGGCGGTCCTGCGGGCGCGGGCGATAATCCATGCCTTGCGCGGCGAACCAGGCACGCCAGGCGGAGGCGTCGGAATCGTTGATCAGCGGGAATTTGAGCAGCCGGGCCGGGTCGCCGCGACCGATCTCGCGTGCCAGTTCCGGCGACGCGACAGGAAAGACATGCTCCTCGAACAACTGTATCGAGACGCGGCCCGGAATGCCGCCCCGGCCGCAACGGATCGACAGGTCGATGCCTTCATCGGCAAGGTCGGCCTGACGGATATCGACATCGAGCACGATGCGCAGCTTGGTGGGATTGTTTTCCAGTGCCGCCATGCGCGGCATCAGCCACAGCCCGCTGACCGAGGGGATCGAGGTCAGCCGCACCACCGCCGTGCCGCGCGGCTCGACCCAGCGGTCGGAATGGCTCGAAATCAGTGCGAAAGCCTCCGATGTGCGCAGATGCAGCCGGTTGCCCTCGATCGTCAGCGTCACGCCGCGCGCGCCGCGATCGAACACTTTCAGGCCCAGCCAGTCCTCGAGCTTGGCGATCTGCCGGCTGATGGCGCCATGGGTGAGGTTGAGCTTCTCGGCGGCCGCCGAAAAACTGCCGGTGCGCGCCGCCGCGTCGAAGGCACGCAGGGTCTCGAGCGGCACCATTGTGTCTGAGCTGTGATCCATAGTCACAGGTGATCCTCGATTTGGTCGTTTGTCAATAAGCGGGAAAAGGCGTTTTGTGGCCTCCAGGACGGGAACAGCACGAGGACAATGGGATGAGCGCGATGACGGGCACGTTGAATCAGACACAGCGGATGGACACCACCGCCGCCATCGCCGTGGGGTTGACGGTGGTCGGCTGGGCCTCCGCCTTTCCGGCGATCCGCGCCGGCCTTACCGCCTTCGGGCCGCTGGAACTGGGCGCCCTGCGCTTTGCCATCGCCGCGGTGCCGGCGGCGATTTTCCTTGCCGTCAAGCGTCCGGCGCTGCCCAGGCTCGACGAGGTGTGGCGTCTCGTCTTTGGCGGAGCCATTTTCGTCGCGCTCTACACTGCCATGCTCAACTTCGGCGAACTGACCGTCTCGGCCGGTGCCGCCGGCTTCATCATCAATGTCAGCCCGATCTTCACCGCCATAATGGCGATGGCTCTACTCGGCGAACGCTTTTCAAGGTGGGCCTGGGCTGGCACCGCGATATCCTTCGCCGGCATCGGCGTCATCGCAATGGCAGACGGACAAGGCTTGCATTTCAATGCTGGTGCACTGCTCGTGCTTGGCTCCGCGCTCTGTTCGGCCGTCAACACCATCGTCCAGAAGCCGCTGTTTGCCCGCCATCACCCGCTGACCATCTCGGCCTCGAATATGATCCTTGGCGCACTTTGCCTGTCCCCCTTTCTGCCGAGCGGTTTTGCGCAAGCAGCAGTCGCCAACACCGCCGGCCTCGGCGCCGTCATCTTCCTTGGAATCGTGCCCAGCCTGATCGCCTATGCCGCCTGGGCAACTGCGCTGTCGCGTCTGCCGGCCGCACGTGCCTCGAACTTCCTCTATCTGGTCTCGCCGATGTCCGCCCTGATCGGCTTCTTCTGGCTGGGTGAAGTGCCGACGCTGCTCGGCATGCTCGGCGGCGCGCTGGCGCTCGGCGGCGTCATCGTGGTGAATTTGAAGCGTTAGATCAAAGGGTTGTCTGCTTTTCTCGAATCAAGACGGGAGCCGCGCCGGAGTTTCTTGGCCCCACCAGATAACGGACTGTCGCCGCGATGTCCTGACAGGGAACTGGAGCAAGGGCACGGAGCCGCCTTATCGTCCGCGAAGGTGTATCGCGACGGAAACGGAAATCGAATCGCCTGCCGTTAGATTGCACTTGCGCCGGACGTCGTCCTTCAGCGGTAAAAGATAGCTTCCGTCCTTGGGAAACAGAGATGTGCCGAACGTGAAGTCGTCAATGGTCGCCTCGACAGGTATCACCCCCCAGCCATAGGTCGCGAACTTCGCGACTTTCTTGATCTCTTCGCCATGCTGCTCGGGTATTGGCGCGAAGAAGTAAGGCGAAGGGCCCCTCCAGTGGATCACCTCGGCCTCGAACTGGAACTGGACCGTCTGTTCGCCGCTCACAGGCTTATCTTCGCCCGAACAGCCGCTCGATATCCGCCAGCTTCAGCTCGATATAGGTCGGGCGGCCATGGTTGCAGGTGCCGGAACCCGGCGTCGCCTCCATCTGGCGCAGCAGCGCATTCATCTCCTCGGCCTTGAGCAGGCGGCCGGAACGCACCGAGCCGTGGCAGGCCATGGTGGCGGCAATCTTGTCCAGTCTTTCCTTGAGCGTCTCGACCGTGTCGTTGTCGGCAATCTCGTCGGCGAGGTCGCGCACCAATTGCTGGACATTGGTTTCGCCCAGCATTGACGGCGTCTCGCGCACCGCGACGGCGCCCGGGCCGAAACGCTCTATGCCGAGGCCGAAGCGGGCCAGCGTTTCGGAGTGCATGGCGAGGCGCTCGGCATCCTCTTCCGGCAGGTCGATGATTTCGGGCAGGAGCAGCATCTGCGAGGGCACGGGGCGCGAATGCAGCGCGTTCTTCAGCGCCTCATAGACCAGCCGCTCATGCGCCGCGTGCTGGTCTACGATGACGAGCGAATCCCTGGTTTGCGCAACGATGTAGTTCTCATGCACCTGCGCGCGGGCCGCTCCGAGCACCGCGCCGAGCAGCGTCTCGGCCGCCTCGCTCTGCCCGGCGCGCGCATCGGCGCTGGCAAGCGGACCGGTATCGAACGCCGCCTGGCCTGGTTCACCAAATCCGCCATTCTTTGCGCCGGCACGCTCGAAGCCTCCGAATTGCATGTCGAGCGGCCGCTGCGGCGAGCGCGCGGGGTCGAAGCCGGCGGAGCCGGACGCGCGGTAGGCCGCTTCATAGCTGCGATGGCCGTTGGCCGGGCCGCCATGATCATAGGATGCGGCGCCCGGCCGGAACGCCGCCATCATGCCGGCGGCTCCGGTCGTGGCTGAGCGGATGCCGGCATCGGCCAGAGCCTGGCGGATGGCGCCGACGATCAGCCCGCGCACCAGGCCCGGGTCGCGGAAGCGCACATCGGCCTTGGCCGGGTGGACGTTGACGTCGACGATGGCCGGATCGAGCGAAAGAAACAGCACCGTCACCGCGTGGCGGTCGCGCGGCAGCACATCGGCGAAGGCGCCGCGGATGGCGCCGGCGATCAGCTTGTCGCGCACCGGCCTGCCATTGACATAGGCATATTGCTGCAGCGCGTTGGCGCGGGTGAAGGACGGGATCGACACATGGCCGGTCAGGCGCACGCCTTCGCGCATCGCGTCGATGGCGATGGAATTGTCGGGAAATTCCGCCCCCATCACCTGGGCGACGCGGCGCAGGCTGCCTTCCGGACTGTCATCGGTCGCCGGCAAGTCCAGCGTCGAGCGGTCGGAACCGGCCAGCGTGAATCGCACGGCCGGGAAGGCGATGGCGATGCGCTTGACCACATCGCTGGTGGCCGAGCTTTCGGCCCGCTCGCCCTTCATGAATTTCAGCCGTGCCGGCGTGGCGAAGAACAGGTCGCGCACTTCGACGGTGGTACCGCGGTTGGCCGCCGCTGGCCTGACGGGCAGCACGCGGCCGCCCTCTATGCCGATCTCGGCGGCACTGTCGCCCGAGGCCGTGCGCGAGCGGATCGACAGCCGCGACACCGAGCCGATCGAGGGCAGCGCCTCGCCGCGAAAGCCGAGCGAACGGATGTCGTTGATATCCTCGGCGAGCTTGGAGGTGCAGTGGCGCGCGATAGCCAGCGAAAGCTCCGGCTCGGGGATGCCGGAACCGTCATCGGTGACGCGGATCAGGTTCAGCCCGCCGCCCGCCGTGACGATTTCGACGCGTGAGGCGCCGGCATCGAGCGCATTCTCGACCAGTTCCTTGACCACGCTTGCCGGACGCTCGATGACTTCGCCGGCGGCGATCTGGTTGATCATCGTTTCGGAAAGCTGGCGGATGGGCATGGCGACAGTATAGGCGGATTCGTGTCGTGCGGGCGAGGGTGAACTGCGGTGGAACCGTGAAACGGTTTCACGCCTGCGCGGCCAGCCAATCCCTGACCTTGCGGGCATTGTCGCTGAGTTCCCGGTTCTTCGGCCAGACGATATAGAAGGCCTTGCCGGTTTTGAGCACGTGATCCGTCACCTGCACCAGCAGTCCGGTTGCCAGCAGCCGTTCGGCGAGGTGCCGCCAGCCGAGCGCGATGCCTTGCCCCTCCATCACGCCCTGGATGACCAGGCCGTAATCATTGATGCGCAGGCCGCGCGCGGTATCACTGAGGCTGCCGCCGGCTGACTGGAACCATTCGTCCCAGCTGGCCGCCTCGCGGTATGGCTCCTCGAGATGGATGAGCCGGTGCGTGGCCAGGTCCCCGACGGTCTTCGGCATGCCGAATTTGGCCAGGTAGCTGGCGCCAGCGACGGGGAAGATCTCCTCATCGGCAAGCGGCAGCGAATGATAATCCGGCCAGTCCCGGGGTTCGCCGCCACGCACGGCCAGCGGGATGCCTTCGGCGATGATGTCGAGGTCGCGGTCGGCGGTCTGGATGCGCAGGTCGATGCCCGGCAATTCGTCGCGGAACTGCTGCAGGCGCGGCATCATCCAGAACGAGCCGAAAGCGGTCGAGGCGGCAAGCGTCACGTGGCCGCCGGTTGCCTGCAGGCGCAGGTCCTCGGCCGATTTGCGGATGTGCGACAGCCCCAGCGAGACATCGGCGTGGAAGCGTTCGCCGGCTTCGGTCAGGCTGACCTGCCGGTGGCGGCGCTGGAACAGCTTGGCGCCGAGCTGTTCTTCCAGCCCGCGCACCGCATAGGAGACGGCGGCTTGCGTCATGCCGAGCTCGCGCCCGGCGGCGGTGAAGCTCGACAGCCGACCGGCCGCCTCGAAGACGATCAGGCTGCCGGCGGAGGGCAGGAGGTGGCGCAGGCTTCGCATAAGCAGAGCTTATACAAGAGATCAGGATTTTCCAGCGTCACAGCCATGTTCGGTCTTACTAAATTGACGCAGATGAAAAGACGGAGTTGTCATGAACGCGCCGGCCGCTGAGTTGACCGAACACACCAGCCGCCGAAGCGGTGGCCGCCTTGGGCGCAAGGCCCTGCGAGGGGCGCCCATAACCTCGTTCCCGACCCTTGTGCGCAAGATTCCCGTCTATCAGATGGTTCCGGACGAGGCGGTGGAACTGATCCACGAGGAATCGCTCAAAATCCTCGAGGAGGTGGGCTGCGAATTCCGCGACGATGGCGCGATCGAGCTCTGGAAGGCGGCCGGCGCCGATGTCAGGGAGACGCGTGTCCGCATCGACCGTGCGCTGCTGATGGAGCTCGTCTCGAAGGTTCCGTCGGAGTTCACGCTCAACGCACGCAACCCCGAGCGCACGGTGCGCGTCGGCGGCAACAACTCGATCTTCGTGCCGATGTATGGCGCGCCCTACGTCCGCGACCTCGACAACAACAGGCGCTACGGCACGCTCGCCGACCTCAACAATTTCCACAAAATGGCCTATATGGCGCCGGCGCTGCATTCCTCGAGCTCGGTCATCTGCGAGCCGATGGAAATCGCTGTCCCGAAACGGCATCTGCACATCATCCATTCGGCGCTGAAGCATTCCGACAAGCCGTTCATGGGCATCGTGACGTCGAAGGAGCGCGCCGAGGACACGATGGCGATGGCAGGCATCGTCTTCGGCGAGGCGTTCGTGCGCGACAACCCTGTCCTGGTGGCGATTACCAATTGCAATTCGCCGCTGGTATGGGACGCCACCATGATCGACGCCATGCGGGTCTACGCGAGCCACAACCAGCCGCTGATCCTGGCGCCTTTCGCGCTGTGCGGCGCTTCGACCTCGGCTTCTGCCGTCGGCGCGGTGGCGCAGGTCAACGCCGAGGCACTTGCCGGCGTGGCGTTGACCCAGCTCATCCGCCCAGGCTCGCCGCAGGTCTACGGCCAGTTCATGGTCACCGTCGACATGAAGACCGGCGCGCCGATGGGCGGCACGCCAGAGGCCGCCCAGATGATGTATCTGATGGGGGCTCTCGCGCGGAAATATCGCCTGCCGTGGCGTACCTCCGGCTTCCATGTCGGCTCCAAGCTGAACGACGCCCAGGCGGGTTACGAAGCGAACATGCTGATGCATGCCGCTATCCTGTCGGGCGCCAACTACATCTGGCATTCCGCCGGCTGGCTGGAAGCCGGCCTGACTTGCGGCTATTCGAAATTCGCCACCGACTGCGAGCAGCTTGTCGGCTGGTACAAATATGCCGGCGGGCTCTCCTTCGACGATTTCAAGGAAGCCATGGCGGCGATCCGCGAGGTCGGGCCGCAGGGCCATTTCCTCGGCACCCAGCACACGCTCGAACATTTCGAGTCCGCCTTCTTCATGCCCTCGATCATGGACTTCAACTCCTACGAACAGTGGAACGCCGAAGGGGCGAAGGACCACGACACGCGCGGCCGCGAGAAGGCACGCTACATGCTCGCCGACTACGAGGAGCCGAAACTCGACGAGGGTATTGCCGAGGGTCTCAGGGATTTGATCGCGCAGCGCGAGGAGAAGCTGCCGGACACGGTGAGTTGACGAAAAAGGGCGAAGACCCGACGAACACCATAAGGGAGGAAGAAAATGGCACTTTTCACAAGCAATGGTGATCGAGTTCCAAGCGCGATCGAAGCCATGGCGCAGGAGGCGCGGGCCGGCCGCATGGACCGGCGTGAGTTCCTGGCGCTGGCAAGCGCATTCGGTGCATCGACGGCTCTTGCCTATGGCATGATCGGTCTTGCCGCGCCACGACAGGCCCTGGCCGAGGAGCCGAAGAAAGGTGGCACGCTGCGCGTCTCGATGTCGGTCAAGGCGCAGAAGGACCCGCGCACCTACGACTGGGTGGAACTGGCCAACATTTCGCGCAGCTGGCTGGAGCCGCTGGTACGCTACACCAGGCAATTCACCTTCGAGCCGGTGCTGCTTGAAAGCTGGGATATCAACGACGACGCTACCGAATATGTCCTGCATGTGCGCAAGGGCGTCACCTGGAACAATGGCGATGCCTTCAATGCCGATGACGTCGCCCACAATCTGGCGCGCTGGTGCGAGAAAGGCGTCGCCGGCAATTCGATGGCCGCGCGCGTCGGCGCGCTGATCGACGCGAAGACCGGCAAGGCGCGGGACGGCGCGATCAGCAAGGTCGACGACCACACCGTCAAGCTGAAGCTCAGCGAACCCGACATTTCGCTGATCCCGAACTTCACCGACTATCCTGCGCTTATCGTGCACCGCAATTTCGATGCCGACGGCGCCGATCCGGTCAAGAAGCCGATCGGTACGGGACCGTTCGAACTCGTCTCCTACGATGTCGGCCAGAAGGCGGTGGTGAAGCGCCGCGAGAACGGCAAATGGTGGGGCGGCGAGGCGCCGCTCGACGGCGTCGACTTCGTCGACTACGGCACCGACTTCAATGCCACGGTGAACGCCTTCGATTCCGGCGAGATCGACCTCAATTTCGAGAGCCCGGCCGACTTCATCGATATTCTCGACAAGATGGGCCTGCAGAAATCCGAGGTCGCGACGGCAACGACACTCGTTGCCCGCACCAACATCACGCACAAGCCCTATGACGACAAGCGGGTACGCAACGCGCTGCAGATGGCCGTTGACAACAATGCCGTCTTGCAGCTCGGCTATGCAGGGCGCGGCACGGTCGGTGAGAACCACCATGTCAGCCCTATCCATCCGGAATATTATGCTCTGCCCAAGAAGGAGCGCGACGCCGCCGGCGCCAAGAAACTGATGGCGGAAGCCGGTCAGGCCGACTTCGAGCACGAACTGATCACCATCGAGGACGATTGGCAGAAGAACACCGGCGATGCGATCGCCGGTCAATTGCGCGATGCCGGCATCAAGGTGAAGCGCACCGTGCTGCCGGGGTCGACCTTCTGGAACGACTGGACGAAATATCCCTATTCGATGACCATCTGGTACATGCGCCCGCTCGGCGTCCAAGTGCTGGCGCTGGGTTATCGCAGCGGCGAGGCGTGGAATGAAACGGCCTATTCCAACCCCGATTTTGACGCCAAGCTCAAACAGGCGCTCTCGCTGATCGACGTAGCCAAGCGCAAGGAGGTGATGAAGGACGTCGAGCAGATCCTGCAGGATTCCGGCGTCATCATCCAGCCGTTCTGGCAGAAGCTGTATAGCCACACCAACAAGAAGGTGAAGAACTACGGCGTCCACCAGACCTTCGAGATGGACCTCCAGAACGTCTGGCTGGACGGCTGAAAGCAGGCCAGGCAGGGACTTCATGATCCGCAAAAAAGCCGGTATGCAGGATGTGTGGTGTTGATTGCTTCAAGCCATCAAAAGCCGGAGATTCTGCATGAGACGGACAGTGATCCTTGCCGCCCTCGCGACAGCCTTGCCCGCGGCCGCCTTCGCCGGACCGGCGTCCGACGCGGTGAGGTTTTTCTATGCTCCGGCGGTCAAATTCGAGGCCGATGCACAATACCGGGATCGCTTCACCGAGCCGGTGACGAAACTGTTCGATCTCAACGACCAGGCGACCAGGAAGAATCCCGACCAGGTCGCCTGTATCGACTTCGATCCCGGTCTTGATGCGCAGGATTTCGACCAGAAGACCGTCTCCAAGACCCTGAAACTGTCCGAGGCGGTGGATGGAGGCGTGGCCGAGGTTACGGCAACGTTCAATCTTTTCCCGGAAGGCGATGATTCCAGACGCGAGATGGTTTGGTCGCTGAAGAAGGTGGATGGCAAGTGGAAGGTGTCGGACATTGCTTCGAAGACGAGCGACTGGACGCTGAGCAAGCTCGAATGTATGGCGGGCCAAGATCCGGAGTAATGCCATGGCCCGCTACGCTTTGGCACTGTCGGCCATGTGCCTGCTGGCGGCGGGCTTGAATGGCGCCGACGCACAGGGCTTGTTCGGCGCCCCACCGGCAAACGCCCCGGCGCAGACCGCGCCGGGCGATGGCGGGTCGCCGCCCGCCAATGCACCCGGCGGTGCGGTGGAACCGGCAACGCCACCCCTGGCATGGCCGCCATCCGAGCCGTCCGCGCCCGTGTTGCCGGGTTCGCCGACAGCGGTGGTCAAGCCGTTCTACGAACATATCGGGCTGGAGCTCGATCCGGCCCAGCGCAAGAATTTCGTCGATCCGGCCAAGACGGTGCTCGACAAGAGTGATGCGTTGCGGGCGTCGGGGCAGGGCGAATGCCTCGACCCCAACATGGCGCTCGACAATGCCGACTACGACAGGCTCGCAATCGACAAGAGCCTGAAGAGCATCGAGGCCGTGAACGGCGATCAAGCCAAGGTCATCGTCGCCTTCGTCGTCGCCGGCAACCAGCACCGTCTCGAATGGAAGCTCAAGAAGGTCGATGGCGACTGGAAGATCTCCGACCTGCTTTCGGTGACCGGCGAATGGGCGCTCAGCCAGTATCAGTGCGAATGAGGGGGCTCAGCCGCGCCCGCGATAGGGGGCGACGCCGGTGTCCGGCAGCCAGGCGCCTTCAGGTGGAGAGCCGGTCTGCCAGAAAACGTCGATCGGAATGCCGCCGCGCGGATACCAATAGCCGCCTATGCGCAACCACAGCGGCTTGGTTGCTGCCACGATGCGACGGCCAATCATGACGGTACAATCCTCATGGAAGGCGCCGTGGTTGCGAAACGAGGTCATGAACAGCTTCAGCGACTTCGATTCCACCAAAGCCGCATCGGGTGCGTAGTCGATGACGATATGGGCGAAATCCGGCTGGCCCGTCACCGGGCAAAGCGAGGTGAATTCCGGGCAGGTGAAGCGCACGATCGCCGGCGGGCCGTCGCCGCGCGAAAACGGCACGGTTTCCAGGACCGCTGCTTCGGGGCTCTGTGGCGTCTCGACGTGCGCGCCGAGCTGGGTAAGGGTTTTTGTATCGATCATGGGCGGGGTTCCTTCGAATTTGCCGCTCATTAGCATCGGACCGAAAGGTGCGCAGCGATTTTCGGACGAATCCGATGCTTAAATAGGAAATGCGGCAGCACTTGCTGCTCAGCACAATTTGAAACCGCAGGAAGACGATGACCAGCAACGACCCGCTTCTCCAGCCCTACCAGCTCAAGCATCTGACGCTGAAGAACCGGGTGATGTCGACCAGCCACGAGCCGGCCTATTCCGAGGACGGCATGCCGAAACAGCGCTACCGGCTCTACCATGCCGAGAAGGCCAGGGGTGGCATGGCGCTGACCATGACCGCCGGCTCGGCGATCGTTTCGCGCGACAGTCCCGCGGCCTTCGGCAATCTGCATGTCTATGACGACCGCATCGTGCCGTGGCTGGCCGAACTCGCCGAGGCCTGCCACGAGCATGACTGCAAGGTGATGATCCAGATCACCCATCTAGGCCGCCGAACCGGCTGGAACAAGGCCGACTGGCTGCCGGTGCTTTCGGCCTCGCCGGTGCGCGAGCCGGCGCACCGCGCTTTCCCGAAAACCATCGAGGACTGGGACATCGAACGCATCGTTGCCGATTATGCGTCGGCCGCGCAGCGCTGTCAGGCCGCCGGCCTCGACGGCATAGAGTTCGAGGCTTACGGCCATCTGATGGATGGCTTCTGGTCACCGGCTACCAATCATCGCGACGACGAGTATGGCGGCTCGCTCGACAATCGCCTGCGCTTCACCAACATGGTGCTCGACGCGGTGCGCGCGGCGGTCGGCGAAAAGTTCGTCGTCGGCATCCGCATGGTCGCCGACGAGGACTTTTCGCAAGGCCTGTCGAAGGAGGAAGGCATCGAGATCGCCAGGCGGCTGGCCGGCTCCGGCAAGGTCGACTTCCTCAACATCATCCGCGGTTCGATCGAGAGCGACGCGGCATTGACCAAGGTCATTCCGGTGACCGGCATGCGGTCTTCGCCGCATCTCGATTTTGCCGGCGAGGTGAGGGCGGCGACGAAGTTCCCGACCTTTCATGCGGCGCGCATCTCCGATGTCGCCACCGCGCGCCATGCGATCGCCACCGGCAAGCTCGACATGGTCGGCATGACCCGTGCGCATATTGCCGATCCGCACATCATCAGGAAGGTGATGGAGGGCCGTGAGCACGAGATCCGCCCCTGCGTCGGCGCCACCTATTGTCTCGATCGCATCTACGAAGGCGGCGAGGCGCTGTGCGTCCACAACGCGGCGACCGGCCGCGAGGCCGAGATTCCGCATATCATCGTCAAGACCGAAGGCCCCAGGCGGAAAGTCGTCGTCGTCGGTGCCGGCGCCGGCGGACTGGAGGCGGCGCGTGTCGCGGCCGAGCGCGGCCATCAGGTCACGATCCTGGAGGCATCCTCGCAAGCGGGTGGCCAGGTGCGTCTGGCAACGCAGAATCCGCGCCGCAAGGAGCTGATCGGCATCATCGACTGGCGGCTGGCCGAACTCGACCGACTTGGCGTCGAGATCCGCTACGACACCTGGGCGGAAAAGGACGATGTTCTGGCGCTGGCACCCGAAGTGGTGGTCGTCGCCACCGGCGGCCTGCCGCAGAACCCGCCGCTGACAGCCGGCGACAATCTCGTCACGTCGAGCTGGGACATCATGGCCGGCAGCGTCAAGCCTGCCGAGAACGTGCTGCTCTTTGACGACAATGGCGGCCATCAAGGCATGGGGGCGGCCGAACTGATCGCCAACAGCGGTGCGAGGCTGGAGCTGGTCTCGCCGGAGCGCTTCTTTGCTCCAGAAATGGGCGGCATGAACCACGTGCCGTATATGCACGCCTTCCAGGAAAGAGGCGTCACCATCACCATCAACACGCGCCTGCGCTCGGTGCGGCGCGAGGGCAATCAGCTGATCGCCGAACTTGCTTCGGATTTTGCCGATGGTTGGCGTGGGGAACGCAAGGTCGACCAGGTGGTGGTCGAACATGGCACGGCGCCGCTTGACGATCTCTACCTCAGCCTGAAGCCGTTATCGAAGAATGGCGGTGCGATCGACTACGAACGCCTGGTCGGCGGTGGCGACATTTTCCCGGTCCGCAATCCAGGATCTGGTTTCGTGCTGCTGCGCATCGGCGATGCGGTCGCCTCGCGCAACATCCATGCCGCCATCTATGACGGCATCAGGTTCGGCCTGCGGATCTGACGCACGGCTCCGCCCAGGTCGGCGCAATTGTTGGCGTTGGTGGCGCGCGGTCGGAGCTGCATACGAGAGCCCATGTATGCCGATCCGGCCGCGCGCCCGCACGTCACTGGCTCGTCGCCGGATAACGTGCGAACGGTAACATGGCGGTGCGGACGGAGTTCAGACCATCCTGGCGATAGCCATGCACAGCACCGTGACCACCAGCAGCCGTGCGGCGATGCGTTCGCCCGTCGCCATTCTGGCGCGCAACTGGGTTTCCATTTCCGCATTGGCGTCGGCAAGCCGCCGGCTGGGCGCCCTGACCATGGCGCCGAGCACGCCGGCGGCGGCGAAAGCCGCCAGTATGCCGAGTGCCAGCACCATTTCCATCGAGCCGAAATAGGCGCCATGGAAGAAATACCACAGCAGCGCCCCGGTCAGGAAAACCATGCCGGCCGCGCCCATCTGCGGTTGGATGAAGCGTTCCGCTTTGATCTCGGGATCGCGCGCGAGCGTGACGGTGGTGCCGGCCCAGAACACGCCTGCCATGACGTGAAGCCCGATGACGACGATGTAGACATATTGCATGACGGCTCTCCTCTCTCGCCTATTGGTCTGCTAACAGTTAGATATCTAACTGTTAGATGTCAATGTATAAGGTGGGAGTCAGTTCCATCTGGGGAGAACACCGTCTAGTGTCCGGCAATGACGCCTTTTGAACGCCCGCCAGTCGGCATGAATCTCGGCCGCACCGCCAAACTTGTCGCCCAGGCCTTCGACGCCGCTTTGGTCGAAGCGGGCGGCACCTTGCCGGTCTGGCTCACGCTGCTGTCGGTCAAGTCGAGCGAACTCGCCAATCAGCGCGAACTCGCCGGCATGATCGGCATCCAGGGCGCGACACTGACCCACCACCTCAATGCGATGGAAGCGCAGGGTCTGCTGACGCGCCGCCGTGATCCCGTCAACCGAAGGGTCCATGTGGTCGAATTGACGGAAGCGGGAGAAGCGCTGTTCGAGAAATTGCGACAGGCCGCGCTTGCCTTCGACAAGCGGCTTCGCACAGGCCTGCCCGACGAGCGCCTGGCGGAGTTTGCAAAGGTACTGGCCACGCTGCGCGACAATGTCGCAAGCTAGGAATACCGGACCACTGGCTCAGTTGTCATAGTTCGGGATCGTTCCAAAGGCGTAGTGGCGCAGCTTCAGCGCGGTGATCAGGTCGGTGAGCTTCGTCTTGCCGTCAAACCCGTCCTGGAACATCTCGTCATGCATCAAGAGGATCAGCTTGCCCGGTTCGGCGAAGTGGCCATAGCCGAACAGATGATCGATCTCGCTGACCAGGTGGTCGACGCTCTGCACCGGCTCGCCGCTGTCCTTGTGCACCCATTCGTGGTCCCAGCCATAGAGATAGAAGCCGGAAGCGGCGACGAATTCGTAGTCGGGGTCCTCGCGGCCGGCTTGCGCGGGTCCGAGCGAGTTGTCGTCCTTTGACATCGACGGCAGCCGGAAGACATCGCGCCCGGGCAGTCGCGCATGCACCGCGGGCTTCAGGCCCAGCACGGCATTCGCCATGAGCATGTCGGCAACCACCCCTTCCGTGTCGCCATAGAAGTGCCGGTAGTGATTATAGGCGTGGCTGTAGCTGTGGTTGCCGATCGTCACCAGCGGCATGGCCTTGGCGCGCCGCACCAGCGCCTTGTTGGACGCACTGGCTTCGGCATGCATGCCGACCATGAACAATGTTGCCGGAACCTGCTCTGCCTCCAGCACGTCGAGGATGTTGCCGGTGCCGTTCAGCGGGCCGTCGTCGAAGGTGAGATAGATGGTGCGGTCCGCCCCATGGGCCGGCAGCGCGGACATCAGGATGGCCGCCAGGACAAACCGAAAGAATGTCATAAGCCGAACGATCCGGTTGTTGCCGCGACAGGCCGCCATCTCGGCGGCTGATTGTCAAGCCGGACCGCTACGCCAGACTGCCCTGCAGGACCCGCAGTTTGGCCTTTTTCGGCATGCGGGCGGTCAACCATTCCAACGCCTTGTCCTGCGGCATCGGGAAGGCGATGGAATAGCCCTGCACCTGGTCGCAGCCGATCGCCAACAGCGAGTCGAGTTCGGCCTCGGTTTCAGCACCCTCGGCGACGATGGAGATGCCGAGGCCGCGGGCAAGCTCGGTGATGGCGCGCACGATCTTCGAGTTGTCGCCATTCTCATGGATGTTCTGGACGAAGCGGCGGTCGATCTTGAGCCGGTCGATCTCATTGGGATTGACGTGGCTGAGCGACGCATAGCCGGTGCCGAAATCATCGAGTTCCAGATGGACGCCGGCGGCCCTGATGTGACGCAGCTTCGCCGCGATGCCTGTCTTCTCATCGTCGAGAATGACGGATTCGACGATTTCCAGCGATAGTTTCTGCGGCGGCAGCCCGGCCTTTTCCAGCGTCTCGAACAGAAACGCATCGAAATCGTGCTCGCGCAGCTCGGTGCCCGAGACATTGACGGCAAGCCGCCCGAAGGCAATCCCGGCGCGGTTCCATTCGGCGGCTTCGTTGATCGCCTTGCTGATCACGATGCGGCCGATCTCCGGCATGAAGCCGCATTTCTCGGCAACCGGAATGAATTCGCCGGGCGAGATCATGCCGCGCTCGTGATGGTTCCATCGCACCAGGGCTTCGATGCCGCTGATCGTGCCATCGGTCAAGGAGACCTGCGGCTGGAAATAAACCTGGAATGCCCGCTCGGAGATGGCGACCTTGATGTCGTGTTCGAGCTGCTTGCGGTAGTCGAGCTCGCGGCGCAACTCCTCCGAGAAGAACGAGAAGTTGCCGCCGCCCATTTTCTTGGCGGAGTATAGCGCCAGATCGGCATGGACGAGCAGGTCCTGCGCGTTGTCGGCGTCGATCGGATAGACGGCGATGCCGCCGCTGGCACCCGGAAGGATGGTGGTGCCCTGGAAGACGATCGGCTCGTTGATGTGCGCCAGGATGCGTCGCGCGAGCATGTTGATGTCTTCGGTGCTGCCCGCTCCGTTGAGGATCATCACGAATTCGTCGCCACCGAGCCGCGCGCACAGATCCGACGCCCGGCAGGAATCGCGCATGCGCTGTGCGGTGACGACCAGGACATAGTCGCCGGCGGCGTGGCCGAGCGTATCGTTGATCTGCTTGAAGCGGTCGAGGTCGAGCTGGACCACCGCCAGCCGTTCACGCCGCCGGTGCGCGCCCTTGATCAGCGTGTCGAAATGATCGGTCAGGAAGGTGCGGTTGTGCAGCCCGGTCAGGCCGTCATGGACCGCGATGAAGGCCATCGAATTGCGCGCATCGACCAGTTCACGCGTCTTGCGCAGGATCGCGTTGGACATCGGCCTGAAGATGAACAGCGCCACCAGCAGGATGACGCCGAGGGTGGCGTAGAACAGCGTGCGGTGGAGCGCGAGCAGCTTTTCGGAGCGCGCGTCGGCATCGGCGCTGATGCGCTGTCCGAGCGCGGCATAGCCCGACAAGGTGGCGTTGGCGACCGAGGCATCGAGGTTGACGCGTTCGGCGCCGCCTTTGTAGCCGTCATTGTCGAGATTGAGTTGCGATTCTAGGGCCGAGATCAGACGGTCGCCATTGGCGATCAGCCCAACCGAGAAATAATCGAGATGGAAGGGTTTGGCGAAAAGCACGCTCTCGATCGACTTCGGATCGAGCTTGGCCGGCGATTGCGGATCCGCGCCGGTCTGCTCGAGCAGCAGATCGTAGTTGGTCTCGAACTCGGCGGTGGCCTGCTTCAGTGCGCTGACCAATGCCGGCCGCTTGTCGCGCGAGGCGGCACCCGTTGCACTGGCCAGGAAGACGATGCGTTGCGACAGGGTCTTCTGCGTGCCGACAATGTCGAGCAAGGTGTTGTTGTGCTGCTGCGTGGCCATCGTCTGCTGGAGCAGGACGAAGGAGGCGGCCACCATGGTTGCAATGATCAGCAGCGCCAGCCAATAGCCGGCCTTGATCAGCAGTATGAGCTTGCCTGAAACGGTTTGCACCGGCTGCTGCGACATGTTCGGGGGCGGCCCTCTCGCCAACGGATTCCTGTATGACCACCATTGAACCGAAAACGTTAACAGGACCGGAAACCCACAGCCGGACGGCAAGGGGAAGACGCGGAAAGATCGCGAAATGGTTATCGGCTCCTTTCGCTGCCGGCCGGCATTTGAACATTGATTGGCGCGAGTGTTCCCTGGTGGTGGCCCGGGCTGTGCCCATGCGTCTCATCCGATGGTGCCCGGCCACCCCATCCGGTCGCTTTTGCGATGGATTTTTTGCGCGGGCGGGACGACAGTCTGGCCACGTCAAACGAGGCCCGATCATGACCGCAGCATTTCTCTCCCATATCGACAGCGAGCTTGCCGGGCTCAAATCGGCCGGCCTCTACAAGTCCGAGCGGGTGATCTCCTCGATGCAGTCGGCTGAGATCGAGGTCGGCGGCGAGAAGGTGCTGAACTTCTGCGCCAATAACTATCTCGGCCTCGCCGATAGCGCCGACCTGCGAAAGGCGGCCTCGCAGGCTCTGGACCGCTATGGCTATGGCATGGCCTCGGTGCGCTTCATCTGCGGCACGCAGGAGGAACACAAAGAGCTCGAAGCGACGATCTCGTCCTTTCTTGGCCTGGAAGACACCATCCTCTATGGCTCTTGCTTCGACGCCAATGGCGGCCTGTTCGAGACGCTGCTTGGCGAGGAAGACGCGATCATTTCGGATGCGCTGAACCACGCCTCGATCATCGATGGGGTCAGGCTGTCGAAGGCCAGGCGCTTCCGCTACGCCAACAACGACATGGCCGATCTCGAGGCGCGGCTGAAGGAAGCCAGGGATTGCCGCTTCAGACTGATCGCCACCGACGGCGTGTTTTCGATGGACGGCATCATCGCCAACCTGAAGGGCGTCTGCGACCTTGCCGACAAATACGATGCCATGGTCATGGTTGACGACAGCCATGCGGTCGGCTTCGTCGGCAGACAAGGCCGCGGCTCGGCCGAGCATTGCGGCGTCGAGGGCAGGGTGGACATCATCACCGGCACGCTGGGCAAGGCGCTCGGCGGCGCTTCCGGCGGTTACACGTCGGGCAAGAGGCAAGTGGTCGACTGGCTGCGCCAGCGTTCGCGGCCCTATCTATTCTCCAACACGCTGATGCCGGCCATCGCCGGTGCCTCGATCAAGGTGTTCGAGCTGGTCCGCGATGGCGATGCCTTGCGCGAGCGCCTCTATGCCAATGCGGCGCGGTTCAGGTCGCAGATGGGCAAGCTTGGCTTCACGCTGGCCGGCGCCGATCATCCGATCATCCCGGTGATGCTGGGCGAGGCGACGCTGGCGCAGGAGATGGCGGCGCGCATGCTGAAGCGCGGCATCTATGTCATCGGCTTTTCCTTCCCGGTGGTGCCGAAGGGCCAGGCGCGCATCCGCACGCAGATGTCGGCGGCGCATTCCAGCGCCGATATCGACAGGGCGGTCGAGGCCTTCGGCGCGGTCGGCAGGGAGCTGGGCGTCATTTCCTGAGCAGCCGGCGCCGAAAAGCGATTCCGGATCAAGAGATTCAAGGGACAAAAGAATGTCGAACATGATGAAGGCGCTGGTGAAGGCCAAGGCCGAACCAGGCATCTGGATGGAAGAGGTGCCGGTGCCGGAGATCGGCCCCAACGACGTGCTGATCAAGGTCAGGAAGACCGCGATCTGCGGCACCGACGTGCACATCTACAATTGGGACCAGTGGGCACAGAAGACCGTGCCGGTGCCGATGGTGACCGGCCATGAGTTTGTCGGCACGGTGGCCGATTTTGGCGCCGCGGTCACCGAATACAAGGTCGGCCAGCGCGTCTCGGGCGAGGGCCACATCGTCTGTGGCCACTGCCGCAACTGCCGCGCGGGGCGAGGGCATCTGTGCCGCAACACGCTCGGCGTCGGCGTCAATCGTCCCGGCGCCTTCGGCGAGTATCTGGCGATCCCGCAGCACAATGTCGTGCCGATCCCCGACGATGTGCCGGACGAGATCGCCGCGATCTTCGATCCCCTGGGCAATGCGGTGCATACGGCGTTGTCCTTCGACCTGGTCGGCGAGGACGTGCTGGTCACCGGCGCCGGGCCGATCGGCATCATGGGCGCGCTGGTGGCGCAATGCGTGGGCGCGCGAAAAGTGGTCATCACCGACATCAACCCGGTGCGGCTGGCGCTGGCGAAGAAGCTTGGCGTCCAGCATGTCGTCGACGCCTCGAAGGAAAAGCTGCGCGATGTCATGCCGGCGCTCGGCATGACCGAGGGTTTTGACGTCGGCCTGGAAATGTCGGGCGCTGCACCCGCCTTCCGCGACATGATCGACACCATGAACAATGGCGGCAAGATCGCCATCCTCGGCATCGCGCCGACCGGCTTCGAGATCGACTGGAACAAGGTCATCTTCAAGATGCTGCATCTCAAGGGCATCTATGGCCGCGAGATGTTCGAGACCTGGTACAAGATGATTGCCCTGGTCCAGGGGCCGCTCGACGTGACCGGCCTGATCACCCACCGCATCGGCATTGATGATTTCCAGACGGGTTTCGATGCGATGCGGAGCGGCAGTTCAGGCAAGGTGGTGATGGACTGGTAGGCGCGTCCGACAACCGTAGCCAGCAAAAACCCTAGAGCAATTCCAGGAAAAGTGTGAGCGGTTTCCCTAGGGCGGTAAAACGCTCTAGGGTCGTCTGGCTTTCAGCCATCGCACCTGTCGCCAGGCGCGGCGCAGCGCGGTTGCGGCGGAGCCGATCGCGATGATGGCAAGCGCGAGCATCAGGACCTCGTTGCGGCCATTCCAGAGAAATTCCACCGAAGTCAGCAGTGCGGCGATCGTTGCAACCGCCATGCGGTGCTGCTTGGCCATCGGGCCGGAGAAATCGCTCGGTCCTTCATTGGCCCGCCCCAGTTCCCGAACATAGGCGGTAAGAACCGAAAAACAGGCGGCTGCCCAGCCAAGGCCGGGCATGGCGATGCCATAGCCTATTCCGACCATGATGGCGATGTCGGCGCTCCTATCCGGGAACTCGTTCCAGAACGGCCCATCGGCCGATGCCTTGCCGCCTTCGACAGCGACCATGCCATCGAACAGGTTGCACAGCAGACGCAGTTGGCAGAACAGCGCAGCGCCCAGCAAGAGCAGCAAACGCACCATGCCGTCGCTCTGCCCGCCGAGCCAGAAAGCGGTGCCGGCCAGCGCGCCGGCGAGGATACTGGCCTGCGAAATCTGGTTGGGGGTCACCGACAGTGCGGCGAGACGTCTGGCCGTCGCTTGTGCCCAGCGCGTGTCGCGGCTTGCAAGGGGTCTGCGATCGCCTGTGTTCATCAGTGCCTCATCCGGGCGACCAGAAATAGCGCGTAAGGTGGAAGAATATCGGAGCAGAGAAAACCACCGAATCCAGCCGGTCGATCAGGCCGCCATGGCCGTCTATCAGATGGCCCCAATCCTTCACGCCGCGGTCGCGTTTGATCGCGGACATGACAAGGCCGCCGAAAAAACCCATCAACGTGATCAGGAAGGCCATTGCGCCGGCCTGAAGCGGAGAGAACGGCGTGATCCACCACAGGCCAGCGCCGACGAGGCTGGCGCAGGCAATGCCGCCGACGAAACCTTCAACAGTCTTGGACGGCGAAAGCCTTGGTGCGATCTTGGTACGCCCGATCATCTTCCCCCAGATATATTGCAGCACATCGCTCGACTGAACGACGATGACGAGGAAGGCTATCAAAAGCACATTGCGGCCCTCGTAGCCGGGAATGTGCAACGTCAAAAGAGCCGGGACGTGCGAGGCGCAGAAGACGCAGATCATCAGCGCCCATTGCACCTCCGCGATTCGGACCAGGAAGTGCTGCGTGTCGCCCCGGACCGCGGAGATGATGGGCATCAACAGGAAGGCGTAGACTGGGATGAAAACGGAAAAGATTTCGTAATTCTCGATCCAGAGCAGGGCGTATTGCAACGGCAACACGACGAAAAACGCGGTGGCCAGCGCCCAGTGGTCGGCGCGCCGCGTATTGGTCAGCGTCACGAACTCGCGAAGGGCGGCGAAGGAACAGAAGCCGAAAAGCAACAGAACGCCGATGCGCCCGGCGACGAACGCGATGGCGATGAGGATCGCCATCACCCACCAGGCATTGATTCGGGCGTTGAGGTTCTCGATGGCCGGATTCGAACCATCTGGCGACAAGCGTCGCTCAAGGACATGGCCTACGAACGAGGCCACGAGCAGGATCCCGCAGACGCCGAGCACGAGAACCATCATGTCGAAGTGGGTCGCGCTCATTCCGCAGCCTTTTTAGGCGCCAGCGCGAGCAGCGCCTCCCGTGCCCGCTCGAGAAACATATCCTTGTCCTCGCCATCAGCCAGATGCATTGGCTCGCCGAACGTCACTGTGCAGATCAATGGGATAGGCACGAACTCCCCCTTCGGCATCACCCTGTTGAGATTGGCGATCCATACCGGCACCAATTCGAAGTCCGGGTGCAACGCCGCCAAATGGAACAGGCCGGATTTGAATGGCTGCAAGGACGCATCGGACTGGTTGCGCGTGCCTTCCGGGAAGAGGATGAGCGAGGAGCCTTCCCGCATCGCCTCCCCCATGCTCTCGACGGGATCCATCGTGCGTGCGTCGCGATTGCGATCGATCAGGACGGCATTGAAAACGTCGCGCCCGATGAAGCTTCGGAGTTTTGATTTCAGCCAGTAGTCGGCGCCCGCTACGGGACGGACCCGTCGACGCAGGCGCGGCTGCAGGACAGCCCAGATCAGGATGAAATCCCCATGGCTGGAGTGGTTGGCAAAGAAGATCGAGCGACGGCGAGGCAGCCTGCCTTCGTGCCAGAACGGCCGCACGGCGGTGATCGCGCGGGCAAACAGCAAGACGACCACGGCCACCGGCTTCGCAATCAGCGACTTCATCCACCCCCCCATTCGTTCATGGATCATCCGCCAGTCGACAACAGGCGCACAAAATCCGCCGTCGGACAAGCAGGGATCGCGAGACCCATGGCTGCTTGAGCGCGCTACCCCTTCGCAGCGACCGTCTTGCATTCTCCCGGAGAAAGCCGCTGTCTCGTACCCAATGCGATTTCCAGCGACAAGACACCCTTGACGATAGCGGCCCGTTCGTCGGCGCCCAACTTGGCAAGCAACGCCTGCTCGAACGCCTTCGCCAACGGCACCATCTCACGATAGGCGGCAAGGCCCGCCTTGGTAAGCGTCAAATGCTCGACACGGCGATCGTTTTCATCGGGAGTTCGCGTCAGCCAGCGCCGGCGTTCGAGCTCCGCCACGGCGCGCGACACTTTGGTCTTGTGCATGGCAGACTGCTCGCCGAGTTCTGTCGCGGTCATCGTCCCGCGCTGGCCAAGTCCGGAAAGCGTGCGCCATTCCGGGCGCGTCAGCCCGTGACTGTCCTTGTATATCCGCGAGAATTCGCGGCTGACGGCATCGGCAAGGCGGTACAACCGGTAGGGCAGGAAGCTTTCGAGTTCCAGGATCTCCGGTTCCATGGGTCATTTCCCTGCGCGCCATGGTGGCATTGATAGTTACATTTCTGATGGTTACAAATGAAACGAGTTTGGTCAATCCGGCTGGCGCCTGCCGGACGCGCAAGGGAGGAAGCGATGGCCTTTTCCTACATGCCGGGCTTCGGCAACGATTTCGAGACCGAAACCTTGCCCGGCTCGCTGCCGCAGGGGCGGAACTCGCCGCAGCGGCCGGCCTACGGCCTCTACGCCGAGCAGCTTTCGGGCTCGCCCTTCACCGCCCCGCGCGGCACCAATGAGCGCTCATGGCTCTATCGCATCCGGCCGAGCGTCAAGCACACCGGACGTTTCAAGGCGGTAGCTTATCCCTTGTGGAAGACAGCTCCCAATGTCGGCGACCACGAACTGGCGCTTGGCCAGTATCGCTGGAATCCGGTGCCGATGCCGAAGGAGCCGACTAATTTTATTCAAGGCATGCGCAGCATTACCACGGCTGGCGACGTACTCGGGCAGACCGGCATGGCTGCCCATGTCTATGTCGCCAACACATCGATGGTCGACGATCATTTCTTCAACGCCGATGGCGAGTTGCTGGTGGTGCCGCAGGTCGGTGCCTTGCGTCTGGTGACGGAGATGGGCGTGATCGAGCTTCGGCCCGGCGAGATCGCCGTGCTGCCGCGCGGACTCGTCTTCAAGGTTGAGTTGGTCGATGCCGAAGTGCGCGGCTATGTCTGCGAAAACTACGGCGCCAAGCTGACCTTGCCCGACCGTGGCCCGATCGGCGCCAATTGCCTGGCCAACCCGCGCGACTTCAAGACACCCTGCGCCTGGTTCGAGGAGAAGGAAACGCCGTGCCGGCTGATCGTGAAATGGTGCGGCAATTTCCATGTCACCGAGATCGGCCACTCGCCGCTCGACGTCGTCGCCTGGCATGGCAACTACGCGCCCTACAAATATGATCTGGCGACCTTTTCGCCGGTCGGCGCCATCCTGTTCGATCACCCCGATCCGTCGATCTTCACCGTGCTGACGGCGCCGAGCGGCGAGGAAGGCACCGCCAACATCGACTTCGTCATCTTCCCGCCGCGCTGGCTGGTGGCGGAAGATACGTTCCGCCCGCCCTGGTATCACCGCAACATCATGAGCGAGTTCATGGGGCTGATCCACGGCCAGTACGACGCCAAGGAGGAAGGCTTCGTTCCCGGCGGCATCAGCCTGCACAATCTGATGCTGGCCCATGGCCCGGATGCGCCTGGCTTCGAAAAGGCCTCGCGCGCGGAGCTGAAACCGGTCAAGCTCGATAACACAATGGCCTTCATGTTCGAGACCCGTTTCCCGCAGATGCTGACCCGCTACGGCGCCGAACTGGAAACAAGGCAGGACAATTACATCGACTGCTGGGCCGACCTGAAGAAGCGCTTCAATGGCACGCCCGAGGGCGACTGGTCTTGAGCGGCAAGCCAATGCCTGACCGGCTGGTGCTGCTGGGCTCGAAGGGCGGCCCAGCACTGCGGCCGGGCGGACCATGGCCGAGCTCGTCGCTGCTTGAGATCGGTGGGCGAACCATCGTCGTCGATTGCGGGCTCGGCGTGACGCGCGGCCTGGTCGATGCCGGGATCAGCCTGAAGGCGCTCGACCTGATCTTCATCACGCATCTGCATTCCGACCATTTGCTGGAACTCGGGCCGTTGCTCCACACCGCCTGGACGGCGGGACTGGCGACGCCGGTCGATGTGTTCGGTCCGCCCGGCACCGGCCGTTACTGGCGGCGCTTCTGCCAGGCAATGGAGTTCGATATCGAAATCCGCATCGTCGATGAGGGCCGGCCTGATATTCGCGAACTGGTTTCGGTCAGCGAATTCGCCGAGGGCCATGTGCTCGATCAACGCGGCCTGGAGGTAACGGCGCTTCGCGTCGATCATCCGCCAGTGACCGACTGTTTTGCCTTGCGCTTCGACCAAGGCGGCAAAAGCGTGGTGTTCTCCGCCGATACGGCTTTCTTTCCGCCGCTCGCCGATTTCTCCAAGGGTGCTGATCTTCTCGTCCACGAAGCCATGCTGGAAGAGGGCATCGAGCGGTTGGTTGCCAGAACCGGCAATGGCGCCCGGCTCAGAGAACATCTGCTCGCCAGCCACAGCTTTGCCGAGGAGGCGGGGCGCATCGCCAGCGATGCCGGCGTGAAGAGGCTGGTGCTCAACCACCTCATTCCCGCCGACGATGCCGAGATCGGCGAGGACGACTGGCTTGCCGCCGTCAGGAAAACATGGGCCGGCGACTTGACGATCGCCCGCGACGGCCTTGTTGTGGGGTTCCGGGAGTAACGATGGCCGACGACGAGCTTTGGGAAGAGGTACGCAAGTCCGGAGAGACATCCTGGGCGCAGCTCTCTTCGTTCCTCAACGACGTGCGGGACTTGCCGTCTTTTGTCCGCTTCATCGACGCGCTGCGCAAGGATCGCGAGGATTCTGACCGCAAGAAAGCGTTGCAGCCGTCGGGACCTGACATTAGCTGGAATGGCTGGGAAAACAATTCGATAGCCACATTTCTTGAATCAGCTGTCGCCTGCGTCGAAGACAATGGGAGACATAACCCGGCATTCCTGGCGGATGAAAATCCCTGGAAAGCCGCGGCCAGGATTCTCTATGCCGGCAAACATTACGAATAACGAACGGGAGGACACATGAAGCTTGCCACATTGAAGGACGGGACGCGCGACGGGAAACTCGTCGTCGTCTCGCGCGACCTGACGCAGTACACCGATGCCTCTTTCCTGGCGCGCACGCTGCAGGCGGCGCTCGACGACTGGCGCAGGGTCTCGCCGCATCTCGGCACAATCGCGGAATCGCTGGAGAACAATGCGGTGCCTTCAGCCCGTTTTCATGAGCACGACGCGCATTCGCCGTTGCCGCGCGCCTATCAATGGGCTGACGGGTCTGCCTATGTGAACCATGTCGAACTGGTGCGGAAGGCACGCGGCGTCGAGATGCCGGCGAGTTTCTGGACCGATCCGCTGATCTACCAGGGCGGCTCGGACGCCTTCATTGCGCCGCGCGATCCCATCCGCATGGCCGACGAGGCCTTCGGCATCGACATGGAGGCGGAGGTCGCCGTCATTGTCGACGACGTGCCGATGGGCGCCAGTATCGAACAGGCGCGCGCCGCGATCCGGCTGGTCATGCTGGTCAACGACGTGACGCTGCGCGCGCTGACCGGGCCGGAACTGGCCAAGGGGTTTGGCTTCTTCCAGTCGAAACCATCCTCGGCTTTTTCGCCGGTCGCGGTGACGCCGGATGAACTGGGCGATGCCTGGGACGGCGGCAAGGTCAGCCTGCCGCTGCTTGCCGACCTCAACGGCAAGCCGTTCGGCCGCGCCAATGCAGGCGTCGACATGACCTTCGATTTTCCGGCGCTGATCGTGCATGCCGCCCGCACAAGGCCGCTGGTGGCAGGCACCATCATCGGCTCCGGGACGGTTTCCAACAAGCTCGACGGCGGGCCGGGCAAGCCCATCTCCGCGGGGGGCGCCGGCTATTCCTGCATCGCCGAACTGCGCATGATTGAGACCATTGTATCAGGCGAGCCCAAGACGCCGTTCCTGCGCTTTGGCGACACGGTGCGCATCGAGATGAAGGACAGTACGGGCCATTCGATCTTCGGCGCCATCGAGCAGAAGGTTGAGAAATATCAGGGATAGGGGACGTGGGAGGTTTCAGCGGTGAATCTTCTGGATCATCTGCGCCGCATGGCCGGTAACAATCTCTGGTCGAACGACCGGCTCTATCGCGCCGTGCTTGCGCTCATGCCCGGTGAGTTCGAGGCCGAGCGCACCAGTTTCTTCCCGTCGATCAAGGCGACGCTCAACCATATTCTCGCGGTCGATCACCTCTATCTCGATTTTCTCGAAGAGGGCGGCGTCGGTGCCGCAGCCCATGATGAGTTCGTGCCCTTCGACGAACCCAACGCGCTGTTTGCCGCGCAGGTGGCAGCCGACCGGCGGCTGATCGCCTTCTGCGACGGGTTGACGGAAGCCGATCTCGACCGCCACGTCATCACTGACCGGCGCGCGGACGGCATGATTCCCGAGCGCATCGGCGACATCCTGGCCCATGTCTTCCTGCACGACATCCACCATCGCGGCCAGGTGCACGCCATGCTCTCCGGCACCTCGGTCGCGCCGCCGCAACTGGACGAGTTTTTGCTCGACTACGACCTCAAGCTGAGGAAGGCGGAGGTCGAGCGGCTGGGGTTGTGAGGCTGGGTATTTCGCCAATCAGGCCAGAGCGACATTGTAGCGGACGAAGTGCGGGTCGGATGTCAGGATGGTCAGGTTCTCCACCTGCGCCTGCGCAATCAGCAGTCTGTCGAATGGATCACCATGGTGGTGAGGTAGACCGCTGACGGCGTTCGCATGCTGGAGGGTTACGGCGAGCGGCTGAAATTGCATCCTTGGAAGCAGCGTTGGCAGATCATCCGGCGCGTCGAGCTTCCCGATCGAACGCTTGATGGCAATTTCCCAAACACTTGCCGCGCTCGCGAACACCACCGCGTCCGAAGCCAGGATAGCGCGGTGTTGCTCGCTGAGACGTCGATCGTCCGAAATCGACCAGAGGATGATATGGGTGTCGGCGAGAAACGGGCCGACCGTCATTTCACGTACTCGTCCCATTCAGGACCGAGCTCGTCAAAATCATCCGCAATCCAGATCTTGCCCTTCAAGGCGCCGATACGCGGCAGGGGGGCGGCCACTGCCGGCGGTACGATCCGCGCGGCCACCTTGCCGTGGCGCGTGAGTACGATCTCCTCACCGGCTTCCGCACGGCTGACGAGCTCCGACAATTTAGCCTTGGCCTCGGCGATGGAAACATTCATGGTTCGATCCTTTATGACCATAATTTAGGTCATAATTGATCGCGACGCAAGAAGGCTGATTGAGTCGGTCCTACGCCGCCTTGCCGTCCACCTTGATCACGCCGCGCTTGATCTGGTCCTGCTCGATCGATTCGAACAAAGCGCGGAAATTGCCTTCGCCAAAGCCTTCGTCGCCCTTCCTCTGGATGAATTCGAAGAAGATCGGCCCAATCACGGTTTTCGAGAAGATCTGCAGCAGGATCTTGGTCATGCCGCCATCGACCACGCCTTCGCCGTCGATCAGGATGCCGTGCTTCTTCATCCGCTCGATCGGTTCGTCATGGCCGTTCACCCGGTCGTACGACATGTCGTAATAGGTTTCCGGCGGGCCGGGCATGAACTTCAGGCCGTTCTCGGCCAGTCTGTCGGTGGCGGCGTAGATTTCGTCGGTGCCGACCGCAATGTGCTGGATGCCCTCGCCATTGTATTTCTTCAGATACTCGGCGATCTGGCTGGTCTCGTCCTTGGATTCGTTGAGCGGAATGCGGATCTTGCCGCAGGGCGAGGTGATGGCGCGGCTGACCAGGCCGGTGATCTTGCCGTCAATGTCGAAGAAATGGATCTGCTTGAAGCCGAACAGTTCGCGGTAGAAATCCCACCATTTGTCCATCTGGCCGCGATAGACATTGTGGGTCAGGTGGTCGAGATAATAGAAGCCGACGCCTTGCGGCCGCGGATCGCGCGCGCCGAGCCACTCGAATTCGGCGTCGTAGGCCGAGCCCTTCTTGCCGTAGGCGTCGATGAAATAGAGCAGCGAACCGCCGATACCGACGATAGCCGGAACGTCGAGCGCCTTGTCTGCGCCTTCGTAAGGCGTGGCGCCTTTCGAGACGGCGTGGTCGAACGCATGCTTGGCATCGACCACGCGCCAGGCCATCGAGGCGGCGCACGGGCCGTGCTTGTCGGCGAACTTCATCGCATGCGAGCCCGGCTCGGCGTTGACGACATAGTTGATGTCGCCCTGGCGCCAGACGGTGATGTCCTTGCTGCGATGCTTGGCCACCGCCACATAGCCCATGCGGGTGAACAGTTCGGCCAGCTTCTGCGGCTCGGGATGCGCGAATTCGACGAACTCGAAACCATCGGTGCCGGCCGGGTTGTCCTTGCTGATCCTGGCGGGCGGGGCGTCGTGCGGGAAGGGACCCATGGCATTCCTCCAAAGCTGGCTTGGCCCGAAAAGGCCATCTGATGCCATCATAACGCGGAGCCGACGCATGGTGCTTGCATTCAAACGCTTGAAATGATGATGTCATGCGCGAAGCATGCATGATGAGAGACAAAACCATGGATGACGCGCGCATTGATCAGTTTGACCGCAAGATAATGGCGCTCCTGCAGGGTGATGCGCGGTTGACCAACAACGATCTCTCGGAACGGGTGAACCTGTCGGCATCGCAATGCTCGCGCCGCCGCCAGCGGCTGGAGGAGGACGGCTATATCAAGGGCTATCGGGCAGTGCTCGACCGCGACAAGCTCGGCTTCTCGCTGGTCAACGTCATCTCGGTGACCCTGGCCACCCACAACCGCGACAATGCGCGACGCTTCTGTGAACTGGTGGCGCGGCTGCCGGAAGTGCAGGAGGCGCACGCGCTGACCGGCGAGATGGATTACATCCTGAAGGTTGTCACGCCTGACCTGAAGTCGCTGTCGGAGTTCGTCAACGGCGTGCTCCTGCCGCACGAGTCCGTGCAGCATGTGAAGACGGCGATAGTGCTTGAAACCTTGAAGGAAACCGGCGCGCTGCCGATTTAGCCCTTCGACTGCTGGATCAGCCCATACAGATTCGTGCAGCGCGCGCCGGAGCGGCAATAGGCGAACACCGGGCCTTCCAATTCGTCCAGCGCCTCGGCCTGGTCCTCGACATTCTCCGCGGTGATCTGGCCGCTTATGACGGGGATATAGCGGAAGGCGAGGCCGGCGGCTTCGACCGCCGATCCGATGCTTTTGGCCGAAGGCTGGCCGGGCTGCTCGTCGTCCGGCCGGTTGCAGATGACGCTCTTGAAACCGGCTTCCTTGATGGCGGCGACATCTTCGGGCTGGATCTGGCCAGAGACCGAATAATCGTCGCTGATTTCGCGGTATTCCATCGCAGCATCCTCGCAATCTGATTTGCGGGGAGTCTTGCCACTCCCCGACGTGGCCGGCAATCCGCCGGCGGAAATCGTTCTGCAGAGATAGACGTTTCCGGCGAGGATTCCAACTCAAGCCGCCCAGTCCGGAAACGGATTGGGCAGACCGCGACACAGTTCGGGCTGGAAGGCCTTAGCCGAGAAAAGGCGGAGACCGGCTCCGCCTTTCCGGGAACGGCGCTCCTCAACTGCCGAGGATCGCGCCTTTGATCTGACGGATGTTGTTGCGCATCATGTCGATATAGGTCGAGCCCGGGCCGTCGGGCTGCGACAGCGCATCCGAATAGAGCGTGCCGCCCACCTTGATGCCGGTCTCGTTGGCGATCTGTTCGATCAGGCGCGGGTTGGTGATGTTTTCGACGAAGATCGCCTCCGCCTTGTCCTGCTTCACCTGCTCGACCAGCTTGGCGACATCGGCGGCCGACGGTTCGGAATCGGTCGAGATGCCTTGTGGGGCGAGGAAGATCAGGCCGTATTCGTGCTCGAAATAGCCGAAGGCGTCATGCGAGGTGATGACGACGCGCTTTGCCTCGGGGATCGACTGGATCGCGGCCCTCACTTCGCCTTCCAGCGCGTCGAGCTTCTTGGTGTAGGCGGCGGCATTGGTCTGGTAGCTGACGCAGCCCTCGCTGTCGGCCGCGCAGAAAGCCTCGGCGATGTTCTTCACATAGATCTTGGCATTGGCGATCGACTGAAAGGCATGCGGGTCGGTAACAGTCTTGCCGCTGCCGCTTCCGGCGCCTTCGGCCGCGTCGGCGAACTCAGGCTTGAAGTCGATCGGCGTCACGCCCGTGGTCAAGGTGACGATCGAGGCCTTGGTGGCGCTGGCATCGACCAGCCGCTGCAAAAAGCCTTCGAAATGCAGGCCGTTGACCAGCACGATATCGGCCTTGGCCATGGCGACCGCGTCGGCGGGGCTCGGCTCATAGACATGGGCATCGCCATCCGGGCCGACGATGGTGGTGATGTCGACACGATCGCCGCCGACGTTTTTGGCAAAGTCGGCAATGACCGTGAAGCTGGCGACGACTTTCAGTGGCGACGCGAAAGCCGACGATGCGCCAAGGGCGGTTAATGTTATAACGCTCATCGCCAGGGCGGCACGGATGGATTTCAGCATAAGCGGTCTCCTTCAGGGGCGGGGGATCAGGCTGTTCTGTGACGGTGATGGATGATGCGGGCGCGCAGGATGCCGCGCGTGCCGAACAGGATCGAGGCGAAATACACGACGCCAGCCGACAGGATGATGGCCGGGCCGGACGGCAGAGAGGCGTGGTAGGACAACAGCAATCCGGCGATGCAGGAGGCAAAGCCGATCAGCACGGCCAGCACGCACATCGGCTCGACGCGCACCGTCCAGAAGCGGGCGGCTGCTGCCGGCAGCATCATCAGTCCGACCGACAGAAGCGTGCCCAGCGCCTGGAAACCGCCGACGAGGTTGAGCACGACGAGGCCAAGGAAGATGAAATGCACCGGGCTGCCCATCCGGCTGACCGACCGCAGGAACAGCGGATCGAGGCATTCGGCGACCAGCGCCCGCCAGAAGATGGCGAGGCTGACCAGTGTTAGCGCGACGATGCCGCCGATCAGGGTCAGCGCCTCATTGTTGAGCGCCAGCACCGTGCCGAACAGCACATGCATGAGATCGACGCTGGAGCCGCGGATCGACACCATCAGCACGCCGATGGCGAGCGAAATCAGATAGAAGGCCGCCATCGAGGCGTCCTCGCGTTGGATGGTGAAGCGCGAGACGGCACCGGCGCCGAGCGCCACGATGATGCCTGCGATCAGCCCTCCGATGGTCATCGGCAGGATTTCCAGCCCGTAGAACAGGAAGCCGGCGGCAGCGCCCGGCAGGATGGCATGGGCCATGGCGTCGCCCGACAGGCTCATGCGCCGCAGCATCAGGAAGACGCCGATGGGGCAGGCGCCGAGCGACAGCATCAGCGAGCCGAACAGCGCCCTCTGCATGAAGCCGAAATCGGCGAAGGGCGCGATGAAAAGACCGTAGAGCGCGTCCATCAGGCGGCCCTCGGTCCGACGTCATGGTGATGGTCGTGATCATGGCCATGATGATCGTGCCCATGCGCATGATCGTGGGCGTGCCCGTCCGGCTCGCACCAGGGCGCGTTCTCCTCCCAGGCTTCGTGGAAGCGGCGGGCTCGCAGCAGGTTTTCCGGCTTCAGCGTCTCGCGCGTTTCGCCCCAGGCGATCGCCTGGCGGGCCAAAAGCAGGGTTTCGGGGAAATTCTGCCGGACCAGTTCGAGATCATGGACAACGACCATGATGGTGCGCTCCTCGCCATGCCAGCGTTTGATCAGGGCGATCAGATCGCCGACCGTCTTGGCATCGACGGCATTGAACGGCTCGTCGAGCAGGATGAGGTCGGCATCCTGTAAGAGCACCCGGGCAAACAGCGTTCGCTGCAACTGGCCGCCCGACAGCGTATCGATAGGCCGCTTCTCGAAGCCGCCAAGGCCGACCGCCATCAGCGCCTGGCTGACCGCCGCGCGATCCTCTGATGTGTAGCGGCCGAGCATGCCGCGCTTCGGCCAGAGACCGAGCGAGACCAGGTCGACGACGCGCGCCGGGAAGGATCGGTCCAGTTCCGATTGCTGCGGCAGGTAGGCGGCGCGCACGCCTGGCGCGCGAACAACCTCGCCGGCCATCGGCTTCAACACCCCGACAATGCCCTTCATCAGCGTCGACTTGCCGGAGCCGTTGGCACCGACCACGGCGGTCAGCGAGCCCTTGCGGATCGTGCCGTCGAGATGATGGATCGCCGGGTGGCTGTTATAGCCCAGCGTCAGGTCACGGAATGTCAGGCAGGTCTGGGTCATGTCGTTCCGTGGAAGCAGCAAAATCCGGCCGCGGACAGGGGCCGATTGGATATGTGATGTTATTACATTAGTCAACAAGCCAATCGAGCGGAATTGCGACCGGCGGCTCAACTTGCCGTGAATCGCGCTTCTCGCTGGTCCAAGGGGATTTGGCGCCGGCGGCCTTGCCCGAAGCCCAAGCCAACTCTAAACAGGCCCCACCCCTAACAGGAAGGAACCTCCCATGAGCATTCGTCGCATCGATGTTGGCCCGCGCATGAGCCAGATCGTCATCCACGGCAACACCGTCTATCTGGCCGGCCAG
This sequence comes from Mesorhizobium huakuii, assembly GCF_030160235.1. Lineage (GTDB taxonomy): Bacteria > Pseudomonadota > Alphaproteobacteria > Rhizobiales > Rhizobiaceae > Mesorhizobium > Mesorhizobium huakuii. The sequence goes on from NZ_BSNY01000018.1 coordinate 197,080, forward strand.
GTCGGCGAGCCCGGCGGTAACGTCGCCTCGCAGACCCGCGACATCCTGACGACCATCGACGAATTGCTGGCCAAGGCCGGCACCGACAAGACCAAGATCGTTCAGGCGATCATCTGGCTGGCCGACATGGGCACCTTCGCCGAGATGAATTCTGAATGGGACAAATGGGTGCCGCAGGGCCACACCCCAGCCCGCGCCACCGGCGAAGCCAAGCTCGCCGGCCCGGAATATCTGGTCGAGATTATTGTCACGGCGGCGATCTAAAACACGGCCGGCCTTCTAAATCCCCCTTGTGGGGAGGTCGGACCGCGGGTCCGGATGGGGGCTGGCGCCGACCCCCACCCCGCTGCTTCGCAGCGACCCTCCCCACAAGGGGGAGGGTAAGAGGCCTCACCCGTGCGACGGCGTGAATCTTGCCACCAGCGTGTGGCTTTCCGCCGGATAGATAAACCGCACATGGGTAACCGGGTGTTCAGCGCTCCAGGTGCGGCGCTCGACCACCAGGCAGGGCGCGCCCGGATCGATGTCGAGCGCGTCGGCGATAGCCTTATCGGCGGCCATGGCACGGATGCGGTGTTCGGCCTCGCTCCAGGGCACGCGGCCGATCAGCCAGGGGCCGGCGGCGATCTCCAGAAACTCTTCGTCCCCGGCTTCCGGAACCGCGGAAAGATTGATCAGGCGCTGCTCGAGTGCGAATGGCCGTTGGCCGGCGAAATGCAGGCCTTCGATCCATAGCACCGACCCGGCGGCGGAAAGCCCGAGCAGCGCTCTGTCCTCCGCGTTGCTGCGGCGCTTCAACTGTTCAAGCCGCTCGTATCGGTAAGGCAGGCCAAGCGCTTCGACCTCGATCCTGATGTCGTGCAGTTCCAGCACCGCTGCCTGCGACTGCGGCCGGCGGACGAAGCTGCCCGAGCGGCGGCGGCGTTCGATCAGCCCGGCCTTGGCCAGCTGCGACAGCGCCTTGTTCACGGTCATGCGCGAGCAATTGTACTCGGTCGTCAGTTCGTGCTCGAACGGAATGCGATGTCCGGGCGCCCAGGCACCCGACAGGATCTTTTCGCTGATGTCGGACAGGATGCGCTGATGCAGCGAACCGCCGCTGTCCGCATCTGCCGTCTCGACCGTGCTCATGCCGAAAGCGCCGTCATCACGGCGCGAAAGCGCTCGGCGATGGCTTCGCGCCTGGCGTGCCGGCCGCCGCTAACCTGTTTCTGCCCATGCACCCAGACGCAGTCGACCTTGCTGCCATTGGCGAAGATCCAGGCGTCGAGGATCGCGTCGCCGGTCTTGCCGGCCAGCGAGGGGCTCTTGGCGTCGAGCGAGACGAGATCGGCGGCTCTCCCGGCGGCGATCTGCGAGGCGCCGGCGCCGAGCGCCACGCTGCCACCGTCAAGCGCGGCATCGAACAGCGCACGCCCGGTCGAACCACCGGCGACGGCCAGCACATTGCGGGCCCGATGGGCGAGGCGCTGCGAATATTCGAGCTGCCTCAGCTCATCCGGCAGGCCGATCAGCACGTTGGAATCGGAGCCGATGCCGAGGCGGCCGCCATGCTCCCTGAAAAGCGGCGCGGCGAACGTACCGTCGCCGAGATTGGCCTCGGTGATCGGGCAAAGCCCGGCAATGGCGCCGCTCTTGGCCATGCCGATCGTTTCCGCATCGGTCATGTGCGTGGCGTGGATCAGGCACCAGCGCTGATCGACCTCGGTGTTGGCCAGCAGGAATTCGACAGGGCGCGCGCCGGACCAGGCGAGGCAGTCCTCGACCTCCCTGACTTGTTCGGCGACGTGGATGTGGATCGGCCCATTCGGCGCCAAGGCAGCAACTTGGGTCAATTCCTCCGGCGTGGCGGCGCGCAGGCTGTGCGGCGCGACACCGACAACAGCCTGATTCAACACGCGAACCGATTCGCGAGACTCCTCAACAAGCCGGGAGAACCGATTCACATCGTTGATGAATCGCCTTTGGCCTTCGTTCGGAGCCGCGCCGCCGAAGGAGGAGTGCGCATAAAACACCGGCAGCAGGGTCAGGCCGATGCCAGTTTCGCCGGCTGCCGCCGCAATGCGCTCGGCCATCTCGGCGAGATTGGCGTAGGGGTTTCCATCGCGGTCATGGTGCAGATAATGGAATTCGCCGACGCGGGAAAAGCCGGCTTCCAGCATCTCGACATACAGCTGCGCGGCGACCGCTTCGACCTGGTCGGGCGTCATCGACAGCGCGAAGCGGTACATCACCTCGCGCCAGCTCCAGAAACTGTCTGCGGAAGGGCCGCGAAGCTCAGCCAGGCCGGCCATGCCGCGCTGGAAGGCGTGGCTGTGCAGGTTGGGCATGCCCGGCACGAGAATGGCGCAGCGCTCGTCGCCGGCCCGCGGTGCTGCGCCCGCTTCGACAGAGGCGATGCGGCCGCCATCGAGCGCGATCCTGACATTGCCTTGCCAGCCATTCGGCAGCAGCGCCTGTTCCGCAAAGATCGCCGTCACGTCCGTCTCCAAATCTGCATGCCTGTGCGACGAGACCACTTGCGTCGCGTTTCAATATGTATATACATAATCGCCGTCCTTTCAAATGGAAAAGATGATGGGTGGAGCAAACGGGAAGAGCGGCCATCGTGTCTGGCGCAATGCGCGCCTGGCGACCATGGCCGATGGTGTGGCCGGCCTCGGCATTGTCGAGAAAGGCGCGATCGCCGTGCGCGATGGTCTCATCGTTTATGCCGGTGCCGAAGCGGACATGCCGGCTTCGGCGGGGCAGGGCGCGGAGACCGTCGATTGCGAGGGCCGCTGGATCACGCCGGGCCTGATCGATTGCCACACGCATCTTGTCTATGCCGGCAACCGCGCCAACGAATTCGAGATGCGGCTGGCCGGCGCCACCTATGAAGAAGTCGCCCGGGCCGGCGGCGGCATTGTGTCCTCGGTCAAGTCGCTACGCGCGGCAAACGAGGACGAGCTCGTCACCCAGACGCTGCCGCGCCTCGATGCGCTGATGGCCGAAGGCGTCACGACAGTCGAAATCAAATCGGGCTATGGCCTCGACCTCGACAATGAGAAGAAGTCGCTGCGCGCCGCCCGCCGGCTGGGCGGCGAACGGGCGGTGACGATCCGTACGACCTGTCTGGCTGCCCACGCCTTGCCGCCTGAAGCCAAGGGAGACAAGGACGCTTTTATCGATCTGGTCGCCAAGCAGATTGTTCCCGCGGTTGCCGCCGACGGACTGGCCGATGCGGTCGACGGTTTTTGTGAAGGCATAGCATTCTCGCCGGAGCAGATGGCGCGCGTTTTCGATGCCGCCAAGGCCCTGGGCCTGCCGGTCAAGCTTCACGCCGACCAGCTGTCCAACCTGCACGGCGCCGCGCTTGCCGCCAGCTATGGGGCACTGTCAGCTGACCATCTCGAATACACCGACGAGGCGGGGGCTGCCGCGATGGCGAAGGCCGGCACGGTGGCGACCATCCTGCCCGGCGCCTATTACTTCATCCGCGAGACCAAGAAACCGCCGATCGACCTGTTCCGCCGTCATGGTGTGAAGATGGCGGTGGCGACGGACAGCAATCCCGGCACCTCGCCGCTCACCTCGCTGTTGCTCACCATGAATATGGCCGCGACTCTCTTTGGCCTGACAGTCGATGAATGCCTCGCCGGCGTCACCCGCGAGGCGGCGCGTGCCCTGGGATTGTTGAAGCAGACTGGCACGCTGGAAGCCGACAAATCCGCCGACCTGGCGGTCTGGGACATCGAGCGCCCCGCCGAACTCGTTTACCGCATGGGCTTCAACCCGCTGCATGCCCGCATCTGGAGAGGACAATGACCGAACTGACCTTGAAGCCCGGCAATGCGACGCTCGCCGACTGGCGCGCCATCTACCGTGGCGCCGTGCCGAAGCTGGATGAGGCCTGCCGTCCAAAAATCAAGGCGAGCGCCGAGGCCGTTGCGCGGATCGTCGCCAAGGGCGAGCCGGTCTATGGCATCAACACCGGCTTCGGCAAACTGGCGAGCGTGCGCATCCCCGCCGCCGATCTCGAGACCTTGCAGCGCAACATCGTGCTGTCGCACGCCGCCGGCGTCGGCGAGCCGATGCCGGTTGCCGTTGCCCGGCTGATGATGGCGCTGAAACTTGCGAGCCTGGCGCAAGGTGCCTCCGGGGTGCGCCCCGAAACCATCGATTTGCTGGAAGCGATGCTCGCCAACGACGTCATCCCGGTGGTGCCGGCGCAAGGCTCGGTCGGAGCGTCCGGCGATCTCGCACCGCTGTCGCACATGACGGCGGTGATGATCGGTGTCGGCGAATGCTTTACCCCGCATGGCCGTTTCCCGGCCAAGGTCGCCTTCGTCTCGCACGGCCTCGAGCCGGTGACGCTTGGCGCCAAGGAAGGCCTGGCGCTGCTCAACGGCACGCAGTTCTCGACCGCCTATGCGCTCGCCGCTTTGTTCGAGGCCGAAGTGCTCTACCAGTCGGCGCTGGTCGCCGGCGCGCTGTCGACCGATGCCGCCAAGGGGTCCGACGCGCCTTTCGACCCCCGCATCCATCTCTTGAGAAAGCACCGCGGCCAGATCGAGACGGCGGAGGCGCTGCGCAATCTGATGGCCGGCAGCGCCATCCGTGAATCGCATCGTGTCGGCGACGAGCGGGTGCAGGATCCGTACTGCCTGCGCTGCCAGCCGCAGGTGATGGGCGCCGCGCTCGATGTCTTGCGCAAGGCTGCCGATACGCTCGGCACCGAAGCCAATGGCGTGACCGACAATCCGCTGATCTTCGCCGAGGACGACACCGCGCTCTCCGGCGGCAATTTCCACGCCGAGCCGGTGGCTTTCGCCGCCGACATGATCGCACTGGCCGTCTGCGAGATCGGCTCGCTGTCGGAACGCCGCATCGCCATGCTGGTCGATCCGGCGCTATCAGGCATGCCGGCCTTCCTGACGCCCAAGCCTGGCCTGAACTCCGGCTTCATGATCCCGCAGGTGACGGCGGCCGCACTTGTCTCGGAAAACAAGCAGAAGGCCTATCCGGCATCAGTCGATTCCATCCCGACCTCGGCCAACCAGGAAGACCACGTCTCGATGGCCGCGCACGGTGCGCGCCGGTTGATCGGCATGGTCGAGAACGCGACCGCGGTCATCGGCATCGAATTGCTGGCCGCCACGCAGGGCTGCGATTTCCACCAGCCGCTGGCGTCGAGCAATGCGCTGGAAGCGGTACGCAAACTGGTCCGGGCTGAGGTGCCGCATCTCGACAACGACCGGCATTTCCACCCCGACATGGAAAAGGCGATCGCCATGGTGCGCAGCGGTGCGACGATCAGGGCAGCCGGCGCGGTGACACTGCCTTCGATCTCGGGAGCCTGACATGACCGACTGGCTGACAGTAACGGAAGGCACGGCGCCTCTTCTGGTGTCCATCCCGCACACCGGCACCGATCTCGCCGGAATCGACAACCGGCTGGTCTCGCCCTGGCTCGGCCGCCGCGATTGCGACTGGTGGATCGACAATCTCTACGATTTTGCCGCCGGCCTCGGCGCGACGGTGGTGCATACGTCGATCTCGCGCACGGTCATCGACGTCAACCGCGATCCTTCCGGCGCTTCGCTCTATCCGGGGCAGACCACGACGACGCTTTGCCCGACGGAGACTTTCGACGGCGATCCGCTTTACCTGCCCGGCGAAGAGCCGACGCCATCGGAGATCGACCAGCGCCGCATATCCTATTTCGTGCCCTACCATGAAATGCTGGCGGCCCAGGCCGTTAGGCTGCGCGGCCTGCACGAAGAAATCGTCATCTACGATTGCCACTCGATCCGTTCGGTGCTGCCGCGCCTGTTCTACGGCACGCTGCCGGTGTTCAACCTCGGCACCAATGACGGCCAGACCGCCGATCCGACGCTGCAGAACCTGGTCGGCCAGATCATGGCCGAAAGCGGTGAAAGCTATGTCGTCAACGGTCGTTTCAAGGGCGGCTGGATCACGCGCTACTTCGGCAATCCGCAAGGCGGTTACCATGCGTTGCAGATGGAACTCGCCGATCGCGGCTATCTGCGCGAGCCGGAGGCGAAGGGCGAGCCGGACAATTGGCCGGTGCCTTATGACGCCGAGTTTGCCGCGCCGATGCGCGCCACACTGACCAAGATCCTTCAAACCGCCATTGACTGGGCAGGGCGCTGACCCGCCGCCATCCGAAAGGGACAATGATGAACAATCCTCGCCACAACATCCGTGAAGTGCGCAGCCCCCGCGGCGATAAGCTCAATGCCCGCTACTGGACGACCGAAGCGCCGCTGCGCATGCTGATGAACAATCTCGACCCCGATGTCGCCGAGAACCCCAACGAACTGGTCGTCTATGGCGGCATCGGCCGGGCGGCGCGCACCTGGAACGATTTCGACAGCATCGTCGCCTCGCTGAAGACGCTTGGCGAGGACGAGACGCTGCTGGTGCAGTCGGGCAAGCCGGTCGGCGTCTTCCGCACCCACGCCGATGCGCCGCGTGTGCTGATCGCCAACTCCAACCTCGTGCCGCACTGGGCGACCTGGGATAAGTTTAACGAGCTCGATAAAAAGGGCCTGATGATGTACGGCCAGATGACGGCCGGCTCGTGGATCTACATCGGCACGCAAGGCATCGTGCAGGGCACTTACGAGACCTTCGTCGAGGCGGGCCGCCAGCATTATGGCGGCAACCTCAAGGGCAAGTGGATCCTGACCGGCGGCCTCGGCGGCATGGGCGGCGCCCAGCCGCTGGCTGCCGTCATGGCCGGCGCCTGCTGCCTGGCGATCGAATGCAACCCGGACTCCATCGATTTCCGCCTGCGCACCCGCTATGTCGACGAGAAGGCCGAGACGCTCGACGAGGCGATGGAGATGATCGAGCGCTGGACCAAGGCCGGGGAGGCGAAGTCCGTGGGTCTGCTCGGCAATGCCGCCGAGATCGTGCCGGAAATGTTCAGGCGCGGCATCCGCCCCGATATGGTCACCGACCAGACCTCGGCCCACGACCCCATCAACGGCTACCTGCCGAAGGGCTGGACCATGGCCGAATGGCGCGAGAGGCGCGTCAGCGACCCGAAGGCGGTCGAGAAGGCGGCTCGCGCGTCCATGCGTGAGCATGTCGAGGCGATGGTGGCCTTCTGGAACGCCGGCGTGCCGACGCTGGATTACGGCAACAACATCCGCCAGGTCGCCAAGGACGAAGGTTTCGAGAACGCTTTTGCCTTCCCCGGTTTCGTGCCGGCCTATATCCGCCCGCTGTTCTGCCGCGGCATCGGCCCGTTCCGCTGGGCCGCGCTCTCCGGCGATCCCGAGGATATCTACAAGACCGACGCCAAGGTGCGCGAACTGACGCCTGGCAACACCCACCTGCACAATTGGCTGGACATGGCGCGCGAGCGCATCTCGTTCCAGGGTCTGCCGGCGCGCATCTGCTGGGTCGGTCTCGGCGACCGCCACCGGCTGGGGCTCGCCTTCAATGAAATGGTGGCCAAGGGCGAACTCAAGGCGCCGGTCGTCATCGGCCGCGATCACCTCGATTCCGGCTCGGTCGCCTCGCCGAACCGCGAAACGGAAGCGATGAAGGACGGCTCGGACGCCGTCTCCGACTGGCCGCTACTGAACGCGCTGCTCAACACCGCGTCGGGCGCCACCTGGGTGTCGCTGCATCATGGCGGCGGCGTCGGCATGGGGTTTTCCCAGCATGCCGGCATGGTCATCGTCGCCGACGGCACGCAGGACGCCGCCAGGCGCCTGGAGCGCGTGTTGTGGAACGATCCGGCGACGGGCGTCATGCGCCACGCCGATGCCGGCTACGACATCGCCATCGAGTGCGCCAAGGAGCATCAGCTCAATTTGCCCGGCATTCTCGGCTGATAGGTTGAGATCATGCGCATTCTTCGTGCCGCCGACTACCGCGTCATGCCGTGGAAGAACGGCGGCGGCACGACGACCGAGATCGCCGTCTCGCCCGACGGTGCCGGCCTCGACGGTTTCGACTGGCGCGTGTCGATGGCCCGCGTCGAGGGCAGCGGGCCGTTTTCCAGCTTTGCCGGTATCGACCGCACGCTGTCGGTGCTGGAAGGCGAGGGGATCGTGCTCGATATCGCCGGCCGGCCGGCCGCGCGGCTGACACCGGCTTCCCAGCCCTTTTTCTTTCCGGCCGACCTGCCGACCAGTGCCGCGCTGATCGCCGGCCCGATCACCGACCTCAATGTCATGACGCGCCGCGGCCGCACGCTGCATTCGGTCGAGCGTCTGGCGATTTCACGGCCTGTAGACATCGCGACCCGGGCCGGTTCGACCCTCATCCTTTGCCACAAGGGCGAAGCTTTCTTCCCAGAGGCTGGGTCAATTCGCCTCGGGCCGCTCGACACGCTGCTGCTCGGGCCGGATGCTCCCGCCCTGCGGGTCGAGCCGGCGCGGGATACGGCGCTGTTCGTGGTGCGGATAACCGCCGCCGCCTGACGCTTTCGCGTCAACGGTTACCGCCTGTTTCCAAACATGATCGCAATGCCGGCGAAATATAGCGTAAGCTCTTGCCGGCATCACGAAAAAGCCCGAATCCTCTCCGCCGATCTAACCCGACGGGAGCGAGGGGCGCTCGTCTTTGAGTTTGGTCGGAAGATGACGCTCTGTCGTGGTGCGGAAACAAACTTTCGGGCATAGGGGTTGATGCAACCAATTGCATTTGAACCGGTTTTAGGGCCATTGCCGTGGCGGTGACGCCGCTGAGTGCCCGCTTACGGAATTTTCAATGAATATTCAGACGAATCCTGCCCAGATCGAGAAGACAAGCGCGAGCTTTCCGGCCATCACGGAAGAGCCGATAAGGTCGACATTCCTGCCGGAGGAGCGCCTGCGGCTGCTCGGCGAAAGCCTTGCCAAAGGTGATCTCGCCGACCTGTTCGGCCTGATCCCGTTCGATTTCCAGGCCCGCATCCGCGACAGCGCCAAGAAGATCCTCGAAGTCTACCGTTCGACCAATGCGGCGCAGGCCAAGGGTGAAACCATCACCCCGGCCGCGCAATGGCTGCTCGACAACAATTATCTGGTCGAGGAGACCATTTTCCAGGTCAAGCGCGACCTGCCGCGCCGCTTTTATCGTCAGCTGCCGACCCTGAAACTGCCCGATGGCGGCACCGTGCCGCGCGCGCTGGCGCTAGCCTGGACCTATGTGGCGCATTCGGACAGTTCCGTCTCGGCGACCATGTTCAAGTCCATCGTCCAGGGCTTTCAGTCGGTCGAACCGCTGAAGATCGGTGAACTCTGGGCGCTGCCATCGCTTCTGCGCTTCGTGCTGATCGAAAATCTTCGCCGGCTGGCCGTCAGGGTCAATCGCACGCGCCAGATGCGCCAGATCGCCAACGATGTGGCCGACAAGGTACTGGCGACCGACGAGAGCGCCGACCGCCAGGCGATCCTCGCCAATTTCAGCGCCCATGCGCAGGACACCACCTTTGCCACGCAGCTTCTCTACCGCTTGCGCGATGGCTCGCAGAATGCCGGCAAGGCCCTGAAATGGCTGGAAGGCGAGCTCGAAAAGACCGGCTCCGATGCCGAGGAGATCATCATCTCCGAGCACCACACGCTGTCCAGCGGCAATGTGACGACCGGCAACATCATCCGCGGCCTGCGCCTCATCAATGACGTCGACTGGACGGTGTGGTTCGAAGGCGTCAGCCGCATCGACACCGTGCTGCGCGAGCGCACCGATTTTGCCGCGCTCGACTTCTTCTCGCGCGACCAATACCGCACCGCGATCGAGGAACTGGCGCGCCGCTCGAACCTGTCGGAATACCGCGTCGCCGAAAAGGCAATCGAACTGGCGGGCCCGGCCATTGGTGAGCACGCCGCCAGCGAACACGCATCGGCCGGCGATGGCGATGGTTCCGCTCCTGCTCCGTCCGTGCATACCGATGTCGGCTTCTTCCTGGTCGGTCCGCGCCGTCTGGAGCTGGAAAAGGCGATCGACTATCGGCCCACCATCAGCCAGACGGTCAAGCGGACCTTCACCAAGACCGGATGGTTGGGCATTGTCCTGCCGGTCTTCGCGCTGACGGCGCTGCTTCTTGTCCTCACCGGCAATGCGTTGGCCAATCTCGGCCTGTCGGTGACTTCGATCGTCCTGATGCTGGCGCTGTTTGCCGTGCCGGCGAGCGAAGGCGCGCTGGCCTTCTTCAACACCGTTGTCTCGCTCTTCCTCAAGCCGACGCGCCTGATCGGTTACGATTACAGGCACGGTGTGCCGCCAGAGGCGCGCACGCTGGTGGTTGTGCCTTCGCTCATCGGCTCGCGCGACGATGTCGAGGAAAACATCCGGAACCTCGAAGTGCATTACCTTGCCAATCTGGTGGACGAGATTCATTTCGCGCTGCTGTCGGACTGGCCCGACAGCAAGATCGAGATCGATGCGGCCGACACCGAGATTCTCGAATATGCCCGGGCCGAGATCGCCCGTCTCAACGCCCGCTACCCCAGCGAAGGCGCGCCGCGTTTTTACATCCTGCACCGCCGCCGCCTCTTCAACGCCGCGCAAGGGGCCTGGATGGGCTGGGAGCGCAAACGCGGCAAGCTGCACGAGCTTGATCTTCTGCTGCGCGGCGACAGCGACACCACGTTCCTGCCGCTCGATGTGCCGCTGCCGGAAAAAGTCGTCCACGTGATGACGCTCGACGCCGACACGCGCACCACGCGCGATGCGGTGGCAAGCCTCGTCGGCAAGCTCTGCCATCCGCTCAACCGCCCGCATTTCGACGCCGCCAGGCGCGTCGTTACCGCCGGCTACACGATCCTGCAGCCGCGCATCACCGCTTCGCTGACATCAGGCGACGAGGCCTCGTTCTTCCAGCGTGTGTTCTCGGCCAATCGCGGCCTCGACCCCTATGTCTTCGCCGTCTCCGACCTCTATCAGGATGTCTTCAGCGACGGGTCTTTCACCGGCAAGGGCCTCTATCACGTCGATGCCTTCGAAGCCGCCCTGCAAGGCCGCATCGAGGAAAACACCGTCCTCAGCCACGATCTGCTCGAAGGCGCGCTGGCGCGCGCGGCACTTGTCACCGACGTCGAACTGGTCGAGGACTATCCGACCCGCTACTCGGTCGACGCCTCGCGCCACCATCGCTGGGCACGCGGTGACTGGCAGCTGCTGGGCTTTATCCTCGACCCGCGCTCCGGCGTTCCGGCCCTGTCGCGCTGGAAGATGGTCGACAATCTGCGCCGCTCGCTGACGCCGATCTTCTGGGTGATGGCTGCGATCGCCGGCTGGACCTTGCTGCCCTTCACGCAGGCGGCGCAATGGCAGGCCTTGCTGATCCTCAGCCTGTTCATGGCGCCGACCTTCGACGTCGTCAACGCCATCCTGCCCAAGAGCGGCGACCAGACGCCGCGCGGCCATTTCTCGGCGCTGGCGCGCGACGTCGCCTTCGGCACCGCCATGGTGGCGCTGAAGATCGTGCTGATGGCGCACAACGCCTGGATGATGGGCGACGCCATCGTGCGCACGCTCTACCGCTTGTTCGTCAGCCGCCAGAATCTTCTGGAATGGCGCACTGCTTCCCAGGCGCACAAGGCCGGCGACAACGATGTCGGCTCCTATTACGGCATGATGTACGGCGCCGTGATCATCGGCTTCGTCGGCCTGGCCATTCCGGTGCTGGCCGATTCCACCGGCGCCTTCGTCGCCTTCTTCTTCGCCCTGTTCTGGATCGGCTCGCCGGCGATCGCCAGCTGGATCAGCCGCTCGGCCGAAACCGAGGACCGGCTGCGCATATCACAGGCCGATATCCACACGCTGCGCACTATTGCGCGGCGCACCTGGCACTATTTCGAAAGCTTTGTCACGGCGGAGCATCACAATCTGCCGCCGGACAATTTCCAGGAAAGCCCGGCACCGGTCGTGGCGCCGCGCACGTCGCCGACCAATGTCGGCGTCTATCTCCTGTCGGTGGTCTCGGCGCGCGATTTCGGCTGGATCAGCCTGTCGGATGCCATCACCCGCATCGACGCCACTATGACGACCATAGAGAGTATGCCGCGCCACCGCGGCCATCTCTTCAACTGGTACGACACCACGACGTTGAAGCCGCTCTACCCGCTCTATATTTCGGCTGTCGACAGCGGCAATCTCGCCGGCCACCTGGTGGCGGTGGCTGCGGCCTGCGCCGAATGGGCGGAAGCGCCTTCCGTTCACCTCCAGGGTGATTTCGAAGGCATTCTCGACACGGTGACCATCCTGAGCGAAAGCCTTGACGAGTTGCCGGACGACCGCCGTCAACTCAGGCCTCTGCGCCAGCGTCTCGTCGACCGCCTGGACGGCATGCGGCGCGCCGTCGAGACGATCAAGGCGCAGCCGGAAATGGCCTCGATCCGCACCATCAACCTCGCCGTGCTGGCGGGCGAGATCCGCAAGCTGGCGACCGCCATCCACACCGAGGCGGCCTCGGCCCCGAGCGACGTCATCGTCGACTGGGCGGCGCGGCTGGAAGCCACTTGCGAGGCGCATGTCCACGATGCCCACAGCGACGACAACGCCGTCGAAGCGCTGCGCGCCAAGCTCCTGACCTTGCGCGAGCGCACCCGTCGTTTCGCCTTCGAGATGGAATTCGCCTTCCTGATGCGGCCGGAACGCAAGCTGCTGTCGATCGGCTACCGGGTCGAGGAGCACCAGCTCGACGAAAGCTGCTACGACCTTCTCGCCTCCGAGGCGCGTCTGACCAGCCTGTTCGCCATCGCCAAGGGCGACCTGCCGACCGAGCACTGGTTCCGGCTCGGCCGCCCGATCGTCGAGATCGGCTTCCAGGGCGCGCTGATGTCCTGGTCGGGCTCGATGTTCGAATATCTGATGCCGCCGCTGGTGATGAAGGAGGCGCAGGGCTCGATCCTGAACCAGACCAGCAAGCTGATCATCAAGCGCCAGATCCAGTACGGCCGCCAGAAAAACGTGCCCTGGGGCATTTCGGAAGCGGCCTACAACGCCCGCGACCGCGAACTGACCTACCAGTACACCAATTTCGGCGTGCCCGGGCTTGGGCTGAAGCGCGGTCTTGGCCAGAACACGGTGATCGCGCCATACGCCACCATATTGGCGGCGCAGTTCAACCCGCGCGAAGCCGTGCAAAATCTGGCGCGTCTGCGCGACATCGGTGCGCTTGGCCCGCATGGCTTCTACGATGCGGTCGATTTCACGCCGCAGCGCGTGCCTGAGGGCACCAACCACGCGGTCGTGCTGAATTACTATGCGCACCATTCAGGCATGTCGATCGCGGCGGTCGCCGACGCGATCTTCGAGGGTCGCCTGCGCGACCGTTTCCACAGCGACCCGGTCATTGAATCGGCTGAACTCCTGCTGCAGGAAAGGGCGCCGCGCGACATCCCGACCGCGACCGTCAGGACCGAGGCGGACGAGCGCGCCAAGGACGAGACCGAAACCGAGAGCCCCGACACCCGCATCGTGCTCGATCCCTTGCGGGCGCTGCGTTCGACCAATGTGATGTCGAACGGCCGTTATTCGGTGATGGTGACGGCAACCGGCTCCGGCTACAGCCGCTGGGGCGATCTTGCCGTTACGCGCTGGCAGCCGGACCCGGTCGAGGACCGTCTGGGTTCCTACATCTTCCTGCGTGACGTCAGCACTGGAGACTGGTGGTCGGCAACGGCGGAGCCAAAGCGCGCGGCCGAGGAGAAGGTGCAGACCCTGTTCTCCGACGACAAGGCGAGCTTCGTCAAATTGGTCGGCACGTTGCGCTCCGAGGTCGAATGCATCGTCATTTCCGAAGGCAATGGCGAAGGCCGTCGCATCACGCTCTACAATGAAAGCACGTCCGATCGTTTCATCGAGGTGACGTCCTTTGCCGAGCTGGTGCTGGGTTCGGAGGCCTCCGACAACGCGCATCCGGCCTTCTCGAAGATGTTCGTGGAGACCGAGATCGCCGCCAACAACGGAGCGATCTTCGCCACGCGCCGCAAGCGTGAAACCAGCGAGCCCGATATCACCCTGGCGCATTTCGTCACCGATCCATCCGGACCGGCGCGCGACGCCGAGGCCGAGACCGACAGGCGCGCCTTTATCGGCCGTGGCCGCTCGATCGTCGATGCCGCCGCTTTCGATCCGGGCGCCAGGCTCGGCGGTCATTCGGGCTTCACGCTCGATCCCATCGCCTCGCTGCGCCGCCAGGTGCGCGTGCCCGCCAACAAGAAGGTATCGCTGACCTTCTGGACCGTGGTCGGGGCCAACCGCACCGAGCTGGAGGAGGCGATAAACCGCCTCGACCATCAGGAGAGCTTTGCCCGCCAGGCCATGCTTGCCTGGACGCGCAGCCAGGTTCAGACCCGCCATATGAGCCTCAGCCTGACCGACGCCGCCAATGTGCAGAAACTGGCGCGCTACCTGATCTACCCCGACGCGTTCCTGCGCCTGCCGGCCGAATCCATCGCTTCGGGCCTCGGCAAGCAGTCGAGCCTGTGGCCGACCAGCATTTCGGGCGATTTCCCGATCTTCCTGGTCAGGATCGGCGACGTCGCCGATCTGGAAATCGTGGCGCAGGCGCTGCGCTTCCAGGAATATATGCGCACCCGCGGCATGATGATCGACTTCGTTGTCGTCAACGAGCAGGCCTCGTCCTATGTCCAGGACCTGCAGCGCGCGGTCGAGACGCTGTGTGAAAACAGCCGTCTGCGCGGCAAGGAACTCGGCCCCCGCCAGCACATTTTCGCGGTGCGCCGCGACTTGATGGAAGAGACCACCTACAAGACGCTGCTCGCCGTCGCCCGGGTGGTGCTGCATACGCGCAACGGCACCATCTTCGATCAGATCGAGCGGGCCGAGGCGGCTGCCTTGCAGGCGCGCGATGGACTGCCGGCGTCCGGCTTGCCGGCTCCGCGCGAAATCCCGGCGCCGACTGCGCACGCATTCGCCTCGCAAAACGTGGCGGATGTCAGCGCCGATGGCTCGGGCCTCAGCCAATGGAACGGCTTTGGCGGTTTCGACGGCGACGGGCGGCACTATGTGGTGCGCCTGGCTGGCCGGCGCACCACGCCGCAACCCTGGATCAATGTCGTCGCGAACGCCTCGTTCGGCTTCCACACCTCCGCCGAGGGGGCTGCCTTCACCTGGAGCCGCAACAGCCGCGACTACCAGTTGACGCCGTGGTCGAATGACCCGGTCTCGAACCGCCCGGGCGAGGGCATCTACATCTACGATCAGACCAGCGGCAGGGCGTTCTCGCCGATCGCCGCGGTGGTGCGCGATCCTTCGATGACCTACGAGGCCTGGCACGGCCAGGGCTTCTCCACCTTCCGCTCGAGGCGCGGGCCGCTGTCGATGGACCTGACCCATGTGGTCGACCCCGTCGATCCGGTGAAGATCACGCGGTTGCGCATCCAGAATTCAGGCTCGGTGCCGGCGCGGCTGCGCGTCTACGCCTATGCCGAATGGGTGCTGGGCGGACACCGGTCGCGCACGGCCGCTACCATCGTCCCCTCCCGCGACGGGGCGACTGGCGCGTTGCTGGCGCAAAACCCCTATGGGCTCGACTTCAGCGAGCGGGTGGCTTTCCTCGCCGCCGATGCCGCTGTCCATTCGGTGACGACGGATCGTTCGGAGTTCCTCGGCCGGCACGGATCCAGCGAGCTGCCGCAGGCGGTGCTGACCGGTGCGGCCCTCTCGGGCCGTGTCGAAGCCGGCGACGATCCCTGCGCGGCGATCGCCCGCGACGTCGAGATCCCGGCCGGCGGCGACGTCACGCTGCTCTGGCTGCTCGGCGATGCCGAAACCCCCGCGCAGGCGAGCGCGCTGGTGCAAGCGCACCGAGGCAAGGATTTCGACCTGCGCCTGGCCGACAATGAGCGCGAGTGGCGCGGCTTCCTCGACACCATCCAGGTCGAGACGCCGGACAAGGCGCTCGATGCCATGGTCAATCACTGGCTGCCCTATCAGAGCCTTGCCTGCCGCATCCGCGCCCGCTCGGCTTTCTATCAGGCAAGCGGCGCTTTCGGCTTCCGCGACCAGTTGCAGGACACGCTGGCGCTGCTGGCGCATGATCCGACACTGGCGCGTGACCAGATCCTCAACGCCGCGCGTCGGCAGTTCCCGGAGGGCGACGTGCAGCATTGGTGGCTGCCGCGCACCGGGGCTGGCGTGCGCACCATGATCTCCGACGACGTGGTTTGGCTGGCCCACGCGACGGCTCGCTATCTCAGTGTGACCGGCGACGCCGCCATCCTCAAGGAGCAACTGCCCTTCATCGATGGGCAGGCGCTCGGCGAGGGCGAGCATGACGCCTTCTTCACTCCCGAAGTCTCGAAGAAGACCGTGTCGCTCTACGACCATTGCGCGCGAGCGCTCGACCTTGCCATCAAGCGCAGCAGTCCGGCCGGCCTGCCGCTGATCCTTGGTGGCGACTGGAACGACGGCATGAACCGTGTCGGCGAGCACGGCAAGGGCGAGAGCGTGTGGCTCGGCTGGTTCCTGCTGAAGACGCTTGGCGACTTCGCCACCGTCGCCAAGAGCGAAGGCGACAGCAAGCGCGCGCAGGCCTGGGCAAAGCATGCCGAGGCGCTGAAGCGGGCGCTTGAGAGCACGGCATGGGACGGCGAGTGGTACCGGCGCGGCAGTTTCGACGACGGCACGCCTTTGGGGTCGCGCACCTCCGAAGAGTGCAGGATCGACTCCATCGCCCAGTCCTGGAGCGTGCTTTCAGGCGAGGGCGACCCGGCACGATCGACGACGGCGATGCAGCAGGCGACCAGCCTGCTCGTCGACGACAAGCTCAAGATCGTCAAACTGTTCACGCCACCCTTCTCGAAGACGCAAAAGGACCCCGGCTACATCAAGAGCTATCCGCCGGGCGTGCGCGAGAATGGCGGCCAGTACACGCACGCGGCGACGTGGTTCGTCATCGCGCTGGCCGAGATGGGGCAGACCGACGAAGCCTATCGCTGCTTCTCGATGCTGAACCCGGTCAACCACGCATCCGACGAGGCCTCGGCCGAGCAGTACCGCGTCGAACCGTACGTCGTGGCCGCCGATATCTATGCCGGAGACGACAAGGGCGGGCGCGGCGGCTGGACCTGGTACACCGGCTCGGCGGGCTGGCTCTACCGGGCTGCGGTGGAAGGCATCCTCGGCATCGAACGGCGCGGCAAGCAGATCACGTTCCGGCCGAAATTGCCCAGCCATTGGGATGGCTACCAGGCTTCGCTCAAGATGCTGGGCGCCGAAATCAAGGTTCATGTCGTTCGCGACAAAAAAACCAAGACGATCTCGCTTGAAGTCGATGGTTCGAAAACAAAGTCCGCTTCCTTCGAACCCAAGGCTGGCACCCAGACCGAAGTCGTGGTCAAGATACCGGCGTAAAATCAATATCTTAGTTCAACAGGTCGCGCGTCCTTCGGGACGCGCGATGCCGCCAATGTTTACTTGCCCGCGATCGCTGACGGCATCTGCCTGGCGTCGCCTGGCCAGTCATGCGAGCCTGCTGTGATTAAAAATGTGGCACTGGTCATCCGCTGCCATGATTTTGCCGCAAGGCTGACATTTCACCTTTTATCTCAAACCGTTAGGTGATCACGTCAGATTTCGCATCGTCGTCATCTTTTGTTCGCTAAATCGGAACGGAAGCGATAGACGGGCATTGTTTTGCGACGCGTCAACCGTTACGTGTCAAGCAATGGTGCAGTGCACAATACGGCATTGAGCACAGTAGAGAATTGGCGGAGTAGCTGAAGTGTCACTTCTGCAGATCTATTGGAGAGCGCTGGGCTATCTGGCCGCCGACAAGAGGCGCGTCGCGCTGATTTGTGGCGCCAATGTCGCGCTCGCCGCCATCGCCATCCTGGAACCGATCATGTTCGGCCGGGTGATCGATGCCATTTCCGAGCATGGCTCGGTATTCTCCACGCTCGCCGTGTGGGCTGGTTTGGGCGCCTTCAACGTCATCGCTTTCGTCCTGGTGGCGCGCGGCGCCGATCGCTTTGCTCACGCCCGGCGCAGCGAAGTGCTGTGCCAGTCCTTCGAGCGCGTCATAACCATGCCGCTCGCTTGGCATCATCAGCGCGGCACGTCCAACGCCCTGCACACTTTGCTGCGTGCCGTCGAGACGCTGTTCAGCCTGTGGCTCGAATTCATGCGCCAGCATCTGTCCACGGCTGTCGCGCTCGTCCTGCTCGTGCCGACCGCACTCAGCATGGATGTGCGTATGTCGATGGTGCTGCTCGCGCTTGGCGTGCTCTATGTCGGCATCGGCCGTCTGGTGATGAAGCGCACCAAGGCGGGCCAGGCAGCCGTCGAGCGCCACTACCACAAGGTGTTCGCCCATGTGACGGACTCCGTGAGCAACGTCGCCGTTCTCCAGAGCTACAACCGCCTTGGCCATGAGGCCGAGACTCTGCGTCAATACGTCAAGAACCTGCTCGACGCGCAGAACCCGGTGCTCGACTGGTGGGCCATCGCCAATGCGCTCAATCGCCTGTCGTCTACCATCTCGATGATGGTGGTGCTTCTGATCGGCGCCTATCTGGTGACCCACGGCCAGTTGCGCGTTGGCGATGTCATCGCCTTCACCGGCTTCGCCACGCTGCTGATCTCGCGGCTCGACCAGATGTCGGCTTTCGCCAACCAGATTTCGGAGGCTCGCGCCAAGCTCGAGGAGTTCTACAAGCTCGAGGACTCGGCCGCCGATGCCGCCGAGCCGGATGGCCTGCGCGACCTCACCAATGTCACCGGCCATGTCCGCTTCGAGGATGTCGGCTTCGAATTCGCCAATTCGGGGCAGGGCGTCAGCGACGTGTCCTTCGAGGTGCAGGCCGGCCAGACCGTCGCCATCGTCGGACCGACGGGTGCCGGCAAGACCACGCTTATCAATTTGCTGCAGCGCGTCTTCTCGCCATCTACGGGCCGCATCCTGATCGACGGCATCGATACCCGGACCGTGACCCGCAAGTCGCTGCGCCATTCGATCGCCACCGTGTTCCAGGATGCCGGGCTGCTCAACCGCTCGATCGAGGACAATATCCGCGTCGGTCGTGCCGATGCGAGCAATGACGAGATCCATGCCGCGGCCATCGCAGCTGCCGCGCAGGACTTCATCCTGGCCAAGAGCAGCGGTTACGACACGGTGGTTGGCGAACGTGGCGGCCAGCTCTCGGGCGGCGAGCGCCAGCGTATCGCCATCGCTCGCGCTGTGCTCAAGGACGCCCCGATCCTGGTGCTCGACGAGGCGACCAGCGCGCTCGACGTCGAGACCGAGGACCGGGTCAAGGAAGCGATCGACGAATTGCGTCGCGACCGCACAACCTTCATCATCGCCCACCGCCTGACCACCGTTCGCGACGCCGATCTGGTCGTGTTCATGGACAAGGGCAGGGTGGTCGAGATGGGCGGCTTCGCCGAACTGTCGCTGCGCAACGGCCGCTTCGCCAGCCTGCTGCGTGCCGGCGGCCTGCTCAACGACGAGGAAGTCCGCCGCCTCAGCCGCTCCGTGCAGGGCGAGGCCGCGTAAATATCATCCTTACCTCCCCCTTGTGGGGAGGTCGGACCGAAGGTCCGGGTGGGGGCAGCGCCGCCCCCCACTCCGCTGCTTCGCAGCGACCCTCCCCGCAAGGGGATGGTAACCAAGCCTGCGACACCGCCCCTCGATTGCCCCGATCGCGCCGACGGTTTATGTAAAGCCGCATGAGCGACACGACTTCACGCCTGAGCGGCTGGATGGACCTCGCCAACCCAACGCGCTTCGTTGGGCTGGCCGACAAGATCGTGCCATGGCTGGCGGCGATCGCCGCGCTCGTCCTCGCCGTCGGCCTCTATATGAGCTTCGCCGCGCCTGAGGACTTCCAGCAAGGCATCACCGTGCGCATCATGTACATCCATGTGCCTTTCGCCTGGCTCGCCATGATGTGTTACTCGCTGATGGCGGTCTCGGCCCTTGGCACGCTGGTCTGGCGGCACCCTCTGGCCGATGTCGCGCTGAAATCGGCCGCGCCCATAGGCGCCGTCTTCACCGCGCTGGCGCTGATCACCGGTTCGATCTGGGGCAAGCCGATGTGGGGCACCTGGTGGGTGTGGGACGCGCGCCTGACCTCGGTCTTCGTGTTGTTCCTGATGTATCTCGGCATCATCGCGCTGACCCGTGCGCTCGACGATGCCAGCCGCGCCGCCTGGGCCGCCGCCATCATCACGCTGGTCGGCTTCATCAACATACCGATCATCAAATTCTCGGTCGATTGGTGGAACACGCTGCATCAGCCGGCCTCGGTGTTCCGGCTGGACGGCCCGACCATCGACCCCAGCCTGCTCTGGCCGCTGCTGGTCATGGCTGTCGGCTTCACGGCGCTGTTCTTCGCGCTGCACCTGATGGCGATGCGCACCGAAATTCGCCGTCGCCGGGTGATCGCCATGCGGCGGGTAGCGGCTCGGCAGGCGGAGCGGCAACCGGTCTGATCCATCTGTTGCCGGCCGTAGCGCTCAGGCCATCAGTCCGCGCGCTGCCACCGGCAGCGTTTCGAGCACGGTCTCGCCGTCGATCAGGTTGACCGAGTTGAACAGATTGGTGACGACGCAGCAATGGTCGGGCACCACGCGCACGCGCTCGCCGATGCGCAGCTTCGCGTTACCGGAAAGCGTGACAGTGCCATGTTCTTCGCTGAGCCCGGTGACCCTTGCGTCGGAAGCGCCGAGCAGTTCGCCGAAATCCTTTAGCCCGAGCGTGTCGCTCGACAGCGCCTTGCTGCCGGCGTCGAGGATGGCGCGTGTTGGTGTCGGGTGGCTGACCACCGTCGACAGCACCGTCAGCGCGCAATCGTTCAATGTGCCGACGCCTTTGGCGACCTGATAGCGGTCGAGATAGATGTAGGTGCCTGGCCGATATTCTGTGACGACCGAGGCATCGCTGGAGCGCCACATATCCGGCGTGCCGCCGCTGGAGATGCGCTCGCAGGCGAGACCCGAAGCGGCCAGCGCCTGCTTGGCATTGGCGAGCCAGGCTTCGGCCTCGGTCGCGCGGCCGGCGGCCGGGTAGGTCATCAGCCCGCCGAAAGCGAGGCTACCGGCCTTGTCGATCAGCCTTGCCAGCGCCAGAGCTTCATCAGCCGTCTGCACGCCGCAGCGGCCCATGCCAGTGTCGCATTCGACCAGCACCTGGAGAGGATGGCCGGCATCGGTGAAAGTGGCCGCGAGCCCTTCCAGCGTGTCGGTGCTGTCCGCTGTCACCGACAGGGTCACACGGCCGTGCAGCGCCTTCAATCGTTCCAGCTTGGCGCGGCCGAGAATGTTGTAGGGCAGGAAAATATCGGACAGCCCGGCATCGGCCATCACCTCGGCCTCGCCGATCTTCTGGCAGGTTATGCCAACGGCACCCGCCGCGACCTGCTTCTTTGCCCAATAGGGCAATTTATGCGTCTTGATGTGCGGCCTGAGCTTCAGCCCGTTCCTGTCGGCATGGGCCTGTGCGCGGGCAATGTTGGCTTCGGCGCGCGCGGCGTCGATCAGGATCGACGGCGTATCAAGGTCATGGACGGTCGGCATCTTCTATCCCTGTGAGAATTCGCAGGGTTTATGAGCCTGAAAGCGCGTGATGTCACGCGGCCAGCGGACCGGATCGGTGGGCCATCGGCGCGTGGCGCAAGGCACGGGAACGGCGAGATGGATCGACACCGCGGCGGCGTTCGGCTATGCGATTTGTCGAAAAAATTGATACGAAGGGTCACGATCATGAAACGCTCCGCCATCAACGACATCATCCGCGAAGCCGACGCTTTCATCCGCTCGTTCGGCTACATCATGCCGCCCTTCGCCTATTGGTCGCCCGAGGAGATGAAGGCGCGCCAGGTTGATTCATCCGCGATTTTCACCTCGCGGCTCGGCTGGGACATCACCGACTATGGCCAGGAAAAATTCGACGAGCTCGGCCTCTTCCTGTTCACCGTGCGCAACGGCCGCTACGAGGACATGAAGAAGGGCATGGGCATGCTCTATGCCGAGAAGATCATG
The DNA here is from genome assembly GCF_030160235.1 of Mesorhizobium huakuii. Lineage (GTDB taxonomy): Bacteria > Pseudomonadota > Alphaproteobacteria > Rhizobiales > Rhizobiaceae > Mesorhizobium > Mesorhizobium huakuii. Next base: position 219,040 of record NZ_BSNY01000018.1, read on the forward strand.
ATCTCGCGCAAGGACCAGCTGTCGCCGATGCACCGTCACAACATCAAGGCTGAGGACATCATCAACCGGGGTGGCGGCAAGCTGGTGCTGGAACTGTTCATGCACGACCGCGACGGCGGCATCGACCCCAGGGCCGAAGTGTCGGTCCCGGTCGATGGAACCATCCACAGGCTGCCGGCGGGCGGCCTGCTGAAGCTCGACCCTGGCCAGAGCGTCACGCTGCTGCCCGGCGTCTGGCATGCCTTCTGGGCCGAGGGCAAGGACGTGCTGATCGGCGAGGTGTCGACCGTCAACGACGATCTCACCGACAATGTCTTCCGCGAGCCGATCGGCCGCTTCTCAAACATCGACGAGGATGTCGCCCCGGTGCACCTGCTGGTGGCCGACTATGAGAAATGGCTGGGGTGAGGCAGCGTAAATTCGGCTTGGGCAGGCGCTACCTAGCGTGTTTATCCGCCTTGCGGTTGCCGAGCAGCAGCTTGCGCTCGAGATGCGCCTGCGGATTCCGACGTGAAGCCGGCCGCCATTCCGATCAAACACCGGCCACCATTCCGG
>NZ_BSNY01000019.1 GCF_030160235.1 Mesorhizobium huakuii
CCCTGCTCGAACAGCTTCAGCACCTGGTCGTCCGACATCGGCTTCACAGCAGGAGCGGGAGCCTCAGGAGCCACCGCTGGGACTTCCTTGGCTCCGCCCTTGGCAACCGCCGCGTCAATATCAGCCTTGACCACACGGCCATAAGGGCCGGTGCCGATGATGCTGGCAAGGGCAAGACCTGCCTCACGGGCCAAACGTCGGGCAAGCGGTGTCGCGCGTGCTCGACCTTCACCCTCCCCCTTGTGGGGAGGGTCGGCCGGCCTTCCGGCCGAGGTGGGGGGCAGCGCGGTGGGTTCACCCCCACCCGCCCCTGCGGCGCGACCTCCCCCATCGAAGGCGGAGATGGGAGATTCGACCTTCACCGGCTCAGCACTTACACCAGTCCCATAAACCTCATCGTCGGCATAAATCCACGCAACCGGCGCGCCGACGGGAATGTCGACGCCTTCCTTGCCGGTGACGTCGCGCAGCACGCCGCTGGCCGGCGCATCGATCTCCATCGCCGCCTTGTCGGTCTCGATCTCGAACAGCACATCGCCCTTCTTGACCCGGGCGCCTTCCTCGGCGAACCAGCGCGAAATCTGTCCGGTCGCCATGTCCATGTCGACCTTGGGAAGAATGACTTCGGTCGGCATGTCTCAGCGAACCCCTTTCACGAGGTCGCGCGCGGCGCTGATGATGTCGGGAACCTGCGGCACCGTGGCTTTTTCGAGCTCCGGATTGTAGGGGATCGGCGTCTCGGCGCCGCCCAGCCGCACGATCGGCGCATCGAGATAGTCGAACGCCTCGCTCTCGGCGATCATCGCGCTAACCTCGGCGCCGATGCCCAGCGTCTTGACCGCTTCGTAGACGCACATCAGCCGCGAGGTCTTCTTGACGCTGTCGATGACGGTCTGCTTGTCCATTGGCCGGATGGTCCGGAGGTCGACGACTTCGACGTCGATACTTTCGGCTTCCAGCGCGGCGGCGGCGTCGAGCGCCTTCTGCACCATGATCGAGGTGGCGACGATGGTGAGGTCGCGGCCCTCGCGGCGGATGTCGGCCTTGCCGATCGGCACCGTGTAATAGCCTTCAGGCACCGGACCCTTCATCTTGTAGAGCAGCTTGTGCTCGAAGATCATCACCGGATCGGGATCGGCGACCGCCGCCAGGAGCATGCCCTTGGCATCATAGGGCGTCGCCGGCTGGATGACCTTCAGCCCTGGCACATGGCCAAGCCAGGCTTCCAGGCTCTGGCTGTGCTGGGCCGCCGCACCCGTGCCCGAGCCGGCGGGAAAACGCATCACCACGGGAACCGAAACCTCGCCGCCCAGCATGAAGCGCATCTTGGCCGCCTGGTTGACGATCTGCTCCATGGCGAGCGTGGCGAAATCGGAAAACTGGAACTCGAAGATCGGCCGCATGCCGGTGAGCGCGGCGCCAACGGCGACGCCCGCCCCACCCAGCTCCGAAATCGGCGTGTCGATCACCCGCTCGGTACCATAACGCTCGACCAGATCGCCGGTGACCTGGAACGCGCCGCCATAGACGCCGATATCCTCGCCCATCAGGAAGACGCGTTCGTCCATGTCCATGGCGATCGCCATGGCTTCCTGGATCGCCTGGGCGTAGCTCAGTTCACGCACCATCGCGTCCATTACGCCTGCTCCGTATACACGTAATTTCCGGTCTCGCTGACGTCAGGCGACGGGCTCGCCTTGGCGAACTCGATGCCGTCGGCGATCTCCTGCGCCACCCCATTGCGAATGGCCTCGATGCCCTTGTCGTCGATGAAGCCGAATTCGCTCAGCTCGTTCTCGAACAACGTGATCGGGTCGCGGTTCGACATCCAGTCCTCGATCTCTTCCTTGGTGCGATAGCGGTTGCGGTCGCTCTTGGAATGGCCGCGATGGCGGTAGGTCTTGGACTCGATCAGCGTCGGCCCTTCGCCGGCGCGGGCGCGCTCGACGGCCTTGTAGGATGCCTCGGCGACCTCCGAAAAGATGTTGCCGTTGACGATGACGCCCGGCATCGAATAGGCGGCGGCGCGGTCGGCGATGTTCTTGACCGCGGTCGAACGGGCTGTCGAGGTCGACATGCCGTAACCGTTGTTTTCGCAGACGAAAATGACCGGCAGCTTCCAGACCGCCGCCATGTTGAGCGCCTCGTGGAAGGCACCTTCATTGTTGGCGCCGTCGCCGAAGAAGGAGACGACGACCTTGCCGGTCTTCATCATCTTGGAGGAGAGTGCCGCGCCGACGGCGATCGGAATGCCGCCGCCGACAATGCCGTTGGCGCCGAGATTGCCCTTGGCGACATCGGCAATGTGCATCGAGCCACCACGGCCCTTGCAGTAGCCCGTGGTCTTGCCGAAGAACTCGGCGAACATGCGCTTGACCTCGGCGCCCTTGGCGATGCAGTGGCCATGGCCGCGATGGGTCGAGGTTATCTGGTCATCCTCGCCAAGCGGCATGCAGATGCCCATGGCGCTGGCTTCCTGGCCTATCGACAAATGCATGGTGCCGTGGATGAGGCCGCGCATGTAGCTCTCTTCCGCGCCCTCTTCGAAGCGGCGGATGAGGTACATCTTGTAGAGCACCTGCTTGAGCTGCTCGGCGCTGTACTGGCGATAGACGAAAGGCAGGTTGGCGCGACTGTCCGCGACGGCTTTGCTGGCTCCGGCCATGATCAGGCTCCCACGGTTCCGTAGACGAGCTTGTCCTGGCGGGCGCGCAGTTCGGCGATCTTGGAGCCCGGGGCAGGCGCCGCATTGGCATAGGTGATGAGTTCGCCCTTCTTGATCGGCGCGGTCACCGACCCGCCCTGCAGCAAACCGCAGGGAATGGCCTTGGCGGCATGCGCTTCCGGCGCCGTCATGATCCAGGCGCGGTAGCAATATTCGCCGATCGCATCGAGTTTTTCGCCCGGCTGCATGTCCTTCTTGGCCACGGCGGCGACTTCGGCCACGGGCTTGGCCAGCGGCACCATGTCGGCCTTGCCGTAGAGCACGACGCGGGCGCAGGTTAGCGGCACTTCGAGCGAGGTCAGGTGATAGGGGCGGTGGAAGGTGAAATACGGACCCTTGCCCATCTTCAGATCTTCCATGCGCTCCGAAATGCGCGGATGCGACATGTCGGCGACGACGAAGACGCCGGGCGCCACGCCCTTGCCGATAGAATAGTCGACGACGCCGACCCTGGACAGCACGCCGCCATCCTTTTCAGGCACCAGCACTTTCGAGAGCTCCTCTAGCGTCGCCGCCGGGCCGTGCATGCCGGCCTTGTCAGGCACCAGCCCGGTGGCATTGGCGATCGCCGCCATCTCGACCATGGTCTTCGAGCCGTCGACGAATTCGACCAGCATGCGCACATTCATGTGCCGGCGCCTGGCCTCTTCCTCATAAGCGGGCGGCGTGGCGTCGATGTTGAGCGGGTTGTTCTTGCCCTTGCCGGCGGCGACGATCGGATGGCCCATGGCCGAGACGAATTCGATCAGCTCCATACAGGAGGACGGCTCGTCGCCGGCGCCGAGCGAATAGGTGACGCCGAGCCGGTCGGCCTCGCTCTTCAGATAGGCGCCGATGGTGACGTCGGCCTCGACATTCATCATCACCAGGTGCTTGCCGTGTTCCATGGCGCGCAGGCCGATCTCGGCGCCGACGGCGGGAACGCCGGTCGCGTCGATGACCACGTCGATCAGCTCATTGTTGATGACCAGGCTGGCGTCGTTGGTGACCGCCACCTTGCCGGCCTCCATGGCGGCCGTCATCGCCGAGGCGTTCGACACCTCGCGCGCATGGCCGGTTTCCTGGAAGGCGATGTCCACCGCCCTGCTGGCGGCCGGCAGATTCAGTTCCGAGATCGCCCCGATCTCGATGCCGGACATATGGGCGACGCGGGTGACGATGTCGGTTCCCATCTCGCCGGAGCCGATCAGGCCGATGCGGATGGGCTTGCCCGACTTGCCGCGCTCATCGAGATCGCGGGCAAGGCCCGTCAACGAAATATTGGAAGCCATACCGCTCATTCCTCCCACATTGCAGGCTTGTTCATTCGCTTGACGGGTATTGAACATCTGTATTTCTGTCAAGACTAATGTCCAATTCCGCACGCTTTTGGAGAACTTTCCAGCACCTCCTTCCGGAGCCCTTTCCGGCGGAGAACCGGACCAGGACCGGTCGCCTCCGCACAACTCCGTGCTTTCAGGGGATCAGGCGGCCGGCGATGCGGCAGGGCCCTCGATCGACGAGGTTCACGGGGTTCTCGGCTGAGCAATGGAACGCGCGAGGATCGTCATGCGGCGACACCGCGCTCATCGCCGGGCCGATCACCCATGGCCGGGCGGCGCTATATCATCGCATCCTGCTGGCGCTGCACGATCTGCGCCACAGCATCGCCAGGCACATTGAGCTCGGTCAGCGCCTTCCCCACAACGCCCGGCCAGTCCGGAACCGGGCAGTTCTTCAAGCTGGCGAAATGATCCTTGCCCGTGAAAAAATTGCGGGTCGCGTGGAAGCCGAGTGCGCGATAGACCTCGAACTGTTCCTCGTTGAAGAACTGATCCAGGGTGGTTTGGTGCGGGAACTGCGGATACCGTCTTCGATAATCGCGGATCATGTCGCTCTCGTCGCCGCTCATGCAGGACTTGATGTAGATCAGGACACCGTGCTCGTTTCCGCCATAGTCGATACGACCGATCGCCACGTGCGGCCCTTGGAACCGCGCCTCGTCGGTCGAGGCGTTGCCAAGGCTGTCTTCGGTCGCCAGGGCATTGGAGCGACGCAGTTCGGACCATGGCAGATCTATGAGGATGCCGAGATCAATTCGCGCATAGCGCTCGACCCGGATGAGCGAGTTGAAGTCGAGCGTCGGGTCCGCTTCCGCGTCAGCAACCACGATGACCTTGCAGCGCCGTTTCAGCAGTTCATACAGGCCCAGATTGTCGAAATGGCCGCCATCTGTCAGGTAGACGTTGCTCGTCAGTTCATCGACCCTGCCAATCGCCTCCTTGGCAAAGTACCAAGGCGCGACATTGGCCAGCAATCGCCGCAGGCCGATGCGACCGCGAAGAAATCGCGGATTTGGAAGCCAGTACCCCAGGCGAACATTCAGTACGGCCAGGCTGAACGTCAGGACCCGGATCGTATTTGCGCCCATATTGGCCGACGCCGCCGCGCCGGAAATGGCCATTGCCGTGCCGAGATTGAGATTGCAGTCAGCACGCTCGAGCGAGCTCGTCGTGGCATAGCCAGTTGCCTGGCTGCCGGTGTAGATGGGACTGAAGACGAAGGAATCGGCGCTGCGGCCACGGCGACCGAGATAGGGCGATCCCTCCAGATTGACTGCGGTGTTGATGAGCAGGTACGGCGAAAACCAGACGGAATCGGCCCAGTTTCCCGGAGATCCGGGCTTGAGCGAAGTCAATTTGAACTGATCGACATCGGTCGACCGTTTTCGGGCCTGCCTGTCTTTCAGCCGTTTTCTCAAATCGGCAAGGATGTGGCTCTTTTCGGCAAGCTCGTTCCTGGCACTCTCTTTCAGCTTGTCCAGGCGCCAGAGAAACGCTCTGCTCAAGCGGTCCCGATAGTATCCGTGAAGGGAATTCGCGTTCGGCGTCACCAGCAGCGACAGGAAGATGAGCACGCCGGCCAGAACCGCATAGCTCGTCCTGGTGCCTCCAATGACTGTATCTCCAGCGCCGATCCCCGCGTAGGAAAGCCCCAGATAGATGCACCACAGCAATATCGGCACGACCATAGCCAGACAGTAGAGCAGTATCTTTGAGGCGAGATGCCTGGCCGTTCCGGTCCACGAATCGTCGCCCTTCGAGGCCGCCGCTACGGCAATCAGCTTGTTGCCAAAGGCAGCAAGGGCCGCCGACATGCCGGCAAGCGTGGCCCAGAGCCCTTTGAGAGACGTTGGGGCGTGGATCAGGATGCAGCCGACCCAGTTGATCTCGGAACAATCTTTTGGCGCCTTGGCCGCATCGAAGAAGCCCGCCAGGACATAGGCCTGAAACTCGAAGAAGGCGATAAGCAGGCAGACGAGGAAGAAGAGCGCAAAGATCCTGCTGGCCATTTCTCGCTCGACAAGCGTCGTCACGCGGTCGGTCCGGCTGGAAGGCCGAAAGGCAAATATCGAATAGCCGATCTGGACGAGTCCCAGGACCACTGCCATCAGGATCGACCAATAAAACACGTTCCCTGAATTCTGGGTCAGCCTGTGAAGAATGGGGAGCCGCAGCGACGTTTCGGTCGGATTGATCAGGATGGTCAACCAGGCGAGCGTCAATAGCGCGGCCAGGAAGATCATCGCGTTGATCAGCAGCCCACGCATCACCACCACGAGGCCGACGACGACGTCGATCGTTCCCTTCGGCGCCAGATAGTTGGAATAGTCCCGGATGTGCTGCGTCTCGAGGGTTTCAGGACCGCCGAGCGTGCTTGTGAACGGAAACTCGCCATTGGTCTGCATCAGCCCGGCGACCAGCGACGTGCCAATGTAGCCGCCTCCGGAAACCGTCGACATGTAGTCGATATTCTCGAACACATTCGGCCGGTCCTTTTCCGTGATGGACTCCAGCGCCTGCAGCACCCCCATGCAAAATGCCGCTGAACGAATGCCACCGCCCGAGCACGCCAGACCAGTCAGGTCGCGGTCCGTCTTGACCACGGGATAGAGGTTGCCGCGTTCGTCTTCTTTGTCCGCCCCTGCCACATTGACTTGGGCGGAGGGCTTGGCGGCTGGCCCCTTCACGGTCTCAATGTCCGGCGCGCGTCTGGCCGCAACCAGTTCCCGGCGCCGTGTGACAACCGAGGCCTCGGCGGTCATAACCTCATAGAACGAGATGGGCGAAGCTTCCTCGGTATCGCGGGGCATGGCACTCTCGGCGCGCAGGATTGCGCTACGGTTGCACAAGATGCTCCTAAAACACGACGAATGACATGGCGCGATGGCGCTATCGCGTCCTTGCCCCCTCTGTTGGCGGCATACTATCCGGCGACGGGAAAATCGTGGAAATGCACGGTCACCCCCTCCGCGTCGATGAAGATCACGGCATAGGCGGGCGGCTCGTGACCCAGGCTCCAGCTCCGCGAAAAATCGAGCGCGGTCTGATGGTTGGTGCTGCGCAGCGTGCTGACGGGAATCCCGCGCCAGCTGCCGGCGATCGGCCGATGGACGTGGCCGGCGAAGATGTGACGGACATTGCCGTGTCGCGACAGGACGTCATGGAACGCATCGGCGTCGGCAAGCCTGACCTCGTCGAGGTCAGGCATGTGTATCCGAAACGGCGGGTGGTGCATGAACAGGAAGACCGGCCGGGCCCCCGCCTCTTGCAGCCGTTCATCGAGCCAGTCGAGCCGCGCGGCGCACAGCCTGCCCTCGACATGGCCGCTGTCCAGCGTGTCGAGCAGGATCAGCCGGCCCTCGCTGCCATCGAACACGCTCTGCACGAACCCTTGGTCGGCCGGAGCGTCGGGAAACATTTCAAGGAAGAGCGCCCGGTCGTCATGATTGCCGAGCATCAGCCGGCAGGGCGGCGAAAACTGCGCCAGCCTGTCGCGCAACGCCACATAGGCCGCCCGCTCGCCATCATTGGTCAGGTCGCCTGAGATCACCACCAGTTCGGCATCGGCGTGGTTCTTGCCGATGTCGGCAAGGCAGGCCTCCAGCCTTGCCAGCGGATCGGAGCCGTAGAGGCGGCCACCCGGCGTCATCAGATGCGGATCGGAGAGCTGGATGATTTTCATGGACCTGACCGTACCCTTCCCGCCGGCGCGCTTGGCGCCAGCCAGAAAACGCAACGCCTCGATTGCACCTCTACTGTGCCGTCCAGCCACCGTCCATCGGCAAGGTCGTGCCGGTGATCTGCCTGGCCGCATCCGAGCACAGGAACAGCGTCAGCGCGGCAAGTTCCTCGACGGTGACGAATTCCTTCGTCGGCTGCGCGGCCAGAAGCACGTCATGCTTGACCTGTTCCTCGGTCATGCCGCGCGCCTTCATCGTGTCGGGGATCTGCTTCTCCACCAGCGGCGTCCAGACGTAGCCGGGCGCGATGGCGTTGACGGTGATGCCGTCCTGCGCCACTTCCAGCGCCACCGTCTTGGTCAACCCTGCAATGCCGTGCTTGGCCGAGACATAGGCCGACTTGAACGGCGAGGCGACCAGCGCGTGCGCCGACGCCGTGTTGATGATGCGGCCCCATTTGCGCGCCTTCATGCCCGGCACCGCCGCCTTGATGGCATAGAAGGCCGCCAGAAGATTGATGCGGATGATGGCTTCCCATTTGTCGTCGGGAAATTCCTCGATCGGCGCGACATGCTGGATGCCGGCATTGTTGACCAGGATGTCGAGGCTGCCGAACGCCGCTTCGGCGTCATGCACCATGGCGCTCACCGCCGCACCATCCATCATGTTGGCGTCGGAGTAGCGGCACCTGACGCCGTAATCCCTCTCGATGCCCGCGCGCTCCTGCTCGATGGCCGCGGGATCGCCAAGACCATTGATGGTGACGTTGGCGCCATCGGCGGCGAAGGCGCGGGCGATGGCCAGGCCGATACCGCTGGTCGAGCCGGTGACGAGGGCATTCTTCGAAGACAGGGAACCCATGGTGATCTCACGAGAGGAGGGAGGGGAATGAGAGCATATAATTGTGCGTCGCAACATGACAATGACAGAGCCATGTGTCGGTGCGATTACAGGCTGACGACAGCGCCGGCACGGCCTCGCCCGCTGCGAAAACCACGGTCGTTTGGCTGACACGGCAATGTCATGGTGCCGTGCAACATAATCGGTTGCGCATTCGCGCGGTCATTCCTGAACCAAATTCATCCGACTAAACCTTGGGGGTGCAGCTTGGAAATCGCCGATGTCGTGAAGCGCGCCTATGCGATGCCGCTGACCAACCCGTCCTTCCCGCCCGGTCCCTACCGTTTCTTCGATCGCGAATACATCATCATCACCTATCGCACCACGCGCGAGGCGCTGGAGGCCGTCGTGCCGGCGCCGCTGGAGATCGACGAGCCGCTGGTCAAGTACGAATTCATCCGCATGCCCGACTCGACCGGCTTCGGCGACTACACCGAGACCGGCCAGATCATCCCGGTGAAGTACAAGGGCCAGCATGGCGGCTACGTCCATTCCATGTATCTCGACGACGACGCCCCTATCGCCGGCGGCCGCGAATTGTGGGGCTTTCCGAAGAAACTGGCCAATCCCAAGATCGTCCATGAAGGCGAGGTGATCGTCGGCACGCTGCATTATGGCAGCGTCCTGTGCGCCACCGGCACGATGGGTTACAAGCACCGGGAAGCCGATCACGATTCCGTGCTCGCCGCGCTCGCCGCGCCCAATTTCCTGATCAAGATCATCCCGCATGTCGACGGCGGCCCGCGCATCTGCGAGCTGGTGCGCTACTACCTCACCGACATCACGCTGAAGGAAGCCTGGACGGCGCCCGCGGCACTCGACCTGCGGCCCCATGTCATGGCCGACGTGGCGAAGCTGCCGGTGCTCGACATCGTATCCGCCGTCCATTTCAAGGCCGATTTGACGCTTGGGTTGGGCGAGGTCGTCCACGACTATCTCGCCGATCACAGCCGGCTCGCAACCAGCACAACCCAGCCGGAGAAAATTCGTGCTTGAACGCCATCGAAACAAGGAAGCCGCCGCCACGATCGCGGAAATATCGGCGCAGTATGACCGCATCGCTTTGGTGTTCCAGGGCGGCGGCGCACTTGGCGCCTACCAGGCCGGCGTCTACCAGGCGCTGGCCGATGCCGGCTGCGAGCCGAGCTGGCTGTCGGGCGTGTCGATCGGCGCCATCAACGCCTCGATCATCGCCGGCAACGAGTCCAGCCGCCGCCTGCAGCGGCTCGAACAGTTCTGGCAGACCATCTCGGGCCGCAAGGTCTGGGCCTATACGCCCGAAGGCGACATCTACCGCGACATCCGCAACCGTACCTCGTCGTGGATGACCATGGCCATGGGCCAGCCCGGCTTCTTCAAGCCGCGCAATCCCAACCCCTGGTTCGAGCAGCCGGGCGCCGAGGGCGCCACCAGCTTCTACGATACTGCCGAATTGAAGAACACGCTGGAGAGCCTGATCGACTTCGACATCCTCAACGACGGCAAGAAGCGGCTGAGCGTCGGCGCGGTCAACGTCCGCACCGGCAACTTCGTCTATTTCGACACCGAGAAGGTTCGCATCGGGCCGGAGCACATCATGGCCAGCGGTGCGCTGCCGCCGGCCTTTCCGTCGGTCCGCATCGAAGGCGAGTACTATTGGGACGGCGGCATCGTCTCCAACACGCCGCTGCAATATCTGCTCGACCAGGAAGAGGACCGTTCGTCGCTGGTGTTCCAGGTCGACCTGTTCAGCGCCCGCGGCGTGCTGCCGCGCAGCATGCCGGACGTGCTGTCGCGCCACAAGGACATCATGTATTCCAGCCGCACGCGCCAGAACACCGACAATTTCAAGCGCATCCATGGCCTGAAGATGCGCCTGCTCGATGCGCTGAAGCGCGTCCCCAAGGAACAGCTGACGCCGGCGGAAGAAGCGCTGATCGCCGATTATTCGGATGCCGGCCTGGTCAACATCGTCCACCTGATCTACCAGCACAAGGGCTATGAAGGTCACGCCAAGGACTACGAATTCTCCGGCACCTCGATGCGCGAGCATTGGGAGACCGGCCTGGAAGACACGCAACGCACCTTGCGCCATCGCAAATGGCTGACCATGCCGACCAATGCCGACGGCGTCACCATCCACGATCTGCACCGCGAAGACCCGACCTGAAATCGATGGGCTGGCGTAGGCCGCGACACGTTCTCGATCCCTGAGACCCAAAAAGAAAACGGCGCCGCAAGCGGCGCCGTTTTTGCGTGGTGGACTGCGCCCGCTCAGAACAGCTGGCGGAAGATGATGAACAGCGTGAAGGCCAGCGCGATCGAGCAGGGCAGGGTCAATACCCAGGCGAGCAGCAGGTTGCGCACCGTCGACCATTGCAGGCCCGAGCCGTTGGCGGCCATCGTCCCGGCGACGCCCGACGACAGCACATGCGTTGTCGACACAGGCAGGCCGAGCCGGTCCGCCATGCCGATGGTCACCATCGCCACGAGTTCGGCCGCGGCACCCTGGCCATAGGTCAGGTGGCTTTTGCCGATCTTCTCGCCGACGGTGACGACGATGCGTTTCCAGCCGACCATGGTGCCGAGACCCAGCGCCAGCGCCACCGCGATCTTCACCCAGAGCGGGATGAACTTCGTCGCATTGTCGACGGCCTTGTGGTAGTCGGTCACCGCCTTGAGATCGGCGGCCTGCATCGGCAGCAGCTGCTTCTTGTCGATCAGCTTGAGCGCCTCGCCGATCAGATAGATGTCGTTGCGGGCGTTGCTGACGAGATCGGTCGGCACGTTGTCGACCGAGGCATAGGGCTGCAGTCCAGCCGTCGTGTCGTGGATATAGGTCTGCAGCGCGACCGTTGTCTTGTCGCTCCAGCTCCGGGTGCGCACGGCATCCTGGACGGCTGCCTTGGCATCCTTGGCATCCGTGACTGTGACGCCGGGCTTCGCATATTTGCCAAGCGCCGTTTCGACATTGGCCGAAGCCGACTTGTAGGCTTCGAGATAGTTGATGTCGGGCGTGCGGTTCAGCGCATAGGCGGTCGGCATCACGCCGATCAGGATCAGCATGATCAGGCCCATGCCCTTCTGCCCGTCATTGGAACCGTGCGCGAAGCTGACGCCGGTGCAGGTGAAGATCAGCAGGGCGCGGATCCACCAGGGCGGCGGGGCATTACCCTTCGGTGCCTCGTAGAGCGCCGGATTGCGCACCAGAAGCTTCATGGCATAGAGCAAGATGGCGGCAGCGAAGAAGCCGATGATCGGCGACACCAGCAAGGTCACGCCAACATTGGTCGCCTGCGACCAGTCGACGCCGCTAGTGGCGCTGCCGGACGGCGCCATGAACTGGTTGGCGAGGCCTACGCCAATGATCGAGCCGACCATCGTGTGCGAGCTCGAGGCCGGCAGGCCGAGGAACCAGGTCCCGAGGTTCCACAGGATCGCCGCGACCAGCAACGCGAACACCATGGCAAAGCCGGAGGAGGAGCCGACCTGCAGGATCAGCTCGACCGGCAGCAGCGACAGGATGCCGAAGGCGACCGCGCCGCTGGAGGTGAGGACGCCGAGGAAGTTGAAGACGCCCGACCACATGACGGCGAATTCGGCCGGCAGGGAGCGCGTGTAGATGACGGTCGCCACCGCATTGGCGGTATCGTGAAAGCCGTTGACGAATTCAAAGCCGAGCGCGATCAGCAAGGCGATGCCGAGCAGGATCCACGGCACTGTCTTGGCAACCGCCAGATCCTGGCTGAGCGCGTAGCCGACATAGACCACGCCGACCAGCACCAGCACGCCAAAGGCCGGCAGAAACCACCTCGCGCCGCCCGAACCGTGCAGCGGATGATCGGGTCTCGGAATGCCCGCCTCACTGGAAACTATGTCCACCATGTCCCACTCCTATTGCATCGCAGCAAAGAACTGGGAACGACGCTATGTCCGCACGATGAACCCTGTGTGACGCCGAGACGGGGCTTGCGCCTTGAGATCTCCTATGCTGGAGCGGAGCGCGTCTTCAGGATCGCCGAGAACAGCGGATCGAAGGCGCGGCTGATCGGCGCCGCTGCGGCACCCAGCGCGATCGACCAGGGGTCGGTAGTGCCAAGCTGAAGGCGAGGCAGCATTCTTGCGGGCCGGTCGGCGATCGACGGCAGCAGCGGATGCATCGCCTCCACAAGCCGGCGCGCCAGCGCTTCCGGCGCGCCGCTGGTCAGGATGACGGTCTGCGGGTCGAAGATCGTCTCGATGAGGTGCACGCTCCAGCGCAGGTCATGCGCGGCCCCGTCGATCCAGGCCATCATCTTCGCGTCCTCGGCCAGCACCAGGGCGTTCATCTGTTCGTAGATATCGCTGTCCGCCGGGTTGAGGCCGAGATGCTGGTAGAGCGAGGCAAGCGAGGCGCGGTGCTCGAGCGGCGTCGAGCCCGGGCCGGCCGGCGCCAGCAGCGCCATGCCGATTTCGCCGGCATTGCCATGGCCGCCGCTGTAGAGCTCGCCATTGAGGATCAGCCCGGCGCCGATGCCGTAGCCGACATAGAGGCAGACCGCGTGGTCGACCCCGTGCGCCGCGCCCACGATGCGCTCCGCCGTGGCGCAGGCAGCGGCGTCATTCTGCAGGCCGACATTCAGCCCCGTGCCTTTGGCCAGCGTCTCCAGCAGCGGAAATTTCTGCCAGGCCGGCATCATCCATTTGTCGTCCGAGTCCTTCAGTCCGAAAGGACCGGGCATGGCAACGCCGAGACCAACCAGCCGTTTTTCCGACTGGGACGAAATGCCGGCCAGGTCGCGGCGCACACCGGCGATCAGCTCCAGGATGATCTCGACGCCCTTCGACGGCTCATCGAAAGGCAGGTTCGCCTCGGCACGCGCCAGCACGCTGCCCATCAGGTCGACGGCCACCGCGCGCGTCAGATGACGGTCGATATGCAGGCCGATGGCGAAGGCGCCTTCGGGCACCAGCCTGTAGGGGGTCGACGGTTGCCCCCTGCCCTTGCGCACCGCGTCGAGCGCCACGACCAGGCCGTCGCTTTCGAGATCCTCGATGATGTTGGAGACCGCCTGCTTGGTGAGCTGCGTCGCGCGCGCCAGGTCGGCCCGCGACAGCGCGCCATTGAGACGCAGCGCCTCGATCATGACCCGGCGGTTGTGTGCGCTGGTGCCTTCCTGGTTGGTGCCGCTTTTGGCGCGGATCGGGCTGATGTCATCCACCGGCTTTTCCCCTCTTGACTCCATTAGAATATTGATCGAGTAATTAAGTCAAGCGAGTTGACTTAATGCAAACCGAATGTCCCAAAACAAGATGGCCGAAGGCTCCCAGCCTGTCGCCACCGGTCAGCCGGGTAAGCATCAGGTCACGCGACATGGATCCGGGAAGACGATGCGACATGCCCGCATCGCCGGCCCGTCAACGCCGGAAATGGGAGAAGAAGATGCTTAAGACAATCACCAAGACACTGGTCGGCGCGGTCTTCGCCGGAGGACTGCTCGTCCCTCACGCTTTCGCCGAAACGACGCTCAACGCGCTGTTCATGGCACAGGCCGCCTACAGCGAGGCCGATGTACGCGCCATGACGGACGCCTTCACCAAGGCCAATCCGGACGTCAAGGTCAATCTCGAATTCGTTCCTTACGAAGGCCTGCACGACAAGACCGTGCTGGCCCAGGGTTCGGGCGGCGGCTACGACGTGGTGCTGTTCGACGTCATCTGGCCGGCCGAATACGCCACCAACAAGGTGCTGGTCGACGTCTCGTCGAAGATCACCGACGACATGAAGAAGGGCGTGCTGCCCGGCGCCTGGACCACGGTCCAGTATGACGGCAAATACTATGGCATGCCGTGGATCCTCGACACCAAATATCTGTTCTACAACAAGGACATTCTGGAAAAGGCCGGCATCAAGGCGCCGCCGAAGACCTGGGAAGAGCTTGGCGCACAGGCCAAGATCATCCAGGACAAGGGCCTGCTGAAGACGCCGATCGCCTGGAGCTGGTCGCAGGCCGAGGCCGCGATCTGCGACTACACCACGCTGGTCAGCGCCTATGGCGGCGACTTCCTCAAGGACGGCAAGCCGGACTTCCAGAATGGCGGCGGCCTCTCGGCGCTGAAATACATGGTCGACAGCTACAAGTCCGGCCTCACCAACCCGAATTCCAAGGAATTCCTGGAAGAGGACGTGCGCAAGGTCTTCGAAAACGGCGACGCCGCCTTCGCGCTCAACTGGACCTACATGTACAACATGGCCAACGATCCGAAGGACTCCAAGGTCGCGGGCAAGGTCGGCGTCGTGCCGGCGCCGGGCGTCACCGGCATCAGCGAGGTGTCGGCCGTCAACGGCTCGATGGGCCTCGGCGTCACCGCGGTCTCGAAGCATCCGGACGAGGCCTGGAAATACATCGAGTACATGACCTCGCAGGCGACGCAGAACCAGTATGCCAAGCTGTCGCTGCCGATCTGGGCCTCGTCCTATGACGACCCGGCCGTCACCAAGGGTCAGGAACAACTGATCGCCGCCGCCAAGCTCGGCCTGGCCGCCATGTATCCGCGTCCGACCACGCCGAAATACCAGGAGCTGTCGACCGCGCTGCAGCAGGCGATCCAGGAATCGCTGCTCGGCCAGTCCTCGCCTGAGGATGCCTTGAACACGGCCGCCAAGAACAGCGGCCTCTAAGCACTTTTCTCCAGTTGCGGGCGGCCTCGTGCCGCCCGTGCTATGTCTGAAACCAAGATCGTTAGGGAGAGGCTGCTCCGATGTCGAGCACCTGGATGACGACCCGTGCCTGGTTGCTGATGCTGCCCCTGCTCGTGGTCATGGTCGCCGTCATCGGCTGGCCGCTGGTCGATACGGTTGGTCTTTCCTTCACCGACGCCAAGCTGGTCGGCACCGGCGGCAACTACGTCGGCTTCGACAATTACACCAACATGCTGTCGAGCTCGAATTTTTCGCGCACGCTGGTCACCACGACGCTATTCGCCGTCATTTCGGTTGCCGCCGAAATGGTGATCGGCGTTCTCGCCGCCTTGCTCCTCAATCAGCAGTTCCACGGCCGCGCCATCCTGCGCGCCTTGATGATCCTGCCCTGGGCATTGCCGACGGTGGTCAACGCCACGCTGTGGCGGCTGATCTACAATCCCGAATACGGCGCGCTGAACGCCGCCCTGACGCAGCTCAATCTCATCGACGCCTACCGCTCCTGGCTGGGTGAGCCGGGAACGGCGCTGACGGCGCTCATCGTCGCCGACTGCTGGAAGAACTTTCCGCTGGTGGCGCTGATCGCGCTTGCCGCTTTGCAGGCGGTGCCGCGCGACATCACCGCCGCCTCGCTCGTCGATGGCGCGGGACCGTTCAACCGCTTCCGTTTCGTCATCCTGCCCTATCTCGCCGGCCCGCTGATGGTGGCGCTGGTGCTGCGCACCATCGAGGCCTTCAAGGTCTTCGACATCATCTGGGTGATGACCCGCGGCGGCCCGGCCAACAGCACGCGCACGCTGTCGATCCTCGTCTACCAGGAGGCCTTCTCCTTCCAGCGCGCCGGCTCCGGCGCGTCGCTGGCGCTGATCGTCACCTTGCTCGTCACCGTGCTGGCCGTCGCCTATGCAGCACTGGTCAGGAAGACCGCCGGGAGTGCCGCCTGATGGAACGCAGAAGTCCTGCCTTCACCATCTTCATCTACGGCTGCGCGCTGCTGCTCGCCGCCATCAT
Source organism: Mesorhizobium huakuii (assembly GCF_030160235.1). Lineage (GTDB taxonomy): Bacteria > Pseudomonadota > Alphaproteobacteria > Rhizobiales > Rhizobiaceae > Mesorhizobium > Mesorhizobium huakuii. The sequence continues at coordinate 16,300 of NZ_BSNY01000019.1, forward strand.
CCTGGCGCCGATCGCCTGGCTGTTCATCATGAGCATTTCGCCGGCCGCAGATCTCGCCGCCAAGCCGCTGCGCTGGTGGCCGCAGGCCGCCGACTTCTCCCGCTACCAGACATTGCTGTCGACCGCCGAAAACAGCGCCGGCGCCGCCTTCACCTCGTCGCTGCGCAACAGCCTGGAAATATCAGGCATGGCGACGCTGGCGGCACTCGCTCTGGCCATCCCCGCCGGCTGGGCGGTGTCGCGCACGCCGGCGATCGGCTGGTCGTTGTCGATGGTCATCGCCACCTACATGCTGCCACCGGTGGCGCTCGCCGTTCCGCTCTATATGGGCCTGTCGCATCTCGGCCTGCTCAACAATGTCTTTGGCCTGGCGCTGGTCTATTTGACCATATTGGCGCCCTTCACCACCTGGCTGATGAAATCCGGTTTTGACTCGATTCCGCGCGAGATCGAGGCGGCGGCGATGATCGACGGCGCCGGCCTGTTCCAGACGCTGCGCATCATCACGCTGCCGCTGGCGGCGCCAGTAATGGCGACATCGGCGCTGTTTGCCGTGCTGCTCGCCTGGGACGAATTCTTCTACGCGCTGCTGTTCACCTCCGACCAGCGCGCCAAGACCTTGACCGTCGCCATCGCCGATTTGGCCGGCGGACGTGTTTCCGACTACGGGCTGATCGCCACCGCCGGCGTGCTGGCCGCTTTGCCGCCGGTGCTGATTGGCCTCGTCATGCAGCGCGCGCTGATTTCGGGCCTGACCAGCGGCGGTGTGAAAGGATGACGATGACTGCAGCAAGATCTCGGCCGGCCGGACTGGTCGCCATCGATCGCGAAATGGCGCGCCAGCATGCCGATGCGCGCGCTTCGTTCGAGAACAACGCGGTCATGGCGGCCGGCGTCGCCGCCTCGATCAGGAAGACCGGGCGTCTGCTGCTGCTCGGCATGGGCGGCTCGCATGCCGTCGGGCGCGCCGTCGAGCCGCTCTATCGCGCACTCGGCATCGATGCGCTGGCGCTACCGCTCTCGGAACAGCTCGGTCAGCCGGTGCCGCTGGACGGCAGGACGGTGCTCGTCACCTCTCAGTCCGGCGAGAGCGCGGAGGTCGTCAGGTGGTTTGCGGAAGCCGGAAGCGCGGCCGATGTTTTCGGCCTGACGCTCGAAGGCGGCTCCTTTCTCGCCCGCACCGCGCCTTGCCTGGTCGGCGCCGGCGGCACCGAACTGGCCTTCGCCGCCACCCGCAGCCTGACCGTGACCTTCGCCTTGCATCTGTCCATCCTGGCAGCGTTGGGCGAAGACCCAGGTGCCGCACTTGGCGCGCTGGATCAGAAACAGGACAACGACATAACGCAAGCGCTCGCAGCATTGGCCGAGGTGACGACCATCGTCACCTCGGGCCGCCGGCTGCAAGGCGTGGCCGAGGCGCTGGCGCTCGGCCTCACCGAACTGTCGCGGCTGCCCTGCTTTTCGCTCGAAGGCGGCCAGTTGAGGCACGGACCGATGGAGATGCTCGGGCCGAACGTCGGCGTCATCCTGTTTCGCGGCGAGGACCCGACGGCGGAACTGGTGACGGCGATGGCGCTTTCCGTGGTCGAGGCCGGCGCACCGCTGGTGATCTTCGACGCCTCCGGACAATCGCCGGTCGCGGGCGCCGTCACGCTCTCGTTCAAGCCGGCTTCGGGTCTCGCCGCGATATTCGCCATGCTGCCGGTGGCGCAGCGCCTGATGATCGCCTTCGCCGACAGCCGCGTCGACAATGCCGGCACGCCCGTGCGCTCCACCAAGATCACCAGGAGCGAGTGATGCGTCCGCTGGCGGTGATCGGCAATGTCAATGTCGACCTGATTGTCGGCCCGGTCGCGCCATGGCCGAAGGCAGGCACGGAAACCGTCGTCGACCATGACGATCTTCGCGTTGGCGGACAGGCCGGCAATACCGGGCTCGCCTGGCAGGCGTTGGGCATCGATTTCGAGATCGCCGCCAATGTCGGCGACGACCAGTTCGGCCGCTGGCTGCGCGAGGCGTTTGGTGCCCGCGCCGACAAATGGCCGGTGCGACCGGAGAGCACGACGCTTTCGGTCGGCATGACCCATCCCGACGGCGAAAGGACGTTCTTCACCACGCGTGGCCACCTGCCCCGCTTCAGCCTTCCCGACGTGCTTTCGGTGCTCGACGGCAAACGGCTGACCGGCGGCTATGCGTTGCTGTGCGGCTCCTTCCTCACCGACGATCTCACTCGCGACTACGAGGCGTTCTTCGACTGGGCGAACGGGCACGACATAGTCGTGGCGCTGGACACCGGTTGGCCGGTGGAGGGCTGGACCCCGGCGAACTGCAAGGCGGCCCGCACCTGGCTCGCGCGTTGCGACCTTGCCTTGTTCAACGAGGTGGAGACCGTGACCCTGGCTGGCCTGGCCGATCCGGTCGAGGCCGCGCGGCAGATCCAGTCCAGCATGAAGAAGGGCGCGACCGCCGTCGTGAAGCGCGGCCCCGAAGGGGCGATCGCCATTGGCCCGGGCGGAGCACTGGTCACGGCAACCGCGCCCGACGTCGAGGTCATCGACACGATCGGCGCCGGCGATGTCTTCAATGCGGCCTTCCTGGCCGCACTGGCGCAGGACCAGACACTGACCGTCTCGCTTGCAGCCGCGACGCAGGTGGCGTCGCGCGCCATATCAACCTTGCCCCGTAACTACGGCGAACCGATGCATCCAAGGGAAGCCACGCATGAGCGCGCTTGAAATCCGCAACGTCCGCAAGAATTACGGCAGCGTCGAAACGCTGAAAGGCATCGACATCGCGCTGCAGAGCGGCGAATTCCTCGTGCTGCTCGGCTCGTCGGGTTGCGGGAAGTCGACGCTTCTCAACATCATCGCGGGCCTCGCCGAAGCGACGAGCGGCGACGTGCTGATCGGCGGCCGCTCGATCCTGGGCGTGCACCCCAAGAACCGCGACATCGCCATGGTCTTCCAGTCCTACGCGCTCTATCCGAACCTCACCGTGCGCCGCAACATCGGCTTCGGGCTGGAGATGCGCGGCGTCGCGGCCGATGAGCGCGAAAAGGCGGTGGCCGAGGCGGCAAGACTGCTGCAGATCGAGGCCCTGCTCGACCGCAAACCGAGCCAGCTTTCCGGCGGCCAGCGACAGCGCGTCGCCATCGGCAGGGCGCTGGTGCGCAAGCCGCAGGTCTTCCTGTTCGACGAGCCGCTGTCCAACCTCGACGCCAAGCTGCGCCTGGAAATGCGCACCGAACTGAAGCGCCTGCACCAGATGCTGCAGACCACCGTCGTCTACGTCACCCACGACCAGATCGAGGCGATGACGCTGGCGAGCCGCATCGCGGTCATGCGCGACGGCAGGATCGAGCAGCTCGGCACGCCCGAGGAGATCTACAACGAGCCGGCTACGCTCTATGTCGCGGGCTTTGTCGGCGCGCCGTCGATGAACATGCTGCAGGCGACGGTTCAAGGCACAATGCTGGCCATCGATGGCGCCGAGGCGAGCCTGCCCTTGCCCGCCCGTTTCCGCGGCGCGGTGCGGGACGGAGCGCGGGTCGTGGTCGGTATCAGGCCCGAAGCACTGCGGGTCGCGGCGGATGCGGCCGCGCCGTCACTGCCGGTGGAAATAGAAGTCGTCGAGTTGACCGGTCCCGAACTGGTCACCACCGCGCGGATCGGCTCTCAGCGGCTGACGGCCTGCCTGCCGCCGGCGTCCCGCGTCGCGAAGGGCCAGGCAAGCAGCTTCGCTTTCAGCGAGGACGCGCTGCGGCTGTTCGACCCTGACACCGGCAAGGCTTTTTGAGTCTGAGCCGGAAACCGGTGCCTACCGGCTGAAAGCCTTCAGGATTGCGTCGCCGAGGCTTGCTCGGCATCGGACGAACCGGCGATCTCGAGCAGGGACGCCACCAGCAGTTCCCGCTCGTCCTTCGACAGCACGTCGGAATCGAAAAGGTTCATGCTGCGCAGCCCCTCGATGGCGAGGTAACAGACCAGTAGGGATTTGAGGTCTGACGTCTCGCCTTTCAGCCGTTCGAACAGCTGCCGCCTGAATGTCTTTATCGGCGTCATGAAATCGGGATCCTCGGCGATCGCCGAAAAGATCCACGAGGCCGAAGGTCGCTTTTCCTCGCAATCATCGGCCGACAGCCTGATGTACACCGCGAGCGGATTCTTGTCATTGTCGTTGCTGCTGGCGGTCTCCAGCGCCTGCTCGAAATCGCGCAGGTAGCCTTCGACCAGCCCCTGCATCAATTTGGCCTTGGTCGGGAAATTGTAGAGCAACCCGCCCTTCGACACGCCGGCGCGGCTGGCGACGGCATCCAGCGACAGGCTGCCGGGCCCGGATTCCCGGGCAACATCAGCCGCCGCCGCGAGTATCTTCTCGCGCGAGTTCGGTCGTTGGGCTCTCATGGCGCCTCCCTTCGCAAGCTTAGGCCCAATTGACAAGACCGTCCAGACGGTACAGTAAAGCCGCCACTATTTGAAATCGGGACCCGCAGTCGATATGTGTCCCGATGTCCGCGCTTCGCGCCGGATTTCGACTGAGGGGACTTCCTTGTTCAAGCGCATACTCCGTTTCTTCGTCATCATTCTCGTCCTGGCCGTGCTGGTCGTTGTGGTCGGCGGCATCGTCGGCTTCAACTTCCTGCGCGACAACGGCATCAAGCAGTATTTCGCCACGATGAAGCCGCCGGCGGCGACCGTGTCGACGACCATCGCCAAGCCGTCGAGCTGGACGCCGGGCGTCGAGGCGATCGGTACGGTGCGAGCCGTGCGTGGTGTCGACCTGACCGTCGAGACCACCGGCATCGTCAAGGACATCCTTTTCCATGCCAACCAGAAAGTGGCGGCCAATGCGGTGCTGTTGCAGCTCGACGATGCCGTCGAGCGCGCCGATCTCGACGCACAGAAGGCGCAGGCCGCGCTAGATCAGACGTCGCTGACCCGCGCCATCGAACTGACCAGGCGGGGCGTCGGCTCCGACTCGACGCTGGATACCGCACGGGCGGCGGCTTCGGCTTCGGCGTCCCAGGTCACCAAGCTGCAGGCCGTGCTCGACCAGAAGCAGCTGACGGCGCCTTTCGGCGGCACGGTCGGTATTCCGAAGATCGATATCGGCCAGTATTTGGCGCCCGGCACCGCCGTGGTGACGCTGCAGGATCTCGACACGATGCGGGTCGATTTCTCGGTCCCCGAACAGCAGCTGCCGCTGCTCAAGATCGGCCAGACGGTTCGGCTTGGCCTGAGCGGCGCGGACATGCCGTTTGCCGGCGAAATCCGGGGCATCGACCCCAAGATCGACCCGTCCAGCCGGCTGGTGAACATCCGGGCGGAAGTCGCCAATCCCGACGGCAAGCTGACCCCTGGCCAGTTCGTGCAGGTGCGTGTCGAACTGCCCGAGGAGCAGAACGTGCTGACGCTGCCGCAGACGGCGCTGACCACCAGCCTCTATGGCGACTATATCTTCGTGGTGCAGCCGGCCAAGCCCGCCGGCACCGCGCCGGCGCAGCCCGCCAAGCCGGAAGAAAAGCCGGCCGCGGCGGCCACCGACAAGCCAGCGGATGCGAAGCCGGCGACTGATGCCATGAAGCCGGCCGCCGACGCTGCAAAGCCGGCGGACAAAGCCGCTTCCGATGCCACCAAGCCGGCTGCCGACCCGGCCAAGCCGGCGGCGGAAGGCGACAAGCCCGCGCTGGTGCTGTCCCAGGTCTTCGTCAAGCCCGGCCGCCGCAATCAGGGCATGGTCGAGATCGTCGAAGGGCTGAAGGCCGGCGACGAAGTCGTCACGGCAGGTCAGAACCGGCTCTTCAACGGCATGTCCGTCAATGTCGACAACACCATCGACCCGACCAAATCGGCGAACAAGCAGGCCGACCAGCAATGAGCTTTTCCGATCTCTTCATTCGCCGGCCCGTCCTGTCGACGGTCCTTGCCTGCATGATCCTGCTCTTGGGTTTCCAGGGCATCTTCAACCTGTCGATCCGCCAGTATCCGAAGGTTGACGAAACCGCGATCACCATCACGACGGCCTATCCGGGCGCCAGCGCCGACCTGATCCAGGGCTTCATTTCCGCCCCGATCGCGCGCGCCGTCGCCTCGACCGAGAACATCGACTACGTCACCTCGTCCAGCCGCCCGTCCTCCAGCACCGTGACGGTGCAGATGAAGCTCGGCTCCAATCCCGACGTGGCGCTGACCGAAGTGTTGTCCAAGGTCCAGGGCGTGCGCGGCACCTTGCCGGACGCCTCCAAGGATCCGGTCATCGTCAAGGGCACCGGCCAGCAGTTCGCGATGATGTACATCTCGATGCAGAATCCGAACATGACGAAGGAGCAGCTGACGGAGTATATCGAGCGCGTCATCCGGCCCCGCATGTCGACGGTCGAAGGCGTCGCCGACGTCCAGATCTTCGGCGCCCAGCAATATTCGATGCGCGTCTGGATCGACCCTGTCCGGCTTGCCGCGCGCGGTGTGACGGCGGCGGAAGTGCTGACGGCGATCAACAATTCCAACTTCCTGTCGGCGCCCGGCAACACCCAGAACGAATATGTCGTTTCGTCGATCACCGTGCGCTCGACGCTGCAGACGCCGGAAGCCTTCGCCGAACTGCCCCTGCGCTCGACCGATGGCAATGTGGTGCGGCTGCGCGACGTCGCCCGCGTCGAACTCGGCGCGGAAAATACCGACACCAGGGTGTCCTTCAACGGCAAGCCCGGCACCTTCCTCGCCATCTTCCCGACCCCGGCGGCCAACCCGCTGACCACCGCGGCAGCGCTCACCAAGCTCGTGCCGCAGATCCAGGAAACGTTGCCGAAAGGCATGACGATCGAGGTCGTCTACGACGCGACCGGGCAGATCAGCGCTTCGATCGAGGAGGTGTTCAAGACCATCGGCGAGGCTGTTGCCATCGTCGTCGTGGTCATCCTTCTGTTCCTTGGCTCGTTCCGTTCTGTGATGATGCCGATCATCACCATTCCGTTGTCGCTGATCGGCGTCTGCTTCCTGTTGTTTGCGGTGGGCTATTCGATCAACCTTCTGTCGCTGCTGGCCATGGTGCTGGCGATCGGTCTTGTGGTCGATGACGCCATCGTGGTGGTGGAGAACATCCACCGCCACATGGAAGAAGACCACATGACGCCGATGCAGGCCGCGTTCAGCGGCATGCGCGAAATCGCCTCGGCCATCGTCGCCATGACCATGACGCTGGCCGCCGTGTTCGCGCCGCTGGCCTTCACCGGCGGCCTGACCGGCGCGCTCTTCCGCGAATTCGCTGTGACGCTCGCCGGCTCGGTGGTGCTGTCGGGCGTCATCGCCGTCACCATCACCCCGATGATGTCGGCGCGCCTCCTGAAGGCCGGCACGCCCGGCCGTTTCCAGCGCATTGTGGACGGCATTTTCGCGCGGGTCGAGCACGTCTATGAGCGTGCCGTCACCGGTTCCCTGAACTACCGTCCTTTGACGCTGATCATCGTGCTGGCGCTCGTCGGCGTGACCGGTTTCATGTTCACCAAGACCTCGAGCGAGCTGGCGCCGGAAGAGGATCAGGGCTTCCTGCTCTCGCTCGTGACCGCGCCGGCCTATGCGACATCGGATTACACCGAAACCTATGTCAACCAGATGCTCGGCCTGGTCAGGGATATTCCGGAAACGCGGGCGCAGTTCTCGGCGGTCGCCTTCGGCGGCACCACAAACAGCGCCTTCGTCGGCTTTGCCTTCAAGGATTGGGCTGAGCGCAAGCGCAATTCCAAGGAATTGCAGGCCGACATCACGGCCCGCATCGCCAAGGTGGCGGGCGTGCAGGCCTTCGTCTTCGCGCCGCCGACGCTGCCGGGCTCCGGTGGCGGCCTCCCGATCGCCCTTGTGGTGCGCTCGACGGGCGATTCCGCGGAAGTGTACAAGGCGGCCGAGCAGATCAAGAACAAGGCGCAGGCCTCCGGCCGTTTCATCGTCGTGCAGAACTCGATGTCTTATGATTCGCCGCAGGTGACTGTGACCATCGACCGCGACCGCGCGGCTGCGCTGAACCTGCCGATCGCCGATATCGGCCGCACGCTGACGCTGCTGGTGGGCGGCGCCGAAGTGGCGCAGTTCGACCGCGACTCCAACAGCTATGACATCATCCCCCAAGTGCCGCAGCAATTCCGCGACAACCCCGAAAAGCTCGGCGAATACTTCGTGCGCAGCGTGACGGGCGAGATGGTGCCGCTGTCGGCCGTGGTCAAGATTTCGAACAATGCCTCGCCGGCGGCGATCGAGCAGTTCAACCAGCTGAATTCGTCGACCATCTCGGCACTGCCGCTGCCCGGCGTCACCACGGGCGACGGGTTGAAGGTCCTCGAGGATATTGCCAGGGAGAGCCTGCCCGACACCTTCTTCATCGACTATTCCGGCCAGTCCCGGCAGGAGAAGGAACAGGGCAACACCATCCTGATCGCTTTCGCAGCGGCCGTTATCGTCATCTACCTGGTGCTGGCGGCGCAGTTTGAAAGCTTCCGCGACCCGTTGATCATCATGATGGCGGTGCCGCTGTCGATCTTCGGCGCGATCGTGCCGCTCAATCTCGGCCTCGGCACGCTCAACATCTACACGCAGGTGGGCCTGATCACGCTGATCGGCCTGATCACCAAGCACGGCATCCTGCTGGTCGAATTCGCCAACCAGCAGCGCGAGGCGCATGGCATGCGGCGGCGCGACGCCATCATCGCCTCGGCCAAGGTGCGCCTGCGGCCGATCCTGATGACGACGGCGGCGATGGCGCTGGGCGTCGTGCCGCTGATCACGTCGAGCGGCGCCGGTGCGGCGGCCCGCTACTCGATGGGCCTGGTCATCTTCACCGGCATTCTGGTCGGCACCATGTTCACGCTCTTCGTCGTGCCCATGTTCTACACCTTCATCGCCAGCAAGGACCTGCCGCATCTTGCGGAAAAGCCGGATCCGAGGCTGATGCCGGCATTGCCGGACTGACAGAAGCCGAAGAACAAAAAAGAGGCCGGGAAATCCCGGCCTCTTTTTTTGGCTGCGCTCGATACCGCCGGGATGTTCCGGAGGGAGTCCTGAACAGGCGCGGCAACCCGCCGGCCAGCCCGCAGCCTGCTACTTGACGATGACGATGCTGGTGTTGGCGGGCCCGAAGGTCTCGACAAGCTGGTAGAAATCGGCGGCATTGTCCGGGTGCAGCCGCACGCAGCCATGCGAGGCCGGCTGGCCGAGGCGCTTGATGGCATAGGTGGCGTGCACCGCGTAGCCGCCGCTGAAGAACACCGAGTGCGGCATCGGCGCATTGTCGTACTTCTTCGAATACCACATCTCATGCATGCGCGTCGGCTTGAACGAGCCGGTCGGCGTCACATGTGCCCTGTCGCCGGTGGAAACCTTCCAGGCGAAGGTCGGCCGGCCATCGACCGAGACCTCCATGATCTGCTGCGAAAGCGAGACCCGCGCCACGATCTTGTTGGCGGCATGGGCTGCGTTGGCGCCGAACAGAAGCGCAGTGCCCGTGAGCGCGGCGGCGGTGATGTTGATGAGCTTGGCGGCAATGGTGGTGTGCATGATGTCCCCTCTCTCTCTGCCGGTCAGGCCGGCTCCAATTCGATGAGCGGCTTATCGTCGTGGCATGTTTCGGGGAGATTTCGCGAAATGCTCGTTTGTGTTTCGAATCTGTTTCCTCTGGTTAACAGGTCAAGGCACCACGGCGACGATGATCGCACCCGCAAACGTCGGCGAGATGCGGCACATAGGTATCGCCTGCAAAACGAAAGTTCGAATTGCTTCTTTTTGAAAGAGCAAGGGGCAATCTCGAAACCAATCTGCAACAAAGCGCGGCTTCGGGCGGCATGATCCGGATACGGGCCGCCCGCAAGGTTGACGTAACGAAAGCAGACGGCAACGACCATGGGAACGAAAACGAACACGCGGTCCTGGCTCTTCAGGATCAGCATCGCGGCAGCAGTCACTGGCGGTGTCGGCACGGTTGCCGGCGGCCCCGTGGCAAGGCTGGCGGCGATGAGTACGAGCGAGATCTCTACCCTGCACGTCGCCCTGTTTTCCGCCTCGGTCTGGATTGTTTCCAGCCTGCGCATCACCCGGCTCAAGGCCCTCTGGCGGGTTGGCCTTCGGTTGCTGGCATTGCGCGGCCCCTCCGGCAACTTGCTGCCGAGAGGACCGAAGGCCCGCGCCGCTGCGGGGGGCTCCGTGAGCGGCGCGGGCACTTCGGGAGTTTCCTGAAGCGACCCGCGACATACTCATTTTTGAAGAACTGGCATTTCTGGGGAGTTGGAACGATGAAGACGAAATTCGCCGCCTCTGTGCTTTCCGCACTGCTCTATGCGCAGGGCCTGCTTGGCTTTGCCGCCCTGGCCACCGTGCTCCTCAAGGAGCGTGCCCACGCAAACGAACTCGTCGTGAGCAGCGACATGCCATCGGGTCCGTCGCTGCTGGTGGTGCGCTGAGCCGCGGGAGCATCGGCAGGAGGAAAATCCGATGCTCAGCCAGAAAGACAGCCCGGGCAGCCTGCCGTCAGTCGGTGAATTGCTGCGGCGGATCAAACCGGTAGCCCGCGCCACGTATGGTGGTGATGGTCTCTGTGTCGAGCTTGCGGCGCAGCCGCACGATGCGCGAATCGATCGAGCGATCGAAGGCGTCGGCATTCTCGGCCGGTGCCGCGGCGATGATGTCGTCACGCGTCAGCACCTTGCGGGGGCTCGCCAGGAACAACCTGAGCAACGCCACCTGACCGGGCGAAAGCTGCTCCTCCGTACCGGACCGGTGCATGACGATGGCCGATCTCAGATCGACGGTCGCGTTCTCCAGCACGATCAGTTCCTGCGTGCCCCTGCCACGGCGCGACAGCAGGCCACCGACACGGGCGGCGAGTTCCCTGACATTGAGCGGGCTTTCGACGACGTCGGCCGCACCCAGTTCGAGCGCCAGCACCTTGTCGACGAGATCGGCCGGCCGGCAGATCAGGATGAAATCAGGCCCATTCCGGCCGCCCTCGCCCTGGCCGCCATAGCGCCGGAGCAGATCCCGCCCTTCCGCCTGGCTGAGACTGTCACCGACGACAACGACATCGATGCCCCCGCCCGCCAGCAGCGATTCCCCCTCCCAGGGCTGTCGCGCCTGGCGCACGTCATGGCCACGCCGCTCGAGATGGTCGGCAAGTTCGGTCGCGACCACTTCGGCGACGGAAACAAGCGCAATGACGGCTCGTGCAGCCATGTTTTCCAACCGTTCCCTTGCAACCGGATATGAGTGCTGGACATGATGTTTATACCCAATCTACTTTCCACTGAAAGTGGGAGCGAGAGCATCGTGCGGGCAAGAATAGTGATCGTCGAGGACGAGCCCGACCTGAGGGACGCGGTTGCCGAATATCTCGGCGCCGCTGGCTATGATGTGGCGACCGCTGAAACCGCCTCCGCCGCGCGCAGCCTGATCGAGACCCAGGCCTTCCATCTGGCCATTCTCGACATCGCCATGCCCGGCGAGGACGGGCTGTCGCTGGGCCGCTGGCTGCGCTCGAGAATGCCGATCGGCATCATCTACGCGACCGCCGCCGGCACGGCGCTCGACCGCATCGTCGGGCTGGAGCTCGGCGCCGACGACTATATCGTCAAGCCATACGAACTGCGCGAGGTGCTGGCGAGGGTGCGCAGCGTGCTGCGCCGCGTGCCGCAGCCGACGGAGCTGCTTGACAGGAAAGCCAGGACAGACCGCCGTTCCGTCTCCTTCGGCCCGTTCCAGGCCGATCTCGACGGCAGGCTGGTCACCGGCGCCAACGGCACCGTGATCGACATGGCCAAGAGCGAATTCGACGTGCTGGAGGTTTTCCTGACCCGCGCCAACCGGCTGCTGACCCGCGCCGCGATCTCGGAGGCGATCGGCTTCACCGAGGATCCGGAATCATCGCGCGCCGTCGACATCCGCATCATGCGCCTGCGCAAGAAGATCGAGGCGGATCCGGCCAACCCGAAATTCCTGCGCACGGTGCGCGGCGAAGGCTATATCTTCTCGCTGCCGACCGGCGACAGCAACTGAGCGCCAGGACCACAGGGTCTCAGGTTCAGGCCGTTGCTCGCCGATCGAATGGGGCCGATCGGATGGGCATACTTTGGAATAGCGGCTGAAAATGACGGGCGAAGCAACTAGCAGGGATATGCAGGGTTTCAGGCAGGGTGCCGCGATGGCGGCCGTGCGCGTCGTTCGCCGGCTGCGAGAGGCCGGCGACTGGCAGCGCGAGATGGACGGCATACTGGAAACCCTGTGCCGGGCCATCGAATGCCAGCGCGGCATCCTGTTTCGCCTGCGCGAACTGCCGGGCCAGGGTTTTGCCCAGTCGGTTGCCGCCTACTGGATCGACCCCGACTTTGGCGGCGAACTGGCCTCGCCGACCGTCATCATGCAGTCGATCGTCAATTCGGACCCGCTGCTGGAGCGCGTCGCCGAGGACGAACGGCAGGGCAAGATCTTTGCCGGGCATACGCGCAATCTCGAAGGGTTCCTGAGAACCGATTTCGAAAAGCAGAACATCAAGTCGTTCCTGTCGGTGTCGGTCTTCGCCCATGGCCACCTGTGGGGCACCCTCGCCGTCAATGATTGCGTCGACGAGCGCGAGTGGACCGACGAGGAAGAGGCGACGCTGCACATCATCGCGCTCGCCATCGGCGACGCCATCGAACACTCGCCCTCCGATGCCCATGCCAGCGAAGTGATCCGCCGCACCATGCTGCAGGCTTCGCTCGACGCCATCATCGTCATCGACGAGGCCGGCTCGATCATCGAATTCAATCCTGCCGCCGAAAAGATGTTCGGCTTCCAGCGCAGCGACATCCTCGGCAAGGACCTGCTCGACACCGTCGTGCCGGAATACTATCGCAAGGGTTACTCCTCTGGCGCCGACTACATGTCGGGCCGCGGCGCGCCGATGGTCGGCCAGCGCCTCGAGACCGTGACGCAGAATGCCGCCGGCGAAGTGTTTCCGATCGAGCTGACGGCGACCGAGATGCGGGTCGCCGACCGCCGCCTGATCTTCGGCTCGATCCGCGACCTGCGCGACAGGCTGCGCGCCGAGGAAGAGATCAACCGGCAGCGCGAGAAGCTGCACCAGAACGAGAAGATGGCGGCGATGGGCTCGCTGCTTGCCGGCGTTTCGCACGAGCTCAACAACCCGCTGGCGGTGGTGGTCGCGCAATCGACGCTGTTGCACGAATTCGCCTCCGACCCGCAGACCAAGGTCCGCGCCGAGAAGGTGCGCGCCGCGGCCGAGCGGTGCGGCCGCATCGTCAAGAGCTTCCTGTCGATGGTCCGGCTTCATCCAGCGGCCCAGGCCGAGACCGATCTCAACCAGGTGATCCGCGCCGCCCTCGAGGTGACCGCCTATGGCGCACGCTCGAGCGGCATCATCATCGACACCGATTTCGCGCCGGGTCCGCTGCTGGCCATGGCGGACGCCGACCACGTGACGCAGGTGGCGGCCAATTTCCTCATCAACAGCCAGCACGCGCTGGCCGGCATTGCCGGCGATCGGCTGATCAAGGTGCGGACCTTCCGCGGCGAGCGCGGCAATCCCGGCTTCTCGGTCGAGGACAACGGGCCTGGCATTCCCGAGGCGATCCGCAACCGCATCTTCGAATCCTATTTCACCACCAAGCCGGTCGGTGTGGGCACCGGCATTGGCCTGTCGATCTCGAAATCGATCATCGAGCGGCACAATGGCAGTGTCTGGTTCGAGGAAGTACAGCCCCGAGGGGCGCGTTTCGTTGTCCAGTTGCCGGCCATTTCGGCGGGCATCGCTGCTGCCGGCGAGAGCCAGCCACGCTCGAGCGGCCTGCGTCATGCCTTGATCATCGACGACGAGCCTGATGTCGCGGGCTCCTTGTCCGACATTCTCGAATTGATGGGCATCAAGTCGCGTATCGCGCCGGTCTGGGAATCGGGCGCCACCACCTTGAGCGGCCACATGCCGCCCGACATCGTCTTTTCGGACCTGCGCATGCCCGGCACATCAGGCATGGCCATCTACCGCGAGCTGCTTGCCGAGCGGCCCGAACTGGCACGGCGCTTCGTGCTGGTCACCGGCGATCTGATCGGCGCCAAGGCGGAAATCGAAGCCTTGCCGGCGCAGCAGCGGCCGCAGATCCTGGAAAAGCCGTTCAGCACGCTGGACGTGCGCAGTGTGCTTTCAACCATTGCCGAGCAGGCCGCGTTGAAAGGCTAGAGCAGGTCACGGTTTCATGGAAACGCCGAACGGCTCCATCTCTTTGTTTTTACGCGATTCCCAAGGGAAAGCGCTACGCGCTTTTCCGGGGTAAAGCGCTCACACTTTCCTGGAATTGCCAAAAAAAGAAGCTCCCGGCCGGCTGTGCGGCGGGAGCTGAATGGAGCGCTGGAGGAGCGCTCGGGGAGGTCAGAGCAGGATCCCGAGAGGGAACGGTTTCGGGATAACGCTTCGACGGAAATCTAAAAAATGTTTGGCGTGTTGGTCAGCGGCGCGGCATTGGCGATCATGCGGATCGCGCGGGCCTTGTGCGTCCCGGACTGTTCGGCGATGGCGCGCAGGCAATCGACGCTCTCGGCGCCCCATGCCTGCCCCTTGCAGGCGAAGTCGAGCGTCGGCATCGGCAGCCGAGCGGTCTTGATTGTCGTCGGCGCCCCGTCGACCACATTGGCCGGCGGATTTAGCGAGGCGAAGGCCGGCCCGACTGTCGGCGTGAGCGCCATGCCGACGACGGCGCAAGCAGCCAGCCCCATGAACATAGCCATGGGGTGGTCGCTGGCGCGTTGGCGTAGCGCCAGTTTCGGGCGGCGGTCAGCGCGCTCTGGAGCCTGGAGGCGGTGTTCGCTGGTGATGATCTCGACTTTCGCATGCATTGCCTTCCCCTTCGCTGCGTTTCTTTTTGATGATGAAACGAACTTAATCGCACTTTGTAACAGCACTAACGTGGCGTCGCTCTGGCTATGTAACGGAATTGAAACAGCGGTATCGGGCAAAACCGGGCAGAATCGGTCATTCCGGCTTACACGTCGCCGAGGCGAGGTAATCCCAGGCCGGCTCCCGCCAGGCAGTCCAACCCAAGCGCCTGCCGAACAGCAGATTGGCCAGAGCGCGGCGAGTGCTTTTTTCCACCGGCGAGGGGTCTTGTTCGTCAGCTTCCGCGCTTTGTGAAATGAAGTGAGAACGGCATTTCGGAACCGGGGCTAACACCCGGATTCTCCGCGATTTTCTCGGGCAGCAGCCGCATCGAAGCCAGCTAGGAACGACGCTCTGACTCTGCCCTGAAATCCCTTAAGTTTTCACAAACCATTGCATTTCAATGGAAAATATGATTTTGTTGAATGATTATTCAACAAAAAGAAGAGACGTTTTATGAACCCGCACCTCCGTGACGTGGCGATCCCCAACGATTGGGACCGGCGGGGACTGCCGGGCTGGAGTTACCATTCCGATGCCCTTCTCGAGCTCGAGAAGGAACACGTTTTCCGCAACCATTGGCAGATCGTCGGTCATGTCAGCGATGTCCCTAAAGCCGGCGATTATCTGACCATGGATGTGGTCGGCGAACGCGCTCTGGTCGTGCGCGGCAAGGACGGCGTCGTGCGCGGCTTCAACAATATGTGCCGCCACCGCGGCAGCCGTGTCGTCGCCGACAGCCAGGGCAATTGCAAGAACGCGCTGGTGTGCCCGTTCCATGGCTGGGTCTACAATCTCGACGGCACGCTGCGCGGCGCCGCGCGCCCGCGCTCCTTCCCCGATCTAGACAAGACCGAGTTCGGCCTGATGCAGCTCGACCTCGAAGTCTGGATGGGTTTCATCTTCATCCGCTTCCGCAATGGCGGGCCGCAGCCTTCGGTCGCCGAGCTGATGAAGCCGATCGAGCCGGAATTCGCGCACTACAAGGCCGCCGACATGGTGCCGTCCTGGGGCATCTGGACCCAGAAGACTCCGGTCAACTGGAAGTCGGTACGCGATGTCGACAATGAGGGTTATCACGTCGCCATGGCGCACCCTGCCCTGCAGGATCTTTATGGCGCGACCTATTTCGATGAGCCCTTCATCAATGGCGTGTCCCGTTCCTTCGCCACCTACAACCCGCATGCCGGCCGCCGCTGGAGCGTCAAGAACTACATCAAGATCGCGCCAGAGCCGACGCACCTGCCGGACTATCTGAAGAAGGCCTGGGTCTATTACGGCATCTTCCCCAATGCGGTCATTTCGGTGATGCCGGAATCCGTGCAGTTCTATCAGGAGTTTCCGCTATCGACGGGCGAGACCCTGCTGCGCGGCGCCATCTACCGCTACCGCGACGAAAGCCGCGAGCAGGCCGCCGCCCGCTACCTCTCCTTCCGCATCGATCGCGACACCATGTCGGAAGATGTCCAGCTGTCGGTGTGGTCGAACGAATCCATGCTGTCCGAAGCCTTCGAGGGTTTTTATCTCTCCGATCTCGAATATGGCGTGCGCACCCACCACGACCATCTGCGCAAGATGCTGCCGGTGCTGGGCCTTGAGACGGCGCCGGAGGAGAAAGACATGTGGAATTTGAACGACGCGCTGAGGTCGCGGTCGTAGCTGCGCCCACGTTGGCAGTTGGCCAAACCCAATGACAGCGCCCCTCTCCCCGTGAAACGGGGAGAGGGAAGACCGTCACCCCCGCCACACGCCTTCTTTCCTGAGATCATCCATCGTCCGCGAAATGCCTTCGCGCAAAATAGCGACCATGTCGTCGATCTGCTCGCGCGTGATGATCAGCGGCGGCGACATCACGCACATGTTGATCAGCGGCCGCACCAGCAGGCCGAGCTCATGGCAGTGGGCGTCGATGCGTTTGCCGACATCCTTGTCGAGCTGCAGCGGATCCTTGCTTTCGCGGTCGGCGACGCATTCGACGCAACCCATCAGCCCGACGCCGCGCACCTCGCCGACCAGCGGCAGCTCTTCCAGCGTCTTAAGCTGCGCCTGGAAATAGGGCGCGACCTCTTGCGTGTGCGCAAGCACGCTCTCTTCCAGCAGGTCCAGGTTTTTCAGCGCTACGGCGCAGCCGACGGGATGGCTGGTGTAGGTCAAGCCATGGCCGAACATCGCGTCTGGATGGTTCGAACGGCGCAACTCTTGCAGCAGCCGCTCCGAGATGATGACGCCGCCGAGCGGGAAATACCCCGAGGTGACGCCCTTGGCGAAGGTGATCATGTCGGGATCGATGCCGAACACGTCACCCGAGGCGAAGACATGGCCAAGCCGGCCGAAGCCCGTCACCACCTCGTCGGAGACATAGAGGATATCGTTGTCGCGGCAGATCTCGCGGATGCGCTTGAGATAGCCGTCCGGCGGTATCACGACGCCTCCCGATGCCTGCACCGGCTCGCCGACGAAAGCACCGATTCTGTCGGCGCCGACACGGGCGACCGTGTCGCGGAACTGATCGACGAGGAAGTCGGTGAAGGCGGCAAGGCTCATGCCTTGCGAACGGCGGAACGGATCGGGCGAGGACAGCTTGATCACCAGCTCGTCGGCGCCGTCCATCCAGTCGCGGTCGCGCGGGCGGCCGTTGAGCGAGGCCGACAGATAGGTCGAGCCGTGATAGGCGCCGCCGCGCGACAGGATCAGCTTCTTTTCCGGCCGGCCACGCACATTGTTGTAGAACTGCATGAAGCGCAGAGCCGTCTCCACGGCCGAGGACCCGCCCGTCGTGTAGAAGACATGGCTGAGGTCGCCTGGCGCATAGCCCGCGATGCGCATGGCAAGTTCGGCCGACGGCGCGTTCATCGTGTACCAGGGCGTGTTGTAGGACAGCGCCATCGCCTGGTCGTACATCACCCTGGCCAGTTCCTCGCGGCGGTGGCCGACATTGACGCACCACATGCCGGCAGGCCCGTCGATCAGCCGCTTGCCGGTGTTGTCGGTGATGTAGATGCCATCGCCTTCGCCGATCAGTGCGCGGGCTTCGGCACCGACGGAGCCGGCATAAGGCCAGGGCTGGATGAGATGGCGCTTGCCCAGTTCAATGGCACCGTCGCCGCCGGACGCCGCCATTTCGGTCGCCTTCAGGTCCCTCACCGCAGCCATTGTCGTCTCCACATCTCTGTCGATTTTTCCCCAGACTTCAAATTCGGCGGCAAAGGCCGGAAATGACGGCTTTCTTCACTTAATTTTGAATGTCCGTTCAATCAATATCTCAGAAATAGCGCTTGATTTCAATCCACGGATGCGCGCATGATGAAAGAAAGCCGGCAAGCTAGGAACGCGACCAGCAAAAGCGGTCACCGGTTTTGTTTTCGATCGCGTTCCAAGGATAAGTGGGAACAACAGCCGGCGTCAGCACAATGGGATGCCGCATGGCGGGACAGTCCAGGCCAGCAACCGAGATCACGCCCGGAGCCTTGCTCCCCAGAGTCTGGCCCCCCGGAGCTTGGCAATGACGGCGGCCGTGGAAGGGTCGCCCCCGTTGCGCATGACGCGCGCCAGACGAAATGCCCTTCTGCAATCCGAACCCGTCCAGGGCTTTGCCCTGATCAGCCCGACCTTTCTCTACGCCCTCCTCCTGCTGGTCCTGCCGATCCTGGTGGTCATCGCCCACTCCTTCTGGACGCAGCACTACCTGACCATCGACCGCACCTTCACGCTGGAAAACTACCGCGTGGCGCTGACCGAGCCGATCTACCGCGATCTGTTATGGCGCTCGCTCTACATCTCGCTGACGGTCAGCCTGTTGACCGTCATCCTCGCCTACCCGATCGCCTATTTCATTTCCTTCCATGGCGGCCGTCACAAGAGCCTGTGGCTGTTCCTCATCACCATCCCGTTTTGGACCAGCTACCTCCTGCGCGTCATGTCGTGGAAAGTCATCCTTGGTTATAATGGCGTGCTCAATTCCGGCCTGATGGGCCTCGGCATCATCGACGAGCCGTCGACTGCTTTGCTCTACAATTCGAGCGCCGTCATCATCACCCTCACCCACGCCTGGGCGGCCTTCGCCATCCTGCCGATCTTCGTTTCGCTGGAAAAGGTCGACCGGACGCTGGTCGAGGCCGCCACCGATCTCGGCGATGGTCCCTTGCACTCATTCCTGCGCGTGACCTTGCCTCTGTCGGCGCCGGGCGTCATCTCGGCGGCGCTGATCGTCATGATCCCGACCGTGGGCGATTACGTCACGCCGAAGCTCGTCGGCGGCAAGGACGGTGTCATGATTGCCAACGCCATCCAGGCGCAGTTCGGCAAGGCGGCCAACTGGCCGCTGGGTGCCGCGCTTTCCGTCACCACCATGCTGATCGTCACCCTGATGGCCGGCGCCACGGTGCTGATCATCCGCGCACTGCAGAGACTGGCACGATGAGGGCGCGGCGCTTCCTGTCGGGCGGCTGGCTGTCCGTCTATGCCTTCCTCTATGTCGTCTTCCTCTATCTGCCCGTCATTTTCCTGCCGATCTTCTCGATCAACACGGCGCCGACGCCGAAATTCCCGCTCACCGGCTTCACCTTGCAATGGTATGCGGACCTGCCGCACACGCCGGCCTTGCTCGACGCCGCCTGGAACAGCCTGAAGGTCGGCGTCTCGGCTTCGGTTCTGGCCACCGTGCTCGGCATCCTCGCCGCCCGTTCGATCACCCGTTATCGCTATCCCGGCCGCCGCACGATCAACGGCCTGATCATGGCACCGCTGGTGCTGCCCGAGGTGATCGTCGCCATCTCGATGCTGCTGGTGATGCTGCAACTGGGCTTGAGCCTCTCGCTGTTCACCGTCGTGCTCGGCCACGTGCTGGTCTGCATTCCCTATTCGATGACGGTGCTGACCTCCGGCTTCGAGGGCTTCGACCGCAGCCTTGAGGAAGCTTCCGCCGATCTCGGCGAAAGCGCCTTCGGCACCTTCCGCCGCGTAACGCTGCCGATGGTGGCGCCGGCCATCATCTCCAGCCTGCTCGTCTGCTTCACCATCTCGCTCGACGAGTTCATCATCGCCTTCTTCCTGACCGGCACTGAAGCGACGCTGCCGATCTACATCTGGGGCCAGTTGCGCTTCGCCTCGAAACTGCCGGGCGTGCTGGCGCTGGGCACGCTGCTTCTGGTTGCCTCCTTCCTGTTGATGACAATCGCCGAAATCCTGCGCCGCCGCGCGGCCAGACGCACCCAGAACGAGGGAGGCCTCTATGCCTGAACAGCCGCCGATCGAGCGCCCCCAATCCGATCGGACCCAATCTGACCGGGCCCAGTCTGATCGGGCAATGATCGAGATCCGCAACGTCACCCGCAGTTATGGATCGTTCAAGGCGCTGGACGATGCGTCTCTGACCATCAGGGAAGGCGAATTCTTCTCGCTGCTTGGCCCTTCCGGCTGCGGCAAGACCACGCTTTTGCGCATGATCGCCGGCTTCGACAATCCGACCAGCGGTTCGATCGCGGTCGGCGGCCAGCCGATGGAAGGCATCCCGGCCAACCGCCGGCCGACCAACATGGTGTTCCAGAGCTATGCGATCTTCCCGCATCTCAATGTCGAGCAGAACGTCGCCTATGGGCTGAAGCGGCTGAAGCTGCAGGGTGGCGAGGAGAAGCGTCGCGTTGAAGAGGCGCTGGCGCAGGTCTCGCTGACTGGCCTCGGCAAGCGCCTGGCCACCGAGCTTTCCGGCGGCCAGCGCCAGCGCGTGGCGCTCGCTCGCGCGCTGGTGATGCGGCCCAAGGTGCTGCTCCTCGACGAGCCGCTGTCGGCGCTCGACAAGAAATTGCGCGAGCAGATGCAGGTCGAATTGCGCCGCCTGCAGCAGGCCGTCGGCATCACCTTCGTGCTGGTCACCCACGACCAGTATGAGGCGCTCGCAATGTCCGATCGCATCGCGGTGATGTTCGGCGGCAGGATCGCGCAGGTCGCCTCGCCCAAGGAAATCTACCAGCGCCCGGTCAACCGGCAGGTCGCCGACTTCCTCGGCGGCATGAACTTCGTCAAGGCCGAGATCGTCGAGGAGAACGGCGCCTCGCTGATCGTCGACACGCTGGGATTTGGCCGTGTGAAAACCGACAAGCCGAAGGCCTTCGTGCGCAATGGCGGCGCCGCAACGCTCGGCATACGGCCCGAGCGCCTGCGCGTGCTGTGGGACAATGCGACGGCGAAATTTGAGGTCGCCGGCAAGGTGGTCGAACGCCACTATTTCGGCGAGATCACTCATCTGATCGTCGAGATACCGGGGCTGGAAAAGCCGCTGTCGGTGACCGAGACCAACGATTTCGGCGCCGACGACATTCCCGTCGGCACCCCGATCCGCCTCGCCTACGATCCCGAGGCGTTGGTGGCGATGGGGGATTGAAGCTGCGCCACGATCTTGCGCGCCGCGATGCGCCCGGCAACGATCGCGCCTTCGACATAGCCGGGGAATGACGGCGACAGTTCCGAAGCGGCGAAATGCACTGGCAGCGCACCCGCCAGAATCGTCCGCTCGGCATCCCTGGCCGTCACGTCGACGATAAGGTCGCTGTAGGCGCCGCCGCTCCAGCGGTCCTCTATCCAGTCGCGCGAGCTGAAGTCGACGGCATCGCCGGCATCCGGACCGAGGGCCCCCTGCAATCGGGTGACCACCTCCGCCCGCAGCCTTGCCACATCGAACGCACGCCAGCACAACGCCAGCGGCCCGCCGACGAAGACGACGAGGGCGGCATGCTGCGCGTCCCTGCTGGCGTCGCAGGCAAACAGCCCCGGCAGGTCGCGCCACATCACCATGCCGCTCAAACCCTGCTCGCGCCAGAACGGCTTGGCATAGCGCACCAGGATCTTGATCACCGCGCCGCTTTCCCAGACGCCAAGCGCCTTCGCGAGTGTCGCCGGCAAGGCCGGCGCGAAAGCGAGCTTCGCGGCCGTCGCCGGCGGCAGCGCGACCAGCAGCTGGCGCGCTTCGATCACGCCATTGCCCGTGACGACACGAACGCCTTGCGGCCCGTGCTCGATGCACGTGACCGCTTCGCCGAGCCGCACCCGGTCGCCAAGATCGCCAGAAAGGTCCTCGGCCAGCGACTGCATGGTCTCGCGCAGGGAGTACTGCAGTTCCGGCACCTCGTTGGTGATGCGCCGGTCATTGTCGATCAGGTGCCAGAGCGGCACTCTGTCCATCGGCAGGCACCACAAGCCTTCGATCATCGATCGGAAAGCCGTCTTGGCATCGATCGGATCATGCTGCTGTTCCAGCCAGGCCGCGACGCTCATGCCGGCAATCGACGGGTCGTCCGGCTCGATGCCGTTCATGCGCTCGCGGATCGCCATCGCGCCGTAATAGGTCTGCTTGGCGTCCTTGGGTGGCATCGATGGATGCGTGATGAAATTACCCTCGACATAGGTTTCGACGAAGGTCTTGCCGCGCGCCTTCGCCAGCGCCATCACTTCCGGCATGTCCTCGCACAGGAACTGGCCGCCGCTGTCGATGCGCTCGCCAAGTCCATTCCGAACGGCTTCCACGCGTCCGCCGACACGATCGCGCGCTTCAAGCAGCACGAACTCGATGCCTGCCTGCCTCAGCTCAAGCGCCGCCGACAGGCCGGTGAAGCCGGCGCCGACGATGACGACGTCGGTTCTTTCGGTTTTGTCGTTCAATAGCCGGCCTTGATCTTCTCGAACTCGTCGACCATGCGTTTCTTCAGCTCGGGCGCGACCGGCTGCTGGAACAGCGTCTTGTCGAGGAACTTATCGATGTCGTCGAAACCGCGCTCGGCCAGCACCTTGTGGTCGATCGCGGCCATGCCGGCGCTGTTGCCATGGCCGTAGCCGAACGTCGTGACCATGTATTTCGAAATATCGGGCGCGTTGACCGCGTTCAGGAAATCATAGGCCTGGTCGAGCTTGCCCGGCGCGTCCTTCATCAGCACGTAGCCGCACACCCAGGTGGACATGCCTTCCCTGGTATCGCGGTTCATGGCGACGGGAACGCCTTGCCCGTTCATCGCGATCAGTGTCTGGCCCCAGCCCCAGGCAAGGTCGACCTCATTACCGGAAAACGCCTGGTCGATGTCGCTCGAGTCGGTCCAGTAGAGACGCACGTTCTTGTGCACCTGACGCAGGAAATCCGATGCCTCCTTGAACTGCGCGTCGGTCATCTTGGTCCAGTCCTTCAGGCCGATGACCAGGCTCGCCAGCGCGTAGGCGTCGTCGACATTGTCGCCGATGGTGACGCGGCCCTTGAATTTCGGATCGGCCAGGATCCGCAGCGACTTCGCCTCTTCCGCCGTCACATTGTCGGTGCGGTAGAGCAGCGCCGTGTTGCCCCAGTCGAACGGCATGAACCATGCCTTGCCGTCGGCCGTGGTGGCGAGGTTCTTCATCGCCATGATGCCGGGATTGAGGTCTTTCCAGCCCGTGATCTTTGTTGTGTCGAGCGGCTGCAGCAGGCCCGCGTCGCGCCATTTTGCCACGCTTTGCGAGCAGGGATGCGCGATATCGGCCTTGAAACCCGCCCGCATCTTCTCGAAGGCTTCGTCCTCGTCGCCGAAGAAGGCGAAGGTCGGCTCGGCGCCATTTTTGGCGGTGTAGGCGGGATGCAACAGCGGGTCCTCGTAACCGGACCAGTCGAACACCACCAGATCGCCGACGCCTTCCGCCCAGGCATAGACCGCGCCGGCGCCGATCGTGCAGGCGGCGGCGAGCGCCAGGCGGCGTAGCATTGGCGTCATGGCGAAACTCCCCCATAGCGAAAAAGCTTCTGCGAAGTTAGGAGAAATCATCCGCTTTGGCGAGGCCCGTCCGCCCGCCATGCCGGCAGCGGACGGGCAGTCGGGAGGAGATCAGTACCCAGCTTTGATCTTCTCGAATTCGGCGATCATCTTCAGCTTGAGGTCGGACGGCAGCGGCGACTGGAACAGCGTCTTGTCGACGAATTTCTGCACGTCGTCATAGCCCTTTTCTTTCAGGATCGCCTGGTCGACGCCGGCCATGCCCTTGGCGTTGGCCTGGCCATAGCCCCAGTCCTTGACCAGCACCTTGGCGGTCTCCGGATCGTTGATGGCGTTCAGGTAGTCATAGGCCTTGTCGACGTTGCCGGGCGCATCCTTGAACAGCACATAGCCGCAGACCCAGGTCGAGATGCCTTCATTGGTATCCTTTACGGATTTGATCGGCACGCCCGCCTTGACGGACTGAACCGTCGCATCGTTCCAGGCCCAGGCGAGGTCGACCTCACCGCCGCTCAACAGCTGGACGATATCGGTGGTATCGGTCCAGTAGGAGCGGACGTTCTTGTGCACCTGGCGCAGGAAGTCGGAAGCCTGCTTGAACTGGTCGTCCGTCATCTTGGTCCAGTCCCTCAGGCCGATGGCGAGGCTCGCCAGCGCATAGGCGTCATCGACATTGTCGCCGATCGACACCCGGCCCTTGAACTTCGGATCGGCGAAAGCCTTCAGCGACTGCACGTCCTTGGCATCGATCTTGGAGGAGTTGTAGGTGAGCTGCGTATTGCCCCAGTCCCACGGCATGAACCACGCCTTGCCGTCTTCGGTGGTGGCGAGGTTCTTCATCGCCATGATGCCGGGATTGAGGTCTTTCCAGCCCGTGATCTTCGACGTGTCGAGCGGCTGCAGCAGGCCTGCCTCGCGCCACTTCGTCACGCTCTGCGAGCAGGGATGGCCGAGATCGGCCTTGAAGCCGGAGCGCACCTTCTCGAACGCCTCGTCCTCGTCGCCGAAGAAGGCGAAGGTCGGTGAATCGCCGTTCTTCTCGACATATTTCGGATGGAAGCTCGGGTCCTCATAGCCGGACCAGTCGAACACGATCAGATCCTTGTCGGCGGCGACGGCGAACGCTGCCGCCGAAGCCGCAAGCGCGCCACCCAGCGCCAATGTCAATGTCAGGCGTCGGCTAAGGTTCTTCATGCTGTTCCGTCCTCTTTTGGTCTTGCCGGTCTTGGCGGCCGGCTGTTGCTAACCGTAATGCTTCGGGAAGGCAGCGGCCAAAAAGGCGTTGGCGGCCTGCAAGGCTGTTTCGCGCGTTGTGTCCTCGGTGCCCATCATCAGCCGCAGCCACAGTCCCTCCAGCATGGCCGACAGCGACAGCGCCATCACCTGCGGCTCATAGGCATAGGAGCCGCTCTGCTTGAGTGTCGCGCAGAGATCGATGAAGACCTGCTGGTAATAAGCATCGCGCGAACTGCTCAGCGCCTGATAGGTCGGCCGCGACTTGGCCTCGCCCCAGAAGGCCAGCCAGGCGGCCAGCTTGCGCTTGTTGCAGATCGAGCGGTCGAAGTCGGCCCACACCAGTTGCTGCAGCTGCCGCGCCGGATCGTCGCCTGCCTTCTGCAGGGCGGCGCGCCAATGCGCCGAATACTCGTCATACATGTGCTGCAGCGTCGCGATCAGCAGCTTTTCCTTGCTCTCGAAATGGAAGTTGACGATGCCGCGCGACAGGCCCGCGCCGTCGGCGACATCGGCCATCGTCGTCTCGGCGTAGCCGCGCTTGGCCAGCGAATCGATCGTCGCCTCGATCAGCTGCAACTGACGGACCTCCTTCGAAGCCTTGCGTCCACGCTTCTCGGTCTCGGCTTTCCCCGCCGGTTCAAGGAGGGCATCCTTGGCGTCTGCCGTTTTCATGGGTGTGATCGCCTCCAGCATCGCCGGCTATCCAATCGCATCCGGCTTCCAACCGCGCAGATGAGTGGGACGGTGCTCGCCACTGTCAAGCACCTTCTGCATGGCCTCCCAGGTTCGGATGTTCTTGTCGACATAGGCGGCGCCGACCACGGCAGCAACCGGCGCATAGAGCGGTCCTTTCAGCCTTTCCAGCTCGCCTCGCGCCACCTCGCGGTACCAGGGATTACGGTCCCTGACGGTGACATCGGCAAAGCCGGCGCGCCGCATCGCTTGCGCATAGCGCGCCGGCGAGGCCATGGCGAAGGACAGCCCCTCGGCGGCGACATAGGCCTTCATCTCGGGCGAAGGTTCGCCGTCATGCCCGATCATCCAGTTGGAGGCGGCAAAGACGCCGCCCGGCTTCAGCACACGGAAGATTTCGGCGAACAGGCCGTCCTTGTCCGGCACATGCAGCAGCGCATCCTTGGAAAAAACCGCATCGAAGGAGCGATCGGCGAAAGGCAGTGGTCCGGGTGGCGCCTGGACGAAGTCAGCGCGGTCCGAAAGTCCTCGCTCGGCGGCTCGCCGTCTGGCCGCCTCTATCACCGGCTGTTCGACATCGAAACCGGTGGCGTGGGCAGCGCCATGGCGCTCGACCAGATGCAGTGTGATGCCGCCGGAGCCACAGCCGATGTCGAGGATCGTCTTGCCCTTGAGCGAAAGCCCTTCGACAACGCGGTCGACCTCTTCAGGTCCGCCCGGCGACAGGTAGCCATCGCCCCACAGCGCCTCGAGGAAGCGGATGGCGGTGTCGTCATACTCGGCATCTGCCGTTTCGATCATCAGCCCTCGATCCCCAACCGATGAATGCCCGTTTCGAACGCCGGCAAAGCGTAGCGCATACGAGGGAAAACGCAACATCATTTGTTGAACATTCATTCAGAATGGCTGGACAGAACGGCCGATGCCGTGCCAAATTCCGCGTATTCGGGAACAGATCACGCAAAAATGAACAGCGGGTCGCACAGGGCAATTCCAGGAGAAGCGCGCAGCGTTTTCCCTTGGAAACTGCTTGGAAACGAAGAGGCCGGGCCACAATGAAAGCTTGGGATGCCATCATCATCGGCGGCGGACACAACGGCCTGGTCAATGCCTGCTACCTGCAGCGCGCCGGGCTCGACGTGCTGGTGGTGGAGAAGAACGACTGGGTCGGCGGTGCGGCCACCAGCCGTGAGCTGACGCCGGGCTTTCTCTATTCCAATTGCTCCTATGTCTGCTCGCTGTTTCGCCCCGAGATCATGCGCGACCTCGAACTGCCGCGCTTCGGCCTGCAGGTCATTTCCTATGAGGGCGGCGCGGTGTTCACCCGCGACGGCGACTATCTGGCCAACTACCGCGACCACGATGCGCACCGGCGCGAATTCGCGCGCTTCTCCAAACGCGACGCCGAAGCCTATGACCGCTACGCCCGCGACGTGACACGGCAGTGCCGCTTCATCCAGCCGCTCTTGATGCGCACCGCGCCCGACCCGACCAGCCTCAAGCCGCGCGACCTTGGCGAGCTGCTCTATCTCGGCAAGAAATTCGCCGGCCTGTCGGCGGAAGAGATGGCGCTGACGCTGCGCTTCTGGACGATGTCGATCTCGGACTTCCTCGATGAGTATTTCGAGACCGATGTCATCAAGGCGAACTTCGCGCTGTCGGGGATCATCGGCACCGCGCTCGGACCGATGTCGCCTGGCACGGCCTACGTGCTCTTGCATCACTATATGGGCGAGGTCGACGGCTCGGTCGGCGCCTGGGGCTATGCGCGTGGCGGCATGGGCGCGGTCACCAAAGCGCTGGCCGCATCGTTCAAGGCCTCGGGCGGTACCATCCGCACCGGCGCCGAGGTCGACCATGTGCTGGTGAGCCGAGGCAAGGCCAAGGGCGTGGTGCTGGCCGGCGGCGAGGAGATCCGCGGCAAGCTCGTCGTCTCCAATGCCGACGTGAAGCGCACCTTCCTGAAGCTCGTCGAGGAGAAGGAACTGCCCGACATTTTCCTGCGCCGGGTCAAGAACTTCAAAATGCGTGGCTCGTCCGGCAAGGTCAACATCGCCCTCGATTCGCTGCCGGAATTCCCGGCGCTGCCGAAGGATTCACCGGTCTATCGCGGCGACATGCATTTCACCGATTCGGTGGAGCGCATGGAGCGCGCCTATGACGACTGGAAGGCCGGGCGCTGGTCGGCGGACCCTTTCCTCGACATGGTCATCCCGACGACGCTCGACCCGACCATGGCGCCGCCGGGCAAGCACTTCATGAGCTGCTTCGTGCAATACGCGCCGCCCAAGGTGAGCGGCCGCGAGTGGACCGACGCCGACCGTGACGGCTTCGCCGAAAGCGTGATTGCACAGATCGCTGAGTACTCACCCGGCTTCCGCGACCGCATCGTCCATATGGAGGTGCGCACGCCGCGCGAAATCGAGGCGGAGGTCGGCCTGACCGAAGGCAATATTTTCCAGGGTGAACTGACCTTCGACCAGCTTCTGTTCAACCGGCCGGTGCCGGGCTACGCGCAATACCGCTCGCCGGTCGGCGGGCTCTATATGTGCGGCTCCTCGACCCACCCGGGTGGCGGTGTCATGGGCGCGCCCGGCCGCAACGCGGCAGCGGAAATCCTGCGCGATCTCGCCAAATCCACCTCGCATATGAGCCCGGCCCATGACGTCATTTGATGCAATCGTCATCGGCGCCGGCCACAACGGCCTTGTCGCCGCCGCCACGCTGGCCAAAGCCGGCCGCAAGGTGCTGGTGCTGGAGGCCGGCAGCGAAGTCGGCGGCGCGGCGCGCACCGAGGAATTCGCGCCAGGCTTTCGCGCCTCGTCGATCGCCCATCTCCTGAATCGCCTGCATCCCGATGTGGTGAAGACCCTGGAGTTGGAGAAGCATGGGCTGCAATTTGCCCGCGCGGACTTCATGCCTTCGGTGGCGCTGTCGAAAGATGGCCCGGCGCTGATGCTGCATGGCGCCTATGGCGAGGTGCTGACCAGCGCCAGCTCCTCCGAGCAATCCGCCTGGAAGGACCTGCGCGCGCAGTTGCTGCGCTATGCCGGTATCCTGAAGCCTTTCCTCTCGCGCCGGCCGCCCGATCTCGCCGGCATGTCGTTGATGGAGACCGCGGGGCTCGGCCAGACCGCGCTCGCGCTGAAGAAACTCGGTAAGGAAGACATGCGCGACTTCCTGCGCGTGCTGTTGATGAACGTTGCCGATCTGCTCGACGAGCAACTTGAAGATATCAGGCTGAAGGGCCTGCTCGCCTTCGACGCGACGCTGGGCAGCCATCTCGGCCCGCGCTCGCCGACCTCGTTGCTCGGGCTCTACTATCGCCTGGCCGGCGAGACCGGCGGAGCGGCCGGTGCGCAGGTCCTGCCGCAAGGCGGCATGGGCGCCGTCGTCGCCGCCATTCGCGCCGCGGCGGAAAAGGCCGGCGTCACCATCCGCACATCGGTTACCGCAGCAAAAATCATCGTCGAGCAAGGCCGTGCCGTCGGCGTAGCGCTCGACACCGGCGAGGAACTGCGCGCCAGGACTGTTGTCTCGGCCATCAATCCGGCGATCACCCTTCTCCACCTTGTCGGGCCGCGCGAGATCGACACCGGCTTCGTGCGCAAGGTCAGGAACATCCGCATGAAAGGCGACGCCGCCAAGCTTCATCTGGCGCTCGACCGGCCGCCGCAATTCACCGGCGCCGATGCCGCCGCGCACAAGGGGCGGCTGGTCATCGCGCCCTCGCCCGACCATGTCGAGCGCGCCTTCAACCCGTGCAAGTATGGCGAATTCTCGCCCGAACCGGTGATGGAAATCACCCTGCCCAGCCTCGCCGATCCATCACTCGCACCGGATGGCGCCTGTGTGCTTTCGGCGGTCGTGCAATACGCGCCCTATGCGTTGAAGGAAGGCTGGGTTGCCGGCAAGCCAAAATTCCTCGAGGCGATCATGGCGCGGCTCGAGGCTTACGCGCCCGGCATCGGCAAGAGCATTGTTCACGCCGAGCTTCTGACGCCGGCCGATATCGAGGCGCGCTACCGCATGCCCGGCGGCCACTGGCACCACGGCGAATTACAGGCCGACCAGATGCTGATCTCACGGCCCGTCTCCGGATGGTCCGGCTACGACACGCCGCTCGAAGGGCTGTTCCTGGCCGGCGCCGGCTCGCATCCCGGTGGCGGCGTCTCCGGCGCTCCCGGCCTCAACGCGGCGCGGCGCATCATTGCGATGAGGGGGTAAGCCATGGCTCAGGCAACCAGGAAGAGGCCCGTTGCAAAGACAGAAGATGCGGCTGTCTCCGCCCGCATCGCCGCGCAATCGCATTTCCGCATACTGCGCCTTGGCACACCGTTCCAGCCCCGCCTCGATGCGCTGGCCAAAACCCAGGACTGGTACAATTGGGCCGGCTACCGCGCGCCGCATTCGCTGTGGGACGAGGAGCTGGAGTATTTCGCCATCCGCAGCCAGGCGGCGTTGTTCGACATCTCGCCGATGACCAAATACCGGATCGAGGGCCCCGACGCCGAAGCCTTCCTCGATCGCGTCACCTTGCGCGACGTCACCAAGCTCAGGCCCGGCCGTGTCCATTACACGGCATGGTGTGACGACGAGGGGTTTGTCCTCGACGACGGCACGCTGTTTCGCCTCTCGCCGACCCGCTTCCGCCTGTGCTCGCAGGAGCGGCATCTGCCCTGGCTGCTCGACAGCGCCATTGGTTTCGACGTCGTCGTCAAGGAAGAGACCGAGGCCGTCGCCGGG
Source organism: Mesorhizobium huakuii (assembly GCF_030160235.1). Lineage (GTDB taxonomy): Bacteria > Pseudomonadota > Alphaproteobacteria > Rhizobiales > Rhizobiaceae > Mesorhizobium > Mesorhizobium huakuii. The sequence goes on from NZ_BSNY01000019.1 coordinate 46,602, forward strand.
CTGGCATTGCAGGGGCCAACCTCCTTCGCCGTGCTGCGCGATGCCGGCTTCGCCGGCGTCGAGAAGCTGAAAATATTCGACCTCGCCGACTTCCCGCATGATGGCGGCACAGTCACCATCTCGCGCACCGGCTTCACCGGCGATCTCGGTTATGAACTGTTCGTGCCGTCCGCCAAGGCGCTGAGCCTATGGGACCGGTTGATGACTGCAGGCGAACTGCGCGGCATCCGCGCCATCGGCTACACCGCGCTCAATCGCGCACGGCTCGAGGCCGGACTGATCGTGGCCAATGGAGACTTCACCACCGCCGAGCACGCCATCCGCGCCGATCGCTTGCGCAGGCCCGACGAGATCGGCCTCGGCTTCATGATCGATCCGGAGAAAGCCCATTTCAACGGCCGCCGCGCCATCCTCCAAGCGCGCGCCAGACGCAAGCTGCGCCATGTGCTGGTCGGGCTGGAGGTCGAAGGCAACATCCCGGCCGAACACGCCATCGTCTACCACAAGAAGCATCAGGAGGTCGGCTTGGTCAGCGCCGCCATGTGGTCGCCGATGGCCAAGCGCAACATCGCCATCGCTTCGCTGGCGCGGCCCTATGGTGATACTGTCGTGGAAGACCTCTGGGTCGAGATCTATGCCATGCGCGAACTGCAGTATCAGAAGCTGATGAAACGGGCCAAGGTGGTGGCGCGGCCCTTCATCAAGCTCGACCGCCGCATCGCCAATCCGCCGGCGGATTTCTGACCATGGCCGACGAAGCAGAGCTGGAGGCAGCCGAACAGTGGGAGCTGGTCAACACGCCGCTCGGCGAGAAATGGTCGGGCCGCACGCGCTATGCCGCCGCCATGTTCTTCTACAAGCGCGGCGAGATGAGCGCCGAGACGCTCGAGGTCTACCGCATCTGCGCGCGGCTCGATTCTGAGAACCCGCTGCCGATCATCCGCGACCGCGGCGTCGGCAAGGACTGGCTCAAAAGGATGGGTTTCGAGTAGCGCCTGCGCGCTACCCAATGGTTCTTTCCAGCATGTTCAGCCAGTTGCGGTAAGCAATCTTCTCGATCAGGGCACGGCCAAAACCACGCGCGGCCAAGGCATCGATCAGCTTCGGCAAGCCGGCGACATCGCCGATGACGGCCGGGATCATCGCGCCGTCGAAATCGGAGCCGAGGCCGACACCGTCCTCACCCAGCGCCTGCAGCAGGGAATCGACATGACGCACCATGATGTCGAGGCTGGTGTCGGCATTCATGCGGCCGTCCTCGCGCAGGAAGCCGGTGGCGAAGTTCAACCCGACCATGCCGCCGGACTCGCGTATGGCGCCAAGCTGCCAATCGGTGAGATTGCGCGAATGGGTGCAGAGCGCATGCACGTTGGAGTGGGTGGCGACCAGTGGCGCGTCGCTGAGATCGGCGACATCGCGAAAACCCTTCTCGTTGAGATGCGAAAGATCGATCATGATCTTCAGTTCGTTGCAGGCCTTGACCAGCGCCTTGCCGGCATCGGTCAGCCCTGGGCCGGTATCCGGCGAGGACGGAAAGCGGAACGGAACGCCGTGGCCGAAAGCATTCGGCCGGCTCCAGACGATGCCGAGCGAGCGCAGGCCGGCGGCATGCAGCACGTCCAGCATGGTCAGATCGGGATCGATCGCTTCGACGCCCTCGATGTGGAACACCGCGGCGATCGTGCCTTTGGCCATGGCGTTGTGGATGTCGCCAGCGGTGCGGCAGACGGCCAGAGCCCCGGCGCGTTCCAGCCTAAACAGGATCGAGGCCATCGCGATCGTCGAGTTGAGCGCATCGGCGCGCGGCACCTCCGGCGGCAGCGGCTCGCTGTCGCTCGGCGCCAAGGGCACGGCGCTGCGCCTGGCTTTCTCGACCGGCGGCGGAAAGATCGCGAACATGCCGCCAGCGAAGCCCCCCGCCTTGGCGCGCGGCAGGTCGATATGGCCGCCCGACTTGCCTTCGACGAAGAGCTTTTCGACGTCCTTGTCCTTCGACTGATACAGCCTGAGCAGCGTATCGTTGTGGCCGTCGAAGACGGGGACGAGGTCGGTTTCGGTCATCGGGGGATCATTCGGTTCGTTTGTCGGCACGGCGAGACATCATATCTAGGCAAGATATCTGGTCGCGGCAAATGACAAAGCCGACCGGCAGCGGGGACTGCCCCCTTATCCCCCCGCTGCCTATCGATGACGTGCCTGCGCTTCCTAGAGCAATTCCAGGAAAAGTGTGAGCGGTTTTCCCGGGAAAAGCGCGTAGCGTTTTCCCTTGGGAATTGCGTCAAAACAAAAAGTTAGAGTGGTTCGCCGTTTCCATGAAACGGTGAAACGGTCTAGTGCTTCAGCACGTCAGCCCATTCCGCGTGGCGGCGGAACTGGGCGTTGGCGAACGGGCAAAGCGGGATGATCTTCTTGCCCGCCGCGCGCGCATCCTCGACGGCGCGGGTGACGAGCCGAAGCCCGGCACCCTGGCCGCGAAACGCGTCCGGCACTTCGGTGTGATCGATGATGATCTGGTGTTCACCGATCTTGGTGAAGGTCATCTCGGCCTCGGCGCCGCCGGGGCCACGCAGCACATAGCGCCCTTTGGAGCCGCGGTCTTCCAGTTCGATTTCAGGCAGTTGGTCGGGCATGTCTAAGCTCCTTGGGCGACACCGGCAAAGAGCCGCCGCGCCGCTTCGATTTCATTTGGCCGCACCTCGTGCCCGCCTTCGTGCCATTCCACTGTGACATCGGCACCGTCGGCACGCAAATAGGCCTCGAGCCGCGTCGTCAGGTTCGGCGGGCAGATCGGATCGCGCTTGCCGGCGGTCAGCAGCATGTGACGGCCGGCGAGGCTGCCCTTGACCTGCGGTTCGAACGGGATCAGCGGATGCATCAGCACCGTGGCGTCGAACAGCTCGGGCTCGGCGAACACCACGGACGCCAGTATGTTGGCGCCGTTGGAATAGCCGAGGCCAAGCACCGCCGAGGGCTTCGCAGCCTCGACATGCGCCTTGACGAAGGCCACCATCTTGTCCGTTGCCCGCGCCAGGTCGCCCATGTCGTAGACGCCCTCGCCGGTGCGACGAAAGAAGCGCGCCGCACCGTATTCGGACACATCGCCGCGCGGCGAGATGATGGTGGCCTGGGGCACGAGATCGCGCCCCGGCGACAGAAGCTGGCTCTCGTCACCGCCGGTACCGTGAAAGACGAAAAGCATGGGGCCGCCCGGCGAACCGGGCAGCACCTTGTGGATGTAGGCGTCCTTGCTCATGGCGTCAGCCTTCCAGCTTCTGCAGATGCTGTTCGAGATAGGGCCGCAAATGCTGGTGCTGCGTCGGCAGCTTCAGCGCTTCGCCCAGATGCGCGGTGTCTTCATCCCTGTCGAAACCCGGCTCGTTGGTGGCGACTTCGAACAGAACGCCGCCCGGCGTGCGGAAATAGATCGCCCAGAAATAGTCGCGGTCGATCACTGGCGTCACGCCATAGCCCGTATCCATCAACGCCTTGCGCACTTCGAGCTGCTTGGCGCGGTTCTCGACGGCAAAGGCGACGTGATGCACCGAGCCGGCGCCAAGGTCGGCGAAGGCCGCGGCCGGCAGCGATTCGATATCGACGACATCGGCGCCGTTGCCGTTCTTCACGGCAAGCCGTCTGACATTGCCTGATCTGTCGACTTCCTCGTAGCCCATGAATTTCAACAGCTCCTCGGTGGCGCCGCCATCCTTCAGCCTGAGCGAAACCGAGTGAAAGCCGCGGATCGCCTCGTCGGTCGCAATGCCGCCCTTGGTCCAAGGCGCTCTGCTGTCGGCCTTGTCCTCGACAAGCGCGAAACCGTCGCCATCGGGGCCGGCGAATCTTAGCCGCTTCTCGCCGAAACTCTCTTCACGGGAAACACCGCTCACGCCTTCGTCGGCGAAGCGCTTTTCCCAATAGGCGAGCGTGCCTTCCGGCACGGAGTAGACCGTGGTGCCGACTTCGCCGACGCCGGGACGGCCCTTGCCGATGTTGGGAAACGGGAAATAGGTCATCACCGAACCGGGCGTGCCAACCTCGTCGCCATAATAAAGGTGGTAGACGTCGGGCGCGTCGAAGTTGACCGTCTTCTTGACCCGGCGCAGGCCGAGCTTGTGGGTGAAGAAATCATTGTTCTGCCGGGCATCCCTGGCCATCGAGGTGACGTGATGGAGGCCCTTGATCTGGTCGAGCATTGTCTTGCTCCTTCCCTTGTTGTTTGTGCGGCCCTCGCCGCTGTCCACGCCAATATGAGGACACGAACGTTCGCGGCAAAGGCGACAAACACAGAATGGACTGTGCTGTAAAAGTGAACGACGGAAAGAATTTTGTTCACCAATCGACTAATGCGGGCGGTCTTGCGCCCTTGCTGGAAATCGGCTCCATGAATGGCATTCGACCATGCAGCGAAAGGTATCGCGAGTGACAGGAAAAGCCAGGCGCCCGAACGTTCTCCTGATCACCTGCGACCAGTGGCGTGGTGATTGCCTGTCGGCTGCCGGCCATCCCGTGGTGAGGACGCCGAATGCCGACGCGCTGGCCGCCGAGGGCGTGCTGTTCAAGCAGCACTATGGCGGTGCGGCCCCTTGCTCGCCAGCACGTGCCTGCCTCTACACCGGCCTCTACCAGATGAACAATCGCGTCTGCCGCAACGGCTCACCGCTGGACGCCCGCCACGGCAACATCGCTGAACACGCGCGCAGCATCGGCTACGATCCGACGCTGTTCGGCTACACCGACGTGGCGCTCGACCCGCGCCTGCTGACTTCAGGTGATCCGAGGCTGAAAACCTATGAAGGCGTGCTGCCCGGATTCACCGTGCGCCAGCTGCTGCCGGAGCATCAGAAGCAGTGGCTCTCCTGGCTGAAGCAGCAGGGCATCGATGCCAGTGCCGGGTCGCCTGGCATCCACCGTCCTGCAGGCGAGGAAGACGGTGACACCGTGACCGAGGCGCCGCCGATCTATTCGAAGGACCATACGCCGACGGCTTTCCTTGCCGGCGAGTTCATCCGCTGGCTCGGCGAGCAGGAACAGGCCACGCCCTGGTTCGCGCATCTCTCCTTCATCAGCCCGCACCCGCCCTTCATCGTCCCGGAGCCCTACAACACATCATACGATCCGGCCGACGGTCCCGCCTTCCACCGCGCCGACAGCTGGCGGGCCGAAGCTCAGAGCCATCCCTATCTCGCCTATGATCTCAGCCGGCGGTATCGCGCGAATTTCCGCTCCGGCGCCGCAGGAAAGGTGCACGACTGGAGCGAGGATGATTTCCGCCGCATCCGGGCGATCTATTACGGCATGATCTCGGAGGTCGACGCGCAGCTTGGCCTGATATGGCAGGCGCTCAAGCTTTCAGGCACGTGGGACGACACCATCATTGTTCTCACCTCGGACCATGCCGAGATGATGGGCGACCATTTCATGCTGGGCAAGGGCGGCTACTTCGACGGCAGCTACCACATCCCGCTGATCATTCGCGATCCGCGCCATCGCAAGGCGGCCGGCAGCACGGTCGACCGCTTCACCGAAGCGGTGGACATCTTGCCCACGCTTATAGACCTGCTTGGCGAGCCGCCCGAACCGCATCTCGACGGATGCTCGCTGAGACCATTCCTGAGCGGCGGAAGCCCCGCCACCTGGCGCGACGCCGCGCACTGGGAGTTCGATTTCCGCTCGATCGCCGACGGCGAGGCCGAAGCGCATTTCGGCATCGGCTCGCGCCAGTGCAACCTGGCGGTCATCCGCACCAAGAAATTCAAATACGTGCATTTTGGCGGCGGTTTGCCGCCTCTGCTTTTCAATGTCGAGGCAGACCCTGGCGAACTGACCAACCTCGCCAACAGCCCCGCGCACCTGTCCACCCGCCTGCAATTCGCCGAGCGGCTTCTTGCCTGGCGGGCCGAACATCTCGACCAGTCGCTGGCGCTGGCGGAGCTGACGGAAAACGGCGTGGTGGGACATGTGAGCAAAGGAATAGGCAGTAGGGAATAGGGCTTGCCTACTGCCTACTGCCTACTGCCTACTGCCCTACTTCACAATCATCCGCTGCTGGTCGCGCTTCTCGGCATAGCTGCCCTTGTCATAGGCAGGCTGCGCCTCGAGCTGTTCCTTGGTGAAGGTCGTGTAGAGATACTTCTTGCCGTCCTTGTCGGTCATGAACTTCAGATTATCCAGGCCGACGGCGATTTCCTTCTCGCCGATGCCAAGGAAGCCGCCGACATTGACGATCACCGCATCCGTCTTCTTGTCGGGTGCCAGCACGACATCGCCGATCTCCCCGACCTTGGCGTCATTGGCGCCATAGACCGTCGCGCCCTTCAGATCTTCGCCTCTGACTTCGCCAATCGGCATCTCGGTCAGCGTCGACTTGTCGATGGCGGCCGTCCGTGTCTGGTCAGGAGCGGTCGTGGCCGCGGGTGCTTCGGCTGTCTTGTCCGTCGGGGCGGCGGCAGGAGCCGTGGTTGCGGCCGGAGCGGTTGCCGCCGGCTCATTCGATGCCGTCGTTGCCGGCGCCGGATCATAGGCCTTGCGGTTGAAATCCGGCTGCGCCTGCAGTTCCTCCTTTGTGGTCTGGGCAACCAGCCAGCGGTCGCCGTTCTTCTCCGCCCACTGGGCCTTGTTGAAGTCATAGGTGACGTTCTTGGCACCGAGGCCAAGGAAGCCGCCTACGCCGATCACCAGGGATTCCGCCTTGCCCTCCTTGGACAGCACGATGTCGTTGACGCTGCCGATATTCTGCGCGTCGTCGCCCGTGCCGTTGTAGACGGTCTCGCCAATGATGTTGGTGGCGAGATTGCCGTCGGCGCGCTTGACCGGTTCGGCCGGAGCGGCGGCAGGAGCTTGTGCGGTATTCGTGGCCGCGGGTGCCGTGGGCGCTGCCGCATCGGTCGAAGCGGCGGGTGCCGATGCAGGCCCATAGGGCTTGCTGTCGAATTCCGGATGCGCCGTCAGCTCATCCTTGCTTGTCTGGGCAACCAGCCAGCGGTCCCCGTTCTTTTCGGCCCACTGCAGCTTGTCATAGTCGAAGGCGACATTCTTCGCCCCGACGCCCAGAAAGCCGCCGACGCCGATGACGACGGATTTGGCCATGCCGTCCTTGTCGAAGACGACATCGGTAACCTTGCCGATGTTCTCGGCATCGTTACCGGTGCCGTTATAGACGGATTCGCCGATGATGTTGGTGACGATGCTGCCTTCAGCGCGCGGCACCGGAGCGGTCGCCGCCGGCTCCTGAACGGCAGGTTTGTCGGCTGGAGCAGGGGTCGTGCTGCTTTGCGCGAGCGCGCCCGTTGCAATCAACGTTGCGAGTGCGGTCGTGGCTAAAAGGGTGCGTATCATGGTAGTCTCTCCTAGTGCGTGATTTCGTGCACGCCGCGCCCGATTGAACCGTCGCTGGGAAGATCGGGCGCGGCATCTCCACGGGTTCACAACGTCGTGACCATGGCGTTGTTCCGACAAAATTGGCGTGGATTTCGCGCCGGGAAAACACGCAGCAGTTGCGCGGGCGCCGATGAACACGCGCTGAACCGCGCCGTTTCCAACGGAACCCTTTCCTGTATCGCCACGTTTCAGCCTGCGGCTGGGTTCGTCCTGGCCCGTTTTGGATTGACATGACGGAGCGGGGCATGAAATTTGCAGCGGTGCTGAACCGGGATGGCGGCACCTTGCGCACCGCAGACCTCGCCGCTTTTTCCGACAGGATGCGCCAGACGCTGGAGGCGGCAGGCCACTCCTTGAGCATTGACGTGGTTGCCAGCAAGGACGTTGTGGAAACCCTCGACAACGCTGCCTCGCGTCGCACCGTCGATGTCGTGCTGGCGGGTGGCGGCGACGGAACCATTTCAGCGGCGGCCGCGAGGCTGATGGGCAAGAAAAAGGCGCTTGCCATCCTGCCGGCCGGCACGATGAACCTGTTCGCGCGCGGCCTCGGCATTCCGCAGTCGCTCGATGCCGCGCTGAAATCCTTCGCCGACGGCGAGATCATCGCCGTCGACATGGCCACCGCCAATGGCCGACCCTTCGTTCATCAATTCTCGATCGGCATGCATGCCAGGATGGTGCAGCTGCGCCAGGGAATGGAATTCGGCTCGCGCCTGGGCAAGATCGGAGCTTCGGCCAAGGCGGCATGGGCGACAATCAAGAACCCGCCGGCGATGAACGTCACGCTCGCTATTGGCAAGGCCGAGATGACGGCGCGCATCTCAGGCATCGGCGTCACCAACAATCTGTTCGGCGAGGGCCATCTGCCCTATGCGGACAACCCCGCGGGCGGCGTGCTCGGCATCTACGTCACGGTGGCGCAGCAGCGCGCCGAACTGATGAAATTCCTCTTCAACGTGGCCCGCGGAAAATGGCGCGACAATGAACATGTCGAAATCCATCAATCCGACCGCACCGTCCTGAAGATCCATTCCGGCAGCAGGAAGTTCTGCGCCGTCCTGGATGGCGAACTGGTCAGGCTCGAGCGTGAGACGACGATCGAAATCCGGCCCGGCGCGCTGAATGTCCTGGTGCCGGCCAGCATCGCCGAGGCAAAGGCCGCCTGATGCAATCTCCAACCATGACGGTCGAACATCTAGCCGCTCGGCGCGCTTCCTTGTTGCGTCGCAGGTGTCTTGGCCATCTCGCCATAGATTTCGGCAATGCCCCAGGCGGCAAAGGCCAGAAGGAGCGCGGCGATCAGGATGCGCAGGCCGTGCCAGCCCCACCGCCCCTGCCGCGCTTTGTCCTCGGGAATGATCTTGGGCATGGCCGGTCCTTGTTTCGTTTTGCGCCTGTTGGCGCACTCGGCAAATCACGGTCGGGTAACGGTTCCTTGCTAGGATGGTTCCGGGAGGCCCGCTTGTGGTGGGCAGGCGGATCGGCAAGACGGCGAAGGCCGGCATGGGCATTTGGGGATTGGGGTGAATAGCAAGGCGGAAATAGGGGCGAGCCTGCCGGCTGAGGTGGCGCTCGCGGTCAATGCCGAGGACCGGCTGGCCGTGCTGCACGGGCTGGGGATGCTGGATACGGCGGCCGACCCGGATTTCGACCGCATCACCAGCCTTGCCGCGGCCGTCATGCAGGCGCCCACCGCTCTCGTCACGCTGGTCGATATCGAGCGGCAATGGTTCAAGTCGTGCTTTGGTCTCGACGAGAGCGAAACCGCGACCGGCATCTCCTTCTGCGCCCATGCCATCGCCGCTGGCGACGAGCCCATGGTGGTGACGGACGCAACGACGGATCCTCGTTTCAGAACCAACCCGCTGGTCACCGGCAAGCATCATGTGCGCTTCTATGCCGGCGCGCCGATGGTGGTGGCAGGCGCCAGGATCGGCACGCTGTGCGTGCTCGACCGCAAACGGCATGCCTATCCCTCCGGCGCCAAGCTCGACCAGTTGAAGACGCTCGCCGGCCTCGCCGCCAGCCTGTTCACCTTGAAGGACGCGACCCGCAGCGGCGCCATTGCCGAGGCAGCTCTGGCGCGCGAGGAAAAGCGACGCGCCATCGCGCTCGACGCGGCCTCGCTCGCCAGCTGGGCCTGGGACATCCGCACCGACATCATCGAATGCGATGTCCGGCTGTCGGAACTGTTCAACCTGCCGCGCTCGACCCGGCTGCGGGCGCGCGACATCCTGACCGCCATCGATCCGCGCGACGTCTACCAGACCGAAACCCGCTTTCGCGACGCCCTGTCCGGCAGCGACGACTATTTCGGCGAATACCGGGTGAAGGGCTTTCATCCGCCGCGCTGGGTGGCCACGCGCGGCCGCGTCATCGAGCGCGACGGCGACGGCAAGCCGACGCTGATCTTCGGCGTCAACTACGACATCTCCGAACGCAAGCTCGGCGACGAACGGCAGCGGCTTCTGCTGCGCGAGCTTAACCACCGCGTCAAGAACACGCTGGCCACCGTCCAGGCGCTGGCGACGCAGACCGTGCGTCACGCCCGCCGCCCCAGCGAATTCCTCGATGCTTTCGGCGCCCGGCTTCAGGCGCTGGGCATTGCCCACAATCTCTTGTCCGACCGCGAATGGCGCGGCATCGGCATCCGCGAACTCGTCCAGATCGAGATCAGGCCCTTTGACACCGCCGACCAGCCGCGCATCGCGATCTCCGGCGCCGATCTCCTGCTGTCGCCGGACCAGGCCGTCGGGCTCGGACTTATCCTGCACGAACTGGCCAGCAACGCGCTGCAACATGGATCGCTGTCGATTGCATCGGGCAAGGTCGATCTCGACTGGAAGACGCAAGGCAGGAAGGGCGGCCGCCGCCTGGTGCTGACCTGGCGCGAGAGCGGCGGCCCTGAAGTCGCCCCACCGGAGCGCCACGGTTTCGGCTCGATCCTCATCCGCCGCAGCCTGGCCAAGGTCATTTCAAGCGAAGTGACCCATGAATTCCGCAGGGAAGGCGTGTTCGCCGAAATATCGATGCCGCTGGAAGATCTGTCCAAGTGACGGATTTTTGATCCCAGGGCCGGGGTGCCGGCGCTATTTCCCCTCGCCGGCATCCGGATCGTCAGGCTTTACATTCTCGCGGTAGATGGCATAGGCGGCGAGCGCCACGACCGGGCCCAGAATGACCCCGAGGCCGCCCTTTCCCTTGAGTAAGGCCGGCAGCACGGCGAGCGCGGCCGTGATGCCGATCGCCTTCATGTCGGCACTGCGCCGCCTTGCCTCGCGGCGGGCACGGGCGCCGGACATCAAGCTATGGATCAGGAGAACGAGGCCGGCGATCACCAGGAAGCCGACACCGAAGCCAAGCGCCGCGGCGAACGATCCATAGCGGGCGGCGGCCCAGATATAGGCAGCCCCGACCAGGAAGCCGAGACCGCAAAATGACGCCAAGGCGGCGAGCGCATAGACGATGGCCGCCGTACGTGCTCGACGTATGGCGGCCACGGTTTCACCCGAGGCGAAACCCGAGAGCAGGGATGCCAACAGTCCCATTTGGGGAACTAGCGACGAGCGAGCAGCGCGAAGAGGAAGCCGACGCCGGCGGCGATCGCCAGCGACGTCACCGGCTTTTCGCGGACATTCGCCAGCAACTGCGCCTCGATGTCCTTGGCACTGCCGCGCAGGCTGTCAAACGCGGCTTCGCCCTGTGCGCGCAATTGCTCGACGCCCTCGGTGGCCGCGCGGCGGGCAGTGCCATAGCCGTGTTCACCGGTCTTGGCCAACTGCTTGGTGAGCTTGTCGATATCGGCCTTCAACTGCTTGATGTCGGCTTCGAGATCCGAATTCGCCCGCGCATCGCTGGCGGTCTTTCCTGCGGCGGTTGCCATTGCTTAACTCCTTGTGATTGCTCGATTTCAAACGCGCCTTGCGCCTCAAGGTTCCGGCATCGGGACAAACTAGCCGAAAACAGGCGCATACGCACCAATCGTCAATCCATGGCAAGAAGCGCGTCTCAGATCAGAGGGCGACGCCCCTCGCCTAGCCCTTCCCAGCCTGCGAGTTGCTTGAGCCCTTCCGCATCGACCACCTCGCAACCACCATCCCGCCACAGGATCAGCTTGCGATCCATCAGCTTGCGGATCGTCTTGTTGGTATGAACCAGCGAAAGGCCAAGCGTGTCGGCAATATGTTGTTGCGTGATCGGAATCTGGATGGATTGCTTGCCGTTCAGCCCCACCACCTTGGCGCGGCTGCCGATGAAGGCAATCAGATAGGCGGCGCGCTCGATCGCACTGCGGCGGCCGACACTGAGCAGGTTCTCGTCGAGCATGCGTTCTTCGCGCGACGCGATCCAGGTGATGTCGTAGGCCAGACCCGGATGGTTGCGGTAGAGTTCATGCAGGCTGTCGCGCTCGAAGACGCAAAGCAGCATTGACGACAGGGCCTCGACGGAATGCTGCATTTCCCCCATGACGCTGCCTTGCAGGCCGATGAGATCGCCGGGCATGAGATAGTTGAGTATCTGTCGGCGACCGTCCGGCAACAGCTTGTAGCGGAACGCCCAGCCGGACAGCACCGTATAGAGATGGGCGCTGTGGCTTCCTTCCACGAGGACAGTGGCGCCCTTGTCGACCGCCAGCTCGCCCTTCTTGAAGGTACTGATGAAGGCCAATTCCTGCTTTTCGAACTCGCGGAAGATCGGCAATGGCCGCAAAGGACAATTCTCGCAAGGGTACTGTCGGCTGGATAAGGCACGCCCGTTCTGGCCTGGCATTTCGACCCCTCTTCGAAAGCCTGCCGGTCAGCAGGTATATCTAAACGTTTTTGCCGGGATCGGAGTTCCGCGATAGGAGCATGTCTTTTTTAAATGACAGCGCGCCGAATTGCGATCATGACTCCCGACGTTTCAAGGAGCGATTACCCGTGCCCCACTTGCTTGACGGATTGCGAATTCTTGTCCTGGAAGATGAATTCCTCATCGCCATGGATGTCGAGCAGCTCTGCCGCGACCATGGGGCCGGCGAGGTGGTGGTTGCCCGCGACCTGGGCGAGATCGATGGCCGAAAGGTCGCAACGCAATTCGACGCGGCCATCGTCGATCTGATGCTGGGCGGCACCTCGACGCTCGAATTCGCCGCCGGCCTGCGTGAGACAGGCGTGCCTTTCGTGTTTGCCTCCGGCTATTCCGATGCGGACGAGATCAAGGCATCCTTTCCGGGGGTGCGGCTGGTCACCAAGCCCTATTCAGGCGAAGATCTCGTCGAAGCGGTGGCGCTGGCCTATGGACGCGGCTCTCCAAGCTGAGATCGATCCGGATCCGGCACCCGGGTCCCACGTCAATGCGCCGCGGTCCCCGTGACCTGGGCCGAGATCGCATCGGGACCATATTCGTCCTCGCCGGAAATCTTGAGAATCTCCTGCAGGCGCGTGCGCGCCCTGCTGACGCGGCTCTTGATCGTCCCGACCGCGCAACCGCAGATTTCCGCAGCCTCTTCATAGGAAAAGCCCGATGCGCCGATGAGAATGATGGCCTCGCGCTGGTCTTCCGGCAACTGCTCGAGAGCGCCGCGAAAATCCTTGAGATCGAGTTGGCCGTGCTGGGCCGGATGCACCGCGAGCCTGGCCGTCATGATGCCGTCGCTGTCCTGCACTTCGCGGCCGCGTTTGCGCATCTGCGAATAGAATTCATTGCGCAGGATGGTGAAGAGCCATGCCTTGAGATTGGTGCCGGGCTGGAAGCTCTCATGCTTGTCCCAGGCCTTGACCAGCGTTTCCTGAACGAGGTCGTCGGCCTTGTCGGCATTCTGTGTCAACGACACGGCAAAGGCCCGCAAGCTCGGGATTGCCCCAAGCAGATCGGTCTTGAAGCCTTGGGAGACCGCTGCCATGCCTCAGTCCTTCTTCTGCGCGGGTTCGGCCTGTTCCAGCTGGCTGAGCAGCTGGGCAAAGCGATCCGGCACATCGTCGGAGACCAGCTCGTCGTAATATTGTTTGAGTTTGCGCCCGATTTCGGAGTTGGGCCCGAGCGGGTCACCGACACCGTTCCGGCGCCTGCCCTCGGCGCCAGCCAAAATATCTTTCGTCATGTCCTTCATTTCGCCCTTATATTCCCAGCACTAGGCCGCCCATACTCAACTCAACACAAGGCAAACGGCACCCTCGTCTGGTTGCCCATCCCGACCCTCAAACGCCTTTCCTGGCTTTTCGTTCCATATCGGCCGGAACTTTTTAAGAGAACCCGCGTTGTATTAGCGGGGCTTGCAATCAGCTTGACCTGCAATCCGGGCAATCGCGTCATACTGAGGGAGACGTCTTATCATGAGTTTATCCGCCACCATCGCACCGCATCTGCCATTCCTGCGCCGCTTCTCGCGCGCCGTCTCGGGATCGCAAGAGAGTGGCGACGCGCTGGTCGCTGCGATGCTTGAGGCCATCATCGCCGATGTCGACATCTTCCCCGATGCATCGAGCGACCGTATCGCCCTCTACAAGGTTTTCGCCAAGCTTTTCACGTCCGTCGCCATCCGCGTGCCGCAGGAGCAGGCCCAATCGGCGTGGGAACAGCGCGCCGCCGCCAATCTCAACGCCATCGCGCCCCTCCCGCGCCAGGCCTTCCTGCTGGTTGCCGTTGAAGGGTTCAGCGAGGACGAGGCGGCCGAGATTCTAGACGTCGGCGACCAGCAATTTTCTGAGCTGCTTGCCCAGGCAAGCAACGAGATTTCCCGACAGGTGGCGACCGATGTGCTCATCATCGAGGACGAACCGCTGATCGCCATGGACATAGAGGAGATGGTCGAGAGCCTCGGTCATCGTGTCGTTGGAACGGCGCGCACGCATGCCGAAGCGGTGATGATGTTCGGCAAGACGCGGCCGAAGATGGTGCTGGCCGACATCCAGCTCGCCGACGGCAGTTCGGGCATCGAGGCGGTCAACGAAATTCTGTCGTCAACCTCTGTGCCGGTGATCTTCATCACTGCCTTTCCCGAACGCCTCCTGACCGGCGAGCGTCCCGAACCCGCCTTCCTGGTGACCAAGCCGTTCAATCCCGACATGGTCAAGGCACTGATCAGCCAGGCCCTGTTCTTTGACCGTCAGGCGAAGGCCGCCGCATAGGGCTGCTGCCTTTCCAGCTAGGAAAGCCGAACCAAAGGCCGTCCGATGCGATGCGTCGGGTGGCCTTTTTGCAACCGGACCCGTCAGTCGCGAATTTTGAGGCGCTTTGCCTCTAACGGTTTGCAAGCATCGCCTTTTTCGGCAAAGGGTGGAACAAACCGCACCCACCCACGTTTTCCCTGCAGCATTCGGAAGGAGATGAACCATGCTTTACTGGGCGCTCGTATTTCTCGTCGTGGCGATCATCGCCGGCGCGCTTGGTTTCGGCGGCATCGCCGGTACGTCCGCCGGCATAGCGCAGATATTGTTCTTCATCTTTCTCGCCTTCCTGGTCATTTCGCTCCTGGCCGGCCTGTTCAGACGGGCGTGAGGGCGAACGCTTCTGCGAGCGAACACTGGAAGCCGCACCCCTCAAACGGTTTCCAGCCACCGCCGGGCGGTGTCCTTCAAAGGGACACCGTCCGGCGGACCGTTTTAGGGGTCGTTCCCCCGAAATTTCATTTGGGAACCCATTCCACAGTGAGCCGTTCAGCCTGAGTTGGGTGGGCCGATTGACCGATGCGTTCCAGGACTACAGATAAGACGGGAGGCGCACGGAGCGACGAAGTCATCGCCCTGCATCCGGCGGAAAGTGGCATGCAGCTTGGCCGGGCTCTTCTCCACGCACTGCACAATGCCGGCATTTCCGTCCTCTATCAGGATCGCGAGATGAAAACCGTCTGGGCCCGCAACATGCGCGCGCCCTGGATTTCCGACAACTCCGACGGCAATGGCATCCTGCCTATGGCGCAGGCCGATCGCATCAGCACCGCCAAGCGCGACGTGGTCGCCACCGGCAATCCAGAGCGCCTTGAGATCAGTGTTCCGGTCGAAAACGGCGTGCGCTGGTTTCAGGTTTGGGTCGACGCCGATCGGGGCGACGCCGGCGACGTGCAAGGCGTCGTCACCACCATGGTCGAGACGACCGAGCAGAAGCGGCGCGAACAGACCCTGACCACGCTGCTGCGCGAGGTCAGCCACCGCTCGAAGAATCTGCTGGCGATCATCCAGAGCATCGCGACGCAGACCGGTCGCTATTCCGACGGCATCGGCGACTTCCTCACGCGTTTTCGCGGCCGGCTGCAGTCGCTCTCCTCCTCCCAGGATCTGGTAACATCCTCCAACTGGCGAGGTGCTGCCCTTCATGAACTGGTGACGAGCCAGGTCGGCCGCTATGGAACGAACACATCGCACAACCTTCGCCTCCGGGGCGCCAACCCCTATCTCAATCCCAATGCCGCGCTGCATATCGGCCTGGCGATGCATGAGCTTGCCGTCAACTCGGTCAGCTATGGCGCCCTGTCCCGGCCGGATGGATTCGTCGAAGTGACGGCCAATCTCAACATCATCGCCCCTGGCGAGGTTACACTCTCGCTGACATGGGCCGAAGCCATAGGAACCGATGGCGGCCGGGGGAGTCAAAAGCGTTTCGGCAGCGTCGCGCTGGAGCGGGTGGTGCCGGCATCCTTGGGCGGAACCGCAAGCCTCGACATCGCGGACGGGCGCCTTGAATACCGTCTTGTCGTCCCGCACAGCAATTTCGAGACGCAGTGAGCGACTCTATCTCTTTGATTCAGAGCTGCAATCATCGATCCTTAACCGGCTGTTCACCATAAGAGCGGATGCTGTTTTACCCAGATACCGCTGCAATCCGCTGGCTTGCGGCACGGTGTGGGAGGAATGCTTGACGGTCACCGACATGAACAGACTGGAACAGGCCGCCCGTGTTTCGATGGGCGAATTCCAGGATCCCGAAGCATCCGCGGAACCGCTCACCTCGCCGCATCACACATTGCTGTGGGGCATCGTCCTGGCGGCGGCCTCGACAATTCTCCTCATCGCCCTGTTCCAGCTGACCTGACCGAAATCCCTGTGCCGGCATTATTCGCATGTCCCCCGGCCGCTCAGGAACTTTTGGCCGATATGGGCCGTTGTTGTGGCGAGAGGACATGTCGCCATGGAACACATCGCCGCATTGTTGCTTGTCATCGGCTGCAGCAATTCGATGACCGATTGTCGTGAGCTGCAGGTGCCGGTGAGCATTTTCGAAACCGCCGACGAATGCACCGCCGAACGGCCCTTTGCCATGGGCGACGTGCAGGGGCAGGCTCAGCACATCGTCGCCAGATGTCTTGCCGTCGATCCCGCACTCGAGGATGACTACGATCAGGTCGTCTGGAATGTGCGTCCCGACGGCAGCCTCGACGCCTCTCTTGCCATTTCCAGCCTTGTCATGGCATCGAATGCGGTGCGCCCAGAAAAAGACTATCTTAGCCAAGAATAAATTCGCGCAGCAAAAGCCGTCATTTCATGCTAAATGACTGCTGGAGCTTACCAAAGTGTGGACACAAAGTGAGGAGTGACTCTATGCGGAAGATGATTATTGCCATGGTTGCGGTGGCTGCTCTCAGCGGCTGCACCTCGACCGAGCAGGACGTGGTTGGCGGCGGCTTGATTGGCGCCGGTATCGGCGGTCTGGTCGGCGGCGGCAAGGGCGCGCTGATCGGTGCGGCTGTCGGTGCCGGTTCCGGCCTGCTGGTGCGCAACCTGCGCAATGGTTATTGCCAGTATCGTGATCATCGCGGCCGGATTTACACGGCGCGCTGCAACTGATTCGGCGATAATTGAAACTTCGATCCGGAGGCCGGTCCGCCGGCCTCCGGATTTTGCACGTAAGGGCGCGGCGTTTGCTGTCCGCCTGACTGCTCGCCGTCAGCCTGTCAGCGGAATTTTGATTTCCACCTTCAGACCATCGGCCTGAAAATCGCGCTTGATCGTGCCGCGCAGTTCGCGCGTGACGTTGAGGTCAATCAGCTTGGTGCCGAATCCGGTCTCGGCCGGCGCCTCGACTTTCTGCTTCCCGGCCTCCCGCCAGTGCAGCGCCAGCGTCCGCTCCCGCCCGCGCTCTTCCATCGACCATTCGACCTTGAGCGCCCAGTCGCTCCTGAGCGAATTGGCGGAATTGCCGGCTTCGCCGTATTTCAGCGCATTGGTCGCCAGCTCATGGAAGGTCAGGCCAAGCGCCTGCGTCGTGGTCTCGTCGAGCAGCACCTCCGGTCCCGACAACAACCCCTCGGGGAGATCCTTGCCGAACACCTGGCCAAGCTCGATGCGCAGGAGGTCGGCGAGATCGGCCTTTTGCCAGCGCGAGCGCGTCAGCATGTCCTGGGAGGCTGCCATCGCCTGCAGCCTGGCAGAAAAAGACGCCGAAAACTCGTTGACGTCCGTCGCCCGCGACGCGGTCTGCCGCGCGATCGCCAGCACCCGGGTGATCGAATTCTTGATGCGATGCTTCATCTCCTGCAGCATCAGGTCCTTTTCGAGCAGGCTCTTTTCGGTCGTCTCGTGCAGGCGCGATGCCGCCTCATAGGCCCGCTCCTGATAGCGCGCCACCAGCGCGATGGCGCCCGCCGCGAGCAGGCCGAACAGCCCCAGCATCACCGGGATGGCGCGCGACGACGGCTGCGAGAAGGCGCTGGTCGGACGGAACAGCACCGTCCACGGGCGACCGGCCACCGTGATCTTGCGGGTGACGAGCAGCCGATCGCCAAAGGCCGACGCAGGCGGCGTCTCCGACCGGAACAAGAGATTGTCGCTGTTCGCCTCGCCGTCATAGATCTCGGTGTTGACCGGCAGCAGCGGCGCGCGGCTGAGCGCGATCTGGAACAGGTCGCGGGCCCGGAAGGCCGCATAGAGAAAGCCGGCGGTCGAGGATCGCGATGCGTTGATGACCTCGGGCGCGGTTTCGACGTTGAGCCGCACGAAGACCAGGAAACCGGGGAAGGTCTGCGTGGCACCCGTGCCCTGGCCCAGTTGCACCAGCCCGCTCGCATGCTGCTGGTCGTCGGCCATCGCCTTTTCGATCGCCGCGCGCCGCACCGGTTCGCTGAACATGTCATAACCGATGCTGGCCTGGTTGGACGGATCCAGCGGCTCGAAGAGCATGATGGGCGCGCGCCAGGGCTGCGTGGTTTCAGGATAGATCGGATGGCTGACGCCAAAATCGTGGAGGATGTCGCGTTCGAGTGCCGCCTCATCACCCGTCTTGACCAGCCCGAGGAAACCGATACCGCGCAAGCCGGCGAAATTGCTGTCGACATCCAGCGCGTTGAAGAACGCCTTGAACTCGCTCTGCGAGATATCCCCGTTGCGAGCGTCGATCAGGGCCTGTGTGGACCGCAGCAGCGACAGATGCAGGTCGATCCGGCTCTCGATCCGGTTAAGGGCGTCGTCGGCCGCCGCTTCGAACTTGATGCGGGAGGCCTCCTGCGTCGCGAAATAGGCGAACCCCGCCATGGTCATGCTGATCAGCGCTACGGCGATGAACGCGACGATTGGAAAAAGTTTTTTCAACGGATGATGCGGTCCATGAGCAATGCCGGACCTTTATGGGCAAGTCATCGGGCCAACACAATGGCAAGGCCAATCCGTAGCGATCACTGGCATATCACGTGAGCGGCAACCGGCCAATGCCGGTCAGACCCATACCGGGCCGCCGGCAAGCCTCAGGCGGCGATCTTCAACGCGCCCGGCCCAGGGATGGCGCCCGGAGGACATTTGCCCAGGATGATCATGCCGAGCACCTCGTCCTGGGTGACATCGGTGGTGCGCGCGGTGCCGACGACCTGGCCGTTCTTCATCACGCAGACCCGGTCGGCCAGTTCGAACACATCGTGGATGTCGTGACTGATCAGGAAGATGCCGATGCCATCGGATTTGAGTTGCCTGACCAGTTCGCCGACCTGCGCCGTTTCCTGCGGACCAAGGGCCGCCGTCGGCTCGTCCATGATCAGGATGCGTGCGTTGAACAGGATCGCGCGTGCGATCGCCACCGACTGACGCTGGCCGCCCGACAGTTTGATCACCGGCTCCTTGAAGCGCTGGAAGCGCGGATTGAGCCGGCCCATCACCTTGCGGGCCTCGGCCTCCATGGCAACATCGTCGAGCGTGCCCCAGCCGGTCATCAGCTCGCGGCCGAGGAACAGATTGGCGGCGGCGTCGACATTGTCGGCCAGGGCGAGCGTCTGGTAGATCGTCTCGATGCCGTATTTCTTGGCGTCACGCGGGTTGGAGATCGAAGCCTCCTCGCCATTGACGAAGATCTGGCCGGCATCGCGCTTGTAGGCGCCGGACAGGATCTTGATCAGCGTCGATTTGCCGGCGCCGTTGTGGCCGAGCAGCGCGACGACCTCGCCGGGGAAGAGATCGATCGAGGCATCGTCGACGGCGCGGATGCCGCCAAAGGCGATCGAGATGTTGCGCATGTCGATCAGCGGCGTGCCCACCGGGGCAGTTGCGGGAGCGATTTTGTCGGACATGATCGTTTCTCCCCTAAACCCGCTTGCGATAGACGGTGTCGAGCCACACGGCGATGACCAGCACGGCGCCGACGACGATGCTCTGCAGCGGCGAGTCGATACCAAGCAGCACCATGCCCGACTGCAATGACTGCATCAGAAGCGCGCCCAGCATGGCGCCCAGCACCGTGCCGGCGCCGCCGGCGAGCGACGTGCCGCCAATGACGGCGGCGGCGATGACCAGAAGCTCGTCCAGCGTGCCCAGCGCATTGGTCGATGCGTTGAGCCGGGCCGACGAGATCGCCGCGCTGATCGCGGCCAGCACGCCCATGATCATGAACACCTTCATGGTCACCCAGCGGGTGTTGATGCCGGCAAGTTCGGCCGCCTCCGGATTGCCGCCAATAGCGAAGACATAGCGGCCGAAACGCGTGCGCTTGGTGATGAAGGTCATGATGATGCCCACGGCCACCGCCATCAGCACCGGTATGGCAATGCCATGCGCGATGTACAGCCCGCCTTCGGGAACGGTAATGCCGTTCTGCTGGGCGTACTGACGCACGATGCCGATCGGCCATGGATAGGAATTGGCGATCCAGACGGCGCCAAGGATAGCGGCGCAGGCAACCACGCCAAGCAAGGTCTCGGCCCAAACGGGGCGCAGCGGAAAGTGGAACCGCTTGCGCTGCGACCTGCCATTGAGCAGCATGAAGGCGACCGCCACGCAGGCGACGGCACCGACGATCCAGCTGGCGGTGGCGCCGATCGAGCCACGTGGTCCGCCGCCCATCAGCTGGAAGGTCGTGTCGAGCGGCGCGACCGTGCGCCCGCTGGTGATCAGCCATGCCATGCCGCGCCAGACCAGCAGGCCGCCCAGCGTCACGATGAAGGCCGGAACCTCCATATAGGCGATGATGAAGCCCTGGAATGCGCCGATCAGGAGACCAAGCGCCACGCCGGCCACCAGCGCGATGATCCACAGCCAGGGATCTCCAAGCTGGAACCCGACGACGCGGATGAGGAATTCGGCCTGCGCCACGCCCATGATCATGCCGATCACGCCTTCGACGGATCCGACCGAGAGGTCGATGTTGCGCATGACGATGACCAGCACCATGCCGGTCGCCATGATCGCGACCGACGAAGTCTGCACCGACAGGTTCCACAGATTGCGCGGTGTCAGGAAAAGCCCGCCCGACAGGATATGGATGCCGACCCAGATGACCAGCAGAGCGCCGACCATGCCGAGCATGCGCGTGTCGAGCTCGGTAGCCTGGAGGAACCGTCCGACGGCGCTGAGTTCGGATGCACGCGCCCTGTCCGCTGCAGTGCTGCCGACCGGTTGATTAGAGGTCGTGTCGGTCATGCTATCCTCCCACCGGTTTACCGTCTGGCGCGGGTACCGAACATGGATGCTATTTGCTTTCCGCGGTCATTTGAAGCGGGAAGCCCCTTGAGAAACGCCGCGGCTTTTGGGCCGCGGCGTCGATATCGAACGGTATGCGCCGTTTACTTGCAGGCGGCGACGCTGCCGGCGGCGACGCCCGCGCAGACTTCGTCCTTCTTGATCCAGCCAGCGTCGATGACGACGTTGAGATTGTCCTTGGTGATGGCGACCGGGGTCAGGAACAGCGACTTGACGGTGTTGCCGCCAGGCGTCGTGAAGTCCTTCACACCGGCGATGTCGGTCATCTTCTTGCCGTCGGCCAGTTGCGAGGCGATCTCGGCGGCGTTCTTGCCGAGTTCGCGCGCGTCCTTCCACACCGACACGGTCTGGGTGCCGAGCGCGATGCGGTTCAGCGCGGCATGGTCGCCGTCCTGACCCGAGACCGGCACGGTGCCGGCAAGGCCCTGCGCCGTCAGCGCCGCGACGACGCCGCCGGCGGTGCCGTCATTGGCCGCCACGACCGCGTCGACCTTGTTGTCGTTGGCGGTCAGGAACTGCTCCATGTTCTTCTGGGCGTTGGCGGGCAGCCAGCCGTCCGTATAGGCCTCGCCGACATTTTTGATCTTGCCGCTGTCGATGGCAGCCTTGAGCACTTCCATCGAGCCCGCGAACAGGAAATCGGCATTCGGATCGGCGCCCGAGCCCTTGATGAAGACATAGTTGCCTTCCGGCTTGGCCTTGAACACCGCGCTGGCCTGCAAGCGACCGACTTCCTTGTTGTCGAAGGTCAGGTAGAAGACGTCCTTGTTCTCGATCAGGCGGTCATAGCCGACGACCGGAATGCCTTCGTCCAGCGCCTTCTGCACGGCCGGGCCGATGGCCGAGGCATCCTGCGCCAGGATGATCAGCGAATTGGCGCCCTGCGAGATCAGGCTCTCGACATCGGTAAGCTGCTTGCCGGGATTGGACTGCGCGTCGGCGGAAATGTACTTGTCGCCGGCGGCCTCGATGGCCTTCTTCATGGCGGCCTCGTCGGTCTTCCAGCGCTCTTCCTGGAAGTTGGACCACGAAACGCCGATGACCTTGTCCTTCGCCTGCGCGACCGACGCAAGCGTCAGCGACATGGCGACCCCCGCCAGGATGGCGGCTGTGAATCTCTTCATGATATTCCTCCCTGCGCCGCGTATGGCGCGACCAAACTGGCCCTAAGGCCGGCACAGAGGCTCTATTTTTTCGAGCCCCGAAAAAACACTGGTCCAACACCGGAACGCTGTCAACAACGATTCTGATGGATTTTGATGTCCCTCTGAATTTTTTTCGAGCCTCGGAATAAATAAATGACAGGACGGGCCGCTTCTGCCAATATTTGACCCGTGTCGCGGGCAGCGTTCGAGGGAGGACCGGAAGAACCGCGGCGACCGGGAGGATGTGAAGAAACATGTCGGTCGGAATCCGCCACGACGATCTGCGCCGGCGCAACCGCGCCATGGTGATCACGGCCGTGCGCCGGGCTGGCCGGCCCTCGCGCACCGAGATCGCCGCGACCACCGGCCTCAGCCATTCGACCATATCGGCGATTTCCTCCGACCTGATCGGCGAAGGTATTCTGGCCGAGGGCAAGCCGAGCGAGGCCGGCGCGCTGAAACGCGGCAGGCCGCAGGTCGGCCTCGGCCTCAATCCGGAGGCCGCGGCTGTAATGACCGTGGTGCTGTCGCTGAATTTCCTCTCCGTCGCGGTCATCGACTATGCCGGCCAGGTGATATCGGAAGAACAGCGCCGGCTGGATACGCTGACCATGTCGCGCGAGGCGCTGATCGGCGAGTGCGTGGCCATCGTGCGGCGGCGCCTCGAGGATCCCGATATCGACGTGCGCAGCGTCGCCCGCATCGCGCTGGCGATCCAGGGCATCACCGACACCGAGGCACGGGCGATGCTGTGGTCGCCGATCACGCCGCAGACCAACATCGCCTTCGCCGACATACTCGAAGCCCAGTTCGGCATCCCCGCCACCATGGAAAACGACTGCAACATGATGGCGGTGGCGCTGCGCTGGCGCGATCCCGAGCGCTACCGCGACGACTTCATAGCCATACTGCTTTCGCACGGCATCGGCATGGGGCTGGTGCTGAAGGGCGAGCTGTTCACCGGCACCCATTCCTCGGGCGGCGAGTTCGGCCACATGATCCATCGACCGGGCGGCGCGCTCTGCCGTTGCGGGCGGCGCGGCTGCGTCGAGGCCTATGCCGGCAACTACGCCATCTGGCGCAACGCCAAGCAGCTCGGCGAGGACACCGAGCCGGTGGCCGATGTCAGCGACGCGCAGATGCGGGCGCTGGCCGCCACGGCACGCGAACGGGACGGGCCCGAGCGCGAAGCCTACCGCAAGGCCGGCGAGGCACTGGGCTACGGCCTCGGCAGCCTGTTCGCGCTAATCGATCCCGCGCCCGTCGCCATGGTCGGCGTCAGTGCCGCCGCCTTCGACCTGATCGAGCCGGCATTGCGCGAGGCCATCGCCCAGACCGCCGGCGGCCAGCACTCGAAATCGATTTCCTTCGACACAGAACCGAACGAACTGCCGCTGATCCGCGAAGGCTGCGCCATGCGCGCGCTGACCTTCGTCGACCAGGAGATTTTCGCGCCGGGCGTGCAAACGAAAGCAGGCCTTGCCGCGAAGAAAAACGTCGCCTGAATCAGGTCGCGCTCAATCCTCGCGGATCGCGTAGCCCGCCCCACGAATGGTGCGGATGACGTCCGGCATGCGGCCATTGTTGACCGCCTTGCGCAGGCGGCCGACATGCACGTCCACGGTGCGCTCGTCGATGTAGATCGTCTCGCCCCAGACATTGTCGAGCAGCTGGCTGCGCGAGAACACGCGGCCGGGATGCCGCATCATGAATTCGAGCAGGCGGAATTCGGTCGGCCCAAGCCGGATCTCGCTCTTCTTGCGATAGACCCGGTGCGATTCACGGTCGAGCACGATATCGCCGACCTTGAGCACGCTGGACAGCACTTCCGGCTTGGCGCGGCGCAGCAGCGCCTTGACGCGAGCCATGAATTCCGGCGTCGAGAACGGCTTGACCAGATAGTCGTCGGCGCCGGTGGACAGCCCACGTACACGGTCGCTTTCCTCGCCCCGCGCGGTCAGCATGATGATCGGCAGCCGCTCGGTCTCGGGCCGCATTCGCAGGCGCCGGCAGAGTTCGATGCCGGACACCGCCGGCACCATCCAGTCGAGCACCAGGAGATCGGGAACGTTCTCCTGCAGGCGGATTTCGGCTTCGTCGCCGCGTGTCACCACCTCGACCTGGTAACCCTCCGATTCCAGATTGTAGCGGAGGAGCACGCCGAGCGGCTCCTCGTCCTCCACCACCATGATGCGTGGTGCGATCATCGATTGGTTACCCCTGCGCTCAGGCCGCCGGCGCCGACATCGCCGTCTCGTCCTGCTTTGGACGGTTGGCGGGCAGTTGCGTGCCGGTCAGGACATAGTACGCATTCTCGGCGATGTTGGTCACATGGTCGCCGATGCGTTCGAGATTCTTGGCGCAGAACAGCAGATGCGTGCAAGCCGTGATGTTGCGCGGATCTTCCATCATATAGGTCAGCAGTTCGCGGAAGACGGAGGTGTATTTGACGTCGATGCGCTCGTCGTCGGCGCGCAGCTTCGCCAGTGCCGCGGCATCGCGCGCCGCATACTCCTCGATCACGCCCTGGACCTGGATCAGCACCAGCTGCGCCATGGCGTCGATGGAATGCGACAGGTCGCGCGGCGTGGCGCTGAGGCCGACAGTGCCGACGCGCTTGGCGATGTTCTTGGCAAGGTCGCCGATGCGTTCGAGATCGCCGGCCATGCGGATCGAGCCGACGACATGACGCAGGTCGTCGGCCATCGGCTGGCGCTTGGCGATCAGCGTGATGGCGCGGTCGTCGAGTTCGCGCTGGCGCGCGTCCATGATGGCGTCGTCGGAGACGACGCGCTGGGCAAGCGCGTTGTCGGAGTTCAGCAACGCCTTGGTGGCGCCGCCGACCATCGAGCCGGCAAGGTCGCCCATGTCGCTGATCAGCCTGCTGATCTGTCCGAGATCCTCGTCGAAGGCTGCGACTGTGTGTTCGGCCATGATCCTGGTCCTCGTATGCGTGCGATCAGCCGAAGCGGCCGGTGATGTAGTCTTGCGTGCGCTTCTCGCGAGGCGACGTGAAGATTTTCTCGGTGCGGTCGAATTCGACCAGTTCGCCCAGATACATGAAGGCCGTCTGCTTCGAGACGCGCGCGGCCTGCTGCATGTTGTGGGTGACGATGACGATCGTGTAGTCGGCCTGCAGCTCGTCGATCAGTTCCTCGATCTTGGCGGTCGACAGCGGATCGAGCGCCGAGGCCGGCTCGTCGAGCAGGATGACCTCCGGCTTCACCGCCACGGTGCGGGCAATGCAAAGCCGCTGCTGCTGGCCGCCCGACAGGCTGAGGCCGCTGGCGTTGAGCTTGTCCTTGACCTCTGTCCACAGTGCGGCGCGCTTCAGTGCCTGCTCGACACGGCCGTCCATCTCGGCCTTGCTGATCTTCTCGTAGAGCCTGACGCCGAAAGCGATGTTCTCGTAGATCGACATCGGGAACGGTGTCGGCTTCTGGAACACCATGCCGATCTTGGTGCGCAGCAGGTTGAGGTCCTGCGAACGGTCGAGGATGTTCTGGCCGTCGAGCAGCACCTGGCCCTCGGCGGTCTGCTTGGGATAGAGCTCGTAGATGCGGTTGAAGACGCGCAGCAGCGTCGACTTTCCGCAACCCGACGGACCGATGAAGGCGGTGACGCTGCGCTCGGGCAGCGACAGCGTGATATCCTTCAGCGCCTTCGACTGGCCGTAGTAGAAGTTGAGGTTCTTGACCTCGATCTTGGCCTTGGTCACCGCCTCGGCGGCGATCGTCATGTCTGGAGACAACATCTGGCTCATTTGTCCTCTCTGCGTCCGGTCAGGCTGCGCGCGAAGATGCTGAGCGCGAGAACCGTCAATGTGATTATGAGTGCGCCGGTCCAGGCCAGTTGCTGCCATTCCTCATAGGGGCTGAGAGCAAACTGGAAGATGGTGACAGGCAGGCTGGCCATCGGCGCGTTGAGATTGCTCGACCAGAACTGGTTGTTCAGCGCCGTGAAAAGAAGCGGTGCGGTCTCGCCGGAAATACGGGCGATGGCCAGCAATATGCCGGTGACTATGCCCGAAAGCGCGGCGCGATAAGCCACCGAGCGGATGACCACCCAGCGCGGCGCGCCGATCGCGGTGCCGGCTTCGCGCAAGGCGTTCGGCACCAGGTTGAGCATGTCCTCGGTGGTGCGCACCACGACGGGGATGACCAGGATGGCAAGTGCCACGGCACCGGCGATCGCCGAGAAATGCCCCATCGGCCGCACCATCAGCTCATAGACGAACAGGCCGATGATGATCGACGGCGCCGACAGCAGGATGTCGTTGATGAAGCGCACCACCGTGGTGAGCTTCGAGAAGCGGCCATATTCGGCCATGTAGGTGCCGGCCAGCACGCCGATCGGCGTGCCGACGATGATGCCGATGATGGTCATCACGATGCTGCCGTAGATGGCGTTGAGCAGGCCACCGGCATCGCCGGGCGGCGGCGTCATTTCCGTGAAGACCGAGAGCGAGACGCCGGCCAGGCCCTTGTAGAGCAAGGCGCCAAGGATCAGCGCCAGCCAGGCAAGGCCGATGCCGGCGGCGATGACGCACAGCGTCATCATCACGCCATTCTTGCGCTTGCGGCTCTGGTGAAGCGATGCGGCTGTCGACATCGGTCAGGCTCCCGTGCGGGCATCGATGCGCATCAGCATGTAGCGGGCGATGGCAAGGATCAGGAAGGTGATAACGAACAGGATCAGGCCGAGCGCGACCAGCGAGGAGGTGTAGAGATCGCCGACGGCTTCGGTGAATTCGTTGGCGATGGTCGCCGAGATGGTCGTTGCCGGCGCAAACAGCGACGTCGAGATGCGGTGCGCGTTGCCGATGACGAAGGTGACCGCCATCGTTTCGCCGAGCGCGCGGCCGAGAGCGAGCATGACGCCGCCCATGATGCCGATGCGGGTGTAAGGAATGACGACGCGCCGCGTGACCTCCCAGGTCGTGCAGCCGATGCCATAGGCCGATTCCTTCAGCACCGACGGCACCGTGTCGAAGACGTCCTTGGTGATCGAGGTGATGAAAGGCAGGATCATGATGGCCAGGATCATCGCCGAGGTCAGCAGGCCGATGCCGTAAGGGGGGCCAGCGAACAGGCCGTTGAGGCCCGGAACGCCGTGGAACACACTGATGATGAAGGGCTGCACCGTCGTCTGCAGGAACGGCGCCAGCACGAACAGGCCCCAGATGCCGTAGATGATCGAAGGGATACCGGCCAGCAATTCAACCGCCATGCCGATCGGGCGCCGCAGCGGGCGCGGGCAGAGCTCGGTGAGGAAGATGGCGATGCCGATGCCGAGCGGCACGGCGATCAGGATGGCGATGGCCGAGGTGATGATGGTGCCGTAGATCGGCGCCAGCGCGCCGAATTTCTCCGTCACCGGGTTCCAGCTTTCGCTGGTCAGGAAGGAAAAGCCGAAGGTCGACAGGGCTTGCCAGGAACCGGCTACCAGCGAGATCGCTACGCCGCCGAGCAGGACCAGCACCAATATGGCAGCGGCGCGGGTCATTCCGTGGAAGATCGAATCGGTCAGCGCGAACCGTCGAACGGTGGCATCGCGCGAACTTCTAACGGCTGGCAAGGCTTCCTGGACAGCGCTCATGTCAAGCTCGGCTCTTTCAGTTTGAAAGGAAAAGGAGCGCCGCGGGCGCGGCGCTCCTTCAGAGGGTGTTACTCGCCAACGTAGACGGGCTTGCCGCCGGCCTGGATGTCGGCCTTCCACGACGCCTTGATCAGGTCGACGACGCTGTCGGGGATCGAGACGTAGTCGAGCGCCTTGGCGGTCTCCTTGCCATCCTTGTAGGCCCAGGCAAAGAACTTCAGGGCTTCGCCGGTGGCAGCGGCATCATCCGGAGCCTTGTGGATCAGGACCCAGGTCGAGGCCGCGATCGGCCAGGTGGTGTCGCCGGGCTCGTTGGTGATGATGACGTTGAAGTTCTTCGCGCCCTTGAAATCGGCATTCGAAGCGGCAGCGCCGAAGGATTCGAGCGACGGCTCGACGACCTTGCCGGCTGCATTCAGCATCTTGGAGTAGGACAGGTTGTTCTGCTTGGCATAGGCGTATTCGACGTAGCCGATGCCGCCATCCGTCTGCTTGACGGTGTTGGCAACGCCTTCGCTGCCCTTGGCGCCGACGCCCGTCGGCCATTCGACGGCGGTGTCCGAGCCGACCTTGTCCTTCCAGTCGGGCGAGAGCTTCACCAGATAGTTGGTGAAGTTGAAGGTGGTGCCCGAGCCGTCCGAACGATGCACGACGGCGATCGCGGTCGACGGCAGGGTGAGGCCGGGGTTCAGCGCCTTGATCGCGGCATCATCCCAGGTGGTGATGGCGCCGAGATAAATCTGGGCGAGCGTCTTGCCGTCGAGGACGAGTTCGCCCGGCTTGACGCCGGTGAGGTTGACGATCGGCACGATGCCGCCCATCACCATCGGGAACTGCACGAGGCCGTTCTTTTCCAGATCGGCATCGGACATCGGCTTGTCGGTGGCGCCGAAGGTCACGGTCTTGGCGATGACCTGCTTGATGCCGCCGCCGGAGCCGATCGACTGGTAGTTGAGGCCGATGCCGGTATCTTTCTTGTAGGTGTCGGCCCACTTGGCGAACACGGGATAGATGAAGGTCGAGCCAGCGCCGGAAAGGTCAGCTGCGATGGCTGCGGAAAGGGTGAAGGTAGACGCTGTGGCCATTGCGATCGCAACGGCCGCCGAGCGGATGAAATGTCTCATGTGGCCTGCTCCTGTTCGGAAGATGGTCTCTCGGCGCCATTGCTAAGCAGCGCCCGCTGAGGCCAATAGCCTTGGATTATAACAGTCGCATGACAGTTTCGTGTCAGCCCGGTAACGCGTCACCAGCACTGGAAAAGGCGGTGGCGTCGGATGGCCTGAACCTGAACCGAGTTTGCGCCCGGAATCAGGGACTTGAGCCATTCACCGGCCGGAGCCGCCGCCGGATTCGACGGGGCATTCTCGGATGAAGAAAATCCGGACGGGAGCGCGTTGCTCAAGGCCAGAGCGTGTCATGGCCGGGCCATCGCCAAAAACAGGTCCGTTGGGGTAGGTTGACGCTGTTTGTTGCCGGCGGTCGCTGCTCCCGCCCGTAACTGCAAGGGCGGAATTCGATTTTGCCATTGTCCCGGCTCGGCGCCGCCTTTGGTATGGTGCGATCGCACCATAGGCATTGCACGCAGGGGTAGCAGCAGAATCCGCGATTGATTCCCTCGGCTCGCCTCTTGGAACCGGTGACGCGCTGCTATCCCGCGTTGCGCTGGACCTGGCGGCCGGCGCCGAGCCAGCGCTCGACCTTCTCCAGCAGGGCCCTGGGGCTGATGGGTTTGGGCAGATAGTCGTCCATGCCCGCCTCCAGGCAGCGTTCGCGGTCGCCCTTGAGCGCATGCGCCGTCACGCCGACGATCGGCACATGCGTGCCGGTTTCCTGCTCCAGCTGGCGGATCGCGGCGGTCGCCTCGAGCCCGCTCATCTCCGGCATCGAGACATCCATCAGGATCATGCAAGGATTGAGCTTGCCGAAAGCCTCGAGCGCCTTGCGGCCATTGCCGACGATCTCGAAACCATAGCCGGTCTCGCCAAGGATCTGGGTGAAGACCATCTGGTTCACCTCATTGTCCTCGGCCACCAGTATATCCAGCCTGTGTCCGTCGCCGCCAGTGGCGGGCAGCCGAGGCCGAACCGCCGGCGGCTGCAGTTGCGCGCGTTGTTCGGACAGCGCCAGCGGCGGCTGGGGCGCATCTGGCCCTCCCGTTTCGAGCGGCTGGATAGCGTGACTGTCCATGGCATGGCGATGGCGCTGGATGGTCGCCACCAGCGTCTCCAGCAGCACCGAGGAGCGCGCCGGCTTGATCAGCTGGGCGTCGATGCCGAGATCGCGGTAGCTGGTGTTGGCGAGCGACTGGTCGACCGAGGTCAGCATGATGATGGGCGTGTCGGCGAGGCCTTCGGTGCTGCGCACGATGCGTGCCATTTCGGCGCCGCTCATCTCGGGCATCTGGTAGTCGAGCACGACGCAATCCACGGGCACGCCGTAGGCGGCGGCCGCGATCAGCACCTTGAGGCCCTCCGCGCCGCTTTCGGCCGCGCAGGAATCGAACGTCCACGAAGTCATCTGCTCGGTCAGGATTGCCCGGTTGACGGCGTTGTCGTCGACGATCAGCACGCGTGCGCCCGTCACGTCCACCGGCATGATGCGCTGTCCGTTCTGCTGTCCGGCCCTGGGCAGCGTCACGGTGAACCAGAAGGTCGAGCCCTTGCCCTCGGCGCTCTCGACACCGATGGTGCCGCCCATCAGTTCGACCAGCCGCGAGGTGATGGCAAGGCCAAGCCCGGTGCCCTCGTGCCGCCGTGTGGACGAGGTGTCGACCTGGCTGAATTTCTCGAACACCAGTTTCAGTTTCTCCTCGGGGATGCCGATCCCGGTGTCGGTGACCGAGATCGTCAGCCTGGTTCCGGTCGGAACCATCTCGCCGGTCACGTCGACCAGCACATGGCCTTCGTCGGTGAACTTCACCGCATTGCCGACCAGGTTGGTGACGATCTGCCGGATGCGGCCGACATCGCCGATGAACAGGCTTTCGAGCCTCGGCTCGACGCGCACGATGAGTTCGAGGTCCTTTTCCTTGGCGCGCGTCGACACCAACGTCGCCACGTCCTCGATCGCCTCGGCAAGGTTGAAGGGCGCCGGATCGAGCACCATCTGGCCGGCATCGATCTTGGAAAAATCCAGGATGTCGTTGATGATGGTCAACAGCGCATTGCCCGACTTGACGATGATGTCGGTGAACGTCTTCTGCTTGGGATCGAGATTGGATTTGGCCAGGAGTTCCGCCATGCCGAGCACACCGTTCATTGGCGTGCGGATTTCATGGCTCATATTGGCGAGGAATTCCGACTTGGCGCGGTCGGCGAGCACGGCGCGCTGGCGCGCCTCGCTGAGCTCGGCCTCGCGCATCTTCAGTTCCGTGATGTCGGTGGTCGATCCGATCAGGTAGAGCGAACCGTCCGACGCGATCATCGCGCCCTTGCGCGCGAACTGATGCCTGACGCTGCCGTCGGCAAGCCGCACGGTTTCCTCGACCTCCTGGGTGTCGCCGGTGCGCAGCACGGCCAGATCGCCGGCCACGAAAGCCTCGCCGTCCTCCCCGAAAATCTCGATGTCGGTCTTGCCGATCGCATCTTCCCTGCTGAGACCAGTCAGGTCGCACCAGCCCTTGTTGACATAGAACTGCCTCAGATCGGAGCGCTTGGCGTAGATCGACACCGGCACATTGTCGATCAGGCTGCGGAACACCTCGTTCTCGCGCATGCTCTCTTCCAGGGCCTTCTCGCGCGCCTTGACATCGGTGATGTCGGTGCTGGAGCCGACCAGATGCACCGATCCGTCCGTCGCCACTAGGCGGCTCTTGCGCGTCATCAACTGCCGCACCGTGCCGTCGCGATGGGTGACGGGCTCCTCGACCTCGAGGCCCTTGCCGGTTACGACGACCTGGGTGTCGTCATGGCTGTAGCTTTCCGCGTCTTGCGTACCAAACAGCTCACGGTCGGTCCGGCCGATGACGTCTTCCTTGGCGATGCCGGTCAGCGCGCACCACGCCTTGTTGACGAATTCGATGCTCAAATCCTGCGCCTTGATGAAGGCGGCCACCGGCAATTCGTCCATGACGTGGCGGAAGAGATCGATCTGGCGCATCGAGTCGCGCAGCGCCGCCTCGCGGCTCTTGATGTCGGTGATGTCGACGCGCACGCCGATGAACGTCCCGTCATCGGTGCGCATGTCGTAGACCTGGTACCAGCGTCCATCGGCATTGAGGCGCTCGTAGGAAGAATTCGGCAAGCGATAGCGCGCCAGCATGCTGTCGAGCCAGCGTTCGGGTTCGACCTCGTAGAGCCTGTCGATCCCGGCATCGCCGCTCGAGCGGAAATAGCCGATCGACTGACCGAATTCCAACGCCTCGCGGAAGCTGCAGCCAGGCTGCCAGAAGGGCTTCAGCGCCGGCAGCGTGTCCTGCAGCTTGCGGTTGGCGAAGACGAACTTGTCGTCGCGGTCGTAGATGATGACGCCGGCCGGCAGCGATTCCAGCACGCTGGCGAGATGCTTGCGCGCGTCCTGTGCCTCGGTCTCACGCCCCTTCATGTCGGTGACGTCGACATAGGAGATGAGCCGCTTGCCGCCGGGCAGCGGCGCCAGCGATGCGACGAGCGTGCGCCCGTCATTGTGCGGCAATTGTCTGGAGCCGGCGACGCCGGCCCTGATTTCGGCTTCGCGCTCGGCGGCATGGCGTTGCCAGGCGGCGTCATCGGCGCCGTAAGGGTCAATGGCGCGGCTGGCTTCCATGAGCTCGCGAAAGGCCGAGCCGATCCCGGCCAGGCCCGGATCGATCCTCCAGAAATCAAAGAAGGCCCGATTGATGACTTCCGCGCGCATATCGGCATCGAGGACGAGAACACCGATCGGCATCTCGTCGACCATGGTGCGCAGATTGACGAAGGTCTCGGCGATCTTGGCGTTGGCGTTTTCGATCTCGGCATCGCGGCGCTTGAGTTCGGTGACCTCATAGTAGGTCAAGAGCCGCTTGCCGCCGGACAGCGCCGTCACCGAAAACATCATCGTCCTGCCGCTGGCATGGACGAATTCGCGGGGCGCGACGGAGCCGGCGCGAATCTCCTCGATACGGCTGGCGAGGTAGCGCTGCCACTGCTGTTCGCCGATATCGCCATAGATGCCATTGCGGCGGTTGAGTTCCATCAACCGGCTGAACGGAGCGCCGATGGTCACAGCGCCGTCCGGAATGCCGGACAGGTCGCGATAGGCCTTGTTGACGATCAGCGTGTCGAGCTTGGCATCGAGCAGCACGACGCCCATGTGCATGGCGTCCAGAGTCCGTTCGAGATCGGCAAGATGCCGGTCGGGATCGCTGCCCGACAACGGGTTTTGCTCCACGGTCTCGAAGGCGCCGGCCAGTGCGGTGACGTTGCGGCCTATGCCGCGGTAGCCGGCAAATTTCCCTTCGCTGTCGACCTTTGGGAAGCCTGACGTCAGCACCCAGCGGCAGGCGGCGCCGCCTCCCTTCAGTTCGTAGACGAAGTCGCGGAACGGCCGGCGTGCCTGCAGATCCTCCAGATGCGCCGCCGCGCTGTGGTTGCCCTTCAGGACCTGGTTGAGGAAATCGAAGCGGAACCGGCCCAGCACATCAGCCGGATCGATGCCGGTCGCCGCCTGGTAGGTGGGTGAAAGCCAGGAGAATCGCAGTTCGGCATCGGTCTCCCAGACCCAGTCAGAGCCCGCCTCGAGCAGTTGGCGAAGCGCGTCGGGCGAATCCATGTCCGCGCATGGCGGCGCGTCGCCGCGATGCGCCGGCTTTTCGGGCCCACGCTTGCCGCGCGCGCCGATTGCTTCGTCCGCTTCCGCCATCCTGTCCCACCCCGAAAATCAAGGCCGAACCCTCCCTCCGCGGTTCGTCGGCGGAATG
The DNA here is from genome assembly GCF_030160235.1 of Mesorhizobium huakuii. Lineage (GTDB taxonomy): Bacteria > Pseudomonadota > Alphaproteobacteria > Rhizobiales > Rhizobiaceae > Mesorhizobium > Mesorhizobium huakuii. Next base: position 80,468 of record NZ_BSNY01000019.1, read on the forward strand.
TGCCCGAGAAGCATTAACGATCCGCTAACCTTAACGGCGCAACCCGCCCGTTCCACCCTGCGTTATTCCGCCCGGTTGTCGGGTGGACCAAGGCCGCGTTATAAGCCCGCGCAGGGGTGTTGCTAATGTATCGACGGATAGGGCCTTTCTTGCTGGGCGTGGCGCTGCTTTTCGGCAGCGGCTGTGCGCGCAGCTATGACGGCACGGTCATCATCCCGCGGCCACTCGACGCCAGGCGCTTCTGGGACCGGCCGCCACCCAACGTCGACTACACGCCGCAGGCCGACAACGGAGCCTTTCCGGTGCCGCCACAGCCGCCCGGACAATTTTCCGAACGCAGGGTTCTGAAACCTGGCGTGCACAGACGGCGTCAGACGCGATATTCGCCGCCGCCCCCGCCGTCGAACCCTGAAAAGCAACTGGCATGCAGGAATGTGAGCGCACCAGGCGAACGCGTTCGCATGGTCTGCGAATAGGCGCGTTTCGGGGAGAGTTCCCCGTAGCCTCACAGCGATGCCGCGCCCTTCTTCGGTTCCTTCGCGCCAAGCTTGTCTAGCGCAAGGCGAACCTGGCGCAAATCGTCCTGCCAGCCGTCATCATCATCCATGGAACTCTCCGACGCGGCCCGTTGCAGGCCGCGCGCTTCGGATTCGATCTCACGCAGTTCGGCGACCTTCTCATCATGGGTCAGGGAGCCGTTTTCAACGATCTCCAGAACCCGCATTTCCCTGAACGTGGCCATGGCGTTTCTCCCGGCTGATGTTGATCACAACGCCGTGAGCGCCCCTCCGTTCCAGACGGGTCCTATGGCCGGCTGCACCATGACGGCGCGCTGCAGCCCGTTATCCCAGGAATGCGGAAAGAGGAGAGGTCATTCAGCCGGGAAGAAGGCCGGGCCGACCACACGCACCGGCCGCGTACCGGCGGCGATCGACTGCAGCTGAGCAGCCCCCGAGGCCTCGGTGCCGGATTGCGGGATTGCCGCGACACTGCCGAAATCCGGCTTTGGCTGCGGCAATGGAATAATGGCATTGGTCATGTTTGTGGGCGTTACCGTCCTTGCCCTCAATTCGGCCACCCGCTGGTGATAGCGCTTGACATCGCAGGCCTTGAAATTGGCATCGTCACGGTAGCGGAAAGCCGACGGCAGTTCGGTATAGGGTTTGCGCGTATCGAGCGCGACCATCTTTTCGGTTTCCAGACTGGCGTCGCTCAGCGTGTAGAGATCGACGGCCGGGTCATCGCAGATATAACGGCACTGATCGGCCATATCCTTGACATCGTCGCTGCCGGCGAATTGCGACTTGGGCGCGGGGAAGAAGTATCCATCCGACAGGCGCACGCAAAACAGCATCGTATTGCCGGCATATGTTGGCCCCGCCGCTGCCTGCGCGGATTGGCTCTTAGGCGCCTGGCGCTGGTCCTTTGCGTCGGACGTGCAGCCAAGCGCCGCGAAGCGTGCCTGCGGGCCCGAAAGGTCCCGGCCGGAATTGGACGCGGCCGCCATCCGGCGCTGCACTTCCGTCCGGTTTCTGGCAAGATCGGAGCAAGCGTTGAAGAACCCGCCCGCGGCACGTTGCGCCGTGCACCTGCGTTGCCTCTCCAGGCCCTGGATCGCCGCAAGCTGACGGCGCAACTGCGCCAGTTCGGGATTCACGCCGCCACCACGGCCGCCAGAAGGCAACTGATTTCTGATCGCGCTGCAGCTATCCGCGTAGGAAGACGTCGTGCCGAGCACAAAGGCGGCCACCGTCACCAGTGCGATCATCATGAGAAGCCAGAAACGCATCATCGGGACGACATGGTCCTTGTTGCTGGTAGCCTGGAATCATATTCTTTCGACTTGAATAACCTTCAACTAAATGAGTTATACCTAATAATTTAAGCTCTCCGGCTTCGGGCAGACTTTCAATTAGTGTAGTATAATGGCTCCTGTAAATTCGATATTACATTTTTATTTCAAGATTGAGACGAACCACAAAACAAAGCGGCCAGGCCGCCGGCTATCGAAATTGCCGGGCCGTGGTCTCCTAGGCGAACGATCAATCCGACGTTACCGAAGCTTGACGCTGAAACCTTTGCCTGACGTCCGCGTTGAAGGCATAGGGAGAACGCAGATGTCGATCCACTTCACGGTATCGGAACTGACAAGAAACCTTTTTCATTCTCTCGGGCTGGATCACGAGCGCGCGCCACGACCGCTCAATCCGGAGGAGAGCTTGTTGCTTGAGTGCTATCTGGCCGGGCAGATTCCGGAATCGGCCTGGAGCGACTATGTCTTCGAGACACCGGACCTGGCACGGCATGCCGAGGCCCGGCGCCTGAGCCACTGAGCAATCGGCTCTGGAAAAGCCAGCCCGCCACGTCTCGCTGAGAGGTCGGCGGGACAGCTATTGCTTCGGGGAAACCAGTTGCAAGGTGAAGACGTTGCCGCCGATGCCTTGCGCCAAAGCCGGTGAAAAACTCAGGGGCGTGCAATTCTTGACGGCGGCGATGGCCGCGTCGATGAACGCTTTTCGCGCCTTGTCATCGCCGGCCACCTTGGCAGCGGTCGGCCGCGGCGGACCAATCAGCGAGCCGTCACGCTTGAAGCTGAAACTGAGGGTTACGGTCGAATTCCCCGCATCCGCCGGCGGCGTCCAGCAGGCCTGAATGGCGGACCCTACGTCATCCATCGTGTTGAGCACTGCTGCGTGTGATGGCGCCTCAACCAGCACTCCACCGGCGATCGTCAGCATTGCCGCCACGTATTTCATCGCAAGCCCTCTATCTCGCCCCAAGCCGGCATTCCAAGCCGAACCCGCTAAAAAGCGATGCTAGAGCCAACGTCGCCGATGACAATCTCCCAACGCGAAAAGTTGATGATGCAGCATCGCCGGATCACCGTCTCGCGATCTCGCATGAGGCCCGAAAAAGCAAAAAGGCCGGCACGGAGCCGACCTTTCCTTCCACCGATAGTGCGCCAGTACATCCGTGGTCGCCGGTGAATTCCTGGCAGTAGACAGGGCTTTGGTTAACGAATCCTTAAGCCGGCGCTTTCGCCTGCGACCTCACATAGGCGATGTACCCTCGCACGTCGCCGGCCGGCTCGGCATAGGCCTTGCCGAGCTTCTTCTCGATTGCCGCCATGTACTCCTGCGCCCATTTGGGCAGCGCATAGTCGATGACCGCCAGGAACTCGAGCGTCGCCGCCAGCCTTATGTCGGCGATCGACGGGTTCTTGCCGCCGATGAACGGCTTGCCGTCCCTGAAGAAGCTGTGGAAGACCTCCAGCGGCTCGGCAATCGCCGCCATCGCTGCCTTCTGCGCTTCCGACTTCTTGTCCGGATTGGCATCGCTGTGGCCGACCTCGCCGGCATATTGCGGAAAACCCAGCGCCGGATAGGTGGCGCGCGCCACATAGGGGTAGAGCGTACCGATCAGGTAGAACATGGCGCTGTCGATCATCGCCCGCTTGGCCGGCGCCTTGGGATAGAATTTCTCCAGCCCGTGCTTGTTGGCGAGATACTGCATGATGGCGCAGCTTTCCCAAAGCACGCCCCTGGGCAGCCCCTTGTCCTCGATCATCGGCGTCAGATGCGCCGGATTGCGCGCCAGATATTCGGGCGAACGCGTGTGGCCCCAGGCATCGGTCTCGGCGGCGTCGAACCCGGCCGCGCGGGCAAACACCCGCACCGTCATGTTGTTGACGCTCGGCTTCAGCATGCTGAGCTTCAACGCCGGCTTTTTCGCCGACTTGGCCTTGGGCGCCGATTTTTGCGCCGCCGGTTTTGCCGCGGCTTTCGCACCCGCCTTCGGCGCGGCCTTTGCGGCTGCCTTCACCGCCGGCTTCGCGGCTGCTTTTGTCTTTGCCTGGGTAGCCGATTTCCCAGCACTCTTGGTCACTGTCTTTGCCATTTTTGTCCTCCCTCTGTTTTGTTGGTCGTCAGTATGGATTCTTCGGCGCCCGGTCGTCCGACAAGGTCGCGCGGGAACTCTCGACAAGCGCCTGGATCGCGTCCGCGAGATGCACCTCGGCGATATTGTAGTCGCCGCGCCCGACGCGCAGCTTGTGCGCCTGCATCAGCACATCGGCATGGGTGAAACCCGCCGGCGGCTCGAAGCGGTAGGAAGCGAGTTCGATCAAGAGGCCGAGCGGGTCCTCGAAATAGATCGAATCCATGAAGCCGCGATCCTTGACGCCGCTGTGCTTGATGCCGCGCTCGTCGAGCCGGGCGACCGCCTGCAGGAAGGTGACCCGCGACACCGCGAACGCGATGTGATGGACGCAGCCCGGATCGGTCGGTGTGCGCCGCTTCAGCGGCGTGCGGCTTTCATCGGTGAAGACGGTGATCAGGCGGCCGTCGCCGGGATCGAAATAGAGGTGGCTCTCGCTGGCCTTGTCGAGGTTGGGCTGCTCGAAGATGAAAGGCATGCCGAGCACGCCTTCCCAGAAATCGATCGAGGTCTGGCGCCCGGCGCCGACCAGCGTGATGTGGTGGACGCCTTGTGCTTGCAGTTTCTGCATTGGCCTTCTCCCCGCGGCATCGATTGCTCGTCAGGATCTGCCTGGCACCCGGCGTTCTGCGCGCCGCCTGAGCCGTGCCTCGAAATCCATGACGTGATGCTAATGCAATCGGCCTCGCCGCGCCAGAAGCGGCAAGTCCCTTCGTGCACGACGGTGAAACCGCTCGTGCCGCAAAGCTGCGGGATCTTTTCTAGTGATGAGGCAGAAGCGCGACGCCAAAGCCGCGCCCGTCGCGCCCTGGCCGAAGCCGCGACTAAGCGACGGCCCGGAACTCGGCTTCCGCAATCATCCCCACACCGCCACACTCGGCGCAAATGAGGGTTTTCCCCGGGCAACTGGTCTGATGCGTCCCTTGCGGGCAGCAATGGCCTCTCGACGCACTCCATCTCGAGCAGTCGAACACCTTGCCGCCGCCATGGCAGCGCGCGCAAATCTTTCCCGACGTCATTCCAACTCTACCCAACCCAAAATCCGCGCTGCCGCGAATGCTATCCCAACACGCCGTAAGTAACAGAGATCGTTGCGCTTTCAAGCGTCGCGGCCTGACTTAAATTGGGGGAATTCGGGCATGCGGACCGCCGGGTTGTCGCGGGCTTCCCACTCCTCCCGACCAACAAAGATCCGCGCGGACGCGCGCCCTAGTATTGTCCAGGCCCTCTCTATTGGCAGAGAAGATGGCCTTGAAACGAGAATAAGGCTGTCTCCTTCATCTATTCGGCCGATGCGGCATCTCATCTTGAGGACTACATTGAAGATGATCCTACGGATCAATGAGTAGTCCGAAGCCAGTCCCCTTTGCGGCTGCTCCAAAGGGCCCCGCTTGACTCCCGGTCGGCGGGGCTTTTCCGTGCAGACGACAGGACGACCTTGCGGCGTGACAGACGATGCTCAAGCCGCCCCGATCAAAGATTGAAGACGTGCGAAGCGGTCAGCCCGGCCAACAGCACGCCCGCAAGCAGCGCGATGATCGAGGCGAGGAACCAGCGCAGCGTGACCTGGTAGACCGGCTCGTCGTCGTCGCGCGGCAGCAGCGAACGCCATAGTGCGACGAGTTGGAGGACAATGGCCAGCGCGAGCAGGAGCGTCGCCAGGATCGAGGCAGTCGTCCATCCGCCATCGGCTTCGAAATTCCAATACCGCAGGAAAAGAAGCGAAAACCCGAGCAATACGGTGATCGCCGAGATCACACCCTGTCGGTAGCCGACCGGCAAGGGAACCCTGCGCGCCTCGATTGCCTGAAAAGCCGGCTCGTCGGTCTCATCGGGATAGCCGTCTTGACGCTTGGGAGAGTCGATCATGAAGGCAACATCTATCTTGGCGGGTCCTTGGACGTCGGCGCTGGTCTTGTTCGATCGTTGCGACCGAGGAAGCCTTGCAGGCCGTCATCATCATCCCTGCGCCTTCTTCGCGCAAGGTGAGCGACTTGACGCGATACTGTCAGAGCCCGGTCAGGCGCATGCCTGGCGGGAGCCGAGCCGAAAAGTTGCCGATACAGCCAGAAGGAAACTTGGTACGCCCAAGGGGAATCGAACCCCTGTTCCCGCCGTGAGAGGGCGAGTTCGTAGACAGTGACGCACAGTCCTGCACAACCCTACACGTTTGATTTCTATACGCTATTTCCGCTACAATGCGCTCATGTGCATTGGTGTGTTGTCCGGTTCGTTGCAACGAATTTGACAACGAAAAGATGGAAACGCAATGGCTCAACGTCGAAGTGTGCTCTCTAGTAAGACCAGCCGGGCGGCCCTCCCCGCTTCCGATGCGCCCGAGTGGGAAGTCATCAGCCCCGGCGTGCGCATCGGCTATCGTCGGGGCCGCGGAAGCTATGGCCGCGGCGGCAACTGGCTGGCAGCCTCTCGGTCGCCCGACAACAAACGAGTGCAAACACGACTGGGCAAAGCCGACGACTTGCTGCCGGCTGACGGCAAAGCCGTGTTGACCCATGAACAGGCGAAGGACGCGGCTCGAGCCTGGGTGAAGGGCTTGAAGGTGGGCACTGACGCTTCGCCATCTCTCACCGTAAACGACGCGCTAGACCGCTATTTTGAGGCCCGGTCGGCCGAAGGAATGAAAGCCATCGATGACGCGAGGTCCCGCGCGGCGCTGCACGTCCGGCCTAAGCTTGGAAACTTGCGAGTCGCCGATCTGACGATCGGAAAGGTGCGCGCCTGGCGGGACGGCATGGTCACTGCCGAAAAGCGGCTTCGAACCGCCAAACGCGCCAAAGAGGCAAACAAGATCATCGTCGACCTTTCCGACCCCGAAGTCATTCGCAGGCGGCGCGACACGGCAAACCGCACTCTCACGATTTTGAAGGCTGCGCTCAATTGGGCCTTCAACAATCATCTAGTGGCCGACGACACAGCGTGGCGCCTGGTCAAGCCCTACAGGAACACCACTTCGGCACGCATCCGATTTCTGTCGCCTGGAGAGCAGCGCGCGTTGGTGGCTGCTAGCAATGGTGTAATCCGCGATCTGATCTCGGCCGCGCTCGTCACCGGCGCCCGGTTCGGCGAGTTGGCAAGGCTGCGCGTCGCCGACTACGACGTCGTGAACAAGTCGGTGTTCATCGCGGAGAGTAAGAGCGGAAAGCCGCGGCACGTCCCGTTGCCGGATGGCGGAGCGGAACTTTTCGCCAGGCTCGCCGCCGATCGCGGATCCGGCGAATTCCTGCTTCGGCAGGAGGGCGGCGCGGCATGGGCGCCGTCGACCTACAATCGTTCGTGGAAGGCCGCTCTGAAGATTGCCAATGTTCAGGCCGTGACGCTGCACGAGCTGCGACACACCTACGCCAGCACGATGGTCCGAAACGGGGCGCCGTTGATCATTGTCGCTCAGGCGCTTGGCCACAGCGACACTCGAATGGCCGAGAAGCACTATGCGCATTTGGCTCCTTCGTACGTTGCCGACACAATCAGGCGCTTGGCGCCAGATATTTGAAGAGGCTTCCGAGGCAGCAACTGAGAGGCACCAGTCTGTTGGCGTCCGGTGTCCCCATTGCCCCGGCGAGTTTCCGAATTCCAGCCGTCGATTGGAATCGGTTATGGTCCCGGAAATATGAGAGCGAGGGCCGCGACGACATCTGCAAATCCAACAAGGAAAATGTGGAGAGCAGGAAAAACAAGAACGATAAAGAATAGAAGTGCTACAGCTATAAGTTGAAATTTTGTGAGTAATTTAATGGCCTTTATGCGCGACTTGTCAACCCTAAACGTCTTTCTTCTACCCATGGATATGTACATAATTCTTCGCATAAGCGAATAGCTGCTAATGTGATACTGCACCCCAAGGTATGCTACAATTGTAAAGAGTTTTGCGTACATTAATAGACACCCAATGTATATTAACCCTGTAATAATCTCAGGGTGCGATAGATTGAATGAGACACCATCAGCGCTGATATTACTTGGTCTCAATCCAAGCGCGTTAACAAATACACCCAGAAGCCAAATTTCGTAGATTCTGCCGAGTAGCTTGTCGCCTCGGGCGTTCAGATCGGCAACAGCTGCGCGATCATAGTGGGACGGAACTGCCATATTCTTTCCCCGCGTTGCGACAGTAATGGATCAAGGCGGCCCAATCGGTCGACCGTCTAGTTAAGCCGCACTAAATCAGCTTCGGGCTATTGGCCACCCACCGAGTCCATAAAGGTGAACGTCTCTCCGCACGCCTTTGGATGGCCTTTGCTCGCCGCGTCCTTGTCGAATTGCCGAAATCCATCAGTCATGTATCGACGGGCTAGAGCCTCCGTCGATGTAGGACAATCCTTCTTCAGTAGGCTGAGAGTCTTTCTGATCGCGTTAGATTCCGGAAAGTTGCAGATCAGCGATGCCCGCATAAACAGCCCGTACATCTTCCAAAGGTTCGGACACTCGCCTTTAGGCGTGCCGGCGAGGCATTGCGTCGAGCCTAAACAAAGCACCAGGACATATTTCAGCATAGGCTCTCGCATGGAATACCGTCCTTATCTCGGTCGAGTTTCCCGCCCCAAGGGCAGTTCTGCAGATACCAGTTAGCTTCCTCACATGAGCCGAGCTGTTTGCACGTCCGCCGCGGCTCGCACGAATAGCCGCTCTGAGCGACCAGCCGCCGGCTGACGATGCCGAGTGGCTGGCTCGACGGTGCCGTGCCGCCCGCATGCTCTGCCCGCCACTCCCAGGGCGCTTGAAACGCACCGACCCACAGACCGACCTTCGCCGCCTCGGCCTTCGCCTGCTGAGCCGCATAGGCGCCGTGGCTGTACTTCGGCCAGTCGAGCGCCTGGCCGTGCTCGACCATCCATGCGGCGACGCTGGTGCCATCGGCCCGCCGGCAGTCGCCGACAAAGCGGCCATAGCGATCCCAGTCGACAAAGACGCATGTGACCGGCCTCGAGGCGGCCAGGAACCCGTCGAGTGCTGCCGCGGCCTTCGCACCGCACTGGTATCGAAAGCCCTTGGCGTCGTCGCACTGCTGCGCGGACTCGGGAGCGTCGATGCCGTTGAAGCGGATGCGCTGCCCATGGATCTCGATCGTGTCGCCGTCGATGACTGAGGCGACGCCGGCAATCGGCGCATGCTTCGGGCCGAACCAATTCGACGTATTGAGCTCTGGCAAGCTAGCGCTGTGCTGAACGACCGTCTGCGCAGCCAGAGCGCCAGCCGCAGCTACTGTCACCAGGATCAGGCGCAGGGGCACGCTCGCCCAACGTCGAGCTCGCGAGCGCCTTGCGCCAGTGCGCTTGCGCCATTGGTCCGATCGGTTGTCGTGGCGGGCCTGGTCCATCGGCTCACTGTTGCTCGTCACTGAAGAAGATCTTGCGGGCCTCTGGCACTTGGGCCACGATGCAATTCAGCGCGTCGTCGAAGTCAGGCAAGCCAACAGCCATGTCCGGCCCCTTCGTCAAACACTGCTTGTAGAGTGCTTCAAAGGCTGGTTGATCGGACAGAGCGAATAAGCCTTGAACCAGGCGAGCTATGGCGACTGACTGGTCACCCCGGCATTTCGTGTAAGCGTCACTTTCGGTGGTTTGATATCGATGCAAACAAAGTTGATCCGCCATTGCGAATAGTTTTGGCATGGGGTTGTCATCGGCTCCGGCAGGCCAGCCTGTCGCAAAGATAACTGCACTGAGCGAAATTAGCGCAGCAACGGCATTTAGCGCCAAAGGCCCCTTTACCTTCATCCCTCGACGGGGCGCTAGCATCCTGAAATTCCCAATTCCCGTGCTGCGGCGCATCTCATCGCGACGCCGGTTCCGTTCATGGAGAACACCCTAAACGTCTCGTCGTTGTTGCACGTCGCGGTGATCGAGCCATCGCCAAGCCGCCGGGCGTCAACAACCAGTGGGCAGGCATCTGATGGAAAGTTGTCTTGAATGATCTGTTGCGCGACCTCGGACGGCTCGCCGTCGGGAGCGCGGCTGAACTGAGCGTAAGCCAGAGACGACGTCATCAACGCAGTTACCGCGATGGTAACAACCCTTGCAGTCCTGGCGTTCACATTGCGCCTCCTGGACGGCTCTCTGCCGAACGGCCGCCGCACCGCGAACCGTCTGCAGCCACACTGCTGTCGGTTGGACAATTGCCGGCGTATCCACCGCCGCCAGGGCCGGATTTGTAGCGCTGGACGACGGCTAAGCTGCGCGCACCGTCACCGTCAATGTGGGTGTTGTTGCTGTTCGGATTGAACGGGTCGACGGTTTGCAAAAGCATATTCGCGTGGGATGAATCGCCAGCGGCCAGCGTGACCGTGTCGTAGTGATTCAAATAATCGGCAGCACACCCCGAGATAAGGAGCGCTGAAATAGCGGCAAAATACGATCGCCAATGCATAAAGGTATCCCCCGACACCGGTGGAGATCATGCACGGTTTGCGCATTGTTGTCGAATCCGCAGACCCAGGAGGCAGATTTGCTTCTGCACCGCTCGAGGCAGCACCGTAAGCAACCAACCTTCCAGTCGACCGTTGACCTAAGCTGGGCTGATCCCTAGCCACCTCTTGGCCCGCCCTGGTCCCCATTTCCGGGCGGGCTCTTTTTGCCTGTGGTCGCCAGCGGCGGCCTGCTACTTCTTTCGAGAAAACTCGAGGATCGTCGCTACGGTTTCGGGCTGTAGCGGCTCGTGCCCTGGCTCTTCATGCCAGAAGACTTGGCGTAGGTCCCGCTGATCGACCTTCTGGCCGCAGTTCGGGCAGTTGTAGAAATGGCCCTCTTCGCGGATGAGGTCGCCGCCGTGCAGCTTGCCGGGAATGAGTGGCCCAAGGTCTGATAGCTTTGTCATGACCGATCGAACCTCGCTTTTCAATAAAAGTTCCGGAACCATTTTAGCACATGCTAATTGAATCGCGGTTTTGCGAGTCTGTGCATGCGTTTGAAGTTCATTCCGCCTTTGATGCCGACCCTTGTCGAGGAGCCTCCCGAAGGGGACGGTTGGATTCACGAGGTGAAGTTCGATGGCTACCGTTCGCAAATGATCATCGACGAGGACGGCACGCGCATCTACACGCGCAATGGCCATGACTGGACGTCGAAATATCGCGACCTGGTGCAGGAGGCGAAGAGCCTCGGCGCCGAAAGCGCCATCATCGATGGCGAGATAATTGTGCTGAACGAACCCGGCCTGTCCGACTTCGGCGAGTTGCGCAAGGCGATCACCCGTCGGCCGCACGATCTCTATTTCGTCGCCTTCGACCTACTGCACCTCAACGGCCATGATTTGCGTGACATGGCTCTCGAGGATCGGCGCGAGATCCTGGCCAGTATGATCGCGCTTGGCGGCCGGATCCAGTTCAGCGAGCCGCTGCCGGGCGAAGCCAAGGCGATCTTTCATCTGCTCGAACAGAGTGGCCTAGAGGGCATGGTATCCAAGCGGCGCGACAGCAAATACCGCAGCGGCCCGTCGACGAACTGGTTGAAGGCGAAATCCTACTCGGTCGACGAGTACGAACTGATTGGCGTCGAGCGTGAAGCCGGCAAGCCTGCCTTCGCCCTTATGGCCGATCGAGCGACAGGCCGATATGTCGGCTCGGCCTTCATCAATTCCAGCCAGGCGATCAGAGAGCGGCTTTGGAAGCGCGTCCAGGAGCACGCCGGGCCGGCGCCGAAGGGGATGAAGCGACCGGCGACGCAATGGGTCAAGCCCGGCATCATCGGCCGCGTGAAGCACTTGCGAGGCGAGGAGGATTTGCGGCACGCTTCGCTGCAGGATTTCCGGGAGGAAGACAATGGCGGTGGCTAAAAAGGAAAAGCCCCGGACGAGCCGGGGCCTTTTTTGTCGTGGTCCGCCGATGGATTAGAACTTGTAGTTCAGACCGACACGAACGGTGTGGAAGGCAATCTTGTCCGTGAGGGTGTTGCCCCCAAGGTTAATAACGTCCGCCTTGCCCAGGTCGGTATAGAGATACTCGGATTTGATCGTCCAGTTGGTGTTGATGGCGTATTCGGCACCAGCGCCGAGGGTCCAGCCAGCCTTGGTCTTCGAACCGCTGAGTGACCCATTGTTGATAGCAGTTTCAAAATGGCCGTAGGCGAGACCGCCCGTGCCATAAATCATGAAGCGGTCAACAGGCGTATAGCCGATGCGCGCACGCAGCGTACCGAACCAATCGACCTTGGTCTCCAAGAGGGTGACAGGAAACGAAAGATCACCCTTGATGTCGGCCGCCTGGAAGTCGGTCTCTACACCATAGACCACCTGGCCAGACTGCCAATTGTAGCCAGCCTGAACACCGCCCTGAAAGCCGCTCGCGCTGACATCAATACTCACGGGGCTGCCGGTGGCCGTGTGTTTGAACGTGCCGAAACCGCCGCCAGCGTTCACGCCGATATAAGCGCCGGTCCAGTCAAACGAGGCAGCAACGGGCGCCTCCTGCAGAACGTCGGCTGCGTGGGCGGCGCCAGCTAGTCCCGCCAATATGGCGGTTGCAAGTAGGATAGATTTCATAGCAAGCCCCTTCAATCAAATGCGTATCAGTAGCTTAGTACCCCCTTATGGAGTGGTCGCCTACTGGGCGCCATGTGACCTCCGGCAAAAAGCACTGCGCGTTGCAGTTGCGCAACACTCTCAGCTCACGACTCATGTTCGGTTTTGAAGAGGCGCTAGAGAACCAGCGGTTGTCAGCAGCAGCTTAACGTTCAGTGGATTTTCGCGAAATGCTCGCCACATCGTCATCCTAAGAGCCGGCTTCGTCGGCCCGGGTTCCTCAAACGGAACCTAATATGCGTGCGCAGCTTATCGCGGCATGAGCACGCGCGGAATCAACTTCTTGCATCGGTGGATTGCCAACAACGTGCCCGAGACCACGAAACCGGACGCTGTTTCTATTTCCGAGATAACCCACAAGCTGTTTCCCGACGCCAAAGCCCTCGGGATCAAGCGTGAGGAAATCGATGAAGAGGTTGAGAGCCTTTACCGCACACTGTTCGATTGAATTGTGCATTTTGACCCTGGCTTGACCGAATAGCCTTGCCACCGAGCCCGAGCCGGGGAATATAATCCTCCTGTTGCGGCGACACTCCAACGGAGATCGCCATGCCTCTCAAGACCCTAGCCGATACCCTAGCAGCGCGCGAAAGCGTGCACGTCAACTGCAGCCATCCCATGTGCTGCAGATCGACCAAACTCGACATCCAGGCGCTGATAGACCGCCTCGGGCCAGGCCACGGCTCAATGCATGACGATCTTGTCGGGCTGTTCGTCTGCTCGCACTGCAAAGCCGACGGCCGAGATCAGCGCCCGGTGTTTTTCACCTGCATTCCTGACTACGAAGGCGTAAACGCGAAGCGCAACCACGACTGGAAGCCGACTTTCGATCGAGGAGCACAGGGGGACTTCAGTCTTAGTTGAGCAATTTCTAATATGCCTATAACTTAGGCATTGCGGGCCAGTACCCCCTAGCTACACCCACCCGCAAATGGCCTGACGTGCGCTTGGGTTCCGCCGACCTTGGTGGCGCACGTCGGGCTGTTTCTATTATTGGACCCAAAAGGTTCGGCCTCCTTGGTAGGGGCGAGATTTCCAAACCTCAAATGCCTGACTTTTGCATCAGGTTGGCAACTCGCATGCCAAGCCTAGCGGTGAATTCGCCATTGTTGGCGGCGAAATCCCAACAGAAGAAGGTCCCCAAGCAAAAAAGCAGAATGGAGAATCGCATTAGCGTATTCTAATATATATGAATTGAATAAGCGTTAAGGCGCGCCGTCTTTAGGCCCTGGGGTAGCGATGACCGACAAGCCGGCTACAACCTACGTCGTCAGCATATTCGAGAAACCGCGTTGGCGCACCGTGCTGACCACCAAGGACAAGCAGAAGGCGCTCGATATGGCCAAGGAGATCGGCGACAAGGTGCGGATCGAGGAGATCACACCTAAGCCGAAGAAGCGCTAATTGAAAGGTGGCCGACGCCTCGTTGGGCGGGGGGCGTTGGGGTAAAAGGCGCCGGCCAGGCGGAAACAGGTCCGCCGCGCCGCACAGATGGCCGATTTATTAGGGGAGCATAATGGCGTGATCGCGGAAGGAGACGCACCCGAACTAGGCTTCCTCATCTTCTTCGCCCCAATGCCGGATCCCACTGTGCGTTCGTGTAGTGGCGGTCGCCGACATAGGCGGCCCGCTCGGCCTCGCGGATACAGACGATGTGTTGGCCGCAAGGCGCTTCGTTCTGCTCGCCGGCGTAGAGAAATACCTTGTTGCTGCGGTCTTTTATCATTCGACAGAAATATTTCACTTTATTGGTGAACGCGCAGGCAGAAAAAGCCTCCGTGACGTGGGTGTTGGCCAAGGAAACGACATGAAATCGCATTGACTGTACTCCGATGATGTGTGCTTGGTGATTGAACCAATTCTATGAGGCGGCCGAGATGAGCGAGTACAACGGTTCAGTCATGTTTCAGAAACGGCTAGACGCCCGCCGTGCCGAGGCGGTAAGGGCGCTATACGACAAGGAGGCTAAGCGTCCTCAATCCGAACCGAAAAATGTGTCGGATCCGTCGCCGTGCCAGCCAAGTTGACGCAGCCAACCTGAATCGTCGTGGGAGTAACTGTGCCGAGATAGGGAACGACTACCACGCCTGACCCCATTGCCGTGACGATAGGGTTGCTGCCTTTGAGGGCGTTTCGCAGCGTGATCGTGTAAAGTCCGGCGCTATTGCGCACCACGCTCTTAACGGCACTTGCCGAGAGAATCGCGCCAGTCGCTCCGACGAACTTGGCGCGGGCGCTGGCCGCCTTTGACCCTTCGACCCACTGGTAGAGCGGATCCCCGAAATACGACCCCGACACGTCCACATCATATTCGCATGCGGGATCGGAGACGAACCGGATGGCGGGTTCGCCGGACGTCGGTGTGTACCCTGAGAAGTGCCGGAACGACGAGCGCGAGACCACAGTGACCTTGCCGGTTCCGGCCGTGTTCTGCTGGACAAGCAGATTGTAAGTGGTCTTGACCGCGCCGCCGCGTTGGATATTGCAGCCGTCCAGAACGATGGTGAGGGGGTCAGCGCCCGAGTGGTTCACCAGGATATCGGCAAACCCGTTGTTACCCTCGATGTGTGTGCCGTACATGGCAAGAGCCATGCCGCCCTCAACGCCGGGGTTTGTCAGGACGATCGCAGCGCGGAATGGCCCTGTGCCGCTCGCGCCGAAATTCTCTACCGACCCGCCGTAGAAGGTGAGCGCAGTTCCGCCTGTTACCGTGAGGCAATTTTCGTTGTGGCCCGCAAACGAGCACCCGTGGAACGAAATGGCATTCGGGCGAGAGAAATCGCTGTACGCGAAGTTGTACCCATTGATGCCGTAAAGACTGATGCACCCGTGGAAGGACGTCGTAAGCACGTCCGTTGCTGAAATGTGCAGCAGCAAGGAGAACGTAGCGACATCGATAAACGTGGCGTAGGCGATGTTATCGAGCTTGAAGCCGGTTCCCAGGCCGGCGACAGCCGTGGTGAGGGCAAAGCCCTGGAAACACTGCTTAACCGTCACGCCGGACGATACGATCTTGCCTTGGAAGTCGAAAGCCGGACCGCTGAAGCCCGAGTGGAGGATTTGGGTGTTGCCCGACCCCTCCCCGATGATGTTGACGGTCTTGTTCTGTTGGCTGATTACCAAAGTGTGTGCCGCGGAGGAAACCGCTACCGTGCTGGCCAGCTTGTAGACGCCGGAAGACAGGCCGATATCCCACCCGAAGGCAACGCAAAGATTGGCGGCGGCCTGAAAAGCCGGCTGGTCATCCGTGGCGCCGTCGTGCGCCGCGCCGGCCCACTCCGGGTAAACCCGAAGATTGGTGCGTTGGCGAACCCAGCAACCGACCGATGACAAGATGCCGTTGGCCTTGATGTAGATGGCTTCCGCGGTATCGGCCGCCACAAAGGCGGAAAAATCCCCGGTTCGCCAATGGAAAACACCCCACCGAAGCCCTTCCGAGAGCGTCGCGACCGTATTCGATGCCGTGTCCAACGCCTTGAGCGTCGTGCGCGATACGGTGGTCGGGCCGGGGCCGGCCGGCCCGGTCGGACCGGTCGGGCCGGTCAGCCCCGTTACGCCGGTTGCTCCGGTCAAACCAGTAACGCCAGTTGCGCCGGCAGGACCGGTCGGGCCGATGACGCCTGTCGCACCCACCGGGCCGGTTGCCCCGGTCAGTCCGGTCACACCCGTCGGCCCTGTGGCGCCCGTGAGCCCGGTAGCGCCCGGCAAGCCCGTTGGGCCTGTCGCACCGACGCCGGCCGGTCCTGTCGGCCCCGCGGGGCCTGTCGGGCCATCGCCGCGCAGCAGCGCCAGCACGGCCGGCGACAGGCTGTCGGTAGTCACCTTGCCGTTCGGCAGTGCGCCGTCGCTGCGGCGCACGTCGGCGAGAGCGTCGATCGCGTCGCCTATTCCGCGCTCGAGCGTGGCCAGGTCGTTGTCAAGCTGCGACCCGTAAGGCAGGTATTGATAGCTGAAATCGATAACGGGCTTTGACGGGGAGGACATATGGCATCACTCGCAACACGGCTTCCCGATCGGTGCCGTCCGCTTTGGGACGACAATTTCTCAACATGATGAGAGCGATTTGGAAGCTGGTTGATCGAAGCCTTGGTTGACCAAGGCGGGTGATGCGAATGCCCGAGTTTCGCGCGGTTCCGGCGGCCCTCAGAATATCATAAGTGCCGCCTGGAGCGAACTCAATTCTGCCCGCAACAGAGTGCCTATTTGTGCCGAACAGGCAGTGCGTCGAAGGCGGCGAACGACGATTGATCGGACGGCTCGCTTCGCATAGGACTAAAATCGAGCGAATTCGAGAGTGTCACGCCACGAACAAATTGTCAGAACCGATGCCCCTCCCCGCAGCTGATCAGAAAATCTACCACATCGTCAACGTTGACAAGCTGCCTTCCATCATCACTGAGGGTCGCATCTATTGCGACGCAGAGATGGCAAAAAAATCTGCGCTCGGCGGCACCACGATAGGTATGAATGCGATCAAGAACCGTCGCTTCAGCTTGCCCGTGTCTTGCTATTCCGACGCCAGGGTGAGCGACTTCACGCCATTCTATTATTGCCCGAGATCAGTGATGCTCTACGTGATCCACTGTGCCAATAATCCCGAGCTGACGTATCGAGGCGGGCAAGACCCAATTGTTCATTTGGAAGCCGACCTCGGAAAGGTTATCGACTGGGCGGACGAGCGAGGACACAGTTGGACAATCGCTGGTTCCAATGCCGGTGCGGCCTACACTAAGTTTTGGAGATCCAAGGCTGATTTGGGCAACCTGAATTGGGCTCACATAGCCGCCAGACAATGGGCTGCTTCGGAAATAAAAGAGGCGAAACAGGCGGAATTCCTGTTCTATCACCACTTTCCGTGGCATCTTGTGGAACGTATCGGAGTGAATACGCTTGCAACATTCCACGCTGCGACCGCCGCAGTGAAGAACGCCACGCACAAGCCCGCAGTGCAACAAATGCCGGCTTGGTACTACTGAGGAATGGCGATGATAAAGTCCACCACCGGCAACATTTTGGAGGCCAACGCCGAGGCGCTGGTAAACACCGTGAACTGCGTAGGCATCATGGGCCGGGGCATCGCTTTGCAGTTTAAGAATGCGTTTCCGTCGAATTTCAAAATTTATGCCGCGGCGTGTGCTCGCAATGAGGTCCGTCCTGGGCAGATGTTTGTCGTCGAAACTGGCGAATTGTCGCCTCGCTATATCATCAACTTTCCGACCAAACGGCATTGGAAAGGCAAAAGCCGAATGGAAGACATCGATGCGGGGCTTCAGGCGCTCGTAAAAGTCATAAAGGATCGAGGTATCAAGTCTATCGCCATTCCGCCACTGGGCTCGGGCCTGGGTGGGTTGGATTGGGCTGATGTGCGTCCACGCATCGTGGAAGCCATGGATTCCGTTGACGCCGAGGTTGTTATCTACGAACCCTCAGGCGCGCCGGACGCAGCCGCTTTAGCCCGCAATCGCCGAACGCCCAACATGACCCCTGGCCGTGCGGCCCTAGTCGTCCTTCTGCAACGCTATCTGAACGGTTTGATGGATCCGTTCGTGACGCTTCTGGAAGCTCACAAATTGATGTTTTTCATGCAGGAGGCTGGTCAGGGCCTTCGTCTTCAATACGCAAAAGCCAACTATGGGCCTTACGCCCAAAACCTGAAGCACGTGTTCAACAGCATCGAAGGAGCCCTCGTATCGGGGTATTCTGACGGGGGTGATGATCCAACGAAGCAAATACGTCTGGTTCCCGGAGCCTATGAAGACGCTGACCGTTACCTCGCAGATGACGCCGAAACGAGGCGCCGGTTCGATCGGGTGGCGGAACTCGTTGTGGGCTTTGAAACACCCTACGGGCTTGAATTGCTATCGACGGTTTATTGGGTCGTGAAGAACGAAGGCGCTAGGACGCTCGACGACGTCGAGAGAGCGATTCATTCTTGGAGCGAACGTAAGAAGCAGTTTAGTCGCGATCAAATCGCAGTCGCCATGCGTGCCCTTGTGAAAAACAAGTGGCTGGAGTTGGAAGTTAGGTCTTCCGACAACAAGGCAGCAAACCCTCCGTCAGCTAGCATGTAAGGAGGGCGGGCACTGAACTCGCTGCCAGGGGGAAGAAGATGGACATTGTGCTAACCGTCGTCGGCGTTCTGATTTGCGTCGGCATTGCCAACATCGTCTTCTCGATGTTCGGAGACGCGCGAGAAGATGCCCGGAGCCGTCGGCGCTTGAAGCGCATCGAAACGCGAAACGCGCAGCATCAGCGTGCGCCTCGCGGATCCTGAAGCGTCTGTCCACTCTCAAATAGCGTCCGCAACCCGGCCTCCGGGTAGCTGACAGCCGGCCGGCGATCGGCCGCGGCTCGCGTCCGCTGGACGGCTTCCGGCCCGGTCAAGATATCGCCCAAGTCCGCAAGATTGCCTCGCAACTGTGCACGCTTCGCCGCATCACCAGCTTGGGTGATAAAGCTGGTGCCGAGGGACTTCGTGAGATCGATCAGCGTGCCCAGGGGCGACCTGGCGCCTAGATCGCCATGTACCAACTGATTGGCGGCCGTGGTGCTGCCTGGTGCGTCGCGCCGCATTGTCGCCTGCAGGACGTGGAGCAATTCCGGCATCGACGTAGCGGCCCGCCCGCCGGGTAGGTTGCGCAACACCGCGTCCAACACTTCCTGCCGTGCGTCGTTTCCGGCGACACTACGATGGAATTTGGCGCCCGCCGATTCGCGGCTACCGCCTTGGGTCTCAGTCTGCGCCGTAGCGTAGCGGTCAGCGAGGTTCTGGCGCACGAGCGCCGCCGTCGTTTCCGGATCTTGGCGGGTAAGACGCTGCACGGCGTCAGCAGCCTCCGGCGCGGACCCGGCGAGTGGGTTCTGCGGAAGAATGGCGTTGCCGGCGCCAGCAGTGTCCTTTGCCGCGGCGACGCGACCGACCGGCCCTTGCTCAAGCGGGTTCAGTTGCGTGCGCCGAAGATGCTCCTGTTCGGCGAGCGCCTGGGCGTATTCCGGCGACTGCTGCGTCGCAATGTTCCGCGCGGTCGCGGCGCCGGCACGCTGGCGACCGGCCAGTTCTGGCCCGTAAAGCGGATTGGCCGAATTAGACAGGGCTTCGCCGCGCGCCGCCATGTCCTTCGTCACCGCGTCAACGACGGCGATCGAATTGTCCGGCATCCCGGCATAGTCGGGCGCCAGTTCCGCGTTCCCGCGAAGGCGCGCCAGCGCCGCGGTGAAGCGCGGGTCAGCCGCGATCGGCGCGAACTCCGCTTGCGGAATCGTCTGTGGCCGCACCGGCCCTGCCGGACCGACAGCGCCGGTCGCGTCGTAGAGTGGCCGCGTCTGCGCGTTGATGCCCTGACGCGTCTGGTCGAGCACGTTCGTTGCCGCTTCCGCCGCGGCGGGGCCGAGCGTGGACGGCTGCGGGTGCTGCGGGGCGATCTGGTCGAGCACGCCCCCGACAGCAGAGTCGACCTGGGCCGGACGGGCGGCGAAGAAAGGCGCGGTGATATTGCCGCCTGTCGTGGACCCTTCGACCACGCGCAAGATGTCACGCAGTTTGCTGGCACCGCCACGGGCCTGGGCTAGCGACTCGGGGCTCGAGAGATCGATACCGTGACCGTTGTCCTGGAGCCGCTGCGCGGCCTGCCATTCGGCGTCGGTCGTGCCATTGGTCGCGCGTCGGATCACCGCGTCAGGCGCGTTGTGGGCGCGCGTAGCCGCGGCGCCGACGTTGCCGAACAGCGCGCCGAGAAAACGCATCATGCCCTCGTAGGGCGTGCCCTCCGTCGCTTGGCCAGCCGCTTCGGACGCAACTGCCGGAGCGACGACGTTGCCAAGCGCTTCTTCGGCGTAACGGCCCACTTTTGCGAGGCCGGGCGCCGCCCGAGCGGCCCTGCTCGGCAGTCCGCCCGGAGCGGCGAATTCGCCAATCGTTCCTGCCCATTTGCCGGGCGTGGTCTGCGGCTTGTGCAGCACGGCGTCCATGACGTCTCGCGTCTTGTCCTGGGCGTCGTAAACGCCGGTTCGGACGTCGGCGTTGTCGTTGCCGGAAATCGTGCGCAGGGCGTAATTCACCGCGCCGGTCAGCGGATTGATCACCGCGTCCTTGAAGTGGTCGTGCTCGGGACCGGGCGTGGCCGGATCCAGACCGAGCATGGAACGCACCGGACCTTCGGCCTTGTCGAACAGCCAACCGCCGGCGTCGCCCGCCACGCGGTTCAGCGTGATCGGCGACATGGCGCTTTCGACCACGCCGCGCGGCACGCCGGAAGCGATGGATTCGCCGACGTCCTTGGCGGTCGAGATCGGCGCCTGGCCGCCAAACGTCTCGCGCATGGCTTTCGTCATCACGTCGTCCGAGGTTCCCGCCGGAAACTGAACGGTCGAACCGTCGGGGGCCTTGACGCTGATCGGTGTTGCGGCACCGGCCGGAGCCGGAGCGCCGTATTTCGTCCAGGGGCCTTGCTTTGTTGGCGTTGATTCGGCGGGCGCCGCTGAGGGCTGCACGACCTTGAAACCAGGCGTCATACCCAACTTGAACAGTTGGACGTGAACGGATAGCGAACACTGTCCGTTAAGCCATTGAA
>NZ_BSNY01000020.1 GCF_030160235.1 Mesorhizobium huakuii
ATTGAAGCCGCAGAGCGCCGCTTGATCAGCCTCGTCACCCAAATTCCAGCATAGCTCCTTCATCAATTCGCGCGGTGCAATCCGCGATCGACTGTGGAAGCGCGTCCAGGAGCACGCCGGGCCGGCGCCGAAGGGGAGGAAGCGGCCGGCGACGCAATGGGTCAAGCCCGGCATCATCGGCCGCGTAAAGCATTTACGCGGCGAGGAAGATTTGCGGCACGCTTCCTTGCAGGATTTTCGGGAGGAATGAGAGATATGGGCAACGATGGTCCACCCATTGAGCGACGAGCTCATCCTCGAACGGCTGTCCTGAAGGATGGGGTCATCATTGCCGAGGGTGTAAGCATCAATTGCTCCGTCAGGAACCAGCACACACATGGTGCGGAGTTACGAGTTGATCCCGGCGTGGATGTTCCTGACAGGTTCGTCCTGCATATCCATGCTGACGATGCTAGATATCGGGCCGTGGTGCGCTGGCGAAAGAACGAGCGCCTATCCGGCCTTGAGAGTTGCAACAGCTGCTTGTTTCTGGGCAACCCTGGCCGCTCCGATTTCACCACACGCTGGCGCAGCCGATGACTGAACTACAGCTGTGTTTTTCGATGTTTGGATGGTTTCGGCCGAAGCACACCCTGCTAGGCCAAGAGTGGCTAACGCGATAACTGAATTCATTTGCCCGCCCCTCCCAAAGGCATCGAGACGACAAAAGGCGACTAAGTGAAACCACCTTAAGACAGGAAAGAGATAGGGGCATCAATCCTGTGCCAACAGCGGTTATAGTGGGTGATTTGTCTGCGGGCTCTGGGTCTCGCAATTGTCAGCAAACTATGAGAGCCATTACAAGTGGCGATATAACCGGCTAAAGGTCTTTGCGCACGGATCCTAAAATCGAAGCTCATGATGCGCGGGCGATTTGTGATGATTTGTTGACGCTGCGCAACCATATCGCCCATCACGAGCCAATTTTCCATCTTCCTTTACCAGCGAGGCTGGCAAGTCGTCGAGAACAACCACGCGATCGATACATTCGCCAGCAAGGCCGAGGCCTTCACCTTCGTCGATGCCAGGGGCGCTCGTGTCCGGTTATCCTGGGGACGGACCGTCATCGCGGGAAAAACCGTGCATTTCGACTTTGAGGGAAAGCTTTCAGGAGCAGGGCATCGGCCGTATCATGAAGGAGCAGCACGGACCGTCAGCGGGCAGCTGGTCCTGGACGTGCTTCGACGGCGGTGCACAAGGCCGGGCCGACACCAAGGGCGAGGCGGTGGCTGCTGTCGAGATCGCCTATACCCGCCGCATCGTCGGGTCGGATTTGGCGCGATAAGCCGAGGCCAGCATATGGCGCGCACGGGCTGGTAGACGCCGGCTTTTTTAATGGCGCCCGCGACAAGGGATACAATCGACCAGAGGTCAAAAATGAAACGAATTTCTTAGCCGTTTATTGATATGTGCGTGTTTTCTAATTTTCGCTATGTCCCTCATTTGCTTCACCCGATTTCGCCTCATGGCGACCGGTATATGCCGGGCTACAAGTGCAAATGTTGCCATCATTTTCGCCCTCAGCTTGCCGATCGTCGTAGGCGCGGCCGGCTTCGGCGTGGAGACCTCCTACTGGTACTACAACAGCCTGAAGCTGCAGGCGACGGCCGATGCCGCTGCTTACGCTGGCGCGCTCGAACAGATATCAGGTTCCGACAAGCCTACGATCGTGGCGGCCGCGACACAGTCGGCCGCTACGAACGGGCTGGGCTCGGGCACGATCGTCGTCAACACGCCGCCGGTGTCTGGGCCGAACACGGCGAAGAAAGCAGTCGAGGTCATCGTCGCTCAGAACGTCGACCGGATTTTCACCTCGATCTTCACGCAAGGCCAGGTGCCCGAGCAGGCGAGGGCGGTGGCCCTCATCACCGACGCTTCGAAGGCTTGCGTGCTCGCGCTCGATCCATCCGCTTCGCAGGCGGCGCTGTTTTCCGGCAACACCAGCGTCAAGCTCATCGGTTGCTCGGTCATGGCCAATTCGATCGCATCGGACGCCATCAAGCTCCAGGGCTCGGCGGGCCTGCAGGCCGATTGCCTGATATCGGGGGGCGGTGTTGCTCTCAGCAATCCCGTTACGACCGTCTGCGCGGCCCCGATAACCCAGGCGCTGCCTGCCGCCGATCCATTTGCCGACCTGCCGGCCCCTGCCGCCTCGAACCCCTGCCAGAACGCCAACAAGTCGACGTTGAAGCCCGGCACCTACTGCAGTGGGCTCAGCCTCAGCGGCACCGTCACGTTGCAGCCTGGCGTCTATGTCATCCAGAGCGGCGATTTCAAAGTGAATGCGAATGCCAACGTCTCCGGTGACGGCGTCACCATCTACCTCGCCGGCGGCTCACGTGTCTCGATGAATGGCAACGCCACCGTGTCCCTGAGCGCGCCGACTTCGGGCACCTATTCCGGCGTGCTCATGTATGGCGACAGAACGAGCACCGGCGGACAGAGCACTTTCAACGGCACGGCGGATTCGCTGCTGACGGGCGCGCTCTATTTCCCCAAGCAGCAGGTCAATTATCTCGGCAATTTCTCCGGCAAGAGCGGGTGCACCCAGGTTGTTGCCGACCTGATCCAATGGTCGGGTAACTCAACCATCAGTCAGGATTGCACGAGCCTGGGAATGCGCGACATTCCGGCGACGCAGTCCGTCGCGCTGGTCGAGTAGCCTTCCGTGGAACGCCGATCAAAGCCGATCCTTGGCGACGATGCGGGCGTTGCGGCAGTCGAGTTCGCGATGGTCCTGCCGTTCCTGTGCGCGGCGCTGCTTGGTATCATCGACGGCTGGTCCTATGTGACGAGCTCGCTGTCGATGCGCGCCGGCGTGAAGACCGCCGCGAACCTGATCATGGAAGGATCGACCAATGATACGGCGACGCAGGCCGTTGCCATTTCGAGCTGGGAGAAACGGCCGGCGGACGGCCAGGTCACGCTAAGCCGGATCTATATGTGCGGGACGACCGTGGTCGACGCCTCCACTCTGTGCAGCGGGCCAAAGGTGCCGTCGGTCTATGTTCAGATCCAGGCATCGGCCACCTGGACGCCGCCTTTCACCTTCGGCGTCTTTTCCGCTTCCAGCGTCATCGGCCATCTGGAGGTGATCCGTGTTCGCTAGGAGGGCTCACCGTTTCGCGGAAACGGCGAAGTGCCCCGGCTCTTTGTTTTGCCGCGATTCCTTGGGGAAAGCGCTGCGCGCTTTTCCCGGGAAAACGGTTTCACATTTTTCCTGGAATTGCGCTGGGGCAAGCGCCTTTAGGCGGGATCGATCAGCCGGGGCCGGACTGGAGTTCGCGCTGATCGCGCCGTTCCTTATCATATTGCTGTTCGGGATCTTCGCGTTGGGCTGGTCGATGCATTCGGTGTCCAGCGTTCGCTATACGCTGGAGACATCGTCGCGCTCGCTGCAGCTTCAGAACACGCTGACCCAGGCCGACATCCAATCGATCGCCACGCAGAAATTGCAGGCCTTGGGTTTGAAGGATGTCAACGTGACGATCGCCATCGACCCGGTGAGCGGCGGTTTCCGCATGGCCCATCTGACCGCCACCTATGCCTTCGTCGTCGATTTTCCTTACCTCGACACCTTTCCGATCAACTACGCCACCACCGTTACCGTGCCGCTGTTGGTCGGCAGCTAAGACGAGTCGGGCCAGGCACCCGCGACTTCTGTCGTGAAAAAGGCCATCAATATTCGCTTGCGCTAATATAAAAAGTGACGTTACGTCACTTCCCGGCATCTTGGGGATGCGCAACCGTGGGGAAGGACGATGAGAGTGGTTATAGTTTGCGCGGCACTCGCGATCGCTGCGACTGGTGTCGCCTTTGCCAAGGAGAAGAAGGTGGCGGTCGGTGATGCTATGGCCCTATGCTCTACCAAACATTCGAGCAAGAAGCCGAGGCCAGCGCTTGACTGCAGCTTGACCGGAACAGCCAAATTTCCGGACGGAGCAAAGCCGGAAAAGCCACGGTTGGGATATGACACCAACCCTTGGATTATAACAACTGGCCTTTAGGGCCGGTTGACCTGGCCACCGGCTTACAGTGCGGCGGTTAGATGAAACCATCAGGTCCGCCGCACTCCATAGTTGGATGGAAATATGGCGCCGCTGCCCGGCCCGCCGGAGGCAGCTTGATCATGAACTACGACAAGCGCGCGGCCGGAAATTGGCTGGCGGGCCTTCACGATCCGCTGGCGGATGGCCGCATACGGTGCCCAGCAATCCTTACACGCGTTCCTGACTAACACGGCCAAGATGTGCGGCACATCGCAGGCGGCCCGGCACCCTCCGCGCAGAGGGGACACCGGGCCTCGCCGTCAGCTCGGAAAATATGCCGGCTGCCGGCTAAGAAGGCTATTAGCGATCCGCTAGTCTGAACGAACCCTGCGAATGAAGGACAGCTGGGAGAGAATCTCTCCAAACGGACACGCGAAAGCATTATCACCGGGGGACGAAGCGCCGTTCTTCGTTGGAATGGGGTGTGCACCTCCAGCGGCCGGCAGGGACTTCAGTCTCAGTTGAGCAATCACTAATATGCTTTATAATCTAGACATTGCGGGGCAGGAACCCTGATCCAAGCTCACCCGCAAATGGCCCGGCATGCCAATGTCCACCCGACTTTTGACGCGTGCCGGGCCATTTCTATTGGAGCGCCGATCTTCAAACTCCGGGTAACGATGTTGGCCGACAAAGTCGCCCACAACCTACGTTGTCAGCGTCTTCGAGAAGCCTCGATGACTGTGCTGACCACCAAGGACAAACAGAAGGCGCTCGATACGGCCAGAAGATCGGCGACAAAGTGCGGGTTGAGGAGATCACGCCAAAGCCGAAGATGCGCTAAAGCATCACATTGTAGACCGTTGGTTGGCCGACACCTACTCGGTTGGAGAGTCTAACCCCGATTTGGTGCCGGCCTGGCGGATCGACAAGTCCGCAACGCAGAACTAACAGGGTAGATTGGTGAGATAATGGCGTGATCGCGGAAGCCGATCTCGCTACTGTAGCTTCTGATTCCCGCAGTGGCCGTACCATGTCTCGATTGGCGATTCCGGATCGATGTGTCGGCCACGCGATTTCAGGTGGGCAACGATCTCGGGCAGCCAGAAATCGCGATCGCCAAACTCTTCGCCAATGCGTACGAGATCATCCGCTGCCGCTACCATCTTCTCGACGTCACCGAGCACGTAGCCCTTATCGCCGATGGCGCAGATATCGCAGCCAGCCCTAATTGCCCTGTCTACGAAAGCCGGCATCTCTCGCTTGCTTTCATGAGCCTTTGGTGCGGGCCATTGCAAATCATCTCCTCAGGCAAGTCTTCACCAAACGCAGAGCCGGCTTGCGTAGGGATAAGTCAATTAGGCGGGGGCGTCGAATCGTCAGAATTCTTTCATATCTGCAATCCGCCGCACGTAGCTGATTATTTCAAGAAAGAGGGTGTGGACGTTGTCATGATCGTTTGTGTCCTGAGGCGGCAGGACATCCTGGCAGCTAGCGGCTATGCTCAGGATGTCAAATCGCTCGGTCGCAGCGATATTGTAACCGGTGCCGCATATTTTTCCTATCTTGACTGGAATTGTCTCTACGAAAGCTGGGCCGGCGCATTCCCCGATGCAGACATGCGGATGATAAACTACAGCCCCGTTCGCTGCTGAGTGCGTTCAAGATGAGGTTGGGCATTAGCATCGACACGATCGATCAGGTGCAGGAAATTCATACCAACCGGAGCCTTAACGCCGAAATGACCGAGGTTGCGAGAATGCTCAACGAGCGAGGTCTGCCGCCGATGTCAGAAGCGCTTTTGGCTCTTCAACGACATCTGCCAGGGCCGCCGTTCGGGTTCCCGCCCTATGTCGTAAGACAGTTTGAAGACGCCTATCTCGGTTCCAATCGCAGGCTGGCCGAGCGGCTGCAGGACCTGAATTTGAGGAGATGTCGCGGCCTAGATGGCATACCGACGGAGTCTGCATGGCCGGATAGGTCGACGAGGGCAGATTCGCCGAAATCGTCAAACTGGCGGGGCGGGAAGGCAGCGGCGTTGAGCATCTCGCAACGTCATCTTGAAATTCGGTCGAGATTCGTGGTCTTCCATTTATCCGTATTTCTCGCAGACAATTGACGTCGACGCTCCATTCAGCGTTCCGCTAGGGCATTTCCGCATCGAACGCCTGCCTTCCCTCCGCAGTCCATAATCGTTGTGCTTGCTCGCCTTCATGGCTCTGCAGCTTAGCTGCGATCCAGAGCATCGCGCCGTAGATGGTAGCGCGATCGTCATTGGTGAGCTCAACAATGCCTGCCTTGACGACGAGCCCGCCGAGTTCGATCAGATGTCGGGTGCGCTTGCGGCGTTCGACCTGCCACGTGCGCATGTCATTGCGAGCCTGTGCCGCTTGCCGGCGATTGTGAGCTGCCTTGTTGCGCTGGAGAGCTGCGAGGGTTGCGCTGAGATGCCGGAGCAGTTCGCCGGGACCGGCTCTCGAAAAACATCGCCCCACGCTTGGCCCATGCTTCACGCTTTGAGGTGTCGTTCGTCTCCGTGATTGCGACCAGTGCACCGGCCAGTTCGTCGGTGCTGAGCTGATCGGCGCCAGTAGCGATCACCAGTTCGCCAAGCTGCTGCACCTTTCGCGTTTTGAGCTCTCGCGCTTTGTCTTCCAGCGCCTTCAGTTCGGCGTCGAAGTCCCGCGGTTTGCGCATGACTGTCTCCATTGATTGTCGATCTCTCGATGATAGTTGAGCGTCCGCCTGAAGGCTTCAGGGTTGCCGAGACAGCCCGGGACGGGCTGGTCCATCCCGAGAATTTTTCGAGGGAGGGCGCGCTTATACGTCGTGCCGACGTGCGCTTTGACGTGCAAATGATCCTGTCGCGATGGCGATCTATCATCTTCATGTCAAAGTGATTGGCCGCAAGGCTGGGAGCAGCGCTGTTGCGTCGGCGGCCTACCGTTCAGCGTCGCGGCTACGCGACGAGCGCATCGAGCGCAGCCATGACTTCTCCGCAAAGCGCGGTGTCGTTCATTCCGAGGTGATGCTGCCGGAGGATGCACCGGAGGCTTGGCGCGACCGCGAACGGCTGTGGAACGATGTCGAGGCCTTCGAGATACGCAAGGATGCCCAACTCGCCCGCGAGGTCGAGTTTGCGCTGCCGCGTGAGCTCAGCCAGGCGCAAGGCATCGAGTTGGCGCGCGACTTTGTACAAGTCGAGTTTGTCAGCAAGGGCATGGTCGCCGATCTCAATGTGCACTGGGACCGGGCAGAAGATGGCAGTCCCAAGCCGCATGCTCATGTCATGCTGACCATGCGATCCGTGGACGAGAATGGCTTTGGCCCGAAAGTGCGCGACTGGAACCAGACGGAGCTGGTCGAGCGCTGGCGCGAGCGGTGGGCGGAGCTGGCCAATGCGCGCCTTGCCGAACTCGACATCGACGCCCGCATAGACCATCGCAGTCTCGAAGCGCAGGGCATTGCCCTGGAGCCGCAGACCCAGATTGGTGCACCGGCTCAACGTATTGAGGGCAGCGGCCTTGCTGCTGGCGACATTGAAGCAGATCGCGCCGAACTGCATCGCGAGATCGCGCGCAACAATGGTGCGCGCATCATTGCCGATCCATCCGTGGCGCTCGATGCCATCACGCATCAGCAGTCGACCTTCACCCGAAAAGACATCGCGAAGTTCTCGCATCGACACAGCGAGGGAATGGAGCAGTTCAACGCGGTCGTGGCAGCCATCAGCAACGCACCCGATCTGGTCGAGCTCGGCAAGGACGGACGCGGCGAAGACCGTTTCACCACAAGGCAGATGATCGACACCGAACAGCGCCTTCACCGCGCTGCGGAGCGTATGGATTTGGACGAGCGACACGCGGTGAGTAATGCACATCGCGAGGCAGCGCTGGCGCGCGCAGCGCAACGTGGGCTTGTTCTGTCAGGCGAACAAAGCGATGCGCTTGCGCACATCACCGATGGTCGCGGTCTGGGTGTCGTTATCGGCTATGCTGGAACGGGCAAGAGCGCTCTGCTGGGCGTTGCGCGCCAGGCATGGGCAGCGGCGGGTTACGAGGTTCGAGGCGCGGCACTGTCCGGCATTGCCGCCGAGAATCTGGAAGGCGGTTCAGGCACCCCGTCACGCACCATCGCCAGTATGGAGCATGGCTGGGGACAGGGCAGGGATCTGCTCACTGCGCGCGATGTCCTGGTGATCGATGAGGCTGGCATGGTCGGCACGCGCCAGTTGGAGCGCGTGCTCTCCCATGCGGCGGACGCTGGCGCAAAAGTCGTCCTCGTCGGCGACCCGCAGCAGTTGCAGGCAATCGAGGCCGGCGCTGCATTCCGTTCCATCCACGAGCGTCATGGCGGCGTCGAGATCGGCCAGGTGCGCCGGCAGCGTGAGGACTGGCAGCGCGATGCCACGCGCGATCTGGCAACCGGCAGGATCGGCGCCGCGATCAGCACCTACGACGCACGAGGCATGGTGCATCAGGCTGCAACGCGCGACGAAGCACGAGGTGAACTCGTCGAGCACTGGGATCGCGACAGGCTGGCTCATCCAGAGGCGAGCCGGATCATCCTCACCCACACAAACGACGAGGTGCGCGCCCTAAACCAGGCAGCGCGCGAGCGCATGCGCGCTGCTGGAGATCTCGGCGACGAGGTTCACGTGAATGTCGAACGCGGTGCAAGGGCCTTCGCCAGCGGCGACCGGGTCATGTTCTTGCGCAACGAGCGGTCGCTCGGCGTCAAGAACGGCACGCTTGGCATGGTGGAGGAAGTCAGCAAACAAAGCATGACCGTGTGCACCGATGACGACAGGTCAGTTCGCTTCGACCTGAAAGACTACGCACACATCGACCACGGCTATGCGGCGACCATTCACAAGGCGCAGGGCATGACCGTCGACCGGACCCATGTGCTGGCGACGCCGGGCATGGATGCGCATGGCAGCTACGTCGCACTGTCGCGGCATCGAGACGGGATGGAGCTGCATTACGGCAGCGATGACTTCACGACGCGCGAGCGGCTCGTCCGCTCGCTGTCACGGGACCGCGCCAAGGACATGGCGTCGGATTATGAGCAGGTCGACCCGGCGCAACACTATGCCGAGCGGCGCGGCATCACGTTCCGCGAGCGCGTGGTCGAGATCGTGCGCCGGATCGTTCCGGAGAAGCTGCGCGACAGGATCGGCGGATTGCTGGACGGGTTGCGCTCTCCCGGAGACGACGAGCCCAGGCACGAACGTGGACCTGGGCCGGGAAGGGAGATTGTTGGGGTGCGGATCGGAGATGGCGCTGCCGCGCCGGAAAGGGAGAAGCCAGGGCCGGGTGTACAGCGCAACACGGAAGCACCGCTGGATCCGGAAGCTGCGTTGCGCGGCGCTCGTACGCAAGCGCTTGTGCGTCACGCGCGTGCGCTCGACGCGATCCTCAGTACCGGAAATGCGGACGGGCAGGGGACTCCCGAGCAGATGGGCGAATTGAGAGATGCGCGCAACGCTTTTGAGAAGGTTCGGCCTCATGGTTGGCGCGATGCCGAAGCGGCTTATGTGAAAAATCCCGAGCTGGTTCGTGAAGCGAGCTCCGGCCGCGTCAGCCGCGTCGTGCTTGCTCTCCAGCTTGAAACGGAAATCCGCACCGGGATGGACATCGATCCCGGCCGCCGTGCCGACCGTTTCGTCGAACGTTGGCAAAGGCTCGACCGTACGGGACAGGAGCAATATCAGGCCGGCGACATGTCCGGCTACAAGTCAACGCGCTTGGCCATGTCCGAAATGGCCAAGAGCCTTGAACGCGATCCGCAACTGGAATCCCTCCTGGCAAACCGCAAACGCGAGCTTGGCATCAACGTGGATTCGGGTCGTCGCCTGGGCGCTGAACTCGCCTTCAGCCATGGCATCGCTAAGGGGCGGGGTATTGGGCTCTGACACCCTCCGATTTGCCGCCGTTTCCACTCCGCAGCCGGCTGAGGCGACAAACCTGATTGCCTACCGCATGGGTTCGAGCTATGCTGGAATTTGGGTGACGAGGCTGATCAAGCGGCGCTCTGCGGCTTCAATT